>NZ_JBNRLG010000006.1:0-315249 GCF_050378715.1 Klebsiella sp. 2-CIP_Kleb.
CCACCTGACCCCATGCCGAACTCAGAAGTGAAACGCCGTAGCGCCGATGGTAGTGTGGGGTCTCCCCATGTGAGAGTAGGGAACTGCCAGGCATCAAATAAAGCAGAAAGCCCAGTCGAAAGACTGGGCTTTTTTGCGTTTGTGCCATCCGGGAAGGGTGCCGGCATGCCTCCCCGGTGGCGCTGCGCTTACCGGGGCTACACGATCCGTAGCCCGGACAAGGTGCGCAGCACCGCCTCCGGGGGAGGCTCCTGTCCAAGGGTTAGCAGTTGCGACGTCAATCTTAGTCTGCTTCAGCCTGCTGCTCATGTATCAAATTCAATAACGGATACGGTTGCCCCAGATCGTCCGTTTCAGACCGCCCTGTCACCCTAAAACCCATTCTCTGATAAAACCCGACCGCTTGTTCATTCTGCTCATTTACGTTGGTCGTCAGCTTCGGCGTTAACGACAGCGCATGCTCAATCAGCAATCTCCCCACGCCGCAGCCGCGGACATCTGGATCGACGAACAGCGCATCCATATGATCTCCGGTCAGTAGCATAAAGGCGATCGGCTGGTCCTCCGTGTTAACCGCCACCCACAGCGGAGCCTCCGGTAAAAATGCGCGTACCATCTCCTCCAGCTCCTTTCGATACGCTTTTGACAGAAAGTCGTGGGTGGCGTCGACCGACCGACACCAGATCGCAATCAGTTTATCCCCTTCATCAGGCCGGGAACGGCGGATGCTAATAACCATATTTTCTCCTTTTCTTCATTCTTATATTCTAACTCAATGCGCGCCGTGAAATTTTCTCACCGTGAACATGCAGACTCGACATTCACCCGATTCCTGGTTATCTTCAGCTATCTGGATGTCTAAACGTTTATACGTATGCTATGAGGTAATAGAGTTATGCCAATTCGGGTGCAGGACGAGCTACCAGCCGTCAATTTCTTGCGCAATGAAAACGTCTTTGTAATGACGACAACGCGTGCAACAACTCAGGAAATCCGCCCCCTGAAGGTGTTAATCCTCAACCTGATGCCGAAGAAAATCGAGACGGAGAATCAGTTCCTGCGTCTGCTGTCGAACTCTCCGCTGCAGGTGGACATCCAGTTATTACGCATCGATGCGCGTGAGTCACGTAATACGCCGGCGGAGCATCTGAATAATTTTTACTGCAATTTCGATGAGATCTGCGATCAGAACTTTGACGGCCTGATCGTCACCGGCGCTCCTTTAGGCCTGGTTGAATTTAATGATGTCGCTTACTGGCCGCAGATCAAACAGGTGCTGGAGTGGGCCAAGGATCACGTCACTTCGACGCTGTTCGTCTGTTGGGCGGTGCAGGCCGCGCTGAATATTCTGTACGGCATTCCCAAGCAAACCCGCGCCGAAAAGATTTCTGGCGTCTATGAACACCATATTCTACACCCACACGCCTTACTGACCCGCGGTTTCGACGACTCTTTCCTCGCCCCACACTCACGCTATGCTGACTTTCCGGCAGGGCTTATCCGTGACTATACCGATCTCGAGATCCTCGCGGAGACAGAAGAGGGCGATGCGTATCTGTTCGCCAGTAAAGATAAGCGTATCGCCTTTGTCACCGGCCACCCCGAGTACGATGCCAATACCCTGGCAAGTGAATATTTCCGCGATGTGGAAGCCGGTTTGAACCCTGAGGTTCCCCACAACTATTTTCCGCAAAACGACCCGCAGAACAAACCGCGCGCTACCTGGCGCAGCCACGGTAATCTGCTGTTCGCTAACTGGCTGAACTATTACGTCTACCAGATTACACCATACGATCTGCGGCATATGAATCCAACACTGGAGTAATACTCCGCACGAAACGATCCTAAAGCGTTTCAGCACTTTGCCTCTGGCACCTTCGGGTGCCTTTTTTATTTCCGAAATTTACCTCACAGCTGATGATAACTTTAATTTCATTGTTATCAATATGTTAATGCCATTTTAAAATTAAAATGGAAATTGTTTTTGATTTTGAAAATTAATTGAGTAGTCTTAATTGTGCTGAGCGAAAACTGCACAACGATCTTTCGCTCGCTTCCAGCGGATCAACCAAGAGGAGCAGCACAATGACGCAGCAGGCGACAATCACCGATGAACTGGCCTTTAGTCAGCCCTATGGCGAGCAGGAGAAGCAGATCTTAACGCCTGAGGCGGTAGAATTTCTGACGGAACTGGTGAGCCGCTTTACGCCGGCGCGCAATAAACTGCTGGCCGCGCGTCTGCAGCAGCAGCAGGCTATTGACGATGGACAGCTGCCGGATTTTATTTCGGAAACTGCTTCCATTAGAAATAGCGACTGGACCATTCGTGGTATCCCGGCGGATTTACAGGATCGCCGCGTTGAAATTACCGGCCCCGTCGAGCGCAAGATGGTCATTAACGCGTTGAACGCTAACGTAAAAGTCTTTATGGCGGACTTTGAGGATTCGCTGGCGCCTGACTGGCGTAAAGTCATTGATGGTCAAATCAACCTACGCGATGCCGTGAACGGGACCATCAGCTACACCAATGAGGCTGGCAAAATCTATCAACTGCAGCCCAATCCCGCTGTGCTGGTATGCCGTGTGCGCGGTCTGCACCTGCCGGAAAAGCATGTGACCTGGCGTAATGAGGCCATCCCCGGCAGTCTTTTCGATTTTGCGCTCTATTTCTTTCATAACTACCAGGCGCTGCTGGCGAAAGGAAGTGGTCCCTACTTCTATCTGCCAAAAACCCAGGCCTGGCAAGAGGCGGCATGGTGGAACGATGTCTTCAGCTTTACTGAAGATCGCTTTGATTTGCCGCGCGGCACCATCAAGGCCACGCTGCTGATTGAAACACTGCCGGCGGTATTCCAGATGGATGAGATCCTGCATGCGCTTCGCGACCATATTGTCGGCCTGAATTGCGGCCGCTGGGACTATATCTTCAGCTATATCAAGACGCTGAAAAACCATCCGGACCGCGTACTGCCGGACCGCCAGGTGGTGACGATGGATAAACCCTTCCTTAGCGCCTACTCACGGTTGTTGATTAAGACCTGCCACAAGCGCGGGGCGTTTGCGATGGGCGGGATGGCGGCCTTTATCCCGAGCAAAGATGTCGAGCGTAACCGTCAGGTGCTGAATAAAGTCACCGCCGACAAAGAGCTGGAGGCGAACAACGGTCACGATGGCACTTGGATCGCCCATCCTGGGCTGGCGGATACCGCCATGGCGGTGTTTAACCGCGTGCTCGGCGACAAGCCGAATCAGCTCTCGGTGACCCGTAGCGAGGACGCGCCCATTACCGCCGAACAGCTGCTGGCCCCCTGCGAGGGCGAGCGCACGGAAGCCGGGATGCGCGCCAACATTCGCGTGGCGGTGCAGTACATCGAAGCCTGGATCTCCGGCAACGGCTGCGTACCGATTTATGGCCTGATGGAAGACGCCGCGACAGCCGAGATCTCGCGCACCTCTATCTGGCAGTGGATCCATCATCAGAAAACCCTGAACGACGGCACGCCGGTCACAAAAGCGCTGTTCCGCCAGTGGCTGGCGGAAGAGCTGATGGTGATTCAGGAAGAGCTGGGAGAGCACCGCTTCAGCCATGGCCGCTTTGACGATGCGGCGCGGCTGATGGAGCAGATTACCACCTCCGACGAACTGATTGATTTTCTGACATTACCGGGCTACCGCCTGCTGGCCTAATCGCCAGATGGTGTGGTTCGCCATTTAGTCCTTCACCAATGAGCCTGGAGAGCCAGGAAATTATATGGAGCATCTGCACATGAAAACCCGTACCCAACAAATCGAAGAATTAAACAAAGAGTGGACGAACCCGCGCTGGGAAGGGATTACCCGCCCGTACAGCGCGGAAGAGGTGGTGAAATTACGCGGCTCGGTGAACCCGGAATGCACGCTGGCGCAGCTTGGCGCGGCGAAAATGTGGCGTCTGCTGCACGGTGAAGCAAAGAAAGGGTACATCAACAGCCTTGGCGCGCTGACCGGCGGCCAGGCCTTGCAGCAGGCGAAGGCCGGCATCGAAGCCATTTATCTCTCCGGCTGGCAGGTGGCGGCGGATGCTAACCTGGCGTCCAGCATGTACCCGGATCAATCGCTGTACCCGGCCAACTCGGTACCGGCGGTGGTGGATCGGATCAACAATACCTTCCGCCGCGCCGATCAGATCCAGTGGTCAGCCGGGATTGAGCCGAACGATCCGCGCTTTATCGACTATTTCCTGCCGATCGTGGCGGATGCGGAAGCCGGTTTTGGCGGCGTCCTTAATGCCTTCGAGCTGATGAAATCGATGATTGAAGCCGGTGCAGCGGCTGTTCACTTCGAAGATCAGCTGGCGTCGGTGAAGAAGTGCGGTCATATGGGCGGTAAAGTGCTGGTCCCGACCCAGGAAGCGATACAGAAACTGGTGGCGGCGCGTCTGGCGGCTGACGTGATGGGGGTCCCGACGCTGGTGATCGCCCGTACCGATGCTGACGCTGCCGATTTAATTACCTCAGACTGCGATCCGTACGATCGTGAGTTTATTACCGGGGATCGCACCAGCGAAGGGTTCTTCCGCACCCACGCCGGGATCGAGCAGGCGATCAGCCGCGGGCTGGCCTATGCGCCGTATGCGGACCTGGTGTGGTGTGAAACGTCGAAACCGGATCTTGAGCAGGCGCGTCGCTTTGCTGAAGCCATTCATGCGCGTTTCCCGGGCAAACTGCTGGCCTATAACTGCTCGCCGTCGTTTAACTGGAAGAAAAATCTCGATGATAAAACCATCGCCAGCTTCCAGCAGCAGCTGTCGGACATGGGATACAAGTACCAGTTTATTACCCTCGCCGGGATCCACAGCATGTGGTTCAACATGTTCGACCTCGCCCATGCTTACGCTCAGGGTGAGGGGATGCGCCATTATGTTGAAAAAGTGCAGCAGCCGGAATTCGCCGCCGGGCCGGAAGGCTATACCTTCGTCTCGCATCAGCAGGAGGTGGGTACCGGCTACTTCGACAAGGTCACCACCATTATCCAGGGCGGTGCCTCGTCGGTGACGGCGCTGACCGGCTCGACCGAAGAAGATCAGTTTTGAGCCATGCCCGGTGGCACGACGCTAACCGGGCCTGTGAAGGGATCCAGGCCGGATAAGCGAGCGCGCCATCCGGCCTGACGTGGTGCCGGATGGGGGAGTTCGATGACGCGTGGTCTGGAATTACTGATTGCCCAAACGATATTGCAGGGATTTGACGCTCAGTATGGGCGTTTTCTCGAAGTGACTTCCGGCGCGCAGCAGCGCTTTGAACAGGCCGACTGGCATGCGGTGCAGCAGGCGATGAAACAGCGGATCCACCTCTATGACCACCATGTGGGTCTGGTGGTGGAGCAGCTGCGCTGCATCACGGAAGGAAAGAGCACGGATGCCGACTTTTTGCTGCGGGTGAAAGCCCACTACACCCGTTTGCTGCCGGATTACCCTCGTTTTGAAATTGCCGAGAGCTTTTTCAATTCGGTCTACTGCCGCCTGTTTGACCACCGCTCGCTGACCCCCGAGCGGCTCTTTATTTTCAGCTCGCAGCCCGAGCGTCCTTTTCGCACCCTTCCGCGACCGCTGGCGAAAGATTTTTTTGCCGATCGCGGCTGGCCGCACCTGCTGGGTAAAGTGCTGTCCGATCTGCCGCTGCGGCTGCCGTGGCAAAATAAAGCGCGGGATATCGGCTATATCATTGCCAGTCTGCAGGAGGCGCTGGGGGAGGAACTGCTCGCCACCTGTCATCTGCAGGTCGCCAATGAGCTGTTCTATCGTAATAAAGCCGCCTGGCTGGTGGGCAAACTGGTGATGCCGATGACCACGCTGCCCTTTTTGCTGCCGATCCATCGCAGCGACGAGGGCGAGTTGTTTGTCGATACCTGCCTGACCACCCATGCCGAAGCGAGCATCGTGTTTGGCTTCGCGCGTTCCTATTTTATGGTTTATGCGCCACTGCCCGGCGCCCTGGTGGAATGGCTGCGCGAGATCCTGCCGGGGAAAACCACGGCCGAGCTGTATATGGCGATTGGCTGCCAGAAGCACGCTAAAACCGAAAGCTATCGTGAATATCTGCACTACATCGCTCGCTGCGATGAGCAGTTTATTGAGGCGCCGGGCATTCGCGGGATGGTGATGCTGGTGTTTACCCTGCCGGGGTTTGACCGGGTGTTTAAGGTGATCAAAGACCGCTTCGCGCCGCAGAAAGAGATGACCGCCGCCCACGTGCGCGCCTGCTATCAGCTGGTAAAGGAGCATGACCGCGTCGGGCGGATGGCGGACACGCAGGAGTTTGAAAATTTCGTGCTGGAGAAACGACAAATCGCGCCGGCGCTGCTGGCGCTGCTGCAGGCGGAGGCGGGGAACAAACTGACCGACCTCGGCGACCGGATTGTCATCAGTCATCTGTATATTGAACGGCGAATGGTGCCGCTCAACCTGTGGCTGGAGCAGGTTAACGGCCAGGCGCTACGCGATGCGGTAGAAGAGTATGGGAATGCTATCCGCCAGCTGGCCGCCGCCAACATCTTTCCCGGTGATATGCTGTTTAAAAACTTCGGCGTCACCCGCCACGGCCGGGTGGTGTTCTACGACTATGACGAAATCTGCTATATGACGGAAGTGAATTTTCGCCAGATCCCACCGCCGCGCTATCCCGAGGATGAACTGGCCAGCGAGCCGTGGTACAGCGTCTCGCCGGGGGATGTGTTCCCGGAGGAGTTCCGCCACTGGCTGTGTGCCGACCCGCGCATTGGGCCGCTGTTTGAGGAGATGCATGCCGACCTGCTGCGCGCCGACTACTGGCGCGAACTGCAGACGCGGATTAAAAACGGCCATGTGGAAGATGTCTACGCCTACCGGCGCAAGCAGCGTTTTAGCGTGCGCTATGGCGCCGACAGTAGGCCGGATAAGGCGTTTACGCCGCCATCCGGCAAGGTGCGCCGATCTGCCTGATGGCGCTACGCTTATCAGGCCTACTTAAAATGCCCCGGTGGGGCATTTTTTTATTTAACCCCGCCGTATGCCAGCGTCACTTCCTTCGCCGCTTTGATCACCAGCGCGCCCAGCTCGGTCACCCGGTCATCGGTCATGCGTGAGATGGGGCCGGAGATGGAGATTGCCGCGAACGGTTCGCGGTGTTCATCATAAATGCAGGCGGCGACGCAGCGGAGGCCGAGCGCGTGCTCCTCGTCATCGAACGAGTAGCCCCGCTTGCGGGTCTGCGCTAAATCTTCCTTCAGATGCAGCGGCGAGACCAGCGTGGCATGCGTATAGGCATGTAGCCCTTTACGGTGCAGGAGGCTGGTAACCTGCTCTTCGCTCAGCTGCGAGAGGAACGCCTTCCCGGCGCCGGAGGCGTGCATCGGCAGTTTTCCGCCGATCGGCGCTGACATCCGCATCAGCTGGGTGCACTGCACCTGGTCGATAATGATCGCCTGGTGGTCGCTCTGGTCAAGCACTGCCAGATTCACCGTTTCACCGGAATCTTCCATCAGCTGGCGCAGGATCGGGTGGACAATCGCCAGCAGATTGCGGCTTTGCAGAAAGCTGCTGCCGACCACGAAGGCATGCGCGCCGACGGCCCAGTGGCCCAGCTCGCCGACCTGGCGGACGAAACCCAGCTGTTGCATGGTGGTCAGCAGGCGGTGAGTGGTTGAGTTAGGCAGACCCGCTTGCTGCGCCAGCTCGGTCAGTGCGACGCTGCTGTGGGATTCGGCAATCCATTCGAGCAATTTCAGGCCGCGGGTCAGCGACTGAACCTGACCGCCAGCCTGCTGGGCGGTGGCAGCCGCGGGTTTTCTGCCGCGTTTCGCGGGAACGGGGGTAGTGGCCATCGCGGACTCCTTTTTCTGTATCGTGGAAATAATTTTCGTTTTATTTGGCAATAATGCAATCACAACCGGACTCATCGGAGGAGTGAAGCTGAACATGTCTCATATTGCCCGTTGTCGTCTTTTCCGCTCCGGTGGTTTATGCCAGTATGGTTTGTTGGCTATTTGGCCTGAGTTGAGCGTTGTCGGGAGCAAGTGTGAGCAGCAAAGTTGAGCAACTGCATCAGCAGTTAAAAGAACGTATTCTGGTTCTGGATGGGGGCATGGGCACCATGATCCAGGGCTATCGTCTGAGTGAGCAGGACTTTCGCGGTGAGCGCTTTGCTGACTGGCCGTGCGACCTGAAAGGCAACAACGACCTGCTGGTGCTCAGCAAGCCCGAGGTGATCCGCGAGATCCACGACGCCTACTTCGAGGCCGGCGCGGATATCATTGAGACCAACACCTTTAACTCGACAACCATCGCGATGGCGGATTACCAGATGGAATCCCTGTCGGCAGAGATCAACTTTGCGGCGGCGAAGCTGGCCCGCGCCAGCGCCGACGCCTGGACGGCCCGCACGCCGGAAAAACCGCGCTACGTCGCCGGCGTGCTTGGCCCAACTAACCGCACCGCCTCTATTTCGCCTGATGTGAACGATCCGGCGTTCCGTAATATTACCTTTGACCAGCTGGTGGCCGCCTATCGCGAATCCACCCGGGCGCTGGTGGAAGGTGGCGTGGATCTGATCCTGATTGAAACGGTATTTGATACCCTGAATGCCAAAGCGGCCATCTATGCGGTAAAAGAGGAGCTGGAGGCGCTGGGCGTTGACCTGCCGCTGATGATCTCCGGCACCATTACCGATGCCTCCGGCCGCACGCTTTCCGGGCAGACCACCGAAGCTTTCTATAACTCGTTGCGCCACGCCGAAGCCTTATCGTTTGGTCTGAACTGCGCCCTCGGGCCGGACGAACTGCGCCAGTACGTCCAGGAGCTGTCGCGCATCGCTGAATGCTACGTCACCGCGCACCCGAACGCCGGCCTGCCCAACGCCTTCGGCGAATACGATCTGGATGCCGATACCATGGCGGCGCAGATCCGCGAATGGGCGGAAGCCGGTTTCCTTAATATCGTCGGCGGCTGCTGCGGTACGACCCCGGAGCATATCGCCGCCATGAGCCGGGCGGTAGCGGGCCTGCCGCCGCGCCAGCTGCCGGAAATCGCGGTGGCCTGCCGCCTCGCCGGCCTGGAGCCGCTCAATATCGGCGATGACAGCCTGTTCGTTAACGTCGGCGAACGTACCAACGTTACCGGCTCGGCGAAATTTAAACGCTTAATCAAAGAAGAGAAGTACAGCGAAGCGCTGGACGTCGCGCGTCAGCAGGTGGAAAGCGGCGCGCAGATTATCGATATCAACATGGACGAGGGGATGCTCGACGCAGAAGCGGCGATGGTGCGCTTCCTCAACCTGATTGCCGGCGAGCCGGACATTGCCCGCGTGCCGATCATGATCGACTCCTCCAAGTGGGAAGTTATTGAGAAAGGCCTGAAATGCATTCAGGGCAAAGGCATCGTTAACTCGATTTCGATGAAAGAGGGCGTCGAACCCTTTATCCACCATGCGAAACTGGTTCGCCGCTACGGCGCTGCGGTAGTGGTGATGGCCTTTGACGAAGTGGGCCAGGCTGATACCCGCGAACGTAAAATTGAGATTTGCCGTCGCGCCTACAAAATCCTCACCGAAGAGGTCGGCTTCCCGCCAGAAGATATTATCTTTGACCCGAATATCTTTGCGGTGGCGACCGGTATCGAAGAACACAATAACTATGCCCAGGACTTTATCGGCGCCTGCGAAGACATCAAACGCGAGCTGCCGCATGCGCTGATCTCCGGCGGGGTCTCCAACGTCTCCTTCTCTTTCCGCGGCAATGACCCGGTTCGTGAGGCGATCCACGCCGTATTCCTCTACTATGCGATCCGCAACGGCATGGATATGGGGATCGTCAATGCCGGTCAGCTGGCCATCTATGATGACCTGCCGGGCGAGCTGCGCGACGCGGTGGAGGACGTGATCCTCAACCGCCGCGATGACAGCACCGAAAGATTGCTCGAACTGGCGGAAAAATATCGCGGCAGTAAAGTTGACGACGGCGCCAATGCCCAGCAGGCGGAGTGGCGCAGCTGGGAGGTGAAAAAACGCCTCGAATATTCGCTGGTGAAGGGCATTACCGAATTTATCGAACAGGACACCGAAGAAGCGCGTCAGCAGGCTGCCCGCCCGATTGAGGTGATCGAAGGGCCGCTGATGGACGGCATGAACGTGGTCGGCGATCTGTTCGGCGAAGGCAAAATGTTCCTGCCGCAGGTGGTGAAATCCGCTCGCGTCATGAAACAGGCGGTGGCCTACCTTGAGCCGTTTATCGAAGCCAGTAAAGAACAGGGCTCCAGTAACGGCAAAATGGTGATTGCCACGGTAAAAGGCGACGTTCATGACATCGGCAAAAACATCGTCGGCGTGGTGCTGCAGTGTAATAACTACGAAATCATCGATCTTGGCGTGATGGTCCCGGCGGATAAAATTCTCAAAACCGCCAAAGAGGTGAACGCGGATCTCATCGGCCTTTCCGGGCTGATCACCCCGTCGCTCGACGAGATGGTTAACGTGGCGAAAGAGATGGAGCGTCAGGGCTTTACCATCCCGCTGCTTATTGGCGGCGCAACCACCTCGAAAGCGCATACGGCGGTGAAAATCGAGCAGAACTACAGCGGCCCGACCGTTTACGTACAGAACGCCTCGCGCACCGTCGGGGTGGTGGCTGCGCTGCTCTCGGATACGCAGCGCGATGAGTTTGTCGCCCGCACGCGCAAAGAGTATGAAACCGTGCGTATCCAGCATGGACGTAAAAAACCGCGCACCCCGCCGGTGACCCTGGCGGCCGCACGGGAAAACGATCTGGCCTTTGACTGGGAGAGCTATACGCCGCCGGTGGCCCATCGCCTGGGGATTCAGGAGGTGGAAGCCAGTATCGAGACGCTACGCAATTACATCGACTGGACGCCGTTCTTTATGACCTGGTCGCTGGCGGGTAAATATCCGCGCATTCTGGAAGATGAAGTGGTAGGGGAAGAGGCGCAGCGCCTGTTCAAAGACGCTAACGAGCTGCTGGATAAACTGAGCGCAGAGAAAACCCTCAACCCGCGCGGCGTGGTGGGCCTGTTCCCGGCCAACCGGGTGGGCGACGATATTGAAATCTATCGCGATGAAACCCGCACCCACGTGCTGACGGTGAGCCATCACCTGCGCCAGCAGACGGAGAAGGTCGGCTTCGCCAACTACTGCCTCGCCGACTTTGTGGCGCCGAAGCTGAGCGGCAAAGCGGACTACATTGGCGCCTTCGCCGTCACCGGCGGCCTGGAAGAGGACGCGCTGGCGGAGGCCTATGAAGCGCAGCATGACGACTATAACAAGATCATGATCAAGGCCATCGCCGATCGTCTGGCGGAAGCCTTCGCCGAGTATCTGCACGAGAAAGTGCGCAAGGTCTACTGGGGGTATGCGGCCAATGAGAACCTCAGCAATGAGGAACTTATTCGCGAGAATTACCAGGGGATCCGTCCGGCGCCGGGGTATCCGGCCTGTCCGGAGCACACTGAAAAAGGCACCATCTGGCAGTTGCTGGACGTCGAAGCCCATACCGGCATGAAGCTTACCGAATCGTTCGCCATGTGGCCGGGGGCATCGGTTTCCGGCTGGTATTTCAGCCATCCGGACAGCAAGTACTTCGCCGTGGCGCAGATCCAGCGCGACCAGGTCGAAGACTACGCGCGGCGTAAAGGGATGACCCCGGCGGAAGTCGAGCGCTGGTTAGCCCCTAATCTGGGCTATGATGCGGACTAGTCGTTATCTTTCCTTACAACTAACAAGGCGCTCTGTGAGCGCCTTGTCTCTTTATTGAGGTTAACCCCTTATACTGAGATAGGTTCCAGAACGTCGGAACACCTATAACGATAAGGAGAAGCTGATTCCGTGTTAACTCTGCTACACCTGTTGTCCGCGGTCGCTCTGCTGGTGTGGGGCACGCATATCGTGCGTACCGGGGTGATGCGCGTCTATGGCGCTCGCCTACGTACCGTTCTCAGTAGCAGCGTAGAGAAAAAGCCGCTCGCCTTCTGCGCGGGTCTTGGCGTGACTGCGCTGGTGCAAAGCAGCAATGCCACCACCATGCTGGTGACCTCGTTTGTCGCCCAGGATTTAGTGGGCCTCACGCCGGCGCTGGTGATGGTGCTGGGCGCCGACGTCGGGACGGCGCTGATGGCGAGGGTACTGACCTTCGACCTGTCGTGGCTGTCGCCGTTGTTGATATTTATCGGGGTGATTTTCTTCCTCGGCCGCAAGCAGACCCGCGCCGGGCAGCTGGGGCGTGTGGGGATCGGCCTTGGGCTGATCCTGTTGGCCCTGGAGCTGATTGTGCAGGCCGTCCACCCCATTACCCAGGCCAACGGCGTGCAGGTGATTTTTGCCTCGCTGACCGGGGATATCATGCTGGATGCCTTGATTGGCGCTGTATTCGCGATCATTAGCTACTCCAGCCTGGCGGCGGTGCTGCTGACCGCGACGCTGACCGCGGCGGGAGCGATCTCTTTCCCGGTGGCGCTGTGCCTGGTGATTGGCGCCAACCTGGGATCGGGGCTGTTGGCGATGCTCAACAACAGCGCGGCGAACGCGGCGGCGCGCCGGGTGGCGCTGGGCAGCCTGCTGTTTAAGCTGGTGGGGAGCCTGATCATTCTGCCGTTCGTCCATCCGCTGGCCGCGGCGATGCACAAGCTGCCGTTGGCGGAGTCTGAGCTGGTTATCTACTTCCACGTTTTTTACAACCTGCTGCGCTGCATCGCGATGGTGCCTTTTGCCGGACCGATGGCGAAGCTGTGCCAGCGCATGATCCGCGATGAACCCGAGCTGGATAACCATCTCAAACCCAAGCATCTTGACCCGTCGGCGCTGGACACCCCGGCGCTGGCGCTAGCCAACGCCGCGCGCGAGACGCTGCGCATTGGCGACGCGATGGAGCAAATGCTGGAGAGCCTGCATAAGGTGATGCATGGCGAACCGCGTCAGGAGAAAGAACTGCGCCGCATGGCGGACGATATCAACGTCCTCTACACCGCCATTAAGCTCTATCTGGCGCGAATGCCAAAGGATGAGCTGGCGGAAGAAGAGTCCCGGCGCTGGGCGGAAATTATTGAGATGTCGTTAAACCTCGAGCAGGCCTCCGATATCGTCGAGCGGATGGGCAGCGAGATCGCCGATAAATCGCTGGCGGCGCGTCGCGCCTTCTCGGTGGAAGGGTTAAAGGAGCTGGACGCCCTGTACGATCTGCTGCTCAGCAATCTGCAGCTGGCGATGTCGGTCTTCTTCTCCAGCGATGTGCCGAGTGCCCGTCGCCTGCGGCGCAGCAAACACCGGTTCCGCATTCTTAACCGCCGCTACTCGCATGCGCACGTTGACCGCCTGCATCAGCAGAACGTGCAGAGTATCGAAACCAGTACGTTGCATCTGGCGCTGCTGGGGGATATGAAGCGCCTGAACAGCCTGTTCTGCTCGGTGGCTTACAGCGTGATGGAGCAACCGGATGAAGACGACGAACGGGATGACTACTGAGCCATTCCCCGGCGGCGCTGTGCTAACCGGGGTTTTGCGTTTGGACGTCCCGTTGAGGCAGCCCGGATAAGGCGCAATGCGCCGCTATCCGGGAAACGTTAGCCCCCCAGGCTCAGAAGCGGTGGCCCGCAGGCAGGGTTATCGCTTCTTCCCCCGCTTTGAACAACAGCGTCGGGTTCGGGCCGCCGAGCGTCGCGTGACCATCGGTGACCTGGATCCAGTTTCCTTCCGGCAAACCAATCACCGTTAATTCCGGCGCCACGACCAGCAGTTCGCGGATACGCTGTTCGCGGGTTTCGCCCTGATGCCCGGTCGGCAACGCGTTGGTGAAGTGCGGGTTAATCTGTAGCGGGAACAGCCCCAGCGCATCAAATCCCTGCGGATCGACAATCGGCATATCGTTGGTGGTGCGAATGGTCGGGCAGGCGAGGTTTGAACCTGCGCTCCAGCCGATATACAGCGCCCCGCGTTTGACGACATCGACAATCGGCGCCAACAGACCGCGACTGCGGCACGCTTTCAACAGCTGGAAGGTGTTCCCGCCGCCGACGATCACCATCTCGGTGCTTTCAATGGCGGCGATAGGGTCGTCGACGCTGTGGATACCGGTTACGCTGACCGCCATGGGCGCCATAACCGCAGCCACTTTGGCCGTGTAATCATCCCAGGATTGCGTCACGCCAGCGAAGGGGATGAATACCGCCTTACGGCGGCCTTTGACCTGACCGGCAATCAGCGGCAGGGCGTGTTCCAGCCAGGCTTTCCCCGGCAGCGTGGAGTTACTGAGTAACAGCAGTTCCATCTTTTCTTCCTGTTTTAAAAATATTATTGAAGCAGAAATTCTAGCATCGCCCCCATACCGGCGCGCTGATATGGCGCATGATGTAGGTAAGCGGAATGCTGTTCACAAGCCCGACGAAGCTTCTGGATAATGAATCACACAATCCAGGTTTTTTCTCGCCCACAAGGTAGGGTATATTTCGCTTTTACAGGAGAATCTATGCTGCCCGACTCATCAACCCGATTAAACAAATACATCAGTGAAAGCGGCATCTGCTCGCGTCGCGAAGCGGACCGCTTTATTGAACAAGGCAACGTCTTTATCAATGGCAAGCGCGCCACGATTGGCGATCAGGTGAAGCCTGGCGACCTGGTCAAAGTTAACGGACGGTTGATTGAGCCGCGCGAAGCGGATGATCTGGTGCTGATTGCGCTGAATAAGCCGGTCGGCATTGTGAGCACCACAGAAGACGGCGAGCGCGACAACATTGTCGATTTCGTCAACCACAGCAAGCGTATCTTCCCTATCGGCCGTCTGGATAAAGACTCCCAGGGGCTGATTTTCCTCACCAATCATGGCGACCTGGTGAATAAGATCCTGCGCGCCGGCAACGACCATGAAAAAGAGTATCTGGTTACGGTCGATAAGCCGGTGACCGATGATTTCATTCGCGGCATGGGCGCGGGGGTACCGATTCTCGGGACCGTGACCAAAAAATGTAAGGTAAAGAAAGAGGCGCCGTTCGTTTTCCGCATCACCCTTGTGCAGGGGTTAAACCGCCAGATCCGTCGCATGTGCGAGCACTTTGGCTATGAAGTGACGAAGCTTGAGCGTACGCGGATCATGAACGTCAGCCTGACGGGGATCCCGTTGGGTGAGTGGCGCGATCTGACCGATGACGAGCTGATCGACCTGTTCAAGCTGATTGAAAACTCCTCTTCCGAAGCGAAGCCGAAAGCGAAGCCGAAGGCCAAAGCGGCGACCCCCGGGATCAAGCGCCCGGTGGTGAAGGTGGAAAATAGCAACGATAAAGGCCGCCCGGCTGGCAACGGCAGACGTTTCACCCAGCCGGGACGTAAAAAGAAAGGGCGCTAACGCCTGCCGCGGGTCGGCGTATTCGCCGACCAGGAAAAGGTTGCTTCCTTATCCGTCTTATAAGCCTGCTGTTTTTTCACCTGGCGGGCTTTCTTCGCTTCCGCTTCGCGCTGCGCCATCAGCTTATCGATATATTCCTTTTTCACGCTGTTCGTTTCCGCATTGCTCAGCGGGCGGCCGTGCGCAATGCGCGCGCGGTCAAGCAGCGTTTTCAATTCGCGCTGTTCGCGCTCGGTCATCTCTTTTTGTGTAATTCGGGGGAGTGCCATGGTGGTGCCCTCAGTCAGACCAGAGCACCCAGTGTACGGTAATCAGCGCAAAATAGAACGCATCCGGAAAGCGCCTCGCAGAATATTTCCCTCGTTCGTGACCCGTGAGGTGAACTGGCTTAGGGTAACGGCACGATCAACCTGTTATCGACGATAAATATCGGGCGAGTGGTGTATAAAATTTTATACAAGGATGTGGTATGCTCAATCAGCAACCAAGATTAAGGCGTATCGTCTGGATGGGCTCTTCCTTTGACGATCTGCGCCAGTTTCCTGAGGACGTCCGCAGAGATGCTGGATTCCAGCTTTATCGTTTACAGTCAGGTTTAGAGGCTGCGGACTGGAAAGCAATGCCTCAACTGGGACGGGGGGTTGAAGAAATCCGCCTGCGCCACTTTTCCGGTGCATATCGGGTAATTTATCTGGCCCGTTTTGCAGAGGCGATATATGTCCTGCACTGTTTTAACAAAAAGACGCGCCGGACCGCCGAACACGAAAAACAGATTGTCAGAAGCCGTTTGCGGGTTATACAGCAGGAACACAGGAGTCATAAATGAATCGTAAGAGTGTGGATGGTATCCGTCATGTGACCTCTGAAGAGAGCAATATATTCAGTGAACTGGGCTTTGATGATGCTGACGCAGAGCAGCTTCGCGGACAAGCGGAAAAAGAAGTTGAGCAGTTGATGGCGCTTAAACGACAGTTAATGCAGGAAATCGCTGAGTGGATAGATGAACATCAATTGAAGCAGGCCGATGCTGCCGCGAAGTTGAGCATTTCGCGCCCACGCATTTCAGATGTGGTCAATCAGAAAACCAGTAAGTTTACCCTGGATGCGTTAGTCATGATGTTAATGAAGTTAGGTAAACCAGTACGTTTGCAGATTGGATAACGCACACGCCCGGGCCTGCGCCCGGACGTGTCACGCTCAGCGCTTGCTGGCTTTTTTGGCGATGGGCTTCCCTGACCAGTATCCGGCCAGCAGCGAACCGGACAGGTTATGCCAGACGGAGAACAGGGCTCCCGGCAGCGCCGCCAGCGGGCCGAAGTAAATTTTACCCAGCGCGGCCGCCAGGCCGGAGTTCTGCATCCCTACCTCGATCGCCAGCGTACGGCAGGTGGATTCATCAAAACCAAACAGACGTCCGCCCCAGTAGCCGCCGAGCAGGCCAATGGTGTTATGCAGGATCACCGCGATAATCACCACCAGGCCAACGGACGCGATATGGGCCGCGGAACCCGCCACCACCGCGCTGATGATCGCCAGAATGCACACCATCGAGAAAGCGGGGAGGAACGGTTCCACCGCTTTCACCACCTTCGGCAGCAGATGATGGACAATCAGCCCCAGGGCGATGGGAATGACCACAATCTGCAGAATGCTCAGCAACATCCCCATGACGTCGACCTGAATGTGCGCGTCGACGTACAGACGGGTCAGCAGCGGCGTCGCGATGACGCCGACCAGGGTGGAGACCGAGGAGATAGTCACCGACAGCGCCACGTCCCCTTTGGCCAGAAAGATCATCACGTTGGAGGCCGTCCCGCTGGCGACGCTGCCCACCAGCACCATCCCTGCGGAGAGCTCCGGCGGCATATGAAACAGCAGCGCCAGCAGCCAGGCGGCGAGCGGCATCACCAGATAGTGCAGAAATATCCCTGCAGCGACCGGCGTCGGACGCGACAGGACGCGTTTGAAATCCGCCAGCTTTAGATGTACCCCCATACCGAACATAATCAGCATCAGCAGGGTGGTAACCCACGGGCCGATCGGGGTGAAAGTGGTGGGGGTGTAATAGGCCAGAACGGAGAGCAGCAGTGCCCATAACGGGAACAGCCGCGTCAGAGTTGCGAGCATGTTGTGTTCCTTGCGATACGCAAACCGGCCGCGCCGAACCGGTAGGGCGGCGAGCTGGTCAGCTGGTTGTGTTGATGTTGTTATAAAAAAGCCGGGTTCGAGCCCGGCTATAGGTATTGTTTATCGTGCTAAGGAATTTTATTCAAACAAATTATGATGCAACGTCTGCACCACCTTCTCCGCATCGGCGCCAGGGACCAGGAAGCAGAGGTTGTGGCTGGATGCGCCATAGCAGATCATGCGGATGTTAAACGGATCAAGGACGCCAAACACCTCTTTGCCGACGCCGCAGGCTTTCGACAGCTCGTTGCCGATCAGGGCAACCAGCGCCAGGTCTTCTTCCACTTCCACGCGACACAGCGAGGAGAGCTCGGTCAGCAGCGCCTGGGTCAGCAGGGTATCGCCCGCAGAGGTTGAGCCAGTGGTGTCCATGGTCAGGGCCACGCTCACTTCGGAGGTGGTGATCAAATCGACGGAGATGTTATGGCGCGCCAGAATACCGAACACTTCGGCGAGGAAGCCGCGGGAGTGCAGCATATTCAGGCTGTGTAGCGTCAGCAGCGTCTGGCGGCGACGCAGCGCCAGCGCGCGGAACAGCGGCGGGTTCTCGGTGGTTTTACACACCAGCGTACCGCCCGCTTTAGGTTCTTTACTGGATCCGACAAATACCGGGATATCGCTGCGCACGGCAGGCAGCAGGGTCGCCGGGTGCAGCACTTTAGCGCCGAAGGTGGCCATTTCCGCCGCCTCTTCAAAGGCGATGACGTCGATGCGTTTCGCCGCTGGTGCGACGCGCGGGTCGGTCGTATAGATCCCGGGCACATCGGTCCAGATATCGACGCGGGTGGCATTCAGCGCTTCGCCGAGCAGAGCGGCGGTATAATCGCTGCCGCCGCGGCCGAGGGTGGTGGTGCGGCCCTTCGCTTCGCTGCCGATAAAGCCCTGCGTCACCACCAGGCCTTCCGCGAGACGCGGCGTCAGCTGCTGCTGGGTCAGTTCGGCGACAGCGGCGATATCCGGTTCGGCGCGGCCAAAGCGATCGTTAGTGCGCAGCACTTTACGGGCGTCAAACCATTGCGCCTGAATTCCGCGTTCACGCAGAATCTCCACAAACAGCAGGGTGGACATCAGTTCGCCATGGCTGACCAGTTCGTCAGTCAGCGCGCTAGAGGAGGCGAGCGCGGCGGCTTCCGCCAGCGTGGTGATATTTTCCAGCAGGCGCTCAATCTCTTCGCGGATCACGTTGGGATAGCGCAAACGCTCCAGAATATTGAACTGGATCTGGCGCAGAGCGTCCAGCTGGGAAAAACGTTCGGTGGGTTCCAGCCCTTCCGCTAAGGCCACCAGAATGTTGGTCACGCCGGCAGAGGCGGAGAGCACAACAATACGGGTATTGGCATCAAGCAGCGCCACATCAATGCTGCGGTTCATCGCGTCAAAATCAGCAACGCTGGTGCCGCCAAATTTGGCGACGACTAAATCTGTCATAACAACCTCGTGTCAGGGGGCCTGACTTATTAAAACGATTCCTGAACACCTATCCTGGCAGGGGCTGGATGCCGCCGGATCGCAACAAAATGTCTTAATAAGCCAGGCCAAATTATTCAGCCATGGCACAAGGGAAGAGCGATAAACAGGGTGGCGCAGAATGATAAACAACTACGATGTCACCCAGAAGTGCTCCACCTTGTAGACCCGACTCACCGCTCTGGGCGCTGAAGTGTTCGGGTATGAAACGCCCGACTGCGAACGTTTCTGGTGACAACCCAGGGGATTCAGCCCCTGTGGCCGGTGAGGAGCGTAACCAGACGCTCTTTCACCTCGGCGTTGCTCCCCCTCACGTATTTTCGCCGGACTGGTTCCTCCAATACGGTTACCTGGGCAACGCACCTCTTCTGGCAATTACCGACGTCTTTCACCTGGCCGGGGGAATAAGGACATTATATCCCCCGCGAATACCCTTTCGCTGTAGCGTGAAATGCGCGAGCAATAGATACTTACAATACGTAAGCACTGCGGATATATAAAGGCTTAACGCCAGCTATGTCAACGCTGCGGTTATGCGGATTTTTCATGCCCCTGCGGCTAACAGAAAAAAGCCTTATGATAGCTATACTAATGGGGCTTTTTACTCCGTATTGACCCGATTCCTGACCGGCGTCAGGGACAAGTCACAAAAATCATCACAATTTTCCGTCACCGGCGCTACAATCGACCGAAGTCACAATCTCAAATCAGAAGAGTATTGCTAATGAAAAACATCAACCCAACGCAGACCTCTGCCTGGCAGGCATTACAGAAACACTTCGACGAAATGAAAGATGTCACTATCAGCGAGCTGTTCGCCAAAGATAGCGACCGTTTTTCTAAGTTTTCCGCGACGTTTGACGATCTGATGCTGGTGGACTTCTCCAAAAACCGCATCACCGAAGAGACGCTGGCTAAACTACAGGATCTGGCGAAAGAGACCGACCTGGCGGGCGCCATCAAGTCGATGTTCTCCGGTGAAAAGATCAACCGCACCGAAGATCGCGCGGTACTCCACGTCGCGCTGCGCAACCGCAGCAACACGCCGATTGTGGTTGATGGCAAAGATGTGATGCCGGAAGTGAACGCTGTGCTGGAGAAGATGAAAACCTTCTCTGAAGCGATTATCTCCGGTAGCTGGAAAGGCTACACCGGCAAACCGATCACCGACGTGGTCAACATTGGTATCGGCGGCTCCGACCTCGGTCCGTTCATGGTCACCGAAGCGCTGCGTCCGTATAAAAACCACCTCAACATGCACTTTGTCTCCAACGTCGATGGCACCCACATTGCCGAAGTGCTGAAGAGCGTCAATCCGGAAACCACCCTGTTCCTGGTCGCGTCCAAAACCTTCACCACCCAGGAGACCATGACCAACGCCCACAGCGCGCGCGACTGGTTCCTGGCGACCGCGGGCGACGACAAGCACGTGGCTAAACACTTCGCGGCGCTCTCCACCAACGCGAAAGCGGTTGGCGAGTTCGGCATCGACACCGCCAACATGTTCGAATTCTGGGACTGGGTTGGCGGCCGTTACTCCCTGTGGTCGGCGATTGGCCTGTCCATCATTCTCTCCGTGGGCTTCGACAACTTCGTTGAGCTGCTGTCCGGCGCGCATGCGATGGATAAACACTTCTCCACCACCCCGGCGGAGAAAAACCTGCCGGTACTGCTGGCGCTGATCGGTATCTGGTACAACAACTTCTTCGGGGCAGAAACCGAAGCGATTCTGCCGTACGACCAGTACATGCACCGTTTTGCCGCCTACTTCCAGCAGGGCAACATGGAGTCCAATGGTAAGTATGTTGACCGTAATGGCCACGCCGTGGACTACCAGACGGGTCCGATCATCTGGGGCGAGCCGGGCACCAACGGTCAGCACGCGTTCTACCAGCTGATCCATCAGGGCACCAAAATGGTACCGTGCGATTTCATCGCCCCGGCTATCACCCACAACCCGCTCTCCGATCATCATCCGAAGCTGCTGTCCAACTTCTTCGCCCAGACCGAAGCCCTGGCCTTCGGTAAATCCCGTGAGGTGGTGGAGCAGGAATATCGCGATCAGGGTAAAGATCCGGCGACCCTGGAGCACGTGGTGCCGTTCAAAGTGTTCGAAGGCAACCGCCCGACTAACTCCATCCTGCTGCGTGAGATCACCCCGTTCAGCCTCGGGGCGCTGATTGCTCTGTACGAGCACAAAATCTTCACCCAGGGCGCGATCCTCAACATCTTCACTTTCGACCAGTGGGGCGTTGAGCTGGGCAAACAGCTGGCTAACCGCATCCTGCCGGAGCTGAAAGACGGCAGCGAAGTCAGCAGCCACGACAGCTCCACTAACGGTCTGATTAACCGTTATAAAGCCTGGCGCGCATAACGCTTGCGCAGCTAAGACGGAATGCCGACCTTATGGTCGGCATTTTTTTTACAGCCGTCGCAGCAGGCGGGCTGGATTCCCCGCCCACACGCCTCTCTCGGTGATGGACTTCGTCACCATGCTGCCCGCGCCAATCACCACGCCGTCGCAGATACTGACGGCCAGAATCGTGGCGCCGCTACCGATCGACACGTCATCGCCAATCTCAATCCGCCCCCAGCTGGCGCGGTCGGCGTTTGGTTTGCCGTCGCGAAACAGATCGTTGGCGAACATCACCCCGTGACCGATAAAACAGCGCCGGCCAATGGTGACGTATTCGCAGATAAAGGTATGGGACTGGATTTTACTCTCCGCGCCGATGCGGGTATTCCCCTGGATCTCAACGAACGGCCCTACGAAGACGTTATCACCCAGCATGCAGTCGTACAGGTTGGCGGGCTGGTAAATAACGACATTTTCACCACAAACGACGTTACGTACGCCGGTGTCACGAAGCTCAGGCATAGTTCCTCTCATAGCGGTTTGGCCAGAATATGTAAGGTGCTTTGCTGGCTGGCGGAATGAAAAGTTGTGTCTCTGATGTGCTGCATCCCCTGGCGTTCGTAAAAACGGCGCGCGGCGGGATTCGCGGCGAGTACTTCCAGCCACAGCCAGCGTTCACCAGCCGTTTTTGCTCGCGTCTCGACAGCGTGAAAAATCTGCTCGCCGTAGCGGTGGCCAGTCTCCCCCGGCATCAGGTAGAGCTTATGCAGCAGCGTACCAGTCGTGCCGTCGTCAGCCATTCGCTGTTGATAGCTATATTTAGCGAAACCAACGGGGGAAGCGGCTTCGGCGATGAGCCAATGATGGTTGGCATCGGTCAGACTCCGATGTAGCGCATCTTCGGCATATTCTTGCTTAAGAAATAACGCCAGTTCATCGGCATTGCGCCAGAGATGGGCGAAGTGGTGCTGGTAACTGGCATAACCCATCGCGCTCAGTTGTGGCGCGTCGTCGGGTAATGCCTTTCGGATAGTCAACATGCTGCGTTCCTCGGGTCGTTCAGTGGCCATAGTGCCTGTAATATGAACAACGTGAAACGACAAAAATCGGTGGGGAAGGGGCTGGAGGTTCTTCCTCCAGCCGGGGGGTTAACGGGCGAAAGCGATCGCTTCGATTTCGACGCCAGCGTCTTTCGGTAATCTGGCCACTTCCACGCAGGAGCGCGCCGGAAAGGCCGCCTGATGTTCGGTAAAGAAGGCCTCGTAGGCGGCATTGATGGCGGCAAAATCCGCCAGGTCTTTCACAAACACCGTGGTTTTGACGATCTGACCAACGCTGAGGCCGGCGGCTTCGACGATGGCTTTCACGTTCTCCAGCGACTGGCGCGCCTGTTCGGCAATGTCGTCGGGCATGGTGCCGTCCTGCGGATTAATGGGCAGCTGGCCGGAGGTGATGGTCATCGCGCCGAGATTGACGCCCTGAACGTACGGACCAATCGCGGCGGGTGCGTCAGCGGTACTAATAATCATGGGGTTACCCTTCAAACAGTTACAGAAAATAATTCAACAGCACCAGTGAGCCGACGCCGCTGACCACCACCCACACCAGACCCAAACGGAAGCTGGCGAGCGTACAGATAATAGCGGCGATCACCTTCGGATTTTTTAAGTCGAACTCCATGCTGGAATTCACGCTCAGGATCTGAATGGTGATGATGGCCGGCAGGACGGTGACCGGCACGAAGCGCAATGTTTTGGTCACCCGCTCAGACATCTGGATCTTGCCGGCCAGGCCGATAAACGAGAAACGAATAAGAAAAGTGACCGCGGCCATGCCCAGCGTCAGGGCGATAAAGTAGCTATTACTCATTTTCCAGCGCCTCCACTAACGGCATATCGGATTCGGTTGTTGCCCTCTGCTTGCGCTCTTCCGCCAGGTCGACGCACAGGCCGGCGAGGACGCCGAGCACGGAGGCGACGACGATACCCAGCGAGTAGGGCAGGACCACTAACAGCACGCCGGAAACGGCGGCCACTACCGCGGCGACGGTGCAGGCCTGGCTTTTAATTTGTGGCACCACGATGGCGATAAAGGCGGCGACCATGGCGAAATCGAGACCGTATTTTTCAATGTGGGGAAACGAGGCGCCGACCAGCGCGCCAAGAAAATCGGCCAGCACCCAAATCGCCCAGAAGGTGATCATCGCCGAGCCATAAAACAGATATTTTTCCTTTTTATTTCCTTCCATCTCTTTGACGGTGGTGGCATACACCTCGTCGGTGAGCGCATAGGACATAAAGCATTTTTTAAAGAATGAGGCTTCGCGCACGGTACCGGAAATAGAGGCGCTATACAGCACGTGGCGAAGATTAATAATTAATGTGGTGAAAATAATCACGCCGAGCGTGGCGCCGGTTTTTAACATATTCAGTGCCAGCATTTGCGCCGAGCCGGCAATCACAATCGCCGACCACGCGGTACTTTGCCAGACGCTCATTCCGGCGCTGACGCTTAACGCGCCAACAATGAACGAGAAAGGAAAGTCCCCGATGCACAGGGGCATAATGGCGCTGGCGCCGCGTAATATGACTTTTTTATTCATCGTAAAATACCTGTTGGTGCAGGCAATAAATCATTATTGCGTAGGGTACACAAGGGCTGGTCTTATTTGCTGACCATAATGCGAATGATCTCTTTATCAGTTTGCGCCATAGGCTTAATCACGAGGCGGCACAGGTTATTAATCGATTGTTCGACGTCGGCGCAGACAATGCCGTCGTTGGCGCTGGCGCAGCGGTTTTGCATCGCCATCAATACAGATTTAAAGGCGCTGGAAACCACTGAGGACACCTTCATCGCGCAGCTGTTGGAGGCGCCATCACAAATCATGCCGGTAACATCGCTAATCATATTGATGATGGCGGTGTTGATGGTTTCGATATTGCGGGTAAACAGCCATGCCATACCGGCGGCGGCGCCCATGGCGGCGGTGGAGGCCGCGCACAGTGCGGACAGGCGGGTATAGCGCGAATGGATGGAAATGGCCGTCAGATGCGAGAGCGCCAGCGCGCGAGCGAGCGTCTCTTCATCGGCATTCAGATGCTCGGCGACGGTTACCACCGGCATGGTCGCCGCGATCCCCTGGTTGCCAGAGCCGAAGTTCGACATAGCCACCACCGGGGCGCCGCCCATACGCGCATCGGAAGCCGCGACGGTGTTGATAATGACCTCACTCATTAAGTCATTGCTTAACAAACCATTTTTAACGGCTTCAGAGAATGTTCCGTTAATATTCAACCCATACTTTTTCGATTTTCCTTCTGCAGCCAGTGCGCTATTGAGGCGGGCGGCTTCCAGAATAAACGTAATATTCTCAACCGGGGTGGAGATAATAAAGTCATACGCTTCCTGGAGAGAGAAAGTTGGCAGTTCGGCCTGTGCTGTGGCGCTATTTTCCCCGGCGTGTAATGGCTGCTGTTCGCCATTAATATATAACTCGACCACATTGGTATGCGTGCCTTTTACCACGACGCGACAGGTCTGGTCACCGGCGCTGAGGGTGAGATCGAGATGAATAAAGTCAGGCGTGTCCTGGACGTCAATATTAACGTGGCCGGCGTCCACCAGCGCTTGTGCCTGTTCCACATGCTGTGAAGTAATGCCTGCCAGGGTCTGTAATCCCTTATCGGCATCGCCGCCAAAGGCGCCGATGGCGGCGGCCAGCGCGACGCCATTCACTGTCGTGCCGGGAATCGTGACGCCCGTGGCGTTTTTATACAGGTTGGCAGAAATAAAACCGCTAATTTTTTCGCAGGGTATCGCTAAATGTTTCGCGGCGTAAGCGGTGGTAAATGAAATAGCAACGGGTTCAGTGCAACCTAATGCTGGTGCGACTTCTCGCTGTAGCCAGCGAATAAAAAGAGAGGATGTTTGGTCAGACATTATTATGATTCCTGGACGTAAGATGATGAGGAAATATGCTAAGGGAATCGGCAGAAAAAAACTTTCTCAAATAACCCTTTATTTATTAAGGTCTGGAGAAAAATTTTATTTTTAGCCATATCTAAACATGCAGGCTTGTATGTAAATTAAGCTATTGATTAACAATGATTGTATAAGCAAATTTTTATGCAAATCATGGGAATCAGTTATGTCGATCACACGCCGTTAAGGAGAGCATTTTTCTCTTTTGCCGAAATCCTGCCCTGAGGGCGAAAAAAATTAAAGCCCACGCGGTGAGGGGTAACTGTAGATCTGGATCACACTTTTGCGCTATACCGGACGCAACACGGACTGATTATGAGGTGTGAATATGTCGTCGGTTTATCGCCCACTGGTGAATTTTATCGCCACTGCGATGCAAACGGTTTTGAATCTTGGGCTGCTATGCCTGGGGATTATCCTGATCGTCTTCCTCGGTAAAGAGACGCTGCATCTGGCCGATGTCCTCTTTACCCCGGAGCCGACCAGTAAGTACCGGCTGGTGGAAGGTTTGGTGGTCTACTTTCTCTACTTCGAGTTTATCGCGCTGATCGTCAAGTATTTTCAGTCGGGGTTCCATTTCCCGCTGCGCTATTTTGTCTATATCGGCATCACCGCGATTGTGCGTCTGATCATCATCGACCATGAGTCGCCGATGGCGGTACTTATTTATTCCGCCGCGATCCTGATTCTGGTGATTACGCTCTGGCTGTGTAACTCTAATCGCCTGAAACGCGAATAAAAAAAAGCGGCCTCCAGGGCCGCTGACCAACAGTCACAAATAGAATTTATGTAGGGTCCAGTTGAGGATAGCAGTGGCATTGGCCTTACTTTTTCAGCTGAGGGCGACGGCGACAATACCCGGTTGGGGTCGTGTATTGCGGCTAGACCGTCGGCCCTCCTCTGAAATTTGGGGCCGGTGTTACAAAAAACTTAACCTTTCACCCCGCCCGCCGTCAGGCCGTTCACCAGCCAGCGCTGCGCCAGCAGGAACACGACCGTAATCGGGATGGCGGAGAGTACCGCCGCGGCGGCAAAGTCGCCCCACAGATAGTTCTGCGGGTTGAGATACTGTTGCATACCTACCGCCAGGGTATAGCTGTTCACATCGCGCAGCAGCAGCGAGGCGACCGGCACTTCGGTGATAGCCGCGATGAACGACAGAATAAAGACCACCGCCAGAATCGGCACCGACAGCGGCAGCAGTACGAGGCGGAACGCCTGCCATGGGGTCGCGCCATCCAGCGCCGCCGCTTCTTCCAGCGAGCCATCGATGGTTTCGAAGTAGCCTTTGATGGTCCAGACGTGCAGGGCGATACCGCCCATGTAGGCAAAGATCACGCCGCCGTGGGTGTTGAGGCCGACGAACGGGATGTACTGGCCCAGGCGGTCAAACAACGCGTACAGCGCCACCAGCGACAGCACCGCCGGGAACATCTGGAAAATCAACATCCCTTTCAGCAGGGTCGCTTTCCCCGGGAAGCGCATACGGGCAAAAGCGTAGGCGCAGGTGGTGGAGAGGGCGACGATACCGATCGCGGTAATCCCGGCGACCTTAATCGAGTTCCACAGCCACAGCAGGACCGGGAACGGCGGCGGCGTGACGCGGCCATCCGCGTGTTCGACGCTGAAGCCTAACGCCAGACGCCAGTGCTCCCAGGAGATGGTATCCGGGATCAGGCTGCCGGTGGCGAAGTTACCCTCGCGCAGCGAGATGGCGATAACCATCAGCAGCGGAAACATAATCGCGGCGATAAAAATCAGTAGCAGGAGATGCGTGGTAAATAAACGTAGCTTCTGCGATTTGGGTTGGACCATAGCCATTGTAATTTTACTCCCCTTGAATTCGCACCAGGCTATTTTGCTTGCCATTTTGAACTCGGGCAGTGCTCAGAATCCTCACGTACTACGTGTACGCTCCGGTTCTTCCGCGCTGGCCGAGTCCAAACTGCCCGCGCCAATAACGCCTGGTTATTCCAATTAATCAAACTTCATGCGTGTGGCTTTCAGGTTCACAATCGCTAACGCGCCAACCAGCAGGAAGATAAGCGTGGCGATAGCCGCCGCCAGGCCGAAGTCCTGACCGCCGCCGCCTTCAAAGGCAATACGGTAGGTGTAGCTCACCAGCAGGTCGGTATAACCGGCCGGGGTGGTGGTGCCGAGACGGTCCGGACCGCCGTTGGTCAACAGTTGAATCAGGACGAAGTTGTTAAAGTTAAAGGCGAAGCTGGCGATCATCAGCGGCGTCAGCGGCTTAATCAGCAGCGGGAAGGTAATTTTAAAGAAGTTCTGGAACGGGCCGGCGCCATCCATTGCCGACGCTTCGTACAGATCGTCCGGAATCGCCTTCAGCAGCCCCATGCACAGGATCATCATGTACGGGTAGCCCAGCCAGGTGTTGACGATGATGATCATGGTGCGCGCGGTGGTCGGGTCGCTAAACCACGCCGGCTTAATGCCGAACAGCGTGCTGAGCATCATGTTGATTTCACCGAAGCTCTGGTTGAACAGACCTTTGAAAATCAGAATCGAAATAAATGACGGTACGGCATACGGCAGAATCAGCAGGACGCGGTAAATCGCTTTGCCTTTCAGTGCTTCCCACTGCACCAGGCAGGCAAGGATCATCCCCACCGCGACGGTCAGCACCACGGTCAGCACCGAGAACACCACCGTCCAGACGAAGATCGCGAAGAACGGTTTCTGGATGCCTTCATCGTGGAAGACGCGGGTAAAGTTGTCCCAGCCGATAGTCACGGTGTAGCCCGGGCTCAGCTTTTCTGTGCCCCAGCTACCGTCGGCGTTGATGGCCTGGTAGAAACCAACGTCGTTGTTCGGGCGGTATTTGACGTGGGTTTGATTGTTGGTCAGCACGCCGTTTTCGCCAAGCGTATACAGCGGTTGGGTGCCGGAGAACTGGCGCAGCGAGCTCATGATCACTTTGCTGTCGTCAGGCAGCACGGCGGTCAGCTGGTTCAGCGCGGTGCGGTTCTGGGTAATGACGCGCAGGTTGGCGCGCTCGCCTTCCGGCAGGGCGTCGGTTTCTTTTAACGCCAGCTTCTGCTCGCCGCCGAATTTAAAGGCGTCGGAAAGGTAGTTTTTACCGCTCTCACCGTCGGTCAGGGCCAGCTTCCACTCGTCGCCTGCCGGGATCAGCGTGAAGTTATAGGCTTTGCCGGCCTGGAAGGAGCGATCCATCAGCACCTGCTGCGCGCGCTCAAAGGTCAGCTGGTTGGTGCTGCTGTAGTTGGTGAACGCGATAGCGATAGTACAGATCAGCGGAAACAGGACAAACAGGCCCATGCCGGCGAGGCCGGGATAGACATAGCGCCAGGCATAAGCCTTGCGGTTAGCGAAAATATACAGGCCAACTGAGCTTAAAATCAGCGTCATGATGGCGAACAGGTACTCCCCCTGGGCGTACATCAAAACAACAAGGTAACCCACCAGCAGGCACAGTAAGCCAATCACAGACCATGTGAGTTGCGGACTTTGCCACCAGTGTTTCTTTTTAACGGCATCCATGGGGATCATCCTCTACAGCGGTGAAAGCTTATTTGTCAGGTGGCGCTTCGCTTACCTGACCTACGGTCCGAGCCGTAGTGGTAGGGCGGGTAAGCGCAAGCGCCACCCGCCGTTTTCTTACTTGGTGATACGGCTCTGGGCATCCTTCAGCGCAGCATCGACAGTCTGACGACCGCTGGCGGCGTTGATAACCGCGGTACGAACGGCATACCAGAAGGCAGACATCTGTGGGATGTTAGGCATGATTTCGCCTTTCTGGGCGTTCGCCATGGTGGCGGCGATGCGCGGATCTTTTTCCAGTTTTTCCTGGAAGGATTTCAGCGCCACGGCACCCAGCGGTTTGTCGTTGTTAACCGATTCCAGACCCTGATCGGTCATCAGGTAGTTTTCGAGGAACTCTTTCGCCAGCTCTTTATTCGGGCTGGCGGCGTTGATCCCCGCGCTCAGCACGCCAACGAACGGTTTCGATGGTTTGCCTTTAAAGGTCGGCAGCAGGGTCACGCCGTAGTTAACCTTGCTCTTATCGATGTTAGACCACGCCCACGGACCGTTGATGGTCATCGCGGTTTCACCTTTGTTGAAGGCCGCTTCCGCGATGGAGTAATCGGTATCGGCATTCATGTGCTTGTTCTTGATCAGGTCAACCAGGAAGGTCAGGCCAGCTTTCGCGCCTGCGCTGTCCACGCCGACGTCTTTCACATCGTACTTGCCGTTTTCAAACTTGAACGCGTATCCGCCGTCGGCAGCGATCAGCGGCCAGGTGAAGTACGGTTCCTGCAGGTTGAACATCAGCGCGCTCTTACCTTTCGCTTTCAGTTCTTTATCCAGCGCCGGGATCTCTTCCCAGGTCTTCGGCGGGTTCGGCACCAGGTCTTTGTTGTAAATCAGGGACAGCGCTTCCACCGCGATCGGGTAGGCGATCAGTTTGCCGTTATAGCGAACGGCATCCCAGGTGAACGGATAGAGTTTGTCCTGGAACGCTTTGTCCGGGGTGATTTCCGCCAGCAGGCCGGACTGCGCGTAGCCGCCGAAACGGTCATGCGCCCAGAAGATGATGTCCGGGCCGTCGCCGGTCGCCGCAACCTGCGGGAATTTCTCTTCCAGCTTGTCCGGGTGTTCTACGGAAACTTTAATGCCGGTGTCTTTTTCAAACTTTTTACCCACTTCAGCGAGGCCGTTGTAGCCTTTGTCGCCGTTAATCCAGATAACCAGCTTACCTTCTTCAATTTTCGCGAGGGCAGAGGCGGAAAACATCATCGTGGTCAGTGCCGACAGCGCGAGGATGCGAGCGCCAGTTTTGATTTTCATATACCCGTCCTTTTTGGTGTTGTACTCGTGGATACACTTCGGTGGCTTAACGATGATGAGTTTCCTTTTTTAACAACCCCTTTCCATCCTCCCCAGGTCTACGCCCCACCCGCTGGTTGTGTGATCTCCATTGCAAAAACGGCCGTATTGCGTCCTGGAGCACAGAAAAAAGCGCCCAATTTTGTCGCCTCCATCACGAAATCACGCGCCGCCCGCCATCCCCCGCGGCGAGAGCCAATCTCTCATCCTCCCATCTCCTCCCCCATAAAAAAGCCGGGGGGTGGAGGATTTGCCCGGCTAATGAATGCCGCATAGTCGACCCATCTTGAATGTGACTGTTAGTGACAGGTTGTAACGAAGGGAGAAGGGCATGGCGAGCGTACAGCTGCGAAATGTAACGAAAGCCTGGGGTGACGTGGTGGTATCGAAAGATATCAATCTCGATATCCACGAAGGGGAATTCGTCGTGTTTGTCGGGCCATCGGGCTGCGGCAAATCTACCCTGCTGCGTATGATTGCCGGGTTAGAAACTATTACCAGCGGGGACCTGTTTATCGGGGACACCCGCATGAACGAGATCCCACCGGCAGAACGCGGCGTTGGGATGGTATTCCAGTCTTATGCGCTCTATCCCCACCTTTCCGTTGCGGAAAATATGTCGTTTGGCCTGAAGCTGGCCGGCGCGAAAAAAGATCTGATTAACCAGCGGGTGACCCAGGTTGCGGAAGTGCTGCAGCTGGCCCATCTGCTGGAGCGTAAACCGAAAGCCCTCTCCGGCGGTCAGCGCCAGCGCGTGGCGATTGGTCGTACCCTGGTGGCTGAGCCGAGCGTCTTCCTGCTGGATGAGCCGCTTTCCAACCTCGATGCCGCCCTGCGCGTCCAGATGCGTATCGAAATCTCCCGTCTGCATAAGCGACTGGGCCGCACCATGATCTATGTCACCCACGATCAGGTGGAAGCGATGACCCTCGCGGACAAGATCGTGGTCCTCGACGCTGGCCGGGTGGCGCAGGTCGGGAAACCGCTGGAACTCTATCACTATCCGGCTGACCGCTTCGTCGCCGGCTTTATCGGTTCACCGAAGATGAACTTCCTGCCGGTTAAAGTCACCGCGACGGCTATCGATCAGGTGCAGGTTGAACTGCCGAACCGTCAGCAAATCTGGCTGCCGGTGGACAGCGCCAACGTTCAGGCGGGCGCCAACATGTCCTTAGGTATCCGCCCGGAGCATTTACTGCCCAGCGATATCGCCGATGTGACCCTCGAAGGTGAGGTTCAGGTCGTCGAGCAGTTAGGTCACGAAACGCAAATTCATATCCAGATCCCCGCCATCCGTCAGAACCTGGTTTACCGCCAGAACGACGTGGTGTTGGTAGAAGAGGGAGCCACATTCGCCATCGGTTTGCCGCCAGAACGTTGCCATTTATTCCGTGAGGATGGCACCGCTTGTCGTCGGCTGCATAAAGAGCCGGGCGTGTAAGGCTTCCCATTAAAAAAAGGCGCGAACCCGGCTGGCGGTACACCGGCGAAGCGTGCAAAGAAAAGCAATGATCTCAGGAGATAGAATGATGATTACTCTGCGCAAACTTCCACTGGCGGTCGCCGTCGCGGCAGGCGTTATGTCTGCTCAGGCGCTGGCTGTCGATTTCCATGGCTACGCGCGTTCCGGCATTGGCTGGACCGGCAGCGGCGGCGAGCAACAGTGCTTCAAAGCGACCGGCGCTCAAAGTAAATACCGTCTTGGTAACGAATGTGAAACCTATGCGGAACTGAAGCTGGGCCAGGAGCTGTGGAAGGAAGGGGATAAGAGTTTTTATTTCGATACTAACGTTGCCTATTCCGTGAATCAGGAAGATGACTGGGAAAGCACCTCTCCGGCGTTCCGTGAAGCCAACATCCAGGGTAAAAACCTGATCGACTGGCTGCCGGGCTCCACGCTGTGGGCGGGTAAACGCTTCTATCAGCGTCATGACGTTCACATGATCGACTTCTACTACTGGGATATCTCCGGCCCGGGTGCAGGTCTGGAAAACGTTGACCTTGGCTTCGGTAAGCTCTCTCTGGCCGCTACCCGTAACTCAGAAAGCGGCGGCTCTTATACTTTCTCCAGCGATGACACCAAAAAATATGCTGCGAAAACTGCCAACGACGTCTTTGACATCCGTCTGGCGGGCCTGGAAACCAACCCGGGCGGCGTGCTGGAGTTAGGCGTCGATTACGGCCGTGCTAACCCGCAGGATGACTACCGTCTGGAAGACGGCGCGTCGAAAGACGGCTGGATGTGGACCGGTGAACATACTCAGTCCATCTGGGGCGGCTTCAACAAGTTTGTCGTTCAGTACGCCACTGACGCAATGACCTCCTGGAACAGCGGCCACTCTCAAGGGACCAGCATCGATAACAACGGCAGCATGATCCGCGTTCTGGATCACGGCGCGATGGACTTCAACGATGACTGGGGCCTGATGTACGTTGCGATGTACCAGGACGTGGATCTGGACAGCAAAAACGGCTCCACCTGGTACACCGTGGGTGTTCGTCCGATGTACAAATGGACGCCGATCATGAGCACCCAGCTGGAAATCGGTTACGACAACGTGAAATCCCAGCGTACCAGCGAAAACAACAACCAGTACAAAATTACTCTGGCTCAGCAATGGCAGGCAGGGAACAGCGTCTGGTCTCGTCCGGCTATCCGTATCTTCGCAACCTACGCGAAGTGGGATGAAAACTGGGGCTACAGCAACACCTCCGGTCTGCAGACAAAAGACAGCAGCGGAAGCGGCGCTTTCACCTCCAGCCGCGGTGACGACAGCGAAGTTACCTTCGGTGCCCAGATGGAAGTGTGGTGGTAATACCGTCCGCAGGACGGGTGTAACCTGGGAGGGGCATCGGCCCCTCCTGACTATTCAGGGTTAGCGCGCTATTGCCTGGCTACCGCTAAACCGATGCTATCCAAGGTGAGAAGAATGAAAATGAAGAAAACTCTCGTCGCTCTGTGTTTATCCGCAGGGATGTTGGCATGCGTGCCGGGGATGAGCCTTGCCGATGTTAACTTTGTACCGCAGAACACCAGCGCCGCGCCGTCTATTCCAGCCAGTGCGCTGCAGCAGCTGATCTGGACGCCTGCCGATCAATCGAAGACGCAGAGCGTAGATTTAACCACCGGCGGTCAACGCCTGGATGTACCGGGGATCGTCGGACCGGTCGCCGCCTGGAGCGTGCCGGCCAATATCGGTGAGCTGACCCTGACCCTCGACAGCGAGCTGAACAAACATAAGCAGATTTTTGCGCCGAACGTGCTGATTCTCGACCAGAACATGACGCCAGCGGCGTTCTTCCCCAGCAACTACTTCACCTATCAGCAGCCGGGCGTGATGACTGCCGATCGCCTGGGCGGCGTGATGCGCCTGACCCCGGCGCTGGGCCAGCAGAAGCTCTATGTGCTGGTATTTACCACTGAAAAAGATCTCCAGCAGACCACCACCCTGCTGGATCCGGCGAAAGCCTATGCCAAAGGCGCAGGCAATGCGGCGCCGGACATTCCGGATCCCATCGCCAAACATACCACCGATGGCGTGCTGAAGCTGAAAGTGAAAACCAACAGCACCTCCAGCGTGCTGGTGGGGCCGCTGTTCGGCTCCTCCGGCCCGGGCCCGGTCACCGTCGGTAACACCGCGGCGCCGGTAGCCGCGCCAGCCGCCGCAGCCGCTACGGCGCCGGCCGCTAAAAGCGAACCGATGCTCAGCGATACCGAAACCTACTTCAATAACGGTATTAAGCAGGCGGTGAAACAAGGTGACATCGACAAAGCCCTGAAATTGATGAACGAAGCTGAGCGCCTCGGCTCGAAATCCGCTCGTTCCACCTTTATCAGCAGTGTAAAAGGCAAGGGGTAATCGTCTCCCCACAATGCTGATGTTTAGGCACAGCCTTTAGGTGCATCCTCCGGGATGCACCTTTTTTTGCACGCGCGGCGGTCTGTTGCATGGCTGTTGCGTGAATGATCGTATATTGACGTTTGCCCGCCACCAACCGCCTATTCTGCGATACAATGCTTGCACGTTATGTACCGGAGAATCAGGCATGTCCCATCCTGCGCTTACGCGACTGCGTGCGCTGCGCTATTTTGCCGTTATGCCGCCCCTGGCGCCGCCTCTGAGTGACTGGCTGCTGCTGGAGGACTCAATGACCCAGCGTTTTGAGCAACAAGGAAAGCAGGTCACCGTCACCCTGGTTAACGAAGGGTATATCGGGCGTGAGGCGCTGGCTGACGAAGCGGCGCTGTTGCCCGACGAGCCGCGCTATTGGCTGCGGGAGATTATACTCAATGCCGACGGTGAGCCCTGGCTGGCCGGGCGCACGGTGGTGCCGGAGTCGACGTTGTGTGGGCCGGAGCTGGCGCTACAGCAGCTCGGGCAGACCCCGCTGGGGCGATACCTGTTCACGTCGTCGACGTTAACCCGCGATTTTATTGAAATTGGTCGCGATGCAGCGCTGTGGGGACGTCGTTCCCGCCTGCGGCTAAGCGGCAAACCCCTGCTGCTGACCGAGCTGTTTTTGCCTGCGTCGCCGTTGTACTAAGAGGAAGAAAAAATGGAGTGGAGTCTGTCGCAGAATAAGCTGTTGGCGTTTCATCGCCTGATGCGCACTGACAAACCGATCGGCGCCTTGCTGCTGCTGTGGCCGACGCTGTGGGCGCTATGGGTGGCCTCGCCGGGCGTCCCGCCGCTGTGGATCCTGGCGGTCTTTGTCGCCGGCGTCTGGCTGATGCGCGCCGCCGGCTGCGTGGTGAATGACTATGCCGATCGAAAATTTGATGGTCACGTAAAGCGTACCGCCCGCCGTCCGCTGCCGAGCGGCGACGTCACCGAGAAAGAGGCGCGAACGCTGTTTATCGTTCTGGTGCTGCTCTCCTTCCTGCTGGTGCTTACCCTCAACACCATGACGATTTTGCTGTCGGTGGCGGCGCTGGCGCTGGCGTGGGTCTATCCGTTTATGAAGCGCTACACCCATCTGCCGCAGGTGGTGCTGGGGGCGGCCTTTGGCTGGTCGATCCCGATGGCCTTCTCGGCCGTCAGTGAATCGCTGCCGCTGAGCTGCTGGCTGATGTTCCTCGCCAACATTCTGTGGGCGGTGGCCTACGATACCCAGTATGCGATGGTGGATCGCGATGACGACGTCAAGATCGGCATTAAATCGACGGCGATCCTGTTCGGCGAAAACGATCGTCTGATTATCGGTATCCTGCAGGTGGCCGTGCTGGCGCTGATGGGCGCGGTGGGCTGGCTGAATGGGCTGGGCTGGGAATACTACTGGTCGCTGTTCGTGGCGGCGGGTCTGTTTGGCTGGCAGCAGAAGCTTATCTTCAATCGCGACCGCGATAACTGCTTTAAAGCGTTTATGAACAACAACTACGTCGGGCTGGTGCTGTTCCTCGGCCTGGCGATGAGCTACCTGTAAAACCCCTGTCCCCATCCCCCCGGTTTACCGGGGGGCGGTGAGGACGGCAAACGCCGCGTTACGCGTCGTCCTGCGTGACGCTTTCGATCGTCAGACGTACATCCGATGTAATCAAATCCGCCAGCATCCGGTAGACCTTCAGGGTCTCTTCCGGCTCGGCATCGCCCGTATCGCTGATATAGCCTTCATCGCGCAGGGTCAACACCAGGGTACTGAACACTGCTTTGTCGAAGAACTCCGGCGCGTTGATGCCATGCAGCACCGACAGGCGCTGCGCCACGGTACGGCTCTCTTTCTCCAGCGAGCTGCGGTTGATCGACGGGTTAGCGCTCAGCAGCCAGAAGGTGATGGCGTAACGCTGCAGCGTCTCGCGAGCGCCTGCGGCCAACAGCTGCAGGGAGCGAGAGTGCGACGGGTTAAGGCTCATCACATCGCCATCGATGACGATCAGCTCCTGACGCAGCATCTCGGCAATCAGCGCATCCATTACTCCGGCCAGCTCCGCTTTCTCCCAGCGCAGGAACAGCTCGGCTTTGAGGAACGGGTAGAGCGTTTCCACATGGCGCAGCACTTCGGCGCGGCTGAGATGACGATGCTGAGTCACCAGGGCGGCTAACAGCGACGGCATCACCAGCATATGGGCGATGTTGTTGCGATAGTAGGTCATCAGCACCGCCTGCTCGCGCGGCAGAATGATGATGTCGCCAATGGTGTCCTTCTCCACTTCGAACTTGTTCATCTGCAGCGCATGGTCGATAAGCTCGCTGGCCGAAGCGGATGGGGCGGTCGCATCCGGAGAATAGGGCACATTGCGCAGCAGCGCGAGGTAGCACTCTAACTGCTGGGTGAGCTGCTCACGGGTCAGCGAACGCTGGCGGGAGGCCAGCAGCGCCGTACAGCACAGGTTCATGGCGTTGGCCGCGCCGGCGTTGTTGATGCGTACCATCAGGTCAGCGGCGATGTTATTCACCGTCGGCGTCAGCCAGGAGGGGCGGACCGCTTCGATTGGGTCAATTGCTTCCCGCCACTCTGGCACATGGTGGTTCAGGTAGGTCATCAGCGGCAGCGGTTCGCCGAAGTTAACGTAGCCCTGGCCAAGGTTGCGCAGCTTGCTTAAGCCGCGCAGCATCTGCGGCAGACTCTCTTTCTCTTTGGTGGCGCCGCGCAGCTCTTTGGCATAGGTCCCCACCTCCATCACGTGCTCGTAGCCGATATAGATCGGCACCAGAGTGATCGGCCGGGTGCCGCCGCGCAGCATCGCCTGGATGGTCATCGACAGCGTACCGGTCTTCGGATCGAGCAGACGGCCGGTACGGGAGCGGCCGCCTTCGACGAAATACTCCACGGAATAGCCGCGGCTGAACAGTTCACCAAGGTACTCGCGGAACACCGTGGAGTAGAGCTTGTTGCCCTTAAAGGTGCGGCGAATAAAGAACGCGCCGAGGCGGCGGAAGATTGGCCCGGCCGGCCAGAAGTTAAGGTTGATACCCGCCGCGATGTGCGGTGGCACCAGCCCCTGGTGATACAGGACGTAAGAGAGCAGCAGATAGTCCATGTGGCTGCGGTGGCAGGGGACATAGACAATCTCATGGCCGTCGTGCGCCAGCTGGCGTACGCGCTCGGCGTTATGCACGTTGATGCCCTGATACAGGCGGTTCCAGGTGAAGCCGAGAATGCGGTCGGTCAGGCGGATCATCTCGTAAGAGAAGTTCGCGGCAATCTCTTCCATCAGTGCAATCGCGTTCTGCTGGGCCTTCTCGTGGGAAATTTTCTTGCTGCGTGCTTCGTCTTCCACCGCACGGGCAATGGCCTTCGACGCCAGCAGCTTGTTAAACAGATCCTGGCGGGCCGGCAGACGCGGGCCGACGGCGGCCAGGCGCTGGCGGGCAAAATGCATCCGCGCGACGCGAGCCAGTTTCTGGGCGATGATCTTATCAGTACCGTGCTCATCGGCCATGCGACGCAGCGATACGGAAGGCGAGAAGCGCACGAAGCTGTCGCGGCCGAGCCAGGAGACGGCGAAAAATTTCTGAATGCCGTTAAGCATCCGCAGCGGCGGATTGACTTCCCCTTTCTCACGACCCGGCGAGCGGCCGAACATCACCGACACCGGCACCATTTGCACATCGAGATCCGGATGGTTGCGGTGCAGATCGAGGTAGTCGTGGAACAGCTTGATGGACTCTTCTTTTGGCGTGTAATAGGTGAATACGCGCGGCCCGCCGTGGATGAATACGTAGCGCGGCAGCAGGGCGCCGTCGATTTCCAGCGGTTCTAGCGGGTCAGGTAAATCATGCGCCAGGCATTGGGCGCGCAGCGTCAGCAGGTCCGCCTTGGAGTTATAGGGCAGGACGTACATGACCGGACGCGAGGTATCGAGTCCTAATTCCTGAGCAGGCTCTGCCGGAATAGACTTGCTTTTTACCAGCACCCGTAATGGTAAATTCAGTAATTTATAGTAAATTCGTTGCCAGCCGGACATAAACGATGTGAAGCCTCTGGTTAATCATGCAAATGCGCGGCAAGAATAACAGAAAGCGGGCAAAATTTCCGTTACCGCGCGGCAAACGCGTACACTCATCGACGTCATTTACATAAAAAAGGTTTTGTGATGGCCAATAATACCACCGGGTTAACCCGAATCATTAAGGCGGCAGGTTACTCCTGGAAAGGATTTCGCGCGGCGTGGATCAACGAGGCCGCGTTTCGTCAGGAAGGCGTCGCCGCCATTGTGGCCGTCGCAATAGCCTGCTGGCTGGACGTCGACGCCATCACCCGCGTATTGCTGATTGGCTCGGTCCTGCTAGTGATGATAGTCGAAATTCTCAACAGCGCGATTGAGGCGGTCGTGGACCGTATTGGCTCGGATTATCATGAGCTTTCAGGGCGCGCCAAAGACATGGGGTCGGCGGCTGTCCTGCTGGCGATTATCATCGCGCTGATCACCTGGGGAACGCTGCTGTGGAGCCATTATCACTAACGTTCTTCGCTAACCCTCGCAAAATATAAACAATCTGCCGATTTTTGTGTGCCATGTGGTTCCAAAATCACCGTTAGCTGTATATACTCACAGCATAACTGTATATACACCCAGGGGGCGGAATGAAAGCGTTAACGACCAGGCAGCAAGAGGTGTTTGATCTCATTCGGGATCATATCAGCCAGACGGGCATGCCGCCGACGCGTGCGGAGATTGCTCAGCGCTTGGGGTTCCGTTCCCCAAACGCGGCGGAAGAACACCTGAAAGCGCTGGCGCGTAAAGGCGCAATCGAGATCGTCTCCGGCGCCTCGCGCGGTATCCGCCTGCTGACGGAAGAAGAGCACGGCCTGCCGCTGATCGGCCGCGTCGCCGCCGGTGAGCCGCTGCTGGCGCAGCAGCATATTGAAGGCCACTATCAGGTCGACCCGTCGATGTTCAAGCCCAACGCCGATTTTCTGCTGCGCGTCAGCGGGATGTCGATGAAAGACATCGGTATTCTGGATGGCGATCTGCTGGCGGTCCACAAAACCCAGGATGTGCGCAATGGCCAGGTGGTGGTAGCGCGCATTGACGATGAAGTGACGGTCAAGCGCCTGAAAAAGCAGGGCAACGTCGTCGAACTGCTGCCGGAAAACAGCGAGTTTACCCCTATCGTTGTCGATCTGCGTCAGCAGAGTTTTACCATTGAGGGTCTGGCCGTTGGCGTGATCCGTAATGGAGAATGGCTGTAACGCCTGCCCCTGCGCAGCGTCATCTGATGCATGACGCTGCGACGTTTGTCCTCTATCAGGTCTCCGAACATGCTGCTCAACGCTGCCGATAAAGCGCTGTGGCGCCTTGCACTCCCCATGATTTTCTCCAATATCACCGTCCCGCTGCTGGGGCTGGTGGATACCGCAGTGATCGGCCACCTTGACAGCCCGGTATACCTCGGCGGCGTCGCGGTCGGAGCAACGGCCACCAGTTTCCTGTTTATGCTGCTGCTGTTTCTGCGCATGAGCACCACCGGGCTGACCGCTCAGGCCTGGGGGGCCAAAGATCCGCTGCGACTGGCGCGGGCGCTGGTGCAGCCGCTGGTCCTGGCGCTGGGCGCCGGGGTGGTGATTATCCTGTTTCGCCTGCCACTGATTAACCTCGCCCTGCATATCGTCGGCGGCAGCGAGGCGGTTCTCGAGCAGGCGAGACGGTTTCTCGAAATCCGCTGGCTCAGCGCGCCCGCCTCGCTGGCCAACCTGGTGCTGCTCGGCTGGCTGCTGGGGGTCCAGTACGCCCGGGCGCCGGTGATTTTGCTGGTGGTCGGTAATCTGTTGAATATTGTGCTCGACCTGTGGCTGGTGATGGGCCTGCGGATGAACGTCCAGGGGGCGGCGCTGGCCACGGTCACCGCGGAGTACGCGACCCTGATTATCGGCCTGATGATGGCGAAGCGGGTGCTGACGCTGCGCGGCGTGTCGCTGGCGATGCTGAAAAACGCCTGGCGCGGAGACATGCGCCGTCTGCTGGCGTTGAATCGCGACATCATGCTGCGCTCCCTCCTGCTGCAGCTGTGCTTTGGCGCGCTGACCGTCTTCGGCGCCCGGCTGGGCAGCGATATCGTGGCGGTCAACGCCGTACTGATGACCATGCTGACTTTTACCGCCTACGCGCTGGATGGCTTTGCCTATGCCGTGGAGGCCCACTCCGGCCAGGCCTACGGCGCGCGCGACGGCAGCCAGCTGCTGGAGGTGTGGCGGGCGGCCTGCCGGCAGTCCGGTATGGTGGCGCTGGCGTTTGCCCTGGTTTACAGCCTGGCGGGGGGGCACATCATCGCGCTGTTAACCTCGCTGCCTTCCCTGCAGCAGCTGGCCGATCGCTATCTGATCTGGCAGACGATCCTGCCGGTGGTCGGGGTCTGGTGCTATCTGCTGGACGGCATGTTTATTGGCGCGACGCGCGGCGCGGAGATGCGGAACAGCATGGCGGTCGCCGCGGCCGGCTTCGCCGTGACGCTGCTTACGGTCCCGGTGCTCGGCAATCACGGCCTGTGGCTGGCGCTGGCCGTGTTTCTCGCCCTGCGCGGCCTGTCGCTGGCGCTGATCTGGCGCCGCCACTGGCGACGCGGCACCTGGTTTAGCTAGTTATTGCCGTTCATAACGGCTATCCATGAATTCCCGCGGTTGCGCACCGCTTACCGGGGCAACTCAGTAGCCCGGCTCAGCGTAGCGCAAGCCGGGGAAATCTCCTCAGCCTTATCCATCGGTATGGTGGTTAAAAATTCCGAATAACGAATCGGCGCCAGCATTCTCATCTATAGTTAATACCATGTCCGGCACAAAACGGGCTGTAAACCCACCGAATGATGAGGACGTTATCATGAATAAAGACGAAATCGGCGGTAACTGGAAACAGTTGAAAGGTAAAGCCAAGGAACAGTGGGGCAAACTTACCGATGATGATATGACCGTAATCGAAGGGAAGCGCGACCAGCTGGTCGGCAAAATTCAGGAGCGTTACGGCTATGCGAAAGATGAGGCTGAGAAAGAAGTCTCAGACTGGGAGCATAAGAACGACTATCGCTGGTAGCGTTCCTTGATCCGAAGAAAGAAGCATTTGTGTTAGTGCCTGTCTGAATGGCGCAGGGACGCGCTGTTAACCCTTTTTCCCGCTGCGGCTGCCGCTCAGCGGGCTTTCTTTTTGAGCTGAATAGTATGATCGTGGTGGCAGTGTCCCGGCGTGCTGCAGGCTTCTACTTCCACGCAGCTCGCGCAGAGGCCGTGAGCTTCAATCACATTGTGGCGCAGGGCGAAGCCCATTCTGGCCGCCAGCGTATGCATGATATCTTCCACCCCTTCAGCCGCCTCTTCCTTCACCACGCCGCAGCGGTCGCAGATAAACATGGCCGAGCTGTGGGTCGGCTGGTCAAAGAGATGACACAGCACATAGCTGTTGGTCGATTCCACCTTGTGGACAAAACCCTGCTCGAGTAAGAACTCCAGCGCGCGGTAGACCGTCGGCGGCTTCGCCTGCGGCTCTTTCTCGCGCAGCAGATCCAGCAGGTCGTAGGCGCTGATTGCCCCTTGCTGCAGGCTCATCAGGCGCAACACTTCCAGACGCTGTGGGGTCAGGCGTACGCCGCGTTGCGCACACAGCTTTTCAGCATGCGCTAACATCTCTTGCGAAGGGGTCTTATCCATGAGCATCCTCAGGTTGCGTGAAATTGAATCTGTTACTTTATCACGTTCCGCGGAAAACGCCGAGACCCGACGGGTGATGCGGGTCATACTTCAGATTGTCGGTGCCTGCGCCAGTTCCGGGGGCTGGCCGCTGACGCTCGTGGAGGCTGCGCCTTAGCCGGCTGCTAAAACCGTCATGCCCGATTTAATCGCAACACGCCTGACCCAGGTATGCTATATCTGAAGTGTCTCATTTTCGGGAGAAAACGATGAAACGACCTGATTGCATTCGCCACTGGCGCGAACTGGAAGGGCCCGACGATGCCACTTATCCCGACAGCCCGGAGCGTTTTTCCATTGGCGCGCCGCTGGGGCGCGGTTTACGCCTCAACCGGCTGGGGATCCACCACGAGAGACTGCCGCCCGGGCGGCGCACCTCTTACCCGCACGCGGAGAGCGATGAGGAAGAGTTCATCTATGTGCTGGAGGGCTATCCGGAAGTGTGGATAAACGGCTATCTCTGGAAACTGGAGCCGGGGGACAGCGTGGGTTTTCCCGCTGGTACCGGCATCTGCCACACTTTTCTCAATAACACCGAGCAGGAGGTTCGTCTGTTGGTGGTGGGTGAGGCCAACAAAAAGTACAACCGAATTTACTACCCGCTCAATCCTGGCTATGCCGCGACGCGCCAGGATCGCTGGGTTGACCATCCGCCGCAGTTCTTTGGCCCACATGACGGCAAACCGCGGATAAAGTAATCGACACCGGGAAGGGGCGAAGCGCGGCGCACTACGCGCCTGTGATTTATCTTTATGCTATAGTAGCGCCCCTTTTTACCCGGATGCTTATTTATTCGCCATGATGCCTGAATCAACGTCACCTGTTTTCCCTGCTCATCGCTTCTCCATCGCGCCGATGCTCGACTGGACTGACCGACATTGCCGCTACTTCCTGCGGCTGCTGTCGCGGCATACGCTGCTGTATACCGAAATGGTGACCACCGGGGCGATTATTCATGGCAAAGGCGACTACCTGGCGTATAGCGAAGAAGAGCACCCGGTCGCTCTGCAGCTCGGCGGCAGCGACCCGCAGGCCCTGGCGCAGTGCGCGAAGCTGGCCGAGGCGCGCGGCTATGACGAGATCAATCTCAACGTCGGCTGCCCCTCCGATCGCGTGCAGAACGGGATGTTTGGCGCCTGCCTGATGGGTAACGCGCCGCTGGTGGCCGACTGTATCAAAGCGATGCGCGATGTGGTGTCGATCCCGGTCACGGTGAAGACCCGTATCGGCATCGACGACCAGGATAGCTATGAATTCCTCTGTGATTTCATTGAGACGGTCTCCGGCAAGGGCGAATGTGAGATGTTTATTATTCACGCCCGCAAAGCCTGGCTCTCCGGTCTGAGCCCGAAAGAGAACCGCGAGATCCCGCCGCTGGATTACCCCCGCGTCTGGCAGCTGAAGCGTGACTTCCCCCACCTGACGATGGCGATTAACGGCGGTATCAAATCGCTGGATGAAGCCAGAATGCAGCTTGAGCATATGGATGGGGTGATGGTCGGGCGTGAGGCCTATCAGAATCCGGGTATTCTGGCTTCGGTCGACCGGGAGATTTTCGGCGTCGCCGGCGCGGATGCCGATCCGGTGGCCGTCGTGCGGGCCATGTACCCGTATATTGAGCGCGAGCTCAGCAAGGGCACCTATCTGGGCCATATCACCCGTCATATGCTGGGACTGTTTCAGGGTATCCCAGGCGCCCGCCAGTGGCGTCGCTACCTGAGCGAAAATGCGCATAAAGCCGGCGCCGACATTGCGGTGCTGGAGCAGGCCCTGAAGCTGGTGGCCGATAAGCGTTAGTTTCTCACCAAAACCTGGTGAAATTGACCACGCCTCGCGCGCCAGCACGGGGCGTTTTCTATTAAATTCAGATGGTTATTGTTGGCATGTTTTTTGTAATACCTGCAGAGCGACATATTAATGACTGTGGGGAGAGAGCCATGCTGGAACTGTTATTTGTCATCGGATTTTTTGTCATGCTGCTGGTCACCGGCGTATCGCTGTTGGGGATTATCGCCGCCATCGTGGTGGCTACGGCGCTGATGTTCGTCGGCGGTTTGTTTGCTTTAATGATCAAATTGCTGCCGTGGCTGCTGTTGGCGGTGGTGGTGGTGTGGGTTATTCGGGCGCTGAAAACCCCGGAGGGAAACGCTTTTCGCGACAATAACCGTTGGCGTTACTAAGGTATTGAGGGGTGTGTCACAACCTGAACAATTTTGCACAGAACCGCGTAGGCATCGCTACGCAAATCTGTCACTATTAGCGCGTTAACGAATTCATCGCGCTGTACCCTACATACAGCCGAACTAAAAAAAAGTAAGGGCTTCCCAGGTGGAAGCCCTAAACTTTTGTCCTTTTGTCCGCTTACGGCAGCAGCAGACTCGACCCCTGTGTCACCCGGCTCTCCAGAACTTCATGCGCCTGTCGCGCTTCGGTCAGCGGATAGGTCTGACTCTCGGGCACGTCCACTTTGATTACTCCACTGGCGATCAGCGAAAACAGCTCACTGCAGGCTTCAGCCAGCTCTTCCCGGTTGGTGATATAGCCCTGCAGCGATGGGCGGGTGACGTACAGAGAACCTTTCTGATTCAGGATCCCCAGATTAACGCCGGTCACCGGGCCGGAGGAGTTGCCAAAGCTGACCATCAGGCCGCGGCGCTGCAGACAGTCCAGAGAGGCTTCCCAGGTATCTTTCCCTACCGAGTCATAGACTACGGCGACTTTCTTACCGTCGGTGAGCGCTTTGAGCCGCTCCGCGATAGGTTCTTCGCGATAGTTAATCACCTGCCAGGCGCCCGCCGCTTTGGCGCGCTGCGCCTTCTGCGCGCTGCCGACGGTGCCGATAAGTTTCGCCCCCAGCGCTTTCGCCCACTGACAGGCAATCAGCCCCACGCCGCCGGCGGCGGCATGAAACAGGAACATCTCATCAGGCTTAATTTCGTAAGTTTTACGCAACAGATACCAGACCGTTAATCCTTTGAGGAACGACGCGGCGGCCTGTTCGAAAGAGATGGCGTCCGGCAGGACCGCCGCTTTATCGGCCAGCACATTGTGCACCGTGCTGTAGGCGCCGAGCGCCGACTGGGCGTACACCACCCGATCGCCTGCCTTAATGTGCGTCACCCCATGGCCAACTTTACTGACGATGCCGGCCGCCTCGGTGCCCAGACCGCTCGGCAGCGACGGCGGCGGATAGAGGCCGCTGCGAACATAGGTGTCGATATAATTGATGCCGATAGCTTTGTTTTCGACCTGAATTTCATGCTCCGCAGGATCGCGAGGGGTAAACTCAACCGCCTGAAGCACCTCCGGCCCCCCGTGTTTTGAAAATTCGATGCGTGTTGCCATATTCGCTCCTGTGTTGTTCTGAGATTATCCAGTAAGCTTAACAGCCTGCGGCGGCAGCGACGGATTTTCTTACCCGCCTCAGGCCAGCCATGCTTAATGGGTTCTTTAGCGGCAATGGCTTTCTCGCTATACTGTCACGCTCTTTTCCGTATCGGTGAAATGTTAGGCTATGGCAGGAAATAAACCCTTCAACAAACCACAGACAGAAACCCGCGAACGCGATCCGCAGCTCGCCGGGCTGAAAGTCCCGCCGCACTCGATTGAAGCGGAGCAGTCGGTGTTGGGCGGTTTAATGCTGGATAACGAGCGCTGGGACGACGTTGCCGAACGCGTCGTTGCCGACGACTTTTATACCCGTCCGCATCGTCATATTTTTACCGAGATGGCGCGCCTGCAGGAGTCGGGCAGCCCGATTGACCTGATCACCCTTGCGGAGTCGCTGGAGCGTCAGGGACAGCTGGACAGCGTGGGCGGCTTTGCCTATCTGGCGGAACTGTCCAAAAATACCCCCAGCGCGGCGAACATCAGCGCCTATGCCGACATCGTGCGCGAACGAGCGGTCGTGCGCGAGATGATCTCGGTGGCCAATGAGATCGCCGAGGCCGGCTTCGACCCGCAGGGGCGAACCAGCGAAGATCTGCTCGATCTCGCCGAGTCCCGCGTCTTTAAAATCGCTGAAAGCCGGGCCAATAAAGACGAAGGGCCGAAAAACATCGCCGATGTCCTCGACGCCACCGTCGCCCGTATCGAACAGCTGTTCCAGCAGCCGCATGACGGCGTTACCGGGGTCAACACCGGCTACGACGACCTCAACAAAAAGACCGCCGGCCTGCAGCCGTCGGATCTGATTATCGTCGCCGCCCGTCCGTCGATGGGTAAAACGACCTTCGCGATGAACCTCGTGGAAAACGCAGCGATGCTGCAGGACAAACCGGTACTCATCTTCAGTCTCGAGATGCCCTCCGAGCAGATCATGATGCGTTCTCTGGCCTCGCTGTCGCGCGTCGATCAGACCCGCATTCGTACCGGTCAGCTGGACGATGAAGACTGGGCGCGGATCTCCGGCACCATGGGCATCCTGCTGGAAAAACGTAACATCTATATCGATGACTCCTCCGGCCTGACGCCGACGGAAGTGCGTTCCCGCGCGCGGCGTATCGCCCGCGAGCATGGCGGCATCGGGCTGATTATGATCGACTACCTGCAGCTGATGCGCGTGCCGTCGCTCTCTGACAACCGTACCCTGGAGATCGCCGAAATCTCCCGCTCGCTGAAGGCGCTGGCCAAAGAGCTACAGGTGCCGGTGGTGGCGCTGTCGCAGCTGAACCGCTCACTGGAACAACGTGCCGATAAACGTCCGGTCAACTCCGACCTGCGTGAGTCCGGCTCTATCGAACAGGATGCCGACTTAATCATGTTCATTTACCGTGATGAGGTCTATCACGAGAACAGCGATCTTAAGGGCATCGCGGAAATTATCATTGGTAAACAACGTAACGGCCCGATCGGCACCGTGCGACTGACCTTCAACGGTCAGTGGTCGCGTTTCGATAATTATGCCGGTCCTCAGTATGATGATGAGTAACCCTTCCTCCTTCTTTTATTAAGGAATTCAAATGCAAGCGGCAACTGTAGTTATCAACCGCCGCGCTCTGCGACACAACCTGCAACGTCTGCGTGAACTGGCGCCTGCCAGCAAACTGGTTGCGGTGGTGAAAGCGAACGCCTACGGACACGGTCTTCTTGAGACCGCGCGAACGCTGACCGACGCCGACGCTTTTGGCGTCGCCCGCCTGGAAGAGGCGCTGCGCCTGCGAGCGGGGGGGATCGCGCAGCCGATCCTCCTGCTGGAAGGCTTTTTTGCGGCGGAAGACCTGGCGGTGATCGCCGCTCAGCGTCTGCATACCGCGGTGCATAGCCCCGAACAGCTGGCGGCGCTGGAGCAAGCCGACCTCCCCGAGCCGGTGACCGTGTGGATGAAGCTGGATACCGGCATGCATCGCTTAGGGGTGCGCCCGGAGGAAGCCGAGGCGTTTTATCAGCGTCTGAGCCAGTGCAAAAACGTCCGCCAGCCGGTTAACGTGGTGAGCCACTTCGCCCGCGCCGATGAGCCGACCTGCGGCGCCACCGAACGCCAGCTGGATATCTTCACCACCTTTACCGAAGGCAAGCCGGGATTGCGCTCTATCGCCGCCTCGGGCGGTATCCTGCTGTGGCCGCAGTCGCATTATGACTGGGTGCGTCCGGGCATTATCCTGTATGGCGTGTCGCCGCTGGACGATCGCTCCACCGGGAAAGATTTTGGCTGTCAGCCGGTGATGACCCTGACGTCCAGCCTGATTGCCGTGCGCGAACATAAAGCAGGGGAGCCCGTCGGCTACGGCGGCACCTGGGTCAGCGAACGCGACACGCGTCTCGGCGTGGTCGCGATGGGCTATGGCGACGGTTATCCGCGCGCTGCGCCGTCGGGCACCCCGGTGCTGGTTAATGGCCGCGAAGTGCCGATTGTCGGCCGGGTGGCGATGGATATGATCTGCGTTGACCTCGGCCCGCAGGCCCAGGATAAAGCCGGCGACGCGGTGGTGCTGTGGGGAGAGGGACTCCCGGTAGAGCGCATCGCCGAGATAACGAAAGTGAGTGCTTACGAACTTATTACGCGACTGACCTCCCGCGTCGCCATGAAATACCTCGACTAAGCCTTGTTCGTACCGGATAGCTCAGACGCTTATCCGGTACGCTATCGCTATAGCCGCGGACAAAAAAGCGGTTTATACCGCTGCGCGGTCACTTTCCCCTCAACATCCTCTCGACCTGCCGTCATATCCGGTTTATTGTGTAAGAACCTGCCCATGTAAACCTGGAGATACATCGCGTGTTTCAAAAAGTTGACGCCTACGCCGGCGACCCTATTCTTTCTCTGATGGAACGCTTCAAAGAAGACCCGCGAAGCGACAAAGTCAACCTGAGTATCGGGCTGTATTACAACGATGACGGCATTATCCCGCAGCTGCAGGCGGTGGCGGAAGCGGAAGCGCGCCTGAACGCCGAGCCGCACGGCGCCTCGCTGTATCTGCCGATGGAAGGGCTGAGCGGCTACCGCCAGGCAATTGCGCCGCTGCTGTTTGGCGCGGAGCATAGCGCGCTTAAGCAAAACCGCATCGCCTCCATTCAGACGGTCGGCGGTTCGGGCGCGCTGAAGGTCGGGGCCGACTTCCTCAAACGCTACTTTCCTGAGTCTCATGTCTGGGTCAGCGACCCGACCTGGGAAAACCACATTGCCATATTTGAAGGGGCTGGCTTCGAAGTAAGTACTTACCCCTGGTTTGATAAAGCCACCAACGGCGTGCGCTTTGAAGCGCTGCTGGCGACGCTGCAAACGCTGCCGGCGCGCGACATTGTGCTGCTGCACCCCTGCTGCCACAACCCGACCGGCGCCGACCTGACGCCGGAACAGTGGGATCGTGTGGTGGAGATCCTGAAAGCGCGTCAGCTGATCCCGTTCCTCGACATCGCCTACCAGGGCTTTGGCGCAGGGCTGGAAGAGGATGCCTACGCCATTCGCGCCATCGCCAGCGCCGGGATGCCGATGCTGGTCAGCAACTCGTTCTCCAAAATTTTCTCCCTGTACGGGGAGCGCGTCGGCGGCCTGTCGGTGGTCTGTGAAGACAGTGAAACCGCAGGCCGCGTGCTTGGCCAACTGAAGGCCACCGTGCGCCGCAACTACTCCAGCCCGCCGAGCTTTGGCGCGCAGGTGGTGGCGACGGTGCTGAACGATGCCGGGCTGAAAGCCACCTGGCAGGCGGAAGTGGACGCCATGCGCGCGCATATCCTGACTATGCGTCAGGCGCTGGTCGACGCGCTGCAGCAGGTTGCCCCGGGCAGCAATGTGGATTACCTGCTCAAGCAGCGCGGGATGTTCAGCTACACCGGCTTCAGTGCGGCGCAGGTGGATCGCCTGCGCGACGAGTTTGGCGTCTACCTGATTGCCAGCGGACGCATGTGCGTGGCGGGATTAAACTCACGTAATGTTCAGCAGGTCGCGAAAGCCTTTGCCGCGGTAATGTAAGCCGCTCTCCAGCAGGTTGTCTCTGCCGGTCAACGGGCAGGGGCAACCCCCTCTGATTGTGATCATCCTCTTTTTCTATGACATCTACGCGAAAAAGGCTTTTCATCCCTGTCGCCTGCGGGTAAGGTCGGGGCGTTACTAAGCATGCACATTATTGAAAACAATAATGATTGATAGATTTAGGGATAAATATGCGCAAACTTACTCTCGCCCTTGCGGCGGCTTCTCTCCTGTTCACGCTGAACAGCGCCGTAGTAGCGCGCGCCTCCACGCCACAGCCGCTGTGGGTCGGCACCAACGTGGCCCAGCTGGCCGAGCAGGCGCCGATCCACTGGGTTTCGGTGGCGCAAATTGAGAACAGCCTGCTGGGGCGTCCGCCGATGGCCGTCGGCTTTGATATCGATGACACCGTTCTCTTCTCCAGTCCTGGTTTCTGGCGCGGGCAAAAAACCTTCTCCCCCGGCAGTGAGGATTACCTGAAAAACCCGCAGTTCTGGGAAAAAATGAACAACGGCTGGGACGAATTCAGCATGCCAAAAGAGGTGGCGCGCCAGCTGATTGCCATGCATGTGAAGCGTGGCGACAGCATCTGGTTCGTCACCGGCCGCAGCCAGACCAAAACAGAAACCGTTTCTAAAACCCTGCAGGATGATTTTCTTATCCCCGCCGCCAATATGAACCCAGTGATTTTCGCTGGCGATAAGCCGGGTCAGAATACCAAGACCCAGTGGCTGCAGACGAAGCAGATAAAGGTTTTCTATGGCGACTCGGATAACGATATTACCGCCGCCCGCGAGGCGGGCGCCCGCGGGATCCGCGTGCTGCGTGCCGCCAACTCCTCCTATAAGCCGCTGCCGATGGCCGGCGCGCTGGGCGAAGAAGTGATCGTCAATTCCGAATACTGACAGGCGTCAGAACGTGATAAACGGCAGCGGTGACGCTGCCGTTTTTTTATGCAAAATCCGGGGTGGAAGGTTTTACCTTTTCACGTATTGCTGCACACTTAGAGGGATTCATTCGCAAAAAGGAGTCGATGATGTGGTATCAGCAAACCCTGACGCTTGGGCCTAAATCCCGTGGTTTTCATCTGGTCACCGACGAAATCCTCGGCCAGATCCGCGGGCTGTCCGGGGTGAAGGTCGGCCTGCTACACCTCCTGCTCCAGCATACTTCCGCTTCCCTGACGCTCAACGAAAACTGCGATCCCACCGTCCGGTATGACATGGAGCAGTATTTTCTCAACGCCGTGCCGGACAATGCGCCGTACGAACATGATTATGAAGGCCCTGACGATATGCCGTCGCACATCAAATCATCGATGCTTGGCGTGTCGCTGATGCTGCCGGTTGAGGACGGACGCGTCAGGCTGGGGACCTGGCAGGGCATCTGGCTGGGGGAGCATCGGATACACGGCGGTTCGCGGCACATCGTTGCGACGCTCATGGGGGAATAAAAGATGACAATTTCGGAGTTATTGCAGTACTGCATGGCGAAGCCGGGAGCAGAGCAGAGCGTCCACAGCGACTGGAAAGCCACGCAGATTAAGGTCTCGGACGTGCTGTTTGCCATGGTGAAGGAGGTCGAAGACCAGCGGCCGGCGGTTGCGCTGAAGGCGAGCCCGGAGCTGGCGGAGCTGCTACGGCAGCAGCATCGCGACGTCCGGCCCAGCCAGCATCTCAATAAAGCGCACTGGAGCACCGTCTTTCTGGATGGCTCGCTGCCGGATTCGCAAATCTACTACCTGGTCGATGCGTCTTATCAGCAGGCGGTGAAAATGCTGCCGGAGCCGGTCCGGCAGCAGCTTTCTCGCTAATTATTTTAGCATCGGCTTCAGGAAGCGCGCGGTGTGCGAGGCTTCGCACTCGGCGACGGTTTCCGGGGTACCGGAAACCAGAATTTCGCCGCCGCCGCTGCCGCCTTCCGGGCCGAGATCGACAATCCAGTCGGCCGTTTTTATCACGTCGAGATTGTGCTCAATCACCACGATGGTATTGCCCTGATCGCGCAGCTGGTGCAGCACTTCCAGCAGCTGCTGGATATCGGCGAAGTGCAGACCGGTGGTCGGCTCATCGAGGATATACAGCGTCTGGCCGGTACCGCGCTTGGACAGCTCGCGCGCCAGCTTGACGCGCTGCGCCTCGCCGCCGGACAGGGTCGTCGCCGACTGGCCGAGACGGATATAGGTCAGACCCACGTCCATCAGGGTTTGCAGTTTACGCGCCAGCGCCGGTACGGCATCAAAGAACTCGCGCGCTTCTTCGATAGTCATATCCAGCACTTCGTGGATGGTTTTGCCTTTGTACTTAATCTCCAGCGTTTCGCGGTTATAGCGCTTACCTTTGCACTGGTCGCACGGTACGTAGATATCCGGCAGGAAGTGCATTTCGACCTTGATCACCCCGTCGCCCTGGCAGGCTTCGCAGCGACCGCCGCGGACGTTAAAACTGAAACGGCCCGGCGTATAGCCGCGGGAACGTGATTCCGGCACCCCGGCGAACAGCTCGCGCACCGGCGTAAACACCCCGGTGTAGGTCGCGGGGTTGGAGCGCGGCGTGCGGCCGATCGGGCTCTGGTCGATATCGATGACTTTATCGAAGTGCTCCAGCCCCTGAATATCGCGATACGGCGCCGGTTCGGCGATGGTCGCGCCGTTAAGCTGACGCTGGGCAATGGGGAACAGGGTGTCGTTGATCAGCGTGGATTTACCCGAGCCGGAGACGCCGGTGATGCAGGTAAACAGGCCCACCGGCAGGGTCAGCGTCACGTCTTTCAGGTTGTTGCCGCGCGCGCCGGTTAGCTTGAGGACTTTCTCCGGATCGGCGGGCACGCGCTGCTTCGGCACTTCAATTTTGCGCTTACCGCTCATGAACTGGCCGGTCAGGGATTCCGGTACCGCCATAATGGCCTCCAGCGGCCCTTCCGCCACCACCTGGCCGCCGTGGACCCCGGCCCCGGGGCCGATATCGATCACATGATCGGCGGCGCGAATGGCGTCTTCGTCATGCTCAACCACGATCACCGTGTTGCCTAAATTACGCAGGTGGATCAGGGTCCCGAGCAGGCGCTCGTTATCGCGCTGGTGCAGGCCGATGGAGGGCTCATCCAGGACGTACATCACGCCAACCAGTCCGGCGCCAATCTGGCTCGCCAGACGGATACGCTGGGCCTCGCCGCCGGAGAGCGTTTCCGCCGAGCGGGAAAGCGTCAGGTAGTTGAGGCCGACGTTGACGAGGAACTTCAGGCGATCGCCAATCTCTTTCAGCACTTTTTCGGCGATTTTTGCCCGCTGGCCGGAGAGCTTCAGATTGTTGAAGAAGTCCATCGCGTGGCCGATGCTCATATCGGAAATGGTCGGCAGCGGGGTGTTTTCCACAAACACGTGGCGCGCCTCACGGCGCAGACGCGTACCGTCGCAGCTGGCGCACGGGCGATTGCTGATGAACTTCGCCAGCTCTTCGCGCACCGCGCTGGATTCCGTCTCTTTGTAGCGGCGCTCCATGTTATGCAGCACGCCTTCGAACGGATGGCGGCGCACCGAGGTGTCGCCGCGGTCGTTCATGTATTTGAATTCAATATTCTCTTTACCGGAACCGTACAGGACCACTTTCTGCACGCTGGCGCTGAGGGTGCCCCACGGCGCTTCAACGTCAAACTTATAGTGCTCCGCCAGCGACTTCAGCATCTGGAAGTAGTAGAAGTTACGCCGATCCCAGCCGCGGATGGCGCCGCCCGCCAGCGACAGCTCCGGATTTTGCACCACGCGATCGGGGTCGAAATATTGCTGCACGCCGAGACCGTCGCAGGTCGGGCAGGCGCCCGCCGGGTTGTTGAAGGAGAACAGGCGCGGCTCCAGCTCGCGCATGCTGTAGCCGCAGATCGGGCAGGCGAAGTTGGCGGAAAACAGCAGCTCTTCCGCTTTCTCATCATCCATATTGGCCACGATGGCGGTCCCGCCGGAGAGCTCCAGCGCGGTTTCAAACGACTCGGCCAGACGTTGCGCCAGATCGTCGCGCACCTTGAAGCGGTCGATGACCACCTCGATGGTGTGTTTCTTCTGCAGCTCCAGCTTCGGCGGATCCGAGAGATCGCAGACTTCGCCGTCGATCCGTGCGCGGATATAGCCCTGGCTGGCGAGGTTTTCCAGCGTTTTGGTGTGCTCGCCTTTACGCTCTTTAATGATGGGCGCGAGCAGCATCAGGCGCTGACCTTCCGGCTGAGAGAGCACATTATCGACCATCTGGCTGACGGTCTGCGCCGCCAGCGGCACGTCGTGGTCCGGACAGCGCGGCTCGCCGACGCGGGCGTACAGCAGACGCAGGTAGTCGTGAATTTCGGTAATCGTACCCACCGTCGAGCGGGGGTTGTGAGAGGTTGATTTCTGTTCGATGGAAATCGCCGGCGACAGCCCTTCGATATGGTCGACGTCCGGCTTCTCCATCAGCGACAGGAACTGTCGCGCATAGGCGGAGAGCGATTCGACGTAGCGACGCTGGCCTTCGGCATACAGGGTGTCGAAAGCGAGTGAAGATTTGCCAGACCCGGAAAGCCCGGTGACGACAATGAGTTTGTCGCGCGGGATAACGAGGTTGATGTTTTTGAGATTATGGGTGCGGGCGCCCCGAACTTCGATCTTATCCATTCACCTTTCCCGGTAGGTAGATACACGGATTGCCTGGTTTGCTTGAAGGACAAACGGCAGAAACGGCTAATTATGACACAATTTAACCTGAATGAATATACAGTATCGGAATGCAAATTCAGGTCGAGTGTGCAACAATGTCGTAGCCGGGTACTATCTCTGGAATCAGCCTCGCAGCTATTAAAATGCTACGTGGAAATGGTACACTCGCGCGTTTACACTATTAAGAAACGTATTCAGGAGACACGAACATGGCCAGCAGAGGCGTAAACAAGGTGATTCTCGTCGGTAATCTGGGGCAGGACCCGGAAGTACGCTACATGCCAAGTGGCGGCGCAGTCGCCAACTTCACGCTGGCAACTTCCGAATCCTGGCGTGACAAGCAGACCGGCGAAATGAAAGAGCAGACTGAATGGCACCGCGTTGTGCTGTTCGGCAAACTGGCTGAAGTCGCTGGTGAGTATCTGCGTAAAGGCTCTCAGGTGTACATTGAAGGCCAACTGCGTACCCGCAAGTGGACCGATCAATCCGGTCAGGACAAATACACCACTGAAGTGGTGGTAAACGTTGGCGGCACCATGCAGATGCTGGGCGGCCGTCAGGGCGGCGGCGCACCGGCAGGCGGCGGACAGCAGCAGGGCGGTTGGGGTCAGCCTCAACAGCCGCAGGGCGGCAACCAGTTCAGCGGCGGCGCGCAGTCCCGTCCGCAGCAGCAGGCTCCGGCAGCGCCTTCCAACGAACCGCCGATGGACTTCGACGACGATATCCCGTTCTAAGGCCTGCCTTAAACGCGATATCCGCGTAGTTAACACAGAAAGCCCCGGTTTCGCCGGGGCTTTTTTTATGATTATTTCACCACCGCCTCAGAAGTGGTTTTGACCGCTGGCCGCGAGCGCTTCAGGCCGCGGGCACCTGAGCGGTCGCGGGCATCGCCACGCTGGGCTGCGGTTTGGCTGGCGGCGCCACCGGCTCCTGCCGCGGTGCCGCCGTCGCTTTCTGTTTGCGGGCCATGTCATCGACGATCAGCCGATAGGCGATGTAATACTTATAGATATTGCTGACGTAGGTCACCGTTTCCGCGCCGATTTTTTCTGCCGCCAGATTTTCGACGTTACCGAACCAGACGTTTGGATCAAACCCGCGCTGTTTGGTCATGGTGCGCAGGCGGGCGATACGCGCCGGACCGGCGTTGTAGGAGGCAAAGGCAAATAGCGCTTTATCCAGCCGTGTCATGGGCTCATCAGCATAGTAACGATCTATCATCCAGCGCATATATTTCACGCCAGCATGAATATTGGGATCCAGCTGTTTAATATCGCCCACCTTCAGCTCTTTTCCGGTGCGGGGCATCACCTGCATCACCCCGACGGCGCCAACGTGGCTTCGAACCGACTGGTTCAGCCGCGACTCCTGGTATCCCTGGGCCGCCATCAGCAGCCAGTCGACATCATAGCGATCGCCATATTTTCGGAAAACGTCCACCATGGCGAGGAACTTACGCCGTTCCTTACTCGCTGCGGCATTTTTAACATATTGGGCATTTTTCAGGTAACGCAGCAGCAGGGTATTACCCAGCGTGGTGCCCTGACGATTCTTTTTCACGAAGTTGTTCAGCAGCGCCAGCAGCTGCGGGCTGTCCTGGCGTACCGCCCACGCAATGTTGCCGCCGTCGCGCAGCACCACGTTGTCATGGACCTGGATTTTCGGAAATACCTGTTTCCAGAAAACCGCTTTATGCTGATCGACGACGATCAACGGCACCAGCCCGGCGTTGAGCATTTCCAGCAGATCTTCATCCTCCAGCGCTTCCGGCGCCGCTTCCAGGGTAACCGGCGGTCGTGACTCGCTGGCAAATCGGGCGTTCAGCGCTTGCAGACTTTCGTAATAGCTGGAGGAGCGGCGAACAAAGACCGTTTGACCGGAGAGCTGCTCCAGACTGTCGACCTTCGGCGATGCCGGGCCGGAGATCAGTAATTCTTTCACGTTGCTGTAGAGCGGTTGGGCGAAATCGACCTGGGCTTCCCGCGAGGGCGTGATAGTCAGGTTGGCGGCGGCGATATCCCCTTTACCTTCATTAAGCGCGGTAAAGAGATTATCCCGACTGACCGGCACAAAAACGATGTGCAGCTTCAGGTGGCGCTGTTTTAGCTTTTTATCTTTCGCCAGCTGTTTATTCAGATCGTTTTCCAGCGCGATAAAGATGTCGTGCGTTGCCCCGCGCTGGGTGCCTTTATCAATAAAAAAGAAGGTCTTGCTGTAGGTGGTTAATACCCGGATGGTGCGCCGATCGAGCATGCCAGGCAGATCGCCTTTCCACGGCTGCAGCATATCGTCGATATGGATCGACAGCGTGTTGTCTTCGGTTGCCACCGGCGGCGCGATTTCCGCCTCCGCCGCCGGCAGAAAAGGGGCGAATAACAGCGTCGCGAGGCAGGTAAGCCAGGCGATAAACAGGCGTGATAGCGAATTGGCGTTCATGGAGGAGCACTCCGCAGGGGGATGTGTTTATTTTAGCAGAACGGCCGCCGTTAGCTGGGTATGACATGGGGGAAAAGGTGTAACGATACCGACAAAGAGTCTTTCGCAAATAGTATTACTTACTATTAATGTGCTTTTGTCTTTAATTTAACTATGGAGATAATATGATAAAAATATGTTTTTTTAATGATGAATAGAAAGTGATGATTTTATTTTTACTTTATTCTCTTTCGTTTGTTTTTTGGTAACCAGCTGATTGGTAAATGTTATTTTATTTTTCTCTGATATTGATTATTATCATCTTGATAATGAATCTCATTTTTATTACCGTAACACGGCACATTACTCTAATGACACGCTGTCTGGATTACGCTATCAAAGAATAGCGCGCAGCGCTTTTTCTCTAATGATGAAACAGGGCACTTAATTTTATTATGCCTCACGCTGTCTTCTTATTCCCATTAATGCCGGGAAGGCGCTGACCTGCGCCAAAATCTGGCGAGGCGCTGAGGCAAATATTTTATCCCATTGTTTTTTCAATTGGGGAAGGCGTTATGCCCGACAGCAACAGAAAACAGGGCATATTCTATGAAATACACGTCTCTCTTCCCGCTGGGGATCGCCATTCCTCTGTTTGCCTGTAGCGTGCCGCTGCAGGCGACAGAGAGCGTTATCGAACCATCGACGTCTGACGAGAGCACCCCCACTGCTGAACATCACGAGGAAACGATGGTGGTGACTGCCGCCAGGCAGAACCTGCAGGCGCCGGGCGTGTCGACCATTACTGCGGACGAGATTCGCAAACATCCCCCCGCCCGCGATGTGTCGGAGTTAATTCGTACGCAACCCGGGGTCAATCTGACCGGTAACTCCACCAGCGGTCAGCGAGGCAACAACCGACAAATTGATATCCGTGGGATGGGGCCAGAGAACACTCTGGTGCTGGTCGATGGAAAACCGGTCACCAGCCGTAACTCGGTGCGGTATGGCTGGCGCGGCGATCGTGATTCCCGTGGCGATACCAACTGGGTGCCGGCAGAGATGATCGATCATATCGATGTGATCCGCGGCCCGGCGGCGGCGCGCTATGGTAATGGCGCGATGGGCGGGGTCGTCAACATCGTGACCAAACCGACCACGCCTGAATGGCATGGGTCGTGGAATACCTATATGAATGCTCCGCAGCATCGTAAAGAAGGGTCGACGAAACGTACCAACTTTAGCCTCAATGGTCCGCTGTCAGACAGTGTCAGCTTCAATCTCTGGGGTAATCTGAGTAAAACCCAGGCCGATGCTCAGGACATTAACGCCGGGCATGAAGCCGAGCGTACAGGCTCCTACGCGGGCTCTTATCCCGCCGGACGTGAAGGGGTGGTGAACAAAGATATTCACAGTAAGCTGCGCTGGGAGTTCGCCCCGATGCAGGCCCTGGAGTTTGAGGCCGGCTACAGCCGACAGGGCAACCTCTATGCCGGCGACACACAAAACACCAATACCAGTACGCTGGTGAAGAGCATGTACGGGAAAGAGACTAACCGTCTCTACCGGCAAACTTATGGCGTGACATGGACCGGCGGCTGGGATAATGGCGTGACCAGCAACAGCTATGCCCAGTACGAACACACCCGCAACTCGCGAATGAATGAAGGGCTGGCGGGGGGGACGGAAGGGATCTTCTCCAGTAGCGAGTTTTCAGATATCGATCTGGCCGATGTTCTGCTACATAGCGAAGTGAATATTCCGTTTACGCTGGGGGTCGATCAGAATCTGACGCTGGGGACAGAATGGAATCAGCAGCGGATGAAAGATGGCGTATCGACAACCCAGGCGCTCTCTTACGGAACTATCGATGGCGTATCGGCTACTGGTCGTAGCCCGTACTCCAGCGCCGAGATCTTCTCGCTGTTTACCGAAGATAATATGGCGCTAACGGACAGCACCATGCTGACACCCGCTCTGCGCTTCGACCACCACAGCATCGTCGGCAATAACTGGAGCCCCTCGCTGAACCTGTCCCAGGAGCTGACGGACGACTGGACGCTGAAGCTGGGCATTGCCCGCGCTTACAAGGCGCCTAACCTCTACCAGTTGAACCCGAACTATATTCTCTACAGCAACGGTCAAGGCTGTTACGCCAGTAGTTCCGCCTGCTATCTGATGGGGAATAGCGACCTGAAAGCGGAGACCAGCGTTAATAAAGAGATTGGTCTTGAGTATAAGCATGAGGGCTATCAGGCGGGAATCACCTGGTTCCGTAACGACTATCACAACAAGATTGAGTCAGGGTACGCGGCGGTGGGCACTGCCAGCAACGGCACCACCAATATCTATCAGTGGGAAAACGTACCAAAGGCGTTAGTGGAAGGCCTGGAAGGAACGTTGAATCTTCCGATGGGGGAGACGGTTAACTGGAGCAATAACCTGACATGGATGCTGCAGAGCAAGAATAAGACGACAGGCGACCGACTGTCAGTGATCCCGCAGTTTACCCTGAACTCGACTTTGAGCTGGCAGGTCCGTGAAGATCTCTCTCTGCAGAGCACCTTTACCTGGTATGGCCGACAGAAACCAAAACGCTTTAATTATAAGGGCGAGGCGGTCAGCGGCAGCGAATTAAACGAAGTCAGCCCATACAGTATTGTCGGTCTCAGTGCGACCTGGGATGTGAACAAAAACCTGAGCTTCACCAGCGGGATAGATAACCTGTTTGATATCCGCCACTATCGGGCAGGGAATGCGCAAACGACCGGCAACGCGACGACGGGAGCTTATCTGTATGGCGCGGGTGCCGAGACCTATAACGAATCGGGGCGGACCTTCTTTGTGAGCGTAAATACTCACTTCTGATGGTGCTGATGAGAATGAAACCGGGTGCAGCGCGGCCCGGTTTTTTTATTTCAGATGAGAGCGGTGGAAACAATTATAAATGGTGACAAAATCTTCACGCCCTCTACATTATTAGCTCAAAATATCCTTTTATACTGATTTCCGTCGAGCAAGGTCGTTGATCCCGATCGGGCTCGATAATAGCACCCTGCTATTTCCCTTCTGCAATACCCCCTGTCCCCCTTCCATTCCCAACCGCAGCGATGCGGAGGAGGGGGACCTTCCTTATTTTTGCCGGGTGACCTGATGACGATATTGAGTGGGGGTGAGCGCATGATATTTTTTGAAGGTACGATTAAACGCACTGAGATCGTCATAACCAACCATAATACAAATATCGACAATACGGTAACCAGGCGTCGTCAGCAATAAACGGCGACAGAGCGACATGCGCTGCTGGCGGATATATTCCATCGGCGATCGATCAAAATAATGACGGAAGAGCCGAAACAAATGCCAGGGGGAATAACCAGAGATATCGCTCAGATCGTCGACGGTCAGTTTCTTATCCAGATTATTATCGATCCACAAGAGCAGGTCGCTTAATACCGATTGCTGGAGCGTTTTGCTATGCATGATTGAGGCCAATCCCAAAAACGAAGGGCTCCTCAATGAGGAGCCCTGGATTTATTGAACGGTGAGCTCGCCGTGGCGAACCTGATAATTTTTTTGGTTATCAGGGCCAATAAAGTCGCTGGCGGGTTTTGCCACCTGCAGATGACCAAACGCGGTTGATTGCTCTGCATGATAATTTTCGCCGTCATTCACGTTGCCGTGCCCGTTATAACGGGCAATGGCCGGGAAGGGATACACCGGACGCGTTGCGATAACGGCTGGAGCGGCGTCAGCGTAAGGCTGACTGACTTTCTGCACGCCGTGAAACTGCGTTTGGGCATCTGGTTTTTCTGTCATCGGCGGCAGCCTGGCGGCGGCTGGCGCCCGTTTGCCGGCCATAATCTCTTGCGGCGCGATGCCTTCCTCGGTCCAGCGCATCAGCGGGGTAAGGAGATCAATTTGATCGTAACCTTCGCCATTACCGCAATGTGCTACCCCAGGCAGCAGGAATAACCGCAGGAAGGAATCCGTTGCGGCATGGCCTATCTCTGCTTCTACGCCGCGGTAATAGGCGATAGAAAAGGCTGGGCTGACGGAGTCATCGGCCAGACCGTGCCAGAGGATAAGCTTGCCGCCGCGCTGCTGATAGGCATGAAGATTGGTATTTGCCGCATTATAGAGCGGTGCCAGTTGAGCGACGGCGTCAAAATTCTGCTGATTAAGTGGGAAATCCCGCATCGATTGGATCTTCTGTTTTCCTCCCGGCAGGAGCACGGATTGCAGAGCCGGTAGTACCATCATTTCCGACATTGAGTGGCCGGTCGGCGTCTCCGGCACCGGCCAGCGTAGCTCGGAGCCCAGCGGAAGACCGCCAGCGACGAACTGGGCGCCGTGGCTGTCGTAAGCGCCGCGGTAGAGCTTTTTCACTACCTCAATCTCTTCCTGTGTCAGGCAGGCGGAACGGTCCTGAGCGTTGGCAGGACAGCGGGGAAGCCAAGTCTCAGAGAACTGACAGGCATAGGGGTTTTGCAGGATGCCGTCCTGCACGCCGGAAAGCGTCGGGCAGTGAGCCAGTATGGCCTGGTGAATCAAAGGTAAGCGATCTTTCAACAAGATAGCGGTACCGTCCGGACGCTGATTGGCGGCCACATTCCAGCCGTGGAAGAAGGAGTTCTGAAACTGGAAAAAGGCCGCTGGCGCGCCAGCGCTGATACCGTCAAAATCCTGCGGAAAGCGCTGCGCTTCCATCAATGCTTCGCGACCGCCGTCTGAGCAGCCCATAAAGTACGCGTACTTTGGCGGCTGGCGGTAAAGCGTCTGCATCACCGCTTTGGCCAGCACTGCGGTCAGGTGGTTGGCGCGCCAGGCAAAATCGATGCGCTTTTGCGGATCTTCTGCCCATGACGCATCCATCATACTGCCATGGTGCCCCATATCGGTTGCTGCCACCACAAACTCGCCGTTCATTGCCGGTAGGCAGCCGCTGGCATTCGACAGACTCAGGTTAATACTCCCGCACAGTCCGCCGCAGCCGACCTGCAAGAAACGTTGACTCCAGCGCTGGGTCGGCAGGGCAATCTGCACGCCAATCTGGGGGGCGATAGTGGCGCTCACCTTGCACCAGCTTCCCTGCGCAGAGGTCTGCATTTCAGTGTGGTTGATAGTGACCTTTGCGCCAACGGCGGCGCTGAAGTCGGTAGCGCTTAGCGCATCGCATGTTAGCGCGGGGAGAATAATCGGCAGACTGGAGGCAGCCTGCGTGGGTGAAGCGAACGATAACCCAACGAGGGTGCAGAGAATGATAGGTAACATCGTTTTAAGTAAGCGTGTCATACGCGATTCCCTGTGATTGATGATGGGAGGCGGCAGGATGGTGAAGCCTATGCCTCACCTTCCCTGGCGAGGCGCCACTGCTTGGCTATTGTAGATAACGATAGACTTTCCTTGATGCCTTGATAAGGCGTCCCTACTGTATTCTGCTATTTTGAGGAAAATATGGAGATGTTCGCCATCGGCGTCTGGTGGTGAATACAAGATAAAATGTTGTGATGTCGATTGCATAATTTATTCAATTTCTCTTCATTATATCTGCTGGCTTTAAGAATATGATTGTGCCTGTTCCTGGTGATTCCAGAGAACAACATTCCTAACGAGATCCTTCCCCCTTTCCATTAGCAAGAAAGGGGGCTTTTTCAATAAAGACCGTTCAGGTAAATCTAAATATAGCTCTGGTGTTGGCCATTAGAACCACGGCGTTCAGGAAAAGTTCCATCATTAAATATATTTTTAAACATGATTTAACATCCTTTTTTTCTCCATTTTGTCGCCATAATTGCATGTAATTCTGCGCCTCGCTCAGGTTATTTCTGTCGCATATCTTAGATACGCATCCTGAACAAATAAGCTCAACGCCAGCAGATAACTGCTATTGCTCATTATCTCGTAGACGACACATTCATGTTAAAAAAGACTCATATCATCAGCGGATTATTGATTACCCCTTTAACGCTGTACGCCGCAACCTCATATCAAGTTGATGATATCCGTTTTGAAGGGCTGCAGCGCGTGACCGTCGGGGCGGCGCTATTAAGTATGCCGTTGCACGCGGGAGAAGCGGTGACGGCAGAGGAAGTCAGCGAGGCAGTGCGCGCGCTGTATGCGAGCGGCAATTTCGAGAATGTGCAGATCCTGCGCGATGGGAAAACGCTGGTGGTGCAGGTTAAGGAGAGGCCCACTATTGCCAGCATCAGTTTTTCCGGGAATAAGTCGGTGAAGGATGATGCGTTAAAGGAAAATCTCACCGCGACAGGTATTTCAGCAGGTAGCGCACTGGATCGAAATTCGCTTAGCGAAATAGAAAAGGGGTTGCAGGATTTCTATTACAGCGCGGGGAAATACAGCGCGCAGGTTCACGCTGTGGTGACACCGTTACCGCGTAATCGCGTTGACTTAACGTTCGTCTTTCAGGAAGGCGTATCGGCGAAAATCGCACAAATAAACATTATCGGTAATCAGGCGTTTCGGGAAGAGACGCTCCTGGACCAGCTTCAGCTACGCGATAATGTGCCGTGGTGGAATGTGGTAGCGGATAAAAAATATCAGAAACAGAAGCTGGAAGCCGATCTGGAAACGCTGCGCAGTTTTTATCTCGATCGCGGCTATGCGCGCTTTGCGATCCAGTCCACGCAGGTCAGTATGACGCCAGATAAAAAATCCCTGTATATCACCATCACCCTCAATGAAGGCGAACGTTATCAGGTCGACCGAACTCAGGTGACAGGCGACCTGGCGCAGCATGGACCGGAGATCGAGGCCCTTGCCCAGCCGCTGGCGGGGGCATGGTATAGCGGGGCGCAAGTCACCACGGTTGAAAATGAGATCAAAAAGCGTTTTGGTAAGTATGGTTATGCCTGGCCGCAGGTGACGACCACGCCGGAAATCGATGACGCGCATCATCGTGTGACGCTGCATATTCAGGTCAACGCCGGCCGCCGCTACTCGGTACGCCAGATCCGCTTTTCCGGTAACGACACCTCCCGGGACGCGGTGTTACGTCGTGAAATGCGCCAAATGGAAGGGGCGTGGCTCAACAACGAAAAAGTCGAGCAAGGGAAAGTACGTCTTGATCGAACGGGTTTTTTTGAGAACGTTGAACAGCAGATCGTTCCGGTCAATGGAACGGCGGATCAGGTCGATGTGGTCTACAAGGTGAAGGAGCGCAATACCGGCTCATTCAACGTGGGCCTGGGATTTGGTACGGATAGCGGCGTGAGCTATCAGCTTGGCGTGACGCAGGATAACTGGCTGGGTACGGGCAATAGCGTGAGCTTCAATGGGACGCGCAACAGCTATCAGTCTTATCTTGAACTGGGGGCGACGAACCCGTGGTTTACCGTTGATGGCATCAGCCTGGGCGGAAAGATTTTTTATAACAGCTATGATGCTTCCGATGCGGATGCCGGGAGCTATAACCAGCAGAGCTATGGCTTAGGCAGTACGCTAGGGTTTCCCATTAGCGAAAATAACTCCCTGAACCTGGGGCTGGATTATGTCCATAATCGCCTGACCAATATGGATCCGGAGCTGACGACCTGGCGCTACCTCAGCTCTCGGGGAATCGAGCCCAGCGTGGTGACGAAAGATGGCGACAGTGGCGCAAAATATAGCGCCAACGATTATTTTGTGAGTCTTGGATGGGGCTACAACGATCTCGATCGCGGCTTCTTCCCGCGTGCGGGAAACAAGAGCAGCCTGAGCGGTAAAGTGACGCTCCCCGGTTCGGATAATAGCTACTACAAACTCTCTTTTGACACCGCCCAGTATCTGCCGCTGAGCGAAAACAAGCGCTGGGTCTGGATGGAACGCCTGCGCGCAGGCTATGCTGGCGGGTTAGACGGCAAAAGTGTGCCGTTCTACGATAACTTTTACGCTGGCGGTTCGTCGTCGGTGCGCGGCTTCTCTTCTAACACCATTGGGCCTAAAGCGGCTTATTACCGCTGCAATGGTAGCGAAAGCAGCTATAGCGCCTGCCCGCTGGACGCCTCGTCTGATGCGGTCGGCGGGAATGCCATGGCGGTGCTGAACAGCGAATTTATCATTCCAACCCCCTTTGTGAATGACAAATACGCCGATAGTCTGCGAACCTCGCTGTTTGTTGACGCGGGGACGGTCTGGAGCACCTCCTGGCACAACACCGCGCAGACGCTGGCGGCAGGTATCCCTGACTACGGCGATCCGAGTCATATTCGTCTCTCCGCGGGGATTGCCGTGCAGTGGATGTCTCCCCTTGGTCCACTGGTCTTCTCCTGGGCAGAGCCGTTTAAAAAGTACGATGGTGATAAAGCAGAACAGTTTCAGTTTAATATCGGCAAAACCTGGTAGGGCCTCAGCGGGGCTTGTTAGACCGGCATGGCAATATTCTGTGGACTGTCTTCCGACATAGCGATTGAGCAGAATATGCTCAATCGCTATGTCGATATTATCGCTAAGGAATGCGATCTGGCGGGACACCCGCGACATTTACCCGAGCGCGGTCTGAGGGCCTCGCGGAGCTGGTGACGTACGACGAGGTAACCGCGCAATAAATAGCTGCCTGCTACGGTCCTCTTTTCTTGCCAACCGCGGGTAATGCTCAGTGCTGCATCATCTAATACCAATGACTGAGGCCTCATCCAGAGGGACTAAGACGTATTGTCAATTAAGTTTATATTATCTTATTTTTTATTATATTTTCTTTTTTAAGGTTAATTTGGCTGTTTTTTATCGGGCCTAATCATAAATTTCGAGAGGAAAATGAAACGTTACTAATAATGGGTTGTGTTGTTAGGAATTGTCTTAAGTCACATAATTGTCAGGGACGCTTGCGGTTTATAATAATGAATGCTATCACTATATACGGTAACAATTTGTAGCATCTGTATAAGGAAGGAATATGAAATGGACTATTCTTAATACTCTGATCTGCCCGCAATCCGGCATCGCCTTCTCGGCAATATCCAGTCTGCGTTTCTTAAAATTTATCATGTGGTACGAGGCCGATGTGATCCTGCTGCCCGGCGAGTCGATGAAGCTCTATTCCTCGAGAGTTTTAATTAATGACCAGTATCATTCATTAAAAATCTACAATATTACGGTGTACGATGAGGCGCAATGGGAAAAATTACGTGAGCGGCCATCTTGCCCATACCATGCCGGCGGCGAGCGGTCTGACTCCTGTTTTTACCAGTCCTTTTGCGCAATTAAGCGCTGTCCGAATAATATTCCCCGCAGCGAACCCTGGCGGTAGTCAGTCCACGCCGCCGGCCAGCCGCCGGCGGCGTGGCGTTATTTCGCCAGCAGGGCCGCCAGCCGCGGCTGGACGCTTGCGCAGCCCGCCAGCACGAGGTTGCCTCGCCGCAGACCCTCATTGGCGAGAAACGCATTGCACTTTCCACCCGCCTCCTCAATCAACAGCATGCCTGCCAGCGCGTCCCAGCTGTTCATATGCGCTTCATAATAGGCATGGAGCTGGCCGGCGGCGACATGCGCCAGCATCAGGGCCCCCGCGCCGAAGCGGCGATATTCCAGGCCGGCGTCGAGCAGGGTCGCGATGGCCTGGGCGTAGTCGCTGGCCGGGGCGCGGCTGGAACGGCCCATACCCACCACCACCGCATCCGGATCCGGTTCGCGTAGCGTCAGACGCTGGTCGTTGAGATACGCGCCTTCGCCGCGGCCGGCGAAGAAAAACTCATCGCGATCGGGAGCGTAGATAATGCCAAGCGTCAGCTCGCCCTGGCATACTCGCGCCAGCGAGATACACCAGTAATCCATACCGAGGATAAAGTTGGTGGTGCCATCGACAGGGTCGAGCACCCAGACGGTCTGTTCATCGCCAGCAAAACCGCTCTCCTCGCCGAGGAAACCCTCCTGGGGAAAATGGGCCTGCAGCCAGCCTTTAATCTGTTGTTCTACCGCGAGATCCGCCTGCGACACAAAGTCCTGGCGCGATTTTTTATCGACCTGTAATCCCGCATCGCGCAGCGCCTGGGCGTGGGCGCCAGCCTGGCGAATCAAGTCGCATAATGATTCTCGTTGTGCTTCCGTCATAGTCCTGCTCTCAGATAACAAAGGGCGACGTGCGCCGGTGAATTAACGTCACCTCCACCCAGGTGGTGCGTGAAGGTTGTAAAGGGTCGGCGGCGCGCTCCTGCAGCCGGGTAAGCGCCTGGCGGGAAATCGCCGCCACATCCTGATGTAGGGTGGTGAGCTGGTAGCTATATTGCGCGGTCGGCGGCGTGTTATCAAAACCAATCAGCTGGTAATCCTCAGGCGCCTGTTTGCCGCGCTGGCGCATTCCATCGAGAAAGCCACAGGCAAGCTGGGCATTGGCGCAAAAGATCCCCTCAGGCACCTCGCCAGCGAGCGCCGCGGCCTGCTCACCGCCGACGTAGCCCTCTTCCGGACAGGCGAGGTGCGCCAGGTCGCGTTCGATGTTCACTCCGCGCGTCTGTAGCGCCCGGCTGAACGCTTCCCCGCGCATGCGTCCGGCCCAGGTGGAAGGGTGAGTATTGAGCCAGCCGAAGCGCCGACAGCCGCTGCGCAACAGCTGGTCGGCGGCCAGCTCGGCGCCAGCGGCGTTATCAGAGCAGACATAATCCACCCCGGGGATCGTCGGTTGACGGTTAATGCCCACCACCGGAATATGCTGGTGAACGCACTCGTTCACCAGCGCTTCCGGCGGCTGGCCGGAGGTAACGATAACTCCGGAGACGCGAAACTGAGCGAAACGGCGCAGGGTGTGCGCCAGATCCTGCTCGCTATGGATCTCGCTCACCAGCGCCTGAAAGCCCTGGCGTTGGATCTCGTTGAGCAGGGCATCAAGCAGGGCGCTGCGAAAAGGATCGCTGATGCGCGAGACGATCACGCCGATTAAGTGGCTGCGCTGGCGGTTCAGCCCCTGGGCGAGGAAATTAACCTGATACCCCAGCTCTTCGGCGGCGCGCAACACCCGCGCCCGGGCATCGGGAGAGATGCTGCCGTTGCTGCTCAACGCCCGGGACACCACCGCCCGGGAGACGCCCGCTCGCTGGGCAACGTCCTGGGCAGTGACGCTGGGTTTACGGGGTGCAGGGCTCATAGGATATGCGCCTCGTCGTTAAACGTGGGACGCGGCAACGTTAAGGCGAGCCCATCCCGGGAAACGAATAAACCCGGCCACGGCTGGCAGGCCTGCTTCAGCGCCGGCAGGGAAGCGTCCTCGCAGTGATAGAGCCCCAGCGCCGGGAGCTGCAGCGTTCTGAACAGCATCAGGCAAGAGGGGAAATCGCCATGAGAGGCGTCATCGTCCAGAGCCGCCACCGAGGCACACTCCTGAAACGCCAGCCCGGCGCCGGCCATCAGGGCCATCGAGTCGGCGGTCGGCCGGCCATCGCCGCTGTAAAACAGCGTCTGCCCGGCAATGGTGATACGGATGGCGCGATTACTCAGCTCATGCTGGGTGGGGGCAGTGCGGATCTGCCAGTCCTGCCACGTCCAGGCGTCGCGACACGCTTGCCAGTCGAGGGTGAAGCCAAGCTCCGCCTGCGGCCAGTTCGCCAGCGCGGCCAGCTGCTTGAGCACCGGCTGCTGCGCCGGCTGGCAGTAGATAATCAACGGCTTCTGGCGGGAGCCGCTTTTCCAGTAATTCAGCAGCGCCGTCAGACCGGTGCAGTGGTCCGGATGAACGTGGGTGAAGTAGATCGCGTCGATATCGTTGACCCCGCCGCCGCGCTGCCAGAGCGCGCGGGGAACGGTGGGGCCACAGTCGATTAACCACTGTTTGTTGTCCGCGTCGATTACCCGCAACGCGGAAGTATTTTGCGTGCAGGAAAAGGCGCTCCCGCAGCCAAGCACATCTATTTTCATTTACCCTCGCCAAAAATTTTTGTCGCTTAATTAAATTGTCATAAATACCCGACAAAGTAGGCTCACATCATGTCGAGTCAACGTTGCATTTTTTTTACAGCTAAATGAACACGTGTTCATACCAATAAAAAATGCCCGCAACAGCGCTTTCAGGTAGCGAATATGAGTTATTTAAAGATCTCTGGCCTTAAAATTAGTTATGGCGATAAAGTGGTTTTACATAATATCGATCTGGCGGTCGAGCAGGGGGAGATGATCGCCCTGCTCGGCCCTTCGGGATGTGGAAAAACCACCCTGCTGAATGCCCTCTGCGGTTTTATTCCGGTGGAAAGCGGGGAGATCGCCATCGCCAGCCGATCGATCACCCATCAGGCGCCGGAGCAGCGCAATATCACCATGGTGTTTCAAAGCTACGCCCTGTGGCCGCACCTGACGGTGGCGCGCAATATTGGCTATGGCCTGAAGCTGCGCAAATGGCGCGGGGCGGATATCACACGGCGAGTGGCGGAGCTGCTACGGATCGTCAATCTCGACGGGCTGGCTGACGTGAAGGTGACCGAACTCTCGGGCGGCCAGCGGCAGCGGGTGGCGCTGGCGAGGGCGCTGGCGATAGAGCCTCAGGTGCTGGTGCTGGATGAGCCGTTATCTAATCTGGATGCCAAAGTGCGGCTCAATGTGCGCCATGAAATTAAATCTCTGCAAAAGAAACTCGGCTTTACGTCATTAATTGTCACCCACGATCAGCAGGAGGCATTAGTGATGGCGGACCGAATTGCGGTATTAAACCAGGGGCGAATTGAGCAAACCGGCACGCCGGAACAAATATATCAGCGACCCGCGACACCCTTCGTCGCTGATTTTATGGGCGCCGATAATAAAATAACCTCTGATGAAATATCCGCTGCCGCAATATCCGGTTTATCCGCTGCTCAGCAGGGTGAAAAAGTCATTTATTTTCGCAGCGCCGATGCCACGCTCGCTGAATTAACGCAGCCCGCGCCGCAGGAAGGGCTCGCCCTGGAGGGGATGGTGGAGCAGAGCGCGTTTCTGGGCAATCTGTATCGCCACAGCGTGCGCTGTCATGACCGCCTGCTGCAGGCCGACTCCGCTCAGTGCTGGCCGACGAAAAGCCGCGTCAGGCTCCATGTGCCGATGCCGGCCCTCCATATTTTTCCTTTACCACTATCACAGTGATATCAGCGTGTTCATTCTGGGGACAATCCATGTTTACTAAGACGAAAGCAGCGATCTTAACGACCCTCTGCCTGAGCGTTAGCGCCCAGGCCGACACCTTTCTTAACGTCGCCACCGCGGGCGATCAGAATATGGTGGATTACGTGAAAACCTGGCTGGGGCCAAAATTTGAAGCCGCTCATCCCGGCGTCAAGGTGCGGGTGATCGGTACCGGCCCAGGCGACGCCGGGTCGAATAAAATTAGCGAGAAGCTGAGCGCCCAGCAGGAGAGCGGCGCGCAGCAATGGGATATCGACGTCGCCGTGGTGCATCAGAAGGCGGGCGGGGAGCAGGTGGAAAAGGGATTGCTGCAAAAATATCGCCAGGATATTCAGACCGGCGGCATGGTGAGCTCGCCGAGCGCCACCCAGGCGCTGGGCGTTAACGTCGACGGATACGTTATGCCGATGTTCTTAAGCCAGACCGCTATCGCCTGGAACAGCGATCTCGTCAATACGCCACCGGCGTCGTATGACGAGCTGGTGGCCTGGACGCAGAAACATCCTCAGGCTTTTGGCTATAACGGCATCAAGAACGGCATGTCCGGCGTTAGCTTTGTGGTGGGCTGGATCTACGCCTACGGGACCGACGCCGAGCGCCTCTCCTCCGCGCCTTATGATAAAAGCGTCGAAAAGGGCTGGCAGCAAGCCTATGAGAAACTGAAGGCGTTCAATAAAAATGTCACTTTCACTCCGGGCAACGCTGGTACGCTCGACATGCTAAGTCGGGGAGAGATTGCCATGGGCCCGGTATGGGTCGACATGTTCTATAGCTGGAAAGATCAGGGCAAGCTGCCGCCATCGATTAAGCTCGCTTTACTGGCCCCGGGCATGCCGGGTCAGCCGATGTATTACGTCATTCCGGCGAAAGCGGCGAATCCGCAGCTGGCGCGCGACTTTATCGCGCTGGCCACCAGCCCGGAAGTGCAGGCGCAGGGGATCGTTAAGCAGTTCAACTGGTATCCGGGCATCGACGCCGGGCAGGTGAAGCCGAAGCTGGATGCAGCGACCTGGCAAAAACTGTTTGCCGAAATCTCGCCAGAAGCGTTGGCGAAGTATGGCAAAAGCTTCCCGATCGCTCCCTACTTTGACGATATCAAAGAGGGTTACGAAAGCCAGGTGGCCAATTAACCCTTTTTCCAGCCCGGGTCGCCGACCCGGGCGCTTGCTTGTGCCAACGCCAGGTTCTTTATGTCCAGTTCATTAAAATATTTGCTGCTGGTTGCCCCGGCCGCGCTGATGGTCGCGATCTTGTTTTTGTATCCGCTGGGGTTTTCGCTGGTCTCGGCGTTTACCGCGCCGGGACAGCCGTTCACCCTCGATCATTTTCGCAAGGTCTACGCGCTTTACGCCAACGATGTGCTCTTTTCGCTGCTTATCGTGCTGATCTCGGTGGCGTTGTTAGCGCTGATCGCCATTACCCTGTCGGCAGTGATTGCGCTGTCGCCTTGCCGGCCCGTTGTTCGCCTGCTGGGTTTTTTGTATCGCCTGCCGCTGTTTATTCCTTTTATCGTCGTCGCTCAGATGATGCGCACTTTTCTCGCCAAAAATGGCCTGATGAACAATGCGCTGGTGGCGGCCGATCTGGTCAGGCCGCTGGAGACCCTCTCCTGGCTGGGATGGAAGGGAATTGTCATTACCTTTGTCTGGAAGCAGCTGGCCTTTGCTACGCTGTTGATCTGCGGAGCGATGGCGGCGCTGGAGCCGTCGCAGATCCTCGCCGCACGTAACCTTGGCGCCTCCCGGCCGCGGCTGCTGTTCGATATTATGCTGCCGCAGGTCCTGCCGACCATCGGCGTGGCGCTGGTGCTGTCGACGGTAACCATGATGTCGGTGCTGTCGGTACCGCTGATGATCGGCGTGGGGACGCCGACGATGCTGACCGTGGATATGGCGTTTCGCGTCAATTCCTATGGTGATTACGCGGTGGCGAATGCGCTTGGCGTGGTGTCGCTGGCGATCTGCGGCGCGCTGTCGTGGTTTTACCTGCGCCATAGCCTGCAGCAAAAAGGCGGTGAATGATGAAAGCGCTGAACCTTGCTTCCTCTCCGTCATGGTGGGTAAGAGGACGCCGTAAAGTGAACGCCAGCCCGGTGCTGCAGACCCTGCTGCTGCTGTTTATGCTGCTGGCGATGTTTGGCCCGCTTCTGAACCTGTTGATCTGGACCGTAGCGGAAAGCTGGTATTTTCCCCATTCGCTGCCCAGCCAGTGGGGCCTGAAGTACTGGTATCAGGTTTTCAATCCGTACAGCGATGTCTCCAGCTCGCTGTTAACCAGCATACTGATCGCCCTGCTGTCGGTGGGGGTCTGTTTGCTGATTTCCGTTCCCGCCGGCTATGCGCTTTCCCGGCGGAAAATGCCGCTGCGGGTGCTGTTTATGCTGCTGTTTCTCCTCCCGCAGGCCTTTCCCAACCTGACGGTATACATGAATATTGCTCGTCTGTTTTACCAGTGGGGCTTGAACGGAACTATCGCGGGGGTGGTGCTGGTGCATAGCGTCCATGGTCTGATGTACTCGGTGTGGATCTGTGTGGCCGCGTTTTCAGCCATCGACCCGCTGCTGGCGCGGGCATCGCGTAACCTGGGCGCCGGACCGGTGTATACCTTCTGGCACATCGTGCTGCCGCAGGCGGCGCCAGGGATCGTTGCCGCCTGCATCTTTGTTTTTCTGGAGTCGTTGGATGAGTTTACCGGCACCTTCTTCGTCGGGGCGCCGGATATCACTACGCTGCCGCTGCTGCTCTATAACGCCAGCATGTCGGGTAACTATCAGGTCTCGTCGATTACCGCGCTGATTTTGCTGGTGCCATCGCTGCTCTTTATGGTGGTGATCCATAAATTTATGCGTCCGGAGATGATGGCGAAATTGGGGAAATAAGAGCTGCAGAAAACGAAAAAGCTTCCCGTCGGGAAGCTTTTTAACCTCAGGTCATCATCATTGGCCATTCTGGCGGCGTCTGACTCATGACTTCAATCATCACATCTTTGATATTGCCCCAGATTTTGGCAATATCGAGCAGGGTGATGCCGAGCAAACCGGTGGCGAACCAGCAGGCGGCGGCAAGGCCGAGGCAGCTGCAGATCACCGCCAGACCGGCGTAATCGCTTTTGCGAAGCTGAATATTCAGTGAGCTGGCGAGAAACATGAGTACTGCGCTCACCAGGGGCCAGCGCAACAACACGACACTGGTAGTAATGGAAGCCATTAACCTATCCTCAAAGAAAGTCGGGGAGCCATGGACGACCTGGCGCGACTGACGATGGCATAGCGCTCTGGTCTCAACTGGCGTACTAGAGAGTGATGAAACGCCATTTCTGTTTCATCAACTTGTGTGAACTATATCACACTTGGCGCTTTCTTCACCAGTCAAAAAATGAGCTTTCGCTGCGTTTAATAGCAATGTTATTTGTGTGGATATTGGTGAGCAACCCCCGCTGATCTTATTTTCATTGCCTTGCTAATGATTATTATTCTGCGGGTTTTATTACCTGTTCTTGTTTATTACACGGAGAAACCGAGTCAGATACGCGTCTATTCTTAATCTTGGCGGAATATCTTCCGAATACCTGATAAATAAGTATTATTCTTCACCATCAGGGGTAAAGCTGACGCCCGTGAGGGCTGGCAGAAAATCTGCTGATGTCTATCGCAGTCGCGATTGCTAACGTGTTTGGTCTACCTTAATTAAGGCATATCGCATGGATGTAAGCGTAAATGGGTGACAGTGCGCCGCATAAGGCGCTAAGGCTCATCGGAACGGGTTTGGTTATTTTATTACCAGTGGTACTGGCATTGTGGTTTGCCCAGCTGCGGGCGAAAGCCGAAACCATTGATCAATTACACTCATTTTCGCAGTTGGCGCTGCAAAAAACGGAAATGGTCATCCGCGAAGCGGATCAGGCCCGGGCGAAAGCCAGCCAGTATCGCGGGGAGCTATGCTCAGCGGACCATCAGCGTTATTTATTGCATATCGTTCGCGGCCTGCTGTATGTGGAAGATCTGATCTACGCTAACGGCCAGCGCTTTATCTGTTCAACGTCCGTTCATCAGCAAACCGGCTGGCGGATGCCGGCGGCCAATTACACCAAAAAGCCGGATGTCGCGATTTACTATTACCGGGACACGCCGTTTTATCCGGGCTTTGCCATGAATTATATGCAGAAGGGGCCCTATGTGGTGGTGGTCAATCCCTTCTCGTACAGCTCGGTAATCGCCAGCGATCGCGATTTAGCCTATGGCGTATTTGATACCAAAACCAACCTCTTTTTCTCGGTCAGTAACAATGTCGAGCCCGCGGAACTTCATGCGTTGATTCGCGAAGGCGATACCTTTTTTAATCAGAATGGCCGGGTGTATACGATAGCCCGCTCCGCTATCCGGCCGATCGCCGTCATTATGTCCACCTCGCGGGCCAGCTATTATCACAACTTTTGTGACCAGGCCAGCCTGACGCTGCCGCTGGGGATCATTTGCAGTATTTTACTGGTGCTGGTGTGGTCGCGCACCCGCCGGCAGTATCACTCGCCGCGCAATATGCTGCAGCGGGCTCTGAGCTGCCGCCAGCTGCGCCTGCACTACCAGCCGATTATCGATATTAAAAATAACCGCTGCGTCGGAGCGGAAGCGCTGCTGCGCTGGCCAGGGTTTGACGGCCCGGTGATGAACCCGGCGGAGTTTATTCCGCTGGCGGAAAATGAAGGCATGATTGCCCAGGTGACGGACTACGTGGTGGATGAGCTGTTTTACGAAATGGGCGAGTTTCTTGCCAGCCATCCGCAGCTGTACGTGGCGATCAATCTCTCTGCGTCGGATTTCCACTCGGCGCGGCTGATTTCACAGATCAGTGAGAAAGCGCGCAGCTATGCGGTCTGTATCGGACAGATCAAAATCGAAGTTACCGAGCGGGGGTTTATCGATGTGCCGAAGACCACGCCGGTGATCCAGGCGTTTCGCGAAGCGGGCTATGAAATTGCCATCGATGATTTCGGCACCGGCTACTCGAATCTGCATAATCTGCACGCCCTGAACGTCGATATCCTTAAAATCGATAAAACCTTCGTTGATACGCTGACCACCAACAACACCAGCCACCTCATTGCCGAGCACATCATCGAGATGGCGCGCGGGTTGCGTTTAAAGACTATCGCGGAAGGCGTGGAGACGCCGGAGCAGGTAAGCTGGCTCTACAAGCGCGGCGTGCAGTATTGCCAGGGCTGGCTGTTTGCGAAAGCGATGCCGGCGCGGGAATTTATGCAGTGGTTAGCCAATGCGCCCGCGCCCGTGAACGTGCCTCAGCCGCCGCGTCACGCGGAGATCTGATGGCGGTAGTCGCTGGGGGTGCGGTCGAACTCCCGGCGGAAGACCCGCGAGAAGGTTTGCTGCGAGACGTAGCCCAGATCCATGGCGATATCAAAGATCGGCCGCTGGGTGGTTCGCAACGCCTCCGCCGCCAGCAGCAGACGGCGCTGACGAATATAATCCCCCAGCGTCTGATGCATCACGGTGCGGAACATCCGCTGCAGGTACCACTTCGAGTATCCTGACTTTTTGGCGACTACATCAATGTTAAGTGGTTGATCGATATGTTCATCAATCCATTCAATCAGTGTTTGAATAATATCCTGATGGGACATAAAGCGGCCTCTCTCAATTCTCGATTCGTCGTTTTGTCTGCGGGCGAGTATAATTCCTCAAGTTAACTTGAGGTAAAGCGCTTTATGGAAAAGAAATCACCCCGCATCAAAATGCTGCTGACGCCCGGGGAAGTGGCAAAACGAACCGGCGTGGCGGTCTCGGCCCTCCATTTTTATGAGAGTAAAGGGCTGATCCACAGCCAGCGGAATGCCGGCAATCAGCGGCGCTACCGGCGCGATGTCCTGCGCGCGGTGGCGATTATCAAAATTGCGCAACGTATCGGCATCCCGCTGGCCACCATCGGCGACGCGTTTGGCGTGCTGCCGGAAGGGCACAATCTCAGCGCAAAAGAGTGGAAAATGCTGTCATCCCAGTGGCGCGAGGAGCTTGACCGGCGTATCCACACCCTGACGGCGCTGCGCGACCAGCTCGACGGCTGCATCGGCTGCGGCTGTTTATCGCGGCGCGACTGCCCGCTACGCAACCCGGGCGATAAGCTGGGGGAAGAGGGGACCGGCGCCCGGCTGCTGGAGGAGGAGTGATAAAACTAAAGCGCCACAACTGGGCGCTTTAGTTGTTTTCCGGTCTTGGTCTTTCGCATTATCTCGTTGGTTCACGAGAGGGTTTCCCCCGACGTCGACGTCCCTCAGTATTGCGCAATCTGTTGATGGAGGTTCCGGTTTGCGTCGACACTTTAACTATGGCATCCGCCGCCGTTTTTTCCTCACTATTTTGCCGAAATTTTCCCGGCAATCAGCGCCTGTTCCTATAGTTAATTTGAACAAACGACGGGAGAGGCCCATGCTGACGGTACATCATCTTAATCAGTCACGATCGCAACGCGTACTGTGGGCGCTGGAGGAGCTACAGCTGCCTTATCAGATAGTCCGCTATCAGCGGGAAAAGTCGATGCTGGCGCCAGCGGCATTGAAGAAAATCCACCCGCTGGGGAAATCGCCAGTACTGGAAGACAACGGCTATGTGCTGGCGGAGTCCGGCGCGATCCTTGAGTATTTGCAGGAGAGCTGGGACAGCGATGGGCTGCTGAAGCCGCAGGGCGCGGATGACAAACTGCAGTACCGCTTCTGGCTGCACTATGCCGAAGGCTCGCTGATGCCGCTGCTGTTAATGAAGCTGGTGTTCGCCAGCCTCGGCAAACCCCCGGTGCCCTTTGGCGTCCGCTCGCTGGGCTCGCTGCTGGGCAAAGGTATCCAGAAAGCGTGGCTCGATCCTCAGCTGGCCACCCATGCGCGATTCATTGACGACCATCTGGCCACGCGGCCATGGTTTGCCGGCGATCGGCTGAGCATGGCCGATATCCAGATGAGCTTCCCGGTGATGGCGCTGCTGGCCCGCGGCGGCATGGATGATCTTCGCCATATCGAGGCCTGGCGACAGCGGGTGGAACAGCGCCCGGCCTGGCAGCGGGCCATCGAGCGCGGCGGCCCCTTCACCTTACCCGGCGCCTGAGGTATCAGCGGATCCGATGATGCGGCTAAATGAAAGCAACTGACTAAAAAATTGTTAGCGGATTGCGCATGGACGATAACGTTTGCGCATAAGCTGGTTATTTTCTGTTCGTCATAAGCGAAATTTAGCGAAATACGATAAACATCGGTTGAAAAGGGTTATCTAAAGGCCGGATAATCGTTTGCCTTTCTGTTTTGCTCCCTCTTTTATCTGCTATCCAGGGGGAGGAGACAAGGTTGACACACCGTAGTGTATGCGTGGAGTTAAACGTTTGCTTTTTTGCAGCCCCCCTGGCGCTGCGATTCGGTACAAGGAGATCGCGTTTAACTGGCAGTGGAAGGTCCACCACGCATATCAACGAACAATAAAAATTTTCAGGGGAAGTTTTCTATGTCTACGCCTTCAGCGCGTACCGGCGGTTCATTAGACGCCTGGTTTAAAATTTCGGCGCGCGGTAGCACCGTGCGTCAGGAGATTGTTGCAGGTCTTACTACCTTTCTGGCAATGGTGTACTCCGTCATCGTGGTGCCGGGCATGCTCGGAAAAGCGGGCTTCCCGCCGGCCGCGGTGTTTGTTTCTACCTGTCTGGTGGCGGGCGTTGGCTCGCTGGCGATGGGATTATGGGCAAACCTGCCGATGGCCATCGGCTGCGCTATCTCGTTGACCGCTTTCACCGCCTTCAGCCTGGTGCTGGGGCAGCACATCAGTATTCCGGTGGCGCTCGGCGCGGTATTCCTGATGGGCGTCCTGTTTACGGTGATCTCGGCAACCGGCATCCGCAGCTGGATCTTGCGCAACCTGCCGCAGGGCGTGGCCCACGGTACCGGGATCGGGATCGGTCTGTTCCTGCTGCTGATTGCCGCCAATGGCGTTGGCCTGGTGATCAAAAACCCGCTGGACGGTCTGCCGGTGGCGTTGGGGAACTTTGACAGCTTCCCGGTGGTGATGTCGCTGATTGGCCTTGCGGTGATCATCGGTCTGGAAAAAATGAAGGTACCGGGCGGTATTCTGCTGACCATTATCGGCGTGTCGATTGTCGGCCTGATTTTCGATCCTAACGTCCATTTCTCCGGGATTTTCGCCATGCCATCCCTGAGCGATGACCAGGGCAACTCGCTGATTGGCAGTCTGGATATCGTCGGCGCGCTGAATCCGGTTGTGCTGCCCAGCGTGCTGGCCCTGGTGATGACGGCGGTTTTTGACGCCACCGGCACCATCCGCGCGGTGGCCGGTCAGGCGAACCTGCTGGACAAAGACGGACAGATCATCAACGGCGGTAAAGCGCTGACCACCGACTCCCTGAGCAGCGTCTTCTCTGGCTTAGTCGGGGCGGCGCCGGCGGCGGTGTATATCGAATCGGCGGCGGGTACGGCAGCCGGCGGTAAAACCGGCCTGACCGCGGTGACGGTAGGGGTCCTGTTCCTGCTGATCCTGTTCCTCTCTCCGCTCTCTTATCTGGTGCCGGCCTACGCGACCGCGCCGGCGCTGATGTACGTCGGCCTGCTGATGCTGAGCAACGTGGCGAAGATCGATTTCAATGACTTCGTTGACGCCATGGCTGGCCTGATCACCGCGGTGTTTATCGTGCTGACCTGCAACATCGTGACCGGCATCATGATCGGTTTCGCGACCCTGGTGATCGGCCGCCTGGTCTCCGGCGAGTGGCGTAAGCTGAACCTCGGCACGGTGATTATCGCTGTGGCGCTGGTGGTGTTCTACGCCGGCGGGTGGGCGATTTAAACCCTTTGTGCTCCTCACGGGCGGCTCAGGCCGCCCGTTTTATTTTTAAGCCACATCCTGTTTCCATTTGCGTTAATCTGGGTAGCGTATGATTCACAGGCAAGACGCCTCACAGGTATAAAAGAAAACGCAGCAAACAGGGAACACATGGAAATATTCTTTACCATCCTCATCATGACCCTTGTGGTCTCACTCTCCGGGGTAGTGACGCGCGTACTGCCCTTTCAGGTTCCACTCCCACTGATGCAAATCGCCATTGGCGCGCTTCTGGCGTGGCCGACCTTTGGTTTGCATGTTGAATTTGATCCAGAGCTGTTTCTGGTCCTGTTTATCCCGCCGCTGCTGTTCGCCGACGGCTGGAAAACGCCGACTCGCGAATTCATTGAGCACGGTCGCGAGATCCTCGGCCTGGCGCTGGCGCTGGTGGTCGTGACGGTGGTCGGCATCGGCTTTCTGATCTACTGGATTGTGCCGGGCATTCCGCTGATCCCGGCGTTCGCGCTGGCGGCCGTGCTGTCGCCGACCGATGCCGTGGCGCTTTCGGGTATCGTCGGGGAAGGGCGGATACCGAAAAAAATCATGGGTATTCTGCAGGGTGAGGCGCTGATGAACGACGCCTCCGGCCTGGTCTCGCTCAAGTTTGCCGTCGCGGTGGCGATGGGCACCATGGTCTTTACCGTCGGCGGCGCCACCGTCGAGTTTCTGAAAGTGGCGATTGGCGGCGTGCTGGCCGGGTTTGTGGTGAGCTGGTCGTATGGCCGCTCGATGCGCTTCCTCAGCCGCTGGGGCGGTGACGAGCCCGCCACGCAGATCGTCCTGCTGTTCCTGCTGCCGTTTGCCTCCTATCTGATTGCCGAACATATCGGCGTCTCCGGCATTCTGGCGGCGGTGGCGGCAGGGATGACCATCACCCGTTCCGGCGTGATGCGTACCGCGCCGCTGGCGATGCGCCTGCGCGCCAACAGCACCTGGGCGATGCTGGAGTTTGTCTTTAACGGCATGGTGTTTCTGCTGTTGGGCCTGCAGCTGCCGGATATCCTCTCCAGCTCGCTGGTGGCGGCGGAAGCCGACCCCAATGTCGAGACCTGGATGCTGTTTACCGACATCATCCTGATCTATGCCGCGCTGATGCTGGTGCGTTTTGGCTGGCTGTGGTCGATGCGTAAGCTTAGCCAGCGCTTCCTGAAGAAGAAACCGATGGAGTTTGGCTCCTGGACTACTCGCGAGCTGCTGATCTCCTCCGTTGCCGGGGTGCGCGGGGCGATTACCCTCGCCGGTGTGCTCTCTATTCCGCTGTTGCTGCCGGACGGGAATGTCTTTCCGGCGCGCTATGAGCTGATTTTCCTCGCCGCCGGGGTGATCCTGTTCTCGTTGTTCGTTGGGGTGATTGCGCTGCCGATCCTGCTGCGTCACATTGAATCGAGCGATAATGTGCAGCAGCGGAAAGAGGAGCGTCTGGCGCGCGCGGCGACGGCGGACGTGGCGATTGTGGCTATCCAGAAGATGGAAGAACGGCTGGCGGCGGATACCAAAGAGAATATCGATAACCAGCTGCTGACCGAAGTCAGTTCGCGGGTGATCGGTAACCTGCGCCGCCGCGCCGATGGGCGTAACGACGTGGAGACCTCCATGCTCGAAGAGAGTCTGGAACGCCGCTTCCGCCTGGCGGCGCTGCGCTCTGAACGTGGCGAGCTGTACCATCTGCGCGCCACCCGGCAGATCAGCAACGAGACGCTGCAGAAGCTGCTACACGACCTCGACCTGCTGGAAGCGCTGTTAATCGAAGATCAATAACCTGTCATCCGGATAGCGCGACATTCATTCGGGCTACCGGCGAGACCGCAGTAAATGTGTAGCCCCGGTAAGCGTTAGCGCGACCGGGGAAACCCGGGCAGCGGCGCAAGCGTCTGACCCGGGCTACCCATTCCTCTCCGAAACGCGTTGTCACCAGGGATTTATTCCAGCCAGAACGCTTTACTGCACGCCAGCCAGGCCTCAGCGCTGCGCGACATATACACCCCTTCCCGCCAAATCATCCCCAGCTCCCAGCGCAGCTCGCTTTGCAATGGGATCCAGCAAAAATTCTGCGGGTCGAGACGCTGGCAAATCGGCTCCGGCAGGATCGCCACGCCAATGCCGGCCTGCACCATGGCGGCGAGAAAATCCCACTGACCGCTGCGCACGGCGATCCGCGGCTTCACATCATGCTCGGCAAAGAGGCGCATCAGCTGCTGGCTGAGGGCGAAATCTTCGTTGTAAATAACCAGCGGATGCGCCGCCAGCTCCGCCGGCGAGAGCGAGGTCTTGCCTTCCCACGTCGCGGTCCTGGGCGCCAGGACGCACAGCGGGTGGTTGAACAACGGTAAGGTGGTGAGGCTGCTTCCTTCTTCGATCGGCAGGGCGGTCATCGCCATATCAAGCTCGCCGTTGCTGACCGCCTGCTGAACCGTCAGGCCGCCAAACTCGGCGATTTTCAACTCGACGCCCGGGTAGCGTTCGCGAAAACGGCTGATCGGCTCGGCCATCAGCATCCCGACCATCGGCGGAATGCCAAGACGCAGCACCCCCTTATGCAGGTGGTTGATATCGCTCAGCTCTGACTCCAGCTGGCTGAACTCGCCGAGGATCGCCTGGCCGCGTTCAAAAACCACGCGCCCGGTATCGGTAAGCAGCAGTTTGCGGCCATCGCGGATCAACAGCGTGCAGTTCAGTTCATCTTCGAGATTTTTAAGCATCTTGCTGATGGTGGGCTGCGTGACGAACAGCTTTTCCGCCGCGCGAGTAAAACTCTGCTGACGAACCACTTCAACGAAATAGCGCAGCGTTCGGATATCCATAATTATTCCCTGAGACTATACCTGCGATGATTTTAATTCATTTCTGTCCGCGTCGGCGGCTCTCTATACTGCACCCCTGACTTCTTTTTTCCAGGAATATCGCTCATGGCCTTCGCGCCAGCTCGCGTTGTCCCCGTCGTGGCGCAACGTCTTCAGATCCCGGTGCAGGTACTTCTCTACGTCGGGTTATTTATCTTCGCGCAATATCTGGTGAACACCTGGCAGGTGCCGCTGCCGGCCAACTTAGTGGGCATGGTGATGCTCCTGCTGCTGATCGTCTGCCGGGTGATCCCCCTGAACTGGGTTCGCGCCGGCGCCCGCTGGTTGCTGGCGGAAATGCTGCTGTTTTTTGTCCCGGCGGTGGTGGCGGTGGTCAATTATGCTCAACTGCTGATGGTCGACGGCTGGCGGATTTTTCTGGTGATTGCGTTAAGCACGCTGATGGTGCTGGGCGCCACCGCCTGGGTCGTTGACAAGGTCTATCGTTACGAAGTGAGCAGGATAAATAAATGAGCGATGTCGTGCTGAGTATCCTGTGTCTGCTGGCGACCCTGGGCCTTTATTATGCCAACAAAAAACTGTATCGCCGTTTTCATAAACTGCCGCTGATGCCGCTGGTGTTCACGCCGATCCTGCTGGTGCTGATTCTGGTGGTAGGCCACATCTCCTATCAGAGCTATATGGGGGAGACCCACTGGCTGCTCTGGCTGCTGGGCCCGGCGACCATCGCTTTTGCCGTCCCGGTCTATGAAAATGTCGCGGTGATTAAACGCCACTGGATGTCACTCACCGCCGGGGTGATCACCGCGTCGGTTGTTGCGGTGACCAGTTCGGTCTGGCTGGCGAGATGGTTGACGCTGCCTGATGAGATCCAGCGGAGCCTGGCTGTGCGCTCGGTAACGACGCCCTTTGCCCTTGCCGCAGCGAAGCCGCTGGGCGGCCAGCCTGATTTAGTCGCTCTGTTTGTTGTTGTCACCGGGGTATTCGGTATGACGATAGGTGATGTACTGTTTCTGCGACTTTCTATTCGCGCAGGAATGGCGAAAGGAGCGGGGTTTGGCGCAGCATCACATGGCGCTGGTACCGCACGATCTTATGAGCTTGGCCCACAGGAGGGCGTCGTCGCCAGCCTGGTGATGATGCTTTCCGGAGTCGTGATGGTGCTGGCCGCGCCTTTGGTGCGCTGGGCACTGTTTTAAAAGTCACTCCGCGCTCATTTCAGCTATTTTTTACGGATTAACCTGGTGGCATGGTGATTAATGGAACAACTTGATTGGGGATTTATCACTATCTCTGATTGTTGCCAGGGAAAATAATCCTTAATTAGTCTTAGTTCTAATATTATTTATTGATAACCCTTGTCTGGTTTTTCTTTAATCCGCCATGATTATTCTTAATTATTTATCGATAGTTTGTAACCAAATGTTTCTATTTGAATATTGTTTTATTTACTATATTTATTTGTATGTGTTTGAATATTTTGATATTATAACTCAATGATTTTATTTGCATATTTTTAATGCATATATGATGGTTATTAATGACAGACATTTATGACTTTGAATTAGCCTTTCTTCTATTGTTGAGAATACTCTTGGTTTCCGTTATCTTGTTTGCGTGAGCTTTTATTATTGAATGGATTCAAGTGGAATTAAAGCTCTTGCATTTGAACTAATGTTAAATGCAAGCCATACATTTCCCTAAGAAATATACCAGCAGTTAAGAACGTTGGTATCCAATCTCATTCGCTAATAGCTTGCCATAAACAATTGATGGATTGATTGTTATTCTGAATAAATAGGGGAATACAAATGAAAGCAAATTTCAAAACGTTAGCTAAGATTTTAGCTTTATCTTCTGGCTGCTCTTTGGTGGCAATGTCTCATGCGAATAATACTATCGACTTCACGGGGACGGTGGCCGAAACCACATGTTCCGCCAGTATTGATAATAATGCTTCATCTATTGAAATGGGGACTGTCTCGGTAGCAGATTTAACAGCGAACGTCTATAGCGCCGCGAAGAACTTCTCTTTCACACTGGCCGGTTGCCCTACGGGCGAAGGTGCTCTGACCAAAGCCCGAATTACCTTTGGTGGTGAAGCAGATAAATTTAATAGTGATTATTTTCGAAACCAGGCTACAGGAACACCAGCAACCAATGTTGCTGTTGCTATTTTTGATGGCGCTGGCGTATTGCAAAAGAACAATACTGAAGGTTCTGATGTCGATATTTCTTCTGGGGAAGCGACCATTCCGTTTATCGTAAAAATGGCTAAGTCAGGTTCCTCTGCTCCAACTAAAGGCCCAGTGAAGACGACCGTAACCTATAACGTAACCTATTATTAATTAATCACTATATCAAGGGAAAGCAGTTTGCTTTCCCTGTTTGGACAAGGCTATGAACAGATTATTATGTTTAGTGTGTTTTTGTTTCTCTATTTCAGTTTCGCAGGCTAGCGTAGTTGTTGGCGGAACGCGCGTTATCTTTGATGGAACAAAAAAGACAACCACCGTCTCTGTTCAGAATAAAGATAATGTTACAAATATCGTCCAGTCATGGTTAGCCATCGTTGATGAGACATCACCCGCGAAAGACTCCTTTATTACCACCCCGCCTCTTTTTCGCTTGAAGGCAGGAGAAAAAGGATTTGTACGCATTCTTCGTACAGGCAAACCGATGCCGGAAGATCGAGAGTCTATGTTGTGGCTCAATATTAAAGGAATTCCTGCAACGGATGACGTATCAGATAAAAATATAGTGCAATTTGCGATTAACTCAAGGATTAAACTCATTTATCGGCCTGCAGCTTTAAAAAATGCTATTCCGGAAGAATTTGCTCAAAAACTGCAATGGTCAAATGATGGCAGAGCCATTAAGGTAAAAAATGATTCTCCTCTCTATATGAATTTCTCTGAGATTTTTATTAATGGTAAAGCAGTACCCGAGTCGTGGTTTGTTGCACCCTATTCAACGATAAGAATACCGGTAGCTAATGCCTCTCCAGCTGGGAAAAAAGAAATCACATGGAGTGTGATCAATGATTATGGTATGTCGGGACCAAAATATAAGGCCATCATTCAATAGCGCTGGATGGAATGATGCATTCTCATTGAAAAGTAGCTATATCGCCATACTTTGCAGTCTTGGCGCTATCCCCTTAACGTCTTTCGCTGGGGAGTATTTTAACCCACATTTACTTGAAGTTAATGAAACTAGTGCGACAAGCGTAGATTTATCTTATATTTCTCGCGAAGCCGTACCTCCTGGTCAGTATAATCTTGATATTTATATTAACGACAAGTTTATCGCTTCTGACACTATCGTCTTTAAGCCACAAAAGGAAGGTAGTGATTCGTCTGCTGAGCCGTGTATTAGCGTTGCGCAACTAAAAGAGTGGTCAATAAAAACGCAGGATTATCCTGAGCTCACGATAGAGGGCTCCGAGTGTGCAAAACTGCCTGCAATACCAGGATGGGAAACGGCGGTTTTACTTTCACAGCAGCGAGTCGATTTTACCGTGCCGCAGGTCGCGATGCTGCGTCACCCTCAGGGCTATGTCCCCGAGAATCAATGGCAGCAGGGCATTACCGCCGGGCTGCTTAACTATAATCTTTCGGGGCAAAAAAACGATCCGCGGCACGGAGGCGCATCGACATCCAGTCAGTTTCTTAGTCTGCAGCCTGGGTTGAACGTTGGGCCATGGCGTTTACGTAATTACAGCACCTTTAATCATGATAATGATGGCAACCAGTGGGACTCCGTCTATAGCTATATTTCGCGCGATATCCATGCTCTGAAAGGCCAGCTGATACTGGGGCAGACTTACACCTATCCTGGCATCTTTGACAGCTTCAGCTTCACCGGTGTGCAGATGAATGCAGACAGGGAGATGCTACCGGACAGTATGAATGGCTTTGCTCCGGTGATCAAAGGCATTGCCCGGACGACTGCAGACGTAACGGTATATCAGAATGGATACAGCATCTATAAAACCACGGTCTCTCCCGGGGCATTCGAAATAAATGATCTTTATCCAACGGGGAGTGCGGGCGATCTCTATGTTACGGTGAAAGAGTCTGATGGCGGCGAGCAGAGCTTCGTGGTGCCTTTTGCCTCGCTGGCGATTCTCCAGCGGGAAGGGCAGATAGACTATGCTTTCAGCAGCGGTAAAACTCGCTCGGCGAGCTCAGGCGGAAAGGAATACCATTTTCTGCAATCCACCCTTGCCTGGGGTGCATTGAGTAACGTTACGCTGTACGGCGGTTTTCAGCAACTGGAAGATAAATATAGCAATGCGCTGTTGGGAGCTGGGTTTAATCTGGGATCTGTTGGCGCACTCTCATTGGATGCTTCTCAGTCCTGGGCTGATATAAAAGAAAATCCAACCGCGGATAATACCACTGCCAGCGAGGGGCAGTCTTATCGCGTGCGTTTTAGTAAAGATTTTCCATTAACGGGTACCAACTTCTCCGTTGCCGGATATCGGTATTCAACCCATGGCTATTATTCTCTGCAGAATTTCATTGACGGGGCAAATGCTCATAGCGGGTGTTGTTCATTAACGGGGCGGACTAAAGATCGTTTTGACGCTTCGGCCTCCCAGATTTTCTCCGGGTTCGGTTCTCTCGCCCTCTCGCTGGTCAGTGAATCTTATTGGGATAATTCACGTATGGAGTCGCTGGGGGTGAGCTATAGCAATACCCTGGGTCGCATTTCTTACTTCATTAACTACTCCTACAGCCGAAATGTGCAGAGCACAGGCCAGAACAGCGATAGCTCTCCGACCAGCGATAATATGATATCGCTTACGATGAGCATGCCTTTTGGCGCGGATATATCGGCTAACTACAACCTGAACAGCAGCCGGACGGGCGACACGACCCATAGCCTGGGGTTGAGCGGTTCTGCGTTTGCGGACCGTTCTCTGAACTGGAACGTGCAGGAAGGCTACAACGCCAGCGATAAAAGTATCTCTGGAAACGTCAATCTGAACTATCAGGGTTCCCGGGGCGAAGTCGCCGCCGGATACGGGTATGACAGCTATAGCTCGCACTACAATTACTCGCTTCGCGGCGGGATGGTTGCCCATTCTGGCGGGGTAACCCTTTCTCGCTATCTGGGCGAGAGCGTGGCGCTGGTCGAAGCGCCGGGCGTCAGCGATGTGGCAGTTCGGGGGCAGACGAATATTACGACCGATGCTTTTGGATACGCCGTTGTGCCTTTTGTACGCCCCTACCATGAAAACAATCTCTCTCTTGATGAGCAGCAGGTCTCTGGTGCGGAAATTGATAACATTGTCAGAAAGGTAGTCCCGACGCGAAATGCGATTGTTAAAGTCAAATATGATACCTGGATCGGCTATAAGGCCATGGTCACCATCAACTACAAAAATAAAGCGGTGCCTTTTGGCGCCGTGGTGACGCTTGAGGATGAAAATCTGAATGATAAAGAGCGTCGTAGTTCGATTGTCGGCGATGCCGGGCAAGTCTATATTACCGGGTTACCCAAAAAAGGCCGGCTATTTGTGAAGTGGGGTGATACGCAAAATAGCCAGTGTTATCTCAATTATGATTTTTCATCTGATCAGTCAGTGGATGATATCGTTTTTTATGCAGAGAATTGCCGATGATGAATACCAGGGTAAAGGCTTTAATTCATAATCTCAGGATAGCGGCGATGAAGAGGGGGAATGGCCGGCTATCCATAAAACCATGCTTATTGCTTATTATTAGCATTGGGGTTTTATTCATTTTCGCAAGACCTGCCTGGCCCTTTAACGCCAATAGTGTAGTTAATTTTAATGTCAGCGGTAAGATTGAAGAACCCGTATGTGAAGTGTCGGTAAAGCCCTCCAGTACTATCGATCTGGGAACGGTTTCCCTTCAACGTCTGACCGGTAAACCAGGCGCGAGTAGTGATGCCACGGCCGTTGCCATTGCCTTTGAGCATTGCTCAACGGGGATGACCTCGGTGACGATAACATTTAACGGTAATTCATATAGTAGTACCTATCCCAGTATTTATCAGGATGAGCTTATTTATGGTGCCAAGAACGTAGGGTTACAGCTGCTAAGTGCGGTGGATCAGAAAAGCCTGGGGCCAAATGATACTTATACCTATGCCCTCCCTGAGGGCGCTGAACGCGTTTTTAATATGATTGCCAGAATGTACACCCCTGACGGGAAAGTAACAGCGGGAAAGGTGGCTTTTACCGTTACTTTCAACGTGACCTACAAATAATAGTGCGCATAAAAACATATAAATGGAGTTAGTATGAAACGTGTTTTTTTACTGCTGCTGTGGCTGTCTCCAGTTTGTGGCTGGGCCTGCAGCAACTATATAAATGGCGGGGATGTCACCATTGCCAACCTGCCGCCAAGAATATTGCTGAGTGCGAATAACTATACGGCTGGGACCATTCTCTATGACTCCGGGAAAATCACCGGGCCGCAAACTTCGATGAATAATTGTAATGGTGGTATTTACGCACAGTTTAAATGGGCTTCCTCAATGGTGGGTTCTCACACCAGCGATCATATCTATACGACTTCAGTCCCGGGGATCGGTATCAGAATAAAAGTGTGGCTTAATGTCACAGGGCAAATGGAGGGTTACAATACCCAAATCAAACCTGACTATAGCGAACATTATATAGGAGATGCGAATTTTCTATTGGGGCAGGGGAGCTTGTTTTATTTTTATAACCACTCTCACTACAACCCTGTCTATCAATTGCAATTGATAGCCACTGGCGGCGCTATCGCCAGCGGTAGTGCTCTGACCTTGGGTAACCCAACCTCAACGGTGTCCATCAAAGATGGCGATGGCACGATGGCAGCTTCCAGTTTGCGCGTCACTGGTTCCACGCAAATCCAGCTGGTGCCGATGGGGTGCGATGTTGACGTGACAAGTCTGCTATTTCAGATGGGCAACGTCAGCGCCTCTGAATTTAATAAGGCGACAAAAGTCGGTTCTGCACAACAAAATCTGACGCTGACTTGCGAACCAGGAACGAACGTCACACTGAAGGTCTCGGCCTCTTCAGCTCAAGGAGATAATCCAGACAATAGCGTGATATCCCTGGGATGGGCTCCTGATGCGGCAACAGGTGTCGGCGTGCAATTGAATCTTAATGGGAAGGCATTACCCTTGAATACGGATCTCACATTGTTTTCATCCAGCAGAACGACAGTTTTGAATTCGGGTGCAGAGGCCAGTTACCGCGTATTCAGCAATCCGGACAACCCGGGAGGGGCTTCAGGTACAGAGAGACTTTCCTTTACGACTAACTATTATAAAACCGGTTCCGAGGTGAAGGCTGGGCAGGCGAACGCCAACGGAACCCTGAACTTTACCTACAATTAACCTAAATGCCGCGGGTTGCTTCCCCGGCCAGCAGGCCGGGAAAGCGAGCTTAATGCGCCTGACCTTTCTCGATGCCAATCCCTGTCTGCGAACGGATAAACTGGGCGCGGAACTGCTCGCGCTCGCGCATCCCTTCCGGTGAGTTATCGGTCGCGGAGAAGAGCCAGATGCCGATAAAGGCGATCGCGATGGAGAACAGCGCTGGGTATTCATACGGGAACAGCGCTTTCTCATGACCGAGGATCTGCACCCAAATGGTCGGGCCGAGGATCATCAGAATCACCGCCGTCAGCAGACCCAGCCAGCCGCCGATCATCGCCCCGCGGGTGGTCAGCTTCGACCAGTACATCGACAGCAGGATAATCGGGAAGTTACAGCTGGCGGCAATAGAGAACGCCAGGCCGACCATGAAAGCGATATTCTGATTTTCGAACAGGATGCCCAGCAGAATGGCCACCACGCCGAGGATCAGCACCGTAATTTTGGAGACCTTCAGCTCCTGACGCTCGGTCGCCCCTTTACGGAAGACGTTGGCGTACAGGTCGTGCGACACCGCCGAGGCGCCCGCCAGCGTCAAGCCAGCGACCACCGCCAGAATAGTGGCGAAGGCGACCGCGGAGATAAAGCCGAGGAACAGGTTGCCGCCCACCGCATCCGCCAGATGCACCGCCGCCATATTATTGCCGCCGATAAGCTGCCCGGCCGCGTCTTTGAACACTGGGTTCGCGCCGACCAGCATGATGGCGCCGAAGCCGATGATAAAGGTCAGAATATAGAAGTAGCCCATAAAACCGGTGGCGTAGAACACGCTTTTACGCGCTTCTTTGGCGTCGCTCACGGTAAAGAAACGCATCAGGATATGCGGCAGGCCGGCGGTACCAAACATCAGACCGAGGCCAAGGGAGAGCGCGGATATCGGATCTTTCACCAGCCCGCCTGGGCTCATAATCGCCGCGCCTTTCGGGTGGACGGCCATCGCTTCGGTAAACAGATTATTGAAGCTGAAGCCGACGTGCTTCATCACCATAAAGGCCATAAAGCTGGCGCCGAACAGCAGCAGAACCGCTTTGATAATCTGCACCCAGGTGGTCGCCAGCATGCCGCCGAACAGGACATAGAGCACCATCAGGACGCCCACCAGCACCACCGCAACGTGATAGTTAAGGCCGAACAGCAGCTGGATCAGCTTGCCGGCGCCAACCATTTGGGCGATCAGATAGAGGGCCACCACCACCAGCGAGCCGCAGGCGGAGAGGGTGCGGATCGGTCCCTGTTTGAGACGATAGGACGCCACGTCGGCAAAGGTGTAGCGGCCAAGGTTGCGCAGACGTTCGGCAATCAGAAACAGGATAATCGGCCAGCCGACAAGGAAGCCCAGCGAGTAGATCAGACCGTCGTAACCGGAGGTATACACCAGCGCGGAGATACCAAGGAACGACGCTGCCGACATAAAGTCGCCGGCAATCGCCAGCCCGTTCTGGAAACCGGTGATATTGCCGCCGGCGGTGTAGTAATCGCTGCGCGAACGCACCCGTTTTGACGCCCAGTAAGTGATGTACAGGGTCAGGGCGACGAAAATCAGGAACATGACAATCGCTTGCCAGTTGGTCGGCTGGCGCTGTACCGCGCCGGTAATGGCGTCTGCGGCCTGAACGCCGAGGGGCAGCAGCGTGGCGGCGAGCGCCGTCAGGACTCTCTTGATCATGCTTTTACCTCGTTGAGAACGCTCTTGGTCAAACGGTCAAATTCACCGTTGGCCCGCCAGACATAAATACCGGTGAGAACAAACGAAATGACGATCACCCCGATGCCCAGCGGGATCCCGCGGGTGACGCTGGTCCCGGCGTGCAGCGGCGTGCCGAGCCAGCCTGGCGCGAAGGCGATAAGCAGAATAAAGCCCACATAGATCACTAACATAATCACTGACAGAATGGCGGCAAACCGTTGCCGTGATGCTACCAGCTCCCTGAAATGCGCACTATTTTCTATCCGCTGACAAAGTTGTTCATTCATCTTAGCGTCTCCAGAGGTCTCCCTTTCGTCATCCACGCAGCGGACGCTGGCGACAGCAACCCCTCCGGCGTTAAAGGCCGGGATACGGTTCGCTGACGGCGTTCCTGCGAGTGAAATCCTGGGGGAGGGACTTATTTTTATCCTCTCCCCGGTGGGGGAGAGGGTGTAGGGAATCGGTCCTTACTTAAGAAGGCATGGTAATGGCCTGCTTCTCTTCGAGCAGTTTTTCCACTACGCCAGGATCGGCGAGAGTCGAGGTATCGCCGAGGTTGCTGGTGTCGCCCGCGGCGATCTTGCGCAGAATGCGGCGCATGATTTTGCCCGAGCGGGTTTTTGGCAACGAATCGGTCCAGTGCAGAACATCCGGCGTCGCCAGCGGGCCAATCTCTTTACGCACCCAGTTACGTACTTCCGCATACAGCTCCGGCGTCGGTTCTTCACCGTGATTGAGCGTCACGTAGGCGTAGATAGCCTGGCCCTTGATGTTGTGCGGAATACCGACCACTGCCGCTTCGGCGATTTTCGGGTGCGACACCAGCGCCGATTCGATCTCGGCAGTACCCAGACGGTGGCCGGAGACGTTCAGTACGTCATCCACGCGGCCGGTGATCCAGTAATAGCCATCTTCATCTCGGCGCGCGCCGTCGCCGCTAAAGTACATATTTTTGAAGGTGGAGAAGTAGGTTTGCTCAAAGCGCTCATGATCCCCGAACAGGGTACGCGCCTGGCCGGGCCAGGAGTCGGCGATGGCAAGATTGCCCTCGGTGGCGCCATCCAGCGGCAGCCCTTCGTTATCCACCAGCACCGGCTGAACGCCGAAGAACGGGCGGGTAGCGGAGCCAGCCTTCAGCTCAATCGCCCCCGGCAGCGGGGTGATCATAAAGCCGCCGGTTTCGGTCTGCCACCAGGTGTCCATCACCGGGCACTTCTCGTTACCGATCTTCTTCCAGTACCACTCCCAGGCTTCCGGGTTAATGGGTTCGCCGACCGAGCCGAGAATGCGCAGCGAGGAGCGGTCTGTGCCTTCGATAGCCTTGTCGCCTTCCGCCATCAGGGCACGGATCGCCGTCGGAGCGGTATACAGAATGCTGACCTTATGCTTATCGACGACCTGGCACATACGCGCCGGGGTTGGCCAGTTCGGCACCCCTTCGAACATCAGAGTGGTGGCGCCGCAGGCCAGCGGGCCGTACAGCAGATAGCTGTGGCCGGTGACCCAGCCGACATCGGCGGTGCACCAGTAAATATCGCCCGGGTGGTAATCGAAAACGTATTTAAAGGTGGTGGCCGCGTAGACCAGATAGCCGCCGGTGGTGTGCAACACCCCTTTCGGTTTACCGGTGGAGCCAGAGGTATAGAGGATGAACAGCGGATCTTCGGCGTTCATCTCGACGGGGCGGTGTTCGGCGCTGGCGTTCGCCATCAGATCGCTCCACCACAGATCGCGGCCTTCCTGCCAGTCGATTTTACCGCCGGTACGTTTCAGGACCACGACGTGTTCAATGCTGTTTACGTTCGGGTTTTTCAGCGCGTCATCGACGTTTTTCTTCAGCGGGATGGCGCGACCGGCGCGCAGCCCTTCATCCGCGGTGATCACCAGGCGCGAGCTGGAGTCGATAATGCGTCCGGCCACTGCCTCCGGCGAGAAGCCACCGAAAATCACCGAGTGGATGGCGCCGATGCGGGCGCAGGCCAGCATCGCCACCGCGGCTTCCGGCACCATCGGCATATAGATGGCGACCACGTCGCCTTTTTTAATCCCGAGGCCGAGCAGCACATTGGCGAAGCGGCACACGTCCGCATGCAGTTCACGGTAGGTGATGTGCTTGCTCTGGCTGGCGTCGTCGCCTTCCCAGATGATGGCGGTTTGATCGCCGCGCTCGGCGAGGTGGCGGTCGAGGCAGTTGGCGGCGAGGTTCAGGGTGCCGTCTTCATACCATTTGATGGAAATGTTACCTGGCGCGAAGGAGGTATTCTTCACGCGGGTGTAGGGGCGCATCCAGTCAAGGATTTTCCCCTGCTCGCCCCAGAATGTATCAGGGTCGGTTATGGATTGTTGATACTGCGCCTTGTACTGATCCGGGTTAATCAGGCAACGTTCCGCAATGTTAGCGGGAATAGGGTGTTTGTGTATTTGGCTCATGGCTTTTTTTCTCCTTTGAACTTGTTAAATATATGTCAAACAAACGTTAAGAGTAGGGGTTTTGACAGCTTTGTTTGTTAATTGGGGGGCAGATCACGCAATGATTCAACTGAGTGAAATTTCGTCAAATGAAACTTTGAAGTGAAATAATTACGCAAATGAATTTATAGAAATGGATGATGTGAAATATTTTTTATTACAAATACTTATGCAAGGTAACTGGGGGAAATTCGCTGCTTTATGCAGAAAAGCAGAGGAAAGCCCTGTTCTTAAAGGCTTGCGCAGCATGCCGTGCAAATGATACTGATATTGCGCGTTAAATAACCCCACAAAGCAACGCAACACAATTCATACCCCCTGCAGTGGGTACCATGACGAAAAGGAATGGTGCCTTTCATTGAGGAAGTCAGTAGTGAAGAAAACAAAAAAAGTCAGTCTGGCCTGGCAAATTTTGCTAGCCCTGGTGCTGGGTATCCTTCTGGGCAGTTATCTGCATTACCACGCCGAAAGTCGCGATTGGTTGATTAGCAATTTGCTGACACCGGCGGGCGATATCTTTATCCATCTGATTAAAATGATCGTGGTCCCGATTGTTATTTCGACCCTGGTGGTCGGGATTGCCGGCGTGGGCGATGCCAAACAGTTAGGCCGGATCGGCGCCAAAACGATTATCTATTTCGAAGTGATCACCACGGTGGCGATCGTGCTGGGTATCACCCTGGCCAACGTCTTTCAGCCGGGAACGGGCATTGATATGTCGCAGCTGGCGGCGGTTGATATTTCGAAATACCAGAATACCACCGCTGAGGTGCAGAGCCATGCGCATGGCCTGATGGGCACCATCCTGTCGCTGGTGCCAACCAACATCGTGGCGTCGATGGCGAAAGGCGATATGCTGCCGATTATTTTCTTCTCGGTGCTGTTTGGTCTGGGGCTCTCCTCGCTGCCGGCGACGCACCGTGAACCGCTGGTGACGGTCTTCCGCTCCATCTCCGAAACCATGTTCAAAGTCACCCATATGGTGATGCGCTATGCGCCGATCGGGGTGTTCGCCCTGATTTCAGTGACCGTCGCCACCTTCGGGTTCGCCTCGCTGTGGCCGTTGGCCAAGCTGGTGCTGCTGGTTTACTTCGCGATCCTGTTTTTCGCGCTGGTGGTGCTGGGGATTGTCGCCCGCCTGTGCGGCCTGAGCATCTGGATCCTGATCCGCATCCTAAAAGATGAGCTGATTCTGGCTTACTCCACCGCCAGCTCCGAGAGTGTGCTGCCGCGAATTATCGAGAAAATGGAAGCCTATGGCGCGCCGGCGTCGATCACCAGCTTCGTGGTGCCGACCGGCTACTCCTTTAACCTCGATGGCTCAACGCTGTATCAGAGCATTGCGGCGATCTTTATCGCCCAGCTCTACGGCATCGACCTCTCCATCTGGCAGGAGATCACCCTGGTGCTGACCCTGATGGTGACCTCGAAGGGGATCGCTGGCGTGCCGGGCGTCTCCTTTGTCGTGCTGCTGGCCACCCTGGGCAGCGTCGGGATCCCGCTGGAAGGTCTCGCCTTTATCGCCGGCGTTGACCGTATCCTCGACATGGCGCGTACCGCGCTGAACGTGGTGGGCAATGCGCTGGCGGTGCTGGTTATCGCCAAGTGGGAGCATAAGTTCGACCGTAAAAAAGCGCTGGCGTATGAACGCGAAGTGCTGGGCAAGTTTGATAAAACCGCCCAATAAAACACAAAGCCCGGCGCGAGTGCCGGGCTTTTTCTTATCCTTTACTGATCCTGTCAAACTCTTCGCAGCCGGTATCAAATCCCTCAAGACAGCTAACGTTCAGCCAGTGCAGCGCCTTCTGCTTATTCGGTTCGATAAAGCCTTTCTCCCCCTGCTGGAACATCATCCCGGCCCAGTATTCGGCATAGCCGGTCCGCGAGAGCGCTGAGCTGCCTTTGAAGTATTCGCTCGCTTTCACATCATCTTCCGGGCCGTGCACACCGCTGGCGTAGATCAGCCCGAGCAGCATCTGGGCGTCTACCGCCGCATCGCTTTCGCTGTCCTGGGCGGCATCCTGCAGGAGCGTGATGGCGTGCGCCACGTCGGTGGGACCGGCCTGACGGTTCACCAGCACCCGCGCGAGGACGATTTCCCCGGATTTACTGCCGGCCTTAACGGCTTTTTCCGCCAGCTGGCGGGCCTGCGGATAGTCCGCCTGCTGCGGATTGCGAATTTTGAGCTGCGCCAGCAGGGCCAGCGCGTCACCATCGCCTTGCGCCGCTGCTTTCTGGGCCCAGAATTCGGCTTTCTGATAATCGCCGGAGCTGACCCAGGTATCCGCAAGGTAATATTGCGCGCGACGATCGCCGGCTTCCGCCTGCTGTTGATACTGACTGCCGGGTTCGGTGGCCACCGCTGCGCCGCTGGTGAAAACCAGTAAAAATAAAAAGAGGTATTTCATTTGTATTTATTATCAGCAAGGAACATAGCGCGCAGTATAAAGGGAGGCGAAAAAGAAGAAAATGGCGGGAATTAGCGGGGTGAATACCCGGATAGCGGCGCGTAGCGCCTTATCCGGGCTACGGTTCGGTATTCGGTTGGTAGCCCCGGTAAGCGTAAGCGCCACCGGGGAGGGTTCCCGGATATCGGGTATGGCCGTCGAACCTTAACCCATCGCGCTTTCGCGCAGGCGGGATTTCAGCTTGTTGTACTCGTCGATCACGTACTGTTCCGCCGCGCGCTGATCGGCAATCCGCTCAACGTTGACCGCGCAGTACTTGTACTCCGGCGTTTTGGTTATTGGGCTCAGGTTCTCCGACACCAGCTCGTTACAGGCGCCAATCCACCACTGGTAGGTCATATACACCGCGCCTTTATTCGGCCGGTCGCTGACCTGCGCGCGGGTGATGATCCGACCCTTGCGCGAATTCACCCACACCAGCGCTTCATCCTCAATGCCTAACCGTTCGGCGTCGGCGGTGTTGATTTGCGCATAGCCAGGCTCATCCGCCAGCGCCGCCAGCGCCGCGCAGTTACCGGTCATTGAACGGCACGAGTAGTGGCCGACTTCGCGCACCGTCGACAGCACCATCGGGTACTCGTCGGTGAGCTTATCGATCGGCGCGACCCAGTCGCAGGTGAAGAACTGCGCCAGCCCGTTCGGGGTATCGAACTTCTCTTTAAACAGATACGACGTCCCCTGATCGGCGTCGGACTCATCGCGGCACGGCCACATCACATAGCCGAGCTCACCCATTTTCTCGTAGGTGGCGCCGTAGAAGTCCGGGCACAAATGCCGCAACTCGTCCCAGATCTCCTGGGTGTTGTTGTAGTGCATCGGATAACCCATCCGGGTAGCGATTTCGCTGATGATCTGCCAGTCGGTTTTCAGATCCCACTTCGGCTCCACGGCTTTAAAGAAGCGCTGGAAGCCGCGGTCCGCTGCGGTGTACACGCCTTCGTGCTCGCCCCACGACGTGGACGGCAGGATGACGTCGGCCGCGGAGGCGGTTTTGGTCATGAAAATGTCCTGGACGATCACCAGTTCCAGATCGTCGAACGCTTTGCGCACCGCTGACAGTTCAGCATCGGTCTGCAGCGGATCTTCACCCATAATGTACGCCGCCCGCACTTCACCGTGCGCCGCGCGGTGCGGCAGCTCGCTGATGCGATAGCCGGTATGCGCCGGCAGGCTGTCGACGCCCCAGGCTTTGGCGAACTTCTCGCGGTTTTCCGGGAACTTAACGTACTGGTAGCCTGGATAGGTATCCGGCAGCGCACCCATATCGCAGGCGCCCTGGACGTTGTTCTGGCCACGCACCGGGTTGACGCCGACGCTCGGTTTGCCGAGGTTGCCGGTGAGGATCGCCAGGCTGGTCAGGGAACGCACGGTCTCCACGCCCTGGTAGAACTGGGTAACGCCCATGCCCCACAGAATGGCGGCGGATTTGGCGCTGGCGTACATCCGGGCGCAGGCGCGGATCTCCTGGGCGCTGACCCCGGTGATCTCCTCCACCGACTCCGGCGTGTAGCCTTCAACGATTTTGCGATACTCCTCGAAGCCTTCGGAACGGCTGGCGACGAAGGATTTATCGTACAGATCCTCTTCAATAATCACGTGGCCAATCGCGTTGAGCAGCGCGATATTCGAGCCGTTCTTCAGCGCAATGTGCATATCGGCGATGCGCGCGGTTTCAATTTTGCGCGGGTCGCAGACGATAATTTTCGCCCCGTTGCGTTTAGCGTTAATGACGTGATTCGCCACGATAGGGTGGGAATCCGCCGGGTTGTAGCCGAAGATAAACACCAGATCGGTGTTATCAATCTCTGTGATGGCATTACTCATGGCGCCGTTACCGACCGACTGGTGCAGACCTGCAACCGAAGGGCCGTGTCAGACGCGAGCGCAGCAGTCGACGTTATTGGTACCAATAACGGCGCGCGCGAATTTTTGCATCACATAGTTGGTTTCATTACCGGTGCCGCGGGAGGAGCCGGTGGTTTGGATCGCATCCGGGCCATATTTGGCTTTAATGGCGCTGAGGCGAGTGGCGACGTAATCCAGCGCCTCATCCCAGGAGACAGCTTCCAGCTTGCCGCCGCGTTGACGACGGATCATGGGGGTTTTCAGGCGCGGCGTCAGGATCTGGGTATCGTTAATAAAGTCCCAGCCATAATAGCCTTTCAGGCACAGGGTTCCCTGGTTGGTTTTCCCCTGCGCCGCTTCAGCCCGAACGATTTTGCCGTTATCGACCACCAGATTGATTTTGCAACCTGATGCGCAATACGGGCAAACCGTGACGACTTTTTTCATCGGTCTTGCTCCAGTTATTCAATGGGCGCGTTTGCGCTATCGCGCCGTCACTATGCATCTTCTATGCCATATTTTCATTGTGGGTATTCCTTGATGATACGCGGCTTTTTTGGGCGAAATGCTGACGAAAAACAGCCTGTCGACAGATTTGACGTGTCGATACCCTGGAGATGTGACGGCGCTTGAAAAAATGTCACCGGGAGAGGAATTTGTCGGCGCAGCCTTGCAGAATCGATCAGACTGACACTAACTCCCCGCGGGCAGAGGCAAAGATGAAACCGGTCATTTTAGTGGTCGATGACGACATAGCGATGGGCGAGCTGCTCAGAGATGTGCTCGGCGCGCACGCGTTTGAGGTGCTGGTCTGCCAGACCGGCGGCGACGCGCTGGCGACGGTGGCGCAGCGGGCGGACATCGCGCTGGTTTTGCTGGATATGATCCTGCCGGATACCAATGGCCTGCAGGTGCTTCAGCAGCTGCAGCGCACCCGGCCGGAGCTGCCGGTGGTGATGCTCTCCGGCCTGGGCAGTGAGTCCGATGTGGTGGTGGGCCTGGAGATGGGCGCCGATGATTACATCGCCAAACCGTTCAGTTCGCGGGTGGTGGTCGCCCGGGTGAAGGCGGTGCTGCGGCGCAGCGGGGCGCTGGCCAGCGAGGCGCCGGGCGTCGCCGCCGGCCTGACGTTCAACGGCTGGCGGCTGGATACCACCCGCTGTGAGCTGTATAACCCGCAGCAGCAGGCGATCCCGCTGACCCAGGGAGAATACGGTTTGCTGCTGGCGCTGGCGCAGAACGCCCGCCGGGTACTGAACCGCGAACAGTTGCTGGCGCTGACCCATACCGAAAGCACCGAGGTGTTCGACCGCACCATCGATGTGCTGATCATGCGCCTGCGGCGCAAAATCGAGCTGAACCCGCATCAGCCGACGCTGATTAAAACGCTGCGCGGCCTGGGCTATGTCTTTTCCGCCGACGTGACCCACAGCGAGAAGGCGGCATAGGGCGGGAAGCTGTCTAACCGGCCTGGCCATTGCTGGGGGAGTCAACCCTTCTAATTATTCTGCAACTGAATAAACGTCTGTAGCTCAGTGAGCGTTTTGGCGCCGTCGATCGCATTGGCAGCCTGCAGGCTGGCGCGGGCGCAGGCGTGGGCCAGCTGCAGACTGTCGGTTAACGGCCAGCGTTCGTGGCTGCCGTACAGCAGGCCGGCGCAGAAGGCATCCCCGGCGCCGACGCTGCCGACAATCTCCTCCGGCGGCAGCCGCCATGACGGCACCCAGCGCCCGGCTTCAGTACGTGAGACGCCCCATGCCCCCTCCGGGCAGTGGATCACCACCCGTTGGCGCACGCCGGCGTCAAGCAATGCGCTGGCGGCGCTGGCGATATTGGCGACGTGCGGCTCGCCGTTGGGTAGCCGAATCTCCAGCCCGCTAAACTCGCTGGCTTCCAGTTCATTGATGGTCAGGTAGTCAAGATGCGCCAGCGCCGGCAGGACCAGCGGGCGGTAGCGCGGGTCGCCCTTGCGCGACACCAGATCGAGGGAAACCTCATAGCCTCGCTCGCGCATCTGCGCCAGCAGTCGCGCGCTGCGGGTGCCGTACACTTCGTCGGGGCGATCGAGACTCTCAAGCAGCAGCAGATAGCCGAGATGGAAAATTTTCAGCGGCGCATCCAGCGGCTCAAAGGCCGGAAGGTCAAGCAGGCGGTTGGCGCCGGGAGAGTGAAAGAAGGTGCGCTGGCCTTCGGCGTCGGTCATCACCTGAGTCATCGAGGTGGGGGCGGAGCTGGTGCGCTGCACAAGCTGGCGATTGATATGGTACTGATCGAGCATGGCGGTAATGTAGTCGCCATCGTTATCCTCGCCAATCAGGCCGACCGCCTGCAGCGGCAGTCCGGCGTGCATTTTGGCCAGGGTCAGCAGGACATTCAGCGGCGCGCCGCCGGTGGCGCGTTCGCTGTGAATAATTTCCACCAGCCAGCCGCGCTCCGGCCACTGTCTGATCTGGTGGACATGATCGACCAGCATGTTGCCTGCGGCAATAATGCCTTTGCGTTCCATGATCGCTACTCCGCGCCGTCATACCTGTTAAGCGTAGCGCACAATCGGCGGAACGATTGTGCGCCGGGTTACGCTTATTTCACGGTCCAGCCTTTGTAGGAACTGACGTTGTTTTTGTCGATCATGGTCACCGGGATCAGCACCGGCGCGGTTGGGGCCGGTTTGCCCTGCAGGATGTTGTAGCCAATTTCCACCGCCTTCGCCGCCATCACCTGCGGATCCTGCGCCGGCGTCGCGACGAACAGCGAGTTCTTACGCTTCAGCGCCTCTTCGCCGTCCGGGCTGCCGTCGACGCCGACGATGAAGAACTCGCTGCGCTGCGCCTGTTTCGCCGCCAGATCGGCGCCAATCGCCGTCGGATCGTTGATCGCGAACACGCCGTCAATCTTCGGATTGGCCGCCAGCAGGGAGGTCATCACCTCCAGTCCGCCTTCCCGGCTGCCTTTCGCGTTCTGGTTGGAGGACAAAATTTTAATATCCGGGTGTTTTTTGAACTCCGTTTCGCAGCCTTCGACGCGGTTTTGTACGGCGGAGACCGGCGGCCCGTTGATGATCACCACGTTGCCTTTGTTGTTCAGACGATCGCTAATGTATTTACAGGCCAGCTCGCCCGCCTGGGTGTTATCGGAGGTGATGGTGGCGTCGGCCCCTTCGGCGGCAACGTCAACCGCCACCACCACGATCCCGGCCTCTTTGGCCCGTTTCACCGCCGGGCCAATGCCTTTCGAATCGGCGGCGTTGAGGATAATCATATCGACTTTGGCGGCGATAAAGTTATCGATCTGCGCCACCTGCTGGCCCAGATCGTAGCCGCTGGAGACCAGCGTCACTTTGACGTTATCCCCCGCCAGCTTGCGGGCCTCCAGCTCCGCGCCCTTGGTGATCTGCACAAAGAACGGGTTGGCAAGGTCGCCCACCGTCACGCCAATCGCTTTCAGCTCTTTGGCCGACGCAAAAGGGGAGGCGGCCAGCAGCGCGCCAGCACACAGCGCGGTGACTATCGGTTTTAAACACATTCGCTTTTCCTCGCAGGTAAGATGGTGTTGTTATGCACTTTGATGATGTCGGGTACGGTATTTGTCGATCAGCACCGCAATGATGATCACCGCCCCTTTGATCACCAGTTGCCAGAAGTAGGAGACCCCCATCAGGGTCATACCGTTATTGAGGGTGGCGATAATCAGCGCCCCCACCAGCGTACCGGTGATGGTGCCGATCCCGCCGACGAAGCTGGTGCCGCCAAGAATGACCGCGGCGATGGCGTCCAGCTCGTAGCCGACTCCGAGGTTACCGTTGGCGCTGTACAGCCGGGAGGCGCTCATCACTCCGCCAAGGCCGGAGAGCAGGCCGCTCATGCCATAGACAAACAACAGCACCAGCCAGACTTTAATGCCGGTCAGCCGCGCCGCCTGCATGTTGCCGCCCACCGCGTAGATATGCACCCCAAGGGTGGTTCGGCGCAGGATAAACCAGCACACCGCGATAACCGCCAGGGTGATGACCACCAGCCACGGCACCGGGCCGAGGTAGTCATTGCCGATCCACTCGAAGCTGATATCGGAGTTGATCACCGTGGTGCCGTCGGCCAGCAGATAGGCGGCGCCGCGCAGCGCCGTATAGGTGCCGAGAGTGACAATAAACGGCGGTAGCCCGGCGAAGGCCACCAGCGCGCCGTTGAACAGGCCGAGCAGCAGGCCGAGCATCAGCGCCGCCGGAATCGACAGCAACGCCAGCTCCGGGATCAGCGAGACCACCATTGCCGCCACCGCGGTGGTGCCGAGAATGGAGCCGACGGAAAGGTCAATGCCGCCGGTGAGGATGATGAAGGTCATTCCCGCCGCCAGCACAATGTTGATCGAGGCCTGGCGGGTGATATTCAGCAGATTGCTTTCCGTGAAGAAGTTGGGGGCGATAAAGCCGAAGACGGCGACGATCAGGATGAGGATCGGCAGAATGCCGACGGTCTGCATCAGGTCGCCCATCAGCATTTTTTTCGCCGAAGCGGATGTCGCGACCGGCGCGGAGGTCTCTTTCGGTATGCTCATAGTTGCCCTGCCTTAAGGTGAGAATCGTTCACGCCGGTGGCCAGCGTCATGATCTGTTCCTGGCTGATATCGCCGGACTGCAGCTCGCCGGCGATAGTCCCTTCGCGCATCACATAGACCCGGTCGCTCATGCCCACCACTTCAGGCAGTTCGCTGGAGATCATCAGAATAGCGACGCCCTGGCGCGCCATGTCGTTCATGATGCGGTAAATCTCGCTTTTTGCGCCGACGTCGACGCCGCGGGTGGGTTCATCGAGGATCAGAATGCGTGGGCCAATCGCCACCCAGCGCGAAATTAACAGCTTCTGCTGGTTGCCGCCGGACAGTCCGCCGGCGCGCACCTGGGCGTGCGGCACGCGGATGTTCAGCAGCTGGATGGCGTCATCGGAAATAGTTTGCGCCTTACGGCGATTGAGCATCCCCCAGGTCGCGTCGCGCTCCAGCGTCGCCATGGTGATGTTTTCCTGGGCCGCCAGTTCGAGAAACAGGCCCTGCTCTTTGCGATTTTCGGTCAGAAAGCCGATTCCATGGTCGATGGCTTCGCGCGGCGAGTGGATCACCACCGGCTCGCCGTCGATCTCGATCACCCCGCCGGTGGCTTTGCGCACGCCAAAGATCAGCTGCGCCAGCTCGGAGCGTCCGGCGCCGACCAGCCCGGCGAGGCCAACGATTTCGCCAGCATGCACCACCAGGCTGCTGGGCTTAACCTTGCCGCCATCGGTCAGATCCTCGACCCGCAGGCGCGGCTGGCCGCGGGGAATATCGCGCTCTTTATTGAACAGATCGCTGAGCGGACGGCCGACCATCATGCGCACCAGCTCCGGTGCGTTGAGCTTGTCGCGCACCAGGCTGCCGACATACTGCCCGTCGCGCAGGACGCTGACCCGGTCGGAGAGCTCATACACTTCCGCCATGCGGTGGCTGATATAGATAATCGCCATCCCCTCATCGCGCAGGCGCAGGATGAGGTCGAACAGGCGCTGGGTTTCCCGCGAGGAGAGGGCGGCGGTGGGTTCATCCATCACCAGAATGCGGCTTTGACGGTGCAGGGCGCGGGCGATCTCCACTTGCTGCTGCTCGGCGATGGTCAGGGTCATCACCCGGTCGCTGGCCCTGAACTGGGCGCCGAGACGGTCGATCACCGCCTGCGCCTGGCTGAGCATGGCTTTGCGCTGCACCAGGCCACCGCGCGCCAGCTCGCTGCCGAGGAAAATGTTTTCCGCGACGGTCAGGTTCGGCGCCAGCTGCATCTCCTGGTAGATCAACGTGATCCCGGCGGCCAGCGCGTCCTTGGGGCCGCGGATCGTTTGCGGTTTTCCGTCGATCAGGATCTCGCCGCTGGTGGCGGTATAGGCGCCGGCGAGGATCTTCATCAGCGTGCTTTTTCCGGCGCCGTTCTCCCCCATCAGGGCGTGGATCTCGCCGGGCCAGACCGTCAGGTCGACGCCCTTTAGCGCGTAGAATTTGCCAAAAGCTTTGGCGATATGGCGCATTTCCAGTACCGGGGTGGCGGTCATCACGGCGCTCCTGTCTGCGAGAACAATAGCAGCAGTCCACCACCGGAAAATAAATGCAGGATGTCAGAATCCATTCATATTTGTCATAGTGATAAATAGTTAACCGCGATCACAGTTACGCGGCGTCATTTTCTGCACCGTCACGCCTATATGCCGACCGTTCCTTCACCGGAGTTGCTATGACCGCTCGCCGACACCCGTTTTTCACCAGCGCCCGTGGCCGCCTGCTCTCCTTTAATCTGCTGATGGTGGTCGTCACCCTGCTGGTGAGCGGCGTGGCGGTGTTCGGCTTTCACCACGCCAGCCAGCTGCAGGAGCAGGTGCAGCGCCAGACCCTCAACGATATGCGCGGCAGTATGGATCTGGCGCGGGACACGGCGAATGTCGCCACGGCCGCGGTGCGCCTGTCGCAGGTGGTGGGCGCGCTGGAGTACAAAAGCGAAGCGGAACGGCTGCTGGCGACGCAGCAGGCGCTGAAGCACTCGCTGGCTCAGCTGGCAGCGGCTCTGCTGGCGCAGCAGGAGGAGGCGCTGGTGGCCAGTATTATTCGCCGCAGCAACGCGCTGCAGCGGAGCGTGGCGGAGATGCTGGAGCGCGGCCAGCGTCGTCATCTGCAGCGCAATGCGCTGCTGAGTTCGCTTTACCAGAATCAGAGCAACCTGCGCCATCTCGCCGATCTTAACGATCGCGGCGGGGACCGGGCGATCGATCCTCGTCGGCTAGCCGAGATGGACCGGCTGATCGCCGCCGCGATCCATACCGTCACGCCGCGGTCGATCGTTCTGCAGCTCGACCAGCTGCGCGGCGACCTGCCGGCTCAAAGCGCCGATCCCGCGCTGGCGTTTGTTCTCCCCGACGTCACCCGGGAGCTGGCGAAGCTGGCCCCGCTGTCGGCCCAGCTGGAGGAGAGCGACCTGACGATCAGCTGGTACATGTACCACATCAAAGCGCTGGTCGCGCTGCTTAACGACGACATCAATCAGTACGTGACCCGGGTGGCGGAAGCCTCCGAACAGCGGGCGGCGCAGAGCCATCGGGAGCTGCGCTCCATCAGCATGTTTATTCTGCTTTCCGCGCTGCTGGCGCTGGCGATCACCGGCTGCGCCGGGTGGTACATCTACCGTAACCTGGGCTCTAACCTGACCGCTATCTCGCGGGCGATGTCGCGGCTGGCTCAGGGAGAGCCGAACGTCTCGGTGCCGGCCCTGCAGCGGCGCGACGAGCTGGGCGAACTGGCGCGCGCCTTTAACGTTTTCGCGCGCAATACGGCGTCGCTGGAGCACACCACCCGGCTGCTGAAAGAGAAGACCACCCAGATGGAGATCGATAGGATTAAGCGTCAGGAGCTGGAGGAGGCGCTGTTGCACAGCCAGAAGATGAAGGCCGTCGGCCAACTGACCGGAGGCCTGGCGCATGATTTTAACAACCTGCTGGCGGTGATCATCGGCAGCCTTGAGCTGGTGGAGCCGAATGCGCAGGATGCGCCACGCCTCACCAGGGCGCTGAAGGCGGCGGAACGCGGGGCGCTTCTGACCCAGCGGCTGCTGGCCTTTTCGCGTAAGCAGGCGCTGCATCCCCAGGCGGTGGCGATGGCGCCGTTGCTGGAGAACCTCAGCGAGCTAATGCGTCACTCCCTGCCGGCGACCTTGAGCCTGGAGATTGAGGCGCAGTCGCCGGCGTGGCCGGCATGGATAGACGTCGGCCAGCTGGAAAACGCCCTGATTAACCTGGTGATGAACGCCCGCGACGCCATGGCCGGGCGCGCGGGCGTCATTAAAATTCGTACCTGGAATCAGCGGGTCACCCGCAGCAGCGGCCAGCGGCAGGATATGGTGGCTCTGGAGGTGATCGATCACGGCTGCGGCATGTCGCAGGCGGTGAAAGCCCGGGTGTTTGAACCCTTCTTTACCACTAAAGCCACCGGCAGCGGCAGCGGCCTGGGGCTGTCGATGGTGTATGGCTTTGTGCGCCAGTCGGGCGGCCGGGTGGCGCTGGAGAGCGCGCCGGGGCAGGGGACGACGGTGCGGCTGCAGCTGCCGCGGGCGATGACCGAGGTAGAGAAGGCGGCGGTGCCGGTGGAAGACGAACCAATCCCGGCGGGAGAACGGCTGGCGCTGGTGCTGGAAGATGAAGAGGATGTTCGCCAGACGCTGTGCGAACAGCTGCATCAGCTGGGCTGGCTGACGCTGGAAACCGCCAGCGGGGAAGAGGCGCTGCAGCTGCTGGAGGCCTCGCCGGATATTGCCCTGTTGATTAGCGATCTGATGCTGCCCGGCGGGCTGAGCGGCGCCGATGTGATCCATACCGCGCGCCGCCGCTTTCCGGCGCTGCCGGTGCTGCTGATCAGCGGTCAGGATTTGCGCCCGGCGCAGAACCCGGCCCTGCCGGAGGTGGAGTGGCTGCGTAAGCCCTTTACCCGCGCTCAACTGGCGCAGGCGCTGAGTGCAGCGTACGCGAGGATTTGAGATTCCTCCGCTACCCGGGCGGCATGCCGATGATTAAGGTAGCGGCAGGACTCTGATGAGATTGGCCCCGATGAAACGTTACGCAATCGCACTGCTCTTTTGCACTCTGTCGCTGACCAGCCTGGCCGCCCGCGCCGATATTATCGATGACGCGATCGGCAATATTCAGCAAGCCATTAACGACGCCTATAACCCGGGTAGCAGTCGCTCTGATGACGACGACAGATACGATGACGATGGCCGGTATGATGACGGGCGCTATCAGGGAAGTCGCCAGCAGAGCCGTGACAGCCAGCGTCAGCATGACGATCGGCAACGCCAGCTGGACGATCGCCGCCGTCAGCTGGATGAACGCCAGCGCCAGCTCGATCGCGATCGCCGCCAGTTAGAAAGCGATCAGCGTCGTCTGGACGATGACTATTGATCGCCCCGCAGCAGACCGACGCCTAATCCAGCACGATTTCCATCCCGTCATAACCCGCTTCGAAACCTTCCGGTAGCGGGTTATCCATCATCCAGACGTCAAACTGATGGCTGATATGGGTGAGGATCACCCGCGGACAGCCTATCGCCTGGTTAAGGGCGCGAACGGTATTGAAATCGTTATGGTTACGCGGGGTCTGCGCCCGCGGCTCATGGCTGCAGTCGATGATCATCGCCTGCGGGCGGTTGCTGAGTAAAAACTTCAGCGTCTTGTCCGGCAGCCCGGCGGTATCCGAGAGCCAGGCTACCCGACTGTGGGCCGACTCCAGCAGATAACCGAAGGTGAGCTTCGAATGGTTGAGCGGCAGGGGCGTTACCCGCAGGCCCTGCAGCTCAAACACCACAAACGGCGTGACGGTATGGCTGAAGTCGAGCAGGCCGGGGTGCTTGAGCAGATCGTCGCAGCCGGCGTCGTCCGGCGGGCCGTAGACCGGGATCGGCGCGCCCACGCCCCAGCGCAGCGGAAACAGCCCCTGCACATGATCCAGGTGATAGTGGGTTAGCAGCACCTGCTGAAAGCTGCCGGCGGGATGATGTTCCATCAGATCCGGTCTGCCGGCGTCCAGCAGCGTCACTGCGCTGTTGAACGTCACCACCCCGCTACAGGGGCGTCGGCGATGGCTTTCCTCGCGGCGGGCGCGGCGGCAGGCCGCGCAATCGCAGCCAAAGGCCGGCACCAGCTGAGCGCCGCCGGTGCCGGTTAAGCGGAGGGTCAGGCTCATCGTGTCACCTTTGGTTTATACCAGCGGATCCGCTTCGCGCACCGCGTGGCTGCGCAGCAGGCGGAAAAATTCATCGACCGATTGTCGGAGACTGCCGTCGTTATTCAGCGTCAGGCAATCGTCCGGCTTATAGCGCGCGGCGCGGTCCAGACGCTGGGCGATATCCACCGCATTTTCCCGGCCGCGCTGCTCCAGCCGCTGGCGCAGCACCGGCGGCGAGACGGCGAGACAGATCGGCACCAGCACCTCGCCGTAGCGTTCCCGCGCCAGCGCCAGATGGGCGCGGGAGCCATTGGCCACCACGTCGAAGCCGGCGTGCAGCCACAGGTCGATCTCCACGCCAATGCCATAGTAAGTATGGTTGGCGTGCCAGCTGAGGGCAAAGAGATGCTGCTCGGCGCGGGTAAAAAATTCATGTTCGCTGAGGGCGATATGGTTTTCGTTACCGGCGTTAAAGGGCCGGGTAATGTAACGATGCGCCACCAGCAGCTGCGGGTGCTCGCGCTGGCGCAGCGCCGCCAGCAGGCTGTCTTTCCCGGAGCCGGAGGGGCCCACCAGCCAGATCAGTTTTCCCGGCATTAAAAGACCCTCCTTCCCTGGCGCCAGACATGGTCGATGTGGACATGCTCGCCGCGACGGTGCGCCAGCACCAGGTCGGCGCGTTTCCCCTCGGCGATGACGCCGCGATCGTCAAGGCCCAGCGCCTGCGCCGGATGTTTGCTGACCAGACGGATCGCCTGCGCCAGGGTGAAGGCGTTATCCTCGGCGTCGGCGATGCGGAATGCGGCATCCAGCAGGCTGGCGGGATAGTAGTCGGAAGAGAGAATGTCGAGCAAACCGTGGTTCGCCAGCAGGTGGGCGGCGACGTTGCCGGAGTGGGAACCGCCGCGCACGATATTCGGCGCCCCCATCAGGACGTGCATCCCGTGCTGACGTGAAGCCTGCGCCGCGGCCAGGGTGGTGGGAAACTCGGCGATGACGCTACCCAGCTGGTGGGATTCAGCCACATGCGCCTCGGTGGCGTCGTCGTGGCTGGCGAGGGCGATACGGCGGGCGCGGCACATGGCGGCGATGGTCTGGCGATTGGGCTGCGACCAGGTGGCGGCCAGAGCCATCTGCTCGGCTTCAAAACGGTCCATTTCGTCATGCGTCAGATGATATTTTCCCTGATAGTAATCGCGGTACTTGCTGCGATCGGCGTACTGACGCTGGCCGGGCGAGTGGTCCATCAGAGAGACCATGCTCACCGACTCGCGGTCGATCAGCTTTTCAAACAGCGGCAGCGTGGTGTGATGCGGCAGCTCGCAGCGCAGGTGCAGACGGTGCTCTGCGCGGTTAAGACCGCGCTTTTGCGTCTCTTCCACCGCATTGACCATCTTCTCCAGATTCTCAAGACGATCGCCGCCATCGCGCACGTCGCCAATCGCCACGGCGTCCAGCACGGTGGTGATGCCGCTGGCGACCATCATTGCGTCGTGGCTGCTCATCGCCGAGTGGGCCGGCCAGTCTACCTTCGGCCGCGGGGTAAAGAACTTGTCGAGGTTATCGGTATGCAGCTCGATAAGGCCCGGCAGCAGCCAGCCGCCTTCCCCATCCAGCGCCTGCGGCAGCCGGCTCTGGCTTTCAGCGAAGGCGAGAATGCGACCGTCCTGGACTTCCAGCGAACCGTGGACCACGTCATCGTCGAGAACCAGTTTTACGTTATTGATAATCATGCTGTTATTCCCATGGGGTGCAGCCGGTCGGCGACCTGACGGCGTACCCCTTCGTCATGGAAAATCCCGACGATGGCCGCGCCGCGCGCTTTGGCATCGTGGATCAGGTCGACCACGGCAGCACTGTTTTTGCCATCCAGTGAGGCGGTGGGTTCATCGAGGAGCAGGATCGGATAGTCGACCGCAAAACCGCGGGCGATATTGACCCGTTGCTGTTCGCCGCCGGAAAAGGTCGACGGCGCAAGGTGCCACAGACGTTGCGGAACGTTGAGGCGGGTCAGCAGCTGGGCGGCTTTGGCGGCGCTCGCTTCACGCGGCGTCCCGAGATCGAGCAGCGGCTGCATCACCACCTCCAGCGCCGAAATACGCGGGATCACCCGTAGAAACTGGCTGACCCAGCCGATGGTGGTTTTGCGCACTTCCAGCACCTTGCGCGGCGTGGCGGTGACCAGGTCCACCCATTCGTCGCCGTGGCGGATATGAATATGGCCGCTGTCCGGCAGATAGTTGGCGTACAGCGAACGCAGCAGGGTCGATTTGCCGCTGCCGGAGTGACCGTGGAGCACCACGCACTCCCCGGCGTTAACGGTCAGCGAGGCGTCGGCCAGCACCGGCAGACGCACGCCGTGCTGCTGGTGCAGAACAAAGGTTTTATGGACGTTTTCAACGCGGATCATGTTAGCTCTCACGAGGTTGGGTTGCCGGGTGGCGCTTCGCTTACCCGGCCTACGAATAACGCACCTGTGGGCCGGGTAAGGCGCAGCCGCCACCCGGCAAAACAGCATTAATTCTGCAACACCGACGACACCAGCAGCTGGGTATAAGGATGGTGCGGATCGTCGAGCACCCGGTCGGTTAAGCCACTTTCCACCACCTGGCCCTGCTTCATCACCAGCAGTCGGTTCGCCAGCAGGCGGGCGACGCCGAGATCGTGGGTAACAATCACTACCGCCAGATTCAGCTCCACCGCCAGGCCACGCAGCAGATCAAGCAGCCGCGCCTGCACGGACACATCCAGCCCGCCGGTGGGTTCATCCATAAACACCAGCTTCGGCTGGGTGACCAGATTGCGGGCAATCTGCAGACGCTGCTGCATGCCGCCGGAGAAGGTGGTGGGCAGGTCGTCGATGCGCGAGGGCGGGATCTCCACCTCCTGCAGCCACTTTTCAGCGGTGGCGCGAATGTTGCCGTAGTGGCGGGCGCCGGTGGCCATCAGCCGTTCGCCGATGTTGCCCCCGGCGGAGACCTGGCGACGCAGACCGTCCATTGGGTGCTGATGCACCACCCCCCATTCGGTGCGCAGCAGGCGGCGGCGTTCGGCTTCGCTCATGGCGTACAGCGAGCGCTGCTGGTACAGCACCTCGCCCCGCTGCGGCGTCAGGCGGGCGGAGATTGCCTTCAGCAGGGTGGTTTTACCGGAGCCGGACTCGCCGACGATGCCGAGCACTTCTCCCGGCCACAGCTCGAAGGAGACATCGCGAAAACCTTTATCCGGGGCGTAGAGATGGGTCAGGTTATTCACAGCAAGTAATGGCTGGTTCATTTTTTCTGCCCCTCGCTCTGCTGGCGGCAATAGTCGGTATCGGAGCAGACAAACATCCGCTGGCCGCTGTCATCCAGCACCACTTCGTCGAGGTAGCTGTGGCGCGAGCCGCAGATGGCGCAGGGTTCATCCCACTCCTGGACGGTAAATGGGTGGTCGTCGAAATCGAGACTCTCCACCGGGGTATAGGGCGGCACGGCGTAGATCCGCTTTTCGCGCCCGGCGCCGAACAGCTGCAGCGCCGGCATCATATGCATTTTCGGGTTATCGAATTTCGGGATCGGCGAGGGATCCATCACGTAGCGGCCATTGACCTTCACCGGGTAGGCGTAGGTGGTGGCGATATGGCCGAAGCGGGCGATATCTTCATACAGTTTCACCTGCATCACGCCGTACTCTTCCAGGGCGTGCATGGTGCGGGTTTCGGTTTCACGCGGCTCGATAAAGCGCAGCGGCTCCGGGATCGGCACCTGGTAGATCAGGATCTGATCCTCCACCAGCGGCGTCTCCGGGATGCGATGGCGGGTCTGGATCAGGGTGGCGTCTTCGGTACGCTCGGTGGTGGCGACGCCGGTAACACGCTTAAAGAACTGACGAATCGACACCGCGTTGGTGGTGTCATCGGCGCCCTGGTCAATCACCTTCAGCACGTCGTTCTCGCCGATGACGCTGGCGGTCAACTGGATGCCGCCAGTGCCCCAGCCGTAGGGCATCGGCATTTCGCGACCGCCGAACGGCACCTGGTAGCCGGGAATGGCTACCGCTTTGAGAATAGCCCGGCGGATCATGCGCTTGGTTTGCTCGTCGAGATAAGCAAAGTTATAGCCAGTCAGTGGGTTAGCCACGTTCGTTCTCCCGTTGCAGGCGTTTCAGCAGCGCCAGTTCGGCCTGGAAATCGACATAGTGCGGCAGCTTCAGATGCGAGACGAAGCCGGCGGCTTCAACGTTATCGGCGTGGGCCAGCACAAACTCTTCATCCTGGGCGGGACCGGCAATCTCTTCGTCATAGTCCGCCGCCTGCAGGGCGCGGTCGACGAGGGCCATGGCCATCGCTTTGCGCTCGCTCATGCCGAAGGTCAGACCGTAGCCGCGGGTGAAGTGCGGCGGCTCATCCTGCGGGGCGACGAAGCCGTTGACCATTTCGCATTCGGTGAGCAGCAGCTCGCCAATATTGACGCTAAAGCCCAGCTCTTCCGGGACAATCTCCACCTGCACGTAGCCGCTGCGGATCTCGCCGGCAAACGGATGGTTGCGGCCATAGCCGCGCTGAGTCGAATAGGCCAGCGCCAGCAGGTAGCCTTCATCGCCGCGCATTAGCTGCTGCAGGCGCGAAGAACGTGAGCAGGGGTAGACCGGCGGGGTGCGGGTGATATCGTCGGGCGGTGTGCCGCGATCTTCCTCGGCCTTCGCCAGACCCTGCTGCGTGAGCAGGCTAAAGACGTGCGGCGTCGGCTGCGTGTCGCACTCGGCTTGCTGCACAGAAGGCGCTTCGCCGTTTGCCAGCAGGGTAAAATCGAGCAGGCGGTGGGTGTAGTCGTAAGTGGGGCCCAGCAGCTGGCCGCCGGGGATATCTTTGTACACTGCCGAGATGCGGCGTTCGAGACGCATTTTGGCGGTGTCGATCGGTTCGCTAACCGCCAGCCGCGGCAGGGTGGTGCGGTAGGCGCGCAGCAGGAAGATCGCTTCGACGTTATCGCCGCTGGCCTGTTTGAGCGCCAGCGCCGCCAGTTCGCGGTCGGCGATGCCGCCCTCGGTCATCACCCGGTCCACCGCCAGATTGAGCTGTTCGCCTATCTGGTCAACGCTCAGTTCGGGAAGCCGTCCATCGCCCCGTCGTTTCTGTTCCTGTAAGGCGTGAGCGGCGCGGATCGCCTTCTCGCCGCCCTTGACGGCAACGTACATTTAGCAAACCTCCACGTGAGTGGTGCGCGGGATCGCCAGCAGGCGCTCGCCGCAGGTGAGGATCAGATCAATGCCCAGCGGGAACGGGTGTGGGCGCTCCGTCAGTTCGTCAATGATGCAGTCCGGCAGCTGAGGGGCGATCATTCGCTCTTCGGCAATGCCCGCCCCGGTCAGGCGCAGCATGCGTCCGCCGCTAAGGCTGGCGAGCTGAACGATCAGCGTGACGCCGGTCTCCGGGGCGGTGACGGTGCCAGCGGAGAGGACGTTGAGCTGCTCGGCGCTGATGCCGTCATTGGCGACGGCAAAGACCGCCTGCTGCGGCTGGTCCACCAGCGGCGCGCCGGTATGAAAGCGCAGATTCTGTCCCACCAGATCGTTATGCAGAGCGCTGGCGAGCCAGACCGGCGTTTCGTGATCGGCAAGGGTCAATAGCAGGCTGGTGGAAGCGACGTTCAGCGGCTGCCAGCCGTGCTGTAACTGCTGCAGGGAGACAATCACCCCCGGCTCGCTCATCGCTTTCAGCAGGCGACGAAAACTGTGTTGGGCATCCTGCACAGCCAGGGAAAAAGCGGGTTGTAAGGTCATGCGTTATCTCCGCGAACCAGGGTAAAGAAGTCGACCCGGCTGGCGTTGACTTCGGCGCGTCGGGCTTCAATGCGCGCGCTGCGTAGCGCTTCCAGCGGGGTTATCAGGGTTTCCATTAAATTGTGAAAATGGCGGGGTGACTGCAGCAGGGCGTCGATGGCCGCGCAGCGTTCGGCGTGCGGGCGGTCGCGGCCTAAGATCCAGCTGTAGCCGAGCGTTCCGTCGGCCAGACGTACCGCGGCGCGGGTGAGCGTGGCGTCGCCGGCGAAGAAACGGTCGCCGATACCGCCCATCCGGGCCTGAAGCTGCACCAGGCCAGTCTCGGGAGTGCGGATCAGTTCATACTCCGGCGCCAGCTGCAGGGAGTGCATGCGCGCCAGAAGATCTTGCGGTTCACTGTGGGCCAGCACGGACATCCAGCGCTGGCGGGTGGCGGTATCGAAGTGCATTCAGTGCTCCATGGTGAATTCAATCATGTCGGCGCGGGTGAGGCTGACGGAGTATTCGGTGGCGGCCTGCTCGCCCTGGCGGCTGTTGAGGGTGCGGACGCAGAGCAGCGGCGCCATATTGGGGATCTCCAGCAGTTTGCTCTCTTTCGCCTGTGCGCGACGGGCGCTGATTTTGGTGCGCACCCGGGTCAGTTCGACGTCAAGCCGATCGCGCAGCAGGTCGTGCAGCGAGCCGTGGCTGAAGGTCTGTAACACCGGCCAGAAGCGCAGGTCGGCGAAGTAGTGGTCAATCAGGCACAGGGCGACGCCATTGACCCGGCGCAGGGTGCGCAGATGAATGACGTTCTCGCCCTCGCTAATACCAAAGGCTTCGGCAACGTGCGCGCTGGCGGGGCGCAGTACCGACAGCAGTTTTTCGCTGGTGGGATCGCTGCCTTGTTCCAGCAGGTTTTGGCTGAAACGCGCCTGGGCGTTGAGCGGGTAATCGATCGGCCGCATCAGCACCAGCACGCCCACGCCCTGACGGCGTTGTACCCAGCCGCGCTCAACCAGCTGGTCGATCGCCCGGCGCAGGGTGTGGCGGTTAACGTCGAAGCGCGTCGCCAGCTGCTGCTCGGCGGGCAGATAGTCACCGCAGCGATAGTGGTGGCGCAACTCCTGCTCAAGCCGGGCGGCGATTTCCTGATAGCGCGTGGGATAACTGGTCGGATGTCTGGACAGGTGCATGGTCATCAAGCCTCACACAGCATAGGCGAGGAGCTTCCTCGCGTTGTGAGCCGATCCTGACCGGTTTATGTTGCAGTTCGGTTAAGTGATGATGACTAAAGGATGAAGAGTTAATGCCAGACGGATGACAGGGCGGCCAGGCCGCCCTGGCGGGGTCAGCCTTGTTTGACCACGTTGATCATCCAGGGAACGCCAAAGCGATCCACGACTTTGCCGAAGCCGTGGGCCCAGAAGGTTTCCTGCCAGGCCATCTCAATGCGTCCGCCGACCGCCAGCGCTTCGAACCAGCGCTGACCTTCAGCGACATCCCTGGGATCGAGGACGAGGGTGAAGCCGGCGTAGTGTTCATCGGGCCCGAAGGCGCTGTCGCTTAGCATCAGCTCGCCGTTGCCGATGCGCAGGCTGGCGTGGGCGATGGCGTCATTCGCCATCTTCTGGCCAGACGGGCAGCCGTCAGAGGCTTCCTGCGCCGAAGGCGGCATTTCGCCAAAGGTCATTTTAAACATCAGCTCCGCGCCCAGCGTCTGCTGATAGAAGGCGATCGCCTCGGCGCAGTTGCCCGCAAAGGCAAGGTAGGGACTTAAGGACATGGTGAATACCTCAGTGACCGTAACCCGTAAAGCGTAGTCGCCCGCAGCGGGATTGAGCCAGACGGCAGCGCGAAAATGGGGGTGGGAATACCGCTGCAGGGGGCAGCATAAATAGCGGCGGCTGGCCGGATAAATAACCGGATACGCAGGGAGGCGAGGGACCGTCAGGATATCGGGAGCGGCGACGGCGATAGGGGAAAATAATCGCGTCGCCTGCCCGGAAATAAATCAGTTCTTTTTGACGAATTCAGATTTCAGCTTCATCGGGCCAAAACCGTCAATTTTGCAGTCAATATTGTGATCGCCTTCGACCAGGCGGATATTCTTCACTTTGGTGCCGATTTTCAGCATCGAAGAGCTGCCTTTAACCTTCAGATCCTTCACTACCGTGACGCTGTCGCCATCGGCCAGTAAATTGCCGTTGGCATCTTTAACGATCAGAACGTCGGTTTCTTCCGTGGCTTCGGCAGGGTTCCACTCATGGGCGCATTCCGGGCAGATGTACATGCCGTTGTCTTCATAAGTGTAAGTCGAATCGCATTTTGGGCAGTGTGGCAGTTGCATGACGTTCCTCGTGATGTCGTCGAAAAACAGGACGTTGGTCCTTTAAACAGTGGCTGAGAGCCGAAAGTGGGTGTGATTATAGCGCAATCACCCACTTTTGTCGGGTGTTTTTTTGATAAAAAATAGCCGTGGTGTTATTCCGGGAAGAAGCGAATAAACGCTGAAATTAACCGCCCGAGGTGGAGCAAAATCGACGAAATAATTTCCGGGCGATCGGCAGGAAATGAACTTATTTATTTTTCGACACTCTGTAATTAGGCGGTAAATTTATGTGAAGTTGATCGCAGATATAAACACTGTTAGGGTAAAAAAGGGGAGCAGGTCAATTTCATCAATTATCACGATGAGCCGCTCTATTTATTCACCAGTAGTCAGAGCAGGCGTCAACAGGTTCGGTTGTACATTCTGTCAGCAGACAGTGCAGGCAAACCTGCTACGCTTGAAATGAGGAGCACAGCAATTCACCGCTCCTGACGCACGATGCGAATGGCTTTGCCATTCGGCGAAGAGGCGTGCACTCAAGGCGGAGTAGCAGAGGAAAAATATGCTTAAAAGGAAAAAAATAAAGCCCATCACCCTTAAGGATGTGACCATCATCGACGATGGTAAACTGAAAAAGGCGATCACCGCGGCCTCCCTGGGCAACGCGATGGAGTGGTTCGATTTCGGCGTCTACGGCTTTGTGGCCTACGCCTTAGGTAAAGTCTTCTTCCCCGATGCCAACCCAAGCGTGCAGATGATTGCCGCACTCGGCACCTTTTCCGTTCCATTTTTAATTCGTCCGTTAGGCGGCCTGTTCTTCGGGATGCTGGGCGATAAATATGGTCGGCAGAAAATTCTCGCGATAACTATCGTGATCATGTCGATAAGTACTTTCTGTATCGGCCTTATTCCTTCGTATGCCACGATAGGTATCTGGGCGCCGATCCTGCTGCTGCTGTGTAAAATGGCGCAGGGCTTCTCGGTCGGTGGTGAATATACCGGGGCATCGATCTTCGTCGCGGAATACTCCCCTGACCGTAAACGCGGGTTTATGGGCAGCTGGCTGGACTTTGGCTCCATCGCCGGGTTTGTGATGGGGGCTGGCGTGGTGGTCCTGATCTCCAGCGTAGTGGGGGAACAGAACTTCCTTGAGTGGGGTTGGCGTATCCCGTTCTTCCTGGCGCTGCCGTTAGGCATCATCGGGCTCTATCTGCGCCATGCGCTGGAAGAAACCCCGGCGTTCCAGCAGCATGTGGACACCATGGAGCAGGGCGACCGTGAAGGTCTGCAGGACGGGCCGAAGGTCTCCTTTAAAGAGATTGCCACTAAGCACTGGCGCAGCCTGCTGACCTGTATCGGTCTGGTGATTTCCACTAACGTGACCTATTACATGCTGCTGACCTACATGCCGAGCTACCTGTCGCATAACCTGCACTACTCGGAAGACCATGGGGTGCTGATCATCATCGCCATCATGGTCGGGATGCTGTTTGTACAGCCGGTTATCGGCATGCTCAGCGACCGCTTCGGCCGCCGTCCGTTTATCCTGATTGGTAGCGTGGCGCTGTTTGCCCTGTCGATCCCGGCCTTCATTATGATCAACAGCAACGTGACGAGCCTGATCTTCGCCGGTCTGCTGCTGCTGGCGGTGGTGCTGAACTGCTTTATCGGCGTGATGGCCTCATCGCTGCCGGCGATGTTCCCGACCCACATCCGCTTCAGCGCTCTGGCCAGCGCCTTTAACATCTCGGTGCTGATTGCCGGTCTGACGCCAACCCTGGCGGCGTGGCTGGTGGAGACCACCCAGAACCTGATGATGCCGGCATACTACCTGATGGTGATCGCGGTGGTGGGTATGGCGACGGGCCTGTCGATGAAAGAGACGGCTAACCGTCCGCTGAAAGGGGCGACCCCGGCGGCGTCGGATATTCAGGAAGCGAAAGAAATCCTTGGCGAGCACTACGATAACATCGAACAAAAAATCGAAGATATCGATCAGGAGATCGCCGATCTGCAGGCAAAACGGTCGCGTCTGGTGCAGCAGCATCCGCGTATCAACGACTAACTGTTTTCACTGCTAATCATGCCGCCTGGGGAAACCCCGGCGGCATTTTTTATGCCTCCGGCAAGGCCAGACCGTGACGACGCTGTTGGCTAAGTTTACGGTACTGCTGCGGCGGCATCCCCACGTAGCGGGTAAAGGTGCTGTAGAAACGGCTGCTGGAGCGGAAACCGGCGGTGAGGGCGATATCCAGGATGGTCTTGTCGGTATCGCTCAGCAGCGCCCGCACGTGATTGATACGCATGGCGGTAATGTACTGCTTCATGGTTTGCTGCATCACTCTCTGGAATACCCCCATCGCATAGTTCGGGTTGAGCTTAACGTGCTCGGCGACGGCATTGACGGTCAGCGCCTGGTCGTAGTGGGCGGCGATAAATTCCAGCATCTGGCTGACATAAAACTGCGCATGGCGCGAGACGCTGTTCTTATGGGTGCGCGAGGTTTTGTTGACCAGAATCGGCTGCCAGCCGGCGAGGCTCAGCCGCTTCAGCATCAGGGCGATTTCATCGATCGCCAGCTGGCGAATCTGTTCATTGTCGTGGTTCAGCTCCTGCTGCCAGCGGCGCACCTCGAAGGCGCTCAGCTGCTGGGCGGCGAGGGATTTAATCACCATCCCGTGAGTGACGTGGTTGATCAGCTCCCGGTCCAGCGGCCATGAGAGAAACAGATGCATCGGCAGGTTAAAGATCGCCATCTGCTGGCAATCCCCCGGGCGGGTCAACTGATGCGGCGTACAGGCCCAGAACAGAGTGATATAGCCTTTCTCTATGCGCACCACTTCGTTATTAATCAAATATTCCACGTCGCCATCGAACGGCACGTTGACCTCCACCTGGCCATGCCAGTGGCTGGTAGGCATGGCGTGCGGCGGGCGCAGCTCGATATCCATACGCTGATACTCAGAGTAGAGCGCCAGCGGGCTGCGGCTCTGCTTTTCATCGCTGCTGCACATAAAGGGATCGGGGGGCAGGGAGGTGAAGCGGTATTCCATCGTTAGCGTATTCCTGAATTGTCAGAGTGGCTGCATTTTTCGCCAGAACTGACGACAGCTTAGCGGAAGAATCGGCCCATTTTCTCTCCTTTTTGCGCAATCTGTTCCCGAAAACTCAGATTTTGTGGCGCTTAATGGCCGATCTGAGCTTTCGGGAATGCTCCGGTTGGAACAGGGCAGCGCAACGCTGAACGGCGTGCCACTCTGCAAGGGTTCAATGACCTGATGGAGAGAGCGTAATGACCGCCCCAAAAATTACCTTTATCGGCGCCGGTTCGACGGTGTTCGTTAAAAATATTCTCGGTGATGTTTTCCAGCGCCCGGCGCTGAAATCGGCGCATGTCGCGCTGATGGATATCGATGACACCCGACTGGAAGAGTCGCATACCGTGGTGCGCAAGCTGATGGATTCCGTCGGCGCGAAGGGCGAAATCAGCTGCCATCGCGATCGCAAAACCGCCCTGCAGGGCGCTGATTTCGTTGTGGTCGCCTTCCAGATTGGCGGCTATGAGCCCTGCACCGTCACCGATTTTGAGGTCTGTAAACGCCATGGCCTGGAGCAGACCATCGCCGATACGCTGGGCCCGGGGGGCATTATGCGCGCCCTGCGCACCATACCGCACCTGTGGGCCATCTGCGACGACATGACCGAGGTCTGCCCGGACGCCACCCTGCTTAACTACGTCAACCCAATGGCGATGAACACCTGGGCCATGTACGCCCGCTACCCGCATATTAAACAGGTTGGCCTGTGCCACTCGGTGCAGGGAACGGCGGAAGAACTGGCTCGCGATCTTGACCTCGATCCGGCGGATTTACGCTACCGCTGCGCCGGGATCAACCATATGGCGTTCTATCTGTCGCTGGAGAAAAAGCTCGCCGACGGCAGCTACGTCAGTATCTATCCCGACCTGCTGCAGGCCTACGCCGACGGGCGGGCGCCGAAGCCTAACCTGCACGGCAACCCGCGCTGCGAAAACATCGTCCGCTATGAGATGTTCAAAAAGCTCGGCTACTTTGTGACCGAGTCGTCGGAGCATTTTGCCGAATACACGCCATGGTTTATCAAGCCGGGCCGCGAGGACCTCATCGCCCGTTATAAAGTGCCGCTGGATGAATACCCGAAACGCTGCGTCGAGCAACTGGCCAACTGGCATCAGGAGCTGGAGAGCTATCAGCGCGGCGAGCGCATCGAGGTGAAGCCATCCCGCGAGTATGCCAGCACCATCATGAACGCCATCTGGACCGGCGAGCCAAGCGTGGTGTATGGCAACGTGCGCAATGACGGCCTTATCGACAACCTGCCGCAGGGCTGCTGCGTGGAAGTGGCTTGCCTGGTGGACGCCAACGGCATTCAGCCGACCAAAGTGGGCGCGCTGCCGGCGCATCTGGCGGCGCTGATGCAGACCAATATCAACGTGCAGACGCTGCTTACGGAGGCGATCCTCACCGAAAATCGCGATTACGTCTATTACGCCACGATGATGGACCCGCACACCGCCGCGGTGTTGGGGATCGAAGAGATCTACGCGCTGGTGGACGATCTGATCGCCAGCCACGGCGACTGGCTGCCGTCCTGGCTGCATCGTTAATCTTCTCATGCCGCCGGGGGCAACGACCCGGCGGCGTCCTGCATGCTCTATCAAACACTGAAGGAGGCGCTGGCGACAGCGACCTGTACCCTATGAGTATTTCAATGACAACAAAGCTCAGCTACGGATTTGGTGCCTTTGGTAAAGATTTCGCTATCGGTATCGTCTACATGTATCTGATGTATTACTACACCGATATTGTTGGACTGTCGGTTGGGGTGGTCGGCATCTTGTTTCTGGTGGCGCGGATCCTCGATGCGATAGCCGATCCGATCATGGGTTGGATCGTGAATTGTACGCGATCGCGATGGGGGAAATTCAAACCGTGGATCCTGATTGGCACGATAACCAACTCGGTAGTGCTGTATATGCTGTTCAGCGCCCATTACTTCTCCGGCGGGGCGCTGCTGGCATGGGTGTGGCTGACCTATCTGCTGTGGGGGTTCACCTACACCATCATGGATGTGCCGTTCTGGTCGCTGGTGCCGACCATTACCCTTGATAAACGCGAACGTGAACAGCTGGTGCCGTATCCACGCTTTTTCGCCAGCCTGGCGGGATTCGTCACTGCCGGCGTCACGCTGCCGTTTGTCAGCGCCGTGGGCGGCGCCGACCGCGGTTTCGGTTTCCAGATGTTCACCCTGGTGTTGATCGCCTTCTTCGTGGTTTCCACCCTCGTCACGCTGCGCAACGTCCACGAGGTTTACTCCTCGGATAGCGGCGTGAGCGAGGATGCCAGCCATCTCTCACTGCGCCAGATGGTGGCGCTGATCTATAAAAACGATCAGCTGGCCTGCCTGTTGGGCATGGCGCTGGCCTATAACACGGCGGCGAATATTATCGCTGGCTTTGCGATTTACTACTTTACCTACGTGATTGGCAGCGCGGAGATGTTCCCGTATTACATGTCCTACGCCGGCGCGGCGAACCTGCTGACGTTAGTGCTGTTTCCGCGGCTGGTGAAAGGGCTGTCGCGACGTATTCTGTGGGCGGGAGCCTCGATCATGCCGGTGCTGGGCTGCGGCGTGCTGTTGCTGATGGCGCTGAGCGGGGTCTATAACATCGCGCTTATTTCGCTGGCTGGGGTGCTGTTGAATATCGGTACCGCGCTGTTCTGGGTGCTGCAGGTTATTATGGTGGCCGATACCGTCGACTACGGCGAATATACGATGAACATCCGCTGCGAAAGTATCGCCTATTCGGTGCAGACGCTGGTGGTGAAAGCGGGCTCGGCGTTCGCGGCCTGGTTTATCGCCATTGTGCTCGGTATCATCGGTTACGTGCCGAATGTGGCCCAGTCGTCCCAGACGCTGCTGGGGATGCAGGCGATTATGATTGCGCTGCCGACGCTCTTTTTTGCCCTGACGCTGTTGCTCTATTTCCGCTATTACAAGCTCAACGGCGATATGCTGCGTCGCATTCAGATTCACCTGCTGGATAAATATCGCCGGGTACCGGAAAATGTGGCTGAGCCGGAACGGCCCATTGTGGTACCCAACCAGGTGTAAAAAGCGTTCGAAAACAGCTGACGAAAGAGGGGAGGGATGCTCTCTTTTTTGGACAAAAATGAGCGTTGAAAGCGGACGAAAAGAGAAAACGTATTTCTCTAATTTGTCTCAAAATATTCTCTCTTTAGGTTCATGTGGTTGTTATTTGCTCCAATTATTCTCAATTAAAACTCAGAATTGTCTCTTTTTCGTGCTCTTGCGCTGCTTTTTAACTCTTGCTACTCTTTTTGGGTGTTACATTTTTCTCTTATTTGTCTCAGTGATGGAGCAATGCGATGCGCATTTTTATCGATGATGGTTCAACCAATATCAAAATGCTGTGGGAGCAAGATGGCGAAACTTTCACCCATATCAGCCCCAACAGTTTTAAACGCGGCTGGTCTGCCACCTTCGGTTCCGGGAAGCCCTTTAACTACACCGTGGATGATGAAAAGTACTCATTCGACCTGATCACTCCCGATGCGCTCCCGACCAATAATATTGACTGGCAGTACAGCCCGTTGAACTCCATCGCTGTCCATCACGCGCTGCTGACCAGCGGTCTTGAGCCGCAGGACGTCGAAATCGTCGTGACGCTGCCGCTGACTGAATTTTATGACGAGGATGCGCAATATCGCCTCGACAACATTGAGCGCAAGAAAAAGAGCTTGCTGCGCGACGTTAAGCTGAATAAAGGCGTGGTCTTCAACATCACCAAAGTCACCGTGCGCCCGGAATCGATTCCGGCGGGCATTAGCCTGTGTGATGAACTCAAGCCCTCCCATTCGGTGTTGATTATCGACCTCGGCGGCACCACGCTCGATATCTCGATGGTAGCCGGGCAGATGACCTCGGTATCGCGCATTTACGGCGACCCGAAGCTGGGCGTATCGCTGGTGACCGACGCCGTTAAGCTGGCGCTGGCGCGGGCTAACACCGATACCTCAAGCTATAACGTCGACCAGATCATTATCAATCGCCATGACGAAGCGTACCTGACCGATAACATCAACGATCCGGATGCGGTTTCTGAGGTGAAAAAGGTGATCACTAACAGCATCGAACGTCTGACCACCCGCGTCCTGACGGCTATCGATAGCTTTAAAGGCTACTCGCATGCCATCGTGATTGGCGGCGGCGCGCCGCTGGTGGCCGATGCCATTCGTGAACGTATGGGCCTGCGTGAGGACCGTTTCGTGGTGGCTGAAGAGCCGCAGTTCGCCCTGGTGCGTGGTCTGAAAATTATTGGCTAAGGAGCGTCTATGACTCTGGAACGCAGAAAAGTGCTGATTTACCTGCGCCCGGATATCAGCGCCAGCGAGCGCTTCGCGGACGCAAAAATTGAGGCCCACCATCGCGGCGACCGCGGCGATATGTCGCGCACGGCGCTGCTGGCGGGGCTGGCGTTAGGGGAAGTCGATAGCCGCTTGCCGTCGATGCTGGCGGCGCTGCTGGCGGAAGACACGAAACCGGAAACGCTGCGCAAGATGCTGGCCTCGTTCCTTGAGATCCAGCCGGCCTCTTCCGCCCCGACAGCCGCACCAGCGGCCGCCTCGGCTAAGGCGCCGGAGCCGCCCGCGCCGGTCAGCGAGAGCGTTTCGGCGCGCAACCTCGCCGGTTCGCTGCCGGACTAAGCGCTATTCGCGGTTTGCGCTATCCGGGAAACTCCCCGGCTTGCGCTGCGCTTAGCCGGGCTACTGTTTACACTGTCCGGTAGCCCGGGTAAGGCGGAACGCCGCGACTGGGAAATTCCCCGGCTTGCGCTGTGCTTAGTTTGTAGGCCGGGTCAGGCGTAGCCGCCACCCGGCAGTAAGACGGTACGCCGCCACCCGGGATGTCGCCCCTATCCGTGGGCGAGAAAGCGGGCCAGGCGCTGCTGCAGCAGGCGATTTTCGCGGGTCAGCCGCGCGTTCTCATCCAGCAGGGTCAGCGCCACCGCGATCCCCGGCCAGTCCAGCTCCAGCTCGTTACGCAGGCGCACCGCGCGATGGACAATCGTCACCGCGCTGTCGTCGAACAGCCAGGTGTCCGCCTGCGGCTGGTGCGGTTCAATCATGCCTAAGCCGACAATCTCCGTCAGCTCCTCTTCCGACACCCCGGTACGCAGGCACAATTCGGTAATGGTAAACGTCACTGTTACTGTAGCCATCAGGCTTTCCCCCATGTCTTACGCGGATCGAAGCTGGCTTCGGCGGTCGCCAGCTGTTGCCAGATCTCACGCGCTTTTTCATCTGGTTTTGGTGGCATCACAATTTTAATAACGGCGAACAAATCGCCGGTGTGGGTTTTGCTCACCAGCCCTTTGCCCTTGATGCGCAGGCGCTGCCCTGCCTGGCTACCCGGCGGCACCGTCAGCAGAATGCTCTCTTTCAGGGTGGGCACCGTGACTTTGGCGCCCAGCGCGGCCTCCCACGGCGCCAGCGGCAGGACGATCTCCAGGTTATGTCCCACGATGTCGAACAGCGGGTGCGGGGCGATGTGGATCACCAGCCACAGATCGCCGTTCGGGCCGCCGTTTTCGCCCGGCGTCCCCTGGCCTTTCAGGCGGATGCGCTGTCCATCGGCCACCCCGGCGGGGATCTTCACATTCAGCGTTTTCGGCGTCTCGCTTTCGATCATGCCGAACACGTTATACACCGGCAGGTTATAGCTGATGGTGCGGGTTTGCTCGGCCAGCGTCTCTTCAAGGAACACCGCGACCTCGATCTCCAGGTCGTGGCCGCGCGCCGCGTGCTGGCGGCGACGCTGATGCGCCTGCTGGCCAAACATGGAGGAGAAGATGTCGTCGAAATCCTGCTGGCTGTAGCTCTGCTCGTGGGTCTGCTGCTGGCGACCGAACCCGGGATCGTTGCGATGCTGCCAGAGCTGATCGTATTCCGCGCGCCGTTGCTCATCTTTCAGGACTTCCCAGGCTTCGGCGAGATCCTTAAATTTGGCTTCGGCATCGTTTTCTTTACTGACGTCGGGGTGGTACTTGCGCGCCAGGCGGCGGTAGGCGGTCTTGATGGTTTTCAGATCGTCGGTTGGTTGCACCCCGAGAATGGCATAATAATCCTTCAATTCCATGCTGTTATCTCATCTATGCTCAGTGCGGTGGTTACATATTCCCTGGATCAGGCGTCTGTATAAAGCGTAGGGCAAATGCGCCCTGAAGGAGAAGAAAAGTGGCGGAAACTTGACGCCGTCGGGGTCAACGGCGTCTTAGGCAAGGCTAGTCTTTCGCCTGCGGCCGCTGACGACGGCGCCAGCCTGCGAACAGCACCAGCAGCGCGCCGATGGCGCCGGCCAGGCGCGCCATGCCCTCGCCGGCAGTGGGAAACAGCTGGCGGAGGGTAGGGTCGCTGACTAGCATTGAGCCGGCAATCCAGCCGATGAGCATCCCGCCCAGCAGCACCACCGCGGGAAAGCGGGTGAGCAGGGCCAGCACCAGTTTGCTGCCGGCGACGATAACCGGGATGCTGATCGCCACGCCGAGGGCGACCAGCGCAATGTGTCCTTTGCCTGCGGCAGCCACCGCCAGCACGTTATCCAGCGACATGATCACATCCGCTACGGTGATGGTGATTGCGGTGCGCCACAGGCTGCCTGAGCTGGCAACCTCGCTCTCGTCCTCCTCATCACTGACCAGCTTGATGCCAATCCACAGCAGGAGCAACGCGCCGACTATTTTCAGCCACGGCAGCGACAGGAGATACAGGGCGATCGCCAGCAGCAGGATGCGCGCCAGAATGGCTCCTACGGTGCCGATGACGATCGCTTTGGTGCGTTTTTGCGGCGGCAGTTTGCGACAGGCCATGGCGATCACCACGGCGTTATCGCCGCCCAGCAGTAAGTCGATGGCGACAATCTGCAGCATAATCACCGCCATGTCCCATTGTTGAAGAAACGCATACATATTGAGAGAAACCACCTGAAATAAATACCACGAAAAGCCGCTGCGCAGGGGACTCCGCCCGGTGAGCGTTGACCGCTGGCGCCGGCCCGCGCCAACGCGCGTGGAACCTGAGCCTGAAAAATAAAGTTACGAATCAACGCGCCGTCGGGCAAGGCTTCGGCGAAAAAGGGTGATATTTTGTCATACAGACACACCTGCCGTTCACTTATCGCAAGGATCCCCACTATGTCTGGCTACAAGAAATACCTCTCTGTCGCCCTGCTGAGCGCTGTTTTATTGCCGGCGATGGCCTCTGCCGCTGACTCGCCGGCGACCTTCACCCCGGAACAGGAGGCGCAAATCGGCAAAATCGCCGCCGATTACCTGGTCGCCCACCCGGAAGTTCTCCTGCAGGCAAGCCAGAAACTGCAGCAAATTCAGGCTGAGCAACAGGCCAGCGCGGCTACCCAGGCGGTGCTGAAGAATGCCGCCTTGCTGACCCAGGATAAAAATACCCCGACTTACGGCCCGGCCAACGGCAAAGTCACGGTGATTGAGTTCTTTGACTACCAGTGCGTCTACTGCAGCCGGCTGGCGCCGGTGATGGAGCAGGTGATTAAAGCGCATCCGCAGACCCGCTTCGCTTTTAAAGAGTGGCCTATCTTTGGCGGCCGCTGGGAAAGCTCGCTGGAAGCAGCGAAAACCGGCCTGCAGATCTATCAGCAGAAAGGGGCGGATGCCTATCTGACCTACCATAACGGGATCTACGCCACCGGACATAACGAAGGCAAGCTGACGACGGCGGATATCCAGCAGCAGGCGAAGAAAGCCGGCTTTGATGCGAAGAAGGCCAGCGACGTCGAACCGGTACTGCAGAGCATTAACGACCTGGCGCAGGAGATTGGTCTTAGCGGCACGCCGGGCGTGATCGTGATGCCGACCACCGGCGCCACGGAAGCCAGCATCACCGTCTTCCCGGGACTGGCGGATAAAGCCTCGCTCGAAGCCGCGATTAAAAAAGCCGGCGGCTGATCGGCGGCGTCGTTACCCGGTCAGGGCCGCCGAGGGCGGCTCTGCTATCATTCATGATCCCTTTCCTCGTTCGGCGGCGGCAGCGCGTGGCTTTTTAAATCAATAATCTGGCCAATGTGATCGTGGTAAACGGTCAGCAAATTATAGCGACTCATCTCGGAGATGATCTGCGGGGCGACGTTAAAGCTGCTGGCCAGCTCCTCATCCCGCAGAGTAAGCACCGCGGTGTGACGCCGGGTGTGGGCGCGGCGTCGGTTATAGTGATACCAGAGGATCAACAGCCAGCCGTTCAGCGCGGCAAGCAATAAATACACCAGCGCCGTATTCAGGGAGTCCATCAGCGACGACCAGCGCGGGGAGGGCGGCGCGATGAACTGCATCAGCAAATTGGCGTAAAGAAAGAACAGAAAACCGAGCCAGGCCAGCAGCGTTAAGCCGGCGTCCACCAGCCGGGGCAGCACGCGGTGTTCGGTTAAGATGAGCGTATTTTCATTCATCGCAGGCTTCCTTTTCCCCGGTCCGGGCTCACCCAGCGCGCGCGGGAACGTTGACGTTTCAACATCACCTTCGGAAAAGCGACCAGCGTGGTCAGCAGGCCGATCATCCAGTAAACCATCGGGAACCAGATCACCCAGAACAGGGATTTGGCCACCTTTTTCTCATAGCGCCGTTCGATATACAGGCTGGCGACGAACTGCAGCAGGCACATCAGGCCGAGCAGCATGCCGGTGAACTCAGGCGGAAACAGACTGTGCACGGTCAGGTTGTCCGGCAATGGCATCAGGCGGCTGAGGATAAACAGCAGGATGGTGACCGCGTAGGCAAAGGCCCACAGCGTGGAGCAGGCATACTCCAGAAACAGCGGCCACATCCGATGATGCTGCCAGTGAAACAGACGGCGCAGGTTGACCAGAAAGACTTCGGCCCCGCCCTGGGCCCAGCGCAGACGCTGCTTCCATAACCCTTTGAGGGTCTCTGGCATCAGGATCCAGCACAGCGCCCGCGGCTCGAAAAAGATGTCCCAGTGGCGGAGCTGAAGCTTCCAGCTGATATCAATATCTTCAGTGATCATATCCGGGCTCCAGTAGCCGACGTCCGCCAGCGCCTGACGCCGGAAGGCGGCGATCACGCCAGAGACGGTAAAGACCCGGCCATAGATCCGCTGCGTCCGCTTGATAAGCCCAATGATCGACGAGAACTCCCCGACCTGAATGCGGCCGATCAGCGTGGATCGGGTGCGGATCCGCGGGTTGCCGGTGACCGCCCCGACGTGCGGGTAGTGGATGAGCGGGGCGACCAGCCAGGCCGCGGTATCCCGGTCCAGCAGGGCGTCGCCATCGATGCAGACCAGCAAATCGCCGCGGGCGGCGGCGGCGCCCGCTTTGAGCGCCACCGCTTTTCCCTGATTGGCGGCCAGGTGTATCACCCGCAGCCTCGGCTCCTCCTGCGCCAGCTGCTGCAGCACCTGGGCAGTGTTGTCGGAAGAGCCGTCGTTAATCGCGATCACTTCGAGATTGGCGTAACGCTGGGCCAGCGCTGCGCTGATGGTCTCCCGGGCGTTTTTCTCCTCGTTAAAGCAGGGGATCAGTATCGAGATCAGCGGATTGCCCGGCAGCGTCGGCGGCGGGGTATCCTCGCCCCACGGCCAGTGGCGCTCCAGCTGAAACCAGAAGTACAGACCCCCGGTGATCCATAGCACCGACATAAACAGCGGCCAGAAAAAGACAAAGTCGAGGATAAGCTCGCCGGTAAACGCCGCTGCGACGCCTAACGGCAGCCCGAAAACGAGGCATAAAATGCACAATGCGATAATGCGATCAGTCATGGTCAGGGTACCACCAGGAAGAGAATTGCGGTCTGATACGGGAGATATCAGGCTGATTGTTAATGAAATCGTCTGGGTAGTAGCCGTAGTTTTTGACGCCGTTTAGCCGCAGCAAACGCATCCAGTCCGCCAGCTGTTGGTCAGGAATGGCGTTGTGCTGGCGTCGGCTCCAGTCTCTGGCCTGTAGCTCAAAGATGGTTTTCTTCAGCGCGCCCGGGTGGCGGGCAACGGTCTGCACCAGCCGCGTCAGCCAGGCCTGGCTGGCGTCGATCGGCACGGACTCCATCAGCGGCATCGCCATGGGCACCGTCCAGTCATAGGCGGCAAGGAAGTCATCCAGATTTTGCGCAAACCAGGCTTCGCTCTGCGGCTCCAGGATCGGCAGGGCGAAGAGATTACGCGCCGTTTTTACCTGCGGGCCGCGGATGGCCTGCACCGCCTGGCGCAGCTGCAGAGTGAAGCGGGTCAGGGTTTGGCTTTTGAAACGCATCCATGCTTCACGCTCCTGCGGACGCTGGGGCACAGGGCCGGCATCGCGCGCCAGGCCACTCTGCCGCCAGGCGGCGACCGCCTCCGGGCTCACGTCTTCAAAATCGGTCAGCACGGCGTCGTCGTGGAACAGAATCCCGCTGAAGCTGGCGTGTCGGGCCAGATCCTCATAGATGTCGGTGATCTGCTGGCGAACCCGCGGATCCCAGGGCGACAGGCGAACATAGGGCTGATGGGCAAGCAACGCCTTCCCGGTTTGCGGATCCCAGCGCTGAACGCGCGGCAGATCGGACGAGAGATCGAAGGCCAGCACCGGCATCCAGGCATAAACCTTCACCCCGCCGCGGGTCTGCAGCTGCCAGGAGACGAAGTTAAACAGGTCGGCGCGCATCGGCAGCCAGCGGTTGGGGAAATAGAGCGACTTGACCGTGCCGTCGCCCTGCGGGTCGGAGAAGGCCTGCAGAAAGACGTGGCTGATTTTCATGTCATAGACGCGCTGTATCAGCTTATCGATATTCTTTGCCTGCTGGACGGGATTGGGGTCATAGACATAGTCCAGATCGACATGCATCACCCGAACAGGATCGGCTTCCTGAATCTGCGTCACTGCGTTGGCAAAGGCCTTGATCGACGGGTTACCGGCGATCAGCATGCGCGGAATATTGTCCAGATCCTTCACGTTGCCCAGGCCGTCGTTCAGCGTAAACGCCAGCTGATACCCCTGCTGTTTGGCGATGGCCAGAGTGCTGCCGCTGGCGGCGCCGTAGGGCCACACCCAGGCGCGCGGCGCTTTCCCGGCGACGTCGTGGATTTTCGCCGTTACTTTCTGCACGTCATCGGTCATTCGCCGGGTAAACTGCGCGTCGCTTTCATAGCGGCCGGTGGTTTTATCCCAGCCTCGGTTGGCGGCGGCGGGCTCGCGGCTGCCTTGCGGATTGGCCGGCAGGCCGTAATGCGAGGCCCAGGTGTGCGCGCCGATCTCCACCAGCGGCGAGTGGCTGAGCTCGCGCACCATCTCCCAGGTGGCGAAGCGATCGCGCGGCGTCATCAGGCCACCAAAATTAACGGGCTGGTTGGCGGGGGTGTCCACCCAGCTGCCCACCGGCGCCCACAGCGCCGGAACGTTCCAGGCTTTAAGCAGCGGCCAGACGCGGGTATAAAAACTGCTATAGCCATCGTCGAAGCTGAGAAGAAAAGCCTTAGGCGGAAGCGACTTAAGGCCATGATGCGCGTCCAGAATGTCCTGAACGCTCACGGCATGGTAGCCATGATGCAGCAGCCAGGCGATCTGCTCATTAAGCGCGCTGGTCCGCACCGAAAGATAACGCTGGTCGGCGGCGTCGTCTTCGACGTCATGATAGGCCAGCACCAGAAAGCGATCCGCCGGCCAGGGTTTATTGGCCTCCAGCTGGGGTCGTTGCTGCGGGGCGAGGAAGGGGACCTCCTCAGCACGCACGCTGAAGATAAGGCACAGCCAGCCGAGAAGCATCAGGCCGTTGCGCAGGGTCGTGTTCAGCATGGTCATCCTTAAAACCGTATGTTTGCATCAACAGTGATGGCGAGGTTGTTTTCACGTTTACCGTCGTAGGGGCGTTTGTCCCAGTTCAGCATCACCCCGGCATCGACGAGGTTGTTCCAGCGCAGACGCTGGCCGTAGCCCAGCGTCGTTATCGCGCCGGCGGCGTGATTTTTTTGCCAGTAGCTGCCGCCGCCGGCGAGCAGCTGCTGACTCCAGACAGTGTCATACCGCTGGTAAAGCGTGTGATCGACGGTCAGCGCTGCGGTGGCCGCGAGGTCGCGGGCCGGACTGTAATACGCGGTGTCAGTGCGGCTATTGGCGCTGGCCGCCAGACCGGGCTGCAGATCCAGCGTTAACCACGGCGTCTGCCAGAGGCGCTCTTTACCAGAGAGGGTGTACTCCTGACGACGGTTGTGGTCGGTAAAGCGGCTGGCGGCCACGCTGACGCGGTACTCCCGGCGCTCGTTTTGATACCATCGCAGCCAGCCTTCGCCGCGGTTGGCGCTGACGCCGTTGCGTAACGCGCGCAGCGGCGTCTGCTGCGAAATCCGCTCCAGTTCGCCGCCCAGCTGCCAGCGATCGTTGACGTCGTGCGCGGCGGAAAGGCGGACGCCGGGCTTATTCTCGCCGTGAAAATTGACGCTGGAGAGTTCAAGTTCTCCCCAGGCGTCGCGCGGGCGCCATTCAATACCGGCGAACAGCTGGCGACGGCTGCCTTTCCCCTCTTCAAAATTGCCTTTGGCAAAGCGGTGGCCGCCAAACAACCGCCAGCTGTCGGCTATCGGCGGGCTGTAGATCGCCGTCTCAAAACTGAGGTCGTGGGTACCGCTCACCGGGTTGTCGGAATGCAGCCCTTTGCCGACGCTCAGGCGCAGCTCGGAGAAATGATGGATTTCGCGGGCTTTGGCCAGGCGTTGGGTATTTAGATCCCGTGGCGAGCGGGCGATAACGTCGTCGGTCAGCAGATCCATCTGCCGCCACTCCTGCAGATCGAGAGCGACCCAGGCCTGCTGGCGCTCCAGCTGCAGGCTGGCGGGCTCCAGGGCTTCCGCCGCTTTCAACTGGCGTTCGGCAGCCCGCGGCAGCCCTCTGTCCTGCAGCACGGCGGCATAGTCGATCTGCAGCCCCTGGTTGCCGGGGGCCGTCGCCGCCAGGCGCTGCATGCGGGCTTCGGCCTGCGGCAGGGCGTTGGTGGCGGAAAGATAGTGCACGTTAAGCGTCTGCGCGGTGAGCCAGTCGTCGTTCGGCTGGGGCGTCGGCGAGCCGTAGAGATGACGAATATAGGGTGCATTCCGGGTGAGTCTGGCGACATACCGTTGCGCCGCTGGGTACTGAGCGGTGTCCAGCAGGGCGTAGAAAAGCTCATGTTCTTCATTCTGTTGGCTTGTCAACCACGAGGGATGCTGATGAATGAGCGTCAACGCAGGTTCAATCTGCTTGAGGGCGATATAAGAGGAGATGACCCAGCCGATGGCCCAGTCGGGAACCACCTGCTGCTGCGCGAGCAGGCTTTGGTATTCGCGGATGATCTGCGCGTAGTCTGCGTTGGCGTACAGCGCGCCCAGACGGTCAATGCGCGCCCGGGTGATGTCCGGGGCGGCCTGCGGATCGGGACGCCAGGCGGCGATCATCGCGTCGTATTGCGCCAGTGCCGTGCGGGCCAGCGCGTAACGCGCATTTTCTTCACGGGAAGGCGTATCGGCAAGGCGCACCAGCTCGGCGGCGGCGTTCAGCTGCAGGTTGCGCTTTTCCGCGGGCGTCAGTTCGACGCTATTCGCGAGGCCGAAGGCGGGTGAGTCGATCCGGTTGCGGGTCAGGGTCGCCATCAGGCTGGCCAGCGCGGCTTTGTTCTGCGGTTCGCGATCGAGGATCTGCGTGTCCACCAGCAGCTGGTCCCAGCTTTTGCCAAGCCGCAGGTAGACATAAGAGAGGGTCTGCAGGTGAGCCACGCTCGCCTGCTCCGCCACCAGGCGACGCGCTTCGCTGAGCGCCTCGCCGTCCTTGCGGGCATCGGCCAGCGTCTTGATATAGCCGATACGATAGTCGTCACTGTCAGGGGACTGGCTGAGAGCCTGCTGCCAGAGGAGGAGCGAGGCTTGCCACTGTTTCTGGTTGCGCAAAGCCTGCGCGGCGGCGGCGGTGCCCCGTGCGGGAAGCGGCATATAGACCTGATAGCGTCGCCAGATTTTCACGACCTCATCGTCCTGGCCGGCCCAGAGGGCTACCTGCAGCCAGTCGGCTACCTGAGAAGGGGTTAACGCATGCCGTAGCTGGTACTGCTGAAGATATGAGAGAAAGGGGGCGTACTGGCCCTGACGCGCTTGCAGGATCTGCTGGTCATAGAGCGAGTCCGCTCCCTGAACCAGCGTCGGGAAGAGCAAAAGCACGCCGATTGATAGCGAGAGTTTCGTGTTGCGATTAAACAATAACGTATTTGAATAAGGTGATCTTTCCATTTCTATTTGCCATATGTTCATCAAGAATCCATTGCACAACACGACCGTCCTTTGACGGTGAGTGAAAGGATGAGGATGGTCCCATTTAGCTGACTGGCACTGCGGGTGAAGGACTTATTGCAAACTAATAAACCTATCTCCTGTGGATAATTGAATGGATAATTTATACCCGATACCGCGGCGGATAAATATGGTTAAATGACGAGCTGAGTTTTAAGATAAATCTGTAAAAATGGTTTAATTCGAATCGCCATGTTGAAGTCAATGTCTTTAACTTACTGAAATAAATAAAAAATGAATCTGGCTGGAATTTTGTTTCAAATTTTCCTGGTGGCTTATATTGCTGTGAGGGGAAAGATTTTATATAGATATTTAAGATGATTTCTGACAAAAATTCTTAATAGCAAAAAAAGCATCTTTTCTGTGGGATTTTTTTATTTATAATTAATCCGTTTATTTTCTGTCCGAACCCTGGGAGGTTTTTCACAGCCAGATTCAGATGCCGCGCTAATGATAAATCACAGATCTCGTTATTTTTACCGCCATGCGGAGCGATCCACAGGGGCAAGGATAATGTCTGGTTGACGAGAATTTGTTGATTAAATGTTAAAGGGACGACTTGTGGCAAATTCAATGATATTAGTTACCCAGGATCACTATCTTTTTCAAGGTGTTAAGAATTTCTTCCCTGATATCATTCAGTTAGATTCTAGCGGAAAAGCGATTTTAGATAATGAGGTTGATGAACTCTCTCTGCTGGTTGATAGCCGTTCGCCGCTTTGTCATTACGATTATCTGGTGATGGAGGCGGCACAATCCAGAAAGCGAATATGCTGTATTGTCCTCGATATGCGCCATCGGGAAGAGCATTTACTCAGCCTGAAATCGTTTTTAAACATGTCATTATCACCCGCCGATATGGCGACCTTATTTGGGCTTTTCCTGGAGATGAAGAGTAATCGGCTGACCAAAGAGTGGTTCGACAATCTGCGCTTAAGTATGACAGAGCAGCTGATGCTGCGTTTTCTTGGGGCGGGGATGACAATGGAGGAGGTGGCGTTGAATCTTAATACTTCGCTAAAAAGCCTTTACCGCAAGCGGACCGCACTTTATGAACGACTGGGGTTAGATAATTTTAATGAAGCCTGCTTATTTATCTTCAAAAATAAACTGCTGGACCAGTCCGGTCGATCGCCATGAGGGCTGGTTGTACAGGAAATGGGTGATATCGCAAGGTATGTAATGATGGAAATGTAATAAATTAAATAGATATTGATAGGTACAACCGTCGATACCGGTCGGTATCCAGGGTGGCGCCCGGCATATAATTCCGGAGCTCTTTGGAAGTAATTACCGCCATGGCGGTTTGCTATGCACAGCGATTATTATAATGAATATATTCCTTGCGCCGCAGAGGAATAGTTTTGTCATAAATTAACTTTACCATGGTATTCCGGCTCACGTGTCGGAATACCATGAGATATCGTGAAAGCATCAGAGGAGCGAGGTGGATGAGAATAAGGGACAGTATTGCGGAGCGGTTAGAAGCCTGCGGGCTCTACCGTCGGGCGGCATCCAGATGGATTGAGGTGATGCAGCGTTGTCTGGACGATGAGGACCGAGAGTGGATCCGTCACCATCGCAATCAGTGTCTGAAAAAGGCGCAACGTCCGCCGGCGCCGAAAGAGGAGTTTGCCGATCTCCACCAGGCGGCTAAAGAGACGCAATATCGCATGGGCATTGCTAAGCCTTATGGCGAAGCGTTCAGACTACCCGGCAAAGGGAAAACCGCCGCCGAATAATACCTTTCTTTATTGCGTTTGCCTGACGGCCTGCGTTTGCGCAGGCGTTTCATTGTCCGTAGGCCCACGCAAGCGCAGCGCCGCCTGGCGATATGCATCAGACGCCGTACCCGCGGTTGTGCCGGATGGCGGCATAAATGCCTTATCCGGCCTACGGGTCCTCCCGCAGGCTCAAACAGCGTAGGCCCGCGCAAGCGCAGCGCCGCCGGGCGATATGCATCAGACGCCGTACCCGCGGTTGTGCCGGATGGCGGCATAAATGCCTTATCCGGCCTACGGGTCCTCCCGCAGGCTCAAACAGCGTAGGCCCACGCAAGTACAGCGCCTGGCGATATACATCGGATGCCGTACCCGCGGTTATGCCGGATGGCGGCATAAATGCCTTATCCGCCTACGGGTCCTCCCGCAGGCTCAAACAGCGTAGGCCCGCGCAAGCGCAGCGCCGCCGGGCAGGGATCATAGAGTGGAGTTCGATGAAAAAGTCCGGATGTAGAAAAGCAAAAACCCAGCCATAGGCTGGGTTCTCTGAATAAGTGGTGCCCGGACTCGGAATCGAACCAAGGACACGGGGATTTTCAATCCCCTGCTCTACCGACTGAGCTATCCGGGCAACGGGGCGCATTAAACCGTAATCCGCCCACCCCGTCAACCAAATTTCTTAAATTACTTGTCGATTGCTTATCTTTGCGGCAATTCCGCGTTCAAAGGCGCATTTTGACTCAATATCACTGCATGCCGTTATCGCCTTGACGGCTTTTCCAGCCGCTGGTGACGGAGATAACGTGACGCAACCCGGAAATCAGGTAATCACCAATCACCTCTTCATCTTCCCGCGGCGAGCTCAGCGTGATTTCCGCATCCACGCCGTGACGATAGGCGCCATGATGGCTGAAAATGGTGCCGATATAACATTTTCCGTTCAGCCACACCGGAATATAGGCCACCGTCTCATAGATATAGTTGACGGCAACGCCGCTGTAGTAGTTGTCCGCCTCGTCGGCGGAGGTGCCGGGCGGAATGGGGCAGATCGGTGCATCGTTGTCGCTGGCGGGCTTATCTTTCAGCAGGTTGCCCTGCATAACCTCCAGCGAGCGCAGCAGATCCGCTTTATCGCCGTCGCTCAGGCTGGGGGTCAGCGGTTGGTCTTTCTCCGGGGAGCGGATGCTGTTCAGCGTATAGCGATAGCGAACCGTCACCGCGGGCGTCTGGCTGGCGGTGCTGAACGGGCGCAGCAGGTAGAGATTATCTTCGCCAAACTGGCCGTTGTACCACAGGGCATACACCTGGCCGTTGATTTTGACCCAGTGGTTCCACTGGTTAGCCCCGCGGCCATTAATGGAAAAGAGGGCGCCGGGCACCCCGGCATCGAAATCGTCGCCATTATCACTGTCGCTACCGTCGACGGCGGCAAAATCATCCTCGCCGCGCCGGAGCACCCCGGTGTAGCTGAAGAGCCCGGTGCCGCCCACGTAGCTGTCGATGATCAGATCGCGTTTGCCGTCGCCGTCGAGGTCGATAAGCGTAAAGCTGACTTTGCCGTTTTCTGAATCTGCGCTAATTGCGGAGCGCAGAAACGCCTGCCACTCGTCATCGCTGATATCCGGGGACGGTTTGCTGGTCGTCACCAGGCTGTCATCGGCGTAAGTGAGGGTGAAGTCGGTAATATGGCCGGTTAACGGAAACTGCTCGGCGACCCGGTTCAGCGCCAGTTCGGGATCGCTTTTTTGCGCCTTCAGCACCGCGTTATACAGCGTTCGCAGGGCCAGGTTATCCGCCTCTTTCTGCTGCTTCGGGATCACCTGGCTGACAAAGGTCGGCAGCATCCAGGTACCGCCCGGGGTGATTTCCCGGCACATACCGGTGCTGTACTTCAGACTGGGAACGAAGGTCTTACCCTCCCAGACCCGCGTCTCGCCGGTTACGCAGTCGGCCATGCCCCGCTCTTTATGCAGGAAGACCAGCGTGCCGTTGGCGTAGCTGGAGGCCTCGGTAGTGAGCAGCCGCGGTTTGCTCAACTGGGCGTTATCGACCAGCCACAGGGCATAGCCGTCGTTATAGGGCGCTCGCCAGCAGAGCGCCTGCGCCAGCGAATGGGTTTTATCCAGCGCGGTAAGGGTAATCTGGCGCTCTGCCGCCGGAATGGCCGGGTTCTGCCAGTCTTCACAGCGCTGATTCAGCAGCGGCGTCAGGGAGGGCAATAGCTTCTGGCGCTGGAGCATGTTTAGCGGTACAGGCTGCGCGTTGTGGATCACCGGCGCGGCGATGATTTCCGGGGCGGGGGCGGTGGGCAAAATGGCGTCGTCGCCCGCATCGCCTTTATCCAGCAGCGCATCGGCGGTGCCGGTTCGTCGCTGAAACGCATCCATTTTACGCAGCACTTCGCGGCTGCCAGCGCTGGAAAGCAGCATGTGCTGGCCGTTAAGGGCGAATTCGATTTTACGCTGGTTCGCCAGGGCCTGCAGCACGGCGGATGTCTGATCGCTGTCCAGACGGAAGTGGCTGTCATCCACGGCATCCAGCGAGCCGAGGTCCCGGTCGTCGATCAGCAGGCTGGCGGTGGAGTCGGCGGGGATATCGTGTTCGATCTGCGCGAAGGTGACCGTGGCGGTGGGATGCTGTTCGCTGCCCGCGTTGCGGGTCAACAGCACGCTAACCTCGCCCATGCGGTCGCCGTAACCCGCCGCCCGGCAGGTGCCGGTGTTATCGCAGGCGAGCTCCCAGTCTTTTTGCGCAAAGGAAAAACCTTGCAGGGGAGCCGCCAGCAGGGGCGTAGAACACAGCCCCAGCCAGACAGCCCAGAAGAACGCGCGCATATCAATCCCTGTCAGCAATCAGTGAGGGGGAAATTATAGGCGCGACATGGCGGTTAGGATATCAGAATCAGGTTAATGCCCCGCCCATACGGCACTGGGCGAAGCGCAGAATATCTTCTGCCAGCCGCCGCGCCGTATCGACATCCGTCTGGCTACGTTTGATCAGCAGACGGCTCAGACAGCCCTCGACAATCAGCTCCATCTGCTTGGCGACCATTTCCGGATCATCCACCTCCAGCTGGGTCAGCAGCTCATGGGTGTAGGCCAGCGAAGCCTGCTTCTGCTGTTCCGCCAGCTGGTGAATCGGGTGCTGGGCATCCGGATAGAAGGTGCAGGCGGCGATAAACAAACAGCCGGGGTAACGCTGATTGCTGACGCAGGTGGTGAGTGCGCTATAGCGTGCCAGCAGCTTTTGCTCTGCGCTTAAGGTGTCGTCCAGCAGCAGCTGACGGCGCCAGGCATCCACCTGTTGGCTCAGATAGCGAAGCGCGTCATACAGCAGCGCTTCACGATCGGGCCAGAAGCGTTTCAGGTCGCTCGTCGGACAGGACACGCGCTCAGCGACCATCTCCAGCGACGTGTTGGCGATACCTTCAATTTCAAGAATTTTAATGGCTTCTGCCAGGACGTCTTCACGCAGCACGGTGTTCTCCTCCATCTTTCCTCCTAAAGTGTCGCTCACGCTTGCCAATCGCGCAAATGGGCGCTGAATGCCGCAGCATCCATAAAGCCGGTGACTCGCCGGTCGGGCTGTTCCTGACCCTGCGCGTTGAAGAACAGGATCGTCGGCAGACCGAGCACCTGCAGGCGCTTCAGCAGCGCGGCGTCTTGCGGACTGTTCGTCGTCACATCAACCTGTAATAACACGACGCCTTTCAGCGCCTGCTGCACGTCAGGTGAGCTAAAGGTGTATTTTTCAAACTCTTTGCAGGCCACGCACCAGTCGGCGTAGAGATCGAGCATCACCGGCTGACCTTTTGCCTGCGCCAGCGCCCGGTCAAGCTCGGCCACCGAGCTGACGCGGGTGAAGGCCAGGTGCGCCTGCTGCTCGAGCGCCGGGGCGCCAAACACCCAGTCCTGCAGGGGACGGGCGCTGACCAGCGCGGCGGCAAGAAGAATGATTTGCACCAGCCGCATCCACGGCCGGGTGGCGCCCAGCGAGGTGATAAACGCCCAGCTGAAGAAGGCGATACCGAGCATTGACCACAGACGTAATCCCCACTGGTCGCCGAGTATGCGCTCCAGCAGGAAAACGGGCAGAGCCAGGATCACGAACCCGAAGGCGGTCTTCACATGGCCCATCCATGGCCCGCTCTTCGGCAGCAGACGGTTGCCAAACACGGTGACGAGGATCAACGGCAGGCCCATGCCCAGCGCGTAGAGGTACAACGTGCCGCCGCCCAGCCACAGATTACCGCTCTGGGCGATATATAACAGGATGGCGCTCAGCGGCGCGGTGGTGCAGGGGGAGCAGATCAGCCCGGCAATAGCGCCCATCGCAAAGACTCCGCCGGGCGATCCGCCCTGGCGTTTATTGCTGAGCAGCGCCAGCCGCGTCTGCAGCGAGGAGGGCAGCTGCAGCGTAAACAGGCCGAACATGGAGAGGGCCAACAGTATAAACACCGCCGACAGACCCACCAGCACATACGGGTGCTGCAGGGCCGCCTGGAACTGCAGCCCGGCGGCGGCCACCACCAGCCCCAGCGCGGTGTAGGTTAAGGCCATCCCCTTGACATAAATAAAGGCCAGCAGCAGGGCGCGCGCGGTGGAAAGCCGCTGTTTGCCGCCCAGCACGATGCCGGAAATCAGCGGGTACATCGGCAGCACGCAGGGGGTGAAGGCGATACCAATGCCTATCAGCAGCGCCCACAGGGCGGTGAAAGGCAGGCGGGCGGGGGCGTCAGCTGGCGGCGCAGAGGCAGGCGCAGGTGAAGTGGCGATCTCCGGGGACGGACGCGGCTCAACCGGCAGCGGCGGGTTGAACACCGGACGACTGCTCGTCGGCGGCGCAGGGTCAATGGTGGACGCCTGGCCATCTGCCGAAGCCGCCAGCACGGCGCTCAGCGGGATCACTTTGGTCTCCGGCGGATAACAGAATCCGGCATCGGCGCAGCCCTGCCAGGTGACGGTGAGAGTGGCGTCTTTGTCCGCCTGCTTCACCGTGACCGGAACGGTCAGGCGCTGGCGAAAGATCTCGCTTTTGCCGTAAAACTCATCCTCGTGCCACTCGCCCGCCGGCAGTGCCGGTTCGTCGAGAGTCGCCCCGGCGGCGCGGAAGGTAAACTGTTGACGATAAAGATAATAACCATCCTTGATTTGCCAGCTCAGGTTGAGGTCATGCTGTTGCTGCTGAAAGTCAAAGGCGAAGGCCTGGTCAGCAGGCACGAAGTTCGAGCGCCCCGGTGCGTCGAATAACCCGGCGGTGGCTGACGCGCTGCACAGCAGCAGGATCAGCGTAATGATGCGGTAAGCCATGAGAGGTAATCGTTGTCTCCATACGTGACGGGCAGAACCAGCAGTTCAGGGGTTTGATACGGGTGGTGAGACTTCAGGCAGTCCAGCAGCGCCTGCTGATGGGCAAGATCGGTTTTGAGCAGCATCTGAACTTCATACTCCTGCTCCAGCTTCCCTTCCCAGTAATAGAGCGAGGTGGCCCCCGGCAGGAGCGTGGCGCAGGCGGCCAGCTTTTCCGCCAGCGCTTTCGCCGCCAGATCCTGGGCGGTTGCTTCATCCGGCGCGGTACAGAGCACAACAACAGCATCAGGCGTAGTCATCATGAACCTCGTATCAGCGAAAAGAGGCACTATAGCATGCAAGATGCGGGGATATTAGCGTCACGAGCGGGGAATGGGAGGGAAACGTGCAGCGGGCCCGCGCGGGGCCCGCTGCCGACGGCATTTACAGCATAATCCCGCCGAAGATGAAACCCAGGATCACGCACAGGGTGATAGCGATAACGCCGGGGATCAGGAAGGCGTGGTTAAAGACATATTTACCAATGCGGGTTGAGCCGGTGTCGTCCATCTCCACCGCCGCCAGCAGGGTCGGGTAGGTGGGCAGGACGAACAGCGCCGAGACCGCGGCAAAGGAGGCAATCGCCGTCAGCGGGCTGACGCCCAGCAGCAGCGCGGCGGGCATCAGCGCTTTGGTGGTGGCCGCCTGCGAGTAGAGCAGCGTGGCGGCGAAGAACAGCACCACCGCCAGCAGCCACGGGTAGTTTTGCAGCAAGTCGCCGGCCACGGCCTGGATGTCGCTGATATGCGCTTTAACGAAGGTATCCCCCAGCCAGGCGACGCCGAGCACGCAGACGCAAGCGCTCATCCCGGACTTAAAGGTACTGGCATTGAGCACTTCGCCGGTGTCGATTTTGCAGGTGATGCTGATCAGGGTGGCGATGGTCAGCATAAACACCACGATCGCCTCGTTACGCGGTAGTACAGGGTTTTTGATCAGGCCGACGGTATCGCTGATGGCCGTAGCGTAGAACATCACCGCCACGATGCCGATCAGAAACAGCAGAACGGAACGTTTGGCGTGCGGCTTCAGTTCAAATACCTGGCTGCCGCGTAGACTGACTTCACCCTTGGCCAGCCGCTCCTGGTAAACAGGATCGTCTTTCAGCTCGCAGCCGAGGAAGTTGCAGACGATAGCGGTGAGCATTACCGCCAGCAGGGTGACCGGAATACAGATGGCCAACAGCATCAGGTAGCTAACGCCCAGCGGCTCCAGGATCCCGGCAAAGAACACCACCGCGGCGGAGATAGGCGAAGCGGTGATCGCTATCTGGGAGGCCACCACCGCAATCGACAGCGGACGGGACGGACGGATGCCTTGCTCTTTGGCCACTTCGGTGATCACCGGCAGCGTGGAGAAGGCGGTATGGCCAGTGCCGGCGAGCACGGTCATAAACCAGGTCACCAGCGGGGCAAGGAAGGTAATATATTTCGGGTGGCGACGCAGCATCCGTTCGGCGAGGCTGACGAGGTAATCCATCCCGCCTGCGACCTGCATGGCGGCGATAGCGGCAATCACCGCCATAATGATTTCAATAACGTCGAAGGGGATCGCACCCGGTTTAATTTGAAAAATAAGCGTCAGGACAAGGACGCCAAGGCCACCGGCAAAGCCGATACCGATGCCGCCGAGCCGGGCGCCGAGATAAATCGCCAGCAGGACAATAACCAGTTCTGCACCAAACATATATGCCTTCCTTGTTTTTTAACAAGTTGATATTGGATTGTTGTATTTTAGTAAAACTAAAAAGCAAAAAGGCATGTCATCGCTGACATGCCTTTGAATGACTATCCGGAAAGATTACTGTTCGCTTTCATCGGTATAACGCTTCGCTTTATAAGCAGGATGCATCAGGTTTTGCGCGGAGAAAATGTCATCCAGCTCCGCCGCCGTCAGCAGCCCACGCTCCAGCACCACTTCCCGCACGCTCTTCCCGGTTTCGGCGCAGATCTTGCCGACGATATCGCCATTGTGGTGGCCGATAAACGGGTTGAGGTAAGTAACGATACCGATGGAGTTATAGACGTAACCTTCGCACACCGCTTTGTTGGCGGTAATGCCGTTGACGCATTTCTCCAGCAGGTTGTAGCAGGCGTTGGTCAGAATATGGATAGATTCGAACATCGCCTGGCCGATCACTGGCTCCATTACGTTCAGCTGCAGCTGCCCGGCTTCGGAGGCCATGGTTACTGTGGTGTCGTTGCCGATCACTTTAAAGCAGACCTGGTTGACCACCTCCGGCACCACAGGGTTAACCTTCGCCGGCATAATAGAAGAACCAGCCTGCAGCTCAGGCAGGTTGATTTCGTTGAGGCCCGCGCGCGGTCCGGAAGAGAGCAGGCGCAGGTCGTTACAGATCTTGGACAGTTTCACCGCCAGGCGTTTCAGCGAGCTGTGGACCATGACGTACGCCCCGCAGTCCGAGGTGGCTTCAATCAAGTCTTCCGCCGGAACGACCGGGAGGTTGCTCACTTCCGCCAGCTTCTGTACCGCCAGCTGTTGATAACCGTCCGGGGTGTTGAGGCGGGTGCCGATGGCGGTTGCGCCAAGGTTCACCTCCAGCAGCAGCTCCGCGGTGCGCAGAATGCTTTTGGTCTCTTCATTGAGCAGCACATTGAAGGCATGGAACTCCTGGCCGAGGGTCATCGGCACCGCGTCCTGCAGCTGAGTGCGGCCCATCTTGAGGATGTCCTGGAATTCTACGGCTTTCGCCTGGAAACCTTCGCCCAGTTGCTTAATCGCATCGATTAGTTTGAGGATGGAGGCATACACCGCGATGCGGAACCCGGTCGGGTAGGCATCGTTGGTGGACTGACATTTGTTAACGTGATCGTTTGGGTTCAGATACTGGTATTCACCTTTCTGGTGACCCATCAGCTCGAGGCCGATGTTCGCCAGGACTTCGTTGGTGTTCATGTTTACGGAAGTGCCGGCCCCGCCCTGGAAGACATCGACCGGGAACTGGTCCATGCATTTGCCGTTATTCAGGACTTCGTCACAGGCGGCGATAATCGCATTTGCCGCGCTTTTGGGAATGGTTTGCAGCTCCTTGTTCGCCAGCGCCGCGGCTTTCTTCACCATTACCATGCCGCGCACGAATTCTGGTATGTCGCTGATTTTGCTGTTGCTAATGTAGAAGTTTTCAATCGCTCGCAGAGTATGAACGCCGTAGTAAGCGTCCGCGGGAACTTCCCTGGTGCCCAACAGATCTTCTTCGATACGAATGTTGTTTAACATGTGAACCTTCTTTTCAAGCTGCCAATGAATTCACCAAATACACAGAATATCCAGTATTCAGTATATTTTCTGGCCGACGATTATTTCCTTAACCGGCCCGGTGCCCAAGATCATATGCTGATGATAGCGAATATCAGTAAGCTTGATCACTTATTACATCGCGGGTGTGAGAAGATTTATTAATCTGTGAAATGGGTCACCGCTTTCCTATTCCTGGAAAAAATAAGCATTTCCGCTGATTGAAAAGCCGCTCAGCATCCCCATCTTAGTGGGATGCAATCAGCAAATTGATAACTACGGGGGCCGAACTCGGTGCCTGTCGATGAAGGAGACGCCGGTGCGTTGGATTCCGTTTATTGCCTTTTTTCTTTACGTGTACATTGAGATATCGATCTTTATCCAGGTCGCGCACGTGCTGGGCGTCTTTATGACGCTGATCCTGGTGATCTTTAGCTCGGTGGTGGGGATGTCGCTGGTGCGTAACCAGGGCTTCAAAAACTTCCTGCTGATGCAGCAGAAGATGGCCGCGGGCGAGAGCCCGGCGGCGGAGATGATCAAAAGCGTCTCGCTCATTATCGCTGGCCTGCTGCTGTTGATCCCGGGGTTCTTTACCGATTTCCTCGGCCTGCTGCTGCTTTTGCCCCCGGTGCAGAAGCACCTGACGATGAAGCTGATGCCGCATTTGCGCTTCAGCCGGATGCCGGGCGGCGGCTTCAGCGCCGGGACTGGCGGTGGAGAGACCTTCGAAGGGGAATTCCAGCGCAAGGACGAACAGCGCGACCGTCTGGACCATAAGGACGATCGCCGCGATTAACTTTTATCGGCCCGGTCAGCAGACGCGACCGGGCCGCTTTCTTATTGCGCCTATACGCTGCCTGTCGCCAGCTTGCGTCTCGGTAAAAACAACCACAGCGCCGCCAGCATCACCAGCGCGTACAAACTCTTCCAGCCGACCATCGCCAGCAGCAGCAGACAGAGAATGCTGCCCACCGCCGCCAGCAGCCGATAGCGCCCGCGCAGCAAACGACAGCCCGCCAGCATGCACAGCAGATAGATCATGATGAAAATGCCGTTGGCATAGACGATCAGCGCGTCCAGATTGATATCGAGAAAATAGATACACAAGGTGCTGACCACGCAGGAGCCCAGCACGGCGTTGAGGGCGTTGCGCGGGATCTGCCGCGGCGACAGCCTCGCGAGGTAGCTCTGCGGCTTATGCTGCGCCTGCGACCAGACCAGGCGGGCGAAGCTCTGAATATAGATGTTAAGGCTGGCGAAACAGGCGAGATAGCCGATGACGCAGGCCACCCACAGCGCTTCGACGCCGAACAGGCGGACCACGATATTCGGTAAAGACGCGGCCGCCGCCATCTCCTCGCCAAACGCGTGGAAGTGCAACACCAGCACGGTACAGGCCCAGTAGACCGAGCCGGCAAGCAGCAGGCCTATCATCAGCGCGCGGGGAAAATCGCGCTCGGGATGTTTAAACTCCGAGGCGAGATGGGCAAAGGCTTCCAGCCCGACAAAGCACCAGAACATCACCGACAGCGCGGAGAAGAGCTGGCCGCGGTCGATCGCCGCCGGGGCGGGGAAGGGGATTTGCGCCGGGCTTATTCCGCCGCGCCACCAGACGGCGACGATCAGCGCGACAATCAGCACGGCAACCAGGGTCTGCAGGTTGGCGCTGGAGCTGGCGCCGCGTGAACCGACCCACCAGACGATGGCCAGGGTACCTAGCTCCGCCAGCAACAGCTGCGCATCATGCCAGCCGAACAGCGCCTGGCCGAAGCCAGTGGCGATGTGCAGCGCGGCGGGGAGCCCGACCGGGATAACCGATAAAAATAACCAGCCGGTGACGCTAGCCAGACGTGGGCCAAAGGCCATATCGACAAAGTGGGCCACGCCGCCCGCGCTGGGGAAATGGCGGCCCAGCAGGGCAAAGACGATGGCAATCGGAAAAACAAGGAGGATGAGCAACGGCCATGCCCACAGGCTGTTATCGCCAGCGACCAGCGCCGCAAGCGCCGGGACGGCGAAAACGCCAGTGCCCAGCAGTGAGGTGGAAAGCAACCCGACTCCCTGTCCCAGCCCTAACTCCTGTTTTAAACCACTCATGATTCCATCCTGCGCCAGTAAAAAGAAAGAGAGTATCACAATCGCTTTTCCTTATGACCGGTTGCCCGGTGACGCCGCTTTTTGCGTGCCAGCGCAAAGGTAAAAATTTTTTTTTAATTTTGCCCTTGAAGCCGGAAATGGCCATCCCCATCTCTCTCTGCACTAGCCGGTAAACCGCGTTCGGCCCGGCGTCACCCATAACTGATAATGACTTTCTCGAAGGAGAGCTATCAATGAGTATTCGTCCGTTACATGATCGTGTGATCGTCAAACGTAAAGAAGTTGAAACCAAATCTGCGGGCGGCATCGTTCTGACCGGTTCTGCAGCAGCTAAGTCAACGCGTGGCGAAATCATCGCTGTCGGTAAAGGCCGCATCCTGGAAAACGGGACCGTGCAGCCGCTGGACGTTAAAGTTGGTGACATCGTGATTTTCAACGATGGCTACGGCGTGAAGACTGAAAAGATCGACAACGAAGAAGTACTGATCATGTCCGAAAGCGACATCCTGGCAATTGTTGAAGCTTAATTCGCACGACCCTGAACGAATTTGAGGAATATAAGAAATGGCAGCAAAAGACGTAAAATTCGGTAACGACGCTCGTGTAAAAATGCTGCGCGGCGTAAACGTACTGGCAGATGCAGTTAAAGTGACCCTGGGCCCGAAAGGCCGTAACGTGGTTCTGGACAAATCCTTCGGCGCGCCGACCATCACCAAAGATGGCGTTTCCGTTGCTCGTGAAATCGAACTGGAAGACAAGTTTGAAAACATGGGCGCGCAGATGGTGAAAGAAGTTGCCTCTAAAGCGAACGACGCGGCAGGCGACGGTACCACCACCGCAACCGTGCTGGCGCAGGCCATTGTGAACGAAGGCTTGAAAGCTGTTGCTGCAGGCATGAACCCGATGGATCTGAAACGCGGTATCGATAAAGCGGTACTGGCTGCAGTAGAAGAGCTGAAAGCGCTGTCTGTTCCGTGCTCTGACTCCAAAGCTATCGCTCAGGTAGGTACCATCTCCGCTAACTCTGACGAAACCGTAGGTAAACTGATCGCGGAAGCGATGGACAAAGTCGGTAAAGAAGGCGTGATCACCGTTGAAGACGGTACTGGCCTGGAAGACGAACTGGACGTGGTTGAAGGTATGCAGTTCGACCGTGGCTACCTGTCCCCGTACTTCATCAACAAGCCGGACACCGGCGCCGTTGAGCTGGAAAGCCCGTTCATCCTGCTGGCTGACAAAAAAATCTCCAACATCCGCGAAATGCTGCCGGTTCTGGAAGCTGTAGCGAAAGCGGGCAAACCGCTGGTTATCATCGCTGAAGACGTTGAAGGCGAAGCGCTGGCGACCCTGGTAGTTAACACCATGCGCGGCATCGTTAAAGTGGCTGCGGTGAAAGCGCCGGGCTTCGGCGACCGTCGTAAAGCCATGCTGCAGGATATCGCTACTCTGACCGGAGGTACCGTTATCTCTGAAGAGATCGGTATGGAGCTGGAAAAAGCAACTCTGGAAGACCTGGGCCAGGCGAAACGCGTGGTTATCAATAAAGACACCACCACCATCATCGATGGCGTTGGCGAAGAGTCCGCAATCCAGGGCCGTGTTGCTCAGATCCGTAAGCAGATCGAAGAAGCAACCTCCGACTATGACCGTGAAAAACTGCAGGAACGTGTCGCTAAACTGGCTGGCGGCGTGGCAGTAATCAAAGTCGGTGCAGCTACCGAAGTTGAAATGAAAGAGAAAAAAGCACGCGTCGACGACGCCCTGCACGCAACCCGTGCTGCGGTTGAAGAAGGCGTGGTGGCTGGCGGCGGCGTAGCGCTGGTTCGCGTTGCTGCGAAACTCGCTGGCCTGACCGGTCAGAACGAAGATCAGAACGTCGGTATCAAAGTTGCGCTGCGCGCAATGGAAGCGCCGCTGCGTCAGATCGTGTCCAACGCCGGTGAAGAGCCGTCTGTTGTCGCGAACAACGTGAAAGCAGGCGACGGTAACTACGGTTACAACGCGGCAACTGAAGAATACGGCAACATGATCGACTTCGGTATCCTGGACCCAACCAAAGTAACCCGTTCTGCACTGCAGTACGCGGCTTCCGTGGCTGGCCTGATGATCACCACCGAGTGCATGGTGACCGACCTGCCGAAAGGCGACGCGCCTGATTTAGGTGCTGCTGGCGGCATGGGCGGCATGGGCGGTATGGGCGGCATGATGTAATCGTGCGCTATACAGCATAAAAAAGCAGAAACCCCTGGCCAGCAATGGCTGGGGGTTTTTCTTTTGGTGCGCTTTTTAGTATAAGGCTTATACATAAAATCATTTAAGCTGTATCAGAGCGGCAAGCACCTTCGTATCGGAAGCGACTGACAAGCGCGACCGGGTAAGGAATGAAAGCGGCTCATGCCGACGCAGTTTGAAGGATGACAGGTTTACATCCGGGCCAGTGCGTCCAGCTCATCGATCATGGGGAATAACATGCAGGTAAAATATTTAGCAGGGATTGCCGGCGCAGCCTTACTGTTAGCAGGTTGCAGTTCCAGCAATGAATTAACCTCTGCCGGCCAGAATGTGCGTTTTGTACAGGAGAAGCCGGGCGCAGAGTGTCAGCTGTTAGGGACCGCGACGGGTAAACAGAGTAACTGGCTCTCCGGCCAGAATGGCGATGAGGGTGGCTCCATGCGCGGTGCGGCTAACGCCCTGCGTAACCAGGCGGCAGCCATGGGCGGCAACGTGATTTATGGCGTCAGCAGCCCGACGCAAAATCTGTTGTCGAGCTTTGTGCCCACCGACAGCGAGATGAACGGCCAGGTATATAAGTGCCCGAACTGATGCGCGATGCCTCTCTCTGCGAGCGTAGAGAGAGGCGTGACCGGTAGAAGAGGGTCAGGCGTTAAGCTCCGCTTTCTTCTCCAGATAGAAGGCATGCAGGGGACGCAGACACTCTTCCAGGCTGAGCATTCTTCCTGGCTGGGAAGGAATAATGGTACTGAAGATTTGGCATGGCGCCAGCGCCGCGTGCATCGCCTTGAGCTTGGGGCTTTTCTCAATAAGGCGTACTACCACGCTGTTTTCCATTTCAGATAAATGTGGCGCACTGGTTTTTACCACCGCTCCGGAGACAATTTTCTTGCCTTCGTCCGTCTCGCAGCAATAGAGCACGCCCAGATAATGGGAAAACAGGTTTAGCTTCCATTCTTCCTGGGGATACTGCTGGTAATCAATATTGGGCTGGGTGGTTAAGTCCACGGTGTAGCACATCAAAAAATCAAAACTTGAAGTTAAATACCGCATAAGCTCTTGATCATCAATAGTTTTTAACGCTTGCTGAATGCCTGTAAGTAATGCCTCTACCTGCCGGTCTTCAATGCATAATGTGCAAATTTGCTCATTCTGCAGAACCAGAATGAGGGCCGATTCAGTTTCGCCTGGTTTAAGAGTAATCGACATAATACGCCGCTCAGGATTCGGCTGCTGAATCTCCGCCATCTCTACGGCAGGGATGTTAGCGATCAGCGATTCATTATAAGCGATAAGCTCTTCTTTATAGGTTTCCCCCTGTTCGTGTAATCGCTTATACGTCACAAGCAGACGATTTTGAAGTATGAGAAGAAGATCGAGTAGTATGGGCGCTTGCAGATAATATTGCTGACAGAGCCCATTTTGCTGCTTTATTTTTAATAACAGCGCCAGAAATCGATCTTCAAAGGTAATACCTGCGGTATTAAATCCAATAAATGTTCCTTGCATCATTTTTTCCTTTTTAAGCAGGCGCCAAGGTTTTAGACTGCGACAGGTCGATAACGCGATCGGCGGAGGCAATCGTGGATGGCCGGTGGGCAACAATAATCCGGGTAATGCTTAACGCTGAGATTGACTGATTGATAACAGATTCATTCTGTAAGTCGAGGTGGCTGGTGGCCTCATCCATAAACAGAATGCTTGGTTTACGATACAGCGCTCGGGCAATTAGAATACGTTGTTTTTGTCCGCCGGAGATCCCCAGGCCTAGTTCGCCGACGATGGTTTCATAACCCATCGGCATCTTTATAATCTCGTCATGGATGTTGCAGCGTTTGGCACACTCCATGACAAAATCAATATCGGCGTTATCTTCAAAGCCGCTGATATTGTCGATAAGCGACCCGGAGAAAAGGCGATCCTCCTGCAGTACGCAGGCGGTGCCAAGTCGATAATTATTGAGACCAATTTTAGTGATATCAAGATTATCGGCTAAAACATCGCCACTGGTTGGTGAAAGCAAACCGCACATTACTTTTAACAGCGTGGTTTTACCAACGCCTGAAGGACCGATCAGGGCCACGGATTCACCAGGCTCAACCGTAATATTTAAATTTGAGAAGATTGGCTGAGAAAACGGATCATATTGATAACAGAGGTTTTTGACCTCCAGTCTGGCGCCTGAATCAGGGGAAAATACTTCCCGCGCGGGGAGCTCTTTTTCCGGCTCACTAAAAACAATCTCTGACAGACGTTCGTTATGTAAAGAGAGCATTCGCAGCTGCATACACAAATCGACCAGGCTGGAGGCGCGCTGTGAGAATTGACCACGGTAGGCATTAAATGCCATAAACATACCGAGGGTCATATTATTATCAATAACCATGATGGCGCCCAACCAGAGGACTGCGACCTGATCGATAGTGGTAATAAAGGTGTTCACTCCTCCAAACATCATATCGAAACGGGTTTGTTTAATACCGGCGTTGCAGGCTTCAATATTAATATTGAGCCAGTGCTGGGAGCGCCGCTCTTTGAGATTTAGCGCTTTGATGGTCGAGATACCGTACAGAGACTCCATAAAGTGCGAGCTGGACCGCGCCCCCTTAATAACCTGCTCTTCCGCCACGCGACGATAGAAATGATAAGTTGCCAGACGCATAATCGCATAGCATAGGGTAAAGCCAACGACCACCCATGTTAGCCAGCCTCCGTACAGCGTCAGCATGATCAGCAGGCCAATAGTCATGATCGAGTCAATAATGCCGCTGACGATGCTGTTAGTAAACGTTGAGCGAATGGTATCCAGGGAGGAGAAACGTGACTGAATATCCCCAAGATGACGCTTTTCGAAAAACGATAGCGGCAGGCTGGTCATATGATCGAAAAGGGTGGTTTTCCACTGAATATTTGTTAGCGTATTCAGCGTCAATGAGGTCCAGGCACGCAGCATACTGATGAAAGTGCGAAACAGCGTAAAAAAGACCAGACCGATACAGATGACTGACAGCAGACTTTGGTCGTGCGCCATAATTACATGGTCGGTAACCAACTGGGTACCTATCGGCAGCAGTAAACCAATCGCTTCAACGACCACTGAGAAGGCAAAAATTTTCAGTAGCGCTGACTTTAATCCGACAATATTACGCATCAAATCCAACAGGCGTAGGCGGGACTTAGCTTTTTCCTGCTGAAAGTTTTGATCGGGCCAGAGTTCCAGGGCGATACCGGTAAAATAATTGGACATCTCCTGATTACCAATGATGCGCTTGCCTAGCGCTGGGTCGTGCACCACAAAGCTGGATTTACGTACTTTGGTCAATACCACATAGTGGTTCATCCCCCAGTGCAGGACACAGGGGAGTTTAAGCTGGCGGATCTCATCCAGATCCAACGACAGCGCCCGGCTTTTTAAACCAGCATGTTCCGCCGTTTTGCTCAAGGACATCAGCGTGACGCCCTGCGAAGGACTGCCAAAGCGCTGACGGAAATTAAACAGATCGATATCAAGGCCATAGTGGCCGCAAACCATGGCCAGACAGGCGATCCCACACTCAGCGGCTTCCGACTGTAATATAACAGGCGTTTTCTTCAGGAGAGAAAAGTTAATTTTTGCGATGATCTTTTCAAAAAGTTCGTTAGTCATTGATCGGGCCGCTCACGCTTTGAGTAATCTTATAAACTGGGGTAAACATCCACATATAGAGAGGGCGTTCTTCAAGGAATACAACGGCCTGAGCTTTGAGCCCATTAGACAAACTTAACTTTTTACCGTCATATTCGAACTGTTTATCTTTAATTTTGACAATTGCTTTGTATAGCGCCAGTTCTTGCTGTTGGTTGACAGCGTTATTGACGTTTGTGTATTCAGACATTTCTTGTCGTGATGCAGGCATAGAAGATATGGATACTATCTCGCCTGGGAATTGACCAAACTTATCTGAGGGAAATGCATCATAGCGAATATTGATGGTATCCCCCGTTCTTAAATAGGGTATCGTATTGTTTGGTAACCATAGGACGAGATAATATTCAACATTACCGGTCGGCTTGATCTGGGCCAGACTACTGCCATTATCAACCGTCTGCCCTTGTGTAGCTGAAAGCGACTCAATTCTGCCATCACTGGTAGACTTGACAATAATATTACCGTTAGCATTGGATTCGACCAGCTGGTTTTTATAATCATTGGATTGGTTATACTGACTGGAAATTTGGTTGTCAAAATCAGCCGCTTTAGTGATTCGATCACTATTAAGTTGAGTGATTTGCGATTCCAGTTGCATTTTTTGGCTAACCAATGATTGGTAGGCACTCTGCTGCTGGAAATACAAAGAGTGCTGATAATTATATTGGTCTTTCGTTATCAGGCCATTGTTAAGATATTTATCATAACTGGAAAGATTATCGTGCATTTTTTTCAGGCCAGCCTGAGTATTGACCAGCATACGGTTGGTCTCTTTCAGGGAGTCGGTGGTGGTTTTTAACTGCGCATTTAGCGCGCTTAATGTCTGATTTTTATTATCTTCCAGCTTTTTGATGATATTATCAGAGTTGGCAATCTTTTCATTGATGACTTCTATTTGTGCTGCGCTGACATTACCACTGGTGGTGCTGCGGGAAACATCAATTTCGTAGAGTGGTTGGTTTTTTTTAACTACATCACCGATTTTGACGAATTGCTTAACAATAAATCCTTGTTGAGGCGCAAACACGTTAATAGAGTGAGGAAGGGTAATGACTTCACCCTTTACATCAACTCGTTGGGTGAATTTGCAGAAAATCAATGCGCAAACAAGCGCAGTGAGAAATAGTGCCGATAACGAAAGAACTAACCAGGAAGGTAAGCCAGCGAGTAATAACGCTTTCCCTTTCCAGTGATGCCTTTTGTATTCGACCGCTTCCTTGCGATAGAGGTTTTTTGACATGTGTACCGCTTTTTATTTTAAAAAAGGTCTGAATAATCAGACCTTTGTTAACATTTCGAATATGAACAGATTAACTATAAATCAATTACTTCGGGAGACCTATTAAGCCCAAGGTGTGAAGGTACCGTTATTCCAACCTTCCAGCAATCCCGTGGTCAGTTCCACAGTTTTGTCCCACCCTAGCATGGCGGCGGTAATCGCACCACCGATCGCACCCGCTAACAGTCCCCAAACCCCCCCGACCATCATACCGAGAGTACCAAAACCTAAGGAACCACCGCCATTGCCGCCATGGGCGCCACCAATGACGGACCCTGTCATAGCATAAACGGCGCCACCTAATAAAGCGCTGAGAGTGAGCTCAGCTCCATTTGATACAATTGAGGTGAGTGCAGAACCGAGAGATGAAAAATCCCAAGAGTAGCCACCCGAGATTTCTTCCATTTCAAAAACGGTTAGTTGTTTCATTACTATTATTCCCTTAAATTTAAATAAATATTAGATGTTAAATGTTCCGGGAGAACTAATCGCCCGGTGCAAAAATATAGGGGAATGTTTTACGAGGTTCAATACAATAATCATGAATTGTATGTGAAACATTTGATTTAGAATCCATTTCATATTGTTTCATGTGTTTTTTTCTCAAAAAATAAAGTGGCAAGATCATGTAGGGTTTCCTTGGGGGTTCTTTGGGGGGCATAAAGCTGTTTTTGTTTTTTTTGTTGGGCTCGGTTTGAACTTTTCATGGGGAGTTAATCATCCCCATGAAATGAGAGTGAATTAATCTTCCTGAATCACAACCTCCATCATCCCTTTAACTAGACCCATTGTTACATCGCTGCTGCTATCACTTTGTCGATAATAATCAGCGGTCAGATTAATGGTTTTATTGAGGTCGTTAGTGGTGTTTATTTTATAATTATAACTGTCAGTGTCATAGAAAACTACAGGACTGTTCGACAGCTTGAATATAATTCCAACTTTGTTAGCAGCGTCACTACCGGTAAGCATATTGTCCACGATTCCATCCCCAGAGGCGCTTATCCCACCTACTGGATTAAACCAGTAGGTGACGGTATTACCTACAGAATCATTCGGGCAACTAATATCCATTGCAATGGTTTTCTGCGCTGGCGTTGTTGCACCGCGAGCCAGTGACATGAGTTGTCCTTTGTCGATACGATTCAGTGTCACCTGCGACCGTGGCGTAGTGATGTTACAAGATGTAGTACGATAATTGATGTTTTTAATTTCAATAGAAATTGCTTCGTATAAGAGCCTGTCGTTTGCGATCGGGTTGCTTTTTAAATTTCCTGCCGAAAAAGAAACAGAAGGGTTTGAGCTAGACTTAGTGCTGGTATCAATTATGGTCTTAGTTTTGATTAGCCATACAGTGATAAATTGATAGCTATACACTGATGAATTTGTCATCGGCACCAGGGTTGAACCTGCCTCGGCAGGGACCAGAGAACCATTTTTACTTCGTAAAATGTCGGAGACCTGAAACCCAATACCATCAATCCCCGTTTCATATACGGTACCGCCCTGAATACCGGTGACGCCTGAAACAGCGGCGGCCCCGATATCAATAATATATTGGTCATCGGTATTTTTATCACAAATAAATGTTTTATACGCGCCAGTACCAAACTTACGGCTATACAATACCGTGCCCACCGGAATGGAAGTATCCGTTGGGATTTTGACATTGTTCAGCGTTAAGGTTTGGCGTTTGGTACTACCGCCGTATGTACATTTCGCCGCAGCTTCGCCACCAATCATTAATAATGTTATTAGAATAATTATTCTTTTCATCAATATATTCCCCTATGGATGCCTAACGGCAAACCGTTTCGATTTGACTGATGCCAGACGCTTTGCCTTCCCTGGCCGGTAAAGTAAAGGAAGCATTGCATTGCTGCGCCGCGCTTTTGCCCCACTGGACGTTAAGGATCCCGGTCTGTTGCAGGCCGGACATATAGACCATACCGGCGTCGCTGACGATGCCTGGCTGCGACTTGCTGTCGCCGGCGAGCAGGACCATCGCGCCATAAGGCACGTCCTGGCCGCTGGCCGTTTTCAGATGGACAAATGCACGCTGGCCGATATTACCGGCATAATTGGCCCGCACGATGGCGCCGCGCGTCGGAACGACGCTTTGCGTGGTTTCCGGCAGCTCCATATCTTCGCCAAGCGTGGTGCTGTCCAGCGTAATATCAGTACGACGGTAAGGCGTAACGTATGGGACGATGGCGTAGCCACGATAGTCAGTGGAAATGGTGTTGTCGTTAGCGAGTCTGACGTTATCCAGTCCTGGCGCTTTAACCAGTACGGCGGCGTCGGTGATGTCCTGACCTAGTGTGATGCCATCAGCATGGGCAAGGATGCTGCCGTTGGCTCCGTAGTCAATGCGTTCGCTATCGCGATCGTAACTGTAGCCGGCATTGACGCTACCGCGGGAACCGTTATAGGTCGCGCGCATATCGCCACTGTAGTATTCCCGGTTGCTATACCCTTGCTGCAGGCTCCACTCCAGGCTGTCGTTCTCAAGCGCGTTACCACCGATGGAAACGGACTGATCGGTAGACCCCGGATTGCTGTTGGTTAACTGATAGCTGGTATAAGTGCCCGGTAGCCAGTTGCTCAGCGGCACGGTTACGGTCAAAGTGATGCGCTGATCGTCCTGGGCGTCTTTTCCGGAGTTATCCCCACTCCAGGTATAGCGGTTATAGCTATAACCCAGGTAATAGTTCACATTGCGGAAGCCGCCGTTGTACCCCACGCTGATCGACTTGTTGGTGCGCTTATCGTCCCAGTAATCTTCAATCAATCCGCTTATCGAAAGGCTACCAAGACCTTTACCCAGGCTTTGGTTCAGCGTCAGGTTGGTCCGGTTGCGTAGCGAGCGAGGAGTGTAGTTGCCATCATTGGAATAGCTATCCAACACTTCAGAGAGCGTATTAAATCCGCGGGTGGAATAGCGGTAGCCAGCGATAGTCACGTTAGTACCGGTTTCGATAATATTTTTCCCGTAACGGACACGCCATGACTGTCCTGAGGTCTTTTCGTCGTCTTTCATTTTTGACCAGGCCTGGGTGACGTCTGCCGAGGCGGCGCCAAGCTCGCCGAGGTTATAGCCGAGGCCTGTTGACAGGGCCTGATAGCGCGATGCGGCCTGCACCCCGCCATAAAGCGTCAGGCTGCTTGAGACACCGTAGGTCGCGGTAGCTTGCGTAAAGGGCGTTTCATCGACCCCGCCGTCGTAAGGACGATATTTACCAGACGTAATTTCATATTCCAGCTGATCTTCACGGACCATCACCGGCAGCGTAGCGAACGGTACGACGAACTCCTGCTTAGAACCGTCGGACTCTTCCACGGTGACGTAAAGGTCGCCGCTACCGCCGCTCGGGTACATATCGGTGATTTCAAACGCGCCAGGCGCCACGTAGGTCTGGTATACCTGGTAGCCGTTTTGTTTAATGAAGACACGGGCGTTGGTTTTGGCGATACCACGGATAATCGGCGCATAGCCGCGCATACTTTCCGGCAACATTGATGTATCGGTGGCCAGTTGAATACCGGTAAACGGTACACTGTCAAAGATGCCTGAGAGTGACGAGCTCTCACCCATCACCAGGTTACTGTTGATGGGACGAATGCTGCGCTGCATGTAGAGATAGGCTGAGTCCCAATCACCCGCATCGCCGTTGTTTTTATTCCAGGTGCTGAGGTTACGGATACGCCATGGGCCAACGTTGAGGCCAGACTGCAGGTTCAGGCTGTAGTATTCGTCATTGGCCTGCATGTCGTTTGAGCCGCTGAACTGATAGTTCACCAGCAGGGCGTTGATGCCGTCATCAAACTGATCCGGTGGAATATATCCCTGCGCGGTGGTAGATAGTGCCGCCTGCGGAATGGATATATTCAAGCGCTGGACGGTAAAGTCGAAATCCGCTTTGGTATCCGGGATGACTGAAAGATTGGCGCAGCCGTTTTTATCCTCGAGCAGTTCGGGAAAGGCTTTAACCCGTACGCCATACTCTGCCAATGTTTTCAGGCTCAAACAGGGCACCAGGGCGGGCTCTCGATTATTCCCAGTGGCACGGCTATTCGCAACAAACTTCATTGTCCTGGTATCCAGATAGCGACCATTAAACATGATATCTACCCGATAATCCCCTGGCGCCTGTGCGTTCTGCGTCTGGAAAATAGATAAGTCGGGAGTGGTTGATGGATCGCTACCATTCAATGAGCTAATGAATGAGGGATCGAAAAAGTCACGTGCTTGCGCTTTATTATTCAAACCAGAAAGCAATGCCGGAAGCATTGCGAGGAAGACCGCGGATAGTTTGAATAATCCATTATTCTTATTTGGCATAGACACATCCCTATAATGATAAAATAAAATTCTTATTACAGCGATGAGGAATAGAGCGATCCTGCTCCGCCATAATCATTAACTACTTTCCAGTTGACGCTGGAGGCATTAATATTTTCTTTTAATGTCACTTCTTTGGTCGTCATTGGAGCGACCGAGTTGACTTCCGGCTTCACTTCTTTGCTACCAATCTGAACACTATGGAAATAGAAGAAAAACGGTGTCGGATTTTTAATCGTCAGTTTTGTGCCTGATTTCCGCCATTCGAGTTTTTTGGCTTCAATGTTTGGAGAAAGGTCGAAAAGTGCTTTTGGACGATAGACCAGACGCATGCGGTGGCGGACCGCCAGTTGAATAGTATTGGCGTTGGCTTTCTCATCGTCCGCCGGCGGGATGGCCATCACGTTAAAATAGTATATGGATTCCCGGTCGTTCGGGGCATTGACGTTTCCGGTAGAAAATAGACGCACGGTATTCTGCTGCTTACCCTCAAGGCGGAATAACGGAGGTGTAGCCATAAAAGAGGGCGTTTTCCCTGCCGGCGCTTCAACCCAGGATTTAATCAGATAAGGGATGTCATCTTTATTTTCGATTTGCGCGGTGATTTCACGCGCACCTTCTTTATAGAGGTAGCGGGTGGACTCAATCACAATACCAGCATGGGCAATACTACTGAGGAGTAATGCACAGGATGCGGTGATATTTAATAAGTTCCTGAACATGGTTTTTCTCTGAATGCGAAAAAGGGCCCGCCGTGAAGCGGAGCCCCTTCGGGGAAAAATTAGAGGGTATAATCGATAGTAAAGGTCGCAACACCTTTAACCGGACCTTCGGTAACCGGAGTCGCGGAGTTCACTTTCACATAACCAGTGGTGTACTTCAGCTGAGTGCCGCCAGCTGCAGTGTAGCTTTCGGTCATGAGGTCAGAACCGTCGAAACCTACGCGGTGTGCATCACGTACGCGCTGGATACCGATACCAATGCCGGTAGCGCCGCCAGGTGCGGTGTTGTCCAGGATGTTAGCGTTGCTGGAGGCACCGGTCACATTGACGGTTACAGCAGTAACCGGAGTGGCGCTACCCTGTGCGCAGTCTTTCACGTCAAAACCGAAGTCCTGAGTTTTAAACAGAGCACCAGCCGCTTCAGCATTCGCTTCGGTAGTGGTCACGGTCATCAGCTGAACGATACCGTTGTTCAGGGTACCCGTCGGAGTCACGACGCAAGAGTTAGCTGCATCAGAGACTTCACCCAGTACAGTTACCTGAGCGGTGTTGGTTGCCATTACCTGAGCACTCAGAACTGCAGAAGCAGCGACCATTACAGCTACGATTGTCTTTTTCATTTAATTAATCCATATATAGATACTTAGTCCTGTGTAGAATCGATAACAGTTATCATGGGAATGGAATATGCATTCCTATTGATATTGAAAATAAGCGCCAGCATTCCTTATATAGTGCTGAAACCTACCCTCCTGTGAACGACGCTACAATATCACTTGCCATAGCGAACCATGGAGAAGCGGGGGTAATTTAAAAGTCTGGTGCAAAAAATGCTTGTGAATTCTTGATGAAGCACACGTGAATTTAATAATGACCTTTTCTAATGAGATATTGAGTTAGGTTGAGATAAATTTAATCTGAAAATGTGGCTTTTAAACAAGATAACTATCGCTTGTCATTTTTTATGCGGTATCCTCAAAGCTGAAGTTCAATGTGAACTGACCCCGCTTCTGTCTGAAGCGATAATGTTCACGCCATGGTTTGGCTGGGATTATTTATTTTTGTTATGGATAATAGGGTTGCGTGGGGCAAGGATATGGATGATATTGCATTATTTAATGGCTGTATAATTAATCAGGAAATTATATTTAATGCCAATATGAATGAGCTGCGACCGCTTGCCGGGAATGGGGAGAGCATCAGCCTCAATGCGCCTACCTCCAGATGCTTGCTGCTGCTATTGCAGAATTGCGGCAAAGTGATTTCTCGGGATGAATTTCTGGCGGCTGTATGGGAAACACGGGGTGTGGTAGTTTCGCAAAATACATTTTATCAAAATATCTCTTTGTTGAGAAAATCGCTGCTCAAAGCCGGACTATCTGAGGATATCATTATCACCGTCAGACAAAAAGGCTTTAGCGTCGCCCCGGATACTTTAATTATCCCGCTCTCGGATGAAGAGTGCGAGAATATGAATCGGGAAAGATTAACGCATTTTCACAGTAGTAAAACTGCTGATGTCATTTTCAATGATACGGGGAAAATTGACCATAAATTAAGTCTTCCACTAACAGTGAATTTAGCAATCCAGGAGAATGATAGGCGGGAAAATAGCGTGAAGGTGGCAGAGAAACTATCGGAACGATTACATATAACCTTTAAAGTTCCCACCTGGTTAATCGCGCTGATTGTCGTGATGATAGTTATCAATGTTATCGTACTGATCGTGTTACATCGATAATACGCCGCCGCTGGGGTTTATATCGAGAAGGTAACGGTAAAGTGGATTGCCGAGTATGTTAGTCCCAACCTGGCTGTGTATTCATATTAAGATGTCTGCCAGCACGACCTGGCAGACAAGGGAGGGGAGCTAACGCTGCTTCAGTCCTAAATCCAGCGGCGTCTTGCTGGGTTCGCCGCCGATCTCTCGCGCCAGCTTCGGCACCATATAGCCGGAGATGAGGGTCAACAGTTCACGCATGATTTCACGGGCTTCATCATCGCTGACCATAAAGTGTGCCGCCCCTTGTACCCGGTCCAGCACGTGCAGGTAGTAGGGCATTACCCCGGCATTGAACAGCGCATTGCTGAGATCGGCCAGGGTTTGCGCGTTATCGTTCACCCCGCGCAGCAGCACGCTCTGGTTAAGCAGCGTGACGCCCGCCTGACGCAGCATTGCCATCGCCGCGCGAAACTCGCCGTCAATTTCATTAGCGTGGTTGACGTGGTTAACCAGGATCACCTGCAGCGACGAACGGTGGAAGCGGCTGGCCAGCATCTCGGTGATGCGCGCCGGGATCACGATCGGCAAGCGGCTGTGAATACGCAGACGCTTAACGTGCGGAATGGCTTCCAGCTGGGTCATTAGCCAGTCAAGCTCATGGTCCTTCGCCATCAACGGGTCGCCGCCGGAGAAGATGATTTCATCAAGCTGCGGATGCTCAGCGATATAGTTCATTGCCGTCTGCCAGTTGCGCCTGGTGCCCTGATTTTCGGCATAAGGAAAGTGGCGGCGGAAGCAGTAACGGCAATTGACCGCGCAACCGCCTTTCACCAACAGCAGGGCCCGGTTGCGATATTTGTGCAACAGGCCGGGCACGACGCTGTGCTGTTCTTCCAGCGGATCGGTGGAGTAGCCGGGGGCGACGATAAACTCCTCTTCGGCGGTAAGTACCTGACGAAGCAGCGGATCGTCAGGGTTGCCTTTCTCCATTCGGGCAATAAACGCGCGCGGGACTCGCAGCGGGAACAGGCGTCTGGCCTCATGTCCGGCCAGCAGTTTTTCATCAGCGTCTACATTTAAAAGACGCAGCAGTTCATCAGGACTGGTCACAACATTGGCAAGTTGCGTTATCCAATCTTCTCTGGATGGGGTATTTAGGGTTACAATATGCGCCATTTTGTGGCTTAGCTACCAGTTAAACAATTTCAGAGGGCCTTATGGCGACTTACTATAGCAACGATTTTCGTGCTGGTCTTAAAATCATGTTAGATGGCGAACCTTATGCGGTAGAAGCCAGCGAATTCGTTAAACCAGGTAAAGGTCAGGCGTTTGCGCGCGTTAAGCTGCGCCGTCTGCTGACCGGCACCCGCGTTGAGAAAACCTTCAAATCTACTGATTCTGCAGAAGGCGCGGACGTTGTCGATATGAACCTGACTTACCTGTATAACGACGGTGAGTTCTGGCACTTCATGAACAACGAAACCTTCGAACAGCTGTCTGCTGACGCGAAAGCGATCGGTGACAATGCCAAATGGCTGCTGGATCAGGCTGAGTGCATCGTGACCCTGTGGAACGGCCAGCCGATCGCGGTCACCCCGCCGAACTTCGTTGAGCTGGAAATCGTTGAAACCGACCCAGGTCTGAAAGGCGACACCGCGGGTACCGGTGGTAAACCAGCGACCCTGTCTACTGGCGCTGTGGTTAAAGTGCCGCTGTTCGTCCAGATTGGCGAAGTGATCAAAGTGGATACTCGCTCTGGCGAATACGTATCCCGCGTGAAGTAATTTCACGTCATGATGACTGGCGCAGCCTCTGTGCTGCGCCGCTCTTTCTGTACTGGCACGACGAGCACGACACATGAAGCGCAGCGTAAAACTCCTGGCGTTACTGTTTCTGAGCAGCGCACTGCTGTCTGGCTGCAATACCGCCCGCGGTTTCGGTGAAGATATTCAGGGCCTGGGCCACGCCATCTCTCGCGCTGTAAGCTGACTTCCTTCCGTTTCGCCTGCCGCGCTCGCCTTCCGGTGCGCCTGCTTCCTTCACGAATACTCCTTTTCTCTTAAAAAACGCAAAGATCCCTTCATCTGTGGACGGTTTGTCTATGCTTATAGGGCATGAAAACAAAACTGACACTAAGGATGACATTATGGTGAAAAAAACGATTGCAGCGTTCTTTACGGTTTTGGTCCTCTCTTCAGCACTGACCGCTTGTAACACCACGCGCGGTGTGGGTCAGGATATTTCAGAGGGCGGCAGCGCAATCTCTGGCGCAGCAACCAAAGCTCAGCAATAACAGCCTTCGACGGTACGGTTTTGCGCCGTACCGTTCTTCACTTCCCCCATTCTGTTGGATATACTCACTACGACTTTTCATCCACCTTACGGGACGACCCGTAAGCGTTTCTCATCCGGGGACGGCCCCAGCAAAGGAGCCTTATGTCCTGGATAGTCTTATTTATCGCTGGCCTGCTGGAAGTGGTGTGGGCCGTCGGCCTGAAATATACCCATGGCTTTAGCCGCCTGGTTCCCAGCGTCATCACCATCGTCGCGATGGTCGTCAGCATGGCGCTGCTTTCATGGGCGATGAAAACCCTGCCGGTGGGTACCGCTTACGCCGTCTGGACGGGGATCGGCGCCGTGGGCGCCGCTGTGACCGGTATCGTACTGTTAGGTGAATCCGCCAGCGCTATGCGTATCGCCAGTCTTGTCTGCATCGTGGTCGGCATCATTGGCCTGAAGATCAGCGCGCACTAGTTGTAGCGCTGATTGACCCAGACCAGTTTGCTGATATCAAAACCCTGCCGGGTGGCAATATCCAGCATCTGCTGCCTGACTTCCGGGGCGATGGTGGGGGCTCGCGCCAGTAGCCAGAGATAGTCGCGGTCGGGGCCGCAGACCAGCGCGTACCGATACTCCTTATCCAGCGCAATGACGTTATAGCTGCCATAGAAGGGGCCGAAGAAGGAGATCTTCAGCGCGGCGCGGCTGGGTTCGCCGGTAAAATACGCCACCCCGTCCGTTTTCTGCCACATGCCGCGGTCGGGGTTATAGCCTTTATTGACCACGTCCAGACCGCCGTCATCGCGCGGCTGCCAGGCGATCGTGACCTTTTCCAGCCCGCTTTCAAAAGGATGGTCGAAGCGGGCGATTTCGTACCAGGTACCCAGATAGCGCTGAACGTCGAAGGGGGTGACCACGGTGACGCCTGGCGGCGGGGCAGGGGTGCTGCAGGCGACAGACAGGAACGAGACGGCGACCGCGGTGATTATCGGCAGGATACGCATGGTATGCTCCTTGCTGGCTTTTAAGCTAAGTGTAGAGTCCGGCAGGGCAAAGGCGGCAAGATTTTTCTATGAAGCGAGCCCGGTAGCAGAATTGCTGCCGGGCTCTTGCAGGATCAGATAAACAGTACGCCAACCAGAGTAATGACGCTGAGGATCGCCGCCAGACCGTAGAAGACCCATTTGCCGTTTGGCACATGGATTTTCAGGTCGTGCATGGCGTGGTGAATACGATGCAGCCCACACCACAGCGGCAGGACAATCATCAGAAAGATGAACGCGCGGCCGATAAAGCTTTGGGCAAAGGCCAGCACGCGCTCATAGCTGAAGGCGTCGGCGGGGGCGAGCCCCAGCGGCAGCAAAATGCCCACCAGCAGCACCATCACCGGCGCGACAATCGCGCCCCACATGCCGCCAGCGCCAAACAGCCCCCAGAAAACGGGTTCATCGGAACGTTTCGGATTGGGATTAATCATCTCAGCCTCCTTACCAGAACAGGGCGACAAACAGGATCACCACGGTGACCACCGCCGTCACCACCCAGAGACCTTTAATCACCGGCTCTGGCCCCATTTTTTCGCCTTTGATGATGACGTTGGCGGCTTTCGGCGCCAGCTCGAACCAGGTTTTGGTGTGCAGCAGCGCCGCCGCCAGGGTGATCAGATTGAGGATCACCACCACTGGATTTTGCAGGAATCCGATATATCCCGCCCAGCTTTCGGCGCCGTGCTTGAGGGCAAACAGCCCGTAAATCAGCACAATGCTAAACCAGACCGTCGGTACCGCCGTGCCTTCCCGCACCATGTAGAAGCGATAAAACGGCAGCTTTTTCCACCAGGTGGAGGTCATCGGCCGCACGTAGGGTTTGCGTTTCGTCGTCATAATGCACTCCTTAGCGTGGTTTCAGGGTGGCGATAAGAAAGTCTTTCGAACTTTCCACCTTGCCCTGCTGGATCGCGGCCGCCGGGTCGACGTGCTTCGGACACACTTCCGAGCAGTAGCCCACGAAAGTACAGGTCCAGACGCCGTTCTGGCCGTTAAGCTGCGCCATGCGTTCCTTTTTGCCGTGGTCGCGGCTGTCTTCGTTATAGCGGTGGGCGAGGGTGATCGCCGCCGGGCCGATAAACTCCGGGTTCAGGCCGAACTGCGGACAGGCGGCATAGCACAGTCCGCAGTTGATACAGCCGGAGAACTGATGGTATTTGGCCATCTGGGCCGGCGTCTGCTTGTTTGGTCCCTGGTCCGGGGTGCGGTTATTGCCGATGATGTACGGCTTAATGGCCTCCAGACTTTCGATAAAGTGGGTCATATCCACCACCAGATCGCGCTCGATCGGGAAGTTGGCCAGCGCTTCAACCTTGATGCCTTTGGTGTAATCCCGCAGGAAGGTTTTACAGGCCAGCTTCGGTACCTTATTGACCATCATGCCGCAGGAGCCGCAGATCGCCATCCGGCAGGACCAGCGGTAGCTCAGGTCGGGCGCCAGGTTGTCTTTAATGTAGCCCAGCGCGTCCAGCAGCGAGGTCTGCTCATCGTAAGGCACGTCATAGAACGCGCTGTGCGGTGCCGTGTCGACCTCCGGGTTGTAACGCACCACTTCGACTTTCAGGTTTTTCATCTCAGCCATGGGTGGTCTCCTTCTTCTCAGCCGCTTCCGCCTCAGCGCCATAAACACGTTTCGCCGGCGGCAGCGTGGTGATCTTCACATCGCCATATTCCAGGCGGGTGGTGCCATCAGCCTCGCGGAAGGCGAGCGTATGTTTGAGGAAGTTGACGTCGTCGCGTTCGGTACAGCCTTCATCCAGACGCTGGTGCGCACCGCGCGATTCTTTACGGGCGATGGCCGAGTGCGCCATACATTCGGCAACGTTTAAACCGTGTCCCAGCTCAATGGTGTAAAGCAGATCGGTGTTGAATACGCTGGAGTTGTCGGTAATGCGCACGCGCTTAAAGCGCTCCTGCAGCTCAGCCAGCTTGTCGATAGTTTTCTGCATCAGCTCTGGCGTCCGGTAGATGCCGCAGCCTTCCTCCATCGAGAGCCCCATTTCGTCGCGGATTTTCGCCCAGTTTTCGTTACCCTCCTGGTTGACGAGATCTTTCAGACGACGCTCCACATCGGCAGCTTGCGCATCGAGGGCGGAGCCGTTCATTTCGCCCGCTTGTGCGGCGCGCCGCATGGCCTGTTCCCCGGCCAGGCGGCCGAAGACCACCAGCTCGGCCAGCGAGTTGGAGCCCAGGCGGTTGGCGCCGTGCAGACCAACGGACGAGCATTCGCCCACGGCAAACAGCCCTTTGATGCGGGTTTCGCACTGTTGATCGGTTTCGATGCCGCCCATGGTGTAGTGCGCGGTCGGGCGTACCGGAATCGGTTCTTTCACCGGGTCGACGCCGACGTAGGCTTTCGCCAGCTCACAGATAAACGGCAGGCGCTCCAGCAGCTTTTTCTCGCCGAGGTGGCGCAGATCGAGGTAGACCACGTCGCCGCGCGGCGTGGGAATGGTGTTCCCTTTCCGCCATTCGTGCCAGAAGGCCTGGGACACTTTGTCGCGCGGGCCCAGCTCCATATATTTGTTCTTCGGTTCGCCGAGCGGGGTTTCCGGGCCCATGCCGTAATCCTGCAGATAGCGATAGCCGTTTTTGTTGACCAGAATCCCGCCTTCACCGCGGCAGCCTTCGGTCATCAGGATCCCGGAACCCGGCAGACCGGTCGGGTGATACTGAACGAACTCCATATCGCGCAGCGGCACGCCGTGGCCCAGCGCCATACCCATCCCGTCACCGGTAACGATGCCGCCGTTGGTGTTGTAGCGATAGACGCGTCCGGCGCCGCCGGTGGCCAGCACCACCGCGTTGGCGCGGATCTGCACCAGCGTGCCTTCCATCATATTCATCGCCACCAGGCCGCGGGCCTGGCCGTCATCGACCAGCAGATCAAGGACGAAATGTTCATCAAAGCGTTGAATTTGGGGAAACTGAAGGGAGGTCTGGAAGAGGGTATGCAGCATGTGGAAGCCGGTTTTATCGGCGGCAAACCAGGTACGTTCGATCTTCATGCCACCGAAGCGCCGGACGTTAACGCTGCCGTCAGGGCGGCGGCTCCACGGGCATCCCCACTGTTCCAGTTGGGTCATTTCCGTCGGGCAGTGGTGAACGAAATAGTCGACGACATCCTGCTCGCACAGCCAGTCGCCTCCGGCGACGGTGTCGTGAAAATGGTACTCAAAGCTATCGTGATCCTGGGCAACGGCTGCGGACCCCCCTTCTGCAGCGACCGTATGGCTGCGCATCGGATAGACTTTAGAAATCAGGGCGATTTTGGCATTGGGGTTGGCCTGGGCGGCGGCGATAGCGGCGCGAAGGCCTGCCCCGCCGGCGCCAATTACGGCGAGATCGGCTTGAAAAGTGTGCACGACATTCCTCCAGTTTTAGTGTATTTCGCCGCCGGGCTGGCGAAAAAGTATCACTGCTCCTTTATAGGTACAGGAGTATAGCCGTAGGGTCAGTATGGAAAATTGACGTGTTCGATTTTTTTATCGATATGTGCGGTTATTTATCAGTGATATTTATGCATTTAGGTTAACGATAGATTAATGGCATGTAATCTGCCGGGGATTGCACAAAATTTGTTTCACTCGCCGGTTGCGAGTAGACTTCGTGCCCTTGTTTGCAATCGGAGAAAGTACCATGAGCGAGACGGCAACCTGGCAGCCGAGCGCACCCATTCCCAATCTGTTGAAACGCGCGGCGGTGATGGCGGAAATCCGCCGGTTCTTTACCGATCGCGGCGTGCTGGAGGTGGAGACGCCTTGCATGAGTCAGGCGACGGTAACGGATATCCATTTGTTCCCGTTTGAAACCCGTTTCGTCGGCCCGGGCCACTCACAGGGACTCAATCTGTACCTGATGACCAGTCCGGAATACCATATGAAGCGCCTGCTGGCGGCGGGCTGCGGCCCGGTTTTCCAGCTTTGCCGCAGCTTCCGTAATGAAGAGATGGGGCGGCATCACAATCCGGAATTCACCATGCTGGAGTGGTATCGTCCGTGCTATGACATGTATCGTCTGATCAACGAGGTGGACGATCTGCTGCAGCAGGTGCTGGAGTGCCAGCCGGCGGAAAGCCTCTCCTATCAGCAGGCGTTCCAGCGTCATCTGGATATTGACCCGCTCTCTGCCGATAAAGCGCAGCTGCGCGAAGTCGCGGCGAAGCTGGATCTGAGCAATATCGCCGATACTGAAGAAGATCGCGACACGCTGCTGCAACTGCTGTTCACCATGGGCGTGGAGCCGCACATCGGCAAAGATCGGCCGACGTTCATTTATCATTTCCCGGCGACTCAGGCCTCTTTAGCGCAGATCAGCCCGGAAGATCATCGGGTCGCTGAGCGCTTCGAGGTCTATTACAAAGGAATTGAGCTGGCGAATGGTTTCCACGAGCTGACCGACGCCCATGAGCAGCGCCTGCGCTTTGAGCAGGACAATCGCAAGCGGGCCGCGCGCGGCCTCCCGCAGCAGCCCATCGATAACAACCTGCTGGCGGCGCTGGAGGCAGGTCTGCCGGACTGCTCCGGCGTGGCATTGGGCGTTGATCGCGTGGTGATGCTGGCGCTGGGCGCTGAAAGCATCGGCGAAGTGATCGCCTTTACGGTCGACCGCGCCTGATGGCGCTGTCACCTCCCGCCGCCTGCGGGCGAGGGAGGTGACAGGTCTGCCCTGATTCCCCCTCCCTCATGCTATCCCGGCTTTCGCCCGAATATCCACAATCTCCTTCGGTGCTCTTGCTACTATCCGCGCTCGTTTTATGAGGCCAGGCGACGCTGTTGGCGACCGGCGTGGTGTTGCTGATGGTGACCTTCGCCAATATCTTCACCATCATTCAGCCGGTCATCGACAGTGGGGACTGGAGCAGCACCCTGTGGATGGTCGGCGGGCCGATCTTCTTCTCGCTGCTGGCGTGGGGAATTTACGAAAGCTACCGTCGGCGCCTGGCGTCCGGCGCGCTGGTGATGGAGAGTTAAAGAACCTGCCCGGCAGTGCCGCCGGGCAGGCTATGGCTTAAAGGCTGCCAGCCGTACGTCGGCTGGTTTTTCCGGCCGAGGTCATGGTTTTACTGCTTTGCCTGCCGTCAATACTTTCCAGACGCATCTGGAACGGAGGGAACGGCATATCAATGCCATGCTCGCGGAAGCCCGCCAGGATCAGCTGATGCATCTCATGGCGCAGCGGCATGCGGTGCCCCATCTCGGCGGCAAAAATACGCAGCTCGAAAATCTGGATCCCCTGCTGCAGGTCGACGAGAAACGCCTCCGGCGCCGGGGTATCGATGACCAGCGAACAGCGATGCGCCGCGGCGATGAGGATCTTGGTCACCTCTTCGGTATCGGCGTCCACCGGAGCCGGCACCGTCAACACCACGCGGGTGACCGAGTCCGACAGCGACCAGTTGATAAACTGTTCGGTGATGAACGCCTTGTTCGGCACGATAATCTCTTTCCGGTCCCAGTCGCTGATGGTGGTGGCGCGGGTATTGATGCGGGTGACGCTGCCCGTCAGGTCGCGGATGGTGACCGTATCGCCGATGCGGATCGGTTTTTCAAACAGGATAATCAGGCCGGAGATAAAGTTAGCGAAGATCTCCTGCAGGCCAAACCCGAGACCCACACCCAGCGCGGCGACCAGCCACTGCAGCTTCGACCACTCAATGCCGATCATCGAGAAGCCCACCAGCCCACCGACCAGCATCAGCAGATACTTGGTGATGGTGGTGATGGCGTAGCCGGTGCCGGGCGTTAAATCGAGGTGCTGGAGGATCGCCAGCTCCAGCAGCGCCGGCAGGTTGCGCACCAGCTGAGTGGTGATGATCAGCACCAGAATGGCAATCAGCACTGCGCCAAGGGTGATGGGCTCGAGGCTTTCCACCCCCTGCACCGTCGAGGTGACGTCCCACAGCGAGATATTCTCAAGGAAGCCAAACGCCGAGTGAATTTCCGACCACAGCACGATGACTGACAGCAGCGCGATCAGCATCAGCAGAGAGCGCACGAGACGCAGCGACTGGGTACTGATGGCATCGAGATCGACCTCGCTGACCTCCGTCTCCACCGATCCTTCCGGGCTGCTGACGTGAACAGGCTCATCTTCGCCGCGGGCGCGCTGGGCGAGAATTTCCGCGCGACGATGGCGGGCCCGGTCGAAGGCCAGTCGGCGCCGCTGGATCAGCATCCAGCGGCGGATAATGTGATAGACCACCAGCAGCAGGAACCAGATGGCGACGGAGGTTTCCAGACGCGCCAGCAGCGCCTGAGCGGTGGCGAGGTAGCCGACGGCGGCCGCCAGCATGGCCACCAGCGGGGCGCCAAGCATCAGGTTCCACAGCAGGCGGTTCACCATGTTGTCGCCATTCCCCTCTTTATCCAGGTAGAGCGGGATGCCGGCATGCTTAAGGCTGAGGGTGACCACCGCCAGCGCGCCGCAGATCAGCAGGAAGCACAGGCGGCCCAGCGAGGCGGAGAACTCGCGGTCGTTAAGATTATCGAACATGATCAGCGCCATAATCAGCGGCACAATCAGCCCGATGCTCATCAGGTAGTAGCGCATCGCTTTCGCCACTCGGCTACGCGGCCAGCCGAAGTGGGCGATAAACAGTCCGTTTGGCCGGGCGAAGGTGGCGCAGATCATCACCACCCACAACAGAGGCACCGTCGCGGTGACCCCATCGCCAATCGCCACCGCCAGCGGGAATGGCCAGGCGGACTGCAGACCATAGCCGAGCGTCATCCATAGCACCGGCAGCGGCGAAGCCACCAGTATCGACCAGAAGACCGTACGCAGCGTCAGCCAGAAGTGATCCTGGGTGACTTTCCCCACCCGAGCGCTGGAGCGCTCAAGGAAGCGGGTGAAATGGCGCCGCGAGCTGATGCTGAAGCCAACCAGCAGCAGGGCGGCAAACAGCGGTAGCAGGGTCTCTTTGCTGGTGAGCATCATCGCGCTGGCTTTACCCAGTTCGCTGATGGTATCCAGGGAGATCAGGCGCCGCAGATCCTGGACGATCTCCAGCGGCCAGGAGAAGCCGATGGGGCTGACGTCCGAAGTCCAGAACAGATAGCGGTGGGTGGCTTCGTTGATCTCCTTCAGCGCGTCTTCCAGCTGGCCGTTGGCGACCTTCAGCTTAGTGAGCTCCAGCATCAGGGTATCGCCGCCGCGCAGCAGCGAGTTCAACAGCTCGTTCTGCGTGCGCAGCTGCGCCTGCAGGATCTTGTTCTGCTCGCTGGTCAGCGGTTCGCCGTCGGCCTGGCGGATCTGCCGCAGCTGCGGCTGCTTACTGAGTAAATCCTCAAAGCGCAGACGCTGCACGCGCAGCTGCGCCATCTCCGTATCCAGCTGCTGCGGGCGAGGGCGCTCCGGCAGCCGCGCCACCTGGGCGCGCAGGGCTTCGCCCAGCAGATTAGAGGAGCCCAGCCACTGCGACTGCTCGCGCAGGGTGTTTAACGCCTGGCGCACCTGCAGCGTTTGATTCGTCGCCTGCCGCTGCTGGGACGCCACCAGATCCATACGCTGCGCCTGCTGGTTCAGCGCCTGGGAGAGTTCGCGGTTGACTTTAAACTGGGCGGTGATGTCCGGCGGCAGGTTTTCACTGTTCTCCGCCAGCAGTTCGGTACTCTCCAGTGCTTTTTCCGCCTCACGCTGGCGCTGGCTGTTCTGCAGATTACGCAGCGCCTGCAGATAGGCATCCAGCTGCTCGCTCTGCTTTTGCGCCAGTTCAGAACGGGCGCGCGACAGCTCCTGGCGGTTATTGGCGGAGAGCTGGGCGAGGTCGAGTTCATCCACCAGCGCCTTCAGGCGCGCCGATTCCGCCTGCAGGGCAAGATTTTGCGCCTGGGCGAGAGCATTGTTGCCGGTTTGCGTGCCGATGCGGCGCTCAACCTCATTGAGCTGACGCCGGGCGTCGGTTTGCTGCTGCGGCAGCTGGTTCAGGGAGTCGGCGATTTCACGCGCGCGATCCTGCTCCTGTTGCGCCTGACGGCTTGACTCCAGCAGCTGGCTGCTGACCTGGAGGATCTCCTGGTTCAGCGCATCGGCGGTCAGGCCGACTGGCACCTGGCGCGGCTCTTCGCTCAGATTGTTGAGCTGGGCGCGCAGGCTTTGAAACAGTTTGGGGAAATTGTCGATAACGTCCTGATACTGACGGGCGCGCTCGAGAGACGATTTTCGCTCCTCAAGCGCGTTCAGGGCGGACTGCAGAACTTCAACGGTTTCAGGCTGGGCGGGCTTTGCCGCCTTCGCCTGTTCCAGTTCCTGGGTTATCTGTTTAGCATCCGGGGCTGTCGCAGCGTACGCCCCGAAACTGAGGCTCAAGGCCAACAGGAAAGTGTATATCAGGCGCACGGCATAACCCTTTTGCTGAAGAATTAACCTTGGTCTTGTTTATCGTCAACCAGCGGGCTGGCGCGATGTTCGGCGCGGATCTCTTCTTCCGGTAACGGCGCCGGTTCAGCGGCGGTGGTTGCTTCCACCGTTGTCGCCAGCGGTTGGCCGATTTTAGTCACGGACAGGCTTTGCAGCGTGTCGACCAGCTTCACCTGGCCCGGGGCAAACAGGTTGATCACGGTGGAGCCCAGTTTGAAGCGGCCCATCTCCTGGCCTTTCAGCAGGGCGACGGAGCCTTCGCTGTCGCCAGCGGGCCAGGTCCAGCGTTTAATAATGCCTTCGCGCGGCGGGGTTACGGTGCCGGACCACACGGTCTCGATGCTGCCGACGATAGTCGCGCCCACCAGAATTTGCGCCATCGGGCCAAACTCAGTATCAAACAGGCAGATGACGCGCTCGTTACGGGCGAACAGGTTTGGCACGTTCTGCGCCGTCAGATGGTTAACGGAGAACAGGTCGCCAGGAACGTAGATCATTTCGCGCAGGATACCGTTGCACGGCATGTGCACGCGGTGATAGTCGCGCGGCGACAGATAGGTGGTGGCGAAGCTGCCGTTACGGAACAGGTCGGCCATCTGGTAGTTGCCGGCCAGTAAGGCTTCCAGGCTGTAGTCGTGGCCCTTGGCCTGCAGAATTTTATCGTTCTCAATGGCACCAAGCTGGCTGATCACGCCGTCGGCCGGCATCACCAGTACGTTAGGATCGGTATTCAGCGGGCGAACGTCGTCGCGCAGCGGGCGCACAAAGAAATCGTTGAAGGTGCGATAGGCCGCGGTATCCGGCTTCTGCGCCTCTTTCATATCGACCTTGTAGTATTTCACGAACAGATCGATGACCAGCTTCGTCAGCCAACCTGCGCGTTTGCTCGCACCCCAGCCTGCGAGGCGGGTGAGCCACAGTTTAGGCAGAATGTATTGCAGTGAAAGTTTAAGATCGTTTAACAAAGTAGCCTCCAGGCCATGATATGTCGTTCCTGACCCCGCCTGCGGGCGGGGACCTGAAAAAAGGGGACGATTCTATACGTAAAACTCGCCAAATGGCATCCGCGTAAGCCGCGCCATCACCGCTGCCCGGCAGCGCCTGACGTGACGCTCAGCTTAATGGTCAGTCATCGGTCGAGGAAAAGTTTTTACGCGTTTTTACCTGTACCTGCGCCATGCTTTCCAGGATGCGGTGGTAGTTCTCGAAACGGCTTTCGGCGATCTTGCCGCTCTCTACCGCTTCGCGAAGCGCACAGCCAGGATCGGTATCGTGTTTACAGTCGCGATATTTGCAACGGCCTAAATAATCATGGAATTCGACAAAGCCGTTGGTGATTTGTTCCGCTTCCAGATGCCACAGGCCGAACTCACGTACCCCCGGTGAATCAATCACATCGCCGCCGTGCGGGAAGTGGTAGAGGCGCGCCGCGGTGGTGGTGTGCTGGCCTAAGCCGGAAACGTCCGAGACATCATTGGTGAGGATCTGATCCTCATTCAGCCCCAGCAGGGCGTTCAGCAGGCTTGATTTACCCACCCCGGACTGCCCGGCGAAGATGCTGATGCGGTCGGTCAGGGCCGCTTCCAGCGGCTTGAGGCCGTCCTGAGTACGGCTGGAGACCAGCAGTACGCGGTAACCGATGTTGCGGTAGATGTCCATTTGCTCATTGACGAAGCGCAGGCCATCGTCATCCAGCAGATCGATTTTGTTCAGGACGATTAACGGCTCGATATCCTGCGCCTCGCAGGCCACCAGATAGCGATCGATAATATTCAGCGATAGCTCAGGCAGGATCGCGGAAACCACCACGATCTGGTCGATATTGGCGGCGATAGGCTTCACGCCGTCGTAAAAATCCGGGCGCGTCAGGACGGAGGCGCGATCGTGAACCGCTTCGACGATCCCTTTGACGCTTACGCCGTCGGCGGCGTCTTTACCCGGCCGCCAGACCACGCGGTCGCCGGTGACCAGCGAACGGATCGTCCGGCGGATATTGCAGCGATGCACGCTGCCGTCAGCGGATTCGACGTCGGCATGCATGCCAAAGCGACTGATGACAATGCCTTCCGACGGGTCGCCAAACAGGTTGTCATCGTAGTCGGCCTTCTCCGCAGTGGTTTTCAGACGGCGCTGGTGGTTGGCTTTGACGCGGCGCTGCTGGCCTTTGGAGAGTTTATTTTTACTCAATCGAACTGGCTCCTGGTCGCCCTGATGGGGCAAAACCTCTATGATACACGCTATTTTAGATGAATATAGTCACGCAAGAAGGGTGGAAAATAGCATGAGTGCAAATGAAAACAACCTCATTTGGATCGATCTTGAGATGACAGGGCTGGATCCGGAGCGCGATCGCATTATTGAAATCGCCACCCTGGTGACCGATGCCAACCTGAACATTCTGGCCGAGGGGCCGACCATCGCGGTGCATCAATCGGATGCCCAACTGGCGCTGATGGACGAGTGGAATGTGCGGACGCATACCGGCAGTGGGCTGGTGGATCGCGTGAAGGCCAGCGCCGTCAGCGAGCACGACGCCGAACTGGCGACCATTGAGTTTCTTAAGCAGTGGGTGCCGGCGGGCAAGTCGCCGATCTGCGGCAACAGCATCGGCCAGGATCGTCGCTTCCTGTTTAAGTACATGCCGCAACTGGAAGCCTATTTCCACTATCGCTATCTGGACGTTAGCACGCTGAAAGAGCTGGCGCGTCGCTGGAAGCCGGAAATTCTCGACGGCTTTAAAAAGCAGGGTACCCATCAGGCAATGGACGATATCCGCGAGTCAGTCGCCGAGCTGGCTTACTACCGCGAGCATTTCATTAAGCTGTAAACCGCGACCGGGCCCTGTGCGCGGCCCGGTACACCTTTCTGCGTTATTTAAACCACTTCTGCTGCATCTGCTGGAAGTCAGGCGTCGCCATGACCGCGGTCAGGGCATCGTTGATCGCATTCAGCAGCTCCGGATCGTCTTTGCGCACCGCAATCGCATACTGCTTACCGTAATAAGCCGGGTCGGTGGCACGTTCATCCATGATGGCGTAGTCAGGGTTCTCCTGCTGCCAGGCGTCGAGGGTGGCGAAGTCGCCCATGACGCCGGTTATTTGCCCGGCCTTCAGCGCGGCCAGGGCGCTGGCGACGTCGTCGTAAGGAACAGCCTGTACGGCTTTCTGTTTATCACGCAGATAGTGTTGATGCAGTGTGCCTTTCACCACGCCGACTTTTTTGGCTTTCAGGTCGGCAAAGGTATGGGCGACATCTTTGTTGACGATCACCACCCCGGAGAGCGCCTGGCGATAGGGACGGCTGAAGGCGACCTGCTTCTCACGCATCGGGATCACTTCCATGCCGGCAATCACCGCGTCAAATTTCTTGAAGCGTAAAGCCGGGATCAGCGTATCGAAACGCTGCGCCGTGAACTGGCACTGCGCCTGCATCTGCTGGCACAGGGCCTGGGCAAGATCGATATCGAAGCCGACAGGCTGATTTTTGCCGTTGGCGGTGACAAACGGCGGATTGGCCGTGCTGGTGCCAAAATGGAGCGTCTCGGCTGACGCGGTTCCGATGGCCAGCGTGCTCAGCAGCAGGACGGTGAGGACTTTTCTCATGCTAATTCCCTGTTTGGCGGCGTGGTGGCCTCGTTTTACGTCGCGCCACCGCGGTATGATGCGAGCGATTTTGCGTCATTCAGGCGGGCGGAAAAAGCGATTTTGCCCGAAATGACGCTTATTTATACAATTCAGCGGCGTAGGTGGCGAGAAAATATCCATTTAAACAAAAAACGCAAAAAAGTGATGAACAGGGGGTTGCAGGGGCATCGAATTCTCGTATAATGCGCCTCCCGTAACGACGCAGAAATGCAAATTACGACGCCATCGAAATATGGCAAAAAATGCAGTAACGCGGGAATAGCTCAGTTGGTAGAGCACGACCTTGCCAAGGTCGGGGTCGCGAGTTCGAGTCTCGTTTCCCGCTCCAAAATTTGAAAGCACCATCCTGATCAAAGGATTTCATCTCGCAGATGCGGGGCGAAAGCCGAAGATTAAGCGGGAATAGCTCAGTTGGTAGAGCACGACCTTGCCAAGGTCGGGGTCGCGAGTTCGAGTCTCGTTTCCCGCTCCAAAATTTGAATGACACACCACACCAGTCGCAGTTTTCAGGTTGCTACACGGTAGCTTGAATGACGATGATTAAGCGGGAATAGCTCAGTTGGTAGAGCACGACCTTGCCAAGGTCGGGGTCGCGAGTTCGAGTCTCGTTTCCCGCTCCAAATTTTCTTCTATCTCTTATTTATCCACAGTGCAATCCAGCGCCGGGGATGATTTTCGTTTGGTCTGCAGAAATACTGTAAACAGAGTTATCCACAGGTTGTCGTTTCGCTTCTGACGGCGTAAATGCTTCGCTTTGTAAATAATATCTTTATATCTAATTGAAATTTAACAATTAAATTTCATTTCGAAATGTTAATCCGATCACTTGACCTCGGTCTGCGCCTTGAAACTCAATGTGTTTTAGATTTTATTCACAGCCTGTGAATGAATCAGGCGTCGCGCGGCAGGCCTTTCTCTACCACCCTGACCAGACGTAATTTTTTCGGCAGCTGTACTTCGACGGCGTCGACGCTGCGCTTTTTCAGTTGCTGGGCAATCGCCCACTCAATGTGCTCGTCGAGAAGCGGGTGCTCGCCCAGGCGACTCTCCAGTGCGCGAAGATGGGCTTCATCCCAGGGCGCATTGCCCAGCGCGACGGCGATATTACGCAGCCAGCGCAGATGACCAATGCGACGAATCGCCGACCCTTCGGTCACCTTCAGAAACCACGCTTCGCTCCAGGCGAACAGCTCCACCAGCGGCGGGGCATGCAGCGCCTGGCGCGGGCTGAAATCCTCTTCATCGGTGAGCTGTGAGAAACGGTTCCACGGGCAGATAAGCTGGCAGTCGTCGCAGCCATAGATCCGGTTGCCGATGAGCGGACGGAACTCCTCCGGAATAGCGCCTTCCAGTTCGATGGTGAGATAGGAGATGCAGCGGCGGGCGTCGACGGTATAGGGCTCAACGATGGCCCCGGTGGGGCAGATAGTCATGCAGGCGACACAGCGTCCACACTCCTCCGCGACCGGGCTGTCGACCGGCAGGGGCAGGTCAATCAGCAGTTCGCCGAGAAAAAAGAATGATCCGGCGTCGCGGCTTAAGATAAGTGAGTGCTTACCTGTCCAGCCAAGGCCCGCTTTTTCTGCAATGGGCCGTTCCAGGATAGGCGCGGAATCGACAAAAGGTCTAAAATTGAGCGAAGCACACTGTTCCTGAATCTTCTCACCCAGTTTTTTCAGGCGATTACGTAGCAGCTTATGATAATCACGCCCGAGGGCATAACGGCTGACGTAACCCAGCGCGGGATCTTTCAGGGTGCGGGCAAAGGCGGCGTTGGCGGGCAGATAATTCATCCGCACGCTGATGACGCGTAACGTACCGGGCAGCAGTTCGTGGGGGCGGGCGCGCATCATACCGTGACGGGCCATCCACTCCATTTCGCCGTGGTATTGTTTATCCAGCCATGCCTGCAGTTTGGGTTCACTGGCGCTGAGGTCGGTATCGGCGATACCGACCTGCTGGAACCCGAGCTCTGTGCCCCATTGTTTGATTTGTTGCGCTAACTGAACGAGATCGAGGGGCTGTGACATGATGGACCATACAATGACGAAAAACCCTGACAGTATACCATACAACATTTGGCCTGCGGAGGCGCTGCGCCTGGCCGAACGAGAGGCGGCGGACAGCCTGGGACTGACGCTGTTTGAACTGATGCAGCGCGCGGGCGAGGCGGCGTTCCAGCTGGCCAGCCGCGCTTTTCCTGACAGCGCGCACTGGCTGATCCTCTGCGGGCATGGCAACAACGGCGGTGACGGATATGTCGTCGCGCGTCTGGCCCAGGCCGCCGGGCGGAGGGTGACGCTGCTGGCGGTAGAGAGTGACAGCCCGCTGCCGGAAGAGGCGCAGGCGGCGCGGGAGGCATGGCTTAACGCCGGCGGCGTGATCCATGCGGCCACTGTCCCCTGGCCAGACGATATCTCACTGATTATTGATGGCCTGCTCGGCACCGGGTTGCGCAGTGCGCCGCGTGAATCCGTCGCGGTGCTCATTCACCAGGCGAACCACCATCCTGCGCCGGTGCTGGCTCTGGATATCCCTTCCGGCCTGAACGCGCAGACCGGCGCGACGCCGGGGGCTGTCATTCAGGCCGACCATACGCTGACGTTTATCGCGCTCAAACCGGGGCTGCTGACCGGCAAGGCGCGGGATGTCGTCGGGCAGCTCCACCATCATGCGCTGGGGCTTGAGCGCTGGCTCGCCGGGCAAAGTACCCCCCTGACGCGGTTTTGCGCCGCCCACCTTGCCGACTGGCTGCCGCCGCGCCGGGCCACCTCCCATAAGGGCGATCACGGCAAGCTGGCGATCGTCGGCGGCGATCGCGGCACGGCAGGCGCGATTCGCATGTGCGGTGAAGCGGCTTTACGCGCCGGCGCAGGGCTGGTGCGAGTACTTACTCACCCGGAGAACGTGGCGCCTATTATCACCGCCCGGCCGGAATTAATGGTGGATGAGCTGACGCCGCAGACCCTGAAAGCCGCGCTGGAATGGGCGGAGGTGGTGGCGATTGGCCCAGGTCTGGGGCAGAACGAGTGGGGACGCAGCGCCCTGCGCATGGTGGAAAGGGTTAACAAACCGATGGTCTGGGACGCCGATGCGCTGAACCTGCTGGCATTCAATCCCGATAAACGTCACAATCGCGTGCTGACGCCGCACCCCGGCGAAGCGGCCCGTCTGCTGAATATCAGCGTGGCAGAAATTGAAAGCGATCGCTTACTTTCTGCGCAGCGTCTGGTAAAACGGTATGGCGGCGTGGTCGTGCTGAAAGGCGCGGGCACGGTGGTGGCCAGTGAAAGCGGGGCGATGGGCATTATCGACGCCGGCAATGCCGGGATGGCCAGCGGCGGCATGGGCGATGTGCTCACTGGCATCATCGCCGCATTGTTAGGACAGCACCTGACGCCGTATGATGCTGCCTGTGCCGGGTGCGTCGCTCATGGCGATGCCGCCGACCGACTGGCCGCCCGCGAGGGCACCCGCGGCATGCTGGCGACCGATCTCTTTTCCACGCTCAGGCGTGTTGTTAACCCGGATGTGATTGACGTAGACCATGATTAACCGAGTGATTCCTTTACCCGATGAGCAGGCCACGCTGGCCCTGGGCGACCGTATTGCGCAGGCCTGTACCGGCGCCACCGTGATTTACCTTTATGGTGACTTAGGCGCGGGAAAAACCACCTTTAGCCGCGGCTTTTTACAGGCGCTCGGTCACCGCGGCAATGTCAAAAGCCCAACTTATACCCTGGTGGAACCGTATACCCTCGACAAGCTGATGGTGTATCACTTCGATCTCTACCGCCTGGCGGATCCTGAGGAGCTGGAATTTATGGGGATCCGCGATTATTTTGCCGACGATGCCATCTGCCTGGTGGAATGGCCGCAGCAAGGCGCAGGTGTCCTGCCTGACCCGGACGTTGAAATTCACCTTGATTACCAGGCACAAGGGCGTGAGGCGCGCATTACCGCGATCTCCTCACGGGGTGAGTCTTTACTGGCACGTTTAGCCATTTAGCCTGAAGGATGACGGGATGAAGTATCGCATAACCACCTGGCTTGCCGCTGCGCTGATGCTGTCGAGTCTTCACGCCACTGCGGCGAGTTTATCCGATATCCAGGTCTCCAACGGAGACCAGCAGGCCCGTATTACTCTTAGCTTTGTCGGTGAACCGGAGTACTCTTTTACCCCCCAGGGCAAACGACTGGTGGCGCTGGATATCAAACAGACCGGCGTATTGCAGGGACTGCCGCTGAAATTTAGCGGCAGCAACCTGGTGAAGAGCATTCGTGCCGGTACGCCGCAGGATTCGCAGACGCTGCGTCTGTTGGTGGATCTGACGGAAGATGGCAAAACCCGGGCGGTGAAGCAACAGAACGGGGCGAATTACACGGTGGTCTTTACCATCAACGCCGACGCGCCGCCGCCGCCGCCGCCACCTCCTGTGGTGGTGAAACGGGCCGACCCGTCGCCGGTGATGCCTTCCCGGACGGTGACGGCGGGACGCAATCCGTTCAGCTCGTCGGGTCATGAACGGCAGACGGTGATGACCTCCTCTCAGCCGGCGATGACCAACAATCAGACCGTGACCCGTCCGGCGGCCCGCACGGTGTCGGCGGATGACAAAGTCATTATCGCCATTGATGCCGGGCACGGCGGCCAGGATCCTGGCGCGATTGGCCCGAATGGCACCAAAGAGAAGAACGTGACTATCGCCATCGCGCGCAAGCTGCGGGCGCTGCTGAACGCCGATCCGCAGTTTAAACCGGTGCTGACCCGTGACGGGGATTACTTTATTTCGGTAATGGGACGCTCGGATGTGGCGCGTAAGCAAAATGCCAACTTCCTCGTCTCAATCCATGCTGACGCCGCGCCAAACCGCGACGCCACCGGCGCCTCGGTATGGGTGCTTTCTAACCGTCGCGCCAACAGTGAAATGGCCGGCTGGCTGGAACAGCATGAGAAACAGTCTGAACTGCTCGGCGGCGCGGGCGATGTGCTGGCGAACAGCCAGGCCGATCCCTACCTGAGCCAGGCGGTGTTGGATCTGCAGTTCGGTCACTCCCAACGCGTCGGCTACGATGTCGCGACCAACGTGCTCAGCCAGCTGCAGCGGATTGGCAATCTGCATAAACGCCGTCCGGAGCATGCCAGCCTCGGCGTACTGCGCTCGCCGGACATTCCGTCGATCCTCGTGGAAACGGGCTTCATCAGTAACAACGGGGAAGAACGGCTGCTGGGCAGCGATGATTACCAGGAGCAGATTGCGGAGGCGATTTATAACGGTCTGCGCAACTACTTTATGCAGCATCCGCTGCAGTCGGCGCCTCGCGGCGAGGCGGCGCAGACCGCCAGCGCCGCCTCGCCGGGCGGGATGTTGATTAACTAAGGAGCAGGGGATGCCGATTCAGGTTCTGCCGCCGCAGCTCGCCAACCAGATTGCCGCCGGCGAGGTGGTGGAACGGCCCGCGTCGGTGGTGAAAGAGCTGGTTGAAAACAGCCTTGATGCGGGCGCCACGCGGATTGATATTGATATCGAACGCGGCGGCGCGAAGCTTATTCGCATTCGCGATAACGGCTGCGGCATCAAAAAAGACGAGCTGGCGCTGGCCCTGGCTCGCCACGCGACCAGCAAGATCGCCTCGCTCGACGATCTCGAAGCCATTATCAGCCTCGGTTTTCGCGGCGAAGCGCTGGCCAGTATCAGTTCGGTGGCGCGCCTGACGCTCACTTCGCGGACGGCGGAACAGCAGGAAGCCTGGCAGGCGTATGCCGAAGGCCGCGAGCAGGCGGTGACGGTGAAGCCGGCGGCGCACCCGGTCGGTACGACCCTTGAAGTCCTCGATCTGTTCTACAACACCCCGGCGCGGCGCAAATTTATGCGCACCGAAAAGACCGAGTTCGGCCACATTGACGAGGTGGTCCGCCGCATTGCGCTGGCGCGATTCGACGTCACCATCAACCTCAGCCATAACGGCAAGGTGATGCGCCAGTATCGGGCAGTCGCTCAGGATGGCCAGCGGGAGCGGCGGTTGGGAACCATCTGTGGCGCCGCCTTTCTTGAACATGCCCTGGCGATCGAGTGGCAGCATGGCGATTTGACCCTGCGCGGCTGGGTCGCCGATCCGCTGCATACTAACTCTGCACTGGCGGAAATTCAGTATTGCTACGTTAACGGGCGGATGATGCGGGACCGGTTGATCAACCACGCTATCCGCCAGGCCTGTGAAGACAAACTGGGGGCCGATCAGCAGCCGGCGTTTGTACTTTATCTGGAGATCGATCCCCATCAGGTGGATGTGAACGTCCATCCGGCCAAGCATGAGGTGCGTTTCCATCAGTCGCGCCTGGTGCATGACTTTATCTACCAGGGCGTCCTGAGCGTGCTGCAGCAGCAGCTTGACGCGCCGCTGGCGGAAAAAGACGACCTGCCGGCGCCCCGTGCGATGCCGGAGAACCGGATCGCGGCGGGCGGCAACCAGTTTGCGCGGCCGTCAGAAGCGCGTGAACCGGCAGCCCGTTTCAGCATCACGCCATCGCGTGAGCCTGCGGCCCCCAGCGGCAGGCCGGGCGGCGCGAGCTGGCCGCACGCGCAGCCGGGTTACCAGAAGCAGCAAGGGGCGCTTTATCGTCAGTTGCTCGACACGCCGACGGCGCCAAAGCCCGCGTTACAGACCCCGGGCGCGGCGGAACTGGCCGGGCACAGTCAGAGCTTTGGCAGAGTGCTGACGATTGTTAGCCGCGACTGCGCGCTGCTGGAGCGCGAGGGCGGCCTGGCGCTGCTGTCGTTGACCGTTGCCGAACGCTGGCTGCGCCAGGCGCAGTTGACCCCGGGAGCAGAGGCCGTCTGTGCCCAGCCACTGTTGATCCCCCTGCGGTTAAAAGTTACGGAAGGGGAAAAGCAGGCGCTGGTCGCCGCGCAGTCGGCGCTGACGCAGTTGGGGATCGATATGCATACCGATGCCCTGCACGTGACGGTGCGCGCGGTCCCTTTACCCTTAAGACAACAAAATTTACAAATCTTGATTCCTGAACTGATAGGCTACCTGGCGCAGCAAAACGCATTCGACGTCGGCAATATCGCCCAATGGATGGCGCGTAATCTGACGAGCGAACAGACGTCATGGAATATGGCGCAGGCGATTGCGCTGCTGGCGGACGTTGAGCGTCTTTGCCCGCAGCTGGTGAGAACGCCGCCGGGTGGCCTGTTACAACCTGTAGATCTCCATTCGGCGATGAATGCCCTGAAAGATGAATGATGTAACCGAGGCGAGCCTGCCCAAGGCAATTTTTTTAATGGGCCCGACGGCCTCCGGCAAAACCGCGCTGGCGATAGCCTTACGTAAAGTTTTGCCAGTAGAGTTGATTAGCGTTGATTCCGCCCTCATTTATCGGGGAATGGATATTGGCACCGCCAAACCGGATGCCGCAGAGCTTAGCGCTGCGCCACACCGACTGCTGGATATTTTGGATCCGGCAGAGGCCTATTCCGCGGCGGATTTTCGCCGCGATGCGCTGGCGGCGATGGCGGAAATTGTCGCCGCCGGGCGAATTCCGCTGTTAGTCGGCGGGACGATGTTGTATTTCAAAGCGTTGTTGGAAGGATTGTCGCCCTTACCGTCCGCTGACCCTGAGGTCAGAGCGCGGATTGAGCAGCAGGCCGCAGAGCAAGGGTGGAGCGCGTTACATCAGCAGTTGCAGGAGATCGATCCCGTGGCGGCTGCGCGTATTCATCCAAATGATCCGCAAAGGCTTTCCCGGGCACTGGAAGTTTTTTTCATTTCGGGTAAAACTTTAACGGAACTGACGCAAACGTCAGGAGACGCTCTGCCATATCAGGTGCATCAGTTCGCCATCGCCCCGGCGAGCCGTGAACTGCTCCATCAACGCATAGAACAGCGTTTTCATCAGATGTTAGCTTCAGGTTTTGAAGCAGAAGTACGGGCGCTTTTTGCCCGCGGAGATTTGCATACGGATATGCCTTCCATCCGTTGTGTCGGATACCGCCAGATGTGGTCATATCTCAATGGCGAGATCCCATATGATGAGATGGTTTATCGAGGTGTTTGCGCCACGAGACAGTTAGCCAAACGTCAGGTCACCTGGCTGCGCGGTTGGGAAGGTGTGCATTGGTTAGACAGTGAACAACCTGAACAAGCGCTCAACAAAGTATTACAGGTTGTTGGTGCGAGCCAGAACTGAACGTGTACAATTAAACGGTATCGTGCGTAATTTTTTTTGAGAATCGTAAGGTTCTGAGTACAAAACAAGCATACATATAAGGAAAAGAGAGAATGGCTAAGGGGCAATCTTTACAAGATCCGTTCCTGAACGCTTTGCGTCGGGAACGCGTTCCGGTTTCTATTTATTTGGTGAATGGTATCAAGCTGCAAGGGCAAATTGAGTCTTTCGATCAGTTCGTGATCCTGTTGAAGAACACGGTCAGCCAGATGGTCTATAAGCACGCAATTTCTACTGTTGTCCCGTCTCGCCCGGTGTCTCACCACAGCAACAATGCTGGCGGCGGTTCCAGTAACTATCACCACGGTGGTAGCGCGCAGGGCTCTTCTGCGCCACAACAAGACAGCGACGACGCCGAATAAGGCTAGTGCTGTTTTTCCACGCCGGGGAGCCAGGTTTTCTGCGTTCCCCGCTGGTATTTTATAAGGGGTTTACGCTTGTTTGACCGTTATGACGCCGGTGAGCAGGCGGTACTGGTACACATCTATTTTTCGCAAGACAAAGATATGGAAGACCTCCAGGAGTTTGAAACTCTGGCCTCTTCCGCCGGTGTCGAAGCAATGCAGGTGATTACCGGTAGCCGTAAAGCACCGCACCCGAAGTATTTTGTTGGTGAAGGTAAGGCAGTCGAAATTGCGGAAGCCGTTAAAGCGACCGGCGCTTCGGTCGTGCTCTTCGATCATGCCCTGAGTCCGGCGCAAGAACGCAACCTGGAACGCCTGTGCGAATGCCGGGTTATCGATCGTACCGGTCTTATTTTAGATATTTTCGCTCAGCGCGCGCGCACCCATGAAGGGAAACTGCAGGTCGAGCTGGCGCAGCTGCGCCATATGGCGACCCGCCTTGTCCGCGGCTGGACCCACCTTGAAAGACAAAAGGGCGGGATCGGTTTGCGTGGCCCGGGTGAAACCCAGCTCGAAACTGACCGTCGTTTATTGCGTAACCGCATCATGCAGATCCTGTCGCGGCTGGAAAAAGTCGAAAAACAGCGTGAGCAGGGGCGGCGGTCGCGCGCGAAAGCCGATATTCCAACCGTGTCGCTGGTGGGCTACACCAACGCCGGAAAATCAACGCTCTTTAACCAGATCACCGCCGCCGAGGTCTATGCCGCGAACCAGCTGTTCGCGACCCTGGACCCGACGCTGCGCCGCATTGACGTCCCTGACGTCGGCGAAACGGTGCTGGCCGATACCGTCGGCTTTATTCGCCACCTGCCGCACGATCTGGTGGCCGCGTTTAAAGCGACGTTGCAGGAGACGCGTCAGGCGACGCTGCTGCTGCATGTGATTGACGCTGCGGATGTCCGCGTGCAGGAAAACATTGATGCGGTAAATACGGTTCTCGCTGAAATTGAGGCCGATGAGATCCCGGCGCTGCTGGTGATGAACAAAATCGACATGCTGGACGATTTTGAACCGCGCATCGATCGCGACGATGAAAATAAACCGATTCGGGTCTGGCTTTCCGCTCAGACCGGGGTTGGCGTACCACTGCTTTTTCAGGCGTTAACGGAGCGCCTTTCCGGTGAAGTGGCCCAGCATACGCTGCGCTTACCGCCGAAAGAAGGGCGACTGAGAAGCCGTTTCTATCAGCTTCAGGCGATAGAAAAAGAGTGGATGGAGGATGACGGCAGCGTGAGTCTGCAGGTGCGCATGCCGATCGTTGACTGGCGGCGCCTCTGTAAGCAAGAGCCAACGCTTGTTGACTATGTGGTTTGACCTTGCAGCTTGCCTGAAGATATTGACCCCTGTGGGGATATCAAAAACAAATATGGAGCATATACATGGCGTGGAATCAGCCCGGTAATAACGGACAGGACCGCGACCCGTGGGGGAGCAGCAAACCTGGCGGCAACTCTGAGGGAAATGGCAATAAAGGCGGTCGCGAGCAGGGGCCGCCGGATCTGGATGATATCTTCCGCAAGTTAAGTAAAAAACTTGGCGGGCTCGGCGGCGGCAAGGGCGGACTGGGCGGCGGCAATAGCGCGCAGGGACCTCGCGGACCGATGGGCGGGCGTATTGTCGGCATCGTTGCCGCGGCGGCAGTGATTATCTGGGCGGCCAGCGGTTTCTATACTATTAAAGAAGCCGAACGCGGCGTGGTCACCCGTTTTGGTAAGTTCAGCCATCTGGTTGAGCCGGGCCTGAACTGGAAGCCGACCTTTATCGATAACGTGCAGGCAGTAAACGTGGAGTCGGTACGTGAACTGGCGGCGTCCGGCGTCATGTTGACCTCTGACGAAAACGTGGTGCGCGTTGAGATGAACGTGCAGTACCGCGTCACCGATCCGGAGCGCTATCTGTTTAGCGTCACCAGCGCGGACGACAGCCTGCGTCAGGCCACCGACAGCGCGCTGCGCGGGGTGATCGGTAAATACACTATGGATCGCATTCTGACCGAAGGTCGTACCGTGATCCGTAGCGATACTCAGCGTGAGCTGGAAGAGACGATTCGCCCGTACAACATGGGCATCACTCTGCTGGACGTCAACTTCCAGACGGCACGTCCGCCGGAAGAGGTGAAAGCCGCGTTTGACGATGCCATTGCCGCGCGTGAGAACGAACAGCAGTACATTCGTGAAGCGGAGGCTTACACCAACGAAGTCCAGCCGCGCGCGAATGGTCAGGCGCAGCGTATCCTCGAAGAGGCACGCGCCTATAAGACCCAGACCGTTCTGGAAGCCCAGGGTGAAGTGGCTCGCTTTGCGAAGATCCTGCCGGAATACAAAGCCGCGCCGGAAATTACCCGCGAGCGTCTGTATATCGAAACCATGGAAAAAGTGCTGAGCCACACCCGTAAAGTGCTGGTCAATGACAGCAAAAACGGCAATCTGATGGTTCTGCCGCTGGACCAGATGCTGAAAGGCGCCGCTGCGCCGGCTGCAAAGAGCGATAGCAGTGACGCCAGCGATCTGCTGCGCCTGCCGCCTGCATCCAGCACTGGCAGCGCCAGCACCTCATCAACCTCGAGCTCAACCGGGGGTAGCATTATGGACCAACGCCGCGCTAACGCGCAGCGTAACGACTACCAGCGTCAGGGGGAATAACGATGCGTAAATCTGTTATCGCGATCATTGTCATCGTGCTGGTAGTGCTCTACATGTCAGTCTTTGTCGTGAAGGAAGGCGAGCGCGGTATCACGCTGCGTTTCGGTAAAGTTCTGCGCGACGACGAAAATAAGCCGCTGGTGTATGCGCCAGGCCTGCACTTCAAGATCCCGTTTATCGAATCGGTGAAGATGCTGGATGCGCGTATTCAGACCATGGACAACCAGGCTGACCGTTTCGTCACCAAAGAGAAGAAAGACCTGATCGTCGACTCCTACATCAAATGGCGTATCAGCGACTTCAGCCGTTACTACCTGGCCACCGGCGGCGGCGACGTCTCCCAGGCCGAGGTGCTGCTGAAGCGTAAATTCTCGGACCGTCTGCGTTCTGAAATTGGTCGTCTGGATGTGAAAGACATCGTCACCGATTCCCGTGGCCGCCTGACGCTGGAAGTGCGTGATGCGCTGAACTCAGGGTCGGCCGGTACGGAAGACGAGGTTAGCACGCCGGCGGCTGACGATGCGATTGCCAAAGCGGCAGAGCGCGTGGAAGCGGAAACCAACGGCAAAGTGCAGGTGATCAACCCGAACAGTATGGCGGCGCTGGGTATTGAAGTGGTCGACGTGCGTATCAAACAGATCAACCTGCCGGCGGAAGTGTCGGAAGCGATCTATAACCGTATGCGCGCGGAGCGTGAAGCGGTTGCCCGTCGTCACCGTTCACAGGGCCAGGAAGAGGCAGAAAAACTGCGCGCGACCGCGGACTATGAAGTCACCAAGACGCTGGCGGAAGCCGAGCGACAGGGTCGTATCCTGCGTGGTGAAGGCGATGCGGAATCGGCAAAACTGTTTGCCGACGCGTTCAGTCAGGATCCAGGCTTCTATTCCTTTATTCGTAGCCTGCGCGCCTATGAGAAGAGCTTCCAGAGCAATCAGGATGTCATGGTCCTGAGCCCGGATAGCGATTTCTTCCGCTATATGCGTTCACCGGATTCGGCGCGTAAATAAGCCGGAGAGGGTGTAAACCTGAAGTGTCAACGCGAAAAGGCGCCTGAAACAGGCGCCTTTTTCATACTCTGAGGGCGGAATTAATTGCCGAGCAGCTTGTTTAGCAGGCCACCGATCACCGGCAGGCTCGCCAGCGTACTCTCGATGGTGCCGCCGATAGATGAGCCAACGCTTTCGCCCAGGGTTTTGCCCAGGTCCGGCGCCAGATCGGCCAGATTAATGGTGCCAATCAGCGGCAGGTTGATGCTCAGGGCATCGGTGCCCATCGTCCATACGGCGGCACCAACCTTACTGCCTAAGGTTGCCAGGCCATCCTGTAACCAGCCAGCGCCGCTCACATTTTCGATTTCAACTGCGGTTAATTCTCTCATGATAATCTTCCTGATTATGTAGACGTACCGGGTTGTAGTACGCGACGGCATAGTTGCAATTTAAAAAATAGACAGCAATACAACTGGTTATGAATTTTGTTTCACCTTTCCGGTTCATAATGAAGAGGAAATACGGGACAATGTGAATTGAGTGAATGCATTCACTATGCTGGCCGATGACACCTGCGAAGGCGGCGATAATAATTTTCAATTAGGGTTGACGATGAACTCCACCATTTGGCTGGCGCTGGCGCTGGTTTTAGTACTCGAAGGGCTTGGCCCGCTACTTTATCCGCGCGCCTGGCGCAAGATGGTCGCCAGCCTGAGCCAGCTCCCGGATAATTTATTGCGGCGCTTTGGCGGCGGACTTGTGGTTGCCGGGATTGTGATCTACTACATGTTGAGGAAATCGATTGGCTGATCAAAAAGTGGTCGGATTTGCCTTATTTTGGATGCAAAAAGTGCTGTAACTCTGAAAAAGCGATGGTAGAATCCATTTTTAAGCAAACGGTGATTTTGAAAAATGGGTAACAACGTCGTCGTACTGGGCACCCAATGGGGTGACGAAGGTAAAGGGAAGATCGTCGATCTCCTGACAGAACGGGCTAAATATGTTGTGCGCTACCAGGGTGGTCACAACGCCGGCCATACTCTCGTAATCAACGGTGAAAAAACCGTTCTCCATCTTATTCCATCAGGCATTCTGCGTGAAAACGTCACCAGCATCATCGGTAACGGCGTCGTGCTGTCTCCGGCTGCGCTGATGAAAGAGATGAAGGGCCTGGAAGACCGTGGTATCCCGGTTCGCGAGCGTCTGCTGCTCTCTGAAGCCTGCCCGCTTATCCTTGACTATCACGTGGCGCTGGACGTGGCGCGTGAAAAAGCGCGCGGCGCGAAGGCTATCGGCACCACCGGTCGCGGCATCGGCCCGGCTTACGAAGATAAAGTCGCTCGTCGCGGTTTGCGCGTTGGCGATCTGTTCGATAAAGCAACCTTCGCCGATAAACTGAAAGAAGTGATGGAATATCACAACTTCCAGCTGGTGAATTTCTACAAAGCAGAAGCGGTTGACTACCAGAAAGTGCTGGACGATGTGATGGCGATTGCCGACATCCTGACCGGCATGGTGGTGGACGTTTCCGACCTGCTGGATCAGGCGCGTAAACGTGGCGACTTCGTAATGTTCGAAGGCGCACAGGGCACGCTGCTGGATATCGACCACGGTACCTATCCGTACGTAACCTCTTCCAATACCACCGCGGGTGGCGTGGCGACCGGCTCCGGCCTGGGCCCGCGTTATGTGGATTACGTTCTGGGTATCATCAAAGCTTACTCGACTCGCGTCGGCGCGGGTCCGTTCCCGACCGAGCTGTTTGATGAGACCGGCGAGTTCCTCTGCAAGCAGGGTAACGAATTCGGCGCCACCACCGGTCGTCGTCGTCGTACCGGCTGGCTGGACGCTGTCGCGGTTCGTCGCGCGGTGCAGATTAACTCCCTGTCCGGCTTCTGCCTGACTAAACTGGACGTCCTCGACGGCCTGAAAGAAGTGAAAATCTGCGTCGGCTACCGTATGCCGGATGGCCGCGAAGTGACCACCACTCCGCTGGCAGCCGACAACTGGGAAGGTATCGAGCCTATCTACGAAACCATGCCGGGCTGGTCTGAAACCACCTTCGGCGTGAAAGAGCGCAGCGGCCTGCCGCAGGCAGCGCTGAACTACATCCAGCGTATTGAAGAGCTGACCGGCGTACCGGTTGATATCATCTCTACTGGTCCAGACCGTTCCGAGACCATGATTCTGCGCGACCCGTTCGACGCATAATCACTCGCAAGGGGCGCCGTTCAGGCGCCCTTGTTTTTGCTGTTCGCCCGCCCCATTTTAAATAAATTAGCGGCCTGAGCGCTGGCTGGTTTATCATCAATAATAATGATGTCGCTCGACATACCCTGTTTTCTTTTCCCTGAGGTTTATGTGCAGTTAACGAGTTTCACCGATTACGGACTACGGGCGCTGATTTATATGGCGTCGCTGCCGGAAGGACGGATGACCAGTATCTCGGAAGTAACCGAGGTCTATGGCGTCTCCCGTAATCATATGGTTAAAATAATCAATCAGTTAAGTCGCATGGGCTATGTGACTGCCGTGCGGGGGAAGAACGGGGGCATTCGCCTCGGCAAACCAGCTGGACAGATCCGCGTCGGTGACGTGGTACGCGACCTGGAACCCTTATCGCTGGTCAACTGCAGCAGCGAGTTTTGCCACATTACACCAGCCTGTCGTCTGAAACAGGCACTAGCTGAAGCCGCGCAGAGTTTTCTCAAGGAACTGGATAACTATACGCTGGCTGATTTGGTTGAGAAGAATCAACCGCTTTATAAATTATTGCTGGTGGAGTGACGCCACTCTGCCGGAGATGACAACGGAGGAACCGATATGTCACAAGATCCATTCCAGGAACGCGAAGCTGAGAAGTACGCGAACCCAATCCCGAGCCGGGAATTTATCCTCGAACATTTAACCAAACGGGAAAAGCCCGCCAGCCGCGATGAGCTGGCCATCGAGTTAAATATCGAGGGCGAAGAGCAAACCGAAGCGCTGCGCCGCCGCCTGCGCGCGATGGAACGCGACGGTCAGCTGGTCTTCACCCGCCGTCAGTGCTATGCGCTGCCGGAGCGCCTTGATCTCCTCAAAGGAACCGTTATTGGTCACCGTGATGGCTATGGTTTCCTGCGTGTTGAAGGGCGCAAAGACGATCTGTACCTGTCGTCAGAGCAGATGAAAACCTGTATTCATGGCGACCAGGTGCTGGCCCAACCGCTGGGCGCGGACCGCAAGGGCCGCCGCGAAGCGCGCATCGTCCGCGTCCTGGTGCCGAAAACCAGCCAGATTGTTGGCCGCTACTTTACCGACGCTGGCGTCGGTTTCGTCGTCCCGGACGACAGTCGCCTCAGCTTCGATATCCTGATCCCGCCGGAAGAGATTATGGGCGCGCGGATGGGCTACGTGGTGGTGGTCGAGCTGACCCAGCGCCCGACCCGCCGCACCAAAGCCGTGGGGAAAATCGTCGAAGTGCTGGGCGACAACATGGGTACCGGCATGGCTGTCGATATGGCGCTGCGCACCCATGAAATTCCGTACGTCTGGCCGCCGGCGGTAGAAAATCAGGTTTCCGGCCTGAAAGAGCAGGTGCCGGAAGAGGCGAAAGCCGGGCGCGTCGATCTGCGCTCCCTGCCGCTGGTCACTATTGACGGTGAAGATGCCCGCGACTTCGATGACGCAGTGTACTGCGAGAAGAAACGCGGCGGCGGCTGGCGCCTGTGGGTAGCCATTGCCGACGTCAGCTACTACGTGCGTCCGGGGACGCCGCTGGACGCGGAAGCGCGCAGCCGTGGAACCTCGGTCTACTTCCCGTCGCAGGTGGTACCGATGCTGCCGGAAGTGTTGTCTAACGGTCTGTGCTCGCTGAACCCGCAGGTCGATCGCCTGTGCATGGTGTGCGAGATGACGATTTCGTCAAAAGGCCGTCTGACCGGTTATAAATTCTATGAAGCGGTGATGAGTTCACATGCTCGCCTGACCTATACCAAGGTGTGGCATATACTGCAGGGCGACCAGGAGCTGCGCGAGCACTACGCGCCGCTGGTGAAGCATATTGAAGAACTGCATAACCTCTACAAGGTGCTGGATGGCGCCCGCGAAGAGCGCGGCGGTATCTCATTTGAAAGTGAAGAAGCTAAATTCATCTTCAACGCCGAGCGCCGTATCGAGCGTATCGAACAGACCCAGCGGAACGATGCGCACAAGCTGATTGAAGAGTGCATGATCCTGGCGAACATCTCCGCCGCGCGCTTCGTTGAGAAGGCGCAGGAGCCGGCGCTGTTCCGTATTCACGATAAGCCGAGCACCGAGGCGATTACCGCGTTCCGCAGCGTGCTGGCGGAGCTGGGGCTGGAACTGCCTGGCGGCAACAAGCCGGAGCCGCGCGATTACGCCGAACTGCTGACCTCCATCGCCGATCGCCCGGATGCGGAAATGCTTCAGACGATGCTCCTGCGGTCGATGAAGCAGGCGGTCTACGATCCGGAAAACCGCGGGCACTTTGGCCTCGCGCTGCAGTCCTATGCCCACTTCACCTCGCCGATCCGTCGTTACCCGGATCTGTCGCTGCACCGCGCCATCAAATATCTGCTGGCCAAAGAGCAGGGGCATAAAGGCAACAGCACGGAGACCGGCGGCTGGCACTACAGCATGGAAGAGATGCTGCAGCTGGGCGAGCACTGCTCGATGACCGAACGCCGCGCTGATGAAGCGACGCGCGAAGTCTCCGACTGGCTGAAGTGCGACTTCATGCAGGATCAGGTAGGCAACATCTTCTCCGGGGTTATCGCCAGCGTGACCGGCTTTGGCTTCTTCGTCCGTCTCAACGATCTGTTTATCGACGGCCTGGTGCATGTTTCCTCTCTGGATAACGACTACTATCGTTTCGACCAGGTGGGGCAGCGTCTGATCGGCGAGTCCGGCGGGCAGACTTATCGCCTGGGCGACCGCGTGGAAGTCCGTGTGGAAGCGGTCAACATGGACGAGCGTAAAATCGACTTTACCCTAATCTCCAGCGAGCGCGCGCCGCGTAATGTCGGCAAAACCGCCCGTGAGAAAGCGAAAAAGAGCACCTCCGGCAAACCGGGCGGCCGTCGTCGTCAGGTCGGTAAGCAGGTGAACTTCGAGCCGGACAGCGCGTTCCGCAAAGAAAAAGACCAGGCGAAAGCGAAGCCGAAAGGCGAGAAGAAAGCGAAAAAACCGTCGGCGAAAACGCAGAAAATCGCCGCCGCCACCAAAGCCAAGCGCGCGGCAAAGAAGAAGAGCGCCGAGTGATTGACCACCCTTCATCCTGAAGTCTGCTGACGCAGGACGGGGTGAAGGGCGGATAACAGAACCTAAAACGAGTACATCAATGAGTGAAATGATTTACGGCATCCATGCGGTGCAGGCACTGCTGGAGCGCGCACCTGAGCGTTTTCAGGAAGTTTATATTCTGAAAGGCCGTGAGGATAAGCGCCTGCTGCCGCTGATCCACGCTCTGGAAGCGCAGGGCGTGGTGATTCAGCTGGCCAACCGCCAGTTTCTCGATGAGAAGAGCGAAGGCGCGGTACACCAGGGGATCATTGCCCGCGTGAAGCCGGGGCGTCAGTATCAAGAGAATGATCTGCCGGATCTGCTGGCGCAGCTCGATCAGCCGTTCCTGTTGATCCTTGACGGTGTGACCGATCCGCATAACCTCGGCGCCTGCCTGCGCAGCGCCGATGCTGCCGGCGTGCACGCGGTGATTGTGCCAAAAGATCGTTCCGCGCAGCTGAATGCGACGGCGAAGAAAGTGGCCTGCGGCGCGGCGGAGAACGTCCCGCTGATCCGTGTCACCAACCTGGCGCGCACCATGCGTCTGTTGCAGGAGGAGAACGTCTGGATCGTTGGAACCGCAGGTGAAGCCGACCATACGCTGTTCCAGAGCAAAATGACCGGGCCGATGGCGCTGGTGATGGGCGCGGAAGGCGAAGGCATGCGCCGCCTGACCCGCGAGCACTGCGATGAGCTGATCAGCATTCCGATGGCGGGCAGCGTCTCCTCGCTGAACGTCTCGGTGGCCACCGGCATCTGCCTGTTTGAGGCGGTACGCCAGCGCAGCTAAGCTGACCCGCTGACGAAACTGAAAAGCCATCCTTCGGGATGGCTTTTTTGTGACCGCTCTCGCGGGCGAGTATCCCCCCGGATAACCATACTTAGGCTTATCGCCATTGATGGAGGGAGACACGATGCACTGGCAAACCCACACCGTTTTTAATCAACCGACCCCGCTGAATAACAGCAATCTGTTCCTGTCCGATACCGCCCTACGTGAAGCGGTGGTCCGCGAAGGTGCCGGCTGGGATGGCGATCTGCTCGCCAGCATTGGCCAGCAGCTGGGGACCGCAGAATCGCTGGAGCTGGGACGCCTGGCCAACAGCAACCCGCCGGAGCTGCTGCGCTATGACGCCACCGGCGCCCGACTGGACGACGTTCGCTTCCACCCCGCCTGGCATCTGCTGATGCAGGGGCTGTGCGCGAACCGGGTGCATAATCTCGCCTGGCAGGAGGATGCCCGTGAAGGCGCGTTTGTCGCGCGCGCCGCTCGCTTTCTGCTTCACGCCCAGGTAGAGGCCGGAACGCTGTGCCCGATAACCATGACCTTCGCCGCGACGCCCCTGCTGCAGCGCGCCCTGCCCGCGCCTTTTGGCGACTGGCTGTCGCCGCTGCTGAGCGACCGTTACGATCCCCACCTCGCCCCGGGCGACCAGAAGCGCGGTCTGCTGATTGGCATGGGGATGACCGAGAAGCAAGGGGGCTCCGATGTGCTGAGCAATACCACCCGCGCGGAGAAAACAGCGGAAGGGTTTTACCGGCTGGTGGGACACAAATGGTTTTTTTCGGTGCCGCAGAGCGATGCGCACCTGGTGCTGGCCCAGGCGCCTGCGGGTCTGTCGTGCTTCTTTGTGCCGCGCCTGCTGCCCGACGGGCAGCGCAACGGGGTGCGTCTGGAGCGCTTAAAAGAGAAGCTCGGCAACCGCTCCAACGCCAGTAGCGAAGTGGAGTTTTATGACGCCTGCGGCTGGCTGGTGGGCGACGAGGGCGACGGCGTGCGGCAGATCCTCAGGATGGGCGGTCTCACCCGCTTTGACTGCGCGCTGGGCAGCCATGCCCTGATGCGCCGGGCCTTCTCCGTAGCGCTGTATCATGCGCTACAGCGTCAGGCGTTCGGTAAAAATCTGGTCGATCAGCCGATGATGCGCCAGCTGCTGGGGCAAATGGCGCTCCGTCTTGAAGGACAGACCGCGTTTCTGTTTCGTCTGGCGCGAGCCTGGGACCGTCGGGATGATGCCCGGGAAAGCGCCTGGGCGCGTCTGTTTACGCCTGCGGCCAAGTTTGCCATCTGCAAGGCCGGTATCCCGTTTGTCGCTGAGGCGATGGAAGTCCTGGGAGGGATCGGCTATTGCGAGGAGAGTGAGTTGCCGCGGTTGTATCGCGAGATGCCGGTCAATAGCATCTGGGAAGGCTCCGGCAATATTATGTGCCTCGATGTGATGCGGGTGCTGAGCAAGCAGCCGGCGGCGATGGAGCTGCTGGCCGCGGAGTGTGCGGAGGTGAAAGGACAGAACCGCCATCTCGACCGCGCATGGCGTCAGCTGCAGCAATTGCTGAAACGACCCGCCGAAGAGCAGGGCAGAGAGATTGCCCGGCTGGTCTATCGTCTGGGGGCGGGGGCGCAGATGCTGCGTTTCGCTTCGCCGCCGCTGGCCGAAGCCTGGTGCCGGATGATGCTCGACACGCGCGGCGGCATACGTCTTGACGCGCCGACCCTCGACGACCTGCTGCTGCGGGCCATGGGGCGGGGGCGCCAGGCGCCTCAGGCGTAGAGAATGGCCTGCACGCGCCAGCTGTCCGGCTGTTGTTCCTCGTACATCTGAATAATGCGATACCAGGAGGCGCCTTGCTCGTCCGCTTTGCGGGCAATGGCGTGCTCCACATCCTGTTGGCTGCCGGAAAGATTAGCGACGGAGATCAGACCGATTTCATTCAGGCCGGTAACGCAATCCGCGCTGGCGAATTCGGCTGACTGCGCGGACGTGTTGGCCGTCGCAGTGGTTAACAGCAGGCTGGATAGGGTAAAAGATCGTTTCATCGTCAGCTCCATTTCACGTAGTCCCAAGGGCAGTCCGTTGCTAACGTCCTGCCAGGTGGCTGGCCGAACGTTATTATGCACAGGAGAACGTGAATGGACGCAAAGCTGTGTAAAGCAGATTTAAAGACGCCGCCTCGTCATCGACGATAGAGGATCGCCTGCGAATACCACTGGCCGGGTACCATGGTGTCATCGATCATGATGATGACGTAGTAATCGGCTTTGGCCGCTTCTGCTTTGGCCTTCAGCGCCGCTTCGACATCCATCGGCGAACCGTACATCAGTACGCTCACCGTGGCCATTTTCTGCAGGCCAGCCGTCTGGTTGCGCTGGATCTCCTGCGGATGGTCGGTGGCGGGCGGCGGGGCTTCCGGCGTTCCCTGCAGAGCACTACACCCGCTGAGGACGATAGCCAGTAACCACGGAGACAACCTGCGCATAACCATATCTCGTTTCCTGATAGTGATAGTGTAGTGGTAGCCTTAACAGGATTTCCGGGGAATGTTCCCGAACTGTTATCTCTGACGCGATTTTCGAATGAAAATGTTGTGAAAGCGTAACCGGGTTCTCAACATTATGAATCGTAGCAAACTGGGTTGCCTGGTGAATGCATTTTCCCATGCCGCCTAACCACAATAGAGAAGGGAGACGATAAATGATTGCACTAGAAATGCGCAACCTCGGCGGTGGCGAAATTTTGCATGCCTGCCCGCAGGAGAGTCTGGACAAACCACTGCCCTGTATCGTCTTTTATCATGGCTTTACCTCGTCGAAACTGGTTTACAGCTACTTTGCGGTGGCGCTGGCCCAGGCGGGTTTCCGGGTGATTATGCCGGACGCGCCGGAGCATGGCGCGCGCTATCACGGTGATGAGACCGGGCGGATGCAGCGCTTCTGGCCGATCCTGCAGCAGAATTTCAGCGAGTTTCCCGCGCTGCGCGAGGCGATTATCGCCGAAGGCTGGCTGGAAGGAGAGCGACTGGCGGTGGCGGGGGCGTCGATGGGGGGAATGACGGCCCTGGGTATCATGACGCACCATCCCGAGCTGAACAGCGTCGCCTGCCTGATGGGATCAGGCTATTTTCGTTCGCTGTCGCAAACCCTGTTTCCCTCGCCTGGCTTTGATGGCGACAGCCTCAGCGAATGGGATGTCAGCCATCAGCTGGCGTCGCTCGCCCGGCGGCCGCTGTTGCTCTGGCATGGCGATGCCGACGACGTGGTGCCGCCGGAAGAGACCTTCCGCCTTGAGCAAGCGCTCAGGCAGAGCGACCTTGCAGCCAGGCTGACCTGCGTCTGGCAGAAAGGCGTCCGCCATCGCATCACCCCGGAGGCGCTGGCCACGACGGTCGCCTTTTTTCAGCAGCATCTTTAAACGCGGATCACGCTGACGCCCTGGTCCTCAAGCTGCTTGAGGATCGCGGCATCGGCCTGTTTGCCGGTGATCACCACGTCAATTTGCCCGGCCTGGCTGAATAGCATTCCGGCGCGCTCGCCGATCTTGCTGCTGTCGACCAGCACCGCCAGCTTGCCGACCACGCTGAGCATTTTCTGCTCGGCCATGGCGGTCAACATATCTGTTTTGTATAACCCCTCGGCGGTTAACCCTTTGCCGCTGGTGAACATCCAGTGCCCGGCATAGAGGCTGTTTTCACTGCCGTGGGGGCTGAGGGTGATGGCGTGGCTGCGGTTGTACTGCCCGCCCATGATAATCACGCTGTCGTGTTCCTGGTCGATCAGGTAGTTGGCCAGCGGCAGATAGTTAGTGATGATCTGCACCGGTTTGCCGCACAGTTCACGCCCCAGCAGAAAGGCGGTGGAGCCGCAGTTGATGACGATGCTCTCACCCGGCGCGATCAGTTGCGAAGCGGCGCGCGCAATACGCACTTTTTCATCCAGATTCTGCGCCTGGTGGATATTCATCGGCGTCCAGCGGGGGCGCTGCTCGCTAATGGCTTCCGCGCCATTGCGTACCTTTTTCAGTTTGCCGCTTTCATCCAGCTTGTTGATATCACGTCGGGCCGTTGCGGGTGAGATCCCGAGCCGCGACATCACCTGCTCTACGGTAACAAACCCCGTTTGGGCGAGCAGATCCAGCAGAATTTGGTGCCTTTGCGCTTCCGTCATGAGCGAATCCGATTAAAAGTGAACGGCAAAGATGATATTTGAAATCATGTGAAAATACTAACCCTCAGGCGGGGTATTTCCGGCAGGCAGGGCCTGCCGGAGGCGGTTTACAGGAAGGATTTGAACGGCAGATCTGGCTCGATGGTGAAGCAGTCGTCGAAGCCGCGCGGGTAGTGATATTCGAAATTGTCTTTATCCAGCGGCCAGGTAAATTTGCCGCCGACCTGCCAGATAAACGGCTTGAAGCCGTACTTCAGACGATCTTTTTTCATCTCCCACAGGACGCGGATCTCCTGCGGATCGGCCTGAAAGTTCGACCAAATATCATGGTGGAACGGGATCACCACCTTCGCGTTGAGCGACTCTGCCATGCGCAGGATATCGGCGCTGGTCATTTTGTCGGTGATCCCGCGCGGGTTCTCGCCATACGAGCCGAGGGCGACGTCAATCTGATGCTCGTTGCCATGCTTCGCGTAATAGTTGGAGTAGTGGGAATCGCCGCTGTGGTACAGGTTGCCGCCCGGTGTTTTAAACAGATAGTTGACCGCGCGCTGGTCCATCCCGTCCGGCAGCACGCCGGCGGCTATTTGATCCGCCGGGAGGGTGATCAGCGCGGTACGGTCGAACGCGTCGAGCGCGTGGATCTCAATGTCCTTAATCTTCACGACATCGCCGGGCTTCATGACGATACAGCGCGCTTTCGGCACGCCCCAGCCGATCCACATATCGACGCAGGTTTTCGGGCCGATAAACGGCACATCGGCCGAGCAGTTCTGCATGACGGCGGCGGCGACGTTGACGTCAATATGATCGTTGTGATCGTGTGTCGCGAGGACCGCGTCAATCTGGCGAATGGCGAATGGATCGAGCACGAACGGGGTGGTGCGCAGATTGGGCTGGAGCTTCTTCACCCCTGCCATCCGCTGCATCTGATGGCCGGTTTTCATCAATGGATTGCCGTGGCTCTGCTTGCCGGTGCCGCACCAGAAATCGACGCAGACGTTGGCGCCGCCTTCGGATTTCAACCAGATGCCGGTACAGCCCAGCCACCACATGGCGAAGGTGCCGGGCGCAACCTGCTCCTGCTCAATCTCTTCATTCAGCCAGCTACCCCATTCCGGAAAGGTGTTCAGGATCCATGATTCACGGGTGATGGTCTGTACTTTACTCATCGCGGTCTTCCTCGTGTATTTTCAAAAGTAATCATTATTTGATTGGTTTTGATTTATGTTGTCACTGTGCTTCCAGGATTGCAATCATGTTTTCCATCCCTTTTGCGATCTGATACGTATGATCTCCCGTCTTTTTCACAGCTTACGTGCCTTGGTTTTTGTTTTATCTATATGATTTAAAATGTTTATTTTTGTTGCATTATAAATGAATGGAAATAACCTGAATGAAGGAAAGGATTATTGCGGTGTGCGTCACATTTAATCAAATTTAATCTTGTTGTGATTATTTTTGATTATTAGAGTGAGCAACGAGAAATGCTGAGCGTAAGGCGCGTTCAGCGCCTTCACCATCGGGAGTGTGTTATGGCAATCCTCTACAACATCTTTACCGTTTTCTTTAATCAGGTGATGACTAATGCCCCGCTGCTGCTGGGTATCGTGACCTGCCTGGGCTATATCCTGCTGCGTAAAAGCGTCAGCGTGATTATCAAAGGCACCATCAAAACCATTATCGGTTTCATGCTGTTACAAGCCGGCTCCGGTATCCTCACCAGCACCTTTAAACCGGTGGTGGCGAAAATGTCAGAGGTGTACGGCATTAACGGCGCCATCTCTGACACCTATGCCTCGATGATGGCGACCATCGACCGGATGGGCGAGGCGTATAGCTGGGTGGGCTACGCGGTGCTGCTGGCGCTGGCGCTGAATATCTGTTACGTCCTGCTGCGCCGGATTACCGGCATCCGCACCATCATGCTGACGGGCCATATCATGTTTCAGCAGGCGGGGCTGATTGCGGTCTCGTTCTTTATTTTCGGCTACTCCATGTGGACCACCATCATCTGCACCGCGGTGTTGGTGTCACTCTACTGGGGCATTACCTCCAATATGATGTACAAGCCTACTCAGCTGGTCACCGACGGCTGCGGTTTTTCTATCGGGCACCAGCAGCAGTTCGCCTCGTGGATTGCCTACAAAGTGGCGCCCTGGCTGGGGAAAAAAGAGGAGAGCGTCGAAGACCTCAAGCTGCCCGGCTGGCTGAACATCTTCCACGACAACATTGTTTCCACCGCGATTGTGATGACTATCTTCTTCGGTGCGATCCTGCTCTCTTTCGGCATTGACGTGGTGCAGGCGATGGCGGGTAAAACCCACTGGACGGTCTATATCCTGCAGACCGGTTTCTCCTTCGCGGTGGCGATTTTCATCATCACTCAGGGCGTGCGGATGTTCGTCGCCGAGCTGTCCGAAGCCTTCAACGGTATCTCGCTGCGTCTGATCCCCGGGGCGGTGCTGGCGATCGACTGCGCCGCTATCTATAGCTTCGCGCCGAATGCGGTGGTCTGGGGCTTTATGTGGGGCACCATCGGTCAGCTGATTGCCGTCGGCATTCTGGTCGGCGTCGGCTCCCCGATTCTGATTATTCCAGGTTTTATCCCTATGTTCTTCTCCAACGCGACGATTGGCGTTTTTGCCAACCACTTTGGCGGCTGGCGCGCGGCGCTCAAAATCTGCCTGGTGATGGGCATGATTGAAATATTCGGTTGCGTATGGGCGGTGAAACTCACCGGCATGAGCGCCTGGATGGGGATGGCGGACTGGTCGATTCTGGCGCCGCCGATGATGCAGGGCTTCGCCTCCGTCGGGCTGGCGTTTATGGCCGTCATCATCCTGATTGCACTGGCTTATATGTTCTTCGCCGGCCGCGCGCTGCGCGCCGAGGAGGACGCGGAAAAAAAACTGGCAGAGGCCTCTGCCCAATAAGGAGTTCTGATTATGACCGTACGTATTCTGGCTGTGTGTGGTAACGGGCAAGGCAGTTCCATGATCATGAAAATGAAGGTGGACCAGTTTCTGACGCAATCCAACATCGACCACACGGTAAACAGCTGCGCGGTAGGTGAATACAAAAGCGAGCTGAACGGCGCGGATATCATCATCGCTTCAACCCATATCGCGGGGGAGATTACCGTCTCCGGTAATAAACATGTGGTGGGCGTGCGTAACATGCTTTCGCCAGCGGATTTCGGTCCCAAGCTGCTGGAGGTGATTAAAGCTCACTTCCCGCAGGACGTGAAATAAGGAGCGGCCATGAAACTTCATGAATCGCTGGCGCAGAACCACTCCATCCGCCTGCAGGCGGAAGCGGAAACCTGGCAGGAGGCGGTAAAAATCGGCGTCGATCTGCTGGTGGCCGCCGACGTCGTGGAACCGCGCTATTACCAGGCCATTCTCGACGGCGTGGCCGAGCACGGCCCCTATTTTGTGATTGCCCCCGGGCTGGCGATGCCGCACGGGCGGCCGGAAGAGGGCGTCAGGAAAACCGGGTTTGCGCTGGTGACCCTGAAAAAACCGCTGATTTTCAACCACGAAGATAATGACCCGGTCGACATTCTGATCACCATGGCGGCGGTTGACGCCACCACTCACCAGGAGGTGGGGATTATGCAGATCGTTAATCTGTTTGATGATGAAGCCAATTTCGACCGTTTACGCGCCTGCCGCAGCGAGCAGGAAGTGCTGGATTTAATTAAAAACGCCACCGCGGCGGCTGTTTAAAAGGAACACTATCATGTCATTACCTATGTTACAGGTCGCACTGGACAACCAAACGCTGGCCAGCGCCTACGAGACCACCCGCCTGATCGCCGAAGAGGTGGATATCATTGAAGTCGGCACCATCCTTTGCGTCGGGGAAGGGGTGCGTGCGGTGCGCGATCTGAAAGCGCTGTACCCGCATAAAATTGTGCTGGCGGACGCCAAAATCGCCGACGCCGGCAAGATTCTGTCGCGGATGTGCTTTGAAGCCAACGCCGACTGGGTCACGGTGATCTGCTGCGCCGATATCAATACCGCCAAAGGGGCGCTGGATGTCGCCAAAGAGTTCAACGGCGACGTTCAGATCGAGCTAACCGGCTTCTGGACCTGGGAGCAGGCGCAGGCATGGCGCGAGGCGGGCATCCAGCAGGTGGTCTATCACCGCAGCCGCGACGCGCAGGCGGCGGGCGTGGCGTGGAGCGAGGCGGATATCAGCGCAATTAAGCGTCTGTCCGATATGGGCTTCAAAGTGACCGTCACCGGCGGCCTGGCGCTGGAGGACCTGCCGCTGTTCGCCGGCATCCCCATCCACGTCTTTATTGCCGGGCGCAGCATCCGCGATGCCGCTTCGCCGGTGGAAGCGGCGCGCCAGTTTAAACGCTCTATCGCCCAGCTGTGGGGTTAAGGAGCGGCTATGTTGGCGAAACAAATTCCGCTCGGCATCTATGAAAAAGCGCTCCCCGCCGGGGAGTGCTGGCTGGAGCGGCTAAAGCTGGCGAAAGCGCTGGGCTTTGATTTTGTGGAAATGTCCCTCGATGAAACGGACGCTCGCCTTGCACGGCTGGACTGGAGCCCGGAGCAGCGTCTGGCGCTGGTCAAGGCGGTGGCCGAAACCGGCGTCCGGGTGCCATCGATGTGCCTGAGCGCCCATCGCCGTTTTCCACTGGGCAGCGAAGATGACGCGGTGCGTCTTCAGGGGCTGGAAATCATGCGCAAAGCCATCCAACTGGCGCAGGATGTCGGGATCCGGGTGATCCAGCTGGCAGGTTACGACGTCTATTACCAGCAGGCGAACGATGAGACGCGGCGCCGCTTTCGCGATGGCCTGAAAGAGAGCGTCGAGATGGCCAGCCGGGCCCAGGTAACCCTGGCGATGGAGATTATGGACTACCCGTTGATGAACTCGATCAGCAAAGCGCTGGGCTACGCCCATTACCTGAATAATCCGTGGTTCCAGCTTTATCCCGATATCGGCAATCTGTCGGCGTGGGATAACGACGTCCAGATGGAGCTGCAGGCCGGCATGGGGCACATCGTGGCGGTGCACGTCAAAGATACCCGGCCCGGCGTCTTTAAAAACGTGCCGTTCGGCGAAGGGGTCGTCGATTTTGAACGCTGCTTCGCAACCCTCAAACAGACCGGCTACTGCGGCCCGTATCTGATTGAGATGTGGAGTGAAAGCAGCGCGGATCCGCTAGCGGAAGTGGCGAAGGCGCGCGACTGGGTGAAAGCGCGGATGGCCCGCGCCGGGCTGATGGAGGCGGCGTAATGCAACAACTGAAACAGCAGGTGTTCGAGGCCAATATGGATCTGCCGCGCTACGGCCTGGTGACCTTCACCTGGGGCAATGTCAGCGCGATTGACCGGCAGCGCGGGCTGGTGGCGATCAAACCCAGCGGCGTGGCCTACGACGCCATGACCGTCGATGACATGACGGTGGTCGATCTGCAGGGCAACGTGGTGGAAGGACGCTGGCGTCCCTCCTCTGATACCGCTACCCATCTGGCGCTCTATCGCCGTTATCCCGGCCTTGGCGGGGTGGTGCATACCCACTCGACGCACGCTACCGCCTGGGCGCAGGCGGGGCTGGCGATCCCGGCGCTCGGCACCACTCATGCGGACTACTTCTTCGGTGATATCCCTTGCACCCGGGCGCTTAGCGCGCAGGAGGTGGATGAGGCCTACGAGCTGAACACCGGGAAGGTGATTATCGAAACGCTGGGCGAGACAAACCCGTTGCATACGCCGGGGATCGTCGTCTATCAGCATGGGCCGTTCTCCTGGGGGAAAGACGCCCACGAGGCGGTGCACAACGCGGTAGTGATGGAAGAGGTGGCGCGCATGGCGTGGATTGCCCGCGGCATTAATCCGCAGCTGCAGCCGATTGATAGCTGGCTGATGGAAAAACATTTTCTGCGTAAACACGGGCCGAACGCCTACTACGGGCAGAAGTAAACGACGCGCTCCGGGGCTTTCACCGTCACGGTGAAACAACTGGTCTGGCCCCGGAGCTGTTTTTTAGCCCTGACGATAAGCTGACGGCATAGCGCGCATGCCGATGAGCGTGACCACGCAAATTATCGCGCCAGCGTAAAACGTCGAAGCGGCGCCGAAGGTTTCCCACAGCACTCCGGCGCAGGTACTGGCCAGCAACAGCGCCAGGCCGCTCATCAGGTTGAACATACCGAACGCCGTGCCGCGTAGCTCCGGCGGCGCCGTATGGGCGACCATCGCCGCCAACAGCCCTTGGGTCATCCCCATGTGAATTCCCCATAGCGCGACCCCGACCAGCAGCGTGCTCCAGTGGCCGCTGAGGGCCAGCACGATATCGGCGAGGATCAGCACCAGCAGTCCCCACTGCAGCAGTTTGCTGTGGCTCATGCTGTCAGAGAGCTTGCCGAACGGGTAGGCCGTAACGCTGTAGACGAGGTTCATCGCCACCATCACCAGCGGAATAGTAAACAGCGGGATCTCCATCTGCTGGGCGCGCAGCACCAGAAAGGCTTCGCTGAAGCGGGCAAGGGTGAAGATGCTACCGATGGCGACCACCCACCAGTAGGCGGCGGAGAGCTTTTGCAGATTTTCGCGCTTCAGCGGATTACTGCGTTTATGACCGATGGCGGATTTTGGCTCCTGCAGACCAAAACCCAGCAGGAGAATGGAGAGCACGGCGGGAATAACCGCCACCCAGAATATGGCGTGAAAATCGTTGGCCCAGAGAAACATCAGCAGCACAGCCAGCAGCGGGCCGAGAAAGGCGCCAATGGTATCCAGCGCCTGACGCAGCCCGTAGGCAGCGCCGCGGATCTCCGGTGGGGTGACGTCGGCGACCAGCGCGTCTCGCGGCGCGCCGCGAATGCCTTTGCCTACGCGGTCTATCATGCGGGCGCTAAACACCACGCCGGCGGTCGGGGCGATGGCAAACAGCGGCTTGCTGAGCGCGCCCAGGCCGTAGCCCAGCAGCGCCAGCCCTTTGCGCTTGCCGACGTAGTCGCTGATCGCGCCGGAGAAGACTTTCAGGATCAGGGCGGTGGCTTCCGCCAGCCCCTCGATAAGACCGATAATGATCACGCTGGCGCCGAGGGTGGTGGCCATAAACAGCGGTAAGAGACTGTGGATCATCTCGGACGACACATCCATCAGCAGGCTGACGCCGCCGAGCACCCAAACGCCTTTGGGAATACGGCCTAAGGTGGCGAAACGCGGAACCATCCATTACTCCTGATTATCAAAAAACAGACTGATGATTAAATCAGGTTGCAATGACGCTGATAAGTCGGTTTATAAAATAATTCTCAATTGCGTTTAGGTGAGGGTTTCGCTTCGCCCCTCGCGAGGAGAGGCGAAGAATGGGCCCGGCGTTAGCGGTATATCACCGCGCTGGCGCGAAGCGGGCCGTTGGTTTCTGGTTCATGCATCAGGATGGGCTGGAAGTATTTCGCCCCCTGCGCATCGCTCAGCTGGCTAAGGGCCTGTTCAGCCTCGTGCTCAGTGGCCATATTATGATTGATATAGATAACGCCGAGGCTCTGCACGTCGTCCATGTTGCGGGCCTGTCGTTCGGTGATTTGGATAGCTGCCAGCGCGTTGGCGCTGAAGAAAAGCGCAGCCATCATGGCGATGATTTTCAGTTTCATATACTACGCTCCTGACTGACAGTCCTGACGCTGACTCGGGGGCTCTCCTGTGGTCGTTGGGCTTTGATATAAGTGTAATCGCTGCGCGTTCGTCGCATGGCGACCTTTTCTGATGCAGTTGTTCAAAAAAATGCCGCTTCCTTTGCTGGTTAATTTTAAATCACCCACTTAGCGCAACTTGACGCATAGTGCGAATTATTTGTGCAAATGCGCTTGTGTTCCTGGGGGGCCGCCATTAGAATGACGCGTCAATTTTTCAGCCGCCCTTTAACACGTTCCTTGCCTCCATGGGCCGCGGCTGACCCAGACAGGAGGCTGAATAATCCGTAAGGAGCAATTCGATGCGTCATTACGAAATCGTTTTTATGGTCCATCCTGACCAGAGCGAACAGGTTCCGGGCATGATCGAACGTTACACTGGTGCAATCACTGCAGCAGCAGGTACGATCCACCGTCTGGAAGACTGGGGCCGCCGTCAGCTGGCTTATCCGATCAACAAACTGCACAAAGCTCACTACGTTCTGATGAACGTTGAAGCGCCGCAGGAAGCGATCGATGAGCTGGAAACTAACTTCCGCTTCAACGACGCCGTTATCCGCAGCATGGTAATGCGTACTAAGCACGCTGTTACCGAAGCATCTCCGATGGTTAAAGCGAAAGACGAGCGCCGTGAGCGTCGCGAAGATTTCGCCAACGAAACCGCAGATGATTCTGAAGCTGGGGATTCTGAAGAGTAATCCTGATGACCAACCGTCTGGAGCTGTCCGGCATTATTTGCAGGACTCCACTTCGTAAGGTCAGCCCGTCAGGAATTCCTCACTGCCAGTTCGTGCTTGAGCATCGTTCAGTGCAGGAGGAAGCCGGTTTTCACCGGCAGGCATGGTGTCAGATGCCCGTTATTATTAGCGGTCACGAGAACCAGGCCATTACTCACAGTATAACGGTCGGTAGCGCAGTAACCGTTCGAGGGTTCATCTCTTGCCATAAGGCAAAGAACGGCTTGAGCAAAATGGTTCTGCATGCCGAGCAGATTGAATTGATAGATTCTGGAGACTAGCCATATGGCACGTTATTTCCGTCGTCGCAAGTTCTGCCGTTTCACCGCGGAAGGCGTTCAAGAGATCGACTATAAAGATATCGCTACGCTGAAAAACTACATCACCGAAAGCGGTAAGATTGTCCCGAGCCGTATCACCGGTACCCGTGCAAAATATCAGCGTCAGCTGGCACGCGCTATCAAACGCGCTCGCTACCTGTCCCTGCTGCCGTACACTGATCGTCATCAGTAATCGGTCACGGTCCATTAATACGACTTTGAGAGGATAAGGTAATGCAAGTTATTCTGCTTGATAAAGTAGCAAACCTGGGTAGCCTGGGTGATCAGGTTAACGTTAAAGCGGGCTATGCTCGTAACTTCCTGGTCCCGCAGGGTAAAGCTGTTCCTGCTACCAAGAAAAACGTTGAATTCTTCGAAGCGCGTCGCGCTGAACTGGAAGCCAAACTGGCTGACGTTCTGGCAGCTGCTGAAGCTCGTGCTGCGCAGATCAACGCCCTGGAATCCGTAACCATCGCGTCTAAAGCTGGCGACGAAGGTAAACTGTTCGGTTCCATCGGTACTCGCGACATCGCTGACGCTGTCACTGCAGCAGGCGTTAAAGTTGCTAAGAGCGAAGTTCGCCTGCCGAACGGCGTTCTGCGTAACGTTGGCGAGCACGAAGTGGACTTCCAGGTTCACAGCGAAGTATTCGCTAAAGTTATCATCAACGTGGTTGCTGAGTAATCGGCATCTGACGTTCTGGTAACAACAAACCGCCGGCCTTGTGCCGGCGTTTTGCTTTCCAGAGCCCTTCATTTTGCGGCGGCGTAACGCTCGCTGTCGTCTTCTCTGCTAGCGCGCACGCACAAAACTGCCATTCGACTGGCGGGTAAACAGCACCTGCTGACCATTGCCGGTATCAATAGTGAGCCCGGTGACCACGCCGTTGGCGTTCTGCCGAATCTGCACCGTCTGTCCGCTCTGCAACGTGCTTAATGGTTTACCAGCGCCTTCAACCTGCGCCATGGCGTAGACGTCGGTGGCCGGCAGCCCATGATCGCGGAACAGCTGGGCCAGGGTTTTGCCCGACTCGATGCGATAGGTTCGCCACTGTTGCTCAATGCCCGGCGCGGACTGCTGCGATGAGGATTGATAGGGCTGGGAGGCAGCGGGCTGTTGCGTTTGCGCCTGGTCCGGTTGCTCATCCTGAATCGGCTCCGGGGCGACCGGTGCCATCTGGTCGGCATCGCTCACGGTAGGCGTATTGGTGATCGGCGGCAGGGGAACGGCCTGATTGCCGCCAGCTTGCGGCTGGGACTGCGACTGCAGATTCAGATTTGCTTCACGGCTGGTGGTCGCCGGGTTTTGGCTATCGTCAGAGGGAAGCAGAATGCCGATGATAACCAACAGGAAGCCAGCGATAATTCCCCGGCGGTGCATCGGGGGCAGTGGGTCCAGGAGGCGAAAATGATCCGGGGCGTGCCAGATTTTCGCCAGGGTAGATGTCAGTTCAAAGCGCCCGGGCATGGCTTTCCTCCTGCTCCGCATATTTTTATCCTGCATATGAGTATAGATGGCTAACGTCCTGATGACCGGAACAAAGTGAAGTTAACCTGATGCCGCCTATTGTTTCTTTTTCGCTGAGATTTGTCATCATCCGCCGACAAAGTTTTACCCATTTCGCTATGGCTGTTATGCTTCCGGACGCTTTTCTCTTGATGTTTATCACCCAAAAAAGGAACAAAGATGGCAACCCCAACTTTTGACACTATCGAAGCGCAGGCAAGTTACGGTATCGGCTTGCAGGTTGGACAACAGCTGAGCGAATCCGGCCTGCAGGGGCTGCTGCCGGAAGCGTTGGTGGCGGGTATCGCCGATGCGCTGGAAGGTAACCAGCCGCAGGTGCCGGTAGAAGCCGTCCACCGTGCGCTGCGTGAAATCCACGAGCGCGCCGACGCCGTGCGTCGCGAGCGTTTCCAGGCGATGGCCGCTGACGGCCAGAAGTACCTTGATGAAAACCGCGAGAAAGAGGGTGTGAACAGCACCGAGTCCGGCCTGCAGTTCCGCGTGCTGACCCAGGGCGAAGGCCCGATCCCGGCCCGTACCGACCGCGTACGCGTGCACTACACCGGCAAACTGATCGACGGCACCGTCTTCGACAGCTCCGTCGCCCGCGGCGAACCGGCAGAGTTCCCGGTGACCGGCGTAATCGGCGGCTGGATTGAAGCGCTGACCCTGATGCCGGTAGGTTCCAAATGGGAACTGACCATCCCGCACAACCTGGCCTACGGCGAGCGCGGCGCTGGCGCGTCGATCCCTCCGTTCAGCACCCTGATCTTCGAAGTTGAACTGCTGGATATTATCTAAACAGCAGAGGCTTCCTCTTCCCCAGCGGCGGGGGAAGCCACAAAAATAGCGTAAAATCCTTAAGTTAAAAATTAATTGGAATTATGTTTTGCATTCATCGCATATGGGTGTATTTTTGTGAGCTATTTCGCGTTAGATGAGTGATATAACACTCACTTTAAACATAAAATTAACATTATATCTAAATCATAGTATTCATCCCTCCGATTCTTACCTAATATCGACTAGCCCTTGCTGGGGTTAATGACAGACGACAGGCCATCAGAGCCTGAACAACACAGACAGGTACAACAGGAAGAAATCACATGGTAGATCAGGTTAAAGTCGCTGCTATCGAGCAGGAGCCGACTGAACAATCGCTACGGCGAAATCTCACAAACCGACATATTCAGCTGATTGCAATTGGCGGGGCGATCGGCACTGGATTATTTATGGGTTCTGGCAAAACCATCAGCCTTGCCGGGCCATCCATTATTTTTGTTTATATGATTATCGGTTTTATGCTGTTTTTCGTTATGCGAGCCATGGGCGAATTACTGCTGTCGAACCTCGAATATAAATCCTTCAGCGACTTCGCGGCCGATCTGCTGGGCCCCTGGGCGGGCTACTTTACCGGCTGGACCTATTGGTTCTGCTGGGTGGTGACGGGGATGGCGGACGTGGTGGCGATCACCGCCTACGCGCAGTTCTGGTTTCCCGGACTCTCCGACTGGGTCGCGTCGCTGGCGGTGATCCTGCTGCTGCTGGGCCTGAACCTTGCCACCGTCAAAATGTTTGGCGAAATGGAGTTCTGGTTCGCGATGATCAAAATCGTCGCCATCGTGGCGCTGATCGTGGTCGGCCTGGTGATGGTCATGATGCATTTTAAATCGCCGACCGGCGTCGAAGCCTCTTTCGCGCATCTGTGGAATGACGGCGGCTGGTTCCCTAAAGGGCTGAGCGGCTTCTTCGCCGGCTTCCAGATTGCGGTATTCGCCTTCGTGGGGATTGAGCTGGTCGGTACCACTGCGGCTGAGACCAAAGACCCGGAAAAATCCCTGCCGCGGGCGATTAACTCCATCCCGCTGCGTATCATTATGTTCTACGTCTTCGCATTGATTGTGATTATGTCGGTGACGCCGTGGAGCTCCGTGGTGCCGAGCAAGAGCCCGTTCGTTGAGCTGTTCGTGCTGGTCGGTCTGCCGGCGGCGGCGAGCCTGATTAACTTCGTGGTGCTGACTTCCGCAGCCTCCTCAGCCAACAGCGGCGTCTTCTCCACCAGCCGTATGTTGTTCGGTCTGGCGCAGGATGGTCAGGCGCCGAAGATGTTCGCCAAGCTGTCGAAGCGTGCGGTGCCGGCGAAGGGCTTAACCTTCTCCTGCATGTGCCTGCTGGGCGGTGTGGTGATGCTGATGGTCAACCCGAGCGTGATCGCCGCGTTCACCATGATCACCACGGTGTCGGCGATCCTGTTCATGTTCGTCTGGACGATTATCCTTTGCTCTTACCTGGTCTATCGTAAAAAGCGTCCGCAGCTGCACGAGAAGTCCAAGTATAAGATGCCGCTGGGCAAATTAATGTGCTGGGTGTGCATGGCCTTCTTCGTCTTCGTACTGGTGCTGTTGACCCTCGAAGATGATACCCGTGAAGCGCTGATGGTCACCCCGCTGTGGTTTGTTCTGCTGGGTGCGGGCTGGCTGTTTGCCGGCAAAAAACGTCTGGCGAAATAAACGAAAATTTTAACGTTGCTTGCAACGGATCGTCATAAAAAAGGCCACTCAAAGTGGCCAAATAAGACGGACAATGTCGAGGGCGCCTGCGGGCGCCTTTTTCTTTACTTACCGGCGAGCGCACGCGGGAACAGCACGTTATTTTCCAGACTGATGTGCTCCATCAGATCGTCGATCATCTCGTTGATACCGTTATACATTGCCTTCCAGGTGGTGCAGGCTTCCGGCGGCGGCGTCACGTTATGGGTGATATGTTTGATTACCTCGAGCAGTTCGCCCGCTTCATCATGCTCGCTTTCCATTACGCCGATCGGGCCCCCGGCCTGGGCGCCCATCCCCTGTTTGATCATCGGAAACAGGATCTGCTCCTCTTTCATCATGTGGCTGGAGAGCTCCTGCTGCAGCATGGTCAGGTACTTCGTCAGCCCTTTCGGCACATTCGGTTTATCGGCGTGGACCCGTTCAACCTTGGTGGCTTGCAGGATCAGCTCCGGCAGCTGTTCGCGGTGCCGGTCATGATAGCGAACGATGATACGGTCGATGATCTCCGCCAGAGGCGCCGCGCGCCAGTCGCGGGTGATAGGCTCCCCGGCCAGTTTCTCCAGCTCGGCCTCAATCACCGCGACATCCAGCGCTTTGCGCGATGCGGCGCGCGCCAGCGTCTGTTTGCCGCCGCAGCAGTAATCCATATCGTATTGACGGAACAGGGCGGAGGCGCGCGGGATGGTCAGCGCCAGCTCGCCTAAAGGTTGGTCACGGAAAGCCATAGCAGTTACCTCGTCATCAGGAATATAAGATGTATTTTAAATGCATCTTTTTGGCGAGGGAATACCCCTTAATAGGGCCCGGCTACTTTTTTTCGTTCGTCAGCGGTTGCAACGTTGGTTTTTCCGGCCTGGCGCGGACGGCGGAGACCACGCCGAGCACCAGCAGCAGGATACCGCTCAGGGTCAGCAGCGGCGGTAAACTTTGCCGCAACAGAAAGGTATACAGAAGCCCGGCCAGGGTTTCGAAAACGATAAGCGGCCCGAGGATCACCGTCGGTAATCGTTGACTGGCAATATTCCAGCACAGCGCGCCGACCCATGAGCAGAGCACCGCGATGGCCAGCATCAGCGTAATAAACACCGCCGGGCGCGGGCCGAAGGGCAGGGGGAACCCGGCCTGCTGACCGTGCAGCCAGGCGCAGGCGGCGAGATAGCCGGCCAGCGAAACCGGAAGCGTCACCAGCGCCTGAGCGGTAGCCCACATCATCGGCGGTTGATGCGGGTTCTCCCGAAGCCAGCGGGCGTTGCGCAGGGCATACCAGGCCCAGCAGACCACCGACCCCAGCGCCAGCGCAATGCCGGAGCCGTAGCGCCACGGGCTAAAATCAGGCAGCCCCTGGCGCAGTTCCGCGACGTTAACGCAGATCAGGCCGACGGCGATGCAGACCAGCGCCGGAAACAAGCGCCGCCATGGCAGCTTTCCGTCGCGCTGGCTGTAAAGCAGATTGGCGAAGACCGGCAATACCACCGGCAGCGTGCCGATAATCATGGTGGAGACCGGCGCCCCGGTACGCTGAATGGCGCTGGCCAGGCAGACGTAATAGATAAGATTTCCCATCATCGTCAGACCCAGCGCGGTCCACCAGTCGTTCCGGCTCAGCTGGCGCAAACGCGCGCGCCCGAGCCATGCCAGCGGCAGGGCGATCAGACCCAGCGCCAGATAGCGTCCCATCGACTGCAGCATCGCCGGATACTCTGGCACCAGCAAAGGCCCGACGAAAATTAAACCCCACATCAGCCCCGCCAGCAGGGCATACAACACACCACTAATCATCATTGCATCCATTGTCATCACTGTTGTCTGCAGTGTAGAAGGAGGCCGGGCGGGAATATTGTATGAGATTGCGCATCAGCGCCTGGCGACCTGCTTCTGATAGCGTACCGGCGTAATGCCGTAACGCTGGGTGAAGGCGCGGGTCAGGTGAGACTGGTCGGTGAGGCCGACGGCTATCGCCACTTCGGCGGCGGGCATGCCGTGGGTGAGAAACGCTTTGGCGCGCCACAGGCGGATGGCCATCAGCATCTGATGGGGCGTTACGTGATAGTGGGCTTTAAACTGGCGCTGAAAGTGGTACGGGCTCAGCGCCGCCACCTGCGCCAGCTCGTCGAGGGTGATGGGGCGCATATAGTTATCATGCAGGTAGTCGCGCACGCGGTCGAAGCGATGCCCGGCCTCACCCTGCGCCGAGGCATGGTGGGCCAGAGGGCGGAAGGCGTCGATGAGGTCGAGTAGCATTCCCTGCTGGGCCAGCGCATCTTCGCTGTGCCACAGACCGTAAATCAGCTGGCCAATCCGCCGGGACCGCAGGGGATCCTCGCGAACCACCTCGCTGAACCACCAGTCGCGCACCCCGGTGATGGCTTCCAGACGGTCGGGCTCCAGATAAATCATCCGGTAGCGCCAGCCGTCGGCGGTTTCCGCTTCGCCGGTGTGCAGCTCGTCGGGATTCATGGTGACAATGGCGTTGGCGGCGGCAATGTGCTGACTGCCGCGGTAGCGAAAGCGCTCGGCGCCCTGCTCAATCACGCCAATGCCGAAAGCTTCGTGGGTATGGGGTTCAAAGGCGTAGCGGGAGATATGGGCGTGGTAAAGCTCTACCCCGGGCAGCTGTTCGAGATGGCGAAAGCGCGCGCGATCTTTTTCATCACTAAATTGGGGTGGTACGCCCTGCATGCCTGCCTCCCGACGATTAATCTCTTCAATATGAGAGAGGAACCGCCGGGACGCAACCGCAAAAGCTGAGAGGGGCGGTTACAGAATGCCTTTCACGCTTTCGGCAAGGGAGGTGGTCGGACGGCCGATCAACGTACTCAGGGTGCGGCTGTCGTCAAACAGCCCGCCTTTCGAGGCGCCGACGTCGGAGTCTGCCAGCATATCGGCCAGACCCGCCGGCAGGCCGACGCTTTTCAGCGCGGCGGCAAAGTCGGCTTCGCTGAGGTTTTGGTAGACCACGTTTTTACCGCTTTGCTTGCTCAGCTCAGCAGCCAGGTCGCTCAGCGTCCAGGCGTTATCACCCGCCAGTTCATAAACTTTCCCTGCATGGCCTTCACCGGCGATAACGCGGGCGGCCGCGGCGGCATAATCTGCGCGGGTAGCGGAGGCAATTTTACCTTCGCCGGCGGCGCCGATAAACACGCCGTGCTCCAGCGCCGGCGGCGCGCTGGCCAGATAGTTTTCAGTATACCAGCCGTTACGCAGCAGGGCGTAAACGATACCCGAGTCGGCCAGCATCTGCTCAGTTGCAATATGCTCTGCGGCCAGGCCCAGCGGCGAAGTGTCGGCGTGCAGCAGGCTGGTGTAGGCGATGAACTTCACCCCAGCGGCTTTGGCGGCGTTGATGACGTTGCGGTGCTGTACGGCGCGCTGGCCGACTTCGCTGGAGGAGATTAACAGCAGTTTATCCACTCCCTGCAGCGCGGCGGTCAGCGCCGCTTCGTCGCTATAGTCGGCCTGGCGGACGACAACGCCCTGCTGGCTGAGAGTCTGGGCTTTGGCCGGGTTGCGGACAATCGCCACAATCTGGCCGGCAGGGACGGTTTTAAGCAGGTCTTGCAGAACGTAGTGGCCAAGCTGGCCGGTAGCACCGGTAAGAGCGATCATTAGTCTTCTCCTTCGTGTTTAGTGGCAGTTGTGGTAAGCTAACACCTTAACTAACTTTTAGTAAGTACGTACAAAAAGGTAAGTGTGAAAATGGCCGAACCGACGCTGAGCGAGAAACTGCGCAATGGCAATTTGTTTGCGGAACAGTGCCCGTCGCGCGATGTGCTTAAACATGTCACCAGCCGCTGGGGCGTGTTGATTCTGGTGGCGCTGCGCGAAGGAACCCATCGCTTCAGCGATTTGCGGCGCAAAATGGGCGGAGTCAGCGAAAAAATGCTGGCGCAGTCGCTGCAGGCCCTGGAGCAGGATGGTTTTATCGACCGCGTCTCTTATCCGGTGGTGCCGCCGCACGTTGAATATAGCCTGACGCCGCTCGGCCTGCAGGTGAGCGAGAAGGTGGCGGCCCTGGCGGACTGGATCGAGGTTAATCTGCCGGCGGTGCTGGCTAGCCACGAGGAGTGAAAATGTATCACTCCCTGTAGCCCCGGTAAGCGCAGCGCCACCGGGGAGATGTTCCCGGATAGCGGCTGGCGCCTTATCCGGGCTACCCGTCAGCTCCGGTTTGTAGCCCCGGTAAGCGCAGCGCCACCGGGGAGATGTTCCCGGATAGCGGCTGGCGCCTTATCCGGGCTACCCATCAGCTCCGGTTTGTAGCCCCGGTAAGCGCAGCGCCACCGGGGAGATATTTCCGGATAGCGGCTGGCGCCTTATCCGGGCTACTCGTCAGCTCCGGTTTGTAACCCCGGTAAGCGCAGCGCCACCGGGGAACAGGGATTACTGACTCAAATCCAGCTGATAAATGGCGAAGCCGATATCATCGGTGGCCACCTGACGCATCGGATACTGGGCTTTCTCTTTGATAAACGCCGCGGCTTTGTCGCCAGGCGAGGTCTCAAAACGGATATCCAGCGGCGTCTTACTGTGGATCGGCGCCAGACGCCAGTTGTTATCCGCCGCCGGATGGATCGCGCCATCCTTCTTCGATTGCGCGCCAATCCACGCCGCCAGCACTGAACGGTTTTCATCCGGTGAGGCGAAGGCGATATGGCTTTCGCCGGTGCCAGCGAATTTACCGCCGTACGCGCGATAGTTATTGGTGGCGACCAGGAAAGTGGCCTGCGGATCGACCGGTTTGCCGTTGAAGGTCAGGTGCTTAATACGCTCTGCCTGCGGATGGATCATCTGACATTCGCCGTCGTAGCGGGCCGGCTGAGTGACGTCGATCTGGTAGTTCACCCCGTCAATCACGTCGAAGTTATAGGTGCGGAAGCCGTCCCAGTTGATCAGCGACTGCGGCTTGCTGCTGGCGGGATCGATCTGATTAAACTGCCCGGCGGAGCACTCCAGCCACTCCTTGACCTCCTTCCCGCTGACCTTCATCACCACCAGGGTGTTCGGGTAGAGATAGAGGTCGGCGGCGTTGCGGAAGGTAAGCTGGCCTTTTTCCACTTCCACGAAGCTCGCCGGATCGTTTTTACGCCCGCCGACTTTAAACGGCGCGGCAGCGGAGAGTACCGGTAGTTTCGCCAGATCCGGGTCGCCCTGAATGTAGTGTTCAACGTAGGCTTTCTGCGCCATGTTGACTACCTGCACCGTCGGGTCGTCCTGCACCAGCGCCAGATAGCTGTACATGTTGTCGGCGGACTTGCCGATCGGCTTACTGACGAACTCGCGAGTAGCGTCGTGATCGGCTTTCAGCACCGCCACCAGCTTACCGTCTTCGTCCGCCAGCGATTTCTTCGCCACCGCGTCGTAGATTGGCCGTGCTTCCGCTTTACTCTGAGTCACCTGCCATTTGCCGCTGTCGTTGTTCAGCACCAGATCGACCACCCCGAGATGATCGCCCCACATTCCCGGCATCACCGCCGGTACGCCGTTCAGCGTCCCTCTGGCGATATCCGCGCCTTTAATGTTGGCGAAGTCTTTGCCTGGGAATACCGCGTGGGCGTGGCCGAACATGATGGCGTCAACGCCGGGCACCTGGCTTAAGTAGTAGACTGAGTTCTCGGCCATCGCCTGATACGGGTCGGCGGAGAGGCCGGAGTGAGCGACCACTACCACCACATCAGCCCCTTTCGCCCGCATCTCCGGGATATATTTGCGCGCGGTTTCGGTAATGTCGTTGACCGTCACTTTGCCGCTAAGATTGGCTTTATCCCAGGTCATGATCTGCGGCGGCACAAAGCCGATATAGCCGATGCGCAGGGTGTGGGATTGACCTGCGCTGTCCTGAACCGGGGTATCCTTGATCAGGTACGGGGTGAACAGCGGTTTGCCGGTTTTGGCATCGATGATATTGGCGTTCACGTAGGGGAATTTCGCCCCGGCTAGCGCCTTGTGCAGGAAGTCGAGGCCGTAGTTGAATTCATGGTTGCCCAGGTTGCCGACGGCATAATTCAGGGTATTCATCGCCTTATACACCGGATGAACATCGCCCTCTTTCAGTCCCTTGGCGGCCATGTAGTCGCCCAGCGGGCTCCCCTGGATGACATCCCCGTTATCCACCAGTACGCTGTTTTTCGCTTCTGCCCGCGCCTGTTCAATCAGGGTGGCGGTACGCACCAGGCCGAATTTCTCCGTGGCGGCATCTTTGTAATAGTCAAAGTCCATCATATTGCTGTGCAGATCGGTGGTTTCCATGATCCGCAGGTCGACCGTTGCGGCGTTGACGCTGGCGGCGATCAGCGTGGCCAGGAGCGTTGCGCTAAACTTAATCATCAGAGGCGTCCTTTTTTATGAGCGATAGCACAGAAGAAAATGTATTTATATTCTGTTGCTTACAGAAATGTGAATCTTGCCAGAAAAGCGGGCAGAGAAACCGCCATCGTTATCACAGATAGCGGAACTTGCGGTGATGCGATATAAATAAAACAACAAGTTAACGCCACTGTAACCAGACGAGGTGGAGAATGTTAGAACAAGTATGTCAGCTTGCACGGAACGCGGGCGATGCCATCATGGAAGTTTACGATGGAAACCAGCCGATCAACGTCGCCAGCAAGAAAGATGATTCTCCGGTCACGGCGGCGGATATCGCGGCGCATAAAGTCATTGTCAGCGGCCTGCAGGCGCTGGATGCCACCATTCCCATTCTGTCGGAAGAGGACCCGCCGGCCTGGGAAGTGCGCCAGCACTGGCAGCGCTACTGGCTGGTCGACCCGTTGGACGGCACCAAAGAATTTATTAAGCGTAACGGCGAGTTCACCGTTAATATCGCGCTGATTGAAAACGGCAAGCCGACGCTGGGCGTGGTCTATGCGCCGGTGATGAAGGTGATGTACAGCGCGGAAAAAGGCAAAGCCTGGAAAGAAGAGTGCGGCGTGCGCAAGCAGATCCAGGTCCGCGATGCCCGTCCACCGCTGGTGGTGATCAGCCGCTCCCATGGCAACGATCCGGAGCTGCAGGAGTACCTTGAGCAGCTGGGCGAGCACCAGACCACTTCCATCGGCTCCTCGCTGAAGTTCTGCCTGGTGGCGGAAGGCCAGGCCCAGCTCTATCCGCGCTTCGGGCCGACCAGCACCTGGGACACCGCCGCCGGCCATGCCGTCGCGGTCGCCGCCGGGGCGCATGTTCACGACTGGCAGGGCAAAACCCTCGACTACACGCCGCGTGAATCCTTCCTCAATCCCGGCTTCCGGGTCTCTATTTATTAAGCAATTTATGCAGCAGGTCGATCACCTGCTGCACCTCTTGCTGAGTGAGCGCGCCGTCTTTGGCCCACTGGATGCGCCCGCTCTTATCCAGCACCACAATCGCCGAGCTCTTCTCGTCCAGCTGCCAGGCTTTTCGCACCAATCCATTGCTGTCGACGATAAATTGCGACCATGGGAAGAGCTTTTTATTGCTTTCGATACTGTTGCGCACAAACATACCGGTGCCCGGGATGGCATCGTCGGTATTGACGATGGTGGTGGTCTGATAGCGATCGTGCGGGAAGCCCGCCGCTTTAATCGCCTCGATCAGATTGGCATTTTTCTCTTTTGCTGACGAGCGTCCGGCGATGTGCTGGACGACGCGCACTTTTCCCGCCAGCTGCGAGCTATTCCAGTTTTTATAGCTAAACTTATCATTATCCAGAATTAATTCGCCCCGATCCGCGACGCCGACCGGCGCCACGCGCTGGCCATCGACAAAGTTATGCGCTGAGGCCAGCAGCGGCACGAGGAGTAACGAGGCGGCCAGTATGCTACGTAGGGTCATACGGTTTCCTTAATCATTTTTTGTGCAGGTGATCCGACCACTTGGTCTCGTTTAATCATAAGTGCGATTGGTGGTGATTACCCGCAATGAGGATGCCAGTTTGCGTGTTGACGCACAAATTAGTCGAAAAACGGCGACTTATACTTACTTCATCGTATGTCTGAAACGAAAATTCTGAATTATTGTCATCAAAGGGTAAATAAACTTATACATACTGGGTCCCTCTGAGATTCTGGACTATAGTTTTAGGGCATTAAAATTTGCGCTCCCGATACGTGGGCTAACTGTGGCACCACAGGAGCGTAACCCTGGCAGGAGAGAAGAATGAAAATTTTCCAACGCTACAATCCGCTGCAAGTGGCGAAGTACGTGAAGATCCTGTTTCGTGGACGGTTGTACATCAAGGACGTTGGCGCATTTGAATTTGATAAGGGCAAAATCCTTATCCCGAAGGTCAAGGACAAGCTGCATCTGTCAGTGATGTCCGAAGTCAATCGTCAGGTGTTGCGTCTGCAAACTGAGATGGCATAACCTGAAACGTAGCAGTACGTAGTAGGTAAAAGACGGCTCCCGATGGGAGCCGTTGATGTTTTTAGCCCTTCATTTCCGCATAGCGTTTGCGATATTCGCCCGGTGGAATACCGTTATGTTTACGAAACAAGCGGGTGAAATAGACCGGATCGCTGTAGCCTACCGATAAAGCAATTTTGTTAAGCGGGAGCGAGGTGCTCTGAATAAGCCACCTGGCGCGGTTGATGCGTTGCGTTTCCCGCCATGCATAAACCGTTTGCCCCAGTTCATTTTTGAAAAGGTGCGCCAGACGTGAAGGGGAGATAAATACCATCGCCGCCAGGGTCTCGATTTTTACCTCCTGCGCAATATGGGCGTTGAGGTAGTCGCAGACGGCGTTAATCCGTGGGTCGTGGGCGTGACGGTTGCTGATGGGCTGTCGCTGAAAACAGTGAAGGATCAATCTTTCCAGGGCGTTCATCGCCAGCGCTTCCGACAGCGGCGCGGATGCCGAGTGATGGCGTATCACTTCGTAGAACAGATCGCGCAGCTGCTGGAGCTGTTCGGGATCGTTAATGGTTGTTTTGCCGATACCGTGAGTAGTTTGGTCCCACTTTAGCCAGTCTATCCAGTAGGGGCGGGGGATAAAGTAGATCCACAGATGGTCCCAATACTCGCTGTGCTCGTCCCTGCCGTAGTGATGGGGCACCCCGGGAGGAAACAGCAGCAGATCGTTTTCCCGGCACAGAAGGAAGCCATCGCCCGCCTTCGCCCGCGCCTGGCCGCGCAGGGTCAGATTAATGATGTAACCTTTCATCCCCTGCGGGCGGTTAATGTAGTAGTCCAGCGTGGAGCCGCGGGTAATCGGCGTGAAGCCTGCGACGACCCAGGCATTGAAGGTAAAGGTCTTCATCAATGGCGAGAAATTGAGTAGCTCATTGATATCCAGTTCCATTCTCTCTCCCACCTGAGCGCCGCCGCGTCGTTAGCTTTCGATGATAGTAAATTCCCAGGCCCTGAGGCGCAACGGCTGGCCGACGTATACTGTCTCCCCGCTCAGCAGCGCGCTACCCGCGGTCTCGCTGACAAATTCCAGCGTCTCGCCGGAGTAATTGAACAGGAAGTGGGTGGTTTTCCCGGCGCGATTACGCATTTTTTTGACCACTAATGGGAAGCGATAGGCGGAAGTGCGCGAGCGCAATGCGATATCGGCGGTTAGTACATCAAACAGCTGGCTAATCAATCCCTTCTGCGGCAGGAAGCCAACATACATCGCTCGTCCCCGGCCATAATCCGCTTCGGTGGCGGCGGCGTATTCGCCCCATGCCGGATGCTGATAGCGCAGCAAGGTGCGGGTCCCATCATCGGGCGTCAGCAATTCCATCCACAGCTCAGCCTGATTGTCATTGCGGCAATCAATCTCTGCACAGCAAGAGCTTACCGTCGCCCCTTCCGGCAGGGTGAACTGGCTGTAGCTGACGCCGCAGCTCTGCCGCAGGATCCCAGGCTGCGCGCTGCGGCGTACCTTGACGTTTTCATCGCTAAAGCCCGATTTAAAGCCGATAAGCGCTCTGCCGCCCTCGGCGATATAGTGATTGATCCGCGCCAGCAGGCCATCATCGGCAGCGTACAGGCCGGGAACGATCAGCACTCGGTAGCGCGAGGTTTCCTCGTTTACATCGTGGATGATGTCGAGGCTGATATTGTGGTCATACAGCGCATCGTGGAAGCGGCGAAAGATATCGTTATAAATGTTGCCCTCGGCATCGCCAGGACGGAAGTGATTGAGGGCGTCCATTGCCTCATTGCTTATCAGCAGCGCAACGTCGTTTTCGGCCTTCAGCTCCGCCAGCTGCGGCGACAGGCGGGCAAAGTCAGCCCCGATAGTGGTGGCCTCCTGCCAGGTCGGGTTACGCGAGAAGTCGTGGCTGAGCAGCCCCTTCCAGTAGGTTTCGAAGGCGTTATGAATCGAATGCCAGTGCCAGTAGGAGACCATGGCGGCGCCGGAGGCGATATGGCTGAACGCCTGCAGGCGCAGCTGGCCCGGGTAGGGAGTCCACTGGGCGAAGCCCTGCGCCTGGGTTTCCAGCACGAAGTAGTTCTGGCCCGGCTTAAGCGAGCGGGTGATGGCGCCGCCAAAGGCGATTTCCCGCCCGGTCAGGTGTGCCTGGCTCGGGTGATAGATATCGACGCCGGCGATATCCAGCGCCTGCGCCGCCGCAAAATGGTCGACCCGCGGCTGCACGCCGTAAGAGTAACCGCGCCATTCAAAATCGAAGTTGTGGGTGACGAACTGGTGCGGTTGGGCGTACTCGCGCACAATCTCCGCCTGCCAGGCCAGATACTCGGTGACCTGCTGGCGCTGATAGCGGGAGAAGGCGCAGGCGAGGCTGGCGTTGATGGTGTTTTCCACCGGCGGAAAATCCTGCCAGCGGTCAATGCGGTTGCTCCAGTAATCCAGACCGAAATCGTGATTCAGTTGTCGGAGGTCTGGATATTTCTCCTGCAGGCTGCGCACGAAGCCCTCCTGCATATAGCGGCCAATATTGTCGTAATGCTTGGTTTCGTTATCCAGTTGCCAGCCGATAATCGCCGGATGGTGTTGCACATGGGCCATCAGCGTGCGGATAATTTTTTCGGCATAGCGGCGAAAGGTCGGGTTGACGATATCCATGATCTGCCGCGGACCATATTTTTGCTGCCCCGCGACGGTGGTGACCAGAATATCGGGATGTTTCGCCGCCAGCCAGGCCGGTACCGCGTAGGTGGGCGTCCCGACGATGACCGCAATGCCGGCCTCATGCATCGCCTCGAGCACCCGGTCGATATGGTAGAAATTGTACTGGCCCTCTTCAGGCTCCAGCGTACTCCAGGTGGACTCGGCGATACGCACCACGTTAATGCCGGTTTCGCGCATTAAGGCGATATCGCTGGCCAGCCGATCTTCCGGCATATATTCATCGTAATACGCCACGCCATAAAATAACTGAGACATGCAGACTACCTCCTGACATTAATTCGCGGGCACGGGTTGTGGAGAGAAGACACGCGCTTTATCCAGCGTGATAAACGAAATGAGCGTGAAGCACAGGGCGATACTGCCGAGCACAATATAGCTGCTGGTAAAGCCCATGCTCTGGTACATATGGCCGATGCCGGTGGAGAGAAAAATAGAGCTAAAGCTTTTTGAAAACTGGAAGCCAATTAAGTAAACCGTCGCGGAAAGCAGGGGGTTAAAGTTAGCGGTAATATATTTAAGCGCCGCGACGAGTAACACCGAGCTTTCAAATCCATGGAGTAGTTTAATCAGGCTGATGGATACCGGGCCAATAGCCCACGCGGAACCGATAATGCGCAAGCTCATAATCAGCCCGCAGTATAACAGCGCATTTTTCGGGCCGATTTTATTCACAAACCATGGCGCAAAGAACATCACGATGGCATCAAGGAAAATCTGACCCGTGGTTAAATAACCGAAGACTTCTGCACCCCGGGCTTTACTCTCAAAGAAATGGCTGTAGTAGATAGCGAACTGCTGGTCATAGGTTTCATAGACCGCCCCGACGCCAATGACATAGAGGGCGAAGAACCAGAATTTTTTAATTTTTAACAACGAGACGGCATCGCGGAGGGTAACCGGCGACGTTTTGCCGGACAGCAGCCCCTGCTTTTGATGGGTGCTGATCTGCATTTTCCAGACAATCACCAGCAGGCAGACGCCTGCTGCGCTGGCCAGCCAGAAAATCATGTTCTGATCGATGCCGTAGAGCTTTCCTGCCGCAAAGGTGCCGATCGCGGCGCCGATGCCGCCGAACATCCGCGCCCGACCAAATTCGAAGCCGGAGGCGCGGCTGACCTTATCGATGTAGGCTTCGCAAATACCGCAGCCTGCGCCGTAGGCCATGCCAATATAGAGGCCGCCAGCCAGCGCGCCGAGGAACACATTTATTTTTAACAGAGGCGCGAAGACATAGATCCAGTATGGAGCGAATAAGGTGATAATGATCGCCAGCATCCACATCAGATTCTTACGATACACCAGCTTATCCGATATAAAACCGAATAATGGCTGAACGCAGACGGCCACAATGGCAGTGAAAGAATAAACCAGACCGACGTCCGTGTAGTTAATACCGATGGTTTCCGTTAACCACAGTGATAAATAGGGGTAGCAGCATCCCCAGCCTATAAAGAAAAACAGGAAAAACAGACAGCTGACAAAGTAATTTTTATTCGACGTTATCATGGTAACCCTCGCTTCCTTTATTCAGGAATATGATCGTGTAGACGCGAGCAACGTTACCTTTTTGCGCACGGGGGAGTCATAAACGTTTCGCTATCGAGCAGTAATAATCTGCTATCGGCAGAGGGGCGTGAGCCGCTTCACATTCGGGCAATAAAAAGGGCGGATGATCATCCGCCCTTAAGAGAGAGAAAGGATTACGCTCAGGCGTTCTGGCTTTCCGCCGCTTCCGCCTGCTTGGGCACCAGCACTGTGGGCTTGTTATCGATGCGGGTCACCAGCAACTGGTCAATACGGTAGTTATCGATATCCACGACCTCGAACTTATAGCCGGAGAACTTCACCGCGTCGGTGCGTTTGGGGATTTTACGCAGCATAAACATCATAAAGCCGCCGATGGTCTCGTAGTTCCCGGACTGCGGAAACTCGTCGATATCCAGCACGCGCATCACGTCATCAATCGGCGTACCGCCATCGATTAGCCACGAGTTTTCATCGCGGGCGACGATCTGCTCTTCCAGCCCCTGGCCGACGAGGTCGCCCATCAGAGTTGTCATCACGTCGTTAAGGGTGATGATCCCGACCACCAGCGCATATTCATTCATGATCACCGCAAAGTCTTCCCCGGCGGTTTTGAAGCTTTCCAGCGCTTCGGACAGGGTCAGGGTATCCGGGACGATCAACGTGTTGCGGATCTGCACGCCGCCGGTCAGCACCAGGCTCTGGTTCGCCAGCACGCGGTTCAGCAGATCTTTTGAATCGACGTAGCCGATAATGTGGTCGATATCTTCATTACAGACGAGGAACTTCGAGTGCGGGTGTTCGGCCACTTTATTCTTCAGGCTCTGCTCGTCTTCATGCAAATCAAACCAAATGACGCTTTCACGCGGGGTCATGGAGGAAGGAACGGTGCGGGACTCCAGCTCAAAGACGTTCTCAATCAGCTCATGCTCCTGCTTGCGCAGCACCCCGGCCAGCGCGCCGGCTTCGACCACGGCATAGATATCGTCGGAGGTGATATCGTCTTTCCGCACCATCGGCAGTTTAAAGATGCGGAAGATCATGTTGGCCATGCCGTTAAACAACCACACCAGCGGGCGGAAGACTAACAGGCAGAAGCGCATCGGGTTGATGATGCGCAGGGCCACAGTTTCGGGCGCAATCATACCGATGCGTTTCGGAGTCAGGTCAGCAAACAGGATGAACAAGCTGGTGACCAGGGTAAAAGAGATGATGAAGCTCAGTTGCTCGGAGAGCTCCGGTGACAAATACCCGCTGAGCAGGCTATGAAACGCCGGTGAGAAAGCCGCGTCGCCCACAATACCGCCAAGAATGGCGACGGCGTTGAGGCCAATCTGCACGACGGTAAAGAAGGTGCCCGGGTTCTCCTGCATCTTCAGCACCCGCTGTGCGTTGACGTTGCCTTCATCGGCCAGCAGTTTCAGTTTGATTTTACGTGAGGCGGCCAGTGAGATTTCCGATATCGAAAAAAACGCACTGACGGCTATCAGACAGAGTATTACTAAAATACTGTTTAACATATCTTTTCTGACCGTTGAGGTCAGATCCTCGGAAGGGAAGTTGATAACTTAAATGTGGAATACATAAAAAACCGGTCCGAAGGCGCTGGACCGGCTGTCACACTGGGTAGTATAGCGTAAGGGAATGTAAAGCCGCCAGAGCGTTCATTAACCGCCTCGCTGTTGAGGCGGAAATCAGAATTACGCCTGAGGCGGCAGGCAGACGCCAATGCCGCCAATGCCGCAATAGCCATGCGGGTTCTTATACAGATACTGCTGGTGATCGTCCTCGGCATAGTAGAACGGTTTGGCGGTGGCGATCTCGGTGGTGATGTGACGGGTATCGTGCGCGTCGTTCATCGCCGCCTGGAAGCGCGCGAGGCTGGCCTTTGCCGCTTCCGTCTGTTCCGGCGTCAACGGATAGATCGCCGAACGGTACTGGGTGCCGAGGTCGTTACCCTGTCGCATGCCCTGCGCGGGGTCGTGATTTTCCCAGAACACCTGCAATAACTGCTCATAGCTGATGACCTGCGGATCGTAGACCACGCGCACCGCTTCCGCGTGACCGGTCTGGCCGCTGCACACTTCGCGATAGGTCGGATTGGGCGTATAGCCGCCAGTGTAGCCGGCGGCAGTGCTGTAAACCCCCGGCAATTGCCAGAACAGACGTTCAACTCCCCAGAAGCAGCCCATGGCGAACAGTGCCACTTCCATCCCCGCCGGGACGTTGGTCATCGAGTGGCCGTTAACTGCGTGGAGCGTCGCCACTGGCATCGGGGTATTGCGTCCAGGCAGCGCATCCGCCTGGGCGACAAGATGCGTTTTATCAAATAGACTCACGGTGGGCCTCTCAATACAGAAATCGTCGTTAAGGTTGTAACGAAGCGTGTCTTTTAACAAAATAAATACGCGTAATACGTCTAGATTAATACATAAGAATTATTTGGGTTATTGCCACTTTTTCAACCCTAAGTTGTTAGGGTTTTGTTAAGCCGTGGAGCGGCGCCAGTGTTTCCTGTAGGGGGAAACAGGGATATTCAGGAGAAAATGTGCTAAAAATCCGCCAGTTATGTGTCACCAGCCTTTTGCTGGTCAGCGGGGTCGCCAGCGCAGCGAATGTGCGTTTGCAGGTTGAGGGATTATCCGGAGAGCTGGAGAAAAACGTTCGCGCCCAGCTTTCCACCATCCAGAGTGATGAGGTCACGCCGGATCGTCGCTTTCGCGCGCGCGTCGATGACGCCATTCGCGAAGGTCTGAAAGCGCTGGGGTATTACGAGCCGACGATTGAATTTGATCTGCGTCCGCCGCCGAAAAGGGGCCGTCAGGTGCTGATCGCCAAAGTGACCCCGGGTGAGCCGGTGCGCATTGGCGGAACCGAGGTGATTCTGCGCGGCGGCGCCCGCACCGACAGCGATTACCTGGCGCTGTTGAAAACCCGCCCGGCCATTGGGACGGTGCTCAACCACGGCGATTACGACGGTTTCAAGAGCTCGTTGACCCGCGTCGCCCTGCGCAAAGGCTACTTTGACAGCGAGTTCAATAAAAGCCAGCTGGGGGTCTCCCTCGACCGCCATCAGGCGTTCTGGGATATCGATTACGACAGCGGCGAACGCTATCGCTTTGGCCACGTCACCTTCTCCGGATCGCAAATTCGCGATGAATACCTGCAAAACCTCGTGCCGTTTAAAGAGGGCGACTACTACACCTCGCAGGACCTGGCCGAGCTAAACCGCCGCCTGGCGGCGACCGGGTGGTTCAGTTCGGTGGTGGTGGCGCCTGATTTTGCTAAGTCACGGAAAACCAAGGTGCTGCCTCTGCAGGGCGTTGTCTCGCCACGCAAAGAGAACACCGTGGAAACCGGGGTAGGGTACTCCACAGACGTCGGTCCGCGGGTGAAAGCCACGTGGAAAAAACCGTGGATGAACTCCTATGGCCACAGCCTGACCTCCAGCGTCAGCCTCTCCGCCCCGGAGCAGCAGTTTGACTTCACCTATAAAGTCCCGCTGCTCAAGAGCCCGCTCGAGCAGTACTATCTGATGCAGGGCGGCTTTAAGCGTACCGATCTCAATGACACCCAGGCCGACTCCACCACCCTGGGGGTGTCGCGTTTCTGGGAGATGTCGAGCGGCTGGCAGCGGGCGATTAACCTGCGCTGGAGCCTGGACCACTTTACCCAGGCGAACGTCACCAACACCACCATGCTGATTTACCCCGGGGTCTCGGTGAACCGCACTCGCTCCCGCGGCGGCCTGATGCCTACCTGGGGCGATTCGCAGCGCTACTCGGTGGACTACTCCAACACCATGTGGGGCTCGGACATCAACTTTATCGTGATGCAGGCTCAGGACGTCTGGATCCGTACCCTCTATGACCGCCACCGCTTTGTGGTGCGTGGCAACCTGGGCTGGATCGAAGCGGACAACTTTGACAAGGTGCCGCCGGACCTGCGTTTTTTCGCCGGGGGCGATCGCAGTATTCGCGGCTATAAATACAAATCCATCTCGCCGAAGGACGATGACGGCAAGCTGATCGGGGCCTCGAAGCTGGCCACCGGCTCGCTGGAATATCAGTACAACGTCAGTGGCAAGTGGTGGGGCGCCGTGTTTGTCGATAGCGGCGAAGCGGTCAGCGATATTCGCGAGAGTGATTTCAAAACCGGCGCCGGGGTAGGCGTGCGCTGGCAGTCGCCGGTGGGGCCGATCAAGCTGGATATCGCCCGGCCAATCGGCGACAAAGAAGAGCATGGTTTACAGTTTTACATCGGTCTGGGGCCTGAATTATGAGTTTATGGAAGAAGATAAGCCTCGGCGTATTAATCGTGTTGGTTCTCCTGCTGGGCACCGTCGGGTTCCTGGTGGGCACCACCACCGGCTTGCATCTGGTGTTCAAAGCGGCGGATCGCTGGGTGCCGGGGCTGGAAATCGGCAAAGTGACCGGCGGCTGGCGTGATTTAACCCTCGATAATGTCCGCTATGAGCAGCCCGGCGTGGCGGTGACCGCCGGCCAGTTTCATCTCAGCGTCAGGCTGCGCTGTCTGTGGGACAGCAGTCTGTGCGTAAACGACATCTCGCTGCGCGATATTTACGTCGCCGTCGATACGAAGAAGATGCCGCCCTCTGCGCCGGTCGAGGAAGAGGACAGCGGGCCGCTGAATCTCTCCACCCCTTATCCGATCGCCCTCAGCCGCGTCGCGCTGCATAACGTCAACGTCAAAATCGACGATACCGCGGTCTCCGTGCGCGATTTTTCCACCGGCCTGAACTGGCAGGAGAAAAACCTGACCCTGACGCCGACCTCGCTGCAGGGGCTGCTGATCGCCCTGCCGAAGGTGGCGAAAGTGGCGCAGGAGCAGGTGGTTGAGCCGAAAATCGACAACCCGCAGCCGCAGGAAAAACCGCTCGGCGAGACGATGACCGACCTCTTCTCGCAGCCGGTACTGCCGGCAATGACCGATGTGCACCTGCCGCTGAACCTCAACATTCAGGCGTTCCGCGGCGAGCAGCTGCGCCTGACCGGCGATACCGATATCACGGTGTACAACCTGCTGCTGAAAGTCAGCAGTATCGACGGGCAGATGAAGCTCGACGCCCTCGACATCGACTCCGATCAGGGCAAGGTCAGCGCTTCGGGCAGCGCCCAGCTACAGGATAACTGGCCGGTAGACATCACCCTCGCCGGAACGCTGAACGTCGACCCGATGAAAGGGGAGAAGGTGCAGCTGAAGGTGGGCGGCGAGATACGTAAAACGCTTAAGGTCGGAGTGGATTTAAGCGGGCCGGTCGCGGCCACGCTGCGGGCGGACGCGCAGCTGGCGGAGTCCGGGCTGCCGCTCAATATGGAGCTGAAGAGCAAGCAGCTCGCCTGGCCGTTCAGCGGCGAGAAGCAGTTCCAGGCCGACGACGTCCAGCTGAAGTTCAGCGGCAAAATGACCGACTACGCGCTGGCCTTCTCCACCGCGGTGAAAGGCCAGTCGCTGCCGCCGGCGAAAATCGCCCTCAACGCCAAAGGCAATGAGCGGCAGATCAATCTCGACAAGCTGACGGTCAATGCCCTGGAAGGGAAAACCGAGCTGAAGGCGCTCCTCGACTGGCAGCAGGCGATCAGCTGGCGCGGCGAGCTGACCCTCGACGGCATCAACACCGCCAAAGAGGTGCCGGACTGGCCATCGAAGCTCAATGGCAGGATCAAGACCCAGGGCAGCCTGTACGGCGGCAGCTGGCAGATGTCGGTGCCGGAGCTGAAAATTACCGGCAACGTGAAACAGAACAAGGTGGATGTTTCGGGCTCGCTGCAGGGCAACAGCTATCTGCAGTGGAAAATCCCGGGGCTGCATCTGGCGTTAGGCCCGAACAGCGCCGATATCAAAGGTGAGCTGGGGGTGAAGGATCTGAATCTCGACGCCACCATCGATGCGCCGCACCTGGATAATGCGCTGCCGGGGCTCGGCGGGACGGCGAAGGGGCTGGTGAAAGTGCGCGGCACTGTCGATGCGCCGCAGCTGCTGGCGGACATCACCGCCCGGGCGCTGCGCTGGCAGGAGCTGACCATCGCCCAGGTCAACGTCAAAGGGGATGTGAAATCCACCGATCAGATCGGCGGCAACCTGGACGTACGGGTGGATCGCATCAGCCAGCCGGGGGTGAATATCAGCCTGGTGCAGCTCAATGCCAAAGGCACTGAGAAGCAGCATGAGCTGCGGCTGCGGGTGCAAGGCGATCCGGTTTCCGGCCAGCTGGCGCTGGCGGGCAGCTTCGATCGTCAGGCCGAGCGCTGGAGAGGCGCGCTAAGCGATACCCGCTTCCAGACGCCGGTGGGGCCGGTGGCGCTGACGCGCAGTATCGCGCTGGACTATCGCAACCAGGAGCAGAAAATCAGCATCGGACCACACTGCTGGACCAACCCGAACGCCGAGCTCTGCGTGCCTGAGACCATTGACGCAGGCGCCAGCGGGCGGGCGCGGGTGAATCTCAACCGCTTCGACCTGGCGATGCTCAAGCCGTTTATGCCGGAGGCGACCCAGGCCAGCGGCGTCTTTACCGGTAATGCCGATGTCAGCTGGGACACCACCAAAGAGGGGCTGCCGCAGGGTAAAGTGACCCTCAGCGGGCGCAACGTCAAAGTGACCCAGGTGGTCAATGACGCCCCGCTGCCGGTGGCATTCGATACGCTGAACCTCAGCGCCGACCTGCATAACAATCGCGCGGAGCTGGGCTGGCTTATCCGCCTGACCAACAATGGCCAGCTGGATGGGCAGGTGCAGGTCACCGACCCGCAGGGGCGGCGTAACCTCGGCGGCAACGTCAATATCAGCAACTTCTCGCTGGCGATGATCAACCCGATTTTCGCCCGCGGTGAAAAGGCGGAGGGAAGGCTCAACGCCCGTCTGCGCCTGGGCGGCAACGTGAAGAGTCCGCAGCTGTTCGGCCAGATGCAGTTAAGCGGGGTGGATATCGACGGCAACTTTATGCCGTTTGATATGCAACCGAGCCAGCTGGCGATGAACTTCAACGGCACGCGCTCGACCCTGCAGGGGACGGTGAACACCCGTCAGGGGCAAATCGCCCTCAGCGGCAACGCCGACTGGACGCAGATCGATAACTGGCGGGCGCAAATTGCGGCGAAAGGCAGCCGGGTGCGGATCACGGTGCCGCCGATGGTCCGTCTCGATGTATCGCCGGACGTGGTGTTTACCGCCACGCCAAGCCTGTTCAACCTCGATGGCAAGGTGGATGTGCCCTGGGCGCGGATCGTGGTCAACGAAGTGCCGGAGAGCGCGGTTGGCGTGTCTTCTGATGAAGTGATGCTCGACAAAAACCTCAAGCCGATTAATCAGCAGAGCGCCGGGATCCCGATCAACAGCAACCTGACGATCCACGTCGGCAACAACGTTCGTCTGGAAGCCTTCGGTCTGAAAGCGCGTCTGACCGGCGATCTGAAAGTGGCGCAGGACAAGCAGGGGCTGGGACTCAACGGGCAGATCAATATTCCGGACGGCCGCTTCCACGCCTATGGCCAGGATTTGATTGTGCGCAAAGGGGAACTGCTGTTCTCCGGTCCGCCGGATCAGCCATTACTGAATATCGAAGCAATTCGTAACCCGGATGCCACCGAAGACGACGTGATCGCCGGCGTTCGCGTCACCGGATCCGCCGATCAGCCGAAAGCGGAGATCTTCTCTGACCCGGTTATGTCCCAGCAGGAAGCGCTGTCTTATCTGCTGCGCGGCCAGGGTTTGAGCAGCGGACAGAGCGATAGCGCCGCGATGACCTCAATGCTTATTGGTATGGGGGTTGCACAAAGTGGTCAGGTTGTGGGTAAAATCGGCGAGACGTTTGGCGTAAGCAATTTGGCGTTGGACACCGAAGGGGTAGGCGACTCTTCCCAGGTGGTGGTCAGCGGCTATGTACTGCCGGGTCTGCAGGTAAAATACGGGGTCGGTATCTTCGATTCCCTGGCGACGCTGACTTTACGTTATCGCCTGATGCCTAAGCTATATGTGGAAGCGGTGTCTGGCATCGACCAGGCGCTCGATTTGCTCTATCAGTTTGAGTTTTAGCAATGCGAATATTTGTTTACGGCAGTTTACGACGCAAACAAGGCAACAGCCACTGGATGACCAACGCCCAGTGGCTGGGCGCTCATAGTGTCGACGATTATCAGCTGTACAGCCTGGGCCACTATCCAGGCGCGGTGCCCGGCGAAGGCACAGTACATGGTGAAGTTTATCGTATTGATGCATCGACGCTGGCCGAACTGGATGCGCTGCGCACCAAGGGGGGCGAGTATGCGCGCCACCTGATTCAGACGCCTTACGGCAGCGCATGGATGTATGTCTATCAACGTTCCGTTGAGGGTTGTACGTTGATAGCGAACGGCAACTGGTTGGATCGCGACCAGTATTAACCATGACAGCGCCACCTTCGGGTGGCGTTGTTTTTTTCTGCGCCTACCTCTTACCAGAGCGGAAGATAATCCTTCGCCAGCCACGCTGTGGAAGCCAGCGTCGTCAGCGCGAGGAATAATAATCGTCGTGTTGGGGTGCTAAACATTACATGACCTCCTCGAGCGTGGTAGGAGGGGCAGCCCACCGCAGGTAACGCCGCATCGCCGATCGCAGCTTCAGCCAGTCAGCCACCCGGTGTGACAATAACCAGGCCGTTGGGCCTATCAGCTCCAGCACCGCCAGTACCCCACCAAAACAGAGTAACAATAAGGACAGCATGTCCAGCGAATCCTGAACCTGCCACCAGACGCGCCGGCCTGACTGAAGGGCGCTGACGAGTTCTACTCCGAGAAATAACAGATACATCACCAGCGCGAGGCCGTAAAACAGGTAATAGAGCAGCGACAGCTGTCGGCGTCCAGGATAGAGCGGATGGTTTTTTATATAAGCCGCGCCGTCGCTGGCATTGTATAGCGCATGGATCGCCCGGCTGTCGCGCTCGTATACGGCGAGGATGCGATCGCCGGTGGCAAGAAACGGCGGCTGACAACGGTAAAACACCGGATGCAGCGCGAAATTAGCGCAGCCTGCCTGCCACCAGAAGGCCAGCGGCAGGGAACCGCATTGTATCCCGAGGCCGTGATATTCGCGGGTTGGATTGCCTGCATACCACTTCTTAAAGTGGGCGTCGATGATGATGTCTGCCTGAGCGGCATAGAGTTCCGGCAGGGCTTGCGTAAAAGGCATTGCCGACTGGCGGAGGGCTTGCGTCGTGGCGGGTAGCGGCTGGCAAAAGGAGACGTCGCGTCGGCGGGCCAGCGCCATCTTCGCCAGCAGATCGCGCATGGCGGGGTGCCGTTTTAGCGCCGGGTGGAACAGTCGCTCGTAGAGCCCGGTTAACAGCGCGATGAAGGCCAGTATCGCGATAATGCCGCAGCCGAACCTACCCCATTCCGAGGCGCTCACCAGGAGCGGGATAAGGGTGACGATGAGCGTCAGCAGGCTGATAAACAGCAGTGGCCGGGCCCAGCGCTTTACGTGTTGACTGGGCTCAAGGAGCGTTTCGCCATCGCTGAGCCAGTGGATCCAGTAACTGCCGTTGTCCAGGCGGCGGGCGCCAAGATGCAGGGGCTGATTGATCTTCAGACGGTCAAAAAGCGAGGGGTCGTTAAAATAGCGTTTATCGGTATAAAAGACATGCTCGCCGGCGATAAGGCGCAGATACCCCTGTTTTTCAGAGGCGGCGGTCGTGAAGCCAGAAAAGTTAAGAGTGAAATAGCGAACGCTTTTCACGGGACACCCTCCATGGTGTTATCGCGGCAATCCGTGCCGCAATCAGGCAGGGGATGACCCTGCCTGAGACAGAATTACTTCTGCTTAGCGCGCTCGAAAGAGGCAACGATTTCGGCTTTCGCCGCTTCCGCGTTGTCCCAACCGTCGACTTTAACCCATTTGCCTTTTTCCAGATCTTTGTAGTGCTCAAAGAAGTGAGTGATCTGGGCTTTCAGCAGTTCCGGCAGGTCGTTCACATCATTGATGTGATCGTATTCTTTGCTCAGCTTGGTGTGCGGTACGGCAACCAGTTTCGCGTCTTCACCGGATTCGTCGGTCATCTTCAGAACGCCAACCGGACGGCAGCGGATCACGGAGCCCGGCTGCAGCGGGTACGGGGTCGGGACCAGCACGTCAACCGGGTCGCCGTCCAGGGAGAGGGTGTGGTTGATGTAGCCGTAGTTGCACGGATAGAACATCGCTGTGGACATGAAACGGTCAACGAACAGTGCACCGCTCTCTTTGTCGACTTCGTATTTGATAGGATCTGCGTTCGCCGGGATCTCGATCACGACGTAGATGTCTTCCGGCAGATCTTTGCCCGCAGGTACGTTGAGTAAGCTCATGTCTGTTTCCTTTAAAATGTATGGCAAACAAGTGCTCGGTATTATAGCCAACTCACATCGAATGTCTTCGCTTCTTTTTTCCGATCTCGCCGCGGAGTGCTCTGAATTTTGCACGCCATAATGACATGAAAATCCATAAACATAGCCACATCATGAATAAATTTATGTAACCGTTTTCATTGCATGTGATTGATTTATCAAACTGCTTAAAAAAACGTCACAAACCGCCGCTGCCGCGCTCCCCGCTAAGCCTTATCCGCTCTCCGCTGGGCTATTGGGCTGTCATTAACATCTCATTTACTTTTTTGAAGTGTGATGTAACGCATTCAGTTACATCACCGATTGTCTATAGTTTGTCCGCAGGTGAGACTTTAACCAACAATAACCCTACGAGGATACCCTTATGTGGAAGCGCTTACTTCTTGTCACAGCAGTTTCCGCAGCTATGTCGTCTATGGCGATAGCTGCCCCGCTAACCGTAGGTTTTTCGCAGGTCGGTTCTGAATCCGGCTGGCGTGCGGCGGAAACCAGCGTCGCGAAAGAGGAAGCCGCCAAGCGCGGTATTACGCTGAAGATCGCTGATGGTCAGCAAAAACAGGAAAACCAGATCAAAGCGGTGCGCTCCTTTATCGCCCAGGGGGTTGACGCGATCTTCATTGCGCCGGTGGTGGCCACCGGCTGGGAGCCGGTGCTGAAAGAGGCGAAAGAGGCCAAGATACCGGTCTTCCTCCTCGACCGTTCCATTGATGTGAAAGATAAAGATCTCTACATGACCACCGTGACCGCCAACAACGTGCTGGAAGGCCAGCTGATTGGCGACTGGCTGGTGAAAACCGTCGACGGTAAGCCGTGTAACGTCGTTGAACTGCAGGGCACCGTCGGGGCCAGCGTGGCCATCGACCGTAAGAAAGGCTTCGCCGACGCTATCGCCAAAGCGTCGAATATCAAAATTATCCGCTCTCAGTCCGGCGACTTCACCCGCAGCAAAGGGAAAGAGGTCATGGAGAGCTTTATCAAGGCGGAGAATAACGGCAAAAACATCTGCATGGTATTCGCTCATAACGACGATATGGCCATCGGCGCCATCCAGGCCATTAAAGAAGCCGGTCTGAAGCCGGGCAAAGATATTCTGACCGGCTCCATCGACGGCGTGCCGGATATCTATAAAGCGATGATCGCCGGCGAAGCCAACGCCAGCGTCGAGCTGACGCCGAATATGGCCGGCCCGGCGTTTGATGCGCTGGAGAAATACAAAAAAGACGGCACCCTGCCGGAGAAGCTGACCATTACTAAATCGACGCTGTATCTGCCGGATACGGCGAAAGAAGAGTTAGAGAAGAAGAAAAATATGGGCTACTGAGTGGCTAGCCCCTCATACCGGCCCTCTCCGCAAGCGGAGAGGGTAACAGGCAGCGTTCCAGTAACCCCGGCAAGCAGAGCGCGAACCGGGGCAACCTGACATCATTTGAAGGTGATATCGATTATGAGCGCCGAGGCACACCAGGAGATCCTTCGCACCGAAGGACTCAGTAAATTCTTCCCCGGCGTTAAGGCGCTGGATAACGTCAACTTTAGCCTGCGGCGCGGCGAAATCATGGCCCTGTTGGGCGAAAACGGCGCCGGAAAATCGACGCTGATCAAAGCGCTTACCGGCGTTTACCATGCCGATCGCGGCACCATCTGGCTGGAAGGCCAGGCCATTTCCCCGAAAAATACCGCCCATGCCCAGCAGCTGGGGATCGGCACCGTTTATCAGGAAGTGAACCTGCTGCCGAATATGTCGGTGGCGGACAACCTGTTTATCGGCCGTGAGCCGCGGCGGTTTGGCCTGCTGCGGCGTAAAGAGATGGAGGCCAGGGCGACGGCGCTGATGGCCTCCTATGGCTTTTCCCTCGATGTGCGCGAGCCGCTGAACCGCTTTTCAGTAGCGATGCAGCAGATCGTCGCTATCTGTCGGGCTATCGACCTGTCGGCCAAGGTATTGATCCTCGACGAGCCCACCGCCAGCCTCGATACTCAGGAGGTGGAGATGCTGTTTACCCTGATGCGCCAGCTCAGGGATAACGGCGTCAGCCTGATCTTCGTCACCCATTTTCTCGACCAGGTCTATGCGGTCAGCGACCGCATTACCGTGCTGCGCAACGGCAGCTTCGTCGGCTGCCGCGAAACCCGCGAGCTGCCGCAGATTGAGCTGGTGAAAATGATGCTGGGCCGCGAACTGGACCACAACGCCCTGCAGCGGGCGGGCCGAACCCTGCTGAGCGATAAGCCGGTGGCGGCGTTCGAAGGCTACGGCAAGAAAGGCACCATCGCCCCGTTCGACCTGCAGGTCCGTCCGGGCGAAATTGTCGGCCTCGCCGGCCTGTTGGGTTCCGGACGCACTGAAACCGCCGAGGTGATCTTCGGCATTAAAACAGCGGACAGCGGGAAGGCATGGATCAAAGGCAAACCGCAAACCCTGCGCTCTCCGCATCAGGCCTCCTGCCTCGGGATCGGCTTCTGTCCGGAGGATCGCAAAACCGACGGCATTATCGCCGCCGCTTCGGTGCGGGAAAATATCGTCCTTGCCCTGCAGGCGCAGCGCGGCTGGCTGCGGCCGATACCCCGGCGTGAACAGAACGAGATCGCCGAGCGCTTTATTCGCCAGCTGGGGATCCGTACCCCCAGCGCGGAGCAGCCGATCGAGTTTCTCTCCGGCGGCAACCAGCAGAAGGTATTACTTTCCCGCTGGCTGCTGACCAAACCGCAGTTCCTGATCCTCGATGAACCGACCCGCGGCATTGACGTCGGCGCCCACGCGGAAATTATTCGCCTGATTGAAACCCTCTGCGCCGATGGTCTGGCGCTGCTGGTCATCTCCTCTGAACTGGAGGAGCTAGTGGGTTACGCCGATCGGGTCATTATCATGCGCGATCGCCGGCAGGTGGCCGAGATCCCGCTCGCCGAGCTCTCTGTACCGGCGATCATGAACGCTATTGCGGCATAAGGAGTAACTCATGATGCCTCGATCTCTTTCGCAAACCGGCCCGGAGAAGCGACGCTTCACCTGGCCGAAGGGCACCCCGCAGATCATTGCTCTGCTGCTGGTTCTGCTGGTCGACAGCCTGGTGGCGCCCCATTTTTATCAGGTGGTGCTCCAGGATGGCCGCCTGTTTGGCAGCCCAATCGATATTCTCAACCGCGCCGCTCCGGTGGCGCTGCTGGCCATCGGCATGACGCTGGTGATCGCCACCGGCGGCATCGACCTGTCGGTGGGGGCGGTGATGGCGATTGCCGGCGCGACGGCCGCCTCGATGACCGTCGCCGGACACAGCCTGGCGGTGGTGCTGCTGGCCTCGCTGGCGGCGGGCGCGCTGGCCGGGCTGTGGAACGGCATCCTCGTGGCGGTCCTTAAGATCCAGCCCTTTGTGGCGACGTTGATCCTGATGGTGGCCGGACGCGGGGTAGCGCAGTTGATCACCGCCGGGCAGATCGTCACCTTTGATTCCCCTGCGCTGGCGTGGCTTGGCAGCGGATCGTTTCTGCTGTTTCCGACGCCAGTGATCGTCGCCGCTGCTACGCTGCTGCTGTTCTGGCTGTTTACCCGTAAAACGGCGCTGGGCATGTTTATCGAAGCGGTGGGGATCAATATCCGCGCGGCGAAAAACGCCGGCGTTAATACCCGCATCGTGGTGATGCTGGCCTATGTCCTGAGCGGCGTCTGCGCGGCGATCGCCGGGATCATCGTGGCGGCGGACATTCGCGGCGCGGATGCCAATAACGCCGGGCTATGGCTGGAGCTGGACGCCATTCTGGCGGTGGTCATCGGCGGCGCTTCGCTGATGGGCGGGCGATTCAACCTGCTGCTGTCGGTGGTGGGGGCGCTGATTATCCAGGGCATGAACACCGGGATTTTGCTCTCCGGCTTCCCGCCGGAGCTCAACCAGGTGGTGAAAGCGGTGGTGGTGCTGTGCGTACTGATTGTCCAGTCGCCGCGCTTTATCGGTTTACTGAAAGGGGTACGCGGCCATGATAAAACGTAATTTACCGTTGATGATCACCCTCGCGGTGTTTGTGCTGGGCTATCTCTACTGCCTGACGCAATTCCCCGGCTTTGCCTCGACGCGGGTGATCTGCAATATCCTGACGGATAACGCCTTCCTCGGGATCATCGCCGTGGGCATGACCTTCGTGATCCTCTCCGGCGGGATCGATCTGTCTGTCGGGTCGGTGATCGCCTTTACCGGCGTCTTTCTCGCCAAAGCGATTGGCTTTTGGGGAATATCACCGCTGGTGGCGTTTCCGCTGGTGCTGGTGATGGGCTGCGCCTTCGGCGCGTTTATGGGGCTGCTGATTGACGCCCTGAAGATCCCGGCCTTTATCATCACCCTCGCCGGCATGTTCTTCCTGCGCGGCGTGAGCTATCTGGTGTCAGAGGAGTCGATTCCGATTAACCACCCGGTGTATGACACCCTGTCCGGGCTGGCATGGACCATTCCCGGCGGCGGACGCCTCAGCGCCATGGGGCTGCTGATGCTGCTGGTGGTGGTGGCCGGTATTTTTGTCGCCCACCGCACCCGCTTCGGCAATCAGGTGTATGCCATCGGCGGCAACGCGACGTCGGCGAATCTGATGGGGATTTCCACCCGCAGCGCCACAATCCGTATCTATATGCTCTCCACCGGGCTGGCGACGCTGGCCGGGATCGTCTTTTCCATTTATACCCAGGCGGGCTATGCGCTGGCGGGCGTCGGCGTGGAGCTGGACGCCATTGCCTCGGTGGTGATCGGCGGCACGCTGCTCAGCGGCGGCGTTGGCACCGTGCTGGGAACCCTGTTCGGGGTGGCGATCCAGGGGCTGATTCAGACCTACATCAACTTCGACGGCACCCTCAGCTCATGGTGGACGAAAATCGCCATCGGCATTTTGCTGTTTATCTTTATCGCGCTGCAGCGTGGGCTGACCGTGCTGTGGGAAAACCGGCAGAATGCGGCGGTGACGCGGGTGAGCGGGGCGGGGAGTCGCTAAGCGAGAGGCTCCTCCCGCAGGCGCGGGAGGAGCGGGCAGGGCGTTTAGGCGTCCGGGAACGACTTAATAAAGTTCTCGACGTCTTCCACCATGTGGTTGTTGCCGACGAAGAAGGAGCGGCGCTGGTGCAGGCTTTCCGGAACAATATCCAGAATACGCTCTTTACCATCGCTGGCCTTACCGCCCGCCTGTTCGGCAAGGAAGGCCATCGGGTTGCATTCATACAGCAGGCGCAGCTTACCATCCGGGTGGCTGGCGGTGCTTGGATAGAGGTAGATGCCGCCTTTCAGCAGGTTGCGGTGGAAGTCCGCCACCAGAGAGCCGATATAGCGTGAGGTATAAGGACGCTGAGTCGCTTTGTCTTCTTCCTGGCAGTACTTAATGTACTTCTTCACGCCCTGCGGGAATTTGATGTAGTTGCCTTCGTTAATGGAGTAGGTATTGCCCTTCTCCGGGAAGCGCATGCGCTCCTGGCACAGACAGAAGACGCCGAGGGACGGGTCATAGGTGAAGGCGTGGACGCCGCAGCCGGTGGTATACACCAGCATTGTCGAAGAGCCATAGACCACATAGCCCGCTGCCACCTGCTTGTTTCCCGGCTGCAGGAAATCTTCTTCTGTCACCGGCGTGCCAACAGGCGTCACACGGCGATAGATAGAGAAGATCGTACCGACAGAGACGTTAACGTCGATGTTAGAGGAGCCATCCAGAGGGTCCATCAGCACCACGTATTTGGCGTGTTCACACCCTTCGAAGACGACAATCTCATCTTCTTCTTCAGAGGCGATCCCGGCAACAATATCGCGTGCTCGCAGTGCGGCTTTTAATTTTTCATTAGCGAACAGATCGAGTTTTTGCTGAACCTCGCCCTGAACGTTTTCAGCACCGCTGGCACCCAGGATATCGACCAGACCGGCCTTGTTGATATCGCGGTGGATGATCTTGGCGCCCAGCTTTATTGCTGACAACAAAGCAGTCAGCTCACCGGTGGCGTGGGAGAACTCGTGCTGCTTTTCAACAATAAACTCACCTAACGTTTTCATAACTCGTTCCCTGCATTTTTATGTTGAGTAAAACGAACGCAACAATCTTAACAAAGAATCAAAAAAGTGCGCACTGGTGAATCGCGCCAGCAAAATACAGATTCGCCTGAAATGCATTTCGCCAGGGCCCGGGATATGGGTAAAATGTGCCCCGGATAAGAGAAGGAAATGACGAATGCGCATTCATATTTTAGGAATCTGTGGCACGTTTATGGGGGGCCTGGCCATGCTGGCGCGCTCCCTCGGTCATGAGGTAACGGGGTCGGATGCTAACGTCTATCCGCCGATGAGCACCCTGCTGGAAAACCAGGGGATTGATTTAATTCAGGGCTATGACCCCAGCCAGCTGGAGCCCCGGCCGGACCTGGTGATCATCGGTAACGCCATGACTCGCGGCAACCCGTGCGTTGAAGCGGTGCTGGAAAACAATATTCCCTATATGTCCGGCCCGCAGTGGCTGCACGACTTCGTGCTGCGCGATCGCTGGGTGCTGGCCGTCGCCGGGACCCACGGCAAAACCACCACCGCCGGCATGGCGACCTGGATCCTTGAAGCCTGCGGTTACCAGCCGGGCTTCGTTATTGGCGGCGTTCCGGGCAATTTCGACGTCTCTGCGCGCCTGGGCGACAGCCCGTTCTTCGTCATTGAAGCGGATGAATACGACTGCGCCTTCTTCGACAAGCGCTCCAAATTTGTTCACTACTGCCCGCGGACGCTGATCCTTAACAACCTTGAGTTCGACCACGCGGATATCTTTGACGACCTGAAGGCGATTCAGAAGCAGTTCCACCATCTGGTGCGCATCGTGCCGGGCAAAGGCAAAATTATCCTGCCGGAGAACGACATCAACCTGAAGCAGGTGATGGCGATGGGCTGCTGGAGCGAGCAGGAGCTGGTGGGCGAGCAGGGCCACTGGCAGGCGAAGAAGCTGAACGCCGACGCCTCGCAGTGGGAAGTGCTGTTTGACGGCGAAAAGGTCGGCGAGGTGAAGTGGGCGCTGGTCGGCGAACATAATATGCATAACGGCCTGATGGCCATTGCCGCGGCGCGTCACGTCGGGGTACTGCCGGCGGATGCCGCGAACGCGCTGGGCAGCTTTATCAACGCCCGCCGTCGTCTGGAGCTGCGCGGCGAAGCCAACGGCGTCACCGTGTATGACGATTTCGCTCATCATCCGACGGCGATCCTCGCCACGCTGCAGGCGCTGCGCGGCAAAGTGGGCGGCACCGCGCGCATTCTCGCCGTGCTGGAGCCGCGCTCTAATACCATGAAAATGGGCGTCTGCAAGGACGATCTGGCGCCGTCCCTTGGCCGCGCCGATGAAGTGTTCCTCCTGCAGCCGCAGCATATTCCATGGCAGGTAGCGGAAGTGGCGGAAGCCTGCGTCCAGCCGGCCCACTGGAGCGCCGACGTCGATACCCTGGCGGAGATGGTGGTCAAAACCGCCCATCCTGGCGACCATATCCTGGTGATGAGCAACGGCGGCTTCGGCGGCATTCATCAAAAGCTGCTGGATAAGCTGGCGCAAAAAGCGGCCGCGGCAGAGTAAGCCCGAGCGCCTCCGGTCACTGCCCTCCGCGTGAGGGCAGTTTTGTTTTTACCAACAGGGAGGGTGTGATGCTGACCTGCGAAAGCGTACTAACTACCGACTCGCCCCATTTCGCTATGCTGGACGCGCTCTACGCACGCGCCTTTCCGTGGCACGAGCAGCGCGAAAGCGAGGCTAAACTTCAGGCGCTGAGCCACCCGCACTACGCGCTGGAGGCGTGGTTCGATGAGGACGTATTTATCGGCCTCAGCGGCTGCTGGCAGTTTGCCGGCTACGGCTATGTCGAACATCTGGCGATCGACGATACGCTGCGCTCCCGTGGCTATGGTAAACAGCTGCTGGCGCAGATCCTGACGCGTGCCCCGCTGACTATTCTGGAAATCGATCCGCTCACCAGCGAGATCGCCCATAAACGGCTGCGCTTTTATCAGTCGATGGGATTTCACGCTAACCCCTGGGCGCATCGTCATCCCACCTATCATCAGGGCATCGCGGATCATGAGCTGCTGGTGCTGAGCTATCCGCAGCCGATCGATGAGCGACAGTACCAGCAGTTTGCCCGGGATCTCGGGCGCGAGGTGATGGGGCGGGAGTAGCCCGGCGCGGCGTACCGCTCCGGGCGTCCGGCTGGGGGTATTTTTACTCTTTGGCGATCGGCGTTTCGTTCTCCGCCACTTTATTGTCGCCCTGAATCTGCGCGATCTTCTGCTCGACGGCAGCCACCTGGGCGCTGTCGTGCAGCAGGGTGTAGGTCAGATCAAACAGCGCGCTGGCGCCCGGCTGCAGCTGCTTCACGCGTTTTTGCTCGCGTTCAATGGTCACCGGATAGGCGTAGCTGGTCCCCGGCTCGATACCGGTGACGTAACCCTGTTTGACGGTGTCGGTGTTTTTCCACAGCGTCAGGGCCGGCAGCTGGCGGGTGTCGAACTGAATGGAGGCGCCTTTATCGCCAGACTTGTTGACCACGGCGGCCAGCGTCTGGTGATTTTCATCGGCCAGCGGCTGAATATTAAATACCATCTCGTCAAAGTCTTTGGTCGGTCCCTGATAGGTTTGCCAGGTTTTTAACCCGCTCTTGGCGTAATCATTGAACGGGCTGATGCTTGACATCGGGGCGAGGAAACGTGCGCCTTCTTCGAGGATCGGGGTACCGAAGTTGCTGTGGTAGATGATCTGATAATCATGCGGATAGTCGGCGTGATTGGTTAAGACATCGTGCAGGCTGAAGCTGTTGCTGCCCGGGATATAGCGCAGCTCGGTCATGGTCTGCAGATCGGCTTTTTTGAAGGTGCTCTCTTTCACCAGCCCGCGGACGCGAATTTCATACGGCGCGCTGTCGGCCACCTCAACCTCCACCAGGGAGGCCGGCGTGTTGCCGGCCTTGCCGTGCAAGGTATAAATTTGCCCGTCCGCGGTGACCGGATGGCCGGTCCACTCATAGCCGCAGCGGACCATCATCTCGTTGAACCCTTCCAGCCAGCCGAGTCCGTTGCGGCTCTCCAGGTTGATAAACGCCGGGTTAACAACCTCTTTGACCGGCGAGTCCCAGCCCATCCGACTGCCGAAGCCTTCCACTCGCAGCAAGTTCATGCCCCGCGTCGGGCTGAGGGTGATAGTCAGGCCGTCTTTACTGCGAATGGTGAGGATTTTGCTGCCTTCCTGCTTGCCGCCGTGCAGGACTTTCTGCTCAATGCTGAACGTATGGTCTTTCACCTTCAGCTGATCGCTGCTGATCTGCCAGTTTCCTTTATCCATGCCCTCTTCAGCACTCGTCAGCACCCATGTTTTTGCCGCGGCGGAGCCAGAAACCAGCAGAGCGATAGCCGTCAGAACCAGTGTCTTTTTCATTTTTATTCCCTTTTGCTGAATCGATTGTGTCATTGACGTGTGAAATCTACCGGCATGGGGGTGATTAAAATGTGAAGCGCCTCACCTGGTGAGAAAATGGCCGTTTTGAAGATGTTAAATGCGATAAGTGTCGTATTATTGTGCTAAGACTTGATTAATTATCACCACAATATGTGATCTGCATTGCTTTTAGCTTTAACGATTCAGCCAAGGTGAGGCAATAAACAAAAGTATCGTTGTGCGGATTAGGGGGACTCAGGAGATGCAGCGGGAACCCCCTGCTGCCGCGATGTTGGCGTTGTAGCTGGGGAAGGTAGGCCGGATAAGGCGTAGCCGCCATCCGGCACAACGACGGGAACGCGCCGGATACAGCCTGCCCGGCGGCGCGGCGCTTGCGCGGGCCTACGGAGTTGAGCAACTGTTTGATAACTCAGGTTCAGCAGCCTTCCGTAGGCCGGATAAGGCGTAGCCGCCATCCGGCACAACGACGGGAACGGCGTAGGATACAGCCTGCCCGGCGGCGCGGCGCGGGCCTGCGGAGTTGAACAACTGTTTGATAACTCAGGTTCAGCAGCCTTCCGTAGGCCGGATAAGGCGTAGTCGCCATCCGGCACAACGACGGGAACGGCGTAGGATACAGCCTGCCCGGCGGCGCGGCGCGGCGCTTGCGCGGGCCTGCGGAGTTGAACAACTATTTGATGACTCAGGTTCGGCAGCCTTCCGTAGGCCGGATAAGGCGTTAGCCACCCCCAGACAAAGCGGAGTAGCCCGGATAAGGCGCAGCGCGCCGCCATCCGGGTGACTTGTGCGGCAAAAGCGGCGGGAATTAGCCTTCGTTTTCCGCCAGTTCGCGCAGATACTGGAAGATCAGGCGCGCGGATTTCGGCGGTTTGTTGCCTTCTTTCTCTTTCTTCGCATTGCGGATCAGGGAACGCAGCTGCTGACGGTCAGCATCTGGCCACAGGTTCAGCACTTCAGCTACGGCGTCATCCCCGTCGTCAATCAGTCGGTCACGAATCTGCTCCAGCTTGTGGAACAGCGCAACCTGCTGGTTGTGGCGGTTTTTTAGCTTATCCAGCGCCTGACGAATCGGATCGACATCGCGATTGCGCAGCATCTTACCGATAAGCTGCAGCTGGCGGCGGCGACCCTCTTTTTTGATTCGCTGGGCGAGTTCGATGGCGTCGCGCAGGTCAGTATCCAGCGGAATTTTATCCAGCGCGTTTTTCCCCAGGTCAACGAGTTCAGCGCCAAGACGCTTCAGTTCTTCAGCGTCGCGCTTAATTTCACTCTTACTGACCCAGATAATTTCATCGTCTTCATCCTCGATATCATCACCGGGAACGTCGTCGAGCCAGTCTTCGGGCTGCTTTGTCATCTCAGGCTCCTTAAAAAAAGAGGCTAATGTTACCAGTTAAGGCGCGCACTGAAAAACGGTTCTCTGTTAGACTTCAGTTAACTCCTTCTTACATTATGGCATTAGCAATGAAAGTGATCTCTCAAGTTGCCCAGCAACGTAAGACGCTGGAAGAGGCCGTGACCACGGCGCTGGAACTGGCGGCAGGTAAATCCGATGGCGCAGAAGTCTCCGTCAGCAAAACGACAGGCATCGGCGTCAGCACCCGCTATGGCGAAGTGGAGAATGTAGAATTCAATAGCGATGGGGCGTTAGGCATCACGGTTTACCACCAGAACCGCAAGGGCAGCGCCTCTTCCACCGATCTCAGCCCGGACGCCATCGCCCGTACCGTGCAGGCGGCGTTGGATATCGCACGCTATACCTCCCCGGACCCGTTTGCCGGTGTGGCCGATAAAGAGCTGCTGGCCTTTGACGCTCCGGATCTGGACCTGTTCCACCCGGCGGAGGTCTCCCCGGACGACGCCATTGAACTGGCCGCCCGCGCGGAGCAAGCGGCGCTGAAGGCCGATAAACGCATCACCAACACCGAAGGCGGCAGCTTTAACAGCCACTATGGCATCAAAGTGTTCGGCAACAGCCATGGCATGCTGCAAAGCTACTGCTCGACTCGCCATTCGCTCTCCAGCTGCGTCATTGCGGAAGATGACGGCGATATGGAACGCGACTACGCCTACACCATTGGCCGGGCAATCGAGGATCTGCAATCCCCGGAATGGGTCGGGGAAGAGTGCGCCCGCCGCACCCTGTCGCGCCTGGCGCCGCGTAAGCTGTCGACCATGAAGGCGCCGGTGATTTTCGCCAACGAAGTGGCGACCGGGCTGTTTGGCCACCTGGTCGGAGCGATTGCCGGTGGTTCGGTATACCGCAAATCCACCTTCCTGCTCGATTCGCTGGGCAAACAAATTTTGCCGGAGTGGCTGACCATTGAAGAGCATCCGCACCTGCTGAAAGGGCTGGCCTCCACGCCGTTCGACAGCGAAGGCGTGCGCACCGAGCGTCGCGATATCGTCAAAGACGGCGTGCTGACCCAGTGGCTGTTGACCAACTACTCCGCCCGCAAGCTGGGGATGAAAAGTACCGGCCACGCCGGGGGCATCCATAACTGGCGCATCAACGGCCGCGGGCTGAGTTTTGCAAAGATGCTTAAAGAGATGGGCACCGGTCTTGTGGTTACCGAACTGATGGGGCAGGGTGTCAGTGGCGTCACCGGCGACTACTCACGCGGCGCATCCGGCTTCTGGGTAGAAAATGGCGAAATTCAATATCCTGTCAGTGAGATCACCATTGCAGGAAATCTGAAAGAAATGTGGCGTAATATCGTGACCATTGGCGATGATATCGAAACGCGCAGCAACATTCAGTGTGGTTCTGTGCTGCTGCCGGAGATGAAAATCGCCGGACAATAACACCTGTTTGCTTAAATAATAAAAAGGAAGTGAGCAATGCGTAAAAAACTGTTAGCGATGCTGGCTGTCTCTGCTTTTGCGCTCGGTTCAGCGTCGGCCTTCGCCGACTTGGGCGAAGACATGGACACTCTGGCAGAAAACCTGCAAGTGGTACAGAAAACCTCTGACGCCGGCGAGCTGAAAGCGGCGCTGAATAAGATGCGTACCGCCGCGGTTGATGCCCAGAAAGAGACCCCGCCGAAGCTGGAAGGCAAAGCGGCCGACAGCGCTGAGATGAAAGATTACCGTCACGGTCTGGATATTCTGATCGGCCAGATCGACGGCGCGCTGAAGCTGGCGAATGAAGGCAAGGTGAAAGAGGCGCAGGCCGCCGCGGAGGAGTTTAAAACCACCCGCAACACCTACCATAAGAAGTACCGCTAACTGTTCTTTTCGGGAGGCATCAGCCGATGTCTCCCGCCTGAAAACCTACCTGTATCACATTTTTCCCTTTTCTTTTTCCGGCCTTTCCGCAGCCGCGGGCGGCTCATTCGCGCGCATTGTTGTGATACGTCTCACGCCATAATTGCTGTTTTTTCATTTTTCCAGTGAATATGTGGTGTCGATCACGCCTGCCGTCTCCCTTTCCACTTCGAAGTGGAAAACAACTCGCTACAAACTCCCACCCCCCGGCGCTACTTTGATTCCCAGAGACATCAGCGGGGTATCAGAAGTGAATAACGGAGCGGTAATACACGACGTAGGGGAGCAGGCAGCGCAGACCGAACGCCTGGCTGACAAGATGCTGCAGCAGGTTTTTGCCCTGTTAAGCCGTCACGGCATCGTCCCTAACGACGTTCAGGAGCAAATGCTGACCTCCCACGTGCGGGCGATGGCCCACCGGTCAATCAGCGGGGAACCGCTGCCGGAAGTGGATGCCAGCCTGTTCGAAGAGATTTCACCAGATTCAATGACGTTGGCCCGCGAAGTGGTCGCGCAGTTCGGCAACCTGCCTGATGAAGAGGCCTGGCTGCTCTCCGTCCATTTCGAAGTCGCAAAAGAAAACCTGTAAGGAGCAAAACATGGAACAAATCACCGTAGTTATTGGCGACCGTCTGGGTAAAGGCCAAAAAGTCGCCGCAGGCGCAGAGAAAGCCGGCGCACGTGCAGTGGTCGTCCCTGGCGTTGCTGCCGACATGAAGCTTGGCGACATGATGAAAGCGGAAAACGCCACCTTCGGCATCTCCTTCTGCGGCAGCGGCGGCGCCGGCGCCATCACCGCCCAGACCAAACACGGCTACAAAGCGAAATACGGCATGCGTTCCGTGGAAGAGGGCGTCACCGCCATCAACGAAGGCTGCAACGTGCTGGGCTTCGGCTTTATGGATAAAGAAGAGCTGGGCGAGCGGCTGGTAGAGGCCTGGAAAAAGAAATACGGCGCATAAGTATGAAAGAGCAATTCACCACCACGGTGAGGGTTGCCGGCAAAGGCGAAAGCAAATCACGGGCCTTCGCCGATGCCCTGAACCATGTGCAGGCTGCGGTGATGAAAACCTCATCGCACATTCTGCTGCGTATTGAGCCACAGGACGTGACGGTTGTTCATGCGCGCGAAGCGGTACGAAAAGAGGCCTTCCTGTTTTTCTTTTTGCGCCGTGAACGACGGACCTACAGCGTGGAGCTGGACGTCACCGTCAACGTGACCGCCATCGATCTCGATAAAGTGGATTTCGTCACGCAAACCTGATTGTTAGCAAAGGGTCTGACTATGTTCCTGATAATTTTAATAAAATCGCTTATCATCGGCGGCCTGGTCGGCGTCGGCGTGGGCGCCGGAGCGGCACGCATGTTTCATGCCCCTACCACCCAGGGGATGGGGGCGTTTCGAACCCTGGGCGAGCTGAACTCCTGTGAGGGCGATCCGGCTTCCCACTTCTCCTTTGGCCTCGGTTTCTTCTTTAACGCCTGGGCCTCTTCCGTTGCAGCAGGCTCCTTCACCCAGGATGTTGACCACCGCATTATCCCCAACTGGGGCGCGGCGGCGCTGATGCTGAAAAATCGTAACGTCGGCGAAACGCTGCACGATCCGAAAAAAATGGCCATCTCCTGCGGCATCATCGGCATGATTGTCGTCGCCTTCCTCAACCTTACCGCCTCGTCCGTACCGGAAGCGCTGCAGGTGACCGCGGTTAAGGTACTGGTACCGGCGGCAAACCTGCTGGTGAACACCGTGATGCCGGTGATCTTCTGGCTGGCGGCGATCGACGCCGGTAAAAAATCAGGCTTCTGGGCGACCATCTTCGGCGGCGCAGCGCAGCTGATTATGGGCAACGCCGTACCGGGGCTGGTGCTGGGTATTCTGATCGGCAAAGGCGTTGAAGAGAGCGGCTGGAACCGGGTCACCAAAGTGATGATGGTGGCCATTGTCGCCCTGTTCGTCCTCAGCGGCTTCTTCCGCGGCTTCGACATGAAGATGATCGAATCCTTCCATCTGACCGTGCCGAACTGGCTGGACATGATCCACAACTCACTCAGCGGCAAATAACGGGAGCCTGATAATGGAACAGAATAAAGGTTTTTGGTATGCCGACTGGTCGTTCCCGATCTTCGTTGGCCTGCTCTCCTCCGGCGTCTTCGCCGGGACCCACATGTACTACCTGTACGGCATCGGCGCCTTTAACGAAGTCGCCTTCGTGGCGATGCTGAAGTCGGGGATTGATACCGGCGTTTACGGCGCGGTGGCGGCGTTTGGCGCCAGCTTCCTGTTCGCCCGCATCATCGAAGGGTCGCTGGTGGGGATCCTCGATATCGGCGGCGCTATTCAGACCGGGATCGGTCTTGGCGTCCCGGCGCTGCTGCTCGGCGCGGGCTTTGTCTTCCCGGTGGCGAACTTCGCCGCCTCGCTGGCAACCGGCCTGATCCTCGGCCTGGCGGTGGGCTACATCATCATTCTGGCGCGTAAGTTCACCATCAACCAGAGCGACTCCACCTACGGCGCCGACGTGATGATGGGCGCAGGTAACGCCTCCGGCCGCTTCCTGGGGCCGTTGATTATCCTCAGCGCAATGACCGCCTCGATTCCTATCGGGATCGGCTCGCTGGTTGGCGCACTGCTGTTCTACATCTGGCAGAAACCGATCACCGGTGGCGCCATCCTCGGCGCGATGATCCTTGGCTCGATCTTCCCGGTGGCGATTAGCTAATCGCTCGATGGCGCTGCGCTTATCGGGCCTACAGGTCAGCGCGATGTGTAGGCCGGATAAGGCGGTACGCCGCCATCCGGCAACAGATTCACTCTTTCATCAGGAGATAGCTATGTTTGATTTACTCCTGCGCCGCGCGCGCCTCGTCGACGATACCCTGACTGATATCGCCATTCAGGACGGGAAAATCGCGGCGCTGGGCGAGATTAGCGCGCCCTCCCGTAAAACCATCGATCTGCAGGGCAACAGCTACGTCAGCGCCGGCTGGATTGACTCCCACGTTCACTGCTACCCAAATTCGCCGATATATCACGATGAGCCGGACAGCGTTGGCATCGCCACCGGCGTCACCACCGTGATTGATGCTGGCAGCACCGGCGCCGACGATGTGGACGACTTCTACCAGTTAACCCGCAAAGCGGTGACGGAAGTCTATGCCCTGCTCAATATCTCCCGCGTCGGGCTGATTGCCCAGAACGAACTGGCCAATTTGGCCAATATCGACGCCGAGGCGGTGAAGCAGGCGGTGCAGCGCCATCCCGACTTTATCGTCGGCCTGAAGGCGCGGATGAGCAGCAGCGTGGTGGGGGAAAACGGCATTACGCCGCTGGCGCGCGCCAAGACTATGCAGCAGGAAAACGGCGATCTGCCGCTGATGGTACACATCGGCAATAATCCGCCGAACCTCGATGAAATTGCCGAGCTGTTGAGTCGTGGCGACATCATTACCCACTGCTATAACGGCAAGCCGAACCGCATTCTGAATCCTGCCGGCGAACTGCGCAGTTCGATTACTCGCGCCCTGCAGCGCGGCGTGCGCCTCGACGTCGGCCACGGTACCGCCAGCTTCAGCTTTGAAGTGGCGCGCCGGGCGATTGCGCTGGGCATTCTGCCGCACACCATCAGCTCGGATATTTACTGCCGCAACCGCATCGACGGCCCGGTACGTTCGCTGGCGCTGGTGATGTCGAAATTCCTCGCTATCGGCATGACCCTGCCGCAGGTGATTGACTGCGTGACCGTCAGCGCCGCCGAGGGGCTGCGCCTGTCGCGTAAAGGGCGTCTGGAAGTGGGTTTCGACGCCGATCTAACGCTATTTCGCCTGGAGCGCCAGCCAACGCTGCTGGTGGATGCCGAAAAAGAGAGCCTCCAGGCAGACAACATTCTGGTGCCGCTGGCCGCGATCCGCGCGGGCAAAGGCTATCTGACCGAACAAGGGAGCGCGGAACATGCCTTCGATTTTTGAAAAATATCATTTAAAACAAGTTATTAACACTTCCGGCCGGATGACGGCGCTGGGCGTCTCCACGCCGCGCCCGGAAGTGGTGGAAGCCGCGATGGCCGGTATGAACCAGTACTTTGAAATGAAAGACCTGGTGAATAAGACCGGCGAGTACATCGCCAGGCTGCTGGACGTGGAAGGGGCGACCGTGGTCTCCTGCGCGTCGGCAGGGATTGCCCAGTCGGTGGCGGCGGTGCTGGTGAAAGACAGCGACTGGCTGCTGGAGAACCTGCACGTTACGCCGATAGAGAATAACGAAATCGTCCTGCCGAAGGGCCACAACGTCAACTTCGGCGCGCCGGTCGGCACCATGGTGGCGCTGGGCGGCGGCAGGCTGGTGGAAGCGGGCTACGCCAACGAATGCTCTGCCGAACAGCTGGCGGCGGCGATCACCCCGCGCACCGCGGCGATCCTCTACATCAAATCCCACCACTGCGTGCAGAAAAGCATGCTCAACGTGGCGCAGGCCGCGGAAGTGGCGCGTCAGCATCATTTACCGCTGATCGTCGACGCGGCGGCGGAGGAAGATCTGCAGGGCTACTACCGCATGGGCGCCGACCTGGTGATCTACAGCGGCGCGAAAGCGATTGAAGGGCCGACCAGCGGGCTGGTGATCGGCAAAACGCAGTACGTCGAGTGGGTTAAACGCCAGTCGATGGGGATTGGCCGGGCGATGAAAGTGGGTAAAGAGGGGATCCTCGGCCTGACCTGCGCCATTGAACACTACCTGACGGCAAGCAAAGAGAGCGGTGAAGAGATGGTGGCGAAGATGACGCCGTTTATCGAACAGCTCAATACCCTCAACGGCGTCACTGCCCGCGTGGTATGGGACAGCGCCGGCCGCGATATCGCCCGCGCCGAAATCAAATTCGACGAAGCGGTGACCGGCGTGAAGACCGGCGATCTGGTTAACGCGCTGAAGCAAGGCGAATACGCCATCTACTTCCGAGGCTATAAAGCGAATGAAGGCATTATCGAAGCCGATGTCCGCAGCGTTAACGCACAGCAGCTGGCGGTGGTCGCCCGTCGCATCGCGGAAGTTCTACACAAGGAGAAACAAGCATGAAACTGACCCCAAACTTTTACCGTGACCGCGTGTGCCTGAACGTCCTGGCGGGCAGCAAAGACAACGCTCGGGAAATCTACGACGCGGCGGAAGGTCATGTCCTGGTCGGCGTGCTCTCCAAAAATTACCCGGACGTCGCCAGCGCGGTGGCCGATATGCGCGACTACGCGAAGCTGATTGATAACGCCCTCTCCGTCGGGCTGGGCGCGGGGGATCCGAATCAGTCGGCGATGGTGAGCGAGATTTCTCGCCAGGTGCAGCCGCAGCACGTCAACCAGGTCTTCACCGGCGTGGCCACCAGCCGCGCGCTGCTCGGGCAGAACGAGACGGTGGTCAACGGCCTGGTTTCGCCCACCGGCACCCCGGGGATGGTGAAGATCTCCACCGGCCCGCTGAGCAGCGGCGCGGCGGATGGGATTGTGCCGCTGGAAACCGCCATCGCGCTGTTAAAAGATATGGGCGGCAGCTCCATCAAATACTTCCCCATGGGCGGCCTGAAGCACCGCGACGAGTTCGAAGCAGTGGCCAAAGCCTGCGCCGCGCACGATTTCTGGCTGGAGCCGACCGGCGGTATCGATCTGGAAAACTACAGCGAGATCCTGAAAATCGCCCTTGATGCCGGGGTGAGCAAAATCATCCCGCATATCTACAGCTCGATTATCGATAAGGCCAGCGGCAACACCCGCCCGGCCGATGTGCGCCAGCTGCTGGAGATGACCAAACAGTTAGTGAAGTAGTGCCCTTGCCCCTCTCCCTCAAAGGGTGAGGGGCAACTGATCCCACCGAACCATCAAGGAGTTACCATGCCAACCGCTCGTCACCTGCTTGTTGCTTCACTGTCTTTGCTTGCCGCCGGCGCCGCCGCGCAAACCCACTACGCCTGGATTGGCACCTATAATCCCAATGGCGAAGGTCTGTACCGCTTTACCGTTGATGGCCAAACCGGCGCGCTGCGGGACAAGGCGCTGGTGAGCTCGCTGGCGAATGTCGCGCAGCTGACCGTCTCGCGCGATGGCAAAACGCTGTATGCCGCCAGCGAGGTGGAGAAAGGCGTGGTGCAGGCGTGGCGCATTGAGAGGAACGGTGAGCTGACCGCACTCAATCAGGTCGCCTCCGGCGGCGCCGGGCCGGTTTATCTCTCCCTGACGCCAAACGGTAAACAGCTGCTGGTGGCCAACTACGTCAGCGGCAGCATCGCCGTGCTACCGGTCAAAGAAGATGGTAGCCTGGGTGAGGCGGTGGACAGGCATCAGGATGAAGGCCCGGCAGGGGCCGAACGCCCGGCGGCGGCCGTCGAGGGCAGCTTCGCCATCAGCGATCACAATGGCCCGCACGCCCATATGATCGCCGCCGATCCCAGCGGCAAATACGTTTACTCTACCGATCTGGGGCTGGATCGGATCTATCAGTACCGGCTGGATAGCGCCAGCGGCAAGCTGACGCCGAACGATCCGCCGTTTATCGCCGCTTCGTCGCCGGGCGCCGGCCCGCGCCACTTCGTCTTTACGCCAAAGGGCGACGGCCTGTGGCTGATTAACGAAGAAGCGTCGACGCTGACCTTCTATCATCTGGATCAGCAAAGCGGCCTGCTGCGCGAAGGCAAAACCGTCTCCGCGCTGCCGAAAGAGTATAAGGGCACCAGCTTTGCCGCCGGTCTGGCGCTGAGCAACGACGGCAAACAGCTGTACGTCGCCAACCGTCTGCATAACAGCATCGCCCACTTTACGGTGCAGGCCGATGGCCGCCTGAGCCACCAGGAGGATATCTGGACGCGCGGAGATTACCCCCGCACGCTGACCCTGGATACTCAGGGGCAGTGGCTGTACGTCATGAACCAGCGTAGCGATAATATTACCCGCTTCAGCGTGGCGCCGAAGGATGGCAAATTGACCTTTGTCTCAGACTACACGCCGGTCGGCAGCCCATCGCAGATGGTGATATCCGCCCAACCCTGAGCCGTAACCACAAGGAACTGACATGCGATTTCCCAACCAACGCTTAGCGCAACTCTTCACCCTGCTGCGGAATGAAACGCTGCCGCAGGATGAGCTGGCGCAACGCCTGTCGGTTTCCACCCGTACCGTGCGCGCCGATATTACCGCCCTGAATGCGCTACTGGCGCAGTATGGCGCGCAGTTTATCCTCAACCGCGGCAGCGGTTATCAGCTGAAAATTGATAACCCGGCGAGCTTTCAGACGCTGGAGGAGGCGTCGCCGAAGGCGCAGCATGTCCCGCGTACCGCCCAGGATCGCATCACGTTTCTGCTGGTGCGTTTTCTGACGTCGGCGTTCTCCATCAAGCTGGAAGACCTGGCGGATGAGTGGTTCGTCAGCCGCGCCACGCTGCAGAACGATATGGTCGAGGTGCGCGAGCGCTTCCAGCGCTATCAGCTCACCCTTGAAACCCGCCCGCGCCACGGTATGAAGCTGTTTGGCAGCGAGGTATCGGTTCGCGCCTGCCTCACCGACCTGCTGTGGGAGCTGGCCCAGCAGGGCGGTATCGCGCCGCCGATCGGCGCCGAGGCCTTTGCCGCGGAGGTGCCAGCGCTGCTGGAGCCCGTGCTGCAGGAGACGCTAACCCGGCACCATATTCGCCTCACCGACGTCGGCGAGCGCTTTATCTGCCTGTACGGGGCGGTGGTGGTGCGCCGCGTCAGCGAAGGCTACCCGCTGGCGGATTTCAGTGCTGAAGATGTGGCGCAGAACGTCCGTGATGCCGCGCGCGATCTGGCGGGCGAACTGCAGCGGCTGGCCGGTAAACCTTTATCGCCCGCGGAAGAAGAGTGGCTGTGCGTGCATATCGCCGCCCGTCAGGTACAGGACGTGGACCCGGAAACCATCAGCGCCGACGATGACGAAGCGCTGGTCAACTACATCCTGCGCTACATCAACAGCCAGTATAACTACAATCTGCTGGACGATGCCCAGCTGCACGCCGATCTGTTGACCCACATAAAGACCATGATCACCCGCGTACGCTACCAGATCATGATCCCCAATCCGCTGCTGGATAACATCAAACAGCACTACCCGATGGCCTGGGATATGACCCTCGCCGCGGTCTCCAGCTGGGGCAAATACACGCCTTATACCATTAGCGAAAACGAAATCGGTTTTCTGGTGCTGCATATCGGCGTCGGGCTGGAGCGCCACTACAACATCGGCTACCAGCGTCAGCCGCAGGTGCTGCTGGTGTGCGATACCAGCAATGCGATGGTGCGGATGATTGAGGCGATCCTGCAGCGCAAATATCCGCAGCTGGAGATCGCCGCCACTATTTCCCAGCGCGAGTACGAACAGCGGGACGCGATCGAGGAGGATTTTGTTATCTCCACGGTGCGGATCAGCGAAAAAGACAAGCCGGTAGTGACCATCGCGCCGTTCCCCACTGACTATCAACTGGATCAGATCGGCAAGCTGGTGCTGGTGGACCGCACCCGTCCGTGGATGCTGAATAAGTACTTCGATGCCGCCCATTTCCGGGTGATCGACACGCCGATGGATCAGCAAACGCTATTCGCCGAACTGTGCCAGCAGCTGCTGGAGGAAGGCTTCGTCGATGCGGAGTTTCATGCTTCGGTGGTGGAGCGTGAAGCGATCGTCAGCACCATGCTCGGCGACGGTATTGCGCTACCGCACTCCCTGGGTTTGCTGGCGAAAAAGACGGTGGTCTATACCGTTATCGCTCCGCAGGGCATCGCCTGGGGGGACGAAACCGCCCATATCATCTTCCTGCTCGCTATCAGCAAGCGCGAGTATGAAGAGGCGATGGCGATCTACGATATTTTCGTGACTTTCCTGCGCGAGCGCGCCATGAGCCGCCTCGCCACGACCCGCAGCTTCGATGAGTTTAAAACGGTGGCGATGGAATGCGTCAGCCGGTTTTGAGAGGCGTTTTCCAGATTCGAGTGTAATTCAAATGTAATGCTATAATGCATTACAAAATATCCCTTTCTGGAGGCATAATGGCCACGCTCAACGTTCGGCTGGATGATAAACTCAAAAAAGAGGCTTATGCCGTGCTGGAGAAACTCGATATGACGCCAACGGAGGCGGTACGCCTGCTGTTTCAATACATTGCGGAAAATGGCCGCATGCCGGTGAAAAGTATGACCATCAGCGATGGCGAAGCGGCGTTGTTACGCACCGTTCGCGAGCGGCTGGAAAACCCACGGCCGGGGGTTAAGGTGAGTCTGGATGACCTATGAACTGGAGTTTGATCCACGAGCCTGGCGCGAATGGCAGCTTGGCGAGACGGTCAAAAAACAGTTCAAAAATAAGCTCCAGCAGATTGTGCAGAATCCGCGAATTGAGTCGGCCAGGCTGAGCGATTTGCCGGATTGCTACAAAATCAAGCTTAAGGCGTCAGGTTATCGGCTGGTGTATCAAGTACGAGATAGGGTGGTGGTGGTTTACGTTATTGCCATTGGCAAAAGAGAGAAAGCGGCCGTTTATCATCAGGCGAATAAACGGCTCTAAACGCTATCGCAAATGATGCACGACCTGGTTGCTGCTGCCGCGCCAGATCAGCGCCGGGTCTTTTAAATCCTGCACAAACTTACCGTCGACCAGCACGTTGATCAGGTTCACCACCTGCATCTGCGCCTCATTCAGCTCTTCCAGCTTATAGCCGGTCCAGACCCAGATATCTTTACCGGGGCATTCGGCGCGCACGCGCTGAACCAGCTTTAAGATCTCCGCGATGTTTTGCGGATGCAGCGGATCGCCGCCGGAGAGCGAAATCCCCTGGCGCTTGATGCGGGTGTCGTTGAGGTCGGCGATGATGCGGTCGGCCATCTCGGTCGTGAAGGGCATGCCGGAATTCACCCTCCAGGTGCTTTTGTTGTAGCAGCCCGGGCACTCATGGACGCAGCCGGAGACAAACAGGGTGCAGCGGGTGCCGGGGCCGTTGACAATATCTACCGGGTAGTACTGATGGTAATTCATTGTTTCCTCTTCTCATTTGCCGCTGCAGCGGCGTTGGCTGCGCTCGCTCGCCCGGGTCACTTACTCCAGTAAGCTCCCCGGGACTTACTCGTTTGCCGCCTTGCTACAACGCCAACTGATTTGAGGAAACCCACCTGGCTGTCTGGGATCCCTTCGTTTGCCGCCTTGCTCTGACGTTATTTGCTTTGCGAAAACGGAGGAGTGCGGCCATTTCCCGGCGTCGCTGCGCTCGGCCGGGCTACGACTCACCAGGCAGTGGTAGCCCGGATAAGGCGCTGCGCGCCGCTATCCGGGAAAAGCGCATTGTTCTTTAACCGATCTGCCCATTGCCCAGGTGCTTCACGCGGCGCTTCACTTCTTCCTGCTTGCCGGCGTTGAACGGACGCGCGTCCGGGCTACCGAGGTAGCCGCACACCCGGCGGGTAACGGAAACGCGGGAGGCGTCGTGGTTACCGCATTTCGGGCAGGTAAAACCCTTGCTGGTGCACTCGAACTCGCCGGTGAAACCACACTCGTAGCACTCATCGATCGGCGTATTGGTTCCGTAATACGGCACATGCTGATAGCTGTAATCCCACACGTCCTCCAGCGCCTTCAGGTTGTGCTGGATGTTCGGGTATTCGCCGTAGCAAATGAAGCCCCCGTTGGCCAGCGGCGGATACGGCGCTTCAAAATCGATCTTGTCGTACGGGTTGACCTTCTTCTCCACGTCGAGGTGGAAGCTGTTGGTGTAGTAACCTTTGTCGGTCACCCCTTCCACCACGCCAAACTCGGCGGTATCGAGACGGCAGAAGCGATCGCACAGGTTTTCGCTCGGCGTGCTGTACAAGCTAAAGCCGTAGCCGGTCTCTTCCTTCCACAAATCGACGGCGTCGCGCAGGCGCTGGACGATGGCCACACCCTTCTCGCGCAGCGCCTCGCTGTCGTACATGTGCTGATTGCCGTACAGTGCATTGATGGTTTCATGGATACCGATATAGCCCAGCGAAATCGACGCCCGGCCGTTTTTGAAAATCTCGGAGACGTCGTCGTCGGCTTTCAGTCGCACGCCGCAGGCCCCTTCCATATAGAGGATCGGCGCCACGCGCGCTTTTACCCCTTCCAGGCGGGCAATACGGGTCATCAGCGCTTTGCGCGCCAGCTGCAGGCGCTCGTCCAGCAGCGCCCAGAAGGCGGCTTCGTCGCCTTTCGCTTCCAGGGCGATGCGCGGCAGGTTGAGGCTGATAACGCCGAGGTTATTGCGCCCATCGTGCACCTGCTCGCCGTTCTCGTTTTCCCACACCCCGAGGAAGCTGCGGCAGCCCATCGGCGTTTTAAACGACCCGGTAACCTTCACCACCTGGTCGTAGTTGAGGATATCCGGGTACATGCGCTTGCTGGCGCACTCCAGCGCCAGCTGTTTGATGTCGTAGTTCGGATCGCCGAACTTATGGTTCAGGCCGTCACGGATCGCGAACACCAGTTTCGGGAACACCGCGGTCTTACGGTTTTTACCGAGGCCGGCAATGCGGTTACGCAGAATCGACTGCTGGATCAGCCGCGATTCCCAGCTGGTGCCGAGGCCGAACCCGAAGGTGACGAACGGCGTCTGGCCGTTGGCGGTATGCAGCGTGTTAACCTCATACTCCAGCGACTGGAAGGCGTCGTAGCACTCTTTTTCGGTACGGGCGCGGGCATAGCCTTCGGCATCCGGGATCTGCCACTCTTCGGCGATTTTGCGATGCTTGTTAAAGCTTTCGCTGACGAACGGCGCCAGCACTTCATCGATGCGGTTAATGGTGGTGCCGCCGTAAATATGGCTGGCGACCTGGGCGATGATCTGCGCTGTTACCGCGGTGGCGGTAGAGATAGACTTCGGCGGCTCGATCTCCGCGTTGCCCATCTTAAAGCCCTGAGTCAGCATGCCTTTCAGGTCGATCAGCATGCAGTTAAACATGGGGAAGAAGGGCGAGTAATCGAGGTCATGATAGTGGATCATGCCGCGTTCGTGGGCCATCACCACATCGTGAGGCAGCAGGTGCTGCCGGGCGTAGTGCTTGGCGACGATACCGGCCAGCAGGTCGCGCTGGGTCGGGATGACTTTACTGTCCTTGTTGGCGTTTTCGTTGAGCAGCGCGGAGTTGGTCTGCTCGACGAGGCCGCGGATCTCCTGATTGAGGCGGCCGCGCTTCTCACGCTGGCTATCGCGGTCATGGCGATACTCAATATAGGCGCGCGCCAGCTGCTTATAGGGGCCGGACATCAGCTGGTTTTCCACCGCGGTCTGGATCTCATTGATGTCGACCTGGGCGCGGCCCTGCATTTGTTGGCTAACGACTTCTGCGACGGTGGCGCAATAGTCTGCGTCATCGACTCCCGCTGCTTTAGCTGCACGCAGAATTGCTTCCTGAATGCGCTCTGACTTGAACGGCACTTTACAGCCATCACGTTTCATCACATGCGGTGTCATGATCACTCCATATATAGAACAGGTTATCCACAGAGGCGGAGGTTATCCCGAAGGCGCTGCGCGCTACGGCTCGTGCTGTTTGCCTTCAGATCCGGCCCGTTTTATCCACATCTCATCACCGCCAGACATCGATAAGATATGGTGACATAATAGACGATTAATACAACATGTAGGGCCGGGACGCATTTTAAGTTCTATATGTAGTGATTTGCATCAAAGATGTTTGCGATTTTATTGACCCAGAACAAGGTAAAAAGGTGAGAGTACGGATGATGGGCGCTGGCGATAAATGTAAATTTATCTGGCTGGAAAATAAGCAAAAATGCCTGGCGTTCGCCACCGGCGCCAGGCATGACATCCTCATCTCGGGAGGGCAGGGGATACCTTACGCCTGCAGCCACCATACCGCTTCGAACGGCCGCAGCGTTAGCCCGGTCGGGCGGGGCGTGGTCTCGGCATAGTTGCTGATGATCATCTTCCAGTCGCCTGGGGCCTCCTCTGGCTGCCAGGTCTGCAGGTCGCGGCTCAGGTTGGCGGCGACCACCAGCGTTTGTCCCTGCCACTGACGGCGATAGCACCACAGTGACGGATGGTCAGGCAGGAGATCCTGATAATCACCCCAGGTCAGCAGCGGCAGGGTTTTACGCAGCGTAATCAGCTGCTGATAGGCATAAAACACCGAATCGGGGTCCGCCAGCGCCGCCTCGACGTTGATCTCCCGGTAGTTATCGCCAAGGCCGATCCACGGTTCGCCATCGCTGAAGCCACCGTTCTCGCCGGCGTGCCACGGCATCGGCGTGCGGCTGTTGTCGCGCGACTTGCTGGCAAGGATTGCCAGCAGTTCGTCCGGGCTTTGCCCCTGCGCCGCACGTTCGATAAACATATTGTGGCTCTCGACGTCGCGATAATCGCTGATGCTGTTGAAGTGCGGATTGGTCATACCGATCTCTTCGCCCTGATAAATATAGGGCGTGCCCTGCATGCCGTGCAGCACCATCGCCAGCATCTTCGCCGCCGGCACCCGGTACGCGCCTTCGTCGCCAAAGCGCGACACGATGCGCGGCTGATCGTGGTTACACCAGAACAGCGCGTTCCACGCCCGATTGTGCATTCCCTGCTGCCAGTGGCGGAACAGCGCCTTCAGCGCCACATAGTCCGGGCGGGCGAGGGTCCATTTCTCTCCGCCGGGATAATCGACTTTTAAATGGTGGAAGTTAAAGGTCATCGACAGCTCGCGGCCGTCCAGCGCGGCGTACTGCTGGCAGTGTTCCAGCGAGGTGGAAGACATCTCGCCGACGGTCATCAGGTTACGCGGGGTGAAGACATCGCGGCTCATCTCCTGCAGGAACTCATGTACCCGCGGGCCGTCGGTATAGAAGCGGCGGCCATCCCCGTCCAGATCGCAGGGAAAGGTCTGGTCTTTTGAGATCAGGTTGACCACGTCGAGGCGCAGACCGTCGACGCCGCGGTCTGCCCAGAATTCGCAGACCTTTTTCAGCTCGGCGCGCACCGCCGGATTCTCCCAGTTGAGATCCGCCTGCTCAATGGCGAACAGGTGCAGATAATACTGCCCGCTGTCGGCGTGCCACTGCCAGGCGTTGCCGCCAAACTTGGAGCGCCAGTTGTTCGGCAGGGCGTCCGGTTCGCCATCGCGCCAGATATAGAACTGACGGTAGGGGCTTTCCTTATTCAGCGACTGACGGAACCATTCGTGTTCGGTCGAGGTATGGTTCAGCACCATATCCAGCACGATGCGGATCCCGCGGGCCTTCGCCTCCGCCACCAGGGCGTCAAAGTCGGCCATCGTGCCGTAGGAGGGATCGATGGCGGTGTAGTTCGCCACGTCGTAGCCGTTATCCACCTGCGGAGAGACGTAGAACGGCGTCAGCCAGATGGCGTCTACCCCAAGCTTTTGCAGATAGTCGAGGCGGGAGGTGACGCCGCGCAGGTCGCCGGTACCGCTGCCGGTGGTATCCTGAAAACTCTTCGGATAGATTTGATAAATAACGCCGTTTTGCCACCAGTGGGGGAGTTGATTCATAGTACTTTCCTGCTGCAACGAGGGGCGCCAAAGGCGCCCCGAAAGAAGAAGTTAGACAATCTGCAAGGTGCCCTGACGGTACTTGCGCTGATACACCACGGTGGTGAGGATAATCGGCACCACCACCGCGATGGCCATCGCCATGGCGTACACCTGCCAGTAGGTAGGCTGGATGGAGAGGATCCCCGGCAGGCCGCCGACGCCGATGCCGTTCGCCAGCACGCCGTTCAGGCCGCACAGCAGGCCGGCGAGGCCGGAGCCGATCATCGCGCACAGCATCGGGAAGCGGTACTTCAGGTTGATACCGTACATTGCCGGCTCGGTGACCCCGAGATAGGCGGAGATCGCCGCCGGCACCGAGATTTCACGTTCATTCTGCTTGCGGCTGGCGATGATGATGCCGACCACCGCCGATGCCTGGGCAATGTTGGACAGCGCAATCAGCGGCCACACCGGGGTGCCGCCCATGCTCTGGATCATCTGCATATCGATGGCGAGGGTGGTCTGGTGGACGCCGGTTATCACCAGCGGCGCGTAGAGGAAGCCAAACAGCGCGGCGCCGATCGGCGCGAAGCTGCCGGTTAACAGATGGCGCACCGCGAAGGCCACGCCGTCGCCGATCAGGCGGCCGAACGGACCGATAATGGCGTGCGCGAGGAATACCGCCAGGATCAGCGAGCAGACCGGGACAATGACCAGGTAGAGGTAGTCCGGCACAATGCGCTTGAGGCGCGTCTCGATAAAGCCTAAGGCCAGGCCTGCCAGCAGGGCCGGGATCACCTGCGCCTGGTAGCCGACTTTAGCAATGGTAAACAGGCCGAAGTTCCACACCTCCGGCACCTGCTGGCCGAGGAGATAGGCATTCATCAACTGCGGGGACACCAGGGTAACGCCAAGAACGATCCCGAGGATCGGCGTACCGCCCATCTTCTTCACCGCCGACCAGCAGATCCCCACCGGCAGATAGAAGAAGATCGCCTCGCCAATCAGCCACAGGAAGTCATAGATGGTTTTCAGCGACGGGTGCATCTGGGCCAGCGTCTGGCCGTTGCTCATAGGTAAGTCGCCGATGACGTTGCGGAAACCGAGGATCAGACCGCCGCTGATCAGCGCCGGCAGCAGTGGGAAGAAGATCTCGGCGAAGTGCGAGATCAGCTGTTCATGCCACTTCATATTTTGCCGCGCGGCCTGTTTGACCTGCTCTTTATCGGCGGAAGTCTGGCCAGTGGTCGCCAGCAGGGCTTTGTAGTAATCGCCCACCTCGGTGCCGATGACCACCTGGAACTGGCCGGCGTTAGTGAAGCATCCCTTCACCATGCGCAGCTGCTCAATCTCTTTTGGTCTGGCGATGGCCGGGTCGTTCAGCACAAAGCGCAAACGGGTAATACAGTGGCTGACGGTGGCGATATTGCCGCGCCCGCCCACCAGTTCGATCAGTTTATCGATGTCCTGCTGGTTTACTTTGCTCATGATGAAGCCTCAAAAACAGAGGGGGAGAGATGCCGTTTTTACCTTGAGGGCATCCTAACCGTTCCGCTTGATTTGCCAAATGGGAACGTTCCCGAAATCCGGCGACGATCACATAAATCGCCCGAACGAGATTAATTCAGGGCGGCGGGAATTACGATCTGGCGGGGATCAACGCTGCCGGCGATCTGCTCGATCAACTGCCGGGCGGCCCGGCGTCCGGACTCGGCATAGCCCGGATCGACGGTCAAGATTTCCGGGTGGAGAAACTTCATCAGCGGCGTGCTGCCGACGCTGGCGAGCTGCAGCGCATCGCGACCCTGCTGCTGGAGGTACTTGCTGGCGCCGAGGGCGAGGGTATCGGTGGCGCAGACCAGGGCGCTGGTCTCGGCCGTCAACACGCTGGCGACGGTGTCATACCCCTGCTTCATGCCCAGCCCCGGCAGGGCGTCGGTGGGCGTCAGACGATGCTTTTTACAGAAGGCGAGGTAGGCGAGATGGCGGCGTTCGCCGGTGGTGACGTCGCTGTGCGGTACGCCAAGGAAGCTGATATGGCGATGTCCGCGATCGTAGAGCCGCTGCATCAGCAGCGTGATGGCCCCCTCGTCGTCATAGCACACCGAGGCGAAGCCGGGGGCGTCGCGGGCCATCAGCACCAGGGTGTCGCGCCAGGGGGCGAGCATCGCCTCGTCGATGCCGGTAAAACCGAACAGTACCACGCCGTCAATATTACGCCGGGCGAGCATGCCGAGATGCTCCTCCACCAGCCCCGGGGAGAACTGACTCTCCATCATAATCGGGTCGTAACCCTGCTCATAAAAGGCGGGCAGCATGGTCTGCACGGCGAGGTTTTCCGACAGCGAATCGAGACGGGTGACGATAATCGCCACCACTTTATCGCTCTGGCCGCGCATGGCGCGGGCGGAGCGGGAGGGCGAGAAACCGTGCTGCTGCATCACCGCTTCGACGCGCTCGCGGGTCCGTTCGCTGACCCCGCTCTCGTTGTTGAGGACGCGGGATACCGTTGATTTCCCTACGCCGCTTAAGCGCGCGATATCTTTGATGGTCAGCCGGTTCTGCATGCGGAATTCTCGTCAGGGGGTAGAAGTGAGCATAATGCTACTCAACCAAACCGCAATGAGCAAAGTCTGGTTTACGTTCGGTTTAGTTGCGCGGGTTTATCATCACCATTATTGCCACACAATCCTTAACGAGGGCGCTATAATCCGCGCCGTTTATATTCACTTACCGGAGATAGTTATGGACCCCGATCCCACTCCTCATCCTCGATGGAGCAACCTTTCTTTCCGGTAAGCCTGTTTAACACTGCTTTACCGGAAAGCGTAAAGCAGTGACGTCCTTGATGTCCCTGCCATAAAAATAACATGCCTGACAGGTAGGTTTTGCTACGTCCGTCGGCAACGCTGCGTTCGCTTACGCGAGCGCGGAGGGACTGTTTATGCTGAAAAATTATACCCGGCAGCTGTTCGCACAGCTTAGCCGCCATCTGCCACGCCGTTTAGTCCAGCGCGATCCGCTGCCGGACGCCCGCCATCTGGCGAGCGGCCCCATTCCTGAGTCGCTGGGCAAACAGTGCCTGGACGTGGCGGCGATGGACGACCAGGAGATCTGGCGCGCCTTTGACAGCCACCCTGAAGGGCTCAATGAAGGCGAAGTGGCGGCGAAAATCCTCAAACACGGTGACAACCAGATCCCGGCGCAGAAGCCCTCGCCGTGGTGGGGGCATCTGTGGACCTGCTACCGCAACCCGTTCAATCTGCTGTTGACGGTGCTCGGCATCGTCTCCTATTCCACCGAGGATCTGTTCGCCGCCGGGGTTATCGCCCTGATGGTGGGGATCTCGACGCTGCTCAACTTCATCCAGGAGGCGCGCTCGACCAAAGCGGCGGATGCGCTGAAGGCGATGGTGAGCAATACCGCCACCGTGCTGCGGGTGGTCAACGAGCAGGGGGAGAGCCGCTGGCTGGAATTGCCTATCGACCAGCTGGTGCCGGGCGACATCATCAGGCTGTCGGCGGGAGACATGATCCCGGCCGACCTGCGTATCCTGCAGGCGCGGGATCTGTTTGTCGCCCAGGCCTCGCTGACCGGCGAATCGCTGCCGGTGGAGAAAGTGGCCCGCAGCCGCGATCCGCTGCAGCAGAACCCGCTGGAGTGCGACACCCTGTGCTTTATGGGCACCAACGTGGTGAGCGGCTCGGCGCAGGCCATCGTCTTCGCCACCGGCGGCCACACCTGGTTTGGGCAGCTGGCCGGCCGCGTCAGTGAACAGGAGAGCGAGCCGAACGCCTTTCAGAAAGGCATCAGCCGGGTCAGCATGCTGCTGATCCGCTTTATGCTGGTGATGGCCCCGGTGGTGCTGCTGATCAATGGCTACACCAAAGGCGACTGGTGGGAGGCGGCGCTGTTCGCGCTGTCGGTGGCGGTTGGCCTGACGCCGGAGATGCTGCCGATGATCGTCACCTCGACGCTGGCGCGCGGGGCGGTGAAGCTGTCGAAGCAAAAGGTTATCGTGAAGCACCTCGACGCCATTCAGAATTTTGGCGCGATGGACATCCTCTGCACCGATAAAACCGGCACCCTGACCCAGGATAAAATCGTGCTGGAGAACCATACCGACGTCTCCGGCAAGGTCAGCGAGCGGGTACTGCATGCCGCCTGGCTCAACAGCCACTACCAGACCGGCCTGAAAAACCTGCTCGACACCGCGGTGCTGGAGGGCGTTGAGCTGGAGGCCGCCCGCGGGCTGGCGGCGCGCTGGCAGAAGGTAGATGAGATCCCCTTCGACTTCGAACGCCGCCGCATGTCGGTGGTGGTGAAAGAGCAGGACGACGCGCATCAGCTGATCTGCAAAGGGGCGCTGCAGGAGATCCTCAACGTCTCAACCCAGGTGCGCTACAACGGCGATATCGTGCCGCTGGACGACACCATGCTGCGCCGCATTCGCCGGGTGACCGACACCCTCAACCGGCAGGGGCTGCGGGTGGTGGCGGTGGCGACCAAATATCTGCCGGCCCGCGAAGGCGACTACCAGCGCGCCGATGAGTCGGACCTGATCCTGGAAGGCTACATCGCCTTCCTCGATCCGCCGAAAGAGACCACCGCTCCGGCGCTGAAAGCATTAAAAGCCAGCGGCATCACGGTGAAGATCCTCACCGGCGACAGCGAGCTGGTGGCGGCCAAGGTGTGCCATGAAGTGGGGCTGGATGCTGGCGAAGTGGTGATTGGCAGCCAGATTGAAGCGATGAGCGACGACGAGCTGGCGGCGCTGGCGAAACGCACCACGCTCTTCGCCCGCCTGGCGCCGCTGCATAAGGAGCGTATCGTGACGCTGCTGAAACGCGAAGGCCACGTGGTGGGCTTTATGGGCGACGGCATCAACGACGCCCCGGCGCTGCGCGCGGCGGACATCGGCATCTCGGTCGACGGCGCGGTGGATATTGCCCGCGAGGCGGCGGATATCATTCTGCTGGAGAAGAGCCTGATGGTGCTGGAGGAGGGGGTGATCGAAGGCCGCCGCACCTTCGCCAACATGCTTAAGTACATCAAAATGACCGCCAGCTCCAACTTCGGCAACGTCTTCAGCGTGCTGGTGGCCAGCGCCTTCCTGCCGTTTCTGCCGATGCTGCCGCTGCACCTGTTGATTCAAAACCTGCTGTACGATGTCTCCCAGGTGGCGATCCCGTTCGATAACGTCGATGATGAACAGATCCGCAAACCGCAGCGCTGGAACCCGGCCGATCTCGGGCGCTTTATGGTCTTCTTCGGCCCGATCAGCTCGATTTTCGATATCCTCACCTTCGGCCTGATGTGGTGGGTGTTCCACGCCAATACCGTGGAGATGCAGACCCTGTTCCAGTCCGGCTGGTTTATCGAGGGGCTGCTGTCGCAAACGCTGATTGTGCACATGATCCGCACCCGGCGCATTCCCTTCGTCCAGAGCCGCGCCGCCTGGCCGCTGTTCGCCATGACCCTGGTGGTGATGGCGGTGGGGATCGCGCTGCCGTTCTCGCCGCTGGCGGGCTATCTGCAGCTGCAGGCTCTGCCGCTGAGCTACTTCCCGTGGCTGGTGGCGATCCTGGCGGGCTATATGGTGCTGACCCAAACCGTCAAAGGCTTCTACAGCCGCCGCTACGGCTGGCAATGAGGGGAAGGTTTACGGATGACCCACGTAAAAAAGGCAGCCTGCGGGCTGCCTTTTTTCATGCCGAGGTTAGCGATCAGCGACGCACGGCGATGGCTTCGATCTCGATCTTCACATCTTTCGGCAGACGCGCCACTTCAACGCAGGAGCGCGCCGGGAAGGTGGCGTTGTGCTCGGTGAAGAACGCTTCGTAAGTGGCGTTAACGGTAGCGAAATCGTTGAGGTCTTTGACGAAAACGGTGGTCTTGACGATATCGCCGACGGTGAGGCCAGCGGCTTCAACGATCGCTTTCACGTTGTTCAGCGACTGGCGCGCCTGTGCGGACACGTCTTCCGGAACGCTGCCGGTTTTCGGGTCGACCGGGATTTGGCCAGAGGTGATGATCATGCTGCCGAGGTCAACGCCCTGAACGTATGGGCCAATCGCTGCTGGTGCATTTTCCGTCGCAATAGTTTTGCTCATGTTATCTCCAGATGAACTGAGTAATGTTACGCAAAATCATTCAGGTTGCCGCCAGGCGATAAGCGCTGTATCGCCGGCGCAGACGCCGCCTGAAGGACGAAGCGTAGGGTGGTAGCCATTATAGGGAGGCCTACCACCAATACCAACCGCATTTAGTTGGCCAGCACCACATAATGAGAAAACTCTTTTTCGCAGTATTTACATTTGAGTGCGATGTCATCAGCGCGCTTTTTCACTGCAAAACTGGAAGAAACCGGTTCGGCGTGGCTGATACAGTTGCTGTTCGGGCAGACCAGCACGCTGTCGATACGATCCGGCAGGCTCGGGCGGGATTTGCCCACCACTTCGTAATCATCAATGCGGTTTACCGTCGCCTGCGGGGCGTATAACGACAGCTGGTTAACCTGCTCGTCGGTCAGGAAGGTGTTCTCGATTTTAATCAAGTCTTTGCGGCCCATCTCGCCGGAGGGCAGGTTCAGGCCGATGGTGATGCGCTGGTCGGTTTCGGTCAGTTTGAACAGGGTGAGCAGCTTAAAGCCGACCTGCGCCGGGATGTGGTCGATCACGGTGCCGCGTTTGATCGCTTCTACCTGCAGTTTATTGTCGTGTGTCATCTCTCATTTCCCCCTTACAGAGCCAGCTCGCTATTCAGTACCAGTGCCAGTAACGCCTGGCGGGCGAAGATGCCGTTACCGGCCTGCTGGAAGTACCAGGCGTGCGGCGTTTTATCGACATCGGTGGTGATTTCGTCAATGCGCGGCAGCGGGTGCAGCACCTTCATGTTAGCGCGCGCCCCTTCAAGGTCGGCGGCGCGCAGGACGAACTGCGCTTTGACGTTGGCATATTCCGACGGATCCAGACGTTCTTTCTGCACGCGGGTCATGTACAGAATATCCACTTCCGCCATTACGTCGTCGATGGCGCTATGCAGGCTCCAGGCGATACCTTTTTCATCCAGCATATCGAGGATGTATTGCGGCATGGCCAGCGCGTCCGGGGCGATGAAGTAGAAGCGGTTGCCGCTGAACTTGGCCAGCGCCTGGGTCAGGGAGTGGACGGTACGGCCATACTTCAGATCGCCGACCATCGCCACGTTGAGGTTTTCGAGGCGGCCCTGGGTCTCCTGAATGGTGAACAGGTCGAGCAGGGTTTGGGTCGGGTGCTGGTTAGCGCCGTCACCGGCGTTCAGTACCGGCACGCCGCCGGAGAATTCGGTCGCCAGACGGGCCGCGCCCTCCTGCGGATGACGCATCACGATGGCATCAACGTAGGTGCTGATGACGGAGATGGTATCCGCCAGCGTTTCCCCTTTTTTGCCCAGCGAAGTGTTGGCGCTGTCGGAAAAGCCGACCACGCTGGCCCCCAGGCGGTGCATCGAGGTTTCAAAAGAGAGGCGGGTGCGGGTCGAGGCTTCAAAGAAACAGCTGGCGATAACCTTATGCTTCAGCAGCTCGGGTTGTGGATTGGCTTTCAGCTTTGCCGCCGTCGCCAGCACCAGTTCGAGGTCTTCGCGGCTGAGATCGTTTATGGAAATGATATGTTTTTGATATAGCGGGTTAGCCATGCTTATCTCCTGACGCCTGGGCAAAAAAAAAGCCCCTTAAATAAGGGGCTTCGGGAATCCAATGAGCAACGGAAAGAAAAACGGCAGGCCAGCGTCTGCATTGAGACGCGCTAAGACAGAATGTCGTACGCAATTGGCCATGCTTCCTCCCGGCAAAACGACTGGCATTATACGCAGACCGTTATGACGATCAAGCGATTCATTCACAATCAGGTAATCGTTTGCCTGCAGAAAAGTGCGCCAGCGCAAAGAACCATGAAACTGTACTGGTATGGCAGCGGCGATGGGGGTATAAAACGCAAAAATGAAATGTTGTTTTATATTTGAGGTAAGCGATGATTATTGGCAATATCCACCATCTGCAGCCGTGGCTGCCGGCCGCGCTGCGCGAGGCTATCGAACACGTTATCGCCCATGTCAGCGAGGCGACGCCGCTGGGTAAACACGATATCGACGGCGACAACCTGTTTTATCTGATTTCCGAAGACACCACCGAGCCGCAGGCCGCACGCCGCGCGGAATATCATACCCGCTATCTCGATATCCAGATTGTGCTCCGCGGCAGCGAGGGGATGACCTTCAGCACCTTGCCGGCAGGAGAGCCGCAGACCGACTGGCTGGCGGAGAAAGACATCGCTTTCCTGGCGGAGGGGACGCAGGAGCAAACGGTGATCCTTAACGAAGGGGACTTTGTGGTGTTTTATCCCGGGGAAGTGCATAAACCGCTGTGCGCCGTGGGCGCGCCGGCGAAGGTGCGCAAAGCGGTGGTGAAGATGCTGATGGCGTAACGCAGCGCCCTGACGGGCGGTATCCCGGATACGCGCCGAGCGATCCGGGATTTGACGGCGAGCGAAGGACTATTTGCTCAGCGTCGCCACCATCACCGCTTTGATGGTGTGCATCCGGTTTTCCGCCTGGTCAAAGACCACGCTTGCCGCCGACTCAAACACCTCGTCAGTCACTTCCATGCCGCCGTGCAGGCCGTAATCGGCCGCCATCTGTTTGCCCAGCGTGGTCTGGTCGTCATGGAACGCCGGCAGGCAGTGGAGGAACTTGACCTGCGGATTGCCGGTCAGCGCCAGCATCGCGCTGTTAACCTGATAGTCGCGCAGCAGGGCGATACGTTCGGCCCATTTTTCCTTCGCCTCGCCCATTGAGACCCAGACGTCGGTATAGATAAAATCGGCGCCTTTCACCCCCGCGGCGATATCTTCCGTCAGGGTGATGTTGCCGCCCTGCTGTTTCGCCAACGCGGTACAGGTTTCCACCAGCGCGGCCTCCGGCCAGCAGGCCGATGGCGCCACCAGGCGCAGATCCAGACCGGTCAACGCGGCGGCTTCCAGCATCGAATTGCCCATGTTGTTGCGCGCGTCGCCGGCGTAGACCAGCGTCATCTGGTTAAAGGCTTTGCCCGGCAGGTGCTCTTTCATGGTCAGCAGGTCCGCCAGCAGCTGGGTAGGGTGGTACTCGTTGGTGAGGCCGTTCCATACCGGCACGCCGGCATATTGCGCCAGGGTCTCCACCACTTCCTGGCCGTGGCCGCGATACTGAATGCCGTCGTACATCCGTCCGAGCACACGGGCGGTGTCCTTGATCGACTCTTTATGGCCAATCTGGCTGCCGCTGGGCCCCAGGTAGGTCACGCGGGCGCCCTGATCGTATGCGGCAACTTCGAAAGAGCATCGTGTACGGGTTGAGTCTTTTTCGAAGATGAGCGCGATGTTTTTCCCTGCCAGTTTCTGGACTTCGATACCGTTTTTCTTATCGGCTTTCAGCTTTGCCGCCAGCTCGAGCAGGGCGGTGATTTCTGCAGGCGTAAAATCGAGTAACTTTAAAAAATGCTTCTGGTAAAACGCAGACATGGTTCCCTCACCTGGCATAGGCCACTAATTGAATTAAAATTCAATTTATATGTATGAATATTCATTTGCAAGTCTGTGATCGAAATCTTTCACTGAGAAGTGGAGGCAATGACGGCGGTATGTGACAATAGGGATAACTGCCGCACATTATGAGGAACGAGCCATGGCAAACCCGGAACACCTGGAAGAACAGCGTGAAGAGACGCGTCTGATTATCGAAGAGCTGCTGGAGGATGGCAGCGATCCGGACGCACTGTACACGATTGAGCATCACCTCTCTGCAGACGATTTCGAAACCCTGGAGAAAGTGGCGGTGGAAGCCTTTAAGCTGGGCTACGAAGTAACCGAGCCCGAAGAGCTGGAAGTGGAAGAGGGTGAAGTGGTCATCTGCTGCGATATTCTGAGCGAATGCGCCCTGAACGCAGAACTGATCGATGCCCAGGTGGAACAGCTGATGACGCTGGCAGAAAAATTTGACGTCGAGTATGACGGTTGGGGCACCTACTATGAGGACCCGAACGGCGAAGAAGACGGCGATGATGACGAAGATTTTGTCGATGAAGACGACGATGGCGTTCGTCACTAAGTCGCAGATGTTGTAGATGGATACGGCGGCGCCAGCCGCCGTATAGCAAGGAACTTCCATGGATTACCCGCAGATACTCTCCCCGATTATCAACTTCCTGCACTGCCCGACGCCGCAGGCGTGGATTGACGAAGCCCGCAAGCCGGAAAACCTGCCGCTGCTGCTGACCGACCATATGGTGTGCGAACTGAAAGCGGCGCAGAACGCCATGCTGCTGGTGCGTCGCTACGTCGCGGATAAAGCCGACGCCGATGAGCTTCTGGACTGCCTGAAGCCGTATGAAGACTTCACCTACCGCCGGGGGCCGGAGCCGGATTTTGTCGCTCTGCATAAGCGGATCAACAAAAGCGCCATGCCGCAGACCGACGACCCATGGGGCCGTCAGCTGCTGGACAGCATGATTTTGCTGATTAAAGAGGAGCTGCATCACTTCTGGCAAGTGCGGGAGATGATGCTGGCGCGCGATATCCCCTACGTCAAAATCACCGCCAGCAACTATGCCCGCGGCATGCGACGGGAGGTACGCTCACATGAGCCGGTGATGCTGATCGATAAGCTCATCTGCGGCGCCTATATCGAGGCCCGCTCCTGCGAGCGCTTTGCGGCGCTGGCGCCGTGGCTGGACGACGATCTGCAGAAGTTCTATCTGTCGCTGCTGCGCTCGGAAGCGCGTCACTATCAGGACTACCTGGATCTGGCGCAGAAGATTGCCGGAGAAGATATCAGCGAGCGGGTACGCCAGCTCGGCGAGGCGGAAGCGGCGCTGATCCTCCGTCCGGAGGCCGAGTTCCGCTTTCACAGCGGCGTGCCGGCGGCGGCGTAGCCCACGCTATTCGGCCCCTGTAGCCCCGGTAGCCACTAACACCGGCAGTTTCATTAGCCATGGGGAGAGAGATAGCGTTGAGAGCTTCAGCTCGCAATAGTACGGGCCGTAGGTTGGGTAAGGCGTTAGCCGCCACCCGACAAAAAAACGGCACCGCGAGCACGGGTAAGGTGCCAGCAGTGCCATCCGGGACATACCCCGGCTCGCGCTGCGCTTAGCCGGGCTACCGAACTGTCGCCCCGATAAGCGTAGCGCTACCGGGGACGCCTGCGATATCGAGGCGCTACAGCGTTTTCAACATCCGCACTTCGCAGTCCACGTGGCCGGTGCAGCCCAGCGGACCGTCAATATGTTCGAAGCCAAGATGCTCATATAAGCCGATCGCCTCCGTCAGGAAGGCGGTGGTTTCCAGATAGCAGCGTTTAAAGCCCTGCTCGCGGGCGTAGTCCAGCGCCAACAGCGCCAGCTTCTTCGCCAGCCCCTGGCCGCGGGCGCTGGTCATAAAATACATTTTCTGCAGCTCGCAGATATCCGGCTCGCTGCAGGCGAGCGGCGCGACGCCGCCGCCGCCCACCACTTCTCCCTCTTTCTCCACCACCCAGTAGGCGGAGCCCGGCTGGCTGTACAGCTCATACAGCTCATCGAGATTCGGGTCGGCGACCGTATAGCCTTTATCGGCGGTCAGGCCGTATTCAGCGGAGACCTGACGGATGACCCTGGCGATGGCGGGATTGTCTGCCGCCGTAATGCGACGCAGCAACGTCGCCGCGGGGACGCTCGTATTCATACAATGACTCATTACCCAAAAAAGACGAATGATGATGTTAATAACATCGCGGCAGGGGAGAGCGCAAGCGAGGATGTTTCATAAAAACGCCCCTTGCCGGGTGGCAAGGGGCGGGAGGGTTACAGCGCGGCGATCACCGCCTGCTGTTCAATCAGCTTCGCTTTCGCTTCCGCGTAGCCTTCCAGCTTCTCGCGCTCTTTGGCGATCACCGCTTCCGGCGCTCGGGCGACAAAGCCTTCGTTGGCCAGCTTGCTTTCGATGCGGCCAATTTCACCTTCGATTTTGGCCACTTCTTTCGCCAGACGCGCCAGCTCATCTTCTTTGTTGATGAGGCCCGCCATCGGGATCAGCAGTTCGGCGCCGTCGACGATCTTGGTCACCGAGACCGGACCTTTATCCTCGGCAGGCAGCACGGTAATGCTTTCCAGACGCGCCAGATTCAGCAGGAAGCTGCGGTTGTCGTTCACGCGACGCTCGGCCTCTTTGCTGCAGCCGCGCAGCAGCAGTTCCAGCGGTTTGCCCGGAGCGATGTTCATTTCCGCACGGATGTTACGCACGGCGACGATCGCCTGCTTCAGCCATTCGGTGTCGGCCAGCGCCGCGTCGTCCACCTGAGAGGCATCGTACTGCGGGAACGGCTGCAGCATGATGGTGTCGGCGGTGATCCCGCAGATGACCTTCACGCGCAGCCAGATGGTCTCGGTGATGAACGGAATGATCGGATGCGCCAGGCGCAGCAGACCTTCCAGCACAGTCACCAGCGTATGGCGAGTGCCGCGCAGCTCCGCTTCGCTGCCGCCGTTCATGACCGGCTTGGTCAGTTCCAGGTACCAGTCGCAGAACTGGTTCCAGGTGAACTCATACAGGATGCCGGCGGCGATATCGAAGCGGAAGTTATCCAGCGCTTCGCGATACGCTTTGACGGTGTGGTTGAATTCCGCAAGGATCCAGCGGTCGGCCAGGGAGAGCACCATCTCGCCGCCGTTGAAGCCGCAATCCTGATCTTCGGTGTTCATCAGCACAAAGCGGCTGGCGTTCCACAGCTTGTTACAGAAGTTACGGTAACCTTCCAGACGCTTCATATCCCAGTTGATGTCGCGGCCGGTAGAGGCCAGCGCCGCCAGGGTGAAGCGCAGGGCGTCGGTGCCGTGCGGCTCGATGCCGTTCGGGAACTGTTTCTCGGTGCGCTTACGGATTTTCTCCGCCAGCTGCGGCTGCATCATGTTGCCGGTACGTTTCTCCAGCAGCTCCGGCAGGGTGATGCCGTCAACCATATCCAGCGGGTCAATAACGTTACCCTTGGATTTGGACATCTTCTGGCCTTCGTCATCGCGGATCAGACCAGTCATGTAGACGGTCTTAAACGGAACCTGCGGTTTACCGTTTTCATCTTTGATGAAGTGCATGGTCATCATGATCATGCGGGCGATCCAGAAGAAGATGATGTCGAAGCCGGACACCATCACGCTGGTTGGGTGGAACTGACGCAGGGCGTCGGTGTTTTCCGGCCAGCCGAGGGTGGAGAAGGTCCACAGCGCGGAGGAGAACCAGGTATCGAGAACGTCTTCGTCCTGACGCAGCGCAACGTCGGCGCTCAGGTTGTTTTCCTGACGCACTTCGTCTTCGCTACGGCCCACGTAGACATTGCCGTCGTTGTCATACCATGCCGGAATGCGGTGACCCCACCACAGCTGACGGGAGATACACCAGTCCTGAATATCGCGCATCCAGGAGAAGTACATGTTTTCGTACTGCTTCGGCACGAACTGGATGTCGCCGTTTTCAACGGCTTCCACCGCCGGCTTGGCCAGCACGTCCGCGCGCACGTACCACTGGTCGGTCAGCATCGGTTCGATAACCACGCCGCCGCGGTCGCCGTAAGGGACGGTCAGGTCGTGCGGTTTGATCTCTTCCAGCAGGCCGAGGGCGTCAACCGCCGCAACGACGGCTTTACGCGCCGCGAAGCGTTCCAGTTTCTGGAACTCCGCCGGGATCTCGCTGGAGTAGACGTCAGATTCATTGCCTTTGGTGTCGTACACTTCCGCGCTTTCGCGGATGTCGCCGTCAAAGGTCAGGATGTTGATCATCGGCAGCTGGTGACGACGACCCACTTCGTAGTCGTTAAAGTCGTGCGCCGGGGTGATCTTCACGCAGCCGGTGCCTTTCTCCATGTCGGCGTGTTCGTCGCCCACGATCGGGATGCGGCGGTTTACCAGCGGCAGCACCACGAATTTGCCAATCAGATCTTTGTAGCGCGGATCTTCCGGGTTAACGGCCACGCCGGTATCGCCCAGCAGGGTTTCCGGACGGGTAGTGGCGACCACCAGGTAGTCTTTACCGTCAGCGGTTTTCGCGCCATCGGCCAGCGGGTAGCGGATGTGCCACATCGAACCTTTCGATTCGCGGTTTTCCACTTCGAGGTCGGAAATGGCGGTGCGCAGTTTCGGGTCCCAGTTAACCAGGCGTTTACCGCGGTAGATCAGATCTTCTTTGTACAGGCGAACAAAGACTTCTTTCACGGCATTGGAAAGCCCCTCGTCCATGGTGAAGCGCTCGCGCTCCCAGTCCACGGAGTTGCCGAGACGGCGCATCTGACGGGTAATGGTGCCGCCGGATTCCGCTTTCCACTGCCAGATTTTGTCGATAAAGGCGTCGCGGCCGTAGTCGTGGCGGGTTTTCCCTTCTTCAGCGGCAATCTTACGCTCAACCACCATCTGGGTAGCGATACCCGCGTGGTCGGTCCCCGCCTGCCACAGGGTGTTTTTGCCCTGCATGCGCTGGTAGCGAATCATGGTATCCATGATGGTTTGCTGGAAGGCATGACCCATATGCAAACTGCCGGTGACGTTCGGCGGCGGGATCATGATGCAGAAGCTCTCCTGGCTTTCATCACCATTCGGTTTGAAATAGCCCTGCTTTTCCCAGTGCTCGTAAAGCGGCTGTTCGATATCTTGTGGGTTGTATGTCTTTTCCATTATTTCCAGGTTGCCGTGTTCAGGTTGAAACCAGCCATGCGGTACGCCTTATAGCGTTCGCGCGCCAGTTGTTTCAGATTTTCTTCGTAAGGGACAAAGTCTATCACTTCTGTGAAAGCGGTGGCAAAATCTGCAAAGTTAAGCCGCAGGCTGATCAGAATGTCCCGCGGGCTGCTGTTGCGCTTTTGCGGCCAGGCAATCTCTACCGGCGCGCCGCCTCGCGGGCCTTCGCCCGCCAGATTGTGCGGCACAAAGCTCTCCGGTGGTCGCGACCACAGCGCCTCATCGAGACGAATCGCCTGCTGCTCATCTTCACAGGCGATCAGGACGCGCTTGCCGTTGCGCCAACGTTCTGCGGCAATGTCACACACCAGCTGCTCGACGGCGCTCAGGCCATCGACGGTGTCTTCGTTGTCCAGAAGATAGAACGTTGCGTTTTTCATATATGGGGCTTCTTGTTGTGGATTTAAATGTAAAGCCGGGCGGCGCTACGCTTACCCGGCTTACAAACGGCATCTTTCCGTAGGCCCGGTAAGCGTAGCGCCACCGGGCATCAGACGGCAATCACTCTTCGCCGTTAAAACCCGCGCGATTGAGCAGGAACTGCGACAGCAGCGCGACCGGACGACCGGTGGCGCCTTTGGCCTTACCGGAACGCCAGGCGGTGCCGGCGATGTCGAGGTGCGCCCAGTTGTACTTGCGGGTGAAGCGCGACAGGAAGCAGCCGGCGGTGATCGCGCCGCCAGGACGGCCGCCAATATTCGCCATATCGGCAAAGTTGGATTCCAGCTGATCCTGGAACTCGTCGGCCAGCGGCAGACGCCATGCGCGGTCGCCCGCCAGTTCAGAGGCGCCGATCAGCTCATGGGCCAGCGGGTTATGGTTCGACATCAGGCCGGTGATGTGATGGCCGAGGGCAATCACGCAGGCGCCGGTCAGCGTCGCGACATCGATAACCGCTTCCGGCTCGAAGCGCTCAACGTAGGTCAGCACGTCGCACAGCACCAGGCGGCCTTCGGCGTCGGTGTTCAGCACTTCCACCGTCTGGCCGGACATGGTGGTCAGAACATCGCCCGGGCGATACGCGCGACCGCCAGGCATGTTTTCACAGCCCGCCAGCACGCCGATCACGTTCAGCGGCAGCTGCAGCTCAGCAACCATCCGCATCACGCCGTACACCGCCGCGGCGCCGCACATGTCGTACTTCATCTCGTCCATGCCTTCGGCCGGCTTAATGGAGATACCGCCGGAATCGAAGGTCAGGCCTTTACCGACCAGCACGATAGGGCGCGCGTCTTCCGACGGGTTGCCTTTATACTCGATAACCGACATCAGCGACTCGTTCTGCGAACCGTTGCCGACGGCGAGGTAGGCGTTCATTCCCAGCTCGCGCATCTGCTGTTCGCCGATCACGCGGGTGATAACGTTTTTGCTATAGGTATCGGCCAGCTGGCGCGCCTGGGAGGCCAGATAGGCGGCGTTACAGATGTTCGGCGGCATGTTGCCGAGATCTTTCGCCGCTTTGATGCCGGCGGCGATCGCCAGCCCGTGCTGAATGGCGCGTTCGCCGCTGGTCAGCTCGCGACGGGTCGGCACGTTAAAGACCATTTTACGCAGCGGGCGACGCGGCTCGCTTTTGTTGGTCTTCAGCTGGTCGAAGCTGTACAGCGTCTCTTTGGCGGTTTCAACGGCCTGGCGAACTTTCCAGTAGTTGTTACGGCCCTTGACGTGCAGCTCGGTCAGGAAGCAGACCGCCTCCATTGAACCGGTATCATTCAGGGTATTGATGGTTTTCTGGATGACCTGCTTGTACTGACGCTCATCCAGTTCGCGCTCTTTGCCGCAGCCAATCAGCAGAATGCGCTCAGACAGAATGTTTGGCACATGGTGCAGCAATAACGTCTGGCCAGGTTTGCCTTCCAGCTCGCCGCGACGCAGCAGGGCGCTGATGTAGCCGTCGCTGATTTTATCGAGTTGTTCGGCGATGGGGGAGAGGCGACGTGGTTCAAAGACGCCGACCACGATACAGGCGCTCCGCTGCTTCTCCGGGCTACCGCTTTTTACACTGAACTCCATGCACTATGCTCCTGAATCTTAAAGACAACAGTGGTGGCTACGGCTATACTCGTCGCCTTTCAAGTTGCAGATGCGCCGGCTGCGCCTGCTTACCCTGACGTGGCACATTGTGCGCGCCAGGGGCCACAGCCCTGCTGCCTTCTTACAACTCGAAATCCATTGAGTATATAATTGCAAGCTTTCGTAACTCATATCCGCTGTTGCGGTGACTTCGTGTTAATCTTAACGTTATTAAGGCCTGGGTTCGTCAGAAAAGATCCTGACATGCAGAACCGATGAGTCATTTAATCTTAGCGACGTTTTCGACGACCAAAGAGAATAAATGACGTTTAAGCCATGAAACAAGCAATTTTCCTGCACTAAAACGGGTTTTTACGGGCGTATTTATAGTGATAATCATAAGATATCTGGTTCGTGAGACGCTGAAAAGCCAGTTGGCGATCCTATTCATCCTGTTACTGATTTTCTTTTGTCAGAAATTAGTCAGGATCCTCGGCGCTGCGGTGGATGGCGATATCCCAACCAATCTGGTGCTCTCGCTGTTGGGGCTCGGCATCCCGGAGATGGCGCAGCTTATCCTGCCGTTAAGTCTGTTCCTTGGCCTGCTGATGACCCTCGGCAAGTTGTACACCGAAAGCGAAATTACGGTGATGCACGCCTGCGGCCTGAGTAAAGCCGTGCTGATCAAGGCGGCGATGATCCTCGCGCTGTTCACCGGCGCGGTGGCGGCGGTCAACGTGATGTGGGCGGGGCCGTGGTCGTCGCGCCATCAGGATGAAGTGCTGGCGGAAGCCAAGGCTAACCCCGGCATGGCCGCTCTGGCCCAGGGCCAGTTCCAGCAGGCCAGCGATGGTAACGCGGTGATGTTTATCGAGAGCGTCAACGGCAACCGCTTCCATGACGTCTTCCTTGCCCAGCTGCGTCCGAAAGGCAACGCGCGACCTTCCGTGGTGGTGGCGGATTCCGGCGAGCTGTCGCAGCAGAAAGACGGTTCGCAGGTGGTGACCCTCAACAAGGGCACCCGCTTTGAAGGCACCGCGATGCTGCGCGATTTCCGCATTACCGATTTCAATAACTATCAGGCCATTATCGGCCACCAGGCGGTGACCTCCGATCCGGACGACACCGAACAGATGGATATGCGCACTCTGTGGCAGACCCACACCGACCGCGCGCGCGCCGAACTGCACTGGCGCTTCACGCTGGTGGCGACGGTCTTCATTATGGCGCTGATGGTGGTGCCCCTCAGCGTGGTGAACCCGCGCCAGGGCCGCGTGCTGTCGATGCTGCCGGCGATGCTGCTCTACCTGGTGTTCTTCCTGCTGCAGACCTCGATTAAGTCGAACGGCGGCAAAGGCAAAATGGACCCGGCTATCTGGATGTGGGCGATCAACCTGCTCTATTTTGCGCTGGCGGTGCTGTTAAACCTGTGGGACACGGTGCCGATGCGCCGCTTCCGCGCCCGTTTTAATAAAGGAGCGGCCTGATGCAGGCGTTTGGCGTACTTGACCGTTATATCGGTAAGACGATTTTCAACACCATCATGATGACGCTGTTCATGCTGGTGTCGCTCTCCGGCATTATCAAGTTTGTCGATCAGCTGAAAAAGTCCGGGCAGGGCAGTTACGACGCGCTGGGCGCCGGCCTCTATACCATCCTCAGCGTGCCGAAAGACATCCAGATCTTCTTCCCAATGGCGGCGCTGCTTGGCGCGCTGCTGGGGCTGGGGATGCTGGCCCAGCGCAGCGAGCTGGTGGTGATGCAGGCGTCCGGTTTCACCCGGCTGCAGGTGGCGCTGGCGGTGATGAAAACCGCTATCCCGCTGGTGCTGCTGACCATGGCGATCGGCGAGTGGGTGGCGCCGCAGGGCGAACAGATGGCGCGCAACTACCGCGCCCAGCAGATGTACGGCGGTTCGCTACTTTCCACCCAGCAGGGGCTGTGGGCGAAAGATGGCCATAACTTTGTCTATATCGAACGGGTGAAAGGTAACGATGAGCTGGGGGGCGTCAGCATTTATGCCTTCAACCCGGAGCGTCGTTTACAGTCGGTGCGCTATGCCGCCTCGGCAAAATTCGATAGCGAGAATAAAGTGTGGCGCCTGTCGCAGGTGGATGAATCCGATCTGACCGATCCGAAGCAGGTGACCGGGTCGCAGATGGTGAGCGGTACCTGGAAAACCAACCTGACGCCGGACAAGCTCGGCGTGGTTGCCCTGGATCCGGATGCGCTGTCGATCAGCGGGCTGCACAACTATGTGAAATACCTGAAATCCAGCGGTCAGGATCCGGGACGCTACCAGCTCAATATGTGGAGCAAAATCTTCCAGCCGCTGTCGGTGGCGGTGATGATGCTGATGGCGCTGTCGTTTATCTTTGGCCCGCTGCGTAGCGTGCCGATGGGCGTCCGGGTAGTGACGGGGATTAGCTTCGGCTTTATCTTCTACGTGCTGGATCAGATTTTCGGCCCGCTGACCCTGGTGTACGGCATACCGCCGATCATCGGCGCGCTGTTGCCAAGCGCCAGCTTCTTCCTGATAAGCCTCTGGCTGATGATGCGTAAGGCCTAGCGGGTAAGCCTGAAACCTAAGCCCCCTCATTGATGAGGGGGCTTTTTTTTTAGCGCTTGCGTCCGCCCAGCAGGCTGCCCAGCATGCCGCGGACGATCTGATTGGTGACCTGGCGAACTGCGCTTTTCGCCGCGGTCTGCACGATACCGTCGCGTTTGCCGCCGCGCGGGCCGGTGCTGCCGAACAGGATATCTTTCAGGCCGCCGAGCAGCCCGTCGTCTTCTCCGCTCTGCTGACCCTTCGCCGGCGGAGCCGACTGCTGCTCGGTAGTGACCTGCACCCCTTGCTGCAGCATCTCGAAGGCCGACTCGCGGTCCACCTCCTCTTCATACTTGCCGTACAGCGGCGAGTGATTCAGCAGGCCATTGCGCTCGTCATCGCTGACTGGCCCCATCCGCGAGCAGGGAGCGATAACCATCGCCCGCTCGACCACCGACGGACTGCCTTTCTCATCGAGGAAGGAGATCAGCGCCTCGCCGGTGCCCAGCTCCTGGATCGCCTGTTCGGTACTGAAGGCCGGGTTGGCGCGCATGGTCTGGGCGGCGGTTTTCACCGCTTTCTGATCCTTCGGCGTAAAGGCGCGCAGCGCGTGCTGCACACGGTTGCCCAACTGGCCGAGCACAGCGTCGGGAATATCCGCCGGGTTCTGCGAGACAAAATAGACGCCGACGCCCTTGGAGCGGATAAGACGGATCACCTGTTCGATTTTATCCAGCAGCACCTGCGGCGCATCGTTGAACAGCAGATGCGCCTCATCGAAGAAGAACACCAGTTTGGGCTTGTCGAGATCGCCCGCCTCCGGTAGGCGCTCGTACAGCTCGGAGAGCATCCACAGCAGGCTGGCGGCGTAGAGCTTCGGCATCTGGTAGAGCTTTTCAGCGCTGAGGATATTGATCACCCCTTTGCCACTGGCATCGACGCGCATCCAGTCGGCAATATCCAGCATCGGCTCGCCGAAGAAGTGCCCGGCGCCCTGTTGCTCCAGGGTCAACAGCCCGCGCTGGATGGCGCCGACCGAGGCGCTGCTGATATTGCCGTACTGATTCTGGAAAGATTTGGCGTTGTCGCCGATAAACTGGGTGATGGCGCGGAGGTCTTTGAAGTCGAGCAGCAGCAGGCCGCGGTCGTCCGCGATGCGGAAAATAATGTTCAGCACGCCGCTCTGCACCTCATTGAGATTGAGCAGGCGCGCCAGCAGCAGGGGGCCAAGATCGGAGACCGTCGCCCGCACCGGGTGGCCCTTTTCGCCAAAGATATCCCAGAGCACCACCGGGTTGGCGTGCGGCTCCCAGTCGCTGACGCCGATCTTCTCCAGCCGCGCCTGCAGTTTCTCTGAGCTCTGGCCCGCGGCGGCAATGCCGGTCAGGTCGCCCTTGACGTCCGCCATAAATACCGGCACGCCAATCTCCGAAAACGACTCAGCCAGCTTTTGCAGGGTGACGGTTTTACCGGTGCCGGTCGCACCGGTGATCAGCCCATGGCGGTTGGCCATGGCGGGCAGCAAATAGAGCGCGTTATCCAGCGTGCGCGCAATCAACAGGGGTGAGCTCATGATCGATTCCTCCATTTATCCTGCGACGATTATAGGCAACCTCGTCGTCCGGCGTTGGGGAAATCGTCACGCGCCGCGCACGCTGTCGCGAGAGGCCTCAGGCGCAGTGGCGTTGGATAAGTGCGATGCTCTGCTCAATTTCGCGCTCGATATCCGCTTCGCTCCACTGCGCCAGCTCGGGAGCGAAGGGTTCAAAAGCGTATATCCCCTGATAGCCGCGGGCTTCCAGGGCCTTAACCTGCTCGCAGGTGCCGAGACGATCCTGCGGCGTCAGCATGATGCGCTCGGCATCGGTGAGCTGCTCGCGCGGACGGGTATCGTCCACTCCGGAAAGGTGGACCAGCCCGATGTCCGCTACCTCCACCTGACTGAACTCGTCCGCCGCCTGCGGGTAGAGATGGTGATGGAAGGTGTCGATCAGCAGCTTAAACGGCACGCGCGCGTCATGGATCAGCGTCTGCGCCTGGTGCGCCGATCGCAGCGAGCTTTGCGGGAAGCCCAGCGGCTCCACCAGGCCGTGGATGCCGTAGAAGGCGAACAGCGGGGCCAGATCGCGCAGGGCGCCCAGGGTGTCGCTGGCCGGCACCTCGCTGCCGTCGTTGAGCGGGCAGAGCACCAGCGATTTGGCGCCGATGGCCTGAGCCTCTTTCAGCAGCGACTCGGTCAGCTGCCGCACCTCTTCGCTACGGCGGTTAAAGGGATAGACCGCGTTAATCGTCAGGATCTCGATGTGATAACGCGCCGCCAGCTCGCGCACCTGCTGATGGCTTAAATCGTCGGTCACCTTCCCGCTGGGTAAATCGTTGCGCAGCTCGACTTTATTCAGGCCCAGACGGTTCACCAGACGGAAAAACGCTTCAATGCTGAGCGCTGGCGCGATTTTGCGGTTAATACAAAAACGTTGCATTGCGATGGCCATGGGACACTCCTGACGGAAGAGGGTTAGGTTCGTTCAATTGGCTAACAGTCAAAACGTTTATTCCAAAATAAGCAAGAATGAAAATGATGATTGTTTGAGCTGCCTCGCAAAATATTCCCGGCCGCCGCGGCGGGAGCGACCGGGACGGGGAGCCTGGCATCACGAGGCGGCGCGGCTCGATGGGGGAAGCGTGTAAGCGATGCGTGAGCGCAAAATGCGACTGTTATCACCAAAATGAAATTTCATTTCACAACAATGTTGAAATATAAATTTCATTTTACTACGGTTATAGCACAGCAGAATCAGCGACGGGCCGGCGTGCGCTGGCCCTCTTCACTATGAGGCGAGAACATGACGATCACAGGAAACTTTATTGGCGGGAAAACCGTTATCAGCAGCAGCAACGAAACGATGCCGGTGTACGATCCGGCGACGGGCAAAGCGGTGCGCGAAGTCACGGTATCGACCGCGCAGGAAGTCTCTGAGGCGATTCAGGTTGCTCGCGATGCGTTTGACAGCTGGTCCCGTACCACGCCGCTGCGCCGCGCCCGCGTGCTGTTCAACTTCAAAATGCTGCTGGAGCAGCACGTGGAAGAGCTGGCGGGGATCATCGTCAGCGAGCACGGCAAAGTGTGGTCGGATGCGCTGGGCGAGCTGACCCGCGGCATGGAAGTGGTCGAATTCGCCTGCGGGATCCCGCACCTGATTAAAGGTGAATACTCTTCTGACGTCGGCACCGGCGTCGACAGCTATTCGCTGATGCAGCCGCTGGGCGTGGTGGCCGGGATCACCCCGTTCAACTTCCCGGCGATGGTGCCGATGTGGATGTTCCCGCTGGCGCTGGCCTGCGGCAACAGCTTCGTCCTCAAACCGCCGGCGCTGGCGCCGACGGCCGCCGTGCGTCTGGCAGAGCTGCTGAAAGAGGCTGGTCTGCCGGACGGCGTGTTTAACGTCGTGCACTGCAGCAATGAAGATGCCGAGCAGCTGTACACTGACCCGCGCATTGCGGCAGTGAGCTTCGTTGGCTCCTCCGGCGTGGCGGAGTATATCTATAAGACCGCCAGCGCCCACGGCAAGCGCGTGCAAGCCTTTGGCGCCGCCAAAAACCACGCGATAGTGATGCCGGATGCCGATCTTGACGCCACCGTTAACGCCATTATGGGCGGCGCCTTCGGTTCCGCAGGCGAGCGCTGCATGGCGCTGCCGGTGGTGGTCGCGGTGGGAGATGAAACCGCCGACAAACTGATCGCCCGCCTGAAGCCGTTGGTGGAGGCGCTGAAAGTGGGCCCGGGCTGTATGCGCGGCCAGGAAGAGAACGAGATGGGGCCGGTGGTTTCTGATACTCACCAGAAAAAAGTCCTCGGCTATATTGATAAAGGCGAAAGCGAAGGGGCAAAACTGGTGGTCGATGGCCGCAAACTGCGCGTGCCGGGTTACGACGCGGGCTATTATGTCGGCGGCACCCTGTTCGATCACGTCACCCCGGAGATGACCATCTGGCGCGAAGAGATCTTTGGCCCGGTGCTGGGGATTGTGCGCGCGGCGGACTATGACAGCGCCCTCGAACTGGTCAACAGCCACGAGTTTGGCAACGGCAGCGCCGTCTTCACCAGCAACGGCCACACCGCGCGTGAATTCGTCCACGACGTGCAGGCGGGGATGGTTGGGGTGAACGTGCCGGTCCCGGTGCCGATGGCGTTCCACAGCTTTGGCGGCTGGAAGCGCTCAGTGTTCGGGGCGCTGAACGTTCACGGGCCGGACGGCGTGCGCTTCTACACACGCATGAAGACCGCCACCGTACGCTGGCCGGCAGGGCAGCAGACCGTATCTGAATTCAGCATGCCGACGTTAGGTTAATCGGCGAAGGAGAGCGCCATGTCGTTACTGGCTAAATCGCGAAAAGAGGGACAGATCCAGCATATTACGCCGCAAAGCGCCGGTTGGCGCTATATCGGCTTTGATGTCTGGATGTTGAAAAAAGGGCAGACCGTGACGCTGGAGAGCGGCGACCGCGAGCTGTGCCTGGTGCTGGTTGCCGGCCTGGCGTCGGTGAAAACGCAGCAGGCCGATTTCCCGAATCTCGGTAAACGGATGTCGCCGTTTGAACGCACCCCGCCGTGGTCGGTGTACGTGCCGCCGCAGGATCGGGTCGAGGTGACCGCCGATTCCGATCTGGAGCTGGCGGTGTGTAGCGCGCCGGGCAAAGGCAGCTTCCCGGCACGCCTTATTCGGCCGGAAGACGTCGGCGTCGAGCATCGTGGGAAAGGGCGCAACCAGCGTCGGGTGCATAATATTCTGCCGGACAGCGCCGAGGCGGATTGCCTGCTGGTGGTGGAAGTCTACACCGACGAAGGGGCCACCAGCTCGTGGCCGTCGCATAAGCACGATACCGCCCAGCCGGGCAAAGAAACGCAACTGGAAGAGACCTACTATCACCGCTTCGATCCGCCGCAGGGCTTTGCCTTCCAGCGGGTCTACACCGACGACCGCAGCCTGGACGCCTGTATGGCGCCCTATAACCACGATGTGGTGATGGTGCCGCGCGGTTACCATCCGGTGGCGGCGATTGCCGGTTACGACAGCTACTATCTGAACGTCATGGCCGGACCGGATCGGAAATGGCTGTTCACCTGGGAAGAGGACCACGCCTGGATCAACACGCCGGAGTATCCGCGTCACGACTAACGTGACGCGTAGACGCCGATAAAAAAGGCCGGTTAGCGATGCTAACCGGCCTTGTTGTTTGAGGCTGCGGGTGTTTTTTAGCGAAAGGCTCCGCGGAATCCCACTCCCTGGCCCGGCAAGCGCAGCGTTGCCGGGCCGTCAGGCACCGTACCCGTGACTGTGCCGGATGGCGCTACGCTTATCCGGCCTACAGGATCCTCTCCTGAGCCCATATACCCCACGCCCGGCAAGCGCAGCGCCGCCGGACAAGATATCAGACTCGATACCTGGGATGTTGTCGGGTGGCGGCTGTGCCTGGCCCGGCCTACAGGGTCCCTGCGACCTGTCCCTGATTTACCCACTTGCGCGACTGAAACTGCCGGTGCTGACGGCCTCAAAATCGCTGAGACGTTCCCGGAAGGCCGGGGCAGCCCGCATGGATGCGGGCTGAGGGCCGTGTTTTGCACGGACGCTGCCTCGGCCCGACCCGAAGCCTGCAGGGATAAGTCGAAGGGACCGCGCAGCGGCGATTTTGCTGGCCGGAGCCCGGGGGTACAGGGGGCGGCGGCGACTGGCCGCCCCCTGTGCGCTCCCTGCGCCATGCCAGGCATAACGCAGACGATTAACCGGGAGCGCAAATTTCGCTGAAGTTACACGTAATAAACGCATTGTCTGGCCGGGAAAGTTGCAAACCGATAACAGTCTCTACGGCATCCCGCAGGCGCACATATCCCAGGCCCGGCAAGCGCAGCGCCGCCGGGCAGGACACCTCCGACGCCATACCCGTCTTTGTGTCGGATGGCGGCATAAATGCCTTGCCCGGCCTACTGGCGCCTCCCGCAGGCTTATACAACTCCGCCGGGCAACTAACGCCAGGCGGCTTATTTCACGCCTTCTGCTTGGCCTCAGACTCCTGACTGCTGTTCAGCGCCAGCGACACCGCCAGCGTCTGGGCCAGGCACAGGGAAGCAACCTGCGAGCGGAAGCCATCCACCTGCGCTTCCCGCACCACAAAGCAGACATCGCTGAAGGCCGCCAGCGGGCTGACCTGGCTGTCGGTAATGGCGATCTGCCGCGCTTTGCGCTGCGCGCCCAGCTCCACCAGCTCGACCACTTCCCGGGCGTACGGCGAGAAGCTCACCGCCACCACCACGTCTTTCGGGCCGACCAGACTCAGCTGCTCGGTGAACATGCCGCCGAGGCCGTCGATCAGAAAGGCTTTGCGATCGAGGTGGCGCAGCGCATAGGTCAGATAGGAGGCGACGCTGAACGACCGGCGCAGGCCAATGACGTAGATATTTTCCGCCTCGCCCAGCAGGGCCACCGCGCGCTCCAGCTCATCGCTGGAGGTCTGCATCGCCAGCTGCTGCAGCGCCTGGTTGTTCACCATCGTGAACATATTGAGAATTTCCGTCGGCGTTTCCGGCGGGCTGGACTCATCGCTGGTGGTCTGGCGGAACAGACGGGCGCGCTCGGTATAGTTGGCGGTCTCTTCCATCAAATGCTGCTTGAACATCTGTTTCATTTCGTTAAAGCCGCTGAAGCCGAAGGCGTTGGCAAAACGAATCAACGTGGAAGGGGGAACGTCCGCCTGTTGCGCAATGGAGGCCACGGTATCGAAAGCCACGCTATTGCTGTTATCAAGGATATAGCGGGCGACCTGTTTCAGGCGTTTGCTTAACGTATCGTAGCGACGCCTGATTTCATCCTGCAGGATGGTCAGCTGTGTTGGGTTATTGGCCATAGAGTGCGCTCTGAGAAAATGGAAGGAATATGGCTTCCAGTGTACCAAATGAAGCGAATTTTTCATTTATTGCGACGAAATACGCGATTCATTTCACGAAGAAACAGAAAAACGCCCGCTCCGCAAGGTGACGGAGACGGGCGTCGGGGGATCAGCGGCGGGCTTCGCGCCAGTAGCCAATAAGCGTCAGGTAGTTGCGTTTCACTTCCTCTATCAGCGCCTCATCGCTGAGCTCACCCTGCATCCAGCGCCGCGACGGCTGGCCAAAGATGGTGCGCCCGACGGCGAAACCTTTGATCATCGGGTGTGCGGCCGCCTCGGCAAAACCGGCGCGCAGTTTGTCGGAAGGCGCGTCGAGACCGAGGATCAGGATCCCGCGGCTCCACGGATCTTCGCGCTCGATAAGGGCGGTGATCTGCTGCCAGCTGGCGCTGGAGAGCGGCGGCAGCTTCCACCAGTCCGGCTTGATCCCCAGCTGATAGAAGTGTTCCAGCATGGTGTGGTAATGGCGCTCGTCTTTGTCCGGGCCATTTTCCGGCAGGATCACCTCCAGCAGCAATTCATGGCCTGACTTGTTACAGGCCTGCCACACCTCGAGCAGCAGGGCGTCCTGCTCTGCACGCAGCGCCGCCGGGTCGTCCGGGTGATAGAAGACCAGACATTTGACGACATGCTCCAGCGGCCAGTCGATCAGCTGCGAGCCGATGTTGCCATGCTCCAGACGCAGCGGCCGCGAGCTGGGCAGTTCGATAGGGCGCCCGATCCACCAGCCCTTGCCGGTAATGGCGTTCAGCGCACGCTGGCCGTAGGTGCCGTCGGCCAGAATACCGCTGCGCTGGTCAAGGCCCGCCTCCTGCGCCGCCGCTTCGGCCGCGGCCAACAACAGCAGCTTGAGCTGCGGAATGCAGGCTTCATCGCGCCCGGTCTCCCGCGCCAGATCGGCCAGCTGTTTGCGATGGTCGAAGGCGAAAATGCACAGCTCCGGCCACTGCTGGCGGCGGCTGGTCACCCGGTGCAGGTGGTTGAGGCGCTCGTCGACGTCCGGGCGCGGCACCGATTCGGCGCGCTGCAGGTAGTCATCGAGTTCGACTTTGGTCGGCATCGCTGGCGCACAGCCGTGGCGGGAGACCACCAGCGCCCCGCAGGCGTTGGCATAACGGCAAGCCTGCTCCCAGCCCTCGTCGTTAAGCCAGCCGCGCAGCAGGCCAGACATAAAGGCATCTCCGGCGCCCAGCACGTTGAGCACCTCCACGCGCACGCCCTGCTGCAGCGGCACCTGGTCCCAGCTGTCCGGGATGTCGCCTTCCAGCACCACGCAGCCCATCGGCCCGCGCTTGCAGACGAGGGTGGCTTTGGTGGCATGGCGCACATTTTTGAGCGCGGTCAGGGTATCGGTGCTGCCCCCGGCAATATGAAACTCTTCTTCGGTTCCCACCACCAAATCGAACAGATGCAGCACTTCCTGCAGCTGGCTGGTGACCGGCCCGGACTCAATGAAACGGGTTTCGCCATCGCCGAGCGAGGTGAGTCCCCACAGCACCGGACGGTAATCGATATCCAGCGCGGTACGCAGGCCGTGACGGCGGGCGTACTCCAGCGCCTTCAGCACCGCGGCGCGGGTGTTGGCATGCGACAGATGGGTGCCGGTCACCGCCAGCGCCCGGGAGGAGGCAATATACTCCTCGCTGATGTCGTCAGGCGTTAAGGCCATATCGGCGCAGTTATCGCGGTAGAAAATCAGAGGGAAAGTCTCCTGATCCTTTATCCCCAGCATCACCAGCGCGGTCAGGCGGGATTTGTCGGTAATCAGATACTCAGTATCCACCCCGGCGCGGTTGAGCGTTTCGCGCAGGAAACGGCCGTTGTGTTCATCGCCAACGCGCGCCAGCATGGCCGATTTCAGCCCCTGAATCGCGGTGCCAAAGGCCACGTTGCCGGAGGAGCCGCCCAGATATTTCGCGAAACTGGCAACGTCTTCTAGCCGCGAACCGATCTGCTGGGCATAGAGGTCGACGGCCACCCGACCTATACAGATGACGTCGAGCCGCTTTACTGCTGCATTCATAGCTAGGATTTCCTTTTTGGTGTCTGCTGCCTGGAAGGGTCGGGATCCCGACGTTGACTCCGTGAACAGCCTGAGGGTTATTGGTTACCCTTAGTTTGAGAAATAAATATTTCATTTGCAAACTCGTTCGAAATTAAAAAACCAAAAGTGTGAGGGATCTACCACTCTGCCGCACTGAGCCTCGCGCGAGCGCGGATCGTCCCCACTGTTGACCCGGGAGAAAATGAAACGCCACACGACAGCCATTTACCTATGATTTTTAAGGGGATATTGTCGTGTGCTGCGGCAAAAAAGGGCCCGAAAACGTGTCAGGAATGTAAGTGAAACGTATGAAATGGGTAGAGAGTTTGATCCTTCTCGCAAAATGAAATATTTCTTCTGTATTTGTATTTAATGAAAAAAATGTTTGCCTATAATCCACAGGTATTCCAGTGACGTGAACGACGGCCCCGGCGGCATCGGCGCGACGCCACACACAAATACTGAACAATAAGGATTGTGCATCATGGGCAAACTGAGACTGACAACGGCGCAGGCGCTGGTGAAGTTCCTCGATAACCAGTACCTGGAAGTGGATGGTGTAGAGCTGAAGTTCGTGAAAGGCATTTTCGCGATATTCGGCCATGGCAACGTCCTGGGGCTGGGGCAGGCGCTGGAGCAGGACAGCGGCGACATGCGCGTCTATCAGGGGCGCAACGAGCAGGGGATGGCCCACGTGGCCACCGGTTTTGCCCGCCAGGCCTTGCGCCGGCAGATTATCGCCTGCACCTCCTCCATCGGTCCGGGGGCGGCCAACATGATCACCGCCGCCGGCACCGCCAGCGCCAACCGCATTCCGCTGCTGCTGCTGCCGGGCGATGTCTTCGCCACCCGCCAGCCGGACCCGGTGCTCCAGCAGATTGAACAGAGCTACGATCTCAGCATCAGCACCAATGACGCCTTCCGCGCGGTCAGCAAATACTGGGACCGCATTACCCGCCCGGAACAGCTAATGAGCGCCTGCATCAACGCCATGCGCGTCCTGACCGACCCGGCGGAAACCGGCGCGGTGACGCTGTGCCTGCCGCAGGACGTGCAGGGCGAAGCCTGGGACTACCCGGAATCCTTCTTTGCGCGCCGGGTGCACCGTCTCGACCGCCGCCCGGCCAGCGCCGCGCAGCTGGCGGACGCCGTGGCGGCCATCAAAGCCAGTCGTAAACCGCTGATCGTCTGCGGCGGCGGGGTGAAATACTCCGGCGCGGGCGAAGCGCTGTCCCGTTTCGCCGAGCGCTACGGGGTGCCCTTTGCCGAAACCCAGGCCGGGAAGGGGACGGTGGTCTCTTCTCACCCCCTGAACGTCGGCGGCGTCGGCGAGACGGGCTGTCTGGCGGCGAACCTGCTGGCGAAAGAGGCCGACCTGGTGATCGGCGTTGGCACCCGTTTCAGCGATTTTACCACCGCCTCGAAATGGATTTTCCAGCACCCGGAGGTGCGTTTCCTGAATATTAACGTCAGCAACTTCGACGCCTGGAAGCTGGACGGCATTGCCATGCTGGCGGACGCCCGGGAAGCGATGACCGCCCTCGACGCGGCGCTGGCGGACAGCGGCTGGCAGGCCGGCTGGGGCGCGCAGATCGAGAGCGTGCAGAGCCGTCAGTTAAAAGAGACCCAGCGCGTCTACCAGGCGGTGTGGCAGGAAAAATCCTTTGTCCCGGAGATCGACGATCATCTCGATCGCGAATCAGTGTATCGCGAATTCCGCCAGATCACCGACTCCACCCTGACCCAGAGCAGCGTCCTTGGGGTACTGAATGAAACGCTGCCGGCCGAGGCGGTGATCGTCGCGGCGGCGGGCAGCCTGCCTGGCGATCTGCAGCGCGTCTGGCGCAACCGCGCGGAAAACACCTACCACGTGGAGTACGGCTACTCCTGCATGGGATATGAGGTCAACGCCGCGCTGGGCGTGAAGCTGGCGCAGCCGCAGAGCGAAGTCTACTCCCTGGTCGGCGATGGCTCGTTCATGATGCTTCACTCTGAACTGGTCACCTCCCTGCAGGAGCGGGCGAAGATCAACGTCGTGCTGTTCGATAACATGGCCAACGGCTGCATCAACAACCTGCAGATGGAGCACGGGATGGACAGCTTCGGCACCGAGTTCCGCTACCGCCAGCCGGAAACCGGCCAGCTGCAGGGCGGCCTGGTGCCGGTGGACTTCGCCACCATCGCCGCCGGCTACGGCTGCAAAACCTGGCGCGTCACCACCCTGGACGAACTGCGCCACGCGCTGGACGCCGCCCGTCGCGAAACGGTCAGCACCCTGATTGATATTAAAGTGCTGCCGAAGACCATGGTGCACAAATACGGCAGCTGGTGGAACGTTGGGGTCGCCCAGACGGCGCTCTCTGAGCGGATCCGCAAAGTTGCGCAAATGATTAATGAAAAACGCGCCCAGGCGCGTGATTACTAAAACGAACATCCACCCTGAATCCTACAGACTTACGGAGAAAACCATTATGTCGCTCAAATTAGGTGTCATCGGCGCTGGCGCTATCGGTAAAGAACACATCCGTCGCTGCACCCAGGTTCTGCAGGGCGCCACCGTTGTGGCGGTGTCTGATATCAATGCCGACAACGCCCGTGCGGCGGTCGCGCTGCCGGGCGTGCAGGCGGAAGTCTACGCCGACGGCCACGACGTGATTAACGCCAGCGATGTCGATGCCATCCTGGTCACTTCGTGGGACCCGACCCACGAAGAGTACACCCTGGCCGCCATCGCCGCCGGTAAGCCAGTGTTCTGCGAAAAACCGCTGGCGATGACCGCGGAAGGCTGCCGCCGCATCGTCGATGCTGAAATGAAGGCCGGCCGTCGCCTGGTGCAGGTTGGCTTTATGCGCCCATACGACGAAGGCTATCTGGCGCTGAAAAAAGTGATCGACGATGGCGATATCGGCGCGCCGCTGATGCTGCGCTGCGCCCACCGCAACCAGTCGGTCGGCGAGAACTACACCACCGATATGGCGATCACCAACACCCTGATCCACGAGCTGGACGTGCTGCGCTGGCTGCTGAACGATGACTACCGTTCCGTGCAGGTGCGCTTCCCGCGCTCCACCTCGCACACCCACGCGCGTCTGAAAGATCCGCAGATCGTCTCCTTTGAAACCAAAAAAGGCACCCTGATCGACGTCGAGGTGTTCGTGAACTGCCAGTACGGGTATGACATCCAGTGCGAAGTGGTCGGCGAGACCGGGATTGCCCGTCTGCCGGAGCCGTCTGCCGTCCAGATGCGCAAGTCCGCCAGCCTGTCGACCGCCATTCTGACCGACTGGAAAGACCGCTTTATCAAAGCCTACGACGTCGAGCTGCAGGCCTTTATCAACGACGTCAAAGCCGGCCAGCTGCACGGCCCGTCGGCTTGGGACGGCTACGCGGCGTCGGTGGCGGCGGACGCCTGCATTAAAGCGCAGGGAACCAGCGAGCCGGTTGAAGTGACGCTGCCCGAGTGCCCGGCATTCTACAAACGTTAAGCACGTTTTGCTGACGGAACTTCTTTGCACAGGTAACGACGATGAAAATTGCCTTTGATGTGGATGTCATTAAGGACCTCGGGATCACCCGCATGGTCCATCAGGTAGCGGAGTGGGGCTACAAGTACATTGAACAGTCGCCGCACCCGCAGATTAACCCGTTCTACAAGCACCCGCGCGCCAGCCGGGAGATCATGGCGGAGTACAAGCAGGCGCTGCGCGATACCGGCCTTGAGCTGTCGTCGTTTATCTGCGTCTACCGCTGGTCCGGCCCGGACGAACTGCGCCGTCAGGCGGCGGTGAAAAACTGGAAACGGCTGGTGGAAATTGCGGTGGAGATGGGCGTTCAGGTGATCAACACCGAGTTCTCCGGCGATCCGAATCAGCCTGAGATCTGCGATGAAATGTTCTATCGCTCGATGGAAGAGCTGTTGCCGATTTTTGAGCGGGAAGGCATTCGCGTGGAGATCCAGGCGCATCCCTGGGATTTCTGCGAAGAGAACAATGAAACCGTCGATATCGTGAAGTCGTTCCGCAGCGATAACGTGAAGTACGTCTACAGCGTGCCGCACACCTTTTTCTACGACAAAGGCGTCGGCGATGTGGCGAGCATGCTGCGCTATGCCGGGAGCGATCTCTCCCATGTCCTGATTGCGGATACCCGCAATCATACGAAACATTGCCGCTATATCGTTAACCCGCCGGGCGTGGATGCCGTGGTGCACCAGCACGTAGGCGTCGGGGAAGGGGATGTGGATTTCGACGCGCTGTTCCGCACCCTGCGCGAAATGAAATTCGCCGAGCAGACCTTCAAGGTCGGCGGGGAGCCGATTGTCGCCACCTCGCTGTTTGGCTACCCGGAAAAAATGAAATACCAGGCAGTGGAAACCCGTGAACTCATTGAACGTGAATTGCTGCGCCGTTAAGGCGCAGCGGCAGGAGCCCTACTATGAACAAAGATAACGTCAAACTGGCTATCGCCCCGATCGGCTGGACTAACGATGATATGCCGGAGCTCGGCAGCGAAAACACCTTCCAGCAGATCGTCAGCGAAATGGCGCTGGCCGGCTTTACCGGCAGCGAAGTCGGCAGCAAATATCCGCGCGACCCGGCGGTCCTCAAGCCGATGCTGGATATCCGCGGCATTCAGATCTGCAACGCCTGGTTCAGCACCTTTTTCGCCAACGGCCAGCGGGAAAAAACCATTGATGAATTCGTCAATCACATGAACTTCCTGCATGCGATGGGCGCGAAAGTGATTGGCTGCTCCGAGCAGAGCGGCAGCATCCAGGGGCTGGATAAACCGATCCTCGGCGATGCGAAGCCGTGCTTCAGCGAAGAGGAGTCGCAGCGGGTGGCGGAAGGCTACAACACCCTCGGTCGCCTGGCGGCGGAGAAGGGGATGCAGGTCTGTCTGCACCACCACATGGGCACCGGCATTCAGACCACCGCGGAAATCGACAAGTTTATGTCGCTGGTGGACGAGCGCGTCTTCCTGCTGTTCGATACCGGCCACGCCTGGTATTCCGAAGGCGGCGAAGCGCCGATGCTGGCGATCCTCAAAAAGTATCTGCCGCGCATCAACCACGTTCACCTGAAAGACGTCCGTCCGCCGGTGATCGACCAGGTGCGCCGCGACGGCCTGTCGTTCCTCGACGGCGTGAAAAAAGGCACCTTCACCGTCCCGGGCGACGGGGTGATCGATTTCCGTCCGGTTTTCAAGCTGCTGGACGACTTTGGCTATAAAGGCTGGATGGTGGTGGAAGCAGAGCAGGATCCTGCTCTGGCCAATCCTTTCGAATACGCCGTCAAAGCGCGCAAATATATCCGCGAAACGGCAGGGATCTAATCGTTGTGACATTTTCAGGCCATACCGGGTATGGCCTGCTTTTTTTCCTTCCTCAACCGGACCCAGGGCTCAACCACGGCGCCGGACAGTTCCCTCTCCCGGGCCCAGGGCTTAACCACAGCGCCGTACCGTCCCCTCTCCCTCAGGGAGAGGGCCTGGGTGAGGGTGACGATGACGGGTAAAGCGTCACTTCACTTCCGCCAGCGCGGTCTTATCCACATAAGGTTTCATCAGCGCGTCGGCTTCCTTCTGCGCCGCCTGAACCGCCGCTTCCGGCGTCACTTTGGCATCGTTAACCACCGCCGCCAGCTGGTTCTCCATCGCCTTACGCACCGCTACGGTCTCCCAGGTGGAGTACCACGGATGGGCGTACTTAAGCTGCTCAAGGGCGATCGCCGCCCGCGGATCCTGCTGCAGATAGGCCTTCATCTCCGGCGTATCGTATGACGCCTTGCGCGGCGAGAAGTAGCCGGTAAAGCGGCTCCATGCGCCGTTCACGTCGGGGCTCACCAGATAGGTCAGGAACTGATACGCCGCTTTCTTCTGCGCATCGCTGATGCCTTTAAAGCTCACCAGGCTGGCGCCGCCGATCGGCACCGCGCGCTGCTCTTTGGCCGGCAGCATCGCCACCCCAAGCTCAAAGTCTTTGCTGTTCTCGCGCATAAAGCCCAGCGCGCCAGTGCTGAGCATCGCCATCCCGAGCTTACCGGAGAAGAACGCGGCGCTGATCTGCTTCGAGTTCAGCACCCCGGACGGCATTACCTTGTCCTTGTAAATCAGATCCTGCCAGAAGCGCAGGGCGCCGATGGCGGTCGGCGAGTTGTAATAGACCTCGCCCGGATAGTCTTCGTTAAAGTATTTCCCGCCGTTGGCGCGCACCAGCGCCGAGAAGATCCAGCCGCCGTAGTCGTCGTTGGTCGACGGCAGCATGATCCCCCACTGGCCTTTGCTCTCGTCGGTCAGCTTTTTGGCATCAGCCAGCAGCTCGGCCCAGGTCTGCGGCGGCTGTTTGATCCCGGCCCGATCGAACATCGTCTTGTTGTAGTAGAGGATCGGCGTCGAGTTATGGAACGGGATCGCATAGGTGGTGCCCATCACCTGGGCGTTCTTATGCATCGCGGGCCAGAATTCCTTTTGCAGAAAATCGCCAGCCTTTTGATCGCCATATTTAAACAGCTCATCCATCGGCAGGATCTCATCCTTCAGCGCCAGATCGGTGGTGAAGTTGGCGGACATGATCACCAGCGCCGGCGGCTGCCCGGCCTTCTGCGCCGATTCGGCTTTGATCTTGGTGGTGTCGTAGTTGCCGGTGAAGATGCCGCGTACTTCGACATCCTGCTGCGAGTCGTTGAATTGCTTAATGACGCGGGTCATCTCCATGGTCAGCTTGCCGTCCACCGGCGCCGGGAACATGAAGTCTATTTTCTCTTTTGCCAGCGCCGCGCCGCTCAGGGCAAGACTGAGGCCAACCGCGACTACCGTAAAAGGTTTAAACATGATTACACTCCATCAATAAATTATGCTGGGTCTCAGCATGAAAAAGATGCACATCGGCAGGCGAAAAGCCGATCGGTAGCGACTCGCCTTTCTCCGGCACCGTGCCGCGGTGGCGGCGGCTAAAGCGCAGGGTGCCGATCGGGGTGCTGACGTGGAGCAGGTAGTCGGCCCCCATCAGTTCTCGTTGCAGAACGGTGGTCGGCAGGCGCAGATGGCCCTCCTCCACGCGGTCGGTAATATGTTCCGGGCGAATGCCCAGCCAGACGCGGGTCTGATCCCGGTGGCGCGGTGGCAGCGGATGGCGCTGTTCTCCCAACAGTACTTCACCGTTGGCGCAGGGTAGCGACAGGAGGTTCATCGCCGGCGAGCCTATAAATCCGGCGACGAACAGGTTGGCCGGGTTGGCGTAGAGATACTCCGGGCGCCCGACCTGCTGCACGTGGCCGCCGTTCATCACCACGATGCGGTCGGCCATCGACATCGCCTCGGTCTGGTCGTGGGTCACATAGATGGTGCTGGTTTTCAGCTGCTGGTGGAGGGCCATAATGCTGTCGCGCACTTCGCTGCGCAGGCGGGCGTCGAGGTTGGAGAGCGGCTCGTCCATCAGGAACAGCCGCGGATTACGCACAATCGCCCGGGCCATCGCCACCCGCTGGCGCTGGCCGCCGGAGAGCTTCGCCGGTTTGCGGTCAAGCAGCGCCTCCAGCTGCAGCATCTGCGCCACTTTGTCCACCCGCGGCTGCCAGCTGCTTTTCTCTTCCTTGCGCACCTGCATGCCGAAGGTGATGTTGTCGCGCACCGACAGATGCGGAAACAGGGCATAGTTCTGGAAGATCATCGCGAAGTTGCGCTCGCGCGGCGTGGCGGCGGTGATGTTCTCATCATGCAGCCAGATTTGGCCTTCGCTGACCGGCTCCAGGCCGGCAAGCAGGCGCAGCAGGGTGCTTTTCCCGCAGCCCGACGGGCCGACCAGCACCACGAATTCGCCTTCGTGAATATCCAGCGACAGGGCGCTGAGCGCCGGCTTGCCGTCGAAACGTTTACTGATGTTTTGCAGACTGAGCATGGCGGTTAGCGCTCTTCCGTTGGGCAACTGATGTTTTCGTCGTACAGCCACGGCCCGGCGTAGTGGGCCAGTGAGTGCTGGTAGCTCACCCACTGCTCGCCGACCTGGCGGTGCATCAGGCACGAAGCCGGGGAGAGGTCGTAATAGGGCCGGGTATCTTCGTGGCAGTACGGCACCTGGTGGACGGTGCCGGGAATGGTGGAGATCAGCGCCTGGCGATACTGGGTCATGGTCAGGCTGTGGTTATGGCCGCAGAAGATGCGCGTCAGCGACGGGAAACGCTCCACCAGCGCCAGCAGACGGTGGCCGTTTTCGCAGGCGATCGGGTCCATCTGCGCATTGCCCAGCGGCAGAGGCGGGTGGTGCATAAAGATAGTCGCCGGTTTGTCGCCGCCCTCGAACAGCTGGGCTTCCAGCCAACCGATGGTCTCGTCGGTCAGCCAGCCCTTCGAGGTGCCGGCGCGGCTGGAGTCGATAAACAGCAGGCGGGTGGCGAAATCATCCACCGCATAGCGCATATTTTGCGGATCGTTGCCCAGCTGCGGGCACAGCGGGTGAAGATGCTCCAGAAAATGGGCTTTGTCGTCGTGGTTGCCGGGGATCAGATACAGCGGATAGTTCAGGCTGCCGAGGATCTGGCGGGCCACCTGATACTCCTCCGGGCGGCCGCAGTTGACGATATCCCCGCTCACCACCACCGCGTCCGGGCGCTCGCGCAGCGCGTTAAGCTGCGAGACCACATCGGCGTTGGCGGCGTTGACGTCGATAAAGCCGTACAGCTTCTCGCCGCGGCTGCGGAAATGGGTATCGGAAATGTGTGCTAACAGCATGAATCACTCCTTATTTGATCCCGGAGAAGCCGAAGCTCCGCAGGAACTGTTTCTGAAAAAGAATGAACGCCAGCATCAGCGGCAGGCAGACCATCAGCGTCCCGGCGCCGATGGTGCCCCACTGGCCGCCGGATTCGGCGCCCATGGCGAAGGAGACCAGCCCGACGGTCAGCACCTGCTTATCGGGATCGTTGAGCATCATCAGCGGCCACAGGTACTCGTTCCAGTGGTAGGTAATGCTGACGGTGGCGAAGGCCAGCACCGACGGCCAGGACATCGGCAGCAGCACGCGGAACAGCACCTGCCACCAGCGGCAGCCCTCCATCAGCGCCGCCTCCTCCAGCTCTTTCGGGATGGCGAGGAACGCCTGACGCATCAGGAACACGCCGAACGCCGAGGTGAAATAGGGCATCATCACCCCGGTGAGGGTGTTGAGCAGGCCGAAGGTTTTCAGGGTCAGCATGTTCGGCACCATCATCACCACCGGCATGATCATCAACTGCACCAGGAACAGAAGAAACAACGTCTGCTTGCCGCGAAACTCGTGGCAGGCGAAGACGTACCCGGCGGTGGTGATGGTCAACAGCTGCACGCAGAAGGTGCCGAAGGTGAAGATAAGGGTGTTGGCGTACAGGCTCAGCCAGTCGGCGCTGTTCCAGGCGTCGCGGAAGTTATCGAGGGTCAGCGGCAGGCGCGGCAGCAGCGAGGCCATATCTTCCCCGAAGGTGGTGGCGCTGAACGAGGTGGCCAGCATCCAGATAAACGGGCTGATCCACAGCAGCGCCAGGCAGCACATTAATACTGTAAGCGTAAAGGGCGACGAGCGGCGCAGGCGCAGCCACAGCGGACGCGCAGCGGCGGGTGTGCGGACCAGCAGCGGCGAGATGTCAGCGCTCATAGTGGGCTCCTTTCTCCAGCAGTTTCAGGTTAATCAGCGAGAAGGCGAACAGCCCGGCCAGGGTCAGGAAGGTGGCGGCGGAGGCTTTGCCAAGGTCGTGGGTATCCCAGGCGAGATTCTGAATGTAATAGAGCAGCACGGTGGTGGCGTTGTCGGGCCCGCCGCGGGTCATCACCGCCACGTGGTCGATCTGGGTGATGGAGTAGATCAGCGCGGTGGTGATCACAAAGCTCAGCGTCGGGCGCAGCAGCGGTAGCGTGACCTTAAAAAAGACCTGCGTGCGGGTAGCCCCTTCCATCAGCGCCGCTTCCCGCGTCGAGGCCGGAATGCTCTGCAGCCCGGCGAGGAAAAACAGCATGTAATAGCCGGCGAACTTCCACACGCCGATCAGCGCCAGGGCCAGCAGCGCGCTGTTGCTGCGCCCCAGCCAGTTGTTGTTCATCGGCCCGAACAGCTTCGCCAGATAGTGATCGAGCAGGCCGAGGCCGGGCATAAAGATAAACAGCCACAGCGCGGCGGCGCTGACCATCGGGATAATCATCGGGAAGAAAAAGGCGGTGCGCAGCCAGCGGTTGACGCGATGGTTCTCGCTCAGCGCCACCGCCAGCAGCAGGGCGAGGGTCACCCCGGGCACCACCGTCAGCAGGATATAGAGCAGGTTATTGCCCAGCGACTGCCAGAAGACGTTATCGGCAAACAGGCGGGCGAAGTTATCCAGCCCGACGTACTGTGCGCCGTCGCTGGCCATGCGGGTATCAAACAGGCTGTCATACACCGAACGCCCCAGCGGGAACCAGGTAAACAGCAGTAAAAACAGCAGGGAAGGCGACAGGATCAGCCAGGGAAGCCAGGTCTTTCTCATGGTGACGCGCATCTCGTTCAGCCATTTATCGAAGCCCGGATTGTGGGAAGCAATGACTACAGAGGCATGGCGGGGAGATGACGGTTTGATGAAGCGACGGGGAAAACGCCGGGCGAGCGGGCCGCCCGGCGGGAGAGAACCATCAGAAGTCGGCTTTCAGCACCGCGCGGTAGCGGGCTTTGCCTTCGCGAACGTGCTTCAGCGCTTCGTTAATCTGCGACATCGGGAACAGCTCGGTGGTCGGGGCCACTTTGCTGCGCCCGGCGAACTTCATCAGCGTGCGCAGTTCGGACGGGTTGCCGGTCGCCGAGCCGGAGATGCTGCGGTCGCCGCCGATAAGGGTAAAGGCCGGCACCGGGAACGGCTTCATCACCGCGCCGACGGTATGGAAGTTGCCGCCGTAAGCAAGGGCTTCGAAGTACGGCTGCCAGTCGAGATCCACCGCCACGGTGTTGATGATCAGGTCAAACTGACCGGCCAGCGCTTTTAAGACTTCCGGATCGCGGCTGTTGACCACGCGATCGGCGCCCATCGCCAGCACTTCCTGCTCTTTGGCCGGGTTGGAGCTGAAGGCGGTCACTTCCGCGCCCATCGCCCGCAGCAGCTTAATGGCGATATGGCCGAGGCCGCCGATGCCGATCACCCCGACGCGGCTGGTGGCGGTGACGTGGTGGGTCAGCAGCGGTTTAAAGACGGTGATGCCGCCGCACAGCATCGGGCCGGCGGACGCCAGATCGATGCTCTCCGGCAGGGGGATCACCCACTGCCAGTCGGCGCGCAGCTTATTGGCGAAGCCGCCGCGGTTGAGAATGGTCGGCACCGAGCCTTCCAGACAGTTGATCTGGTTGCCGCTGATGCAGGCGTCGCAATGACCGCAGCTGCGCGCCGTCCAGCCGATGCCGACCTTCTGGCCAATCTTCAGCCCTTTATCCTGCGCCGCGCTGCCCAGCGCCGCCACCCGGCCAATCACCTCGTGACCGGCTACCAGCGGGTAGCTCGACATCCCCCATTCGTTGTCGATCATCGACAGGTCCGAATGGCAGATCCCGCAGTATTCCACCTCAACTTCGACATCTTCCGGCTGCAGCTCGCCGGCATCATACTCCCACAGCGACAGATCGGCGCCCGCTTCTTTGGCGGCGTAGCTTTTAATGATGCTCATGTTCATTTCCTTGGGGTTGGCGTGATAACCCAGAAAGTGTAGAGCATGGCATTCCACGGCGCTTGGCAATCGGAGGGGTCGCGAAGCGGGCGGACCAGCCGCCCGTTAAGGTCAGCGGCTGGCGAGCGGCCACTGATTAAGGCGGATGCCGCGCTGCGGCGCGTTCTCGGCAAAATCATCCAGCACCGCCCGCACGTCCGGGTCCAGATAGCCGACGCTGTCGTGCTCGACGATCACCACACTCTTTTCCGGAATTTTCGCCAGCAGGGCCAGCAGATGCGGATTGTGCATAAAGGTCAGATTTTGCTGGATGCGCAGCACGTAGTGGTCATCGTAGCGCGCCAGCTGCAGCGAGTGGCGATGGCTGCGCCAGAGGCTGAACGCCATCTGGGTGGCAAGACCAATCCCGATCCCCGCCAGCATGCCGAAGGCGATAATCCCGCCGATGGTGGCGAGGAACGGGACGTACTGCGCCGCCCCCTGGCGGAACTGCTCGATGAACAGCCGCGGCGTCGCCAGCTTATAGCCGGTATACAGCAGCACGGCGGCGAGGCTGGCGAGCGGGATTAAGGTCAGCAGGCCGCTGAACCACAGGCCGCAGATCAACAGCAGCACGCCATGGATAAAGATCGACAGTTTGCTCTGCGCGCCGTTGCTGACGTTCACCGAGCTGCGGACGATCACTGCGGTGATCGGCATCGCCCCCAGAACGCCGGAGAGCAGATTGCCCACGCCCTGGGCGACCATTTCACGGTTCGGCGAAGGCGGCGGATTTTGCGGGCGCAGCTTTTTCAGCGCCTCCTGGCTGAGCAGGGTTTCGAGGCTGGCGACCAGCGCCAGGGTCACCGCCACCACCCACACCGACGGATTGCGCCACGCGCTCCACGCCGGAGACTCCAGCTCGCCCAGCAGCTCGCCGAGGCTGCCGAACGCCGGCAGGGTAATACGCGGCAGGGCGGCCAGCTGCTGCGGCGCAAAATGGGTCAGCAGCAGGGTGGTCACGCAGCCGAGCAGGACGGCGATCAGCGGCCCGGGGATCCAGCGCAGGCTCTTCACCCGGCGGATAAGCGGCGAGCCCCACAGCCAAAGCACCAGAAGGCCGCCCGCGGCGACGGCAATCGCAGTGACGGAGAAAGCGGCATTGCCCTGAACCACATCGGCAAGCCCGGTCTCTTCCGCCGTGCCGAGCGCGACAGGGATCTGCTGCATAATCAGCAGGATGCCGATCGCCGCCAGCATACCTTTGATGACGCTGGCGGGAACCAGCGAGATAAAGCGCCCGGCCCGCAGGATGCCGAACAGCAGCTGCAGCGCGCCGGCCAGCACCAGCGCCATCAGCAAGACGGAGAAGGAACCCAGGGATTCAATGGCGGCGACGACGATGGTGACCAGTCCGGCGGCGGGGCCGCTGACGGCGAAGCGGGAGGGGCTGAGGGCGGTGACGACCAGGCCGCCGATGATGCCGGTCAGCAGGCCGACGAAGGGCGGTAAGCCGCTGGCCTGGGCGATGCCGAGGCACAGCGGCAGGGCGACAAGGAAGACGACGATGCCGGCGAGAGAGTCCTGACGAAGCGTGTTCATGGGGCGTGCTCCTGCGGTGAGAGGTGTTCGACGAGGGTGGTTAAATGGCCGGAAGCCAGATCGTAGACGCAGCCGTGCAGGCTGAGCGGCCGCCCGCTGGCGAGCACCGTCTGCACCGGCTCACTCTCCAGCAGACGGGCGAACTGGGCGCGAACGTTGGCTTCCACCAGGGCGTCCAGCGCATGGCGAGAGCGCTCCGAATCGGTGCTGGCGCTGGCGCTGGCGCCGGAGGAGGCCGCAACACCACATCCATCGGCGATCTGCACCATTTCATGATGCAGGGTGTGGCGCAGCTGGCCGATGCGGCGAGCCAGCGCCGAGGATTCCTGCGCCAGCGGCAGAGTGGGCAGAGAGAGCGCCGCCTGCACGCCGCCGCAGCCGTAGTGGCCGCAGAGCACCACCCGCTCCACCTCAAGGTAGTGGAGGGCATACTGCAGGACGCTCATGACGTTGTCGTCGGTGGGGTCGAGCATGTTGGCGATATTGCGGTGGACAAAGAGCTCGCCGGGCTGGCTGCCGGTGAGCACCTCGGCGGGAACGCGGCTGTCGGAGCAGCCGATCCACAGTGAGTGGGGCCGCTGCCCGTCGACCCATTTTTCGAAATAGTCCGGATCATGCTGACACTTCTGCAGCGCCCAGCTGCGGTTGCGGGCCAGCAAAGGTTTTAACGTCGTCACAAGTATTCTCCTGAGTTAATTCATCGAGTGAATATGTCCATCAAGACTCGTACAGCGACTAGTAAAAATAGTGTTTACCGGAACCCTTCACGCCTGAGGAAAATCCTGGAATAAACGGCAAAAAGAAAACTTTTCATTAATGTAAAGTTATAAAAATATTGATGAAATTGATATTTGACTGTGGGGCGAGTGAATAACAAAAAGGTATTGGCTAAAACTTTCTGGAATATATAGGAATGGCGTTGGGTGGGGTTAGGGGGAATATTGAGGGATTGGATATTGGGGATGGATGGGGAACGTTGGGTTGTGTTGGGTTGTGTTGAGTTGGGTTGAGTGATTCGGGTGAGAATGGTGTGAGAAAAAATAGAGATGACTTCGAGTGAAGTTTGGGGGGGCAAGGGGAAAGGGGAGTGGCTGGCAGGTGGTGCTGGGGTTGCGGGGGTTGTGAGAGGAGGGTTGCTGGTGGCATTGGCGCTCCGGAACGGTCGTAAAAGGTGACGTCGCGCAGGATAGCGCTGTTTTTTTCAACACTTAGCGCAATGGCGACACGCTGTCGCTTGCATGACCGCCGCCGACAGGTATAATCCAGAACGTTTCCGCATCCCCTTCAGTGCCGAAGTGGCGAAATCGGTAGACGCAGTTGATTCAAAATCAACCGTAGAAATACGTGCCGGTTCGAGTCCGGCCTTCGGCACCATCGGAACATCAATAGACGTCAACGGACGTCTTTTTTTGTGCCTGAAATCCAGTATCTGCAAGGCTTTCCTCGCTTTTTAACTCAACCTACGTCAACCTGATTCAATCTACATCAACTTACTGATGCGGGTACAACTGCGGGTATATCCTGGTTCGATAATGTTTGTACCCACACAGAACCCTTGAAAGGATACTCATCATGGCACTGAGTGATGTAAAGGTTCGTTCGGCAAAGCCTGAAGCAAAAGCCTATAAACTTACTGATGGTGAAGGCATGGTTTTGCTGGTTCACCCTAACGGTTCTAAATACTGGCGACTTCGTTATCGCTTCGGCGGCAAAGAGAAGATGCTGGCGCTGGGGAAATACCCCGAAGTCTCGCTGGCGGATGCACGGGCTCGCAGGGATGAGGCCCGTAAGCTATTAGCGAATGGCGTCGATCCTAGTGAGAACAAGAAAGTCGTTAAGGTAGAGCAGGAGCAAGAGGCGATAACATTTGAAGTGGTTGCCAGAAACTGGCACGCCAGCAATCAGAAGTGGTCTGCATCACATAGCGCTCGTGTGTTGAAAAGCCTGGAAGATAATCTCTTTGATGCTATCGGAAAGCGGAACATTGCGGAACTGAAGACTCGGGATCTTCTTGTACCCATCAAAGCTGTGGAATCATCCGGACGACTCGAAGTCGCCGCCCGTTTACAGCAACGTACTACTGCCATTATGCGGTTTGCTGTGCAGAGTGGTTTAATCGGCTACAACCCTGCACAAGAAATTGCCGGTGCAGTTGCTACGGCGAAAAGACAGCATCGCGCTGCACTTGAGCTTAATCGCATTCCTGAACTACTTAATCGCATTGATCACTACTCTGGCAGACCGTTAACCCGACTTGCTGTCGAACTTACCTTGTTAGTCTTTATCCGCTCGAGCGAGCTGCGATTTGCCCGTTGGTCAGAAGTGGATTTTGAAACTGCTATGTGGACGATACCAGGAGAGCGTGAGCTTCTGGAAGGAGTCAAGCATTCTCAGCGTGGTTCGAAGATGCGAACTCCCCATCTTGTACCCTTATCACGGCAGGCCTTAGCTATTTTGGAAAAGATCAAAAGCATGAATGGGAACCGAGAGCTGATCTTCGTTGGCGATCACAATCCGCGTAAGCCCATGAGTGAGAACACGGTGAATAAGGCGCTGAGAGTGATGGGTTATGACACGAAAACGGAGGTCTGTGGGCATGGATTCAGGACGATGGCTTGTAGTTCATTGATTGAATCGGGTCTATGGTCGAGGGATGCCGTAGAGCGTCAGATGAGTCATCAGGAACGTAACTCTGTGCGTGCGGCCTATATCCATAAGGCGGAACATCTGGGAGAGAGGAGACTGATGCTGCAGTGGTGGGCGGATTATCTGGATGCTAATCGGGAGAAGGGGGTTAGTCCGTTTGATTTTTCGAAGATTGATAGAGTGAATCGACAGAGCGATAGTTCCGCTCTGTAAAATTTACTTCTTAAAGTTGGGAAGCTAAATAAAAGGACGCCTGGCCGTAAAGATGGCTAAGCGTCTTTTGATCCTGGGATTGATAAAGATCGATATTGTGCGATATCGATCCTTACCTCACTTTTTATTATTTTATTACAGTAGCTTGTGGTCATATGCGGTGTGGCTCAGACATGAAGTCATTTTTTAGAACAATTGATAATTCAGGCCAAAATCTAACTGTGAAAAATGGAATAATTCAGTTTTTCAACGCTACTGCTTCAAAATATCGATTGCTGAAGGGCTCTTGTTTCGATAAAGCAAGATGCAAGAGTTTGTAATCCTGTACCACCAGTGCGGCCTGGCATTAGCAACACAGTAAATTCTATTGCTGACTCCCCCTTACCAATCCTAAGCGGAAGGCAATCCAAGCTTGTCGAAAAATGCCCGGTTACGCTCTCTAGCCGCTTTTACTAATTGATCAAAACTAATCACTTCAATATAGGCATGGGAAGGTTCGTTATAACCGAAATAGCCCATTCCATCAGATGTGATCCGCAGATTGGCTCGACGACAGCGCCGGTGCATGGATTCAGTAAGGTCACAAAGTACATAACAATATCCCGGTATATCATTATTTCCCGGAATTGGGCGACCGGATTTTGTAGTTACTTTACCCTCGCGTATCCGCTCTAAATAACTGAGAGCCTGATCAATAGGGTCTTTATCTTCACCTTCTCGCATATCATTACGCATGGGGCGTTTAATTTCGATAACTGTGATGGCGGCAAGTGGAAAGCTGATCTGGTCGTTAACAAGAAGTGGATTATCAAATACTCTTAGGCTGAGTAAGTCTGGCTCTTTGGTTGATTCATTACCAGTGATTGGCGTAGAATTGAGCGTTTTATCAGAAGCCAAATAGTTATGAAATGCCAAGCGCTCATCAATTAGCCAAAGGTTACAAGAGTCTAGGAAAACCTCGACGGAATCCTTGCGCATAGGCATGATTAGTTCGTGAATCATATCTTCACGGGCGTACTTTCCGTCCTCTAGTCGCTCAATAGATTTTTGTAACAGGTCGATAATAACCTTGCGGTGTGAAACGTAATTGGCAAGATCTGATTTTTTAATGTCTCCTGCTTTGCGTAGGTAGTCGCCTAACCGTTCTTTATATTCTTCTACATGCTCCTTATTCTGAGGCAGCATGATGTCATGGCCTTCGCTCACCAACTGACGCTCCACCTCATACCACTGAGCATGCAGATGTAACTCCAGCTCTTTGTCTGATTTTTCTGGGTCAACGATCAAAAATTCTTCTGCAACATAATTGGCAATGGGGCGATAGCGTGGAGCATGATTGTTGATAAAATCATCCACTCGTCTGCGGCCAGCCGACACGTTTTCTGCCAGAACATCTTGCAGGTACTCTTTGGTACGAATCAACACGGCTTCTCTAATGTCTTTAAAGCTTACTTCGTTGAGCATGTCCTCAACATCTTCAGCAATATCAAACGAGGTACGCTCACTACGCACATGTTGGTTCAGGTAGTCGGAGGATATGTAGCATGTATAAGTAAACTCACCGGAAACGTCAGAAATTTTCCCGTACAGTCCAGGAATTTTTCCTTGAATGGACTCTTCTTTAACCAGCCGATTAGCTGCGCAGAGTGCCAGTTGGTGTTTTTTATTAACGGATGCACGAAATTTGATATGAGTTAATTCGAACTGGTGGCCACGAATTTTTATTGTTTCGAGAAAGGCGCTGGCATGCATATGCTCTTGGAGCAAAAGATCTAGGTCAAACACTTCGTCCGCGTCTTCTAGAAGTATCTTAGGTGCGCTTCCTTGTCGTACGAAATACCATAGAACATGTTCCAGCAACTGATTGGCTATGGACTGGCCTTTTGCAGGAACCTGCTTTCGAAAGTTTTCATCAAAATCAAGCAGTTTTATAATAGTGCCAGGTTTTTGGTATGTGGCTTCTAAAACCTTTTCACCGTGGACTCCCGATTTATCGTCGAAGCGGAATATGCGTTTTTTAAGCTCACCATCAACATCAAAAAAGTGGCTTTCCACTTCGACCAGACCAAACACTTTGAGCCACATCAGGCGGCCAACACCCCTGCACCCCTTATCAATTTTGTGGTCAGAATCTAGGGTTTCAAATGACTTAAAGTTGGCTTCGTCAAAACCACAGCCATTATCAATTATAGTGAAGCCGATGATTGGTGATTGTGATTTTGCGTCTAAATCTAGACTGCCTTGAGTGGTGCGATTAATGCGAAGAACAATCTTTCCATCAGTGGTGTTATTAGTCTCCTCAATAGAATGAATGGAGTTTACCACCGCCTCAAATACTGGCATTAGGCCGTGACTCTTAGGTAATGAAGTATTTCGTAAGCGGCCTTTTAAATTTGTTTGTAGGCTCACGGCGCAGCCTCCTCATTGTCATCGCTATTATCGAGAAACTTGTGCAGTTGCTTTAACTTGAGTAAGAGCTCATCAAATGTGGTGATTTGTACGTTCTTCGAATTACGTCGGTACATCTCAAAAGACTTCTTCTCGTCTTCATCACTCGGTATCTTACCAATTACTAAAATACAGTGAATAGCATATGATTCAATGTCATAAATTCGATTGTTATTTTTAATCATAGCGATATTTTGCTGAAGCTGATAACACTGATCGAGTATTTGTGTTACAGAGCCTGTAAGTTCTGTGGAAGCGGAGTATACTGAGCCTCGATAGGGCGTTTTGTTCAGTAAGGCGGAAGAAGGTTTTTTAATTTCAATTAAAGCTAAGTTGTTCGTGATACCATTTTTTATTAGATAGTCCGTTATTTTTTCGCCATCCCCCGTCAAGCGTTTGCCGCCAACACTTGCTTGGTCTGATATTTTTATTGCCGGGTAGCCGAAGGCAAGACTCAAGATAAATGGGTTCTGATTAAATAGTTTCTGCCAGGTATCTTCTTTAGTTTTTGTGTTTAGCAAGCCTTCATAAGAATCAATCAAACGCTCTAATGAGACCAACTCGATATCATTTTTCAACTTGGCCAAGGTGAGTGAGTCAGTTTGTTTTACCACTGATTTGTCTTCCGTGACTAGGCTCATAGCTGCTTGTTTATCAGTATCCGTTATCTTGATCCGAAGCATCTTGCTAATGGTGTCATTATCTGTAGGCAATCGTTTTTGTTCGTTTCCCAAACGATGGGCGATATGGTTGTAAGCGGCTGTTGCTTTTGTAATACGGGCAACTTTCCTTGCTCTTTCTGTAATGCGGTTACAAGCACGGCGCATTTCATCATAATCATTTAAATTAAGAACAAAACATTCATCATCAGTATCGCCCGTTTCCGCCATATTAATCAGAAGGCATTGGTGATCCGTATGCTCTTCAATAGCTGAAATTATCGCACGATATTCTTTTGTCAATCCTAGGCCATAGCGAATGTCTTTGATAAAACCTGCTGGTAGAAATTGTAAACATTCAGATACCTCGCCCTTTGTATAGGGTGCAGAGTCAAGGTTAACTTCGATACCAATTTCATTTATTTGGTCATACTTCTGGCTCAAGTAATTAGGATGGGTAGCTAGAGTATATATGGGGAAAACCGAGATAAATCCATCCTGACCGCTAAATAGAGCAATCTTTCTTTTATACTTACTGGGATCAACCGAATCTATTCCTGCTTCTTCAAGCTCACTTATACTCGGAAGATAGAATACTTCCGTGCAGTTTGGGAATACTTCTTCAATCTCAATATTCAGATCTTCAGGTCTGAAATATTCAGGTAATAGCTTGGCCATATTCTCTCCTTAGAACTCGCCTTTGAAAGCAGAATCTAGAATTGATGCTTTTAAGCTTTTTAAATAAGCCAATTTGCCCTCTAGTTCATTACTTGCTTCGTTAGTTTTCTCAACTAAACCATCAAGAGATTCACATATAGATACTTGTTCATCTAATGACGGCAAATGGAACGCAAAGCTAAATAAATGGTTGCGGTTGACTTTTGGCATTCCGGCTCGACTGGAGCCTTCTATTGCATATTGAGTAAATTGTTCAGATAGCAGAAGATAGAACAAAAAATCTCTCGTCATCTTTTCCCTAACAGGTGTGAGCGGATAAATATCTGCACTACAAATACCTGATATCATTGGTCTAGCGACTTTCATTAAATAAGGTCGGATCTTGCTATACAAAACCATACTTGTATCAAAAGGAAATTTTCCTGAAATCAGTTGCTCTTCTTTTGCTGTTTTTACATTTATTAGTGAGCCGCTAAACTGTGTGATGTTAGCCCCACCAATATGGAACATATCTAAGTACTGTTCTTCCCTTGGGTCACATAGTTTTGAGGTAATCTGGCAAACATCATTCATTCTAACCCACTCCCAATTCTCACGTGGGGTCAGCATTGAATTCAAAGAGCTTTTCAACAGAGTATCAGCCAGTGTGATGCTTCCTTGCAAATGCTCAATGGTTGCATCGATCCGGGTGAGAAGTGCATCAAGTTTCTCGACGATGAATTTTTGTTCTGAAATTGGAGCTACTGGAACTGGAGTGCTCTTTAGTTTTTTAATATTCGTTCGAGTAATTGCTGCACCAGAAATATCTCCCAAGAGAAAGTTCTGCCCAACATGTGACTGGAGGTAATAGTTCAAGTATTTAGGCAAAATGACTGAACGTTTTTGCTTGATCAATGCGACACTAGACAAGAGAGAAAACGGCTCATCTAATTCGTTTAGGCAGCACGTTCCAGTCATCGCACCATCTTTTGTCAATAACTGGTCTTCAACTTCAGGGGCGCATCTTGCGTAAATTTCATTGTGAATGTCTTGATCAATATATGAGATATCATCCAGCTTCATTCCATTATTTTTGATATTCTTGGATGTGACGTATTTAAATCTGCCTGGTTCCCATTCTGAGTATTGAACCTTTGGGCTGTGATGGGTTCCGTCAGTAATCTTTTCAGATACGTCATCAAGGGTCTTCCAGAACCAATTTTTAGGCAGTGAATATTGTAACTGTTTCATGCTTATTTACCCGCCAAAAGGTCTTCAATTTCATCTAGTAAACTAGATATCAGCTTTTCTTTAGTGCGAATCTTTTTAAGGATATCGCTTGGCGCTAAGTGTTCAGCATCTTTCAGTTTGGCTGGATTTTTGGCAGATAGGTCATAATCTTCAGCCAACTTGCTAGCTGAAACCGTCCACGAATTTTCTGTGGCTTCCCGCCTGCTATATAGCGTAACAAACTCTTTCAGATGGTCATCAGTGATTGGTTTGTTTTTGGTTAGCTTCTGATCTGGTTCGCACTCGTAATACCAAACATCGTTAGTGCCGCCGCTGCGTTCAAAAAACAGTACGTTGGTTTTTACGCCGGAATACGGCAAAAAAACCCCAGCAGGTAAGCTTAAAATGGTGTGTAGGTTAAAGTTTTCCAGCAGTTCTTGTTTTACCTGTTTAAATGCGCTATTGGTTTGGAATAACACACCTTCTGGTACTACGACCGCCGCCTTGCCGCCGCTTTTTAGGGTCTTCATAAAATGTTGTAAAAACAGCAATTCGGTGGCGTTGCTTTGGATAGGGAAGTTTTGCTGAATCTGTGACTTTTCTTTGCCGCCAAACGGCGGATTGGCCAGAATAATGTTGTAACGGTCTTTTTCCTGAATATCGCGAATATTTAGGGTTAAGGTGTTACCACGGAACAGGTTGGGTGATTCGATGCCATGAAGGATCATATTCATCATCCCCATCACATAGGCCAACGAGGTTTTTTCATAGCCGAAGAAAGTATCGCGCTGAATGAAATCCCATTGCTCGGTGGATAGTTCGTTCTTTTTGCTCTTCAGATGTTCAAAGGCTTCGACCAAAAAACCGCATGAACCTGCCGCCGCGTCGTAAATGCTTTCTCCGGGCTTGGGGTCTATCGCCTGCACCATAGCGCGCACTACAGGGCGAGGGGTATAAAACTCACCCGCATAACCACCAGCATCGCCCATGTTTTGCAATAAGCCTTCGTAGACCAGTGAGAGCTCGAACAAATCGGACTCAGATTGGAAGTCCAGACTATCCACAATATCCAGCACTTCGCGCAGGGTATGGCCAGAGACCACTTTGTTATCAAGATACTGAAATATAGCGCCAATTTTGTAGATGAACGACTTTGTATCTGCGCCATTTACGGTTACGTTGGCGAAGCTTTTCAGGTAAGGGAAAAGCTGACTGTTCACATAATCGGTAAGATCATCTCCTGTTTTGGCGCGCGCCAAATCCAGCTTGCCATCGGCTGTCTTGGGGCAAGCCCAGGTTGTCCAGCGGTGCTCCTCATCCAGTACGGGTTGATAGTTTTTGCCGGACAATACTGCTTCGTCTTCTTTTTCGGACTCGTAATCATCGAGAAACTTCAGGAACAATACCCATGAGGTTTGTTCTGTGTAATGCATGGCACCGCTGATACCATCGTCACGGCGCAGAATGTCGGTAATACGGTCAATTTTTGGTTGCAATGACATATTTACTATTTCCCGATGATAAAATCATACATACTTTTGATGTCTTCGCTTATTTCGCTAGGATGCATCATGGATATATATTCTAACAGCAATTCCCGATTTAACCCATAGGGAGGTGCATCAACATTCTCAATAAATGGCGACAGTATGTTTTTTACAAATCTTGATGGTAGTGAAGCAAGATAGTGATTGTAAACTGGACCGCTGGTAATAGTTGTTATTTTCCCTTTGGTTACTTCTTTGTCTTCTATTAACAATTGATAGTCATTATTTTTATATTCTAGTAAGTAATCACTGCTATAGCCTTCACGTAAATATGAAGCTTCAGGTAATCTATTTTTATTATTCAATACAGCAACACAACCGCCGAGTGCGGAATAAGAAAGAAGATAGTGTTTTATTTCACGTCTCCGCCAGCTTAAAACACTTGTTTTAATATTGTTATCACTTCCTATTTTTATACCCTGCACTATAAGAGGTGACTCATCAGTACCTATGCCATCTATAGGGAGATTATCTCTATCACACACTAAGAAAATATCTTTGGTTTTTATGTCCAAACCTTCGCAAAATTTGATGAAATTTTGTACCCAGGAAATTTTTGACTCTGCAAATTTAGCGTTGTGTGTATTCCAGCCAGAGTTAACCTTAACTACTGCGACTTGATCAAAAAGGTGATCAAATGTTGCATCATAATCAAAATCAGGTACGCCGATTATTCTTTTATATTGCTTGTAAAGCTCTTTAAAAATAAACCAATCATTGGTATCATCAATGAGTACTATTTTTTCATAATACGTCAAAGCTCGAAATTCAGATTTTTTTATATTTGATAACTGTGCGAGTCGAGTAATTAATTCACCAGAGTCAGAAGGAAGGTAAATTTTACCTTTATTTATAATTCTTATGTTTTCAACGCCCACGCAATATATTGAATCTAGTAGGTGTGTTGTCGAAATTGTTTTTCCTTTAGTTTCTTTTAGGCAATTCCAAAATCTTTCGACGTTTTTAAAATGAAGATGAGAGTCTGCCTCATCAAAAATAAATATAGTTTCTTCACTATCGAATAGATCAATGATTGAATATAAAAAAAGAATTTGAAACTCACCATCACTTAAGTCTCCGAGCTCTAGACCATTTTTTAAAAATAAAGAGGACGCTTCTTTATCCAAAAAATTAGTGTTATGACAAGCTCTGATAAAGAAACCTATCTCTGGATCAAAAGTTATCTTTGATGCATCACCATCCTCTAATCGCTCAGTGTCAAAAGATACGGATAGCACATCATCTTGACGTATATCAAAAACATTTTTCTTGATTGGTTCATCAAAGTCATATTGATCCTGTATACAATTTTCAATAAAACTTTCCAGTGTGCGATGAAATGCGGTCTGTCTTATCGTGTTCGTATCTCCTCTGACCTCTCTGTTTAGAGCGTCTTGAACTTGCCTAACATATTGTGAGTCTACCCGAAAGGCAATTTTCAGAATACTTGTGGTGTCCAACCCATCGACTACATCGGCATAACCGGAGCTGATGAGAAATTGTCTAACCTTGCCTGATTTTTTTATAGAACTTGCAAGGAATATCAATAACTTAGACCATGATTTATCGAAATAGAAACAAGAGAATTGCAAATTATTCTCATCTGTTTTTGTCTGTCTTAAATAGCGAAGGAATTCATTTGAAAACTTCTCGTTTTGGCCAGAAGAGAAACAAACAATCTTTTGACCTGTATAGTCTTTTTTAGAGAGTTTTTGATTGAAAATTGATTGGAGAACACTTGACTTCCCTGAACCATTTTCACCAATTAAAGTGGTAACTTTATTGAGGTATATTGTTTGTGGATGATCGTATAATACATTAGGTATTAAGTTTAATTCCATTTTAGTTCACATGATAAAGTTGCTGTTGTAATTGTTTAAATGCTGCTAATACAAATGCAGGTTTACCGCCAAAAGCTATTGAAGCGTCTTTGATAGTACCCAAACCCGAGAGCTCGATCAGTGCAGGTAGGCGCTCTCTGGATAATTCCATAACGCCAATCTTCTCATAACGACTCAAAACAAAGTGCAGAAATTTATTAGCTCTGTCCTGTGGATACTGAGCAAAGAAAACAGTATTCGACCGAAGCGCCTCAACTCTGGATTTACGCGTTGCCATCGGTCTTTCAAACGCTAAAAATGCTAGTAGATCGAATATGTCACAGTCGTCGGCCTCGAACATGCGACGCAGAGCGGATAGCTGCTCTGTGTCAAAGCCAGCTTGTACCAGTTTGGTTAGCAGTTGTTCGCGTAAGTCAGGGTCTGACCAAATATCTCTGAGTTCATCGATACTTTTGAATAGTCCTGGCAATTGTTGAATTAGCCGTTCGACAAACTCCTGAATCGAGAGAGGCTTACCGCTCTCGTCGATATAGCGAGTTTCAATATCGATGACCTTGAGTTCACGGTGTTTACCGAGTTTTACTTTCAGTCTTGGGCGTGATTCGCTTGGTTCAGATTCTGTCCTATCTCCACCTTCTGGTAGCTCGGGGGAATAGGGCGGCGGTGTAGGTTCTCTGGTTCCGCCCGGCTCTGGAGCTTGCGGCTCGCCATCCCATTCTTCGTCATAGAAGTTATTAGTCGCACCACGAAAATCCACGATGGTGAAGTAGTCTTTACCGTCGAACACTCGAGTACCACGACCAACAATCTGTTTGAACTCCACCATTGAGTCTATGGTTCGATCCAGCACTACGTTGCGTACGTTACGGGCATCAACTCCGGTAGTGAGCATTTGTGATGAGGTAATAATGGTAGGGATGTTTTTGTCATTGTCCTGAAATTTTTCCAGCAGTTCGCGACCGATCTTGCCTTCGTCACTGGTGACCCGTACACAGTAATGCGGATCTTTAACTGCTTTGTTTTTATTAATCATGTCGCGCATGGTTAGCGCATGATTTTGGTTTTCACAGAAGACAATAGTTTTATCCAGCGGGTTGATGTTTTGCAAAATTGCTTTCGCAACCAACTCAGTGCGTTCATCTACAATGATTTTGCGGTCGTAATCTTCGACCTGATATAAATCTTGACTAGATTCACCTTCGACGATGACATCATCATTGGTGAGAACTAATTCATCCAAATTAGTTCTAATGCGCTTAACCCGGTATGGTGTGAGAAAACCGTCGTTGATACCATCCTTTAGTGAATACACATAGGCAGGCTGGCCAAAATATTCATAGGTGTCCACGTTGTCTGAGCGTTTTGGTGTGGCAGTCAAACCCAAATGCACAGCGCTACTGAAGTGATCAAGAATTGCTCGCCAGGAACCAGCTTCATTGGCAGCACCTCTGTGACATTCATCAATCAATACAATGTCAAAGAAATCTTTGGGATAGGCTTTATAGTAGCCATCAATGTTTTCCCGTTCCGCAATCGCCTGATAGATCGCAAAAAAGATGTGTGCGTTGGTGGGCACCACGCCATTGCGCTTGCGAACTTCCTCCCCATTAATTTTAATCAAATCTTTTTCATAGGGGTTGAAGGTGTTAATGGCTTGGTCTGCAAGGATATTACGATCGGCCAGAAACAGAATGCGTGGTCTGCGCGAACCGGGGTTGTCGCGGTTCCAGCGAGCCTGAAATACTTTATGAACGATTTGGAAGGCAATGAATGTTTTACCAGTGCCAGTAGCTAGTGTGAGCAAGATTCGGGATTTACCCTCACCGATTGCGTCTGTAGCGGAATGGACTGCCAGTTCCTGGTAATAACGTGGTTGCATTGCTCCTTCCAGGTGAAACGGGATGTTTCTTAGTTCTTGACTTAATCCCGTAGTTTCACTTGTATAGCGTTTTTCTAGCTCTACAGGTGTTGGATAGAACTCAATATAGTCGCCTTTGCCTGTTTCCAGATCGAATTCGTAGGTTTGCTTACCGTTGCTTGAATAGACGAAACGAACGCAAAGCTTCTTAGCGTAGTCGATGGCTTGTTGCAGGCCTTTCGTAGGATGCTCGGATTCTTTTTTAGCTTCCACCACTGCCAAATAGCGACTGTCTTTATGAAGCAGATAATCCACAAAACAACGCCGCCCACGCACACCACCTGCCATCTTTCTACCGTCGGTGAAGTAATGCTCCCGGCTGATGTTGCTCGATAGCCAACCAGCTGAAACCAAAGCTGGATCAATATAGTTCGCTCGAGTATCTGCTTCAGAGGCCATTAGGCTGCTCCTTAGTCATTTTGGCTTGGCATCAATTCCAATAGCTCACCAACAGTGCAATCGAATAGTACGCAGATCTGCTTAATGGCATTTAGATCTACCTTCTGTGCCGTCTCTTTATAGAGCAGGGTCACTGTAGCGCGGCTGAGCCCAGTTTCCCTGGCAACGTCTGCAATGCGCAATTTGTGTTCGCCCATCATTCGGGCGAGGTGGCAGCGGATCATGGCTGTGACTCTGGGTATAGTGGTAACTTAAGAGAATACCACGACTTACTGATTTACAAAGTGTTTTGTGAGTTGAAGTTGAATTTTGACGTTTAAACTACGTTTTTAGGTATTGGTAACAATAGGGCTGGCAAAGAAATGACACAGATTGAAGATCGTCGAGTTGGCTTAACTAAGGACCCCTATTAATTGATAACTCTTTGCTAGTTAAAATCTTTGTATCATTTGTCAAATGTACCAGACCAAACAAAAATTATTGCGAACGATACCGCATCGTGGCCAATGCTTAACCATATGTTGCATTTATATCAACGATATCAATAAATTTTATTCAGTCATGGGATGAGCAATGGACAGGAACACTCAGGGATTTGCATCATAACCAACTGCGAGAACAAATACCTCATTTCGCAAACGTCACCGGTATCGTCAGGGTATCAAGGTCATTCATTTCTGTGCTGTAGATATGTTCTCCGCACTCCGGGCAACACCGCTGACTGAAGTGGTCAACAAAAACTGGCCACCGCGTTAGAGTTTTTCCAGTATCGGTTTTCTGATTCGTTTGGTGGTAACCCACCATTATATTCGTGCGGTCTTAGTGCGCTGT
>NZ_JBNRLG010000007.1:0-313059 GCF_050378715.1 Klebsiella sp. 2-CIP_Kleb.
GTTCGGGTTATGGTTCAGGAAATCACGCCACAGCACTTCGGCAATGTCAGCCATACCCATCGGGGCACCCGGGTGGCCGGATTTGGCTTTCTGTACAGCGTCCATGCTCAGCGCACGAATAGCGTTAGCAAGCTCTTTACGTGAGGACATTTTGACTCCAGTTCGGACTGTTGAAGGCCATGCCCTTAACGACTTGACGAGAGCGCGTTTTGGGCTACGCCGGAAAAAAGTGTGAACAATGTAACCCAAGCGACAAGTCATGTACATGGAGCATCCTTTTGCCCTTTAAGAAATCTCTGGAACAGGTTGTGCTACGCCGGAATCCGCTCGCCCGTATCCTGCGATACTCTTTATAATTTACGCAGAATACGGTTCCCTGCCGTCGCCGTATTGTCGGATAAACAACCATAAGATTGTGGAAGATAAAAAATGAAAATTCGCTCAACCGTACTTGCTCTTGGGATCGCAGCAACGCTCACCGGATGTCAGAACATGGACTCCAACGGTCTGCTCAGCTCAGGGGCCGAAGCCTTCCAGGCATACTCCCTCAGCGACGCGCAGGTGAAAACCTTAAGCGACCAGGCCTGTAAAGAGATGGACGCCAAAGCGAAAATCGCCCCGGCCAGCAGTGAATACAGCCAGCGGCTGAACAAAATCGCGGCTGCGCTGGGCGATAACATCAATGGTCAGCCCGTGAACTACAAGGTCTATGAGACCAAGGATGTCAACGCCTTCGCCATGGCCAACGGCTGCATCCGCGTCTACAGCGGGCTGATGGATCTGATGAACGATAATGAAGTCGAGGCGGTGATCGGCCACGAAATGGGCCACGTCGCGCTGGGCCACGTGAAGAAAGGGATGCAGGTTGCCCTGGGCACCAACGCCGTGCGCGCGGCGGCGGCCTCCGCCGGCGGCATCGTCGGCAGCCTGTCCCAGTCGCAGCTCGGCGATCTGGGTGAAAAACTGGTGAACTCGCAGTTCTCCCAGCGCCAGGAATCGGAAGCGGACGACTACTCTTACGATCTGCTGCGTAAGCGCGGCATCAATCCGTCGGGACTGGCCACCAGCTTCGAAAAACTGGCCAAGCTGGAAGCCGGCCGTCAGAGCTCGATGTTTGACGATCACCCGGCATCGGAAGCCCGCGCGCAGCATATTCGCGATCGCATGAAGGCCGACGGGATTAAATAACCGCCAGCGGGAGGCATGTCTGCCTCCCTTTTTTATCTACCAGTAAAAATATTTAGCCGCATCAATTGATAATTTAAGCGCACAAACCGTTAATTATGATTGCACCTCGTCGCAGCCAATTATTTTATATGCTGTTACTCAGCAATATATTATTTGGCAAATGAAAAACGGCGTACGCAATCCGCCTTTCAGAACCGGGTTCGACCAAATATTAAATAGTCCACCCCTCTTCGCCAAACGCAGCCAGCGCGCGCCACACCGCTTGTTTCCTGCCGATACCATTGCTCACACAATGATTGCTTTCGACATTATTTCAGGAGAATATCGCGATTGCAGTGATTCCCTTGAATATATCGACAGACAGAGAAGTGCCCTCAGTGAAAAAAGAATTACCATTCATCGCACTTGGCATTATTGCCGCCGCACCGGCTTTCGCCAGCCAACAATCGACCAGCCAGGGCTTTATTGACGACAGTCATCTGGATCTCTTTTTACGTAACGCTTATATCAAACGCGATTATCGCGATGGGCTGCCGGATAAAGCCGAATGGGGCCAGGGAATTATCGCCACCTTCGCATCCGGCTTTACCCAGGGGCCGGTCGGCTTCGGCGTGGACGGCATCGCCCAGTACGCCGTGCGTCTCGACGGCGGCCGCGGCCGTAGCGGCGCGGGCGGCATCGACTTTTTCGCCCAGGATGACGACGGCCGGGCAAAATCCGACCTCGCGAAATTCGGCGCCACCGGCAAAATGCGCTTTTCGAATACCGTGCTCAGCTACGGCAGCCAGCGCCCAATGCTGCCCATCGTCTACGCCGACGACTCGCGCCTGCTCTACGAGAGCTATACCGGCACCATGCTGACCTCACGCGAAATCGACGGTCTGGACATTAACGCCGGTTATCTCACCGATCAGCAGCGCAAAAGCGACGACAGCCACAATAGCGGCCTGAAGAGCCTGACCTTTGGCGGCGCCAGCTATCAATTCAACGACCAGCTCAGCGGCGCGCTATACGCTTCACACGTCGAGGACGTGCTGAATAAGCAGTATCTCGGCCTGAACTACAAGCAGCCGTTCGCCGCCAGCCAGCAGCTGATTCTCGATTTCAACGGCTATCACTCACGTCTGGATCAAGAATATGCCGATGCCAATGACACCGGACGCAGTAACAACATCTGGAGTCTGGCCGCCAGCTATATCTGGGATATTCATACCTTTAAAGTCGCTTACCAGCAAAGCAGCGGCAGCACCGGCTACCACTATGGCGGCTACCAGAACCAGGGCGGCGTCGGCGATGGCGGGAACACCATCTGGCTGGCCAACTCCTACTGGTCTGATTTTAACGGGGAAGATGAACGTTCCTGGCAGGCATCGTACGGACTGGATTTTGCCGGGCTGGGGCTACCGGGGCTGACCTGGACCACCGCCTACGTGCGCGGGGATAACATTAAAACGTCAGAGACCAGCAACGGCAAAGAACACGAATGGTTCAATCAGGTTCAATACCAGGTGCAAAACGGGGCGGCGAAAGATTTGAAATTCAGACTCCGGTATTCGGTACTGCGGGTTTCCAGCAACGCCAGCGACTATAACATCAGCGGCAATGAAGTGCGGTTCTACGTCGAATATCCGTTTAACGTGTTTTAAGCACGTCATGAACCCTCTCCTGCGGGTCGGCCCTCTCCCGGCGCGCAGGAGCAACCGTCCGGCGCCTTGATTAACCCCCTGTGCCGTACGGTACCCTCTCCCCGGAAGGGAGAGGGTTGGGGTCACTGGGTTATCATTAATACAGCGTCTTCTGCGGCGGGCCGGCAAAGCGCAGCGCGCCAATCTGGCCCATCTTCACTTCCACCACCGATGGCCCCGGCATCGCCAGCGCCTCGGTCATCACCGCCTGAAAATCCTCAGCCCGATCCACGCTCCACGCCTGCAGACCCATCGCCTGCGCCAGCAGGGTAAAGTCTGGCGTGTGCAGCTCGTTGTAATACTGGCGACCGCCAAAGTACTTATCCTGAATACCGCGCATCACGCCGTAGCCGCCATCGTTCATAATCAACAGCGTCACGTTGGCCTTCTCCTGCGCCAGGGTCGCCAGTTCGCCAAGGTTGAGGCTCAGGCCGCCGTCGCCGACCAGGCCGACCACTTTCCGTTGCGGATTGGCAATCGCGGTGCCCACCGCCATCGGCAGCCCCATACCGATGGCTCCGGCCAGAGAATGGATATTCATCAGCGGACCGTGAGCGCGGAACAGACGGCTGCCCCACAGGCTGCCGGAAACGGTAATATCGCGCACCAGAATGCCGTCATCGGGCAGCGCCTGCGCAATCGCGTCATTCAATTTAGCGTAAGCGCCGCACTGGTCGCGCAGCCCCTGCTCCGCCGCCTCTACCGCCTCTTTAAGTTGGCTATCCCAATGCGCATCGCCCCATATCCGGCCCTGTACCCGCTTCGCCAGCGCGTCTAATAAAGCGCGGCAGTCCGCCACCAGCGTGTTGTCCATCAGGTAGTTACGGCTGGCCGCCGCCGGGTCGATATCAATCTGCACCCTCGGCGTGGGCAGCGCCAGCGTCCATGAGCGCGTTTCGTTGCTGCGCAGCCGGGAACCGGCCACAAGTGTGAAATCACATTGTGAAATCAGCGCTTCAACCGAGGGAGAATTATGAAACGCGCGCAGGCTGGCGCGATGGCTGTCTGCCAGAATGCCGCGGCCGTGGGTGCTGGAGATCACCGTCACCCCGGCATCCGCCAGCGTCTTCACCGCCTCGCCGCTCTCTAACGCGCCGCCGCCAAGCCACAGCAAGGGCAGCTTCGCCTGCTTAAGCTGCGCCCACAGCGCATCGACCATCGCCGGTTCCGGCTCAACCGCCGGAGCGCGTTTCAGCGGCGCGGTCAGCAGTGAAAGCGGTATTTTGGCGCTCTGAATGTCGATTGGGATCTCCACCGAGACCGGGCCGCACGGCGGCGTCTGCGCCTCCTGAATCGCCTTATGCAGGATAGCCACCGCCTGGTTGGCGTTGCTAATGCGGTAAGCGCGCTTCGAACTGGCTTTCAGAAAGGTCAACTGATCGCGGGTTTCGTGAATAAAACCGGTGTCGGCGTCCAGCCAGGCTTTTTCGACCTGTCCGGTCAGGTGCAGCAGCGGCGTACCGGCGTTCATCGCCTCAACCAGCGCGCCGACCGCATTACCCGCCCCCGCGCCGGTACTGGTCAGCGCCACGCCGAGCCCTGAAAAACGGCCGTGGGCGTCAGCCATGGTCACCGAGCCCGCTTCACCTCGCGCCGGAACAAAGCGGATTTTTTCCCGCTGGCCGACGGCATCGGCGATCGGCAGGTTATGGATAGAAATGACGCCATAAATGGCTTCAACGTGATACTGCTCCAGCGTTCTGGCGATGGCATCGCCGACGGTTATCATTTCGCTCATTGCTCACCCTTTCTCAGTCGCACCAGTGGTTGACGCTATTACCCGTCGCCAGATAAATGCTCTTTTGCTGCATCCAGGCCTTCAGCCCCTGGATCCCTTTTTCGCGGCCCAGACCGCTCTCTTTAAAGCCCCCAAACGGGGTCGAAATGGAGAAAACTTTGTAGGTGTTGATCCACACCGTACCGGCTTCCAGCTGCTCGCTCAGACGCAGCGCGCGGCCGGTATCGCGCGTCCAGATCCCCGCCGCCAGCCCAAAGACCGAATCATTGGCCTCACGGATTAACGCCGCTTCATCGCGAAAACGCATCGCCACCAGTACCGGCCCGAAGATCTCTTCCTGGCAAACGCGGGCCTGATTGTTCAGCCCTTCAATGATGGTCGGCAGGAAATAGCTGCCTGCCGCCAGTGCCGGATCCGCCGGGATCTCGCCGCCGCATAGCACCCTGCCGCCTTCGCGTTTCGCCAGCTCGACGTACTCCTGCACGCTCTGGCGGTGTTTATCGTTGATCAGCGGCCCGACGTGGGTGCCAGCGTTGAACGGGTGACCAACCCGCAGCCCTTGGGTTAACTCCAGCAGGCGGGCCATCAATTGCGGGTACACTCTGTCATGAACAAACAGCCGCGAGCCGGCAATACAGGCCTGGCCGCCGGAGCTGAAAATGCCGTAGCAGATGCCCCGCGCCGCCTGTTCGATATCGGCATCTTCCAGCACGATGGTCGGTGATTTGCCGCCCAGCTCCAGCGACGCCGGGATCAGTTTTTCCGCCGCCACATGCGCCAGGTGACGTCCGGTGGTGGTGCCGCCGGTAAAGGAAATTTTGCGCACCTTAGGATGGCGGGCCAGCGCATCGCCGATAATCGATCCTTTACCCGGCAGCACGCTCAGCAGTCCGGCGGGTAAACCGGCCTGCTCAAAGATCTTCGCCAGCTCCAGCGCCATCAGCGGCGTGGCTTCCGCCGGTTTGAGGATCACCGCATTTCCGGCGGCGATCGCCGGGGCCACCTTCTGCATTTCACTGGCGATCGGCGAGTTCCACGGGGTGATCGCCGCCACCACGCCCAGCGGCTCATAGCGGCTCAGGGTCAATAGATCCGCCTGCCGCGGCGTCGGCAGCTCGCCCTCCAGCAGTTCACAGGCGGCGGCAAAATAGCGCGCCGTCCCCGCCGCGCTCATCACCAGTCCCCGCGCCTCAGCCAGCGGCTTACCGTTATCGCGGCTCTGCTTTTGGCTTAACTCATCAAGTTGCACCTCTATCAGTTCCGCGACCTTATGCAGGATCTTCGCCCGCTGATGCGGCAGCATCGCCCGCCACGTTGGCTCCCGCCAGGCGCGGTCGGCACAGTCGATCGCCTCCTGCAGATCATCGAGGCTTGCCGCATGCAGCGCCGCGTTAATAGCGCCATCCGCCGGAAACTGGCTGTGCATCAAATTGCCGCCGCCGCGACGCCACTGGCCGCCGATAAAAATGTCTAATTCGTCCATCTCAGCCTCTCTGCGTTATGCCAGTTCACGGCAGGCGCGTACCGCGCTCAGTGCCGCGAGGGTCGATGTTTTCGGATTGCTGGCGAGCGGCAGGCCGCTCAGCTCAAGGTGAAACTCGCCGAACAATCCTTCGGCGTGTAGCGTATGGGTGTTGCGTTGCGTAGCCGGATCGACCATCAGCTGTACCCGGGTCGCGTCAAGGCCGATACCGCCCAGCGCGATGGTTGCCGCCACGTTGGCATTCGCAGGGAATAACCGGGCCGCCTCGCGGGCGCTGCCCTCAAAGAAAATCTGCGCTTCATTGACCGCGCTGAGGTCGATAAGCTGTTCAGCATAGCTACCGCGCCAACTGGCCGGGCTTTTACGCGACCGATAGGTCACTCGTTCAAGCCCCCCCTCTTTCGCCGCCGCCAGGCCATCTATTCCGGCCACCGCGCCAGCCAGCAGCGTCAGCTTGCCACCCGCCTGGCGTAAACGCTGTTCCAGTTCGCTGTCCGCCAACGCACCGGTCGAGATCACCGCCAGATGCCAGCCGCGCGCCAGCACCGCTTCGCCGTACTGCGCGACCGCCTGCTGACTGGCGCATTCCAGCACCAGATCCGGCGTCCCACCGCATTGCAGCGGATCGGTAAGCGGCGTCACCGTTTGACCAAACTGCAGGCAGATCGCTGCGTGATGCGATTCACGCGCCACGATCCACTCCACCTTCACCTGCGGCGGCAGGCGTTCAATCACCGCCTGGGCCATCGCGCCATAGCCAATTAACATGACCTTTTTCATCATCTTTCCTTACAGATGGCGACAGAAACCGCCGGAAACGTCCAGCGCCGCGCCGGTGGTAAAGGAGGCCAGCGGCGAAGCGAGGAATAGCAGCGCTTGCGCTGGCTCCTGCGGCTTACCGAGACGCGCCATCGGGATCCCCCGCTTACGGGCGATATCGGCGGTCCACTGCTGCCAACTCTGGCTCTTATCGCTTCGGCTCTCAAAACGGCGCTGCCACTGCCCGGACTCCACCATCCCCAGCAGAATGGAATTCACTCGAATGCCTTTATCCACCAGCTCTTTCGACAGAGTCAGCGTCATATTGAGCAGCGCGGCGCGGGCGGCAGAGGTGGCGATCATGTGCTCTTCCGGCTGTAACGCCAGCAGCGAGTTCACACAGGTAATCGAGGCGATATCCGACGCCTCAAGCAGCGACTGAAAGGCCTTTACCGGGTTAATCACGCCGAACAGTTTCAGTTCGGCTTCGTGCAGCCAGGCCTCGCGTGGCGTATCGGCGAAGTGGGCGACATAGCCCTGGCCGGCGTTATTAATCAGCATATCGACGCCGCCGAAACGCGCGGCGACCGCGGCGGCGAACGCCTCAACTTCCGCTTCGTTCAGTACGTCACAGCGCCAGGAGAACACCTCGCCTTCTGGATATTCGTTTTGCAGTGCTGCATAGGCGCTGGCAAGACGATCCGGGTTGCGGCCGCAAAAGGCGACCTTCGCCCCTTCGCCTAGCAACAGGCGCAGCGTTTCAAAGCCGATTCCTGACGAACCGCCGGTGACGACCGCGACGCGTCCTTCAATTTGTGCATTCATCGCGCACCTCTTCCCCTATGCGTAAAAGCTGTTGATTAAAAAAGATTTCGTTATCGAGATAGCTGGCATGCCCAGCCTGCGGGATGGCGATGTAAGGAGCGCCGTAACGCAGCGCCACTCCTTGCACTAACTCCGGTTGGGTAATGGCATCCTGCTCGCCGCACCACACGGAGAGACGACCGCGATAGTCGGCGAGCCAACGGTGAATGTCGTCATGAGCCAGCATCCAGGCCGCGGCGAGATAACCGTCGCGGCGTAGCCTGCGCATCCCCGCCGCCACCGTCGCCACATCAGCTTCGCGCGCGCCAGGGCGCAGAAGTTTTGCCGCTCGCCCCTGGGCCATCGCCTCGCCGCCTTGCGCTATCTGCTGCTGACGCCCTAGCCAGACGTTTTCCCGCTGTGCGACCTCCGCCTGACCGTAGCCCTGCGCGACGTCGGCCAGCACCAGATAAAGCACCCGCTGCGGATATTTCACGGCGAAGGCAGCCGCCACCAACGCGCCCAGCGAATGGCCGACCAGTACGGTTTGTTCTACCTCGGCACGGTCCAGCATCAACGCCAGCGCGTCAGCGTAATCGCCAGCATCCGCCGGCGCCGCCGCAAGCATCGGGCTTTCGCCATAACCGGGCATATCCCAGGCCAGGACGCGGTAGCCGGGCAGCGCCATCTGTTTATGCCAGGAGGCTGCGCCGGAACTGATGCCGTGCAGCAGCGTCAGCGGTACCCCGCATCCTTGTTCACGAAAACCCGTCATCATCGCTCCTTAGTTACGCTTCACTTTTGACAGCGGATGATCTTCCGGATAAGTCGGAACATGCGGTTTCGGCGTGCCCAGCATCACGCACATCAGCGCCTCCTCTTCGCCGTGGTTAAACAAACCGCGATAGATTCCGGGCGGCACCGAGATCAGATCGCGTTCGCGCAGTACCGTTTCGGTATAGTTGTCGCCATCCTGAATCATCAGGGTGATCTGCCCTTTGAGCATGAAGAACACCTCTTCTACGTCATCATGCAGATGCAGCGGGCCTTCACATTTGGACGGCAACACCATGGTGGAAAAGGTGAAGTGCTCCGCCGGAACGGTGTTGGTATCGCTGGCGACGCCGGTGGCGCCGGTGCCGATGTAGCGCATCTGCGCGCGGCGATATTTGGGGTCGAAATCGGCCTGGAATTTCAGCGCATTCCAGTCGTATTTACGGCCTTCGAAGCGCGCGATACGCGACTCCACCCACTCTTCCATCGTCAAATGGTCAGGTTTCAAACTCTGTTTTGCAGTTACGGTTGAATCAGTCATCGTTTTATCCTCAGTAACGTCTCAGCAGCGGCAGTAACAGGGCGCAGCCCACCGCCGCCATCACTGCCAGAAAAATCAGCCCAGAATCCATGCTATGGGTGAAGGCGATAAGCGCGCCCATCACCGCCGGCGATAGCGCCCCGGCAAAGTTTCCCAGCCCGTTGAAAATCCCCCCCGCCGTGGCGCTGACCCGTGGATGGGTCGCTTTAGCCAGTAGGGCGAAAATGTTCGGCGCGCCGGTGCCCCACATAAAGGTGCTAAAGCTCATCGCCGCGATTACCGGCAGCGGCGTGGTGAAATGCATCACTGCCGCCAGGCCAATACCCGCGCCTGCCAGGGAAATAAAGCAGGCGGCGGCGCGCCTATCGACGCGGTCGGACAGCCAGGCGCCGATAATTTCGCCTAGCAACATGGCGATAAACGGCATCGACGACAGCCAGCCGGCGTGTTCCAGATGAATGCCTTTACCTTTAATCAGGTAGCCCGGCAGCCAGCCGTTGATCCCCCACAGATAGGCGAGAAAGGCGATGTTGAAGATGCAGATCATCCAAAAATGCGGACTCACAAAGAGCTCGCGACGCGCGCTGCGGCGCGCTTCCTGCGAGGTTTTATCGCTGCTCGCTCTCGCCTCCAGTTGCACGCCGCGCAGCCCGATGCGCACAAAAATCAGCACCGGTACCGTCAGCATCGCCATCACGAAAAATGTGCTCTGCCAGCCGAAAGTATTAAGTAGCCAAATTGACAGCGGGAATCCCAACGCTGCGCCAACCGGCGTGCCGAGCAGCCACAGCATGGTGGCGCGGGCCTGTAGCCGCTGCGGGAAGGTGTGGCGCACCACGGCAAACGCCAGCGGGAACAGCGGCCCTTCGGCGATGCCCAACAGGACGCGTAGCATCACCATCAGCGCGTAGTTGTGGGTGAAACCCATGATCACCATCAGGATGCACCACACCACCATCATTCCAGTCAGCAGACGCAGCGGCGCAATCCGGTCGCCAAGGCCGCTTAATAACACTGACGAGAAGCCGTAACTCAGCAAAAAGGCGCTCATCAGAATGCCCAGCCGGGTGGTGTCGAAATCGATGCCCATCGCCTGCTGGAAGTGACTATCGGAAAACAGCGCGGCGATACTGATTTTGTCGAAAAAAGCCAGCAGCACGCAGGCCAGCAGGGACAGCGGAATGGCCCAACGAACTGCTTTTTCAGGCGTGCGGACGCCCTCGCCGCTCGCCTCTGCAGGCGCGGCGTTGGTCTCTAATGTGGTCATTTCTCCCCCTTAAGGGTTCGCGTTACTTATCGCAATGACATCAGCGAGAAAGTCGGGTCAGCGAGCGGGACGTTAGAGAGATCCCTTCCCGCCGCCATCCAGCGCTTCGCCAGCTTCACGATACGTGCATTATTGAAGGCCACCAGCTGAGTTAAGCGTCCATCGGCATTCAGGGAGAAGTAGATCGCGCCCTGCGGCTCGTCACGCACAATGGTGCGGCTGCCCGCCTGCGGGATCCCGAGGATCTGGATATTGCGATCGTATTGATCCGACCACAGCCAGGGCGCCTCGTCGTAGCCGCTGGCCTGCGGATCGAGCATCGCTTTCGCCGTTGCGATGGCCTGATTTTGCGCAAAGGCCCACGACTGAATGCACAGGCCGTACTGATGGTGCTGAGCGACATCGCCAGCGGCGAAAATCGCCGGATCGTTACTGCGCCCCTGGGCATTAACGACAATCCCGCGATCGACAGTGAGCCCGGCATCGCGCGCCAGTTCGAGATTCAGATCGACGCCGATCCCCACCACTACCGCATCGAAGGTTTCCCGCTGGCCGTCGCAGTGCAGCGTCGGCAGGCCGTTATCATCTTCCAGCTCCAGCGCGCCGCAGCCGCCGCGAATCTCAACGCCCTGCTGGCGATGTAGTTGCGCCAGCGCCTGCGAGACCTCCATACTGACCGAGCGCATGCACAGCGCCGGCTGCTGCTCGTAAAGGGTTACGGCCACGTCGCTTTTGCGCGCCGAGGCGGCGATTTCGAGGCCAATCCAGCCGCCGCCGACGATCGCCAGCCGCGTTGCCGATGCCAGCCGCTGCTTCAGACGCTGCGCGTCCTGCCAGTGACGCAGAGTATAGACCTGCGGATGCTGCGCCCAGCCCTCGGACGGCAGCCGCGCCCGGCCGCCGGTGGCGATCAACAGTTGGTCATATGCCAGCGTTTCACCGTTGCTCAGCGCCAGGGTTTTATTTTGCCGATCGATCGAATCCGCACGCAGCGGGCGATACCAGCGTAGGTTCAGCGCCTGCTGCGCCTCGGCGCTAAATAACCGCGGCAGCGCCGGTTCGGCCTCCAGCAACGCCGCCTTCGACAACGGCGGGCGCTCGTAAAAATCCCATTGCTCTTCGGCAACCACGCAAATCTCCCCGCTAAACCCTTCATCACGCAGCGTTTTCGCCGCCCAGCCGCCAGCCTGGCCGCCGCCGATAATGACAATCCGCGCCGTCATACCGCCTCCGGTTTTTTCTGCTGGCGACGGGTATCGTGATCGATACCGCCTTCCACCGCCCATTCGGTAAAGGACACGAGTGAATGCTCCAGCTCGCGCGGCTGCCAGTTTTCCGTCAGATAGTCATCGTTGGTGTAGTATTCAAAAGCGCCGCCGGTCGGGCTGTTGACATACCAGAAGTAGGCTGAGGAGACCGGATGGCGACCTGGACCGATAAAAGTGCTCCACGCGTTTTTATTCATCGCAATGCCGCCGCCGATCACTTCATGTATATCCCGCACGGTAAACGCGACGTGGTTAAGCCCCCGTTTTCGGTTCGGCAATTGCAATAAGAAGAGGTTATGGTGGCCACCGCGCACGCCGCAGCGCAGGAACACCGCGCGATTGATGTAACGGTCTGACACCTGGAAGCCGAGTACTTCGCGATAGAAACTTTCCACCGCCGCCAGTTCTTCCACGAAGAACACCACGTGGCCGACATTAATGGGCTGCGCGCGGTCGTACACCGGGCTCGGGGTGTCGATGCGACGCACATCGCCCCACTGGTTGATCGGTTCAACGTTCAGTTCAACCGCCGTTTGCTGGCTAACCTGCACCCGCAGCGTCATACCGTTAGGGTCGCGACACTCCAGCGCGCCGTCGATTTCACGGAAAGCGGGCTGGCGTTCCAGCTTCGGGCGCAGCGCATCCAGCGCCGCCCGATCCGCCACGCCCCAGGTCATGCGACGCAGGGTGTTGCCCGCCTCAAAGGCTGGCGGTAAGTCAGCGGCATCGGTCGGGTTAAGTTCGACCCGCGCGCCGCTGAGGGTGGTAAACGCGCGGCCGCTGGCGTCGCCGGTCAGGCCAAAATCGCGCATGAATTTAGCACTGTGGTTCAGGTCGTCTACGCCAAATTCCAGCTTTTCAATTCCGGTAATACTCATTATTCGTCGCCTCTTTACCGTTCAGTCGCCCGAATTTGGGCGTAAAACATGCCCGACGCAATCAAGCGCCTGCTGTTAATTTGTTGATTTAACTTGCCTGTGACAAATATCCGAGGAAGCCGGAAATTTTGTCCGCCGCCATACTGACGTCGTTCTGCAACCGCTCGCGATCGCTTTGCGGGATCTCGTCCGACGGCACCAGAATGCTGACGACCGCCGCCACCCGGCCGCTGCGGTCAAAGACCGGATAGACAATCGATGAGATGCCGTGGCGGTAGAACGATTCGCCAATCACGTAGCCGCGAGCTTTATCCTGCTGCACCATCTGCCACAGCGCTTCGCGGTCATGCAACTGGCCCGGCGTATTGCCCGGCAGCCGTTCATCCGGGAACAATTGTTCAAACTCGCTGCGGGAAACATCGGTCAGCAGCATGCGACCAAGCGAGGTGCAGTGCACCGGTAGCCGCGTTCCGACGCTGACCTGGTTGATGCGCGAACCGGCGGCGCTGACGCGGGCGATGTAGATAATGTCGCGGCCGTCGCGGATCGCCAGATGGCTGCTGCACTGGCTGATATCGCGCAGTTGCTCGATGACCGGCTGACCCACCTGAGCGACATCCAGGGAGGCGATATATTCAAAGCCCAGACGCAGTACGTTCATGCCTAGCGAAAAGGTATTGGTGCGGGCGTTACGCTCAAGAAAGCCCATATATTCCAGCGTCTGCACCACGCGATAGGCGGTCGCTTTCGGCATATCCACCAGCCGATGCAGCTCGGCAAAGGTCAGATCGCGATGCTGTTCGCCAAACGCCAGCAGCAGTTGTAAACCGCGCTCCAGACCCGGTACCAGGTACTTCACTTCCTGATCGTTCGCCATACCGCCTCACTTGTTAGTTAAAGACAAAACCGCCGTTGACCGGGATCAGCTGGCCAGTGATAAAGCGCGAAAGATCGCTCAGCAGCCAGACCACGCTGCCGGTGACATCTTCCGGCTGCTGCGCGCCGCTGAGCGCGCGGCCGTTCTCATACAGCTGATGACGCTCGGCGGGAACGTATTCCGTGGCCTCAACGCGGGTCAGTCCCGGCGCGATGGCGTTGATACGGATCCGCTTTTCACCCAGTTCGCGGGCCATGGAACGGGTCATCGCAATCACCGCGCCCTTACTGGCGACATAGGCCATCAGCCGCGGCGCGCCCCACAGCGCGGTATCCGAAGCGACGTTGACGATCGCCGACCCTTCGCGCAGCAGCGGTACCGCCTCGCGGGTCACCAGCCAGGTGCCTTTGACATTGACCGTCATCACCCGATCCCACAGGTCCGGATCGTAATCGATCATATTTTTACCGCCGACGCCGGTGGCCATCGCCGCGTTATTGACTAAGCCATCGATAGGCCCCTGCGCGCCGATGGCGCTGAAGACCTGCTCGATCGATGCTTGACTGGCAAGATCGATGGCGTGGGATTCGATCTGATAGCCCTTCTGCTGCAGGCGATGAGCGCTTTCCGCCAGCTCCCCCTGCAGGATGTCGCACATCACCACCGTCGCGCCCTGCGCGGCGCAGGCTTCGGCAAAGTGGTAGCCCAGGCCACGCGCCGCGCCGGTGACGACAATACGTTTACCGTTTAGCAGGCCGTTCATCAGGCGGCACCCTGCTGCGCTTCGCGGAGCGCTAACTGCTCTTTCGCCGCTTTCTGCATCATGCGGCGCAGGCGGGACAAACCGACGTCATGTTGATAAAGGTATTCATGATCGCGGGCGTTCGGCGCCAGGCTCTCCAGCACCACGCGATCCTGCTCCAGTACTTCCCAGTGCAGTTTTTCCAGACGGTTGCGGTACATAAAGCGCCACAGATCGCGCTGCCAACCTTGAACGCCGCGGATGCGCCAGAAGAAGACGCGGCAGTTGTCGTTATCTTCCGGAACCACCATGCCGACGATCCAGAAGTGGCCGCCCGGCCCGAAACGCTTTTTGTACGGAATAGACAGGCGCATCCAGTAGGCGCCGCTGTTGCCCAGTTCAACCCAGTCAAAGTTGACGCCGCTCTGCCCTTTTTTCTCGAAGATAAAGCCGGTTTTCGTCGGCTGCAGCACCATATCGGCTTTGCGATCGCCTTCCGCCATCGAGTGCGATGACGAGTGCAGATAGGTACCGTGCATCGGGTCCATCACGTTTTCCAGCGCGTACTGGTAGTTGCATTTCCACGCCGCGGTGCACAGGAAGTGACTGTATTTTTTGTGGTCGGCCAGCTCCTCCGGGAAGCTCAGTTCATCAGGCTGCTGGTCGGCGGTGACGCCGAACCACAGGAAGATTGCCCCGTGCGCTTCCTGCACGTTGTAGCTGCGCACGCACTGCTGGCCGACCAGCGGGCAGCGGTCAACCGCCGGGACGTCTTTGACTTCGCCGTTGCCGGCGACTTCCACGCCGTGATACCAGCAGGCGATACGATCGCCTAAGTTCCAGCCCATCGACAGGCGCGCGCCGCGATGCGGGCAGCGGTCTTCCAGGGCCTGCACCTGGCCATCTTTATTCCGCCAGACTACGATCTGCTCGCCGAGACGGGTAATGCCTACCGGCGCAGACTGCACTTCCCAGCTCGCCAGCACCGGATACCACAAACCGCGCAACCCTTTATCAAGATAGTTTTGTACCGTTGTCGTCATCGCTGTATCCTCAGTAACCGTTGACCTGTAAGAATGCCTGGAAACTGCTTTCGCTCCATGGTTCGCCCTGCTGGTCATGCATCCTGACGCCATTGAGGCCGTTCACCAGCTCACCGAGGCTTTCCGCGCCCTGCTCGAACAGCGTTTCCAGAGTGGCGATAAGCTGCAGTTCCCAGTTTTCCGGCACCCGGCTGCGGGTTTGCCAGATCAGATTGGGATAGTCGCCGGGCTTATGGATATTGCCGTTTCCACCTTCCGCCGGTGGCGTAAACTGGCGGCTTTCCGGTAGCGCCGGGTTGAAATCCAGGGATTCGCTCATGCCACGTTCTCCTCAATAAAGGTAATCTGGATCTGATTGTCATATACCCGCACCGGGTAACGATTAAGGTTGCGACCGCCGGGGCCATGCAGGCACTGGCCGGTTTTCACGTCGAATACCGCCTCATGCAGCGGGCATTCCACTTTGCCATCTTCGACAAAGCCCTGGCTCAGGAGCGCATAGGCATGAGGGCAAACGTCTTCCAGCGCGTAATATTCGCCATCAATCAGATAAATGCCGATCTCCTTACCGTCGATATTGCCGCTATATGGAAAATCTTCTTGTACTTGCTCCGCGTCACATACGCCTATCCAGCTCATCGCAATCCTCCAGGCCGTTGTTTCATATATGAAACTGTGTTTCTTATTTAATACGACCAATATAAAAGCGGCGAATGTTTCGTCAAGCGTTAATGTGACGAACTTGTTAATGAATAGCTTTTAAATTAGCTAAGTGTGCAATTGATCACGAAAAACTGCATTCAGATGAAATGATGATATTTAAAGCGGTGATCCATTATAAATAAAAATTCCGATTTAAATTTCACATACGACTATTGACTTCTTTTCAAATCGATCATTAAAAATGGGCAGCAGCGGAAAACATGGTGTTTCACCCATGAAACAACTATTTATTTAATCATTTAAAAACAATGAGTTTCACAGGTGAACCATTTTACTCACGTAACTATTTCTGGCGTTAAAAAATAATACCTGGCAATCATTAAATTAAGCGTAGAGACAACGAATGGCAGCAAGATGGCAAGGGGTAATAGCATTACTTTTGTTAATAATTATTTCCTACGTCGATCGGGTAAATATCTCGGTGATGATCCTTAACCCGGAATTCGCTGCCCATTTCCAGTTAAATGAAAACAGAATGTTACAAGGCATGCTAATGACATGCTTTCTTCTGGGTTATGGGTTTTCGGCATTATTATTAACACCAGTTATAGAAAGTAGATGGCATTATCGTCAGGGGCTGTTAATCAGCATTGTTATATGGGCGCTGGTGTGCGCCATTTCCCCATTACTCGGTTCACTGGTGGGAATGTTGATCGCGCGCATCGTGCTTGGCGTGGCGGAGGGACCGCTGTTTTCACTGAAAACACGCTTTATCAACGACAACTTTGCCGCCGATGAAATCGGCAAACCGAATGCGGTAACCGCCCTTGGCGTATCGTTGGGGCTAGCGGTAGGCTTCCCACTGGTCACCTGGCTGATGGCGCACGTTGGCTGGATCGGCTCCTTCTATGCGCTGGCGCTGATGAATCTCCTGCTCGGCGGCGGGTTAATCTGGCGGTTTCTCCCCGCGCCACAAGTAACCTCACAGCGCGCGAAGTCTGGCTTTAGCCAAACTTTTGCCCTCGCCTGGCGTACGCCGCTGCTTGGCTGGATCCTGCTGATAGAAATTGCCACCCTCAGTTATCTGTGGGGGAGTAGCGCCTGGCTGCCAGCCTGGCTGCGCGATGAGCATCATTTCTCGCTACAGGCCACCGGCCTGCTGGCGGCTGTCCCCTTTCTGTTAAGCCTGGGCTCAAAGTTCCTTGGCGGCGTGCTCCTCGACAAAATGCGCCCGGAGCAGGCGCCGCTGTTGTTTATTATTGGCGGTCTACTCACCGCCGGTTCCGTGCTGGCGCTAATCCTCAGCGAACAGCCGGCGATGCTGGCGCTGTTTATGCTGGCGGCGAACGTGTTCTGGGGATTACAGGGGGCAGCGATCCCCGCGGTGGTTCAGCATCACGCCCCGCGCGAAGCGGTAGGCAGCGCCTATGGCATCATTAACGGCATTGGCAACATCTGCGCGGCGTTTATTCCGCTGCTGATGGGAGTGGTAATGAAATCAGTGGGATCGGTCAGTTCAGGTTTTTCCGTACTGGTGGCATCGCAGCTGATTACGCTGTGCGCCGGCGGCGCACTGCTGCTGCGTATGCGTCGCGCAGCAGCAGTAAACGCGTCTATACCCTAAATAAGTTGCAGGACAAAACGGCTAGCCGTTTTGAACAGCGCTTGCGCTGGCCCTATAAGGACGAGGCCCAGGGATGGGCCGAGTTATTGCCCACGCCTATGCAACTTGAAATATGACGGGAACAGATTTATTCGCCCTTCTTCGCCGCCTGGATGTACAGCATCTCCAGCGCCAGAGTCGCCGCCGCCAGGGCGGTGATTTCGGACTGATCGTAGGCCGGGGCGACTTCCACCACGTCCATCCCGACGATGTTCAGATCCTTCAGGCCGCGCACCAGCTTGATCGCGCGGTCGGAAGTCAGCCCGCCGATCACCGGGGTACCGGTTCCTGGCGCAAACGCCGGATCCAGGCAGTCGATATCAAAGGTCAGGTACACCGGCATATCGCCAACGATCTGCTTCACCTGGGCAATCACGTCATCGACACTGCGGTCGTTAACCTGGCCCGCATCAAGCACGGTGAAACCGTTATCTTTATCGAATTCGGTGCGAATACCGATCTGTACGGAGTGGTTGGGATCGATAAGCCCTTCGTTCGGCGCGGTGTAGAACATGGTGCCGTGGTCGAACTCGCAGCCGTTGGCGTAGGTATCGGTGTGGGCATCGAAGTGCACCAGCGCCATTTTACCGAAGTGTTTGGCGTGGGCGCGCAGTAGCGGCAGCGTAACAAAGTGGTCGCCGCCAAAGGAGAGCATGCGCTTGCCGGCCGCCAGCAGCTTCTCGGCGTGGGCCTGCAGCTTCTCGCTCATTTCGCGCGCGTCGCCGAAGGCATACACCAGATCCCCGCAGTCAACCACGTTCAGGCGTTCGCGCATGTCGAAGTTCCACGGAAAACGGTTGTGCTCCCAGGCGAGATTGGTGGAAACCTGACGAATCGCCGCCGGGCCATGACGGCCGCCCGCGCGCCCGGAGGTCGCCATATCGAACGGTACGCCGGTGATGACCCAGTCAGCATCGCTGTCGTAAGGCATGAAATTCATTGGTAAACGCAGGAAGCCAAAGGCATTGGATACCAGGGAGTTATCGTATTGATGACCTAAAGTGCTCATGGATATGACCTCTTTTCACAGTCGTGGAACGTAAAAAATAAGTATAAAAAAACCCCTCCGCGTCGTTAGGCCCGACGAGGAAGGGTTTGATAGATAAATCGCTTATTGGCGTGAATTATCGCCGGTAATGCATACGGGTTCAAGTGAGTATCGCCGTCTGCCGGATGACGGCTTCGCCTTATGCGGCCGACATACGCAGGCCCGGTCAGCGCAGCGCCACCGGGCATCAGCGGCTACTCGTCTTCCAGATAAGTGTACCCGTACAGACCCGCCTCGAACTCTTCGAGGAATTGCTGCTGCAGCGCGTCGTCCAGGCCGGTGTTTTTCACCTGATCGCGGAACTGGGTCAGCAGCGTGTTTGGATCCAGCTGCACGTACTGCAGCATATCCGCCACGGTATCGCCCTCGTCGGACAGCTCAACCTCAACGCTGCCGTCAGGGAAGACAAACACGTCCACCGCCTCGGTATCCCCGAACAGGTTGTGCATGTTGCCAAGGATTTCCTGATAGGCACCGACCATAAAGAAGCCCAGCATCGGCGGGTTCTCCGGGTCATATTCCGGCATCGGCATGGTGGTGGCGATCCCGTCGCCGTCCACGTAGTGATCGATGGCGCCGTCAGAGTCGCAGGTGATGTCCAGCAGCACCGCGCGGCGTTCCGGCGACTTGTTCAGCCCTTCCAGCGGCATCACCGGGAACAGCTGATCGATCCCCCACGCATCCGGCATCGACTGGAACAGCGAGAAGTTGACGTAGATTTTATCCGCCATGCGCTCCTGCAGCTCATCGATAATCGGACGATGAGCGCGGTTGCTCGGGTCGAGTTGCTTCTGCACTTCATGACACATGTTCAGATACAGCTGTTCTGCCCAGGCGCGCTCCTGCAGGTTGAAAGTGCCGGAGGAGTAGCCGATATGGATATCGTGCAGGTCCATCTGGCTGTCGTGCAGCCATTCGCGCAGCGAGCGGCGATTGCCGGTTTCGTGCATCTCCAGCCAGGTTTCCCACATGCTCTGCAGCGGACGCGCGGCGTCTTCCGCCGGCGGGGTCGCCTCGGTGTATTCGTTGCGCTCCACGCCGATGATATTGGAAACCAGCACGGTGTGGTGCGCGGTCACCGCGCGGCCGGACTCGGTGATGACCGTCGGGTGCGGCAGGCCGTTCTCTTCGCAGGCGTCGCCGATGGCCCAGATAATATTGTTAGCGTATTCGTTCAGGCCGTAGTTCACCGAGCAGTCGGATTGCGAACGGGTTCCTTCGTAATCCACACCCAGGCCACCGCCAACGTCGAAGCACTGGATATTAACGCCCAGCTTATGCAACTCGACGTAGAAACGCGCCGATTCACGCACGCCGGTGGCGATATCGCGAATGTTGGCCATCTGCGAGCCGAGGTGGAAGTGCAGCAGTTGCAGGCTGTCGAGGTGCCCTGCGGCACGCAGGATCTCCACCAGCTGCAGAACCTGGGTCGCCGCGAGACCGAACTTAGACTTCTCGCCGCCGGAGGACTGCCATTTACCGGACCCCTGCGAGGCCAGACGCGCACGCACGCCAAGGCGCGGCACCACGTTCAGGCGCTCGGCTTCTTCCAGCACGATGGCAATTTCCGACATCTTCTCGATGACCAGATAGACCTTGTGGCCCATCTTCTCGCCCACCAGCGCCAGACGGATGTATTCGCGGTCTTTATAACCGTTACAGACGATGACGCTGCGGGTCATCCCGGCGTGCGCCAGCACGGCCATCAGTTCCGCTTTCGAACCGGCTTCCAGACCCAGCGGCTCGCCGGAATGGATCAGCGATTCGATGACGCGACGATGCTGGTTCACCTTGATCGGGTAGACCAGGAAGTAATCGCCGTTATAGCCGTAGGATTCGCGCGCGCGCTTGAACGCGGCGTTGATTGAACGCAGGCGGTGCTGCAGGATCTGCGGGAAGCAGAACAGCGCCGGCAAGCGCTGCCCTTGCGCTTCGCGCGCTTTGACTAATTCAGCGAGATCAACGCGCGCTTCCGGGACGTCCGGATCCGGGCAAACGCTGATGTGGCCCAGTTCGTTGACGTCATAATAGTTATTGCCCCACCAGGCAATATTATAAGTACGCAGCATCTTGCTGGCTTCCTGGGAGCTCATCGCTACCTCCTGCATGGAACGTAGTACACCGTGTTCGCCTGCTGACGAAGGCGAAACCATAGACATGTCGTCAGACATAGCGAACCTCAATTTTTAATAATAAGTGTAAGACAGTTAACTACTATCGCAGTCCAAAGATGCGATAACAACCCATGAACAGTCCTAAAGCCCAGCACTATCTGCTGGTTTTGCGACTGCGCGACCGGTTTCTTATTCATATCATCGTAAAACACGTAGCCGAACAGAGTATGACAGTCCGGAGAAACCACGAGAAAACTCTTGCCTGGCAAGAGCGCCCTTGTTCAGTTTTCTGACGGCCGACCGGCCCTGGAATCCTGAGAAGCGCCGAGATGGGGTGAACATCGGCTGGTTTGCATGAGAGAGATGCAGGTTGCGGAGTGCTGACGCGCGACAGAACGACGCGACGAAACAAGCGAAAAACGTTGGTTCATTATCTGGTATCACCTCCACACCGCCCTGCGACAGGGTCGGCGACAAGCCAAAGCTATACATACCGGGCAACAAGCGCTATGCCGTTGCGAGATTCTGTAAATACAGACTGCTTAACCCGGCTGGAAGTGGCACCACAGGGCCATGCCCCGTGCGCTTTTTTAATGAGCCGCGCGCGGCGTTTTATACCGAGAAGCGGGGTAAAAAGCAAAATAAAAATGTGCCCGTTTGCGCGGTTGTCAGGAAATTTTGCCAGGCGAGTTTTTCGATAAATGCGACCGCCATCAAAAAAGGCTGGAAATAGGCTCAAGATTTGACCTAAAATGGCCGTCCAGAAGTTAATCCGTCTATACTGATTAACACTCAGACTGCTCGTGTCGCTACCTGCGCGGCTTTGCGCTGATTATCCACCAAAGCCACATTACACAACAGTATGAGCTATCCGAATCGTCCACAGGTGAAATAAAATATGGCAAAACACCTTTTTACGTCTGAGTCCGTATCAGAAGGGCATCCTGACAAAATTGCTGACCAAATCTCCGATGCCGTGCTGGATGCGATCCTCGAGCAGGATCCGAAAGCGCGTGTCGCATGTGAAACCTATGTCAAAACTGGCATGGTGCTGGTAGGCGGCGAAATCACCACCAGCGCATGGGTTGACATCGAAGAGATCACCCGCAACACCGTCCGCGAAATTGGCTACGTGCATTCCGATATGGGCTTTGACGCCAACTCGTGTGCCGTACTGAGCGCCATTGGTAAACAGTCTCCAGACATCAACCAGGGCGTTGACCGTGCCGATCCGCTGGAACAGGGCGCAGGCGACCAGGGGCTGATGTTTGGCTACGCCACCAACGAAACCGACGTGCTGATGCCGGCGCCGGTGACCTACGCTCACCGTCTGGTGCAGCGCCAGGCTGAAGTACGTAAAAACGGCACCCTGCCGTGGCTGCGTCCGGATGCGAAAAGCCAGGTGACCTTCCAGTATGACGACGGCAAAATCGTCGGCATCGACGCGGTGGTGCTGTCCACGCAGCACGCCGAAGATATCGACCAGAAATCGCTGCAGGAAGCGGTGATGGAAGAGATCATCAAACCGATTCTGCCGACCGAATGGCTGAGCGCGTCCACCAAATTCTTCATCAACCCGACCGGCCGTTTCGTCATCGGCGGCCCGATGGGCGATTGCGGTCTGACCGGTCGTAAGATCATCGTCGATACCTACGGCGGCATGGCTCGTCACGGCGGCGGCGCGTTCTCCGGTAAGGATCCGTCTAAAGTTGACCGTTCTGCAGCCTATGCGGCTCGCTATGTAGCGAAAAACATCGTTGCCGCAGGCCTGGCTGACCGTTGCGAAATTCAGGTTTCCTACGCCATCGGCGTTGCAGAGCCGACGTCCATCATGGTGGAAACCTTTGGTACTGAAAAAGTGCCTTCTGAACAGCTGACCCTGCTGGTGCGCGAGTTCTTCGACCTGCGTCCGTACGGCCTGATTCAGATGCTGGATCTGCTGCACCCGATCTACAAAGAAACCGCTGCCTACGGTCACTTTGGTCGCGAACATTTCCCTTGGGAAAAAACCGACAAAGCGGCCCTGCTGCGCGAAGCGGCCGGTCTGAAATAATCTCTCCGCTTCCTCTCTTTAAGGCCAGCCTCGCGCTGGCCTTTTTATTCCCTGACCTTCCCTGCCGTACCTTGCTTCAACGTAGCGCAACATCTCAATGAAAGCGATTACATTATGGTAATGGTCGATTGCTGCCTGCGTGCGTCATCTCATCGGCGTATTTTTCACAATGTTACATATTGTTTCGGTTAACTCTGATTACCGTTTTTCAAATTGTCGACTATCCTTGTTTATATTGCTGATTTAAAAAGCATTTAATGCATTACGTTTCTTTACCTTTGTGGAAACGATTACACAGCCGTGATTATAATCACGTTTTTTTACCGACGAGTGTCCTACGCTAACCATCGACAGAATCAATAACTCAACTGGAGGGCGTTATGCCTGACAACAAAAAACAAGGGCGTTCAAACAAGACCATGACGTTCTTCGTCTGTTTCCTCGCCGCGCTGGCTGGCCTGCTGTTTGGCCTTGATATCGGTGTTATTGCGGGTGCCTTACCCTTTATTGCCAATGAGTTCCAGATTTCCGCCCACACTCAGGAGTGGGTGGTCAGCTCCATGATGTTCGGCGCCGCCGTCGGTGCGGTCGGCAGCGGCTGGCTCTCCTTCAAACTGGGCCGTAAAAAGAGCCTGATGATCGGCGCCATCCTCTTTGTCGCCGGCTCTCTGTTCTCCGCCGCCGCGCCAAACGTCGAGATCCTGCTGGTTTCCCGCGTGCTGCTAGGCCTGGCGGTAGGCGTCGCCTCATACACCGCGCCGCTGTATCTATCGGAAATCGCTCCGGAGAAGATTCGCGGCAGTATGATTTCCATGTACCAGCTGATGATCACCATCGGGATCCTTGGCGCTTACCTCTCCGACACCGCCTTTAGCTACAGCGGCGCATGGCGCTGGATGCTCGGCGTGATCATTATTCCGGCGGTATTGCTGCTGATCGGCGTTATCTTCCTGCCGGACAGCCCGCGCTGGTTCGCCGCCAAACGCCGCTTTGTCGATGCCGAGCGCGTGCTGCTGCGCCTGCGCGATACCAGCGCCGAAGCGAAACGCGAGCTCGACGAAATCCGCGAAAGCCTGAAGGTAAAACAGTCCGGCTGGTCGCTGTTTAAAGACAACAGCAACTTCCGCCGCGCGGTGTTCCTCGGCATTCTGCTGCAGGTAATGCAGCAGTTCACCGGGATGAACGTCATCATGTACTACGCGCCGAAGATCTTTGAGCTGGCAGGCTACGCCAACACCACCGAGCAGATGTGGGGGACGGTCATTGTCGGTCTGACTAACGTGCTGGCCACCTTTATCGCCATCGGTCTGGTCGACCGCTGGGGCCGTAAACCGACGCTGATCCTTGGCTTTATCGTCATGGCAGCGGGAATGGGCGTCCTGGGCAGCATGATGCACATCGGTATTCACTCCTCAACCGCCCAGTACATCGCCGTCCTGATGCTGCTGATGTTTATCGTCGGTTTCGCCATGAGCGCCGGCCCGCTGATTTGGGTACTGTGTTCCGAAATCCAGCCGCTGAAAGGCCGCGACTTCGGTATCACCTGCTCAACGGCGACCAACTGGATTGCCAACATGATTGTCGGCGCTACCTTCCTGACCATGCTCAATTCGCTGGGCAGCGCCAACACCTTCTGGGTCTACGGCGGTCTGAACGTGCTGTTTATTCTGCTGACGCTGTGGCTGATCCCGGAAACCAAAAACGTCTCGCTGGAACATATCGAACGCAACCTGATGCAGGGTCGTCCGCTGCGCGAGATCGGCGCCCGCGATTAATCCGTCTGAGCTTCCTCCCCTTCCGGGAGGAAGCTTCCGCTTGCTCTCCCCCCTCCGCCGCACTATCCTCTGGCGCTATGAAAACACCCCGTATTCCCATCGCTATTCAGCAGGCCGTGATGCGCAGCCTGCGGGAGCATCTCGCCAAAGCGAACCTCAAGCTGGAACGCCGCTACGCGGAGCCGACGTTGGTCTACCAGCAGCGCGGTACCTCCGCCGGCACCGCCTGGCTGGAGAAAAACGAAATTCGTTTAAATCCGGTGCTGCTGCTGGAAAATCAGCAGGCGTTTATCGATGAAGTGGTGCCCCATGAGCTGGCGCACCTGCTGGTGTGGCAACACTTTGGCCGGGTAGCCCCGCACGGTAAAGAGTGGAAATGGATGATGGAGGGCGTGCTGGGCGTTCCCGCACGTCGCACCCATCGCTTTGAACTCGATTCAGTCCGCCAGAATACCTTCCCCTACCGCTGCCGCTGCCAGCAGCATCAGCTCACCGTCCGTCGCCATAACCGGGTGGTGCGCGGCGAAGCCACTTACCGCTGCGTGCGCTGCGGCGATCTGCTGGTGGCTGAAGAATAACCATTGGAATTAATTAGAAACTTTCTGATCTGACTGATTGCATCCGGCACCCTCATTCGCTACGTTGCGGGCTCGTTTTGACACGGAGTGAACGATGTCCCGTATGCATGTTTTAGCCGTTGCAGTATTGAGCACGGCAGTGAGTGGCCCGCTTGCGGCCGCAGAAATTACCAGTTTTTCCCAGGCCAAGGCCGCTGGCGTCAAAGTAAACGCCGACGTTCCCGGCGACTTTTACTGCGGCTGTAAAATTGCCTGGCAGGGTAAAAAAGGCGTTATCGATCTGGAATCTTGTGGCTATAAAGTGCGTAAAAATGAGAACCGCGCCAGCCGGGTTGAATGGGAACACGTGGTGCCGGCGTGGCAGTTCGGCCATCAGCGCCAGTGCTGGCAGGAGGGTGGTCGTAAAAACTGCGCCAAAGATCCTGAGTACCGCAAGATGGAAAGCGACATGCACAACCTGCAGCCGGCGGTGGGAGAAGTGAATGGCGATCGCGGCAACTTTATGTACAGCCAGTGGAACGGCGGTGAAGGCCAGTACGGCCAGTGCACCATGAAGGTCGATTTTAAAGATAAAATCGCTGAGCCCCCTGCCCGCGCCCGCGGCGCCATCGCCCGCACCTACTTCTATATGCGCGACCGCTACCAGTTAAATCTTTCCCGCCAGCAAACTCAGCTGTTTACCGCCTGGAACAAACAGTATCCGGTCACCGCCTGGGAGTGTGAACGCGATGAGCGCATCGCGAAAGTGCAGGGCAACCATAATCCTTATGTCCAGCAGGCTTGCCAGGCGCAAAAGAGCTAACCTACACTAGCGGCAATTGTTAATTTGCAGCCCTGTGCTTCCCGCCTAATGGCGGGAAGCTGGCATCTGCGCAAAGAACGGAATATCAAGCATGCGCATTCCTCGCATCCATCATCCAGAACCCCTCATTGTCGGCAGCCTGATCGCGCTGAGCGATGACGCGGCCAACCACGTCGGGCGCGTTCTGCGCATGACCGCCGGTCAGCACCTTCAGCTATTCGACGGCAGTAACCAGGTGTTTGACGCCGTCATCACCGAGGCCGGTAAGAAAAGCGTCACGGTTGAAGTCCTCAGTGGCGAACCCGACGATCGGGAATCGCCGCTGCATATCCATTTAGGCCAGGTGATGTCCCGCGGCGAAAAAATGGAATTCACCATCCAGAAATCGATCGAACTCGGAGTAAGCCTCATAACGCCACTGTTTTCCGAGCGCTGCGGCGTTAAACTGGACGCCGAACGTTTGCAGAAAAAGATCCAGCAGTGGCAAAAAATCGCTATTGCCGCCTGCGAACAGAGCGGTCGTAACGTGGTACCGGAAATTCGTCCGGCGATGCAGCTGGAGGAGTGGTGCGCCGAGCAGGACAGCGGGCTGAAGCTCAACCTGCACCCGCGCGCCAGCGCCAGCATTAACACGCTGCCGCTGCCGGTTGAACGCGTCCGTCTGCTGATTGGCCCGGAAGGCGGGCTGTCGGCTGAAGAGATAGCAATGACCGCGAAATACCAGTTTACTGATATCCTGTTGGGACCGCGCGTTCTGCGTACAGAGACTACTGCGCTCACCGCCATTACTGCCCTGCAGGTGCGTTTTGGCGACTTAGGTTGAGGCGTTAACGGAGAAGAACCATGATCAAGCTCGGCATCGTGATGGATCCCATCGCAACCATCAACATCAAGAAAGACACCAGCTTCGCTATGTTGCTGGAGGCGCAGCGTCGCGGCTATGAACTCCATTACATGGAGATGAACGACCTTTATTTGATCAACGGCGAGGCCCGCGCCCGGACGCGCACACTGAGCGTCGAACAGAACTACGACAAATGGTATGACTTTACCGGCGAGCAGGATCTGCCGCTGGCGGATCTTGACGTCATTCTGATGCGTAAGGATCCGCCGTTCGATACCGAATTTATTTATGCGACCTATATTCTGGAACGAGCGGAAGAGAAAGGCACGCTTATCGTCAACAAGCCGCAGAGCCTGCGCGACTGTAACGAGAAGCTGTTCACCGCCTGGTTCTCCGAACTGACCCCGGAAACGCTGGTCACCCGTAATAAAGCCCAGCTTAAAGCTTTCTGGGAAAAACACGGCGATATCATCATGAAGCCGCTCGACGGCATGGGCGGCGCCTCTATTTTCCGCGTCAAAGCCGGCGATCCGAACCTCGGCGTGATCGCCGAGACGCTGACCGAGCTGGGCAGCCGCTACTGCATGGCGCAGAACTATCTGCCGGCCATTAAAGATGGCGACAAGCGCGTGCTGGTGGTGGATGGCGAGCCGGTACCTTACTGCCTGGCGCGCATTCCGCAGGGCGGCGAGACCCGCGGCAATCTGGCCGCCGGCGGCCGCGGCGAAGCCCGCCCGCTAACCGAAAGCGACTGGGATATCGCCCGCCGCGTCGGCCCGACGCTGAAGGCTAAAGGCCTGATTTTCGTTGGCCTGGATATTATTGGCGACCGTCTGACGGAAATTAACGTCACCAGCCCGACCTGCGTACGTGAGATCGAGGCCGCCTTCCCGGATATTTCGATCACCGGCATGCTGATGGACGCTATCGAAAGACGTCTCGCCCGATAAGCACTACGGCGGACGAACGTCCGCTCAGGGCACAGCGAGCGCGGATTGCCGCGCTGGCGAAACCCTTCCAGCCAGGCGCCGCTCGGGCGCCTGCCAGATAAAGTGCATCGACACCATTCTACTTTGCCCGCATACTGGGTGTTGCTTTTTGAACCAGGAACAGAACCTCTGACAATGAATTTACAGCATCACTTTCTGATTGCCATGCCTGCGCTTCAGGACCCCATTTTCCGCCGCTCCGTGGTCTATATCTGCGAGTATAACGACGAGGGTGCCATGGGCATTATTATCAATAAGCCGCTGGAAAATCTGCAGGTGGAAGGGATCCTTGAGAAGCTCAAAATTGTCCCGGAGCCGCGTAATCCGGAGATCCGCCTGGATAAACCGGTGATGCTGGGCGGCCCGCTGGCGGAAGACCGCGGCTTTATTTTACATACCCCGCCCTCTGACTTTTCCTCAAGCATCCGTATCTCGGATAACACGGTGATCACCACCTCGCGGGATGTCCTCGAAACCTTAGGCACCGACCGGCAACCGGGCAACGTGCTGGTTGCCCTGGGCTACTCTTCGTGGGAGAAAGGGCAGCTGGAGCAGGAGATTCTAGATAATGCCTGGCTTACCGCCCCGGCTGACCAGAATATTCTCTTCCGTACGCCCATCGCCGATCGCTGGCGCGAGGCGGCTAAACTGATTGGCATCGACATCGTGACGATGCCAGGCGTCGCGGGGCATGCATAATGAGCGGTACCTTTCTCGGCTTTGATTTCGGGACCAAAAGCATCGGTGTGGCGGTAGGGCAACGGATCACCGCAACCGCCCGGCCACTGCCGGCGCTGAAGGCGCAGGACGGTAAACCGGACTGGAATATCATCGAAAAATTGCTTAAGGAGTGGCAGCCTGAGGCGGTAATCGTCGGCCTGCCGCTGAATATGGACGGCACTGAGCAACCGCTGACCGCGCGCGCGCGTAATTTCGCCAATAAAATTCATGGCCGCTTTGGCGTCGCGATCCTTCTCCACGATGAACGTCTGAGTACGGTTGAGGCCCGGGCGGGCCTGTTCGAACATGGCGGCTATCGGGCGCTGAATAAAGGCAGCGTCGATTCGGCCTCTGCGGTGGTCATTCTGGAAAGCTACTTCGAGCAGAGCTTTTAAGCCCTGCTCTTCTGCGCCGCCGGCGAACCGCAGACGGCGCAGCTCCCCCGCCTAGTGGCGCAGATGTTCGTTAGCCCAGCTCACCGCCTGGGTGCGATTCTTAACGCTCAGCTTACGGAACACGTTATACAGGTGCGTCCGCACCGTGTTCTCACTGATAAACAGCGCGCGGGCAATATCGAGGTTGGTCGCGCCGCAGCGCAGTTCGTTGAGGATCTCGCATTCTCGTTCGGTCAGCGGCGAGTTCTCAACCGGCGCCGATGCATGGTCCGCAGCGTACATCGCCGGGTGCATCACGCTCAATTCAGCCGTCTGTTCGCCGTTCAGCACGGCCTTGACGCCCTCAATTAAGCGCGATTCATCATCGTCATGGCGGAACACGCCATATAAAGCCGGCCACTTCGCCATTTCGTATAACTCATACTTTTGTGCGCTATTAATAATCAACAAACGAGGGTTATCTGCCTGCAAGCGAATAATATCCCGCCATACCCCGTTTAATTTCTTATTTGACACTGCAATATCAAATAATATTACAGAATCTTTTGCCAGACGCTGCGCCAGCGGTTTATTAATATTTTGTAAAACCACCGGTGCCACCAGGGTTTCGCTCAGATAGCTGGCAAAGGCTTTGCTTTGAATAGACGGGTGGGTAATAAAGGTTACCTGACGAGAAGATGATGAATTTCCATTTAAATTAATCACTTAAAACTCTCCTTAGCAGCTATCCACCGTCATGGTGGTTAAATGAATAAAAAAATATACAATCAGCCGTGAATTTATAAATAGCATTGGCAATTTACAAATTGAAACGTTATTCCATGAGAATCATCCTATTCCCGTAAACAGCATAAATCGAATGACTCAAAGCTGTCAAAAGGTAATCAAACTTTTTTCCTGGAAATGCGTATTCACTGCCGACATATCTCAACCGAATATCTTATTTGAATTTATTCACAAAGATTATTTGTATTATCAAATAATATCCAGAAACAGCTTTTAAACATTTAGTTAACACACCATTTCAACCACCCAACTCGCTTCACACTCCCCTTACAGCTCGCCTGCGGCCACACGTTGCTGAAAACTCTGGGTAAATGTCAACATTCCGGCCTGCATCCCGGTCTGCATTACACCGGGCAGCTGATGCACTTTTCCTTCGCGGATCAAATTCGCCACTGCCGGCGTATTAACCAGAAGCTCGTATAGCGCAACTCTGCCGCCCTGACGTGCGGGTAATAATTTTTGCGCCAGCACCGCGCACAGGCTTCCGGCCAGCTGGCTACGAACCTGATCTTTCTCCTCTGCCGGAAAGACATCGATCAATCTCTCCACCGCCGGCGCCGCGCCGCGGGTGTGTAATGTCGCCATCACCAGATGCCCGGTCTCCGCCGCAGTTAACGCCAGACGAATGGTTTCGCTGTCGCGTAGCTCGCCGAGCAGGATCACATCCGGATCCTGGCGCAGCGCCACGCGAAGCGCCGCGGAGAACGAAGGACAGTGCCGGCCAATCTCCCGCTGCTGAATCAGGCACCGCTCGCTGTGATGAATAAACTCCACCGGATCCTCCAGCGTCAGAATATGGCCATCAAGATGCTGGTTGAGATGGCCGACCATCGCCGCCAGGGTGGTCGACTTGCCGCTGCCCGTCGCCCCGGTGACCAGCAGCAAGCCACTCTCTTCCGCCAGCAGCTCGCTTAGCGCAGGCGGCGCGCCCAGCGCCTCCAGGCGCGGACACTGGCTGGGCAGCAGGCGCAGCACCAGCGATATTCCGCGCGTATGGGCGAAAGCGCTGGCGCGTAACCGTGAACCACAGGCCAGAGTCAGCGCAAAGTCTATCTGGCCGTGCTCCTGCCAGTGCTGTAACTGTGCGGCATCGAGCCAGTCGTTGAGTAAATCCGCAATATCCGGTGCGGGAAAGGGCGCGGGCTCCAGCTTACCCTGCCGCCGCCAGCGCGGTGCGGCGGAATTGCACAGGTGTAGATCGGAGACATTATGCTTTACACTAAGGGCTACGATTTCTTCCAGCTTCATAACTCATCCTCGGAATATGAACGATATTGCGCATAACCTGGCACAGGTCCGGGACAAAATCTCCGGTGCCGCCGCCCGTTGCGGGCGTGCGCCAGAAGAAGTGACATTGCTTGCAGTGAGTAAAACGAAACCTGCGAGCGCGATCGAAGAAGCCATCGCGGCAGGCCAGCGGGCATTTGGTGAAAACTACGTCCAGGAGGGCGTGGAGAAGATTAACCATTTCCAGCAGGCAGGCGTCAGTGGACTGCAGTGGCACTTTATTGGTCCCTTGCAGTCCAACAAAAGCCGGCTGGTGGCCGAACATTTTGACTGGTGCCACACCGTCGATCGGTTGAAAATCGCCACCCGCCTGAACGAGCAGCGCCCGGCGCATTTGCCGCCGCTGAAGGTGCTGATTCAAATCAACATCAGCGATGAGCAGAGTAAATCCGGCATCCCGCTGGAAGCGCTCGATGCCTTAGCCGCGGAGATCGCTGAGTTACCTCATCTGGAGCTGCGCGGCCTGATGGCGATCCCCGCGCCTGAGTCAGAATATGTAAGGCAGTTTGCCGTCGCCCAGCAAATGGCGGTAGCATTTGCGCGGTTAAAAACGCGGTACCCCACGGTCGATACGTTGTCTCTGGGAATGTCGGACGATATGGAAGCCGCTATCGCGGCGGGAAGCACGATGGTGCGCATCGGCACGGCCATTTTTGGTGCGCGCGACTACAGCAAATAATAAGGAATCTGAGGAACGCCATGAAGACGTTGACTTTCCTGCTTTCAACGGTCATTGAGCTTTACACAATGGTCGTGTTGTTACGCGTCTGGATGCAGTGGGCGCGCTGCGACTTTTACAACCCGTTTTCGCAGTTTGTGGTAAAGGCCACGCAGCCGATTGTCGGACCGCTGCGCCGGATCATCCCGGCAATGGGGCCGATTGACAGCGCCTCGCTGCTGGTGGCATTCATCCTCTGCGTCATCAAAGCGATCGTCCTGTTTATGGTGATCACCTTCCAGCCGATCATCTGGATCTCCGCCCTGCTTATTCTGCTGAAAACCATCGGCTCGCTGATCTTCTGGGTGCTGCTGCTGATGGCGATCATGAGCTGGGTCAGCCAGGGACGCAGCCCGGTGGAGTATGTGCTGATGCAGCTGGCGGACCCGCTGCTGCGTCCAATCCGCAACCTGCTGCCGTCGATGGGCGGTATCGATTTCTCACCGATGGTGCTGGTGCTGCTGCTGTACGTGATCAATATGGGGGTCGCCGAGGTGCTGCAGGCTACCGGTAACGTACTGCTGCCGGGGCTGTGGATGGCGCTATGAGTGCCGTTGAAAGCTGCGCTGACGGGCTGGTGCTGAGGCTGTATATTCAGCCGAAGGCCAGCCGTGACAGCATCGTGGGCGTACATGGCGACGAGCTCAAAGTCGCCATTACCGCCCCGCCCGTTGATGGCCAGGCCAATGCCCATCTGGTGAAATTTCTCGCCAAACAGTTCCGCGTCGCCAAAAGCCAGGTACTGATTGAAAAAGGCGAGCTGGGCCGCCATAAGCAAGTTAAAATCATCGCCCCACAACAGATCCCGACTGCGGTCGCGGCGCTAACTGAATAAACAGGATTCATCATGCAAAAAGTCGTCCTCGCTACCGGCAACGCCGGTAAAGTGCGCGAACTGGCCTCGCTGCTGGAAGATTTTGGTCTCGATATCGTCGCTCAGACCGAGCTCGGCGTCGAGTCTGCGGAAGAGACCGGTCTGACCTTCATTGAAAACGCGATTCTGAAAGCGCGTCATGCGGCGCAGATCACCGGCCTGCCGGCTATCGCCGACGATTCCGGTCTGGCCGTCGATGCCCTTGGCGGCGCGCCAGGCATCTACTCCGCCCGCTATGCCGGCGTCGACGCCAGCGACCAGCAGAATCTTGAGAAACTGCTCGACGCCCTGCAGGACGTGCCGGACGACCAGCGCCAGGCGCAGTTCCACTGCGTACTGGTCTATCTACGCCATGCCGAAGATCCCACGCCGCTGGTGTGCCACGGCAGCTGGCCTGGGGTGATCGCCCGGGAAGCCGCAGGTCATGGCGGCTTCGGCTACGATCCGATTTTCTTCGTCCCGTCAGAGGGAAAAACCGCGGCCGAACTGAGCCGTGAAGAAAAGAGCGCCATTTCCCATCGCGGGCAGGCGCTTAAACTGTTACTGGATGCATTACGTAATGGCTAATTTGCCACCGCTGAGTCTCTATATTCATATTCCCTGGTGCGTGCAGAAATGCCCGTACTGCGACTTTAATTCGCATGCACTGAAAGGCGAGGTGCCGCACGATGACTACGTCCAGCATCTGCTGAACGATCTGCGGGCCGATGTGCAGTATGCCCAGGGACGGGAAATAGGCACCATTTTTATCGGCGGCGGTACGCCGAGCCTGCTGTCAGGCCCGGCCATGCAAACCCTGCTCGATGGCGTCCGCGCCTGCCTGCCGCTGGCCGCCGGGGCGGAAATCACCATGGAAGCCAACCCGGGCACCGTGGAGGCCGATCGCTTCGTTGATTACCAGCGCGCCGGGGTGAATCGCATCTCTATCGGCGTACAAAGCTTTAGCGAACCAAAGCTGCAGCGGCTGGGGCGGATCCACGGCCCGGAAGAGGCCAAACGCGCGGCACGCCTCGCCAGCGGCCTGGGCTTGCGCAGTTTCAATCTCGACCTGATGCACGGTTTGCCGGACCAGTCGCTGGAGGAGGCGCTGGACGATCTGCGTCAGGCCATTGCTCTCAACCCGCCGCATCTCTCGTGGTACCAGCTGACCATTGAGCCGAACACCTTGTTCGGTTCCCGGCCGCCGGTGCTGCCGGATGACGACGCGCTATGGGATATTTTTGAGCAGGGACATCAGCTGCTGAGCGCCGCCGGCTACCAGCAGTACGAGACTTCCGCTTACGCCAAAGCGGGCTATCAGTGTCAGCACAATCTCAACTACTGGCGCTTTGGCGACTATCTCGGCATCGGCTGCGGCGCGCACGGCAAGATAACCTTCCCGGACGGGCGCATCCTGCGTACCGCCAAAACCCGCCACCCGCGCGGCTATATGGAAGGCCGCTACCTCGAACGCCAGCATGATGTGGAAGAGGCGGATAAACCGTTTGAGTTCTTTATGAACCGTTTTCGCCTGCTGGAGGCCGCGCCGCGAGCGGAATTCCGCCGTTATACCGGTCTTGATGAAGCGGCGATCCGTCCGCAGCTGGACGCGGCGATAGCCCACGGCTATCTGCAGGAAGACGCGCAGAACTGGCAGATTACCGAGCATGGAAAGCTGTTTTTAAATTCTCTTCTCGAACTATTCCTCAGCGAATAAATATCGTTATCCCATTCCCGGCAGCAATATGGCGGGAATGGGAATCACTCGATTCCTCCGCCATATATACCTCATTACATCCGTTCCATTGTTATTAAATATTCCACTCTCAAATTAATTTGCATTAATTAATACAAACCAAATATCAATCCTTCAATAAGATCGGTTATTTCATTACCTCATTGCCAGAAAGTGTGAGTCAGGCAGCTTAAAGATGTACGACAACAAAGATAATATGTCATACAGAAATAAAGCATGATGCTTAAGATATTGACCCATTACCCCAAGTGCATGGAGCCAACTCATGAAAAAATATCCTTTTTCTCGTTCTCTGGTAGGTATAGCTTTACTGGCCCTACTCTCTGCAGGTGCCGTCGCGGCTGAAAAAATAACATTAAAACTGGCGCATAACCTTGAGCGCAGCCATGTGGTGCATCAGGCGTTTGAGGAGATGTCCAAAGAGGTAAACCAGCTTTCTGACGGTAAGATGAAGATTCGCATTTACCCCAGTAGTCAGATGGGCAGCGCTCGCGAGACCATGGAGTTATTACAAAATGGCGCGCTGGATATGACCAAAGGTTCCGCCAGCGATCTGGAATCTTTCGATAATATTTACGCCATATATAATTTACCATTCTTGTTTAACGACCAGAACCACTTCAATAACGTGGTCTTCGGCGAGGTGGGTAAAGAAATAATGAACTCGACGAAAGAGAAAGGATTTTTTGCCCTTTCCGCTTATGTCGCCGGGACGCGAAGTTTTTATGCAAAAAAGCCCATCACCAGGCCGGAAGATTTAAAAGGACTGAAGATCCGCGTTCAGGCCAGTCCGACAACGTTAAAAATGGTCGAATTAATGGGCGGTTCCCCAACCCCCATCTCCTTTGGTGAAGTTTATACCGCCATGCAGCAGGGGGTGGTGGACGGCGCGGAGAATAACGTTCCCTCCTGGGTGCAGACGCGCCATATCGAAATCGCGAAAGTATTCTCTGAAGATGAGCATGCCTCCATCCCTGATTTCCTCGTTATCTCCAGTAAAACCTGGGACAAGCTGACGCCGGATCAGCAACAAATCCTGATCAAAGCGGCGAAAGCGTCAGAGGTTTATCAGCAACAGCTGTGGCGGAAAATCGACGCCGATACCCGCGCGCAGGCCAAAGCTATGGGGGGCGAAATTATCAAAGTGGATAAAGCGCCGTTCCGCGCCGCCGTGCAGCCGCTATTCGATGACTTTAAAAAAGATCCTGTACAGGCCGCCCTGCTGGCCAAATTTGAAGCTGCCGCGGAATAACCATTAACGGGCCAGCCGCTGGCCCGTCTTCACCAGGAAATCAACGATGATACTTAACCGCATCAAGCTGGCGGTGGACCGCACCATCGCCGCCTTCTCTGTCGCTGTTATGATTGCGCTGGTTGTCTGCGTCGTCTGGCAGGTATTCAGCCGCTACGTGCTTAACCAGCCAAGCACCCTGACCGATGAGCTGGCGCGCTTCTTAATGATCTGGGTCGGGCTACTGGGCGCGGCCTACACCGTCGGCGCCCAGCGTCACCTGGCGATTGATTTACTCACCATGACGCTCTCTCCCCGCAGGCAGGCGCTGTTCAGCGTCATTATTAACCTGCTGATCCTGCTGTTTGCCGGCGCAGTGATTGTGACCGGCGGCGTAAAACTGATTGCAAAAACGCTGTCGACCGCCCAGGTCTCAGCCGCGATGCAGATCCCCATGGGCTACGTGTATCTGATCCTGCCGCTCACCGGCATCATGATGATGTTTTACGCATTGTGTTTTATCAATAACGGCCTGAAAAACATGAAACATGCAGAAGAAGGAGCAACTCATGGATAGCGCTATTGCACTGACGCTGTTTGGCGTTTTCTTTATTCTGGTTTTTATCGGCGTTCCCATCTCCTTCGCCATCGGTATCGCTACCGTTGGCTCGATGCTGCTGATGTTTCCCTGGGATATCGCGGTGATAACCGTGTCTCAACGCCTGGCGAACGGGCTTGATAACTTCGCGCTGCTGGCCATCCCCTTTTTTATCTTTGCCGGAACCCTGATGAACAGCGGCGGGATTGCAATACGCTTAATCAATCTGGCGCAGGTGATGGTTGGGCGAGTGCCCGGATCGCTGGGGCACGTTAACGTGCTGGCCAATATGATGTTCGGCTCGATTTCCGGTTCAGCCGTCGCGGCCGCCGCGGCGGTAGGCGGGACGCTGAATCCCATTCAGAGGCAAAAAGGCTACGATCCGACCTTTTCCACAGCGGTAAACGTTTCATCCTGCATCACGGGTCTGCTTATTCCGCCGTCAAACGTGCTGATCGTTTTTTCCCTGACCGCAGGCGGCGTCTCGGTCGCCTCGCTGTTTATGGCCGGTTATCTGCCGGGCATTCTGATGGGTCTGTCCATCATGCTGGTCTGCGGTTGCATCGCTAAACGCCGCGGCTATCCGGTTTCCGAACGGCCGACCTGTGCCCAGGCGGCAAAGGCTTTTTCCGACGCCCTACCCAGCCTGCTGCTGGTCATTATTGTGATGGGCGGGATCCTCGGCGGTATTTTCACCGCCACTGAGGCGTCCGCCATCGCCGTGGTCTACACCTTTATTCTCTCGGTGCTGATCTATCGTGAAGTCAAATGGCGCGATCTGCCGCAGCTGATTCTGGAGTCGGTGGTGACGACCTCTATCGTTCTGCTGCTGATTGGCTTTTCGGTCGGCATGTCGTGGGCGATGACCAATGCCGATATTCCCTACATGATAAGCGATGCGCTAATGGGGGTGTCGGAAAACCCAGTGGTGATCCTGCTGCTGATTAACATTGTGCTGCTAATCGTCGGCATTTTTATGGATATGACCCCAGCGGTGCTGATTTTCACGCCGATATTTCTGCCCATTGCTGAGGATTTGGGCATGAACCCGGTTCATTTCGGCATCATGATGGTCGCTAACCTGTGCATCGGCCTGCTGACCCCGCCGGTTGGCAGCGCGCTGTTTGTCGGCTGCTCCATTTCAGGGGTGAAAATTCAGCAGCTCATCAAACCGTTGCTGCCGTTCTACGCCGCCCTGCTGATCGCGCTGATGATGATTGTTTATATCCCGCCGATCTCGCTGTTTATTCCACAGCTGCTAGGGCTGATGTGATCGCCTGAGCGTCGTCGCTACCTGCGGGCGCAGGTAGCGAAATCAAGCTATTTTAACGAGCCAACCAGCGCTTTGCGGCTGTCCTCAAGGGAGACCACCCGGCTGCAGACGTCTTTACCAAACTGCTGGAAATCGGCCTCCTGGTTTTTCCACTCATCCTGGATAGCGGTTTGCAGACCGCCGAGGCTGCCGAGAATGCCCTGCAGCGGGTTGCCGCCGCCTTTGAGCACCGCTTTCGCCCCCATCTCGTTAATGCTGTCCTGCAAAATGCCGCCCATCGCCTGATTTACCAGCTGCTGGCCGTCGGCGCGCACCTGGTCGATGGCTTTATAGTGGAAGGTCAGGCCATCGCTGCGGCGCTCAATGATGCGGTTCATCTGTTCTTTCAGCTGCGCGTCCAGCTTGGTCAGACGACCGTGCATACTGCTATTGGCGCCGACCTGTTCGGTAATGATTTTATCCAGCGCCTTGCGGCCTTTTTCGACTCGCGAACGCGCGCCTTCGTCAATCCACGGCAGGCTGCTACGCAGACTGGCCTGGTAATCCTGCGCCTGTTCGCGCTGGGCGGCGCTGAGCGCATAAGCCTTGCCGTTAAAGGTCAGGTTGCCGTCCGGTTTGATCACCAGATTGCCGTTTTCCCCTTTCACCTGTACCTGCTGAGGGGTGAGGATCACATCGTCACGCGGCGTGACGCTACACTGGTAGTCCGCATGGGCAGACAAAGCGGTGACGGAGAGCGCCACCGCCAGCAGCGTTTTACGCATCATAAAACTCCCTTAAGACAAAACGGGCCGGCAGTTGCCGACCCTTGTCAAACTTAGTCCCACCAGACGTCAAAAAGTTCGCTGGTGCGCACATCCTCTAACTTACGCGCTTCCAGCCATTTGCGCACGATGGCCTGATGCTCTTCGGTGCATTTACCGATCTCCTGCATGCAGATCAGCCCCTCCCAGGAGAGATAGCCGCTGCCGTCAAAGGCCAGCTTGTTCGGCTCAATCACCTCTTCGATCAGATCGTTGACCGTCTGGTCGATCTGCTCTTCACTGGTCCCTTCCGGGAAACGCCAGGCGACGGAGAAGCCTAACTCCTGAAACTCGTCGATATGCATTTTTTTACGCAGACGACGGCTACGATTCTTGGCCATTATTTCACCCTCTCGAACATTAAGTCCCATACGCCGTGGCCGAGACGATGGCCACGCTGTTCAAATTTGGTTACCGGGCGCGATTCCGGGCGCGGTACGTAATCGTTGCTTGCCGACTGGTTACGATATCCTTCCAGCGAGGACATCACTTCCAGCATATGGACGGCATAGGCTTCCCAGTCGGTCGCCATATGGAAGACGCCGCCGAGCTTCAGTTTACTTTTCACCAGCTCGGCGAAAGGCGGCTGTACGATACGACGTTTATTATGGCGCGCTTTATGCCACGGGTCAGGGAAAAACAGCTGCACCATATTCAGCGAGTTATCCGGAATCATAGTGTGCAGCACTTCCACCGCATCGTGACACATCACGCGCAGGTTTTGCACACCTTCTTCTTCGGCCGAGGCCAGACAGGCGCCGACGCCCGGGGAGTGCACTTCGATGCCGAGGAAATTCTGTTCCGGTTTGGCTTTTGCCATCGCCACCAGCGAGGCGCCCATCCCGAAGCCAATTTCGAGGGTGACCGGCGCTTCGCGGCCAAACAGGGCGGCGAAATCGAGCGGCGCATCGTTGAATTCAACGCCCATCACCGGCCAAATGTTATCCAGCGCATGCTGCTGCCCTTTCGTCAGGCGGCCCTGGCGACGGACGAAGCTACGAATACGGCGCAGCGGGCGACCGTTTTCATCGAATTCCGGAGAAATGACGTCGTTTTTCATAAAAGTTTGGTCTGCTTGTGAATGTGTTCGGAAAACGGGCATTATCCAAAGTTACCCGGCGGATGCAAGGGTTTACAGCCACTCGCCCTTATGCTGCAATCTGCCCCCCTGTAATCGCGATCCCGGAGCCGTAGCTTTGACTTTTCTCGCCACGCAATTTTCAGCCCAGGTCCTGGACTGGTACGACAAATACGGGCGTAAAACCCTGCCCTGGCAAATCGCCAAGACGCCCTACAAAGTATGGCTCTCCGAAGTGATGTTGCAACAAACCCAGGTGACCACGGTTATCCCCTATTTTGAACGCTTTATGGCGCGTTTCCCTACGGTGGTCGATCTCGCCAACGCGCCGCTGGATGAAGTGCTGCATCTGTGGACCGGACTGGGTTATTACGCGCGGGCGCGCAACTTACACAAAGCGGCGCAGCAGGTGGCGACGCAGCACGGCGGCGAATTCCCGCAGACCTTTGACGAAGTGGCGGCGCTTCCCGGCGTCGGGCGCTCAACGGCGGGGGCCATCTTATCGCTTTCGCTCGGTCAGCATTATCCGATTCTCGACGGCAACGTGAAGCGCGTGCTCGCCCGCTGCTATGCTGTCAGCGGCTGGCCGGGGAAAAAAGAGGTGGAAAAACGGCTGTGGGAGATCAGCGAAGCGGTCACGCCGGCGAAGGGCGTGGAGCGCTTTAACCAGGCGATGATGGATCTCGGGGCGATGGTTTGCACCCGCTCGAAGCCGAAGTGCGAACTGTGCCCGCTGAGCAACGGCTGCGTGGCCTACGCCAATCATTCATGGGCAGAATATCCGGGCAAAAAACCGAAGCAGACCATTCCGGAACGCACCGGCTATTTTCTGCTGATGCAGCACGGTGACGAGGTGTTTCTCGCCCAACGTCCGCCGGTGGGTCTGTGGGGCGGATTGTTCTGTTTTCCGCAGTTTGCCGACGAAGCGGGCCTGCGCGAGTGGCTGGCACAGCGCCAGATTAAGGCCGATAATCTGACGCAGCTCACCGCTTTTCGCCACACTTTCAGCCATTTCCACCTGGATATTGTGCCGATGTGGCTTACAGTGCACTCATCTGGCGCATGCATGGATGAAGGCAACGCACTCTGGTATAACTTAGCGCAGCCGCCGTCGGTCGGTCTGGCGGCCCCCGTGGAGCGCTTGTTGCAACAGTTAAAAGCCGGAACGCCGGTATAAATTTTCGGCTATCAAAGAGGATTGATTATGAGCAGAACCATTTTTTGTACCTTCCTGCAGCGTGAAGCGGACGGCCAGGATTTTCAGCTGTATCCGGGCGAACTCGGGAAGCGCATTTACAACGAAATCTCCAAAGAAGCCTGGGCGCAGTGGCAGCACAAGCAGACCATGCTGATCAACGAGAAAAAGCTCAGCATGATGAACCCGGAGCACCGCAAGCTGCTGGAGCAGGAGATGGTGCAGTTCCTGTTTGAAGGGAAAGACGTGCACATCGAAGGCTATACGCCGCCGGAAAAACAGTAAGGGCCCTGCGGCCTTTTAAAAACAAACACAACACGCACGCCCGGAATGATGAAAAAATACTTAGCGCTCGCGCTGATTGCGCCGTTGCTCGTTTCGTGTTCCAGCTCCAATAAAAAAGGCGCCGAATACAACGAGGCCTGGGTCAAGGATACCAACGGTTTTGATATCCTGATGGGCCAGTTTGCCCACAACATCGAGAACATTTGGGGGTACAACGAAGTCCTGCTCGCCGGGCCGAAGGACTACGTCAAATACACCGACCAGTATCAAACCCGCAGCCACATCAACTTTGATGAAGGGACGATCACCGTCGAGACCATCGCCGGCACCGATCCGCGCGGACGACTGCGCCAGGCGATCGTCAAAACCCTGCTGATGGGCGATGACCCCAACTCCATCGACCTCTATTCCGATGTCGATGACATTCAGATCTCCAAAGAGCCGTTCCTCTATGGCCAGGTGGTGGATAACACCGGGGCATCGATTCGTTGGGAGTGGCGCGCCGCGCGCTTTGCCGACTATCTGCTGCAAACACGCCTGAAGAGCCGCAACAACGGCCTGCGCGTGGTCTACAGCATCACCATCAACCTGGTGCCGAACCACCTCGACAAACGTGCGCATAAATACCTCGGCATGGTGCGTCAGGCCTCGCGTAAGTATGGGGTTGATGAGTCGCTGATCCTCGCGATTATGCAGACCGAATCCTCCTTTAACCCTTATGCGGTCAGCCATGCCGACGCCATGGGGCTGATGCAGGTAGTCCAGCACAGCGCCGGCAGAGACGTCTTCCGTTCCCAGGGTAAATCGGGCCTGCCAAGCCGCAGCTATCTGTTCGACCCGGCGAATAACATTGACACCGGTACTGCCTACCTGGCGATGCTGAACAATGTCTACCTTGCTGGCATCGATAACCCCACCTCGCGTCGCTACGCGGTGATCACCGCCTATAACGGCGGCGCCGGCAGCGTGCTGCGGGTCTTCTCCAGCGATAAAGTCCAGGCGGCCAATATCATCAACAGCATGGCGCCAGGTGACGTCTACCAGACGCTGACCACCCGTCACCCGTCGGCGGAATCGCGCCGCTATCTGTATAAAGTTAACACGGCGCAGAAAAGCTACCGCCGTAAATAACCCCCTCCTGACACCGGCCTCAGCCACGCGCTGAGGCCGCTTTTTTTCTGCGCCATACTGTGGAATATCTTTCGGTTTTCTGCGGCAGTTAACAGAAGCCTTCAGCTGGTGAATGATAGAATCGCATCAAAATAACGGGATTAATGTTATTTTAAAAACATAACAAGCCCACATTCGTGAGGATAACTACATGAATCTTAAGCTGCAGCTCAAAATACTGTCGTTCCTGCAGTTCTGCCTTTGGGGGAGCTGGCTCACCACGCTTGGCTCATACATGTTTGTCACGCTGAAGTTTGATGGCGCGGCTATCGGCGCAGTATATAGCTCGCTCGGTATCGCCGCGGTGTTGATGCCGACGCTGCTCGGCATCGTCGCCGATAAGTGGATCAGCGCCAAATGGGTGTATGCCGCTTGCCATCTGGTGGGCGCGCTGACGCTGTATCTGGCGGCGCAGGTCACCACGCCGGGCGAGATGTTCCTTGTGATCCTCCTCAACTCGCTGGCCTATATGCCGACGCTGGGGCTGATTAACACAATCTCTTACTACCGCCTGCAGTCGGCGGGGCTGGATATCGTCACCGATTTCCCGCCGATCCGGATCTGGGGCACCATCGGCTTTATCTTCGCCATGTGGGGCGTAAGCTTCTCCGGCTTCGAACTGAGCCATATGCAGCTGTACATTGGCGCGACGCTGTCGGTCCTGCTGACGCTGTTCACCCTGACGCTGCCGACGATCCCGGTGGCTAACGCCCAGCGTAATCAAAGCTGGACGGAGATGCTGGGGCTTAACGCTTTTGCGCTGTTTAAAAACAAGCGCATGGCAATCTTCTTTATCTTCTCGATGATGCTAGGCGCCGAGCTGCAAATCACCAACATGTTCGGTAATACCTTCCTGCACAGCTTCGATAAAGATCCGCTGTTTGCCGGCAGCTTTATCGTCGAACACGCCTCGGTGCTGATGTCGATATCGCAGATCTCCGAGACGCTGTTTATCCTGACCATTCCGTTCTTCCTCAGCCGCTACGGCATTAAGAACGTGATGCTTATCAGTATCGTGGCGTGGATGCTGCGCTTCGGCCTGTTCGCCTTCGGCGATCCGACACCGTTCGGCACCGTGCTACTGGTGCTGTCGATGATCGTCTACGGCTGCGCTTTCGACTTCTTCAACATCTCTGGTTCAGTGTTCGTGGAGAAAGAGGTGCGTCCGGAAATCCGCGCCAGCGCCCAGGGCATGTTCCTGATGATGACCAACGGCTTCGGCTGTATTCTCGGTGGCATGGTGAGCGGCAAAGTGGTGGAGTACTTTACCGTCGAAGGGATCACTAACTGGCAGAGCGTGTGGCTGATTTTCGCCGGCTATTCGCTGGTGCTGGCTTTTGCCTTCGTGGCGCTGTTCAAATACAAACACGTCAGACAACCGACCGCCGCGCAGCAGAGCGCGTGATCGTCAAAAGCAAAACGCCCCGCCGGTTCAGCGGGGCATTTTTTATCCCTTCAGCACGTAGCCATACAGCCGCTTAATGCCGTCCGAATCCGTCTCACTATATACCCCCTGCAGCTCCGGCGAGAAGCCCGGCAGCATATTAACCCCCTCTTCCAGCGCAAGGAAATAGCGCAGTACAGCGCCACCCCAGACCTCACCGGGCACCACGCATAATACCCCCGGCGGATACGGCAGCGCCCCTTCCGCCGCGACGCGGCCCTCCGCCTCGCTCAGACGCACCAGCTCCACGTCGCCGCGGATAAATTCGCGGTTGGCATCCTGGGGATTCATCACCACCCGCGGGAAGCTCCGTTTACGGAACATCTCTTTTTGCAGGCTCTTCACGTCAAAGCTGACGTACAGATCGTGCATCTCCTGGCACAGTTCGCGCAGGGTATAGTCGCGATAACGCACCGGATATTTGTTATAGATGGTCGGCAACACATCGGCCAGCGGCGTATCCGCTTCAATATGCTGTTCAAACTGCCCCAGCATCGCCACCAGCTGCGCCATTTTTTCGGCGCTTTCCGCCGGCGTCAGCAGGAACAGAATCGAGTTGAGATCGCACTTCTCAGGCACGATGCCGTTTTCCCGCAGGTAATGCGCCAGAATGGTCGCCGGGATGCCGAACTCACTGTACTCTCCGCTCTCCGCGTCGATGCCCGGGGTGGTCAACAACAGCTTGCACGGGTCGACAAAATACTGGTCGTCGGCATAGCCCTCGAAGCCATGCCAGCGCGCGCCCGGTTCGAAGCTGAAGAAACGGCGCTCCCGGGCGATCGCCTCAGTCGGGTGATCCTGCCACGGGCGCCCCGCCACTATCGGCGGAATAAAAGGCTGGATCATCTTGCAATTGGCGATGATCGCTTTGCGCGCCTCGATGCCCAGCGCCACGCATTCGGCCCACAGGCGGCGGCCGCTCTCGCCTTCGTGGATTTTGGCGTTGACGTCCAGTGCGGCGAACAGCGGATAAAACGGGCTGGTAGAGGCATGCAGCATAAAGGCGTTATTCAGCCGCTTGTGCGGACAGAAGCGCGCCTGGCCGCGCAGATGGTTATCCTTTTTATGGATCTGCGACGTCTGCGAGAAACCGGCCTGCTGCTTGTGAACGGACTGGGTGACAAAAATGCCCGGATCGTCCGGGGTCAGCTCCAGCAGCAGCGGCGAACAGTCGGCCATCATCGGGATAAACTGCTCATAGCCCACCCACGCCGAGTCGAACAGGATGTAATCGCAGAGGTGGCCGATTTTATCGACCACCTGGCGGGCGTTATAGACCGTGCCGTCATAGGTTCCGAGCTGGATCACCGCCAGACGAAACGGGCGAGAGGCCGTGGCTTTCTCTGGCGCCGCTTCACGGATGAGATCCCGCAGGTAGCGCTCATCAAAGCAGCGCTCGTCAATACCGCCGATAAAGCCGAACGGATTGCGCGCGGCTTCAAGATAGACAGGCGTCGCTCCCGCCTGAATCAGCGCCCCGTGATGGTTTGACTTGTGGTTGTTGCGATCGAACAGCACCAGATCGCCGCGGGTCAACAGCGCGTTGGTCACGACTTTGTTGGCCGCCGAGGTGCCGTTAAGGACGAAGTAGGTTTTATCCGCATTAAAGACCTTCGCGGCGAACTTCTGCGCGTGCTTGGCCGACCCTTCGTGGATCAGCAGATCGCCTAATTTTACGTCGGCGTTACACATATCGGCGCGAAAGACGTTTTCGCCAAAAAAGTCATAGAACTGGCGGCCTGCGGGATGCTTTTTGAAAAAGGCCCCGTGCTGGTGTCCCGGACAGGCAAAGGTGCTGTTATCCATTTCGACGTACTGGGTCAGCGTATTGAAAAACGGCGGCAGCAGACGCGCTTCATAATCGCAGGCCGCCGCTTCCAGCTCCAGCCACTCCTGATCTTTACCGGCGATCACCGCCTGTACCCCCTCCGGCTTATCGACCGCCGTCTCGCTCAGCAGGTAGACCGGCAGGTTAAATCCGCTACGCCTGAGGAGGGCGAGGATGCCGCTGCGACTGTCCGCCGCGGTGATGACGACTGCCGCCACATCGGTAAAATCGGTACTGTCCAGCGCCACAACGCGACGGTGGGTGGACAAGCGGGTGACCAGCTCGCAGCTGGCGGCAATGTGCATGGATTTCATAAGCGCAAATGCCCGTATCGGGAGTGTAAAAATCTCAGGCAAGGGAAACCTTGCCCAACGATGTGTCCGGGTCTGACGGATTCAGCTCCGACCGCCGGACATCAGTAAAAGCAGACGCGTCCGATCTTACTGTTGCCCTACAGTGAGCATACGTGTCCTTCACCGCATGGTGAACAGAGGGGTAAGCGTAGCAAGATGAGGCAGCCCACGCATCTGTGCGCGGCGTCGCTGGCGAGGTAATGGCAGTGTCGTCATCGGCGGCCTCATATCAGGGAGGAGAAAATTCGCGCAATCATGGCACCTTTCCCCGACAGGCGCAAGATGAAAACCGTATGCACTTATATCACGGATACACAAGCTTTCACGGCGGGTTAACGTCATAATCATTCGGTTATCAGGGATATTTAACAGGAGTCAGCGTGGTTACAGGACCTTTTATTAATGCCAGCGCGGTGCTGGTCGGCGGCGTGTTAGGCGCCTTACTCAGCCAGCGGTTGCCGGAACGGATCCGCACATCCATGACCTCAATTTTTGGTCTGGCGTCATTAGGCATCGGCATTTTACTGGTGATCAAATGCGCCAATTTGCCGGTGATGGTGCTGTCGACCCTGGTGGGAACGCTGCTCGGCGAAATTTGTAATATGGAAAAAGGGATTAATACGCTGGTCAGTCAGCTCCAGCAGTTGCTGACGCCGAAGGGTAAGAAAAAAGCCTCGGCTCATGACTCCTATATTCAGAGCTATGTGGCGATTATCGTCCTGTTCTGCGCCAGCGGCACCGGCGTCTTCGGCGCCATGCGCGAAGGGATGACCGGCGACGCCAGCATTCTGATTGCCAAAGCGTTTCTCGATTTTTTCACCGCCACCATTTTCGCTTGTACCCTGGGCATTGCCGTCGCCGCCATCAGCGTACCGATGCTACTTATCCAGCTGACCCTCGCGGCCTGCGCGGCGATCATTATGCCGCTCACCACGCCGATGATGCTGGCGGATTTCAGCGCCGTCGGCGGTATGCTGCTGGTGGCCACCGGGCTGCGCATCTGCGGAATAAAAATGTTTGCCGTGGTGAATATGCTGCCTGCGCTGGTGCTGGCGATGCCGATCTCAGCGGCCTGGACGCTGTTTTTTGCCTGAAGACGCGTGCTTTTAGCGCAATGTGGTGATAGATTGTTCAGTCTGCTGCAAAACAGATAAATTTCGTTGACGAGGCGCGGCGATTACGGTTTAATGCGCCCCGTTGCCCGGATAGCTCAGTCGGTAGAGCAGGGGATTGAAAATCCCCGTGTCCTTGGTTCGATTCCGAGTCCGGGCACCACTATTTAAAGAACCCAGCCTATGGCTGGGTTTTTGCTTTTCTGTAGCCGGACTCTCCATCGAACTGCGTTCGATTATTCGCCGCACAGCGGCTCACCCCTTCGGGGCCAGCGCGACACGCGCGCTGTTCAACGCCTGCGGCGTTAGTCCGAGTCCGGCACCACTATTTAAAGAACCCGCCCACAAGGCGGGTTTTTGCTCTTCTGTAGCCGGACTCTTCATCGAACATCGCTAACCCGTGATTTCTCTGCTGCACTTTTCTCCTGGTGAGCCAGCTGCCACTTAACGGCCAGCGCAGACCGCCTCTCCCCATAGAATCTTTTCGCAAATACATTTTCAAATATCAGATAACCCGCTGATTCAAATCGCCATTCTGTCGTTAAAAGCGGCTAAAAACGCCCTTTTCTGGCAATCGATCCGCCCAGGCGGCTACCCTGCTTTCCCTCCGGATGGCTGAACAGCATCTTATATTCCATTTTGCGCTAAATGACAGATAAATGTTCTTTAAATTACCGATTTCACAGACCTACCATGCAAAAATATCTTAAACGAGTGGGTAAATGGTTATGTCACTGTTTCATTCCGTGAGCGACCTGATCGGTCATACTCCCCTGCTCCAGTTGCACAAACTGGATACCGGGCCCTGCAGTCTGTTTTTAAAACTGGAAAATCAGAACCCGGGCGGATCAATTAAAGATCGGGTTGCGCTGTCGATGATTAACGAAGCCGAGCGCCAGGGCAAACTGGCGCCCGGCGGGACAATTATCGAAGCCACTGCCGGCAATACCGGCCTCGGCCTGGCGCTGATCGCGGCGCAGAAAAATTACCGCCTGATCCTGGTGGTGCCGGACAAAATGAGCCGCGAGAAAATCTTTCACCTGCGGGCGCTGGGCGCGACGGTGCTGCTCACCCGTTCCGACGTCAATAAAGGTCATCCGGCCTATTACCAGGATTATGCCCGCCGCCTTGCCGATGAAACGCCGGGGGCTTTTTATATCGATCAGTTTAACAACGACGCTAATCCGCTGGCGCACGCGACCTCCACCGCGCCGGAACTTTTCCAGCAGCTGGAGGGCGACATCGACGCCATCGTCGTCGGCGTTGGCTCTGGCGGCACGCTGGGCGGGCTTCAGGCCTGGTTTGCAGAACACTCGCCGAAAACGGAATTTATCCTCGCCGATCCGGCGGGCTCGATCCTTGCCGATCAGGTTGATACCGGACGCTACGGCGAAACGGGATCCTGGCTGGTCGAAGGGATTGGAGAAGATTTCATCCCGCCGCTGGCCAGGCTGGAGGGGGTGCATACCGCCTATCGCGTCAGCGACCGCGAAGCGTTCCACACCGCGCGCCAGCTGCTGCAGGTCGAGGGTGTGCTGGCCGGATCCTCCACCGGCACCCTGCTCAGCGCCGCACTGCGCTACTGCCGGGCGCAAAGCCGTCCGAAGCGGGTGGTGACCTTCGCCTGCGACAGCGGCAATAAATACCTGTCAAAAATGTTCAACGACGACTGGATGCGCCAGCAAGGGCTGATCGCCCGCCCCGAACAGGGCGATCTCAGTGATTTTATCGCCCTGCGCCATGACGAAGGCGCTACCGTCACGGCCGCGCCGGACGACACCCTGGCCGCGGTCTTTACCCGCATGCGGCTGTATGACATCTCCCAGCTGCCGGTTCTGGAGGATGGCCGCGTGGTCGGCATCGTCGATGAGTGGGATTTGATCCGCCACGTACAGGGCGATCGCCAACGCTTCTCCCTGCCGGTCAGCGAAGCGATGAGCCGCCATGTTGAAACTCTCGATAAGCGTGCGCCAGAGAGCGAACTGCAGGCCATTCTCGATCGCGGTCTGGTGGCGGTGATCGCTGACAACGCGCGTTTTCTTGGCCTGGTCACCCGCAGCGATGTACTGACCGCCTGGCGTAACCAAGTAGCACAATAAGGAATTTTTTATGTCATCTATCCACACCCTGAGCGTACATAGCGGAACCTTCACCGACAGCCACGGCGCAGTGATGCCGCCTATTTATGCCACCTCCACTTTCGCTCAGCCGGCGCCGGGGCAGCATACCGGCTATGAATATTCCCGCAGCGGGAATCCTACCCGCCATGCGCTGGAGACGGCGATCGCCGACCTGGAAAACGGTACGCGCGGCTACGCGTTCGCCTCCGGGCTGGCCGCCATCGCCACCGTGCTGGAGCTGCTGGATAAGGACAGTCACCTGGTGGCGGTCGATGATGTGTATGGCGGCACTTACCGCCTGCTGGAAAACGTACGCCGCCGTAGCGCTGGTCTGCAGGTGAGCTGGGTGAAACCCGACGACCTGGCGGGAATTGAAGCGGCGATCCGCCCCGATACGCGCATGATCTGGGTGGAAACGCCCACCAACCCGCTGCTGAAGCTGGCGGATCTCAGCGCTATCGCCGCTATCGCGCGCCGCCATAACCTGATCAGCGTCGCCGATAACACTTTCGCCTCGCCGGCGATCCATCGCCCGCTGGAGCACGGGTTTGATATTGTGGTCCACTCCGCGACTAAGTACCTCAATGGCCATTCCGATGTCGTCGCCGGCCTGGCGGTGGTCGGCGATAACGCCGCGCTCGCGGAGAAGCTTGGCTACCTGCAGAATGCGGTAGGCGGCGTACTCGACCCGTTCAGCAGCTTCCTGACGCTACGCGGCATCCGCACCCTGGCGCTGCGGATGGAGCGCCACAGCGCGAACGCGCTGCAGCTCGCCGAATGGCTGGAACAGCAGCCGGAGGTAGAGCGAGTCTGGTTCCCCTGGCTGGCCTCGCACCCGCACCATCAGCTGGCGCGCCGGCAAATGGCCCTGCCCGGCGGCATGATTTCGGTAGTGGTGAAAGGCGATGACGGTTACGCCGAACGCATCATCAGCAAGCTGCGCTGGTTCACCCTTGCGGAGAGTCTGGGCGGCGTCGAGAGCCTGGTGAGCCAGCCCTTCAGCATGACCCATGCCTCGATCCCGCTGGAGAAGCGCCTGGCGAACGGAATCACGCCGCAGCTGATCCGCCTGTCGGTCGGGATCGAAGATCCTCACGATCTGATTGCCGACTGGCAGCAGGCGCTTCGGGAGGAGTGATTATTCCGACGCGCAGGTCGTCGCCAGCGCGTCAGGCATTCCCTGCTGAAGGTGGGCGATAAACTGCGTCAACTTCGGCAGGGGCCGGAGATCCTGGCGCCAGAGCAGATGCACGGGCCTCGGCTGTGGGGTCCACGCCTCCAGCACCCGTACCAGGCTGCCGCTGGCCAGCGCATCGGCCAGCAGCACCTCCGGCTGCATCAGCAGCCCAGCCCCGGCGATCGCCGCCTGGCGCAGCGCATAGCCATCGTTACAGCGCAAAACCGCATCGCGCTTCCAGCGCACTTCTCCCTCTACGCCCGGCAGCCGCCACTCGTTGCGGGCGGTCCAGACCGTATGGGACAGACAGAGATGATCGGCGAGATCTTCCGGCCTCCCTGGCATTCCGTAACGCGCCAGATAAGCCGGCGCGGCGCAGATCACCATCCGATACGGCGCCAGGTAGCGAGCCACCAGATCCTCCTGATGGATCTCGCCAATGCGGATCGCCAGATCGAACCCCTCATCCACCAGATCGACCATCCGGTTAGTCAGATCCAGTTCCACCCGGACCGCTGGCCAGGCCTGCAGAAAGGTGGCGGTCAGGGGCGCGATCACGCTGGCGCCGAACGAGGTGGGCGCGCTCACCCGCAGGGTGCCGGCCGGCGCCAGCCGCAGCCGCTCAACGGCGCTTTCGGCGATGGAGACCTGCTCCATCACCCGTTTCGCTTCGTCAAAATAGACCCGCCCGGCGTCGGTGAGGCTCTGGCGTCGGGTGTTACGCTCCAGCAGGCGCGTCGCCAGCTGGGTTTCCAGCTGGGCGATATATTTCCCGACCATCACCGCCGACAGCCCCAGGCGCGACGCCGCCCCGGTAAAGCTGCCGCACTCCACCACGGCAATAAACGTCTCCATCCCTCGCAGCTTATCCATATTGCTAACCTCTGGTTAGTAATGTTCTAACTTTTAGCCAGTTTATCCGATATCCGTTTTATTAAAGAATAGCCTCTCACCTCATCAGGAGTCTGCCATGAAAATTATCGTTATCGGTGCCAGCGGCACCATTGGTCGCGCGGTCAGCGAAGAACTGAGCCAGAGACATGACGTTATCCGCGTCGGCCGCACCCGGGGGGATTATCAGGTGGATATCACCTCGCAGGAGAGCGTCGAGGCGCTGTTTGCGCAGACCGGCGAAGTAGACGCCATCGTCTCCACCACCGGTAATCTACACTTTGGGCCGTTAAGCACCATGACCGACAGCCAGTTCAACCTCGGTCTGCAGGACAAACTGCTGGGGCAAATTCGCCTGGCGCTGGTCGGCCAGCATTTCCTGGGCGACGGGGGGTCGATTACTCTGGTCAGCGGTATTGTCGCGCAGGAACCCATTGCTCAGGGGGTCAATGCCACGACGGTCAACGCCGGTCTGGAAGGCTTTGTCCGCGCCGCCGCCTGCGAACTACCGCGCGGGATCCGCATCAATCTCATCAGCCCCACCGTGCTCAGCGAGTCGCTGGCGGCCTACGGCGACTTTTTCCCGGGCTTTGCCAGCGTTCCCGCCGCCGCCGTAGCACAGGCCTATCGCCGCAGCATTGAAGGGGTGCAAACCGGCCGCATCTACCCGGTCGGCTACTAGCCTGTGCCGGCCCGCCGGGGCCGGCGCTTACATCAGGCCGTCGTTGCAGGTACACTGACGGCTGATTGTCTCCGGCCGAAAAACTGATGTTGAAAAAATTATCCTTAATTATCCCGCTGCTGGCGCTTACCGTGCTGCTGGTCTGGTGGTTCACTCCGCATTACACCGAGGAAGACGAAGCTTACTACCGGGCGGTATTTTGCGTGATCGATCATGACGACAGCCGCCAGTTCCTCCACGATATGCAAAACATCGTCGAGGGGGGGAATTCTGACTACGCGCTGCATAAAGCACATTACCTGCCGGCGCTGGGGCAGCGGATGCTGGACACCTGGCATCAGCTCAGCCCGCAGGAACAGCAGGCGCTGCGTCAGGACCAGCAGCGCTGTGGCGAGATATTACGAGCAAAACAGCAGGGTAAATAATCCCGGCGGGCTGGCGAAACCGCAGCCCGTCACAGCGCCCGATAAGATCCCGCTGTTGACGAGCCGATCGCTGTCACAAAATCCTCCTCTATCACCGAGCCACAGGAGGACGTTTTTTTCTGCAGTCGTATACGATAAAAAGTAGTTGATCAGGTACGAACTAACTCTTATTTTGCTTCTCAGTTTTCAAAATGAGATAAAACTGATGCCTGTCATTATTGCCAGTAGTGTTAAAGAAGCCAAAGCGTTAATTAACGGTGGGGAATACAGGGAAATTATTCTTAACTTCGATATTGATGCCGATGACTTTTTCTCTCTCGCCAGCCATTCGGCTGGGACAAAAATCTCCATCTCCGACCGAAACGATCGTTCTCCGGTAAAATCAGCAAAATAATTAACCCGTGAGGGACATCTATGTGGTTGTTTATTGGTACCTTTGCGGTAGCTTTTCTCGCAGCGCTGATGTTGGTCTGGCTGGATGATCGCATCGTCGATACGGAGTGATTCCAGCGCTGAACGCTAGCGTCACTCCCTCTCGCTATTGAAGCGAAGAGGATGCGCCGCCGGTAAGCGGCGCACAGCAGGGCCGTTACAGGGAGGCCGCCAGCCGCTCAACGGCGGTCAGCAGCCCGGCTTCCGACACCGTTGAGTAGGAAAGACGCAGGGTACGGGTATCCGGATTATCGTGATAAAACGCTTCTCCCGGAACGTACACCACGCCGTTTTCCAGCGTTTTCTTCATCCATTCCATGGTATCGAACGGATAGCGGAAACGCGCCCACAGGAACATCCCCCCCTGCGGGCGGCTGAATTCCAGGTGCTCGCCAAGGCGGCTTTCCAGCGCATCGGCCAGCGCCACGCACTTCTTGCGATAGTCTTCGCGAATCAACGCAATCTGGTTATCCAGCCGGTTCAGACTGAGGTATTCCGCGGTGATCACCTGCGACAGCATATTGGTATGCAGATCCGCCGCCTGCTTCACGATCACCGTCTGCTGCGCCAGCCAGTCCGGCATGACGATCCAGCCGATACGCATCCCCGGCGCGAGGATCTTTGAAAACGTCGAGGTGTAAACCACTTGATCTTCACAGCCCAGCTCAACAGCGTGCTGATAGAGCGGGCGTCGCACGGCGTCTGTAAAGCTAATTTCGCCGTAGGGATCGTCTTCCAGAATGACGAAATCATATTTTTTCGCCAGCTCAACCAACCGGCGACGACGCGCCTCGCTCAGCGTTTTGCCGCCGGGATTGCCGAACGTCGGCACCAGGTAGACGGCTTTGACGCGGGTGGTCTCCAGCAGGTCGGCCAACTGCTCCACCAGCATCCCATCATCATCGGTATCGACGCTGAGAATATTGGCCTGCGCCAGCTGAAACACCTGCAGCGCCGCCAGATAGGTGGGTCGCTCAACGACGATAGTATCGCCTGGATCGAGCAGCGTGCGGGCAACGATATCCAGCGATTGCTGGGAGCCGGAGGTGATATAGACCTGAGCGGCTGAACAGGTCACGCCACGGGAGTGGCAGATTTCACTCACCGCCTGACGCAGCGGCGGGTAGCCTTCCGTCAGACCGTACTGAAATGCGTCATGAAAACGCTCGCTCATCACCTTCTGCACCGCCAGCTCCAGGCCTTCGGTATCAAACAGTTCCGGTGCCGGAATGCCGCCGCCAAGCGAGATCACGCCCGGCAGTTTACTGTGCTTGAGAAGTTCGCGGACGGCGGAGGGCTTGAGTTCACCCGCGCGGGCGGCGAGACGCCGATCGTGCATACTATTTTCCTTTTCTGTCTTGTTGTTGTGTTAATTATCTTGGCTTTGTTGCAGGTGTTCCCCGGCGGCGCTTACCAGTCCGGGCTATCCTTGTTCGTGTCTCTGCGCTCTCCCCGGACAGGGCAGGAGCCGCTATCCGGGGTCAGCACGTCACGCTTTGTCTTTCAATACGATCAGCGGCTCTATGTCGCTCTCTTTTTTCACCACCAGCGACGAATCGCCGCGCAGGCAGGTACCGCCGTAGTTACCGCCGACGGTAAAGGTGCACACCTGGATATACTTGCCATCCACTTTCGGCAGGCACCACAGCTGCTGGTAGATATTCTTGCGATCGACAAACTGGCCGCTGGTCTTATCCAGAACCTCATCCTGAGGCCCGATCAGGTCGATATTGTTCCCGCAGCGTCCGGAAATGGGCTTCACGGCATAGCCGGTTTTCGCCAGCTCGTCGTTAACCACAAAATCGGTATCAAGCAGATAGCGATGATGCGGGAACAGCGACCACAGCACCGGCAGGATCGCTTTGTTGCCCGGGATCACCGTCCACAGGGGTTCGAATACCAATACTTCAGGACGCAGCAGGACGTCAATCAGTCGCACCTCATTCTGCGGATGCCCGGTACGAATCGGCACCGCCGCGTACTCATCGGCGCTGACTTCGCGCACCTGCTCAATGGCGGTTTCCCATGCCCAGGTTTTCCAGACGCAGTTGACCAGCCGCCCGTCGGCGTCGATCAGCTGGCCGGCCGCATCCCAGCGCAGTTCATCGAGGCCAAAGAGAATTTTGCTCTCGAAACCGGCCTGGGTCAGCGAACGCTGGATAAACTTCGCGTGGTAATTCTCTTCCAGATCCTTGTCCTGCATGATGTGCACGAAAGGCCGCGCCCGGCTGTGTTTCCACGCTCCCGCCAGCTCATCGAGCAGACCTTCCGCCGGATTGTGACCAGTGCCATAGTAGCCCTGCTTCAACCACTGCTCGAGGATCAGCCCGCCTTCGGTATGGCAGGAGGCGGAGTCGGCATTGTACTCGTATACCTTCAGCCCGCGCTCGTCCATGCAAAAATCCATGCGCCCGGTGATCATATGATGACGCCGGCGCTGCCAGGAGAGACGCAGACGCGGCCAGAGGATTTTCGGGATATCGAACAGCGCCAGCAGGTTATCATCCTTCATCACCTTATCGGTGGCGTGCAGATACATCAGGTGCAGCTCGTTGGTGGCTTTAATCAGCTCCTGTTCGGCGCTTTCGCTGATAGTGAAATACTGATAAGGATCCTGATTGATAAAATGGCCGTTGGCCGCCACGTAGGCTTTCTGCAGCGGATCTTTCTCGTTCAGCCATTTGCCGCGGAACTGGCCGTTGTTCGGCAGCCGCGCGCCCTTGATCGCCATCGCCTCACCCGGCAGTACCGGCTGCGGCAGGCTGTGTTCGGTATCGGCGGTCTGGATCATCCAGCCTAAAATTTCGGTATCGGCAAAGGTATCTTTGATGGTGTACCGGCCGGCGTTGACCTCGAGGGTCAGCTCGCGGGTCCACTGCTGGCCCTGCGGCAGCGGCGAGTGAATGACGTTCTGCTCGGCGATACGCACCTTATTGCCGACAAGCTGGGTGATCACCGCGACATGGCCGGTGTGCTTGAACTCGCCGCCCTTCTGCCAGATCAGCAGCGAACCAGCGATCGGCGGACGACGGGAGCCGTTGGCGAAGGCCTGAAGCGGGAGAATGTTGTCATTGACCACTTCGCGCAGAAAGCGCAGGGAGAAGATTTCATAGGCCATCCCCACATCGGTAAAGACAAACCCGTAGGTCAGGAACAGAAAGCGGCGCGCAAACTCCACGCACTGCCATTTATGCCCCATATACTCATTGCCGATGTAGCTGCGAAACGTCGCGTCATCCGGATAATCCTGTGGATTTAAGCTACTGTAATTCGATGAATAAATCGCTACGCCGCCGGGCGCGTAGCCTAACAATGTCCCAAACGGGGCGTCACTGCTTGTCGATCCTTTGCTCATTTAGCCTGACCTCAAATTAATGCAGCCCGGGCAGTTGGCGAAACAAAACTCCCTCTTCTTATCCTGCCGCAGGCACTTACCAGACAGAGGTGTAACGATGATACCACTCATTCGTTTCGCTAATCGTGCCGTTAAGGAAAATAACCCTGCAGCCGGAAGCAGAAGTGATATCGTTATCGGTGATATAACAAAAAACAACGCAACATCAGGAGTCGACAATGAGCACACCCTCGCATCTGAATGCCCAACCGCTGGTCTGGGGACACGGCCCGCGGACGTTTGAGGTGTTCCTTGAGCCCACCTGCCCCTACTCTGTCCGCGCGTTTAATAAACTCGACGATCTGCTCGATGAGGTCGGCGCCGATAACGTCACCATCAAGATACGGCTGCAATCGCAGCCGTGGCATCTGTTCTCTGGGGTGATTGTCCGCTGCATCCTCGCCGCGTCCACCCTGCCGCATGGCAGAGAGCAGGCGCATAAGGTGATGCAGGCCGTGGCAGACCATCGGGAAGAGTTTGAGTTTACCGATCACTGCAGCGGGCCGAACATGAACGCCACCCCGCAGCAAATCATTGAACGCATTGAGCGCTACAGTCACGTGCTGCTGGGGGCCGCCTTTGCCCGCCCGGAGCTGCAGGACGTGATCAAATGGCACAGTAAATATGCCCGCCAGAACGGCATCCATGTCTCGCCGACCTTTATGGTCAATGGCCTGGTGCAGCCGGATCTGGGCAGCGGCGATGATGTCAGCGTGTGGGCCGCGCGGATTATGGCCTGAGGTCACCTGCTACACTTTTTGTACATCCACGAAAAAGGCAAACCAGCATGTCAGAGCAAAACTACCAGCCACCAAAAGTGTGGGAATGGAAGCAAAACAGCGGCGGCGCGTTCGCCAACATCAACCGTCCCGTTTCCGGCGCGACGCATGAACGCGTCCTGCCGGTGGGAACCCATCCGCTCCAGCTATACTCACTCGGCACGCCCAACGGCCAGAAGGTGACGATCATGCTGGAGGAGCTGCTGGCGTTAGGCGTCAGCGGCGCGGAGTACGACGCCTGGCTGATACGCATTGGCGAAGGGGATCAGTTTTCCAGCGGCTTTGTCGAGATCAACCCGAACTCGAAGATCCCGGCGCTGAGCGACCATTCCACCACGCCGCCGACCCGGGTATTTGAGTCCGGCAACATTCTTCTCTATCTGGCGGAAAAATTTGGTTTCTTCCTGCCGAAAGATCCTGCCGGTCGCACTGAAACCCTTAACTGGCTGTTCTGGCTGCAGGGCGCGGCGCCGTTCCTCGGCGGCGGCTTCGGCCACTTCTATAACTATGCGCCAGTGAAGATCGAGTACGCGATCGACCGCTTTACGATGGAAGCCAAACGCCAGCTCGACGTGCTGGACAAACAGCTCGCCCGCGGTCGCTATGTAGCCGGCGAGGAGTACACCATCGCCGATATGGCTGTCTGGCCGTGGTACGGCAACGTCGTGCTGGGCAATGTCTATAACGCAGCGGAGTTTCTCGACGCCGGGAGCTATAAAAACGTGCTGCGCTGGGCGCAGGATGTGGGCAACCGCCCGGCGGTCAAGCGGGGACGCATCGTGAACCGCACCAACGGCCCGCTCAATGAGCAGCTGCATGAGCGCCACGACGCCCGCGACTTTGACACCCAAACGGAAGATAAGCGCCAGGCGTAACGCTCTGACCCACCGGAGGCAACCGCCTCCGGTTGTTAGCTTTCCAGCCGATAGCCCGCCATAAAGTAGCGCATCGCGGTCGAGGAACCACTCTCTTTGAAGAAGTCCATCACCATATCTCTGTCAAGGCCATAGCGACGGGTCAGGATCCCCGCCTCCCACGCGCTGAGCTGGCGGTCGCCGGTTTTTTCAAACATGCGGTGCGAGTAACCAAGCACAAACCCGCGTTTATAGTCGGCGCAAAAATTCGCCGCATGCGCGGCGGTATCAGCATAGGATGCCTGTAGCCCCGCCATTAAGCCTTTGCCAAAATGATTTTCCATCAAGCTCTCCCAATCGTTATATAATAAATTATATAGCGTTTTTTTGAGCGAGCGGTAGTGCTATTTATGACGTTTGCGTTAGCGTAAATACTTATCAAACCATGCCAGCGTGCGTTGCCAGGCCAGATCAGCCGCAGCCCGATCGTAGCGCGGCGTAGAATCATTATGAAAGCCGTGATTCACGCCCTGATAGAGATAGGCCTCGTAGACTTTATGGTGTTCCTTCAACGCCTGTTCATAGGCAGGCCAGCCTTCATTAATGCCGCTATCGAGGCCGGCATAGTGCAACAGCAGCGGCGCTTTAATTTTATCGACCTCCTTCAGCGGCGGCTGGCGGCCGTAAAACGGCACCGCGCAGGCCAGCTCTGGAATGGCGACCGCCGCCGCGTTGCTGACGCCGCCGCCGTAACAAAAACCGGTGATACCGACCTTCCCCGTCGCCTGCGGATGCTTCGCCATAAACGCGACCGCCGCAAAAAAATCATTCATCAGCTTCACGGGATCGACTTTCTGCTGGAGCGCGCGGCCTTCATCATCATTCCCCGGATAGCCGCCGACGGAGCTCAGGCCATCCGGCGCCAGCGCGATATACCCCGCTTTCGCTACCCGCCGGGCGACGTCTTCAATATAGGGATTCAGGCCGCGGTTCTCATGTACCACCACAACGGCGGGCGCTTTATCGGCTATTTTCGTCGGCGTCACCAGGTAAGCCCGCACTTCGCCGTGGCCGTCAGGAGAGGGATAATGAATATACTCCGGGCGGATATCCGGGTCGGTGAACGGTACCTGCTCTGCCAGGGCATAGTCGGGCTTCAGCAGATTAAACAGCGCCAGCGCGGTCATCCCGCCGACGGCATATTTCCCCGCCAGCTGGAGAAACTCGCGTTTGCTGATTTTACCGTGGGCATAGTAGTCATAATACTCGAGCAGCTGCTGCGGGAAATCTTTGGCCGTTAATCGCGTCATCACCCTGCCTCCATTGTTTATCGCCTTTTAAGCAAAGCAGAAGCCCGGACATACGCCAGCGCAGTAAAGCAGAAACGGGGAGAAAAAAGCCCGGCAGCTGCCACCGCCGGGAGAGAAGGGATTAGTGTTTCACTTTGGTCAGACGATCGAGGTAGCCCATCACAAAGGCCGACAGCACGAAGGTCAGGTGGATAATCACGTACCACATCAGCTTATTGTCCGGGACGTTTTTCGCATCCATAAACACCCGCAGCAGGTGAATAGAGGAGATCGCCACGATGGAGGCGGCAACCTTATTTTTCAGCGAAGTCGCGTCCATTTTGCCCAGCCAACTGAGTTTTTCTTTACCCTCGTTAATATCCAGCTGCGAGACAAAATTTTCATATCCAGAGAACATCACCATCACCAGCAAACCGCCCACCAGGGTCATATCCACCAGCGACAGCAGGGTCAGAATCATATCCGACTCACTGACGCTAAAAATATGCGGCAGTATGTGGAAGATCTCCTGAAAAAATTTGATGGTCAGCGCAATCAGACCGAGCGAGAGGCCAAAATAAACCGGCGCCAGCAGCCAGCGCGAGGCGTACATAGCATTTTCCAGAAAGCGTTCCATAAGATCCTGTCAGTTAACAAAAAGAAGCGACATTATATCCCAGACAGATAACGTGATGGCAACGCCAGGCCAACACTTCGCTGGCAGACGACAATAAAAAAGGCCGGCGCGCGGCCAGCCTTTTCAGGAAAAGCATCGGGTTATTTGGCTTTGACGGTCTCTTCGCCCACCAGCCCGATCTTGAGATATCCCGCCTGATGCAGGGTATCCATCACTTTCATCATCGTCTCGTAATCGACGGTTTTATCCGCGCGGAAGAAGACGGTGGTATCTTTTTTGCCGGCGGTCAGGCTATCCAGGGCGTTAATCATATTCGCTTCGGTCACCGGGTCGTTGCCGAGGAACATGCTCTTATCCGCCTTCACCGACAGGTAGATAGGTTTTTCCGGTCGCGGTTGCGGCTGGCTGGAGGAGGCCGGCAGATTCACCTTCACGTCGACCGTCGCCAGCGGCGCGGCCACCATAAAGATAATCAGCAGAACCAGCATGACGTCGATAAACGGCGTCACGTTGATCTCATGCATTTCGCCGTTATCGTCCAGATTTTCATTAAGACGCATCGCCATAGCCGATCAACCTACCCGTAATTTCTGCGCGCTGCGCACCGGCTTCACGCCGCTGGCGCTGAGGTCCAGGTCGCGGCTTTGCAGCAGGAGTACCTGAGCGGCGACGTCACCGAGCGAGGCCTTATAGCTGCCGATCATGCGGGCGAAGATGTTATAGATGACCACCGCCGGGATGGCGGCGAACAGGCCGATGGCCGTCGCCAGCAGCGCTTCCGCGATGCCCGGCGCCACCACCGCAAGGTTGGTGGTCTGGGTCTGAGCGATGCCGATAAAGCTGTTCATGATGCCCCAGACGGTCCCGAACAGGCCAACGAACGGCGAAATGGCGCCGATGGTGGCCAGGTAGCCGTTGCCGCGCCCCATATGGCGACCGACGGCCGCGACGCGGCGCTCAAGGCGGAAACCGGTTCGTTCCTTGATGCCTTCATTGTCTTCGGCGCCGGCGGAGAGTTCGAGTTCGTTCTGCGCTTCATTGATAAGCTGGGTGGTGAGGCTTTTCGCCTCAAAGGCGCTGGCGATATCGCTGGCCTGATCGAGAGAGCGGGCTTCCGCCAGCTGCTGCTGTTCGCGTTTGAGGCGACGCTTACTGGCGAGGATTTCCGCCCCTTTGCCGAAGAAGATGGCCCAGGTGACGACTGACGCCAGAATCAGGCCAATCATCACCACCTTAACGACAATATCAGCATGATGATACATACCCCAAACGGAGAGATCCGCCTGCATCAAATTATTACCCACGCTCTATCTCCACGACGATAATCACAAAATCTGCCCTCAATAATATCAAAACGACATCGAATTGATAGTGGTTCTCATTAGTATTTACACTGTGCAGCAAATCACGTTTCTTTTCCTTGCGCTTACGCAGTAAAAAAGTGGCTAACCGCGGGCCTGGTAAAATTTTCGCCTGTATCGGCAGCGCGCTGGTACAGAAAAGAAGAATCATGCTAGTTTAGACGTCCAGACGTATAAAAACAGGTTCATCAACATGGCTGATAAACATCTTGATACCGCGCTGGTCAACGCCGGGCGGAGCAAAAAGTACACCCAGGGCTCAGTGAACAGCGTGATCCAGCGCGCGTCATCGCTGGTTTTCGACACCGTAGAGGCCAAAAAGCACGCCACTCGCAATCGGGCCAACGGCGAGCTGTTTTACGGGCGTCGCGGCACCCTGACCCACTTCTCGCTGCAGGAAGCGATGTGCGAGCTGGAAGGCGGCGCCGGCTGCGCCCTCTTCCCCTGCGGCGCCGCCGCGGTAGCCAACACTATCCTGGCGTTTGTCGAGCAGGGCGACCATGTGCTGATGACCAATACCGCCTATGAGCCAAGCCAGGACTTTTGTACCAAAATTCTCGCCAAACTCGGCGTCACCACCAGCTGGTTCGATCCCTTAATCGGCGCTGATATTGCCCAACTTATTCGGCCGGAGACCCGCGTGGTGTTCCTGGAATCGCCCGGCTCCATCACCATGGAAGTGCATGATGTGCCAGCGATTGTCGCCGCCGTGCGTCAGGTCGCGCCGGAAGCGATTATCATGATCGATAACACCTGGGCGGCGGGGATCCTGTTCAAAGCGCTGGATTTTGGCATTGATATTTCCATCCAGGCAGGCACCAAATACCTGATTGGCCACTCCGACGCCATGGTCGGCACCGCGGTGGCGAACGCGCGCTGCTGGCCGCAGCTGCGTGAGAATGCCTATCTGATGGGGCAAATGCTGGACGCCGATACCGCCTATATGACCAGCCGCGGCCTGCGCACGCTGGGCGTCCGCCTGCGTCAGCATCATGAAAGCAGCCTGCGCATCGCCGAGTGGCTGGCGCAGCATCCGCAGGTGGCGCGGGTCAACCACCCCGCCCTGCCCGGCAGTAAAGGCCATGAGTTCTGGAAACGCGATTTTACCGGCAGCAGCGGGCTGTTCTCGTTTGTGCTCAACAAGCGTCTCAACGACGCTGAGCTGGCAGAGTATCTCGACAACTTCAGCCTGTTCAGCATGGCCTACTCGTGGGGCGGCTTTGAATCGCTGATACTGGCCAATCAGCCGGAGCAAATCGCTCACATCCGACCGGATGCGGAAGTCGACTTCAGCGGCACGCTGATCCGTTTGCACATTGGTCTCGAAAATGTTGACGATCTGCAGGCGGATTTAGCAGCGGGCTTCGCGCGTATCGTGTAAAGTGACAGTCAGTGGCAACAATAGCGGACGCTTTTTATCGGAGCGGCCGCTTTTGTTGCGCCCGGGATCAAGGTGCTCGGGTCTCTTCAGGAGTACACTAGTCAACAATACGGTACCACTTAGGAAAGTCCATGGTTGTCATTCAAGAGATTGTCGCCGCGCTGTGGCAACATGATTTTGCCGCACTGGCGAACCCTCATGTTGTGGGCGTTGTATATCTGGTTATGTTCGCGACCCTGTTTCTGGAAAACGGGCTGCTGCCTGCCTCCTTTTTACCTGGAGACAGCCTGCTGCTGCTCGCCGGCGCGCTGATTGCTAAAGGCGTCATGGACTTTGTGCCCACTATCGCCATTCTGACCGCCGCCGCCAGCCTCGGCTGCTGGCTGAGCTATGTACAGGGGCGCTGGCTGGGCAATACGCAAACGGTGAAAGGCTGGCTGGCGCACCTGCCGCATAAGTACCATCAGCGCGCCACCTGCATGTTTGACCGCCACGGTCTGCTGGCGCTGCTCGCGGGCCGCTTTCTGGCCTTTGTCCGTACCCTGCTGCCAACCATGGCGGGGATTTCCGGTCTGCCGAACCGCCGCTTCCAGTTCTTCAACTGGCTGAGCGCCCTGCTGTGGGTCGGCGTGGTCACGGGCCTCGGCTATGCGCTGAGCATGATCCCGTTCGTGAAACGTCATGAAGATCAGGTGATGACCTGCCTGATGATCCTGCCAATTGCCCTGCTGCTGGCTGGCCTGCTCGGCACGCTGTTCGTGGTGATCAAAAAGAAATACTGCAGCGCCTGACGTTGACTGCCGGGGGGGCTGCGCCCGCCCGGCCTGCTCCCTCCCCCGGTCTTACATCCCCTGCATCATACGAATACGCGCGGCGTCTTCCCCGGGCGTCATCCCGAAGTAGCGCTTAAACTCGCGGCTGAACTGGGAAGGACTTTCATAGCCCACCTGTATCGCCGCCGCACTGGCCTTCATGCCGTCATGGATCATCAGCATGCGCGCCTTGTGCAAACGGTAGGTTTTCAGATACTGCAGCGGCGAAGTGCTGGTCACCGCTTTAAAATTATGGTGAAACGCCGACACGCTCATATTCGCTTCGGCCGCCAGCCGATCGACGCTGAGGTTTTCGGTGTACTGACTCTCGATATGCTTGAGCACGCGGCTAATCAGGCTGAAGTGGGTCTGCCGGCTGACCAGCGCCAGCAGCGCGCCGCCGCAGGGTCCCGTCAGCACATAGTAGAGGATTTCACGGACGATCTGCTTGCCAAGGATCCGCGCGTCCAACGGCCGCTCCATCACGTCGAGCAGCCGTTCAGCAGCGCACAAGATGTCCTCCGAAAGCACTGCGGAGTTTATCCCGCTGGAGGCAACGGCGGGCTGAAACAGCGGATCCTCGCCAATGTCCATCAGCAGCTCCTGCAGCTGCAGGATATCGACGTTCAGGCGCATCCCGGCCAGGGGCACCTCCGGGGTGGCAAAGGTTTCGCACTCGAAGGGCAGCGGTACGGTCAGCAGTAGATATTCGTTTGTATCGTAGCGAAACGTCCGCTCATTGATATAACCAATTTTATGGCCAGAAAAGAGAAAAACGATCCCCGGCTGGTACATCACCGGCATCCGCGGTCCGGGCTGCATCCCGTACAGCAGCCGAACGTCAGGTAGCAGCGAACTTAACATTTCGTGCTTATCTTTCAGCTGGTTAACCTTCTCTGTCAGTGTCCGACATATCTCTGCGTGTTGCATTGCCACCGTCTCTCCCGATGTTTCTTCACCTATATATTGTGCGCAGGTCGCCGCGGATTCTCCAGCCATATGGAGAAATAGGCAAGACATAGGCAGAAATGTGCATTGAGGGGCAACGGCGCGAGGACCACAATAACCGTCATCGGGCAGCGGTATCGTCCCTGTCGGCAGTTTTACTCTTTGGAGGACCCAAGCAATGAATAATTTTGACCTGCATACCCCAACCCGCATTCTGTTTGGCAAAGGCGCGATTGAAAAGTTGCGTGAACAGATCCCGGCGGAAGCTCGCGTACTGATCACCTACGGCGGCGGCAGCGTGAAAAAAACGGGCGTCCTGGATCAGGTACTGACCGCCCTGAATGGCCTGGACGTCCTTGAATTTGGCGGCATCGAGCCGAACCCGTCTTACGAAACCCTGATGAATGCGGTGAAGCTCGCCCGCGAAGAGAAGGTCACTTTCCTGCTGGCGGTCGGCGGCGGTTCGGTGCTGGATGGCACCAAATTTATCGCGGCAGCAGCCCACTATGACGCCAACATTGATCCGTGGGAAATTCTGGAAACCTATGGCAGTAAGATCGCCAGCGCCATTCCAATGGGCTCGGTTCTCACTCTGCCGGCGACCGGTTCTGAATCAAACAAAGGGGCGGTGATTTCGCGGAAAACTACCGGCGACAAACGCGCGTTTATGTCTTCGCACGTTCAGCCGCAGTTCGCGATCCTCGACCCGGTCTACACCTATACCCTGCCGCCGCGCCAGGTCGCCAACGGCGTGGTTGACGCTTTCGTCCATACCGTCGAACAGTACGTCACCTACCCGGTTGACGGCAAAATTCAGGACCGCTTCGCCGAAGGCATTCTCCTGACCCTGATCGAGGATGGCCCGAAAGCGCTGCAGGAGCCGGAAAATTATAACGTGCGCGCCAACATTATGTGGGCCGCGACCCAGGCGCTGAACGGCCTGATCGGCGCTGGCGTGCCGCAGGACTGGGCAACGCATATGCTTGGCCACGAACTGACGGCGATGCATGGTCTCGATCACGCCCAGACGCTGGCTATCGTTCTGCCGGCGCTGTGGAATGAGAAGCGCGATACCAAGCGCGACAAGCTGCTGCAATATGCTGAGCGCGTGTGGCATATCACCGAGGGCTCCGACGACCAGCGTATCGATGCCGCCATCGCCGCGACGCGCCAGTTCTTCGAGCAGATGGGCGTGCCGACCCGCCTTTCCGATTACGGTCTCGACGGGAGCTCCATCCCGGCGCTGCTGGCGAAACTGGAAGAGCACGGCATGACCAAACTGGGCGAGCATCAGGATATCACCCTGGACGTCAGCCGCCGTATCTACGAGGCTGCCCGCTAAGTTACCCCGCCTGATTCACCTCTCCTTACGTTAAACAAACGTCGGGGAGGGGTGTTTTTACTACCGTTTTTAGCTATTTCGTCCAGACTTAATGCTACCCCTCGGCGGATCCTGCTTCGCCGAGTTCATTAACAGGAGGAAGGCATGACACATCCAACCGTTATAAAACTACACGACGGCAACCTGATGCCGCAGCTGGGTCTCGGCGTGTGGAAAGCTGGCAACGAGGAAGTCGTCTCCGCCATTCATAAGGCGCTGGAAGTCGGTTATCGCTCTTTTGACACCGCCGCCGCGTACCAAAATGAGGCTGGCGTCGGCAACGCGCTGCAAAGCGCTGGCGTCAATCGCGATGAGCTGTTCATCACCACCAAGCTATGGAACGACGATCAAAAACGGCCGCACGAGGCGCTGAAAGAGAGTCTCAGCAAGCTGAAACTGGACTATGTGGATCTCTATTTAATCCACTGGCCGGTGCCGGCTATCGGCCATTACGTCGAGGCCTGGCAGGCGCTGATTGAGCTGCAGCAGCAGGGGCTGGCGAAGAGCATCGGCGTGTGTAATTTCCAGGTGCCGCATCTGCAGAAGCTGATTGATGAAACCGGCGTCGCGCCGGTGATCAACCAGATAGAGCTGCATCCGCTGCTTCAGCAGCGGCAGCTGCACGCCTGGAACGCCACCCACAAGATCCAGACCGAATCCTGGAGCCCGCTGGCCCAGGGCGGTAAGGGCGTCTTCGATCAGAAAGTCATCCATCAGCTGGCTGATAAATATGGTAAAACGCCGGCGCAGATTGTCATCCGCTGGCATCTCGACAGCGGTCTGGTGGTGATCCCGAAATCCGTCACGCCGTCGCGCATCGCTGAAAACTTTAACGTCTGGGATTTCCGCCTGGATAAAGAGGAGCTGGGTGAGATTGCGAAGCTGGATCAGGGCAAGCGTCTGGGTCCTGACCCGGATCAGTTCGGCGGATAACAGGTAAAAAAGCCGGGCTGCGCTGATGCGTGCCCGGCTTGAGAAACCACCCGGCCAGCGAAACGCAGCCGGGCGCAAAGTCAGGCTTAACGCCCGGCGACTTTACCCCGTTTGACGGGCTTTTTCGCCGTTGCGCCACCGTTAGAACGCTGATGCGCAATCGGCGTGTGCTTGGTCAGCGCCGGGCGGGTATGACGGTTCTGGCGACGCGCTTCGCGCATCTCATCCAGGGTCGGCGCCGGCACCAGGCAGTCGCGACGAGAGCCAATCAGGTGTTTCTTGCCCATCGCCTCCAGCGCCTGACGGATCAGCGGCCAGTTGGCCGGATCGTGGTAGCGCAGCAGCGCTTTGTGCAGACGGCGCTGTTTATCACCCTTCGGCACCACCACCTCTTCACTCTTATAGCCGATCTTGCCCAGCGGGTTTTTGCCGGTGTAATACATGGTGGTCGAGTTCGCCAGCGGCGACGGATAGAAGTTCTGCACCTGGTCGAGACGGAAGCGGTGCTTCTTCAGCCACAGCGCCAGGTTCACCATGTCTTCATCACGGGTCCCCGGGTGGGCGGAGATAAAGTACGGGATCAGATACTGCTCTTTACCCGCCTGCTTCGAATAGGTGTCGAACAGCTCTTTAAAGCGGTCGTAGCTGCCCATTCCCGGCTTCATCATCTTCGACAGCGGGCCCTCTTCGGTATGCTCCGGCGCGATCTTCAGATAGCCGCCGACGTGGTGGGTCGCCAGCTCTTTAATATAGCGCGGATCTTCGACCGCGATGTCATAGCGTACCCCGGAGGCGATAAGGATCTTCTTGATGCCCTTCAGCTCGCGGGCGCGACGGTAAAGGTTGATCGTCGGCTCATGGTTGGTATCCATGTGCGGGCAGATATCCGGGTAGACGCAGGAGAGACGGCGACAGGTCTGCTCGGCTCGTGGCGATTTGCAGCGCAGCATATACATGTTGGCGGTGGGTCCGCCGAGATCGGAGATCACGCCGGTAAAGCCCGGCACCGTGTCGCGAATGGCTTCGATCTCATTGATGATCGAATCCTCAGAACGGCTCTGGATAATGCGTCCTTCGTGCTCGGTGATCGAGCAGAACGAACAGCCGCCGAAGCAGCCGCGCATGATGTTGATAGAGAAGCGGATCATCTCATACGCCGGGATGCGCGCATCGCCATAGGAAGGATGCGGCACGCGCTTGTAGGGCAGCGCGAAAACGCTGTCCATCTCTTCGGTGGAGAGCGGGATTGCCGGCGGGTTGATCCAGATGTAGCGCTCGCCGTGCTTTTGCATCAGCGCCCGGGCGCAGCCGGGGTTGGTTTCATGGTGCAGAATGCGCGAGGCGTGAGCGTACAGGACCTTATCGCCTTTCACCTTCTCGAAGGAGGGCAGCAGCACATAGGTCTTTTCCCACGGTTTTGGCCGCGGCGGCTGCACGACAACGGCTTTAGCCTCGGCTTTTTTCGGGGCCACCGGTTTGTTGTCTGCACACGGCAGATCTTCACCATACGGGTGCGGGATGGGGTCGATTTTGCCCGGGGTATCCAGACGGGTGGAGTCAACGCCGCTCCAGCCCGGGAGGGCCTCTTTCACCATGATGGCGGTATTGCGCACATCGCGGATCTGATCGATGGTTTCGCCCATCGCCAGGCGATGAGCCACTTCCACCAGCGGACGCTCGCCGTTGCCGAACATCAGCATATCGGCCTTGGAGTCCACCAGCACCGAGCGGCGCACGGTATCGGACCAGTAATCATAGTGGGCGGTACGGCGCAGGCTGGCTTCGATGCCGCCGAGGATCACGGGCACATCTTTCCACGCCTCTTTACAGCGCTGGGTGTAGACCAGGGTGGCGCGGTCCGGACGCTTGCCCGCTACGTTGCCGGCGGTGTAAGCGTCATCATGACGCAGCTTACGGTCGGCGGTGTAGCGGTTGATCATCGAGTCCATGTTGCCGGCGGTCACGCCGAAGAACAGGTTCGGTTTGCCCAGACGCATGAAGTCGTCTTTGGTGTTCCAGTCCGGCTGGGAGATGATCCCCACGCGGAACCCCTGCGCTTCCAGCATACGGCCGCAGATGGCCATCCCGAAGCTCGGGTGGTCGACGTAGGCGTCGCCGGTCACCAGAATAATGTCGCAGCTATCCCAGCCAAGTTGATCCATCTCTTCTCGCGACATCGGTAAAAATGGCGCAGGGCCGAAACAGGCAGCCCAGTATTGCGGCCAGGAAAAAAGGTCACGATCCGGTTGGATCAGGGATATTGCGCTCATATTGCTTCCGGGGAAAATGATAAAAAAATAACCAAAAGGGCGTGGATTATAAGCCGGAATGATAGTGGAAATGAAGGAGGATTTTCTCAAACCCTGACCGTATGCCGGCCAGGGTCGAAGAGATTATGGCGCAGGATTCACCAGCATCTGGCCAATCGAACCGCGGTCGGCCAGCTCCAGCGTCTGGCTCAGATACTGGAACGGGAAGTGCGGCCACGACGGCTGGGCGTAGTAGACCAGCAGTTCGACCTGCCCGTCGACCCACACGGTGTCCTTCCAGCCGCGGTCTTCCGGGAAAGGGGTCGAACCGTTGACGTTACGGATCTGGAACATCACCCCTTCAATATGGAACGACTGCGGGCGGTCGGCGCGCACTGTCCAGCGCTCCCAGGTCCCCTGCTGCGCCGTAATATCAATACGCTGCGGATCCCATAGCTGGCCGTTAATCCCTGGATCGTCGCCGAGGGTGATATCCCGGCTGCGGATCGGCGTACCGGAGAGCAGCTCGGTCGGCAGCAGACGCACCGGCAGACTGTCGGTGACCAGCGGCAGCAGCCCGGTCGGGCGCAAGGTCAGCACCAGCGTGGAGACCAGAATGCTGGACGGTTCAAAAAAGCCGCGGATACGGTCGACAATGCTCGCCGCTTCGCCGCAGGTAATGGACACTTCATCGCCGTTGGTCATATCGACCAGGATTTCACGCCGTTCCCCCGGCGCCAGCGACAGCTGCTTGAGCGAAACCGGCGCCGGCAGGAACCCCTGGTCGCCGGAAATGACATGCAGCAGTCGGCCATCGCTCATCTGTAGCTGATAGCGCCGGGAGTTGGAGGCGTTCAGCAGGCGCAGTCGCACCCAGCCGCGCGACACTTCGACATAGGGGCTCTGCACGCCATTGACCAGCAGCGTGTCGCCGACGAAGCCGCCGCTGCCCGGTTCGCTATATTCCGGCGTGCCGAAGTTATCCAGCCGTTTATCCTGAATTATCACCGGGAAGTCATCGACGCCATAGTGGTTAGGGATCGGCAGGTTCTTGCTCACCTCATCCTCCACCAGCCACATGCCGGCCAGACCGTTATAGACCTGCTTCGCCATCCGGTTCGGCGTATTGGCCTGGTACCACAGCGTCGCCGCACTCTGGCGGATCGGCAGCACCGGCGCCCAGTCGGCGTTCGGCGACATCATGCGCGCCGCGCCGCCGATCAGCGGGCCCGGCACCTGCAGGCCGCGGATGGTCATCGCGACGTTCTCTGTCAGACGGTTGCTGTAGATAAGCTTGACGTCGTCTCCGCTCCAGACGCGGATCGTCGGCCCCATATAGCGGCCATTGATCCCCCAGACGGGGGCGCGGGTGCCTGGCGTAAACGACCAGTGCGAACGCTGCAGCGTCAGAAACAGCGGCTGACCGCGACGGGATTCCAGCAGCGGCGGAACCGGCAGCGCAGGCTGCTGGCCGGCGGCATGGGCCTTCAGCGGCGCGGCGCCAGCGCACAGCGCTACGCCGGAAGCCTTAATAAACTGACGCCGACTGAGTGACATATTAACTCCATGACATACTGACAAATGAAAAAGGGAATTCGTTTCCCGCCAGCAATACGCGCGCGGTGGCGGCGTTTCCTGTCTTATTGCTTGTCGGCCGCTTCGCGCTCGGCCACTTCGTTGTCCAGCTCAGCGATTTTGGCGGCCATCAGCTCGCGGCAATGCGTCGCCAGCGCGCGCACGTTGTCTTTACCGAACTGGCTGGTATCCACCGGCGGCAGCATTTCCACAATCACCAGACCGTTGTTCCAGCGATTGAGCTTTATTTTATTCGATGTATTCGAGACACACACCGGAATAATCGGCACTCCGGCGGCAATAGCCGCGTGGAAGGCGCCGGTTTTAAACGGCAGCAGACCGCGGCCGCGGCTGCGGGTCCCTTCCGGGAACATCCAGAACGAAATTTTACGCTTTTTAAAGGCGTTAACGACCTCGGCAATGGTGCCGTGCGCTTTGGTTCGATTATTACGGTCAATCAGCAGATTACCGGTCAGCCAGTACAGCTGGCCAAAGAACGGGATCCACAGCAGGCTCTTTTTCCCCACGGTAACCGTCGGGGCCTGCACGATGTTAGACGCCGTCACCATATCATAGTTGTTCTGGTGGTTAGCGATGTAGATCGCGTTGCCATAGCTTTCCGCGTCGGCAGGTTTACGCAGCTCCACCTTGAGGCCAAACACCGGGGATAAGCGGCCAAACAGATGGCCGAAAGTGGCAACGTGTTTTGGATTACGCGGGCTGAACAAGCAGTATAGACAGCCAAGTATGCACACCACGATGCAATAAATGACCACGAAAATTACTCGAAAAATGAATAGCATAGCTACCTCTAAAACCCAAACCGCTTAGAATTATTCGCTGCTGGCAGAAGGCAGGCTCACGAGTTCTGCGCAGGCCGGGACCGTTCTTCCTGGGTCCCTGATGATGGACATTGTTAATCGCAACGCCTGAATAAACAACGATTTTGCGGCATTTTTTCGCCTCCTCCCGTCAAAGACGGGAGGAGAAGCGCTTACTCTTCGCTATCGCCTGCCGCGGCGCGGCGCGGCGAGTCAATTTCAACACGGTCTATTTTCTGCAGCCCGCGCATCAGCGAACCGCGGCGGCCGCGCTCGCCGGTGACTTTTTGCAGCTCTTCCGGACGCAGTTTGATCTTCCGTTTGCCGACGTGAATGGTCAGCGTACTCTGCGGCGGCAGGACAAACAGATGTGCGAGACCGTCCTGTCCGGCGGCGGCTTCCGCCGCGGGAATGTTGATGATTTTGTTGCCCTTGCCTTTCGACAGCTGCGGCAGATCGCTGACCGGGAACATCAGCATCCGCCCGGCGGCGGTGATGGCCAGCAGCATATCGGACTCGTCCTCAATGACCAGCGGCGGCATCACATGCGCGTTGTCAGGCAGGGTGATCAACGCTTTACCGGCGCGGTTGCGCGCCACCAGATCGTTAAAGGTGCAGACAAAACCATAGCCGGCGTCGGAAGCCATCAGCAGTTTCTGATCGTCGCCTTCCATCAGCATATGTTCCACGGTCGCGCCCGGCGGCAGCGTGAGCTTACCGGTCAGCGGCTCACCCTGGCCACGCGCCGAGGGCAGAGTAATCGGATCGATGGCATAGCTGCGCCCGGTGGTATCGATAAACACCACCGGCTGGTTGCTCTTGCCCTTCGCCGAGGCTTTCCAGCTGTCGCCCGCCTTATAGCTTAAGCCCTGGGCGTCAATGTCGTGCCCTTTGGCGCTGCGCACCCAGCCCATCTGCGACAGAACGATAGTCACCGGCTCAGACGGCAGCATGTCATGCTCGCTCATCGCTTTCGCTTCTTCACGCTCGTGAAGCGGCGAGCGGCGAGCGTCGCCGAAAGCATCGGCATCGGCCTGCAGCTCTTTCTTCAGCAGATTGTTCATCTTACGTTCAGAGGCCAGAATCGCCTGCAGCTGATCGCGCTCTTTTTCCAGCTCGTTCTGCTCGCCGCGGATCTTCATCTCTTCCAGTTTGGCGAGATGGCGCAGCTTCAGTTCCAGAATCGCTTCCGCCTGGGTTTCGCTGATGGCAAAGCGCGACATCAGAGCTGGCTTCGGCTCATCTTCCGTGCGGATGATCTCAATGACTTCATCGATATTAAGGAACGCCACCAGCAAACCTTCGAGGATATGCAGGCGCTTAAGGACCTTCTCTAACCGGTGGTTCAGACGGCGACGTACGGTATCACGACGGAACACCAGCCATTCGCTGAGGATCTCCAGCAGGTTTTTTACCGCCGGGCGGCCGTCGAGACCGATCATATTGAGGTTGATGCGGTAGCTCTTCTCCAGATCGGTGGTGGCGAACAGATGGTTCATCACCTGCTCCATATCCACCCGGTTGGAGCGCGGGACGATCACCAGACGGGTCGGATTTTCGTGGTCCGATTCGTCGCGCAGGTCATCCACCATCGGCAGCTTTTTATTGCGCATCTGCGCCGCAATTTGCTCCAGAACTTTGGCGCCGGAGACCTGGTGCGGCAGCGCGCTGATCACTACCGCGCCGTCCTCTTTGCTCCACACCGCGCGCATGCGCACAGAGCCGCGTCCGTTCTGGTAGATTTTGCGAATTTCCGCCCGCGAAGTGATGATCTCCGCCTCGGTCGGGAAATCCGGCCCCTGGACAATATCCAGCAGTTCGTCGAGGGTCGTTTTCGGCTGCTCAATCAGCGTAATCGCCGCTTTCGCTACTTCACGCAGGTTGTGCGGCGGAATATCGGTCGCCATGCCCACCGCGATGCCGGTGGTGCCGTTGAGCAGGATGTTTGGCAGGCGCGCCGGCAGCATTTTCGGCTCCTGCAGCGTGCCGTCAAAGTTTGGCACCCAGTCGACCGTCCCCTGCCCCAGCTCGCTGAGCAGCAGCTCGGCATACTTCGACAGGCGGGATTCGGTGTAACGCATGGCGGCGAAGGATTTCGGATCGTCCGGCGCCCCCCAGTTCCCCTGGCCATCCACCAGCGGATAGCGATAGGAGAAGGGTTGCGCCATCAGCACCATCGCTTCATAGCAGGCGCTGTCGCCGTGCGGGTGATATTTACCCAGCACGTCGCCGACGGTGCGGGCGGACTTTTTGAATTTGGCGCTGGCGTTCAGCCCCAGTTCGGACATCGCATAGACGATGCGACGCTGGACCGGTTTTAAGCCATCGCCAATAAACGGTAATGCCCTGTCCATGATCACGTACATGGAGTAGTTCAGGTAAGCATTTTCCGTAAATTCATGCAGCGCAAGGCGCTCTGCCATATCGCTCATTAATCGTGGATCCTCAATCTGGGTACCGACCGTTCGGACGGCAAAACTACCTGCGATAATACCCGATCTCACGCCCTGAGTCACAGGCCGTGAGATCGGTTGAGGATTCCGTCACCTTAATCAGGCCAGCGGCAGATAAATATCGGTTTGCAGCTCATGCTCAGCCACCTCATGGACAAAATTGAGGTAACGGAAGTACACCGGAAAATCCCGTAACGTCTCGCCTGAAGCGGGTAACCAGTCGCGAAAGAGAAACCAAACGCTGTTCGCCAGCGTGTCCAGCGAGCCGTGATGGCGCACGACGGCGCAGCGTCCGCCGGGGATTTCGCCGTTAATCACGCCAAAGGCGTTGTCACCGACCGGCCGTGCGACCGTACCGCAGATGTCAAAACGAAATTCCCCCTGCGGGGTGGTCTGCGGATCGTCCCAGGCGATCCCCCAGGTATCGCAGGTGGCGATGGGCGATAATCCGCTCGTTTTACGCCAGGCGATAAAACGCGCGGCGGTGGCGTTGACAAGGTCCGGGCTGCCGCGATGTTGCAGTACGGCTATCCGGGTGGTGGGGAACGAAATAATGTTGACGTCCATCGACGTTTGCTCCTGTAGCGTATGTTTCGGTACGCGCCGATGCCACTCGGCCCAGTCCGGTTGCTGACGGAACTGGGTCGGGCTTTGGTCAAACGCGGTACGGAAGGCACGACTGAACGACTCCGCATTCTGAAATCCGGCATCAAGGGCAATATCGATGACTTTATCGCGGGGGTTGAACGCCAGGCGCCAACAGGCGCGTCGCAGACGCAACCACTGAATATACCGGTACAAGGGAATGCCGGTATAAGCGCTAAATTGCCGGTGAAAATGGTAAGGCGAACTGTGCGCTATCGCGCTCAGCATCTCCAGCGACAGCGGCTCATCAAGATGGTGCGCAATGTACCTACAGACGCGCTGGAAGCGCCCGACATACGCCGGGCTGGCCTTAATATCGTTCATCGTCTCCTCCTCGCGACATACTCTGACAGAGCGAGGATAGCGATGCCTGACCGATCTTGCGCTTATCTGACGGAGACTTATGGCGCGATTTTACGGATCTGTTTAACGTCGATTTCCACCGAGTTCCAGTCCTTATCGACTTCCCCCTGAATTTCTACCGTGTCCTGTGGGCCGACGGTGACGCCGTTCCAGCGTTTGTGGTCGATATCGACATTGATCACTCCGGTAGCATCCTGGAACTTATACAGATCGTCGGAAACGCGCTCGGTAATTTTGCCGCGCAGGGTCACCCAGGTATCGTCCCGCAGCGATTTGACATTGGTGACAGTGGTGACCGCGCCGCTCGGGCCGGTGAAGCCGCCGCCCTGGGTGGTAGTGGTAGTAGACGGTCCGGTGAATCCTCCCTGCCCGGCGGCCAGTACCGGCATGGAAACCAGGGCAATAATCGCGGTCATCGCAGCAATTTTTTTCATCTTATATTCTCCCTTTTGTGTTGGTATGGCTCCTATTACGCCCGACAAAACTTAACGACTTCTTAAGCGGAAAAAAGAAATTTTAATGCTGTACATCACCCGCTTCAACGCGGTTTACTGCGCAAAGAATCAGGATCGTCAGAGGGAAACATGCGCATATTATTGGTGGAAGATGACAAGTTAATCGGCGATGGCATCAAGGCCGGGCTGAGCAAAATGGGCTTCAGCATCGACTGGTTTACCGCCGGGCTGGAGGGCAAAAACGCCCTATACAGCGCCCCCTACGACGCGGCAATTCTTGATCTCACTCTTCCTGGCGTTGATGGCCTCGATATTCTGCGCGAGTGGCGCGACAAAGGCCGCCATGAACCGGTGCTGATCCTCACCGCCCGCGATGCGCTCAGCCAGCGGGTGGAGGGGCTGCGCCTGGGCGCCGATGATTATCTGTGCAAACCTTTCGCCCTGATTGAGGTAGCGGCCCGCCTCGAAGCATTGATCCGCCGTGCCCACGGCCAGAGCAGCAGCGAGTTGCGCCACGGCAAGGTACGCCTTGACCCGAACCGCTTAACCGCCAGCCTCGACGGCGAAAGCCTGACGCTGAAGCCGAAGGAGTTCGCCCTGCTGGAACTGCTGCTGCGTAACGCCGGGCGCGTGCTGCCGCGTAAGCTTATTGAAGAAAAGCTCTACAACTGGGACGACGAGGTCTCCAGCAACGCCGTGGAAGTTCACGTCCACCATCTGCGGCGCAAACTCGGCAGTGAATTTATCCGCACCGTCCACGGCATCGGCTATACCCTGGGTGACGCATGAAACGACTTGCCCGCCTGAGCCTGCGCCTGCGCCTGACGCTGCTGTTTGCCGTGCTGACCGCCGCCGCCTGGGGCGTGGCCAGCGTGATCGCCTGGCAGCAGACCAGTAAAAAGCTGGATAAGCTGTTTGATACCCAGCAGCTGCTGTTCGCCCGCCGCCTGAGCGCCATGCATTTCGATGAACTGCGCGCCCCGCCGGTATCGCTCGGGGAAAAGAAAAAGGTGCGCCACGGGCATATCGACGACGATGCGCTGGCGTTCGCCATCTTCACCCGCGACGGCAAAATGGTGCTTAACGACGGCGAGAACGGAGAGGATATACAGTGGCACTCGCAGCGTGAGGGCTTTAGCGATGGCTACCTGCGCGGCGATGATGACGAGTGGCGCTTCCTGTGGTTAACCACCGCCGATGGCCGCCACCGTATCGCCGTCGGCCAGGAGTGGGATTATCGCCGCGAAATGGCGATGGACATTGTTACCTCGCAGCTAACGCCGTGGATGATCGCCCTGCCGCTGATGTTCGTGCTGCTCATCGTGCTGTTAAGCCGCGAACTGGCGCCGTTGAAACATCTGGCGCGCATGCTGCGCCTGCGCGCGCCGGACTCGGCGGAATCGCTCAGCGTGGAGAAGATCCCCCCTGAAGTCCGCCCGCTGGTCGAGTCGCTGAATCAGCTGTTCCAGCGCACCCACGACGTCATGCTGCGCGAGCGTCGGTTTACCTCTGATGCCGCCCACGAGCTGCGCAGCCCGCTGGCGGCGCTGAAGGTGCAGACTGAAGTCGCCCAGCTCTCTCTGGACGATCCACAAGGGCGTGAGAAAGCCCTGGCTCAGCTCCATCAGGGGATCGATCGCGCCACCCGTCTGGTGGATCAGCTGCTGACGCTGTCGCGGCTGGACTCGCTCGCCCAGCTGGACGACGCGCAGCCGGTCGCCATCGACGATCTGCTGCAGTCGGCGGTAATGGAGATGTACCACCCGGCGCAGCAGGCCGGGATTGAGCTGCGCCTGCATCTTAATGTCTCTGGCATCTCCCGCACCGGCCAGCCGCTGCTCCTTAGCCTGCTGGTGCGCAATCTGCTGGATAACGCGGTGCGCTACAGCCCGCGCGGCAGTCAGGTCGATATCACCCTCAACGCCCGCGAGTTTCGGGTACGCGATAACGGCCCCGGCATCAGCCCGCAGGCGCTGGCGCGCATCGGCGAGCGTTTCTACCGCCCGCCGGGTCAGGATCCTACGGGCAGCGGCCTGGGCTTGTCGATCGTCCGGCGCATCGCCTCGCTGCACGGCATGCGCGTCGAGTTTGCCAATGCCCGCGACGGCGGCTTCGAAGCCCGCGTTGGCTGGTAGCGATATTATTGCTCATTTAGCAAAAGACTTTGCACATTTTGCTCATTTTACTGCCCCGCTTCGCGGGGTAAGATCGTCGGCAAATTTTCAAGATTGAGGACAAATGATGAGCAACATCCTGATTATCAATGGCGCAAAAAAATTCGCGCACTCGAATGGCCAGCTGAACGACACCCTGACCGAGGTCGCGGAGAGTTATCTGCGCGACGCCGGACACGATGTTAAAAGCGTTCGCGCCGACAGCGAGTACGACGTAAAAGCCGAAGTGCAGAATTTCCTCTGGGCCGATGTGGTGATCTGGCAGATGCCGGGCTGGTGGATGGGCGCCCCGTGGACGGTGAAAAAATATATGGATGACGTCTTTACCGAAGGCCACGGCTCACTGTACGCCAGCGACGGCCGTACCCGCTCCGACGCCAGCAAAAAATATGGCTCCGGCGGCCTGGTGCAAGGGAAAAAATATATGCTCTCCCTGACCTGGAACGCGCCGATGGAAGCCTTCACCGACGAAGAACAGTTCTTCCACGGCGTCGGCGTTGACGGCGTTTACCTGCCGTTCCATAAAGCCAACCAGTTCCTGGGTATGGAGGCGCTGCCAACCTTTATCGCCAACGACGTGATTAAAATGCCTGATGTCCCACGCTATATCGCAGAATATCGCAAGCATCTGGCGGAAATTTTTGGTTAACTAGGGGTCTATGCTCTACATATTTCGAGTTATTCGAACCTGGAGTATGACAAGATCCACACAGAAGGAGTTGAGTTAACCATGTTAACAGTGATTGCAGAAATCCGTACCCGCCCGGGCCAGCACCACCGCCAGGCGGTTCTCGATCAGTTCGCGAAAATTATTCCGACCGTTTTGCAGGAAGCCGGCTGCCACGGCTATGCGCCCATGGTGGATCATGCCGCTGGCGTCAGCTTCCAGACCACCGCTCCTGACTCTATCGTCATGGTGGAACAGTGGGAAAGCGTCGCGCATCTTGAAGCGCACCTGCAGACCCCGCACATGAAAGCCTGGTCGGAAGCGGTCAAAGGCGATGTGCTGGAGACCACCATCCGTATCCTGCAGGCCGGCGCCTAAGCCCGCCGACGCTGAAACGGAATAAGAAAAGGGAGCCTGAGGCTCCCTTTTACGTCTGGTGCAGCGTGCGGTCTTACACTTCCAGGTCCGCCATATCGCCCTTCTCCTGCAGCCAGTTGCGACGGTCTTCAGAACGCTTCTTGGCCAACAGCATATCCATCATCGCCGTGGTCTGCTGCTCATCCTCATCGCTGATCACCAGCTGCACCAGGCGGCGGGTATTTGGGTCTAGGGTGGTTTCCCGCAGCTGCATCGGGTTCATCTCGCCGAGACCTTTAAAGCGCTGGACGTTTGGCTTGCCTTTCTTGCGCTTCAGCTGCTCCAGCACGCCGGTTTTTTCTTCTTCCGTTAGCGCGTAGTAAACCTCTTTGCCGAGGTCGATACGGTACAGCGGCGGCAGCGCCACGTAGACGTGCCCCTCTTTCACCAGAGTACGGAAGTGTCTCACGAACAGCGCGCACAGCAGCGTGGCAATGTGCAGGCCATCGGAGTCCGCATCCGCCAGAATACAAATTTTGCCGTAGCGCAGCTGGCTTAAATCATCGCTATCCGGGTCAATACCAATCGCCACCGAAATGTCGTGCACTTCTTGCGAAGCTAACACTTCATCGGAAGAGACTTCCCAGGTATTAAGGATCTTGCCTTTCAGCGGCATGATCGCCTGATATTCACGATCGCGCGCCTGCTTGGCTGACCCGCCCGCCGAGTCCCCTTCGACGAGGAACAGTTCGGTACGGTTCAGATCCTGGGCGGTGCAGTCGGCCAGCTTACCCGGCAGCGCCGGACCGCTGGTCAGCTTTTTGCGCACCACTTTCTTGGCGGCGCGCAGACGACGCTGGGCGCTGGAGATGGCCATCTCCGCCAGCAGCTCCGCAGCCTGCACGTTCTGGTTCAGCCACAGGCTGAAGGCGTCTTTCACCACGCCGGAGACGAACGCCGCGCACTGACGCGACGACAGGCGCTCTTTGGTTTGCCCGGCGAACTGCGGATCCTGCATCTTCACCGACAGCACGTAGGCGCAGCGATCCCAGATATCTTCCGCCGACAGTTTCACCCCGCGCGGCAGAATATTACGGTACTCGCAGAACTCACGCATCGCGTCCAGCAGCCCCTGGCGCAGGCCGTTGACGTGCGTCCCGCCCTGCATGGTCGGGATCAGGTTGACATAACTCTCGGTCAGCAGCTCGCCGCCTTCCGGCAGCCACAGCAGCGCCCAGTCCACCGCCTCCGTCTCACCGGAGAAGGTGCCGACGAAGGGTTTTTCCGGCAGCAGCGGCAGGCCGTTCACCGCTTCGCTAAGGTAGTCGTTAAGGCCATCGGCATAGCACCAGCTCTGCTCGCTGTTGTTGACCTGATCGCGGAAAACAATTTCCACGCCCGGGCACAGCACCGCTTTCGCTTTTAACAAGTGGGTCAAACGCGAAACGGAGAAGCGCGGGCTATCGAAGAAGCTTTCGTCAGGCCAGAAATGGACGCTGGTCCCGGTGTTGCGTTTACCGCAGGTGCCGGTGACGTGCAGGTCTTCTACTTTCTCACCATTCTCAAAGGCGATGCTGTAGACCTGACCGTCGCGACGCACGTTGACCTCCACGCGTTTAGACAGGGCGTTGACCACCGAAATCCCCACCCCGTGCAGGCCGCCGGAAAACTGGTAGTTTTTGTTGGAAAACTTACCGCCCGCGTGCAGTCGGCAGAGGATCAGCTCAACCGCCGGCACCCCCTCTTCCGGATGAATGTCGACCGGCATCCCGCGCCCGTCGTCAATCACCTCGAGGGACTGGTCGGCGTGAAGGATCACTTCCACGCGTTTGGCGTGGCCTGCCAGCGCTTCGTCCACACTGTTATCAATCACTTCCTGACCAAGATGGTTAGGACGGGTGGTGTCGGTATACATGCCCGGACGGCGGCGCACCGGCTCTAGCCCGGTGAGTACCTCAATGGCATCAGCGTTATATGAAGATTGCGTCATGGTGTGTATTCGTAGGTCGTTCAGGGCCGTTTAGCGCAGGCCGAGAAATTCGATAATCTGAGTGAAATGATCGTCAAAGCCGACAAATGCGTGATTACCGCCCTCCTCCACCGTCTGCCGGCAGGAGGCGTAGTAATGAACGGCCTGGCGGTAATCAAGCACTTCATCCCCGGTCTGCTGCAGCAGCCAGAGTAAATCCGGCGCTTCGAGCGGGTCGATTTGCATGACTTTGAGATCGTAAATATGGCGAGACTCTAGCACATATTGTTGCCCGGTGTACGGATTCTCATTGTGGCCGAGAAAATTGTTCAGCAGCTCAAACGGCCGCACCGCCGGGTTAACCACGACCGCTGGCAGCATAAAGCATTGCGACAGCCAGGTGGCGTAGTAGCCGCCCAGCGACGACCCTACGACCCCCAGCGGCTCGCCGCCGTGCTCCAGCACGATGGACTCCAGCAGCTCCGCCGTTTCCGCCGGGTAAGGCGGCAGCTCAGGCACCACCATGGCGATCTCAGGATAGTGCTGCGCCAGCCAGGTCTTTAACGCCGTCGCCTTCGCCGAGCGCGGGGAACTGTTAAAGCCGTGCAGATAAAGAAGCGTCGCCATCAGTAGCCTTCTGAAGCAATATCCGGATGAAACGCCGCGCCTTCCAGGCGGCACACTTCGGTGGTCAGCGTTCCGTCAGGGTGAAGCTCCAGCCAGCGCCAGCCCGGCGACACCGTATCGAGGGTGAAATTGGCGCAGTGCGGCTTGAACTGAACGCAGGTCGACGGCGTCGCCATCATACGTCGGCCATTCCAGTCGAGATCCAGTTCCTGATGAATATGGCCGCACAGCAGATGCTTCACCCGCGGCCAGGCGCTCAGCGCGCTGTCCAGCGCGCCGGCGTTGCGCAGACTGTGTTGATCCAGCCAGCTGCAGCCGGCCGGCAGCGGATGATGATGCAGCAGAAGTAAGGTATAACGCTCCGGCGCCTCCGCCAGCTTATGTTCGAGCCATTCCAGCTGGAAGTCGCTCAGCTCGCCATGGGGAACGCCAAACACCTGGCTGTCCAGCAGCAGGATCTGCCAGTGGTCGCCGAGAAACACGCGCTTGGCGGGGGAAATACCCGACTCCTGCAGGGTGCTGTACATCGCCGGCTGGAAATCATGGTTGCCCGGTAGCCAGACGCAGGGTGCAGCAAAACTCGCGATGCCCTCAGCAAAATGCTGGTAGGCCGCGGAGGAGTGATCCTGCGCCAGATCGCCTGTTGCGACAATCAAATCGCATGGACGCTGTGAGGCATGAATGGCCGACAGTACGGCCTGATAGCTTTCCCAGGTATTGATGCCTAACAACGTTTCATGTTTTTCAGCAAACAGGTGAGTATCAGTAATTTGTAAGATCCTGACTCTGGCCTCACCAGCCAGAGGTAGGTTTAACAGGCTTTCCAAATGGTGTCCTTAGGTTTAACGACGCTAACAAACCGGAATCGCCATCGCTCCATGTGCTAAACAGTAACGCAGCCAGTCGGCCAGAAACTGGTTAATTTGATGCTTTTCGTCGCGTTGATGCAACTTTTTATTAGGATAATCATATCGCGCTTTGAAGCGAAAGATCTGCTGACTCGAACACACTTCGGCCACCATGGCGTCATGGTAGAGGCGAACGGTCATGGATGGCAGACTCCAGTAGCTCACCGCTGGCAGAGTCTGCTCTATCGCCACCAGAGTAGTGTAGCGGGTTGATTCCGTTATCGTTAACCGATATTGCGCGCTTCCCACCTGATAGCTCACCTTCTCACCCGCTGCATCCGTTCGCGGCAACAGGCGGCGCAACTGGGCGAAATTGGTCTCGCACAGGCGCATCATCTCAGGGAAGTCAGGTGTATAACGCTTCATTTTGTCCACTCGTTTCGTAAATTGTGATAATGCAATTGCAGCCATTGCAAGGCGATGACAGAGGCTGCGTTGTCGATTTTCCCCTCTTCTACCCACTGGTAAGCCTGCTCCCGGCTTACCACATGCACCCGAATATCCTCATTTTCCTCGGCCAGGCCGTGAATGCCTTTTGCCGTCGATGCATCAACTTCGCCCACCAGGATCGATAACCGTTCACTGGTGCCGCCAGGACTGGCCAGATAGCTTAATATTGGTTTCGTCCGCCCAACTTCAAGCCCGGCCTCTTCCAGCGCTTCCCGACGGGCGACATCTTCCACCGTCTCACCCGCCTCGATCATGCCGGCGACCATTTCCAGCAGCCACGGGCTCTCGCTGGTATCATAGGCGGCGATACGGATTTGTTCGACCAGCACCACTTCGTCCCGCACCGGGTCAAAGGGTAGCAAGACGGCGGCATGCCCGCGCTCAAAAATTTCACGGGTGACTTCGCCGCTCATGCCGCCGTTAAACAGGCGGTGGCGAAAACGGTATAAATCGAGTGAAAAAAAACCACGATACAGCGTTTCGCGTGCAATAATTTCTACATCATTTTTGGAGAAGGTAATTCCCTGGTGGATGGGTTTGCTCATTGTTATGTCCTGCTAATCCGAAATGAGGGATTTCCAGACCGTTTGGCTACCGTTTTACGGTCCGTATGTTAGATTGGTGCAAATTACCGCCGGATGGCACGTAACGCCAACTTTTTACGGCGGCAGAATCGATACAATCAGCGGAATTTTTCTTAGAATTAGACCAGCGCTAAATGCTTCACAACAAGGAATGCAAATGAAGAAATTGCTCCCCATTCTTATCGGCCTGAGCCTGACCGGGTTCAGCGCCATGAGCCAGGCGGAAAACCTGCTTCAGGTTTACCAGCAGGCGCGCATCAGCAACCCCGATCTGCGTAAATCGGCAGCCGATCGTGACGCCGCATTCGAAAAGATCAACGAAGCGCGCAGTCCATTACTGCCTCAGCTCGGGCTGGGAGCGGATTATACCTATACCAGCGGCTTCCGTGATTATAAAGACCAGAATTCTAACGTCACCAGCGGCTCGCTGCAGTTAACGCAGGTTCTGTTTGATATGTCGAAATGGCGCGCCCTGACGCTGCAGGAAAAAGCGGCAGGCATTCAGGATGTCACGTATCAGACCGATCAGCAAACGCTGATTCTGAATACCGCGACGGCCTATTTCAAAGTGCTGGCCGCCATCGATACGCTCTCTTATACCGAAGCGCAGAAACAGGCTATTTACCGTCAGTTGGATCAAACCACCCAGCGCTTTAACGTCGGTCTGGTGGCGATCACCGACGTGCAGAACGCCCGCTCACAATACGACGCCGTGCTGGCGAACGAAGTGACCGCACGTAACGATCTCGACAACGCCGTGGAAGAGCTGCGCCAGGTTACCGGCAACTACTACCCGGAGCTGGCCTCCCTGAACGTAGACGGCTTCAAAACCAGCAAACCGCAGGCGGTGAACGCCCTGCTGAAGGAAGCGGAGAACCGCAACCTGTCGCTGCTGCAGGCGCGTCTGAATCAGGACCTGGCCCGCGAGCAGATTCGCCAGGCGCAGGACGGCCATTTGCCGACCCTGGATTTAAACGCCTCGTCTGGCGTTTCCAACAACCGCTACAGCGGCTCAAAAAGCATCTCGCAAGATGCTGATATCGGTCAGAATAAAATCGGCCTGAGCTTCTCCCTGCCGCTGTACCAGGGCGGGATGGTTAACTCGCAGGTCAAACAGGCGCAGTACAATTTCGTCGGCGCCAGCGAGCAACTGGAAAGCGCTCACCGCAGCGTGGTCCAGACCGTGCGTTCTTCGTTTAACAACGTGAATGCCTCTATCAGCAGCATCAACGCCTACAAACAGGCGGTGGTCTCTGCGCAAAGCTCCCTGGATGCGATGGAAGCTGGCTATTCGGTGGGTACCCGTACTATCGTTGACGTCCTCGACGCCACCACCACGCTGTACAACGCCAAACAGCAGCTCTCTAATGCGCGCTACAACTACCTGATCAACGAGCTGAACATCAAGTCGGCGTTAGGTACGCTGAACGAGCAGGATCTGATCGCCCTGAACAACACCTTGGGCAAACCGATCTCGACCTCTGCCGACAGCGTCGCGCCGGAGAATCCGCAGCAGGATGCCACTGCCGATGGTTACGGCAACACGACTGCGGCTATGAAGCCGGCGTCCGCACGGACGACGACCCATAGCAGCGGCAGCAATCCGTTCCGTCAGTAATTTTCATACTGTGACGCGCATCGCCTGTCCGTCGGACAGGCGATGCGTTAAACGTAAGGCAACGTAAAGATCCCCCGCTTATCGCCCCTCTTCGCTTCATTTTCCACCACTCATCCTCTATCCTGAGCGTTAACACACGCCATACCACTGGGTCCTGGAAGACAAATATGAAACGGACAAAAAATATTAATCATTCGTCGTTCCGCAAAAGCTGGAGCGCACGCCACCTGACGCCGGTCGCCCTGGCCGTCACCGCGGTCTTTATGCTTGCCGGTTGTGAAAAAAGCGACGAAACGGTCTCGCTGTACCAGAACGCCGATGACTGCTCCGCCGCCAACCCGGGCAAAGCAGCCGAATGCACCACGGCCTACACCAACGCGGTGAAAGAGGCAGAGCGCACCGCGCCGAAATATGCCACCCGCGAAGACTGCGTCGCCGAGTTTGGCGAAGGTCAGTGCCAGCAAACGCCTGCCCAGGCGGGCGTCGCCCCGGAAAACCAGGCCCAGGCGCAAAGCAGCGGCAGCTTCTGGATGCCGCTGATGGCCGGCTACATGATGGGCCGCCTGATGGGCGGCGGCATGGCGCAACAGCAGCCGCTGTTCAGCTCCAAAAACCCTGCCAGCCCGGCCTACGGTCAGTACACTGACGCCAGCGGTAAGAGCTATGGCGCCGCCCAGCCGGGCCGCACCATGAACGTGCCGAAAACCGCGATGGCGCCGAAACCGGCAACCACCACGACCGTCACCCGCGGGGGCTTCGGCGAGTCGGTGGCGAAGCAGTCGACTATGCAGCGTAGCGCCGCAGGCTCAACCTCTTCTTCTCGCTCAATGGGCGGCTAAGCAACATGGAAAGAGTCAGCATTACCGAGCGCCCGGACTGGCGCGAGAAAGCGACCGAATACGGCTTCAACTTCCACACCATGTACGGCGAGCCCTACTGGAGCGAAGAGGCTTATTACAAGCTGAGCCTCGCCCAGGTGGAAAAGCTGGAGGAGGTCACCGCCGAGCTGCATCAGATGTGTCTTCAGGTGGTGGAAAAAGTGATCGCCAGCGATGAGCTGATGGCCAAATTCCGCATCCCTAAACACACCTGGGGCTTTGTGCGCCAGTCGTGGAAAACCAACCAGCCGTCACTCTACTCACGTCTCGACCTGGCCTGGGATGGCGTCGGCGAGCCGAAGCTGCTGGAGAACAATGCCGACACGCCGACCTCGCTGTATGAAGCGGCCTTCTTCCAGTGGATCTGGCTGGAAGACCAGCTCAACGCCGGCAAGCTGCCGGCGGGCAGCGACCAGTTCAATAGCCTGCAGGAGAAGCTGATCGATCGCTTCGGTGAGCTGCGCGAGCAGTTTGGCTTCCAGCTGCTGCATATGGCCTGCTGCCGCGATACCGTTGAAGATCGCGGCACCGTGCAATATCTGCAGGACTGCGCCGCCGAGGCGGGGCTGGCGACGGAATTCCTCTACATCGAAGATATTGGACTGGGTGAAAAAGGCCAGTTTACCGATCTCCAGGATCAGGTGATTGGCAACCTGTTCAAGCTCTATCCGTGGGAGTTTATGCTGCGGGAGATGTTCTCCACCAAGCTGGAAGACGCCGGCGTTCGCTGGCTGGAGCCGGCGTGGAAGAGCATCATCTCCAACAAAGCGCTGCTGCCGATGCTGTGGGAAATGTTCCCCAATCACCCAAATCTGCTGGCGGCTTACTTCAGCGAAGATGCCCATCCGGAGATGGAGAAGTACGTCATTAAGCCGATCTTCTCTCGCGAAGGCGCCAACGTGTCGATCGTTGAACAGGGCAAGGTGGTGGAGTCGGTGGAAGGTCCATATGGGGAAGAAGGCACTATCGTGCAGGAATTTTACCCGCTGCCGAAGTTTGGTGACAGCTACACGCTGATTGGCAGTTGGCTCATCAACGATCAGCCCGCCGGGATCGGCATTCGTGAAGACCGGGCGCTGATTACCCAGGATCTGTCGCGTTTCTATCCGCACATTTTCGTCGAATAATGCCGCGCTCCGGCGACGATACCGCCGCCGGAGCACAATTTTTATCAGGCGCCAACCACCACCGACAGCATACTCAGCGAGCCCATCTCGATGCCATCGACCGGGGTCGAAATCGCCTCAACGCCATCCCATGCCCCCAGCACGTATAACAGCGGCAGGAAATGCTCCGCCGTTGGGTTGGAGAGCGAGCCCCCTTCGTGTGCCAGGTAGTTAACCAGCGGGTGCTGATCGTCCGGGCCCTGCCACTGCAGATTCGCCTTCACGTAGTTGTTGAAGGACTCCGCCCACGGATACGGCGTGTTCTCGCCATGCCAGCGGGCGGTACGCAGGTTGTGCACCACGTTGCCGCTGGCCACCAGCATAATCCCTTCATCACGCAGCGAGGCCAGCTTGCGCCCCATTTCGAGATGCCAGGCCGGCGGTTTGGTGCTGTCGATGCTCAGCTGAACCATCGGGATATCCGCCTGCGGATACATCTTGATCAGCACGCCCCACGAGCCATGGTCAAATCCCCAGGCTTCTTTATCGAGAGTGACCGGCACCGGCGAGAGCAGCTCCACCAGCCGTTGCGCCAGCGCCGGGGAGCCCGGCGCCGGGTAATGGGTGTCATACAGCGCCTGCGGGAAACCGCCGAAGTCGTGAATGGTCTTCGGGGCCTCCATCGCCGTCACGCCCGTACCGCGCGTGAACCAGTGCGCAGAGACCACCACGATCGCTTTCGGACGCGGCAGGGTTTCGCCCAGGTGAGCCCAGGCGCGGGTATAGCGGTTGTCTTCCAGCACGTTCATTGGGCTGCCATGGCCGAGAAACAACGCGGGCATTCGGGTACGGGACATGATGATATCCTTAGGGTGTCAATGTGATGTGCTCACATTACGCGCTTTTGCGCCAGGATAAACTCAGATAACCATGATGATGATCGTCAGAAAATTTGAATGTAATTCGCGGTAAAGGGAGCTGTCCCGTACGCGCATCCTCAGGCAATATACTCCTATGCACTTATTTTCGCAGGGAGAGAAGCGATGTCATCACCCTTAATATTGACGCTGTTAGCCGGTAGCGCAACCTTTATAGGCGCCATTTTCGGCGTGATTGGCCAGAAACCCTCTAACCGCCTGCTGGGCTTCTCCCTCGGCTTTGCCGCCGGGATCATGCTGTTGATTTCGTTGATGGAAATGCTGCCTGCCGCGCTGGCCGCCGAGGACATGTCGCCGCTGCTCGGCTACGGAATGTTTGTTTTCGGCCTGCTGGGCTACTTTGGTCTCGATCGCCTGCTGCCGCATGCCCACCCGCAGGATTTGATGACCCCTGCCGCGCCGCGCCCGCGCAATTTACGCCGCACCGCCATTCTGCTGACGTTGGGTATCAGCCTGCATAACTTTCCGGAAGGGATCGCCACCTATGTCACGGCCAGCAACAACCTCGAGCTTGGCATGGGAGTGGCGCTTGCCGTCGCCCTGCACAATATTCCTGAAGGATTGGCCGTTGCCGGGCCGGTATATGCCGCCACCGGATCGCGCAGTAAGGCGGTGCTCTGGGCCGGTCTTTCCGGCATGGCGGAGATTTTGGGCGGCGTGCTGGCGTGGCTGATTCTGGGTAGCCTGGTCTCGCCGATGGTCATGGGCGCAATCATGGCCGCCGTCGCCGGGATTATGGTGGCGCTGTCGGTCGATGAACTGATGCCGCTGGCGAAAGAGATCGATCCGCAAAGCAACCCGAGCTATGGCGTCCTGTGCGGGATGTCGGTGATGGGGCTGAGTCTGGTGGTGCTCCAGACGATGGGCATCGGTTAAGGCACAGAAACAAAACAGCCCACTAATAAGCGGGCTGTTTTCACTGGGGTTGTGAGCCGCTGATTAGCTGGCTTTACGCTCATGTTCGCGACGATAGGCCACCAGATCTTCAATCGTGACCACCGCCATATTGTGCTGCTGAGCGAACGCGATGCACTCCGGCGCGCGCGCCATGGTGCCATCGTCATTGGTCAGCTCGCACAGCACGCCTGCCGGTTTGAAGCCAGCGAGGGTCACGAGGTCAATAGTGGCTTCGGTGTGGCCGCCGCGGGTCAGTACGCCGCCCGGCTGCGCCCGCAGCGGGAAAACGTGGCCAGGACGGTTGAGATCGGAAGGTTTCGCTCCGTCGGCAATCGCCGCGCGGACGGTGGTCACGCGGTCAGCAGCGGAAACGCCGGTGGTCACGCCTTCCGCCGCTTCGATGGTGACGGTAAAGCCGGTGCCGTAGGCGCTGGTGTTGTTCTCCACCATCATCGGCAGATCCAGCTGTTTGCGGCGATCTTCGGTCAGGCACAGGCACACAATGCCGCTGCCGTGACGAATGGTCAGCGCCATCTGCTCTACGGTCATGGTTTCGGCGGCGAAGATCATATCGCCTTCGTTTTCACGGTCTTCATCGTCAAGCACCATCACGCCGCGGCCTTCGCGCAGAGCGTCCAAAGCGTGTTCCACACGTTCAAAAGCGGTACCAAAAGAAGAAAGGAGCGTCTGATTCATGGTAAAAAAAACCTCATTAAAATTATGGTTACCAGAATCAGGGCAGTCTTAGGAGCGCCGGTTTAGCGGCAAAAGTCAACGCGAGCGGGCCTGGGCCCGACTGTGCCGTTACTCTCTCCCATCCGGACTTTAACCGTCGGCCCCGGAATTACACCGGATCTGCTGACCTTCCCGTAGTCACGGGAAGCGCTCGCGGGCTTTCAACGCCATGGTTGATTTACCGCCGGTGGGGAATTTCGCCCCGCCCTGAGAATAAGCGAGATAACTATAACGCTATTGACTATCCTCGGCAATGCATAAGCTTCAAACATTTCTGGTTTATAGGCGGCCTGGTTCGCACTACAATGATCAATCATCCGACCCGAGCAGGAAACCACCATGATTGACCCGAAAAAAATTGAACAAATCGCCCGCCAGGTCCATGAGTCGATGCCAAAAGGACTTCGCGATCTGGGTGAGGATGTTGAAAAGAAAATCCGCCAGGCGCTGCAGTCGCAGCTGACCCGTCTGGACCTGGTCAGCCGCGAAGAGTTTGACGTGCAGACTCAGGTTCTGCTGCGGACCCGCGAAAAACTGGCGCTGCTGGAACAGCGCCTGAATGACCTCGAAAACCGCCCGGCGACGACGCCTGGCAGCGAAGAGCAGCAGTAAAAAAACGGGCCCTCAGGGGCCCGTTTGCGTTGGCTTAGTGTGCGGCTTCCGCCGGGCTGTTCACCTGACGACAGTACAGTTCATAGCGCTGGCAAAACCATTCACGATGTTCTTCATCCATATTGCCGACAATGGCCTGAAGATCAACTGGCTGGCCCTGGGCGTGCATTCTGGCGAAACTCCGTGCCAAAAAATCAAAATTCTTCATTGAATACATGTCGTTATGGTTCATGCGCATACTCCTTCAGCGGTGGATGTTCTGATCAGTCATATGCCTTTTACTCACTTCAGTATTTACGCTTACCTTAACGCCATTTGTACGAAAAATGCGCTTAATATGATTATTTATTGCGCCAAATCATTTTCCACATCATTAAATAAAAACGGCCCGCGATATCGCTATCGCAGGCCGTGATGCCGCACCGTTATGGCGGGGGAATAGCGAAACGGTTATTTTTCGCTATCTTTTTGTATTTTCTTAATAATGTTGGTGGTTGAGCAACCATCTTCAAAGTTGAGCACCAGCACTTCGCCACCGTTCGCCCAGACCTCTTCACTGCCGGCGATCTGCTCCGGTTTGTAGTCGCCGCCTTTCACCAGCAGATCCGGCAGGATCCCGGCAATCAGGCGCTGCGGTGTATCTTCTTCGAAGGAGACCACCCAGTCGACCGCCTCCAGCGCCCCCAGCACGATCATCCGCTGCTCCAGCGGGTTTACCGGGCGGGTTTCGCCTTTCAGTCGTTTGGTGGAGGCATCGCTGTTGACCGCCACGATCAGACGGTCGCCCAGTTTGCGCGCATTCGCCAGATAGGAGACATGGCCGGCGTGCAGAATGTCGAAGACGCCGTTGGTCATGACCACTTTCTCGCCGCGCTTGCGCGCCGCCGCAACCGCCTGTTTGAGTTCTTCTTCGCTCATCACGCCAAAGCCGGTCTCAGCCCGGCCGCGGACCGCGTTTTCCAGCTCGACAGGGGAAACGGTGGATGTACCCAGCTTACCGACCACCACGCCCGCCGCGGCGTTAGCGAAATAGCAGGCCTCTTCCAGGGTGTTGCCGGAGGCCAGGGTCGCCGCCAGCACGCCAATCACCGTGTCGCCGGCGCCGGTGACATCGTACACTTCCTGAGCCTGGGTCGGCATATGCAGCGGCGGACGCCCCGGCTGCAGCAGCGTCATCCCCTGCTCAGAGCGCGTCACCAGCAGCGCTGACAGTTCGAATTCGGCGATAAGCTTCATGCCGCGCTCAACGATCTCCGCTTCATCCTGGCACTTGCCCACCACCGCTTCAAACTCAGAGAGGTTCGGGGTGAGCAGCGTTGCGCCGCGATAGCGTTCGAAATCGGTACCTTTCGGATCGATCAGCACCGGCACGCCTGCTTCACGGGCGAGCTTGATCATCGTCTGGACGCTGGTCAGCGCCCCTTTGGCGTAATCCGAGAGAACCAGCGCGCCAATGGCGCCCAGCGCCTGCTGAATGCGCTCGTGCATCGGCTGCGGATCAACGCCGGAGAAGCCCTCCTCAAAGTCGAGGCGGATCAGCTGCTGGTTGCGCGACAGCACCCGCAGCTTGGTGATGGTCGGGTGAGTCGGGACGGAGACGAAGTCGCACTTCACATTGACGTTGGCCAGCGCCTGGCTCAGCGCGCGAGCGGCGTCATCAATCCCGGTCAATCCCACCAGGCGCGACGTTGCCCCCAGGGAGGCGATGTTCATCGCTACGTTTGCCGCGCCGCCAGGACGTTCTTCGATATTTTCCACCTTCACCACCGGCACCGGGGCTTCCGGGGAAATACGACTGGTGGGGCCGTACCAGTAGCGGTCCAGCATCACATCACCCACCACCAACACTCCTGCACGTTCAAACTCCGGCAGCGTTACTTTCATGACTCTCTCCTGCGAGACGCAAACTTTGCGCGCGATAATAGCACACCCGATTTTATAGTTAAGCCATCAGCCACTTCTGCCAGCTGGCGCTGACCTGCTCACGCTCCCGGCTGAATGCCTCCAGCGCCACGTGTCCCGGCAGCTCCTGCAGGGCCAGGTGATGGAGCGCATCACGCAAGGTGGTGTACGCGTGCGTTAAAGCTCGCGCTTCCTCCTCGTCCATGATGTCGTTCTGCGCCAGCAGCTCGAGAATACGCACGTTATCAGACCAGCGGGTCAGCTTTGGCTTGTCGCTGGCATAGCGTAGGACCAGATACTGGGTAATAAATTCAATATCCGTGATCCCACCGGCATCGGCTTTGATATCAAAACGATCGGCATGTTTGTTGCCAAGGTGGGCACGCATCTTCTCGCGCATCTCGCGAACCTCGGTCTGCAGGGTCGCGCCATCCCGCACGGTGGTCAGAATATCGCGCCGAATGGCGTCAAATCGCGCCTGCAGCGCCGGGTCGCCATAGACCACGCGAGCGCGCACCAGCGCCTGATGCTCCCATGTCCAGGCTTCGTTCTGCTGATAGTCGGCAAACGCGTCGGCGGTGGTGACCAGCATCCCCGCCGCGCCGGAAGGGCGCAGCCGGGCGTCAACTTCGTAGAGAATACCGGACGAAGTGCGGGTGCTGAACAGATGCATGATCCGCTGAGCCAGCCGCAGGTAGAACTGACGGCCGTCGATCTCCCGCTCGCCGTCGGTCATCACCTCCGGCGGGCAGTCATGGAGGAACACCAGGTCGAGATCGGAACTGTAGCCCAGCTCCCAGCCGCCGAGCTTGCCGTAGCCGACGACGGCGAAGCCGCGCCCCTGGCGATCGTGCAGATGGGTCGGCTGGCCGTAGCGGGCCACCATCTGTCCCCATGCCTGCTGCACCACCGCGTCGAGGATGGCTTCGGCAAGCCAGGTTAAGTGATCGCTAACCTTCATCACCGGTAGCGTGCCAGCGATATCCGCCGCGGCGATATGCAGCTGCTGCGCCTGCTTGAACTGGCGCAATGCCTCCAGCTGCTGCTCTTCATCCTCTTCCGGCACCCGCAGCAGATACTGACGCAGCTCATCGCGATAGGCATCGGTCGCCGTCGGCTGATAGAGGGTGTTGGGATCCAGCAGCTCATCAAGCAGCAGCGGGTGGCGCGCCAGCTGGCTGGCGACCATCGGCGACGCGGCGCAGAGCGTAATCAGGTGCTTCAGCGCGCCGGGGAATTCGCTCAGCAGTTCAAGATAGGTGGTGCGAGTGACGATCCCGGTCAACAGCGGCGTGATCCGCGCCAGAGGCAGCGGCGCATCGGCGCGCGAGCAGATTTCGCTCAGCAGATGCGGCATCAGTTGATCCAGCACCTGGCGGCCGCGCGGGCCGATGGTGCGCCGATCCAGCTCTTTACGGAAATCGGCAATCAGCGCCAGCACGCTGCGGCGGTCGGCGTCGTTTAAATGCGCCAGCGCCGGGCTGGCGTCATCTTCTTCCAGCGCATCCTGCCACAGCTCGCGCCAGTACTCGGCGAGCTGCTCATCCGGCGACTGAGCCTCATCATCGCCGATCAGCTCATTAAACACCCGCCGCACGCTGGCCATATGGCTCGCCAGCTGCGCGCTCAGCGTCTCCCAGTCGTCAGTATGCATCCCCCACGCCAGCCTGGCGCGGTTCAGTTCATCTTGCGGCAGAGTCTGGGTCTGCTCATCGTTGATGCTCTGCAACAGATTTTCCAGCCGGCGCAGGAACAGATAGGCCGCGCGCAGCAGCGCCGCGTCGCCTTCCGGCAGCAGATGCAGCTCATCAATCGCCGCCAGCGTCGGCAGCAGCGCCCGCTGCTGCAGCGCAGGTTCGCGACCGCCGCGGATCAGTTGAAAGACCTGCACGATAAATTCAATTTCACGGATCCCGCCGGCGCCGAGCTTGATGTTGTCTTTCAGCCCGCGACGCCGCACTTCGCGAGCGATCATCCCTTTCATGTTACGCAGCGACTGGATCACGCTGAAGTCGATATAGCGGCGGAAGACGAAGGGGCGAAGCATCGCGCGCAGCTCGCTGGCGTAGGCGTCGTCGTTATCGCCCATGATCCGCGCTTTCACCATCGCGTAGCGTTCCCAGTCCCGGCCCTGCTCCTGGTAATAATCCTCCAGCGCCGCAAAGCTGAGCACCAGCGGCCCGCTGTCGCCAAACGGTCGCAGGCGCATGTCCACCCGATAGACAAAGCCGTCCTGCGTCGGCTGGTCGAGCGCCTTGATCAGCCGCTGCCCCAGGCGGGTAAAGAACTGGGCGTTATCCAGCTCGCGGCGGCCGCCACGGGTGGCGCCATGCTCAGGCCAGGCAAAAATCAGATCGATATCGGAAGAGAAGTTCAGCTCGCCGCCGCCCAGCTTTCCCATCCCGAGGATCAGCAGCGGCTGCGGCTGACCCTCGGCGTTGCAGGGCGTTCCCCACTCCTTACAGCAGGCGGCATACAGCCAGTCGCGAGCGGCGACAATCAGGGTCTCTGCCAGGACGCTCAGCTGCTGCAGCGTCTCTTCTTCGCTTACCAGCGACAGCGCCTGCGCCCAGGCAATGCGGACCATCATCTGGCGGCGGAAAAGACGCAGCTCTCGCATCAACCCCGCTTCGTCAGCCACCGCTTGCAGGCGATCCTGCAGCCAGGTCTCGTAATGCCGCCACTCTTCCGCCTCCGGCGAGGAGTCCGCAAGCTCGTTCAGCCAGCCTGGCTGGGCGATCACACTCTGTTCGACAAAATCACTGAACGCCATCACCGACCGGGCCTGCGGGCTCAGTTCGGCGACGGGAAAATCCGCTGGCAGGCGGTCAGCGACCGTCTGCCAGTGCTGCTGTAACTGCGAAGAAAGCGGCATCATAGGGGCTCCCTGGCCTGTAATTATCGTTTTCCACTATGCAGCCAGAACGGCTCGGCAGCCAGCGCCTGGCGACGGAAATATTCAAAGACGCTGCGGTCGTCATGCTCTATCGCACGCTGAAGCTCCTGCCAGTTCTCCAGCCACGGCGCGACGGCGTCGCCATAGGCGCCCGCCAGCAGCTGGACGCTGTCGATATCGCGGGACAGCTTCGGCAACTGGTCGGCGGCATCTTCAACCGCCAGATGCTGCACGGCGCTGCGCAGCTCGGCCGCCACCCGCGAGAGGTTAATATCGGCAAACCGTTTGAACGATCCGGCTATTTTTTTCTCTCCCGCCTCGTTGAGGAACGGACGCCAGCCGCGCTGGACCAGCCATTCGGTCAGCGCCAGTTTGGCGGCGACGACCTCGGTGCGGAATAACGCCTCCTCGGCGGTGTCCGCGGCCAGCAGCGCGGCTTCGGCGTCGTTCAGCAAGGCGCGGAGGTGGGTGGTCGCCTTCCGCGGCACGATGCCGCCGAACAGCACGAGGGCATGGCGCACGCGGGCCAACGCCAGCAGGATTTCCGCTTTAGCTTTCGCGTTGCCGCGCAGCCAGACCTCATCGTGATACAGCCAGTGCGCCAGGGCGCTCTCCAGCGCCGCCTCCAGCCCCTGCTCCACGCTGGCCTTCGCCGCCACCGGCAGCACCGCCAGCCGGGCCACCGGGCGCTCATTGTTGCCTTGCGCCAGATGATACCCGCGCGCGGCTTTGCTCAGGCTCCCCTGACGCAGGACGCCGCTCTCCAGCAAACGCTGCGCGAAGCGCAGCAGATCGGCGGTCTCCCCGGCGAGCAACTCCAGCTCCAGCTCGCAGATCGGCTCCTGATGCTCGCCCGCCTTCACTTCGCCGCGATCGAGGGCAATCTCAATCTCACTCTTTCCTTCCTGGATCACCCAGCGTTCACGGGCAAAATCGGTGCTGAACAGCGGCTGGACATGCTCCGCCAGCGCGGTCGGAAGTTCCCCTTGCGGCCAAACCTCCGCCGGCAGGCGCTCAAGCGCCAGCTCCGGTTTATCCAGGGGAATATTGTATTCCGGGCGCTGGTGCAGGCCGCCCACCACCCGACCGGCGATTTTCAGCGTCATTTCATAACGCCCCTGATCGCCGCGGATGCGCAGCCCCATGTCGTGACGACGCAGCCAGTTATCGGCGGTTTCGTAATAAATGTTCAGCAACTGGCCCGCGGGCGTATGTTTCGCCTCGAGCGCATTGAGCTGCTCGCGCAGCGTCTCTACCCCATCCTGAGCGACGATAAACTTAAGTTCGATTTCTTGAGCCATGACTGAATTCTTCCGCTTCTGTGCTGCGCCGACAAATTGCGGCGAACTTACGACGATATTTTTTGTCAGTAGATAGTATTTTGCGGCGAATCGCCATGCAACGCGCTTTTTGCCGGGCCACCTCCTGGATGATTCCGATTGTGGCGGAAAACTTTGCGTCGCTCTGGCGATGCCTCTACTATCGTTCCACTTTTTATGACCAAACGATGACCTGATGCCAAAATTACGCCTGATTACTTTTACTTTGCTCGCGCTTAGCGCCGCCACGGCGGTTCACGCAGAAGAAAAGCGCTACGTTTCCGATGAGCTGAACACCTGGGTTCGCAGCGGCCCGGGCGATAATTATCGTCTGGTCGGCACCATCAACGCCGGGGAAGAAGTGGCGGTGCTGCAAACCAACGACAGCACCAGTTACGCGCAGATCCGCGACGCCAATGGGCGTACTGCCTGGATCCCGCTGAAAGAGCTGAGCAACGAGCCCAGCCTGCGCACCCGCGTCCCGGATCTGGAAAACCAGGTCAAAACGCTGACCGATAAGCTGAATAATATCGACGCCACCTGGAACCAGCGCACGGCGGATATGCAGAAGAAAGTCGCCGGCAGCGACAGCGTGATCAACGCGCTGAAAGACGAGAACCAAAAGTTGAAAAATGAGCTGGTTGTCGCGCAGAAGAAGGTGAATGCGGCGAATCTGCAGCTTGATGACAAACAGCGCACCATTATCATGCAGTGGTTTATGTACGGCGGCGGCGTGTTGGGCGTCGGTCTGCTGCTGGGTCTGGTGCTGCCGCATCTGGTGCCAAGCCGCAAACGTAAAGACCGGTGGATGAACTAATTCGTCTTCTCTGCCAGACTTACGTATCATCTTGCAAAAAACAGATACGGGAGAATCAGGCGTGAAGAGTTATCTGGTCGGCGGTGCGGTGCGCGACGCGCTGTTAGGACTGCCGGTCAAAGACCGAGACTGGGTGGTGGTGGGCGCCACCCCGCAACAGATGCTTGACGCGGGCTATCAGCAGGTAGGCCGCGACTTTCCCGTGTTCCTTCATCCGCAAAGCCGGGAAGAGTATGCCCTGGCCCGCACCGAGCGCAAATCCGGCGCAGGCTATACCGGTTTTACCTGCTATGCCGCCCCGGACGTCACCCTCGAAGCGGATCTGCTGCGCCGTGACCTGACGGTCAACGCCCTCGCCCAGGACGCCGACGGCGCAATTATCGACCCCTACGGCGGACAAAACGATCTCCGCCAGCGTCTGCTGCGCCATGTCTCCCCCGCCTTTAGCGAAGATCCGCTGCGCGTGCTGCGCGTGGCGCGCTTTGCCGCCCGCTATGCCCATCTCGGTTTTCGCATTGCCGAAGAGACCCAGACCCTGATGGCCGCCATGGTTGAGGCCGGCGAACTGGCCCATTTAACGCCGGAGCGGGTGTGGAAAGAGACGGAAAGCGCGTTGACCACCCGCAACCCGCAGGTCTTTTTTCAGACGCTGCGCGACTGCCAGGCCCTCAAGGTGCTGTTCCCGGAGATTGACGCCCTGTACGGTGTGCCGGCCCCAGCCAAATGGCACCCGGAAATCGACACCGGCCTGCACACCCTGATGACCGTCACGATGGCCGCGATGCTGTCGCCGGACGTCGATGTGCGCTTCGCCACCCTATGCCATGACCTCGGCAAAGGGCTGACGCCGAAAGCGCTCTGGCCGCGTCACCACGGCCATGGCCCGGCGGGAGTCAAGCTGGTGGAACAGCTCTGCGCGCGTCTGCGGGTGCCGAACGATATCCGCGATCTCGCGAAACTGGTGGCGGAGTATCATGATCTGATCCACACCCTGCCGATCCTGCAGCCGAAAACCCTCGTCAAACTCTTCGACAGCATTGACGCCTGGCGTAAACCACAGCGCGTGCAGCAGATCGCCCTCACCAGCGAAGCCGACGTTCGCGGGCGCACCGGTTTCGAGGCTAGCGATTATCCGCAGGGGCGCCTGCTATTAGAGGCCTGGGAAGTGGCGAGGTCGGTCTCCACCAAAGAGGTGGTGGCGGCGGGGTTTAAAGGGGCGGAAATTCGCGAGGAGCTGACGCGGCGGAGAATTGCGGCGGTGGCGCAGTGGAAGGAACAGCGTTGCCCCCAGCCGCAAGGCTGAGGGCGCAGGCCTTAGAAGAAGACCACGTAAACCGCTGCCGCGACGATAAAGCGGTAGATAGCGAACGGAATGAACGAGATCCGTTTGATCAGCTGCAGGAAGGTTTTAATCGCAATCAGCGCCACGATAAACGCCATCACGAAGCCGACGGCAAACATCGGGACATCGCCCATGTTGAGGAAGCCGATGCTCTTGTAGACGTCCAGCACCGTGGCGCCCATCATCATCGGTACCGCCAGCAGGAATGAGAATTCCGACGCCGCGTAGCGGCTGACGCCCATCAGCATGCCGCCGGAGATGGTCGCCCCTGAGCGGGAGAAGCCCGGCCACAGCGCCAGGCACTGGAAGCAGCCGATAACGAACGCCTGACGATAGGTCATATCGTCAATCCCGACCGCGCGCGGCTGTTTCGGCTTCAGCACTTCCGCCGCAATTAACAGCACACCGCCGACAATCAGGGCGTACATCACGTTTACCGGGTTAAACAAAGATTTAATGGTGTCGTGGAAAATAAGCCCCATCACCACCGCGGGGATCATGCCGAGAAGGATATGGATAAGCGACAAGCGACCGCTGCCTTTACCTTCGTGCTCCGGCGGCCTGCCGAAATGGATGCCGATCAGGCCGAACAGGCGACGCCAGAACATGACCACCACGGCGAGTATCGAGCCTAGCTGAATAACCACTTCAAAGGTATTTGCCGTATCACCTTCAAACCCCAGCAGGTGACCAACAATAATCATATGACCGGTACTGGAAACAGGTAAAAACTCTGTCAACCCCTCAACCACACCCAATATTGCCGCCACCAGCAGCGAGTGTATATCGCTCATCCAATTAAACCCTTTAAAAAAGTAAAATGAAAAAAACCAGGAACACGGTATCGTTCAACAGGCACAACCCGACTGCCAGAGGGCGCGCAATCCGCAGCATACACGGCGTACACAAGGATTCGCCTGCCGTTCTGGTAGAAGATCGCCAGTAAAATTGCCTGATGACCGGATGCTATGACCGGTATAAACGCAATTTGTTTAACAAGTATGACCTGAAAAGTTTTGTTTCAGATTAAGGCCACGTTCAATAATCACCCCGACGTTTGCCGCGCGAGCCACGGCGCCAGGTTTGCTGACTTTAATGCGCACCCATGGCGACTGGAATGTCTCCAGCAGCAGGTCGGCCACCTCTTCCGCCACCCGCTCCACTAACGCGAATTTTCCCCCCTCAACATGCGCGATGACGCGCTCGCTGATATCAGCATAGCTGAGGCAATCGCTGACATCATCGCTGGCGGCCGCCTTGCGGTTATCCCATGCAATTTCGATATCGAACACCAGCTTCTGCTCAATGGTTTGTTCCCAGTCATAAACACCAATGGTGGTGATTACCGAAAGTTGCTCTATAAATACAATATCCATCACGCCCTGCCTGCTTTTTAGCTAAACCGGATACCACTTCCGGCGAATTATGCGTATTATCCACAGATGCAGAGAATACAACGACATTTTCAAAACGGAACAGCGTTATGAGTGCAATCGCGCCTGGACTGGTACTCCTCGCCTACCTCTGCGGCTCCATTTCCAGCGCCATTCTGGTATGTCGCCTTGCTGGCCTGCCCGACCCACGCGACAGCGGCTCAGGCAACCCCGGGGCCACTAACGTACTACGAATTGGCGGAAAAGGGGCGGCCGTAGCGGTACTTATTTTTGATGTGCTGAAGGGCATGCTGCCGGTATGGGGCGCCTGGGCGCTGGGCCTGACGCCGTTCTGGCTGGGTTTAGTGGCGATTGCCGCCTGCGTGGGCCATATCTGGCCAGTTTTCTTTCATTTCCGCGGCGGTAAAGGCGTCGCCACGGCCTTCGGCGCTATCGCCCCCATCGGCCTCGACCTGACCGGCGTGATGGCCGGGACCTGGCTGCTGACCATCCTGCTCAGCGGTTACTCTTCCCTTGGCGCTATCGTCAGCGCGCTGATCGCTCCGTTCTACGTCTGGTGGTTTAAACCGCAGTACACCTTCCCGGTGTCGATGCTCTCCTGCCTGATCCTCCTGCGCCATCACGACAACATTCAGCGTCTGTGGCGCCGCCAGGAGAGCAAAATCTGGACGCGTGTGAAGAAGAAAAAAACGCCAGAAGAGAAGTAATCTCCCCTCCCGGCCCCGCCAGCCGGAGGGATCCCCGCTTCTATTTACCTGTCTCACCCGCCTTTTCGCCTTACGTCGTCATGATTGGCGATCTTCACCACATCCCTCTTTTGTAACAATGCGTTAGCGGTGACCCACAGCAAAAATCACGCCAGCGACCAGCGGCGCGGCGTTCCCCCCGCTGGCACCTTTTCCGCCGCGGCCAGGCAGCGGATCAGGATATTGACGGCAATGATTATCCGGGTGAATAATCCGGAGCGGTTATGCCGCTTTCCCCTTGCGCCCAATGCGACGCTGCGGGTAACAGATGACATAAGCGTTTCGTATGACCGGGATAATCTCCCGCCGATCAATACTCATTGCTGCTGTTTTATCTTGATTTTGCAGGGGCGCAACATTGCACGGCACCGTGTTACCACCACTCAAAAAAGGCTGGCAGGCCACGCTGGATCTGCGCTTTCAGCAGGCCGGCGGCAAGACCGTTCTCGCCAGCGCCCAACACGTCGGCCCGCTGACCGTCCAGCGCCCGTTTTACCCGGAAGAAGAGACCTGTCACCTCTATCTGCTTCACCCCCCCGGCGGCATCGTCGGCGGTGATGAACTGACGATTAGCGCCCACCTTGATCCCGGCTGCCATACCCTGATAACCATGCCTGGCGCCAGCAAGTTTTACCGCAGCAGCGGCGCGCAAGCGCTTTTGCGCCAGCAGTTGACCCTCGCCCCGCAGGCGACCCTGGAGTGGCTCCCGCAGGATGCCATCTTCTTTCCCGGGGCGAACGCCCGACTGTCCACCACCTTTCACCTGTGTGCCTCCAGCACCCTGCTGGCCTGGGATCTGCTCTGCCTTGGCCGCCCGGTGATCGGCGAAACCTTCAGCCACGGCACCCTCAGCAACCGGCTGGAGGTATGGGTGGACGATGAGCCGCTGCTGGTCGAGCGCCTGCACCTGCAGGAGGGAGAGCTCTCCAGCATCGCTGGACGTCCCTGGGTCGGCACGCTGCTGTGCTATCCGGCAACCGATGCCCTGCTCGACGGGGTGCGCGACGCGCTGGCGCCGCTCGACCTCTACGCCGGCGCCAGCCTGACCGACCGCCTGCTGACGGTGCGCTTCCTCAGTGACGATAATCTGATTTGCCAGCAGGTGATGCGCGACGTCTGGCAGTTTCTGCGTCCTCATCTCACCGGCAAGTCCCCCGTACTCCCCCGAATCTGGCTGACTTAAGAGAACGTTATGGAACTGACCCCCCGAGAAAAAGACAAGCTGTTGCTGTTTACCGCCGCGCTGGTGGCGGAACGCCGCCTGGCCCGCGGCCTGAAGCTCAACTATCCGGAATCCGTGGCCCTGATCAGCGCCTTTATTATGGAAGGCGCCCGCGACGGCAAAAGCGTGGCCTCGCTGATGGAGGAAGGTCGTCACGTCCTGACCCGCGAGCAGGTGATGGAAGGCGTCCCGGAAATGATCCCGGATATCCAGGTCGAAGCCACCTTCCCGGACGGCTCGAAGCTGGTCACCGTTCACAACCCGATTATCTGAGGCAGCGCCATGATCCCTGGTGAATATCACGTTAAGCCCGGCCAGATAGCCCTCAACACCGGCCGGGCGACCTGTCGCGTGGTCGTTGAAAACCACGGCGATCGTCCGATTCAGGTCGGTTCGCACTACCATTTCGCCGAGGTCAACCCGGCGCTGAAGTTCGACCGTCAGCAGGCCACCGGCTATCGCCTGAATATCCCGGCCGGCACGGCGGTACGCTTTGAACCTGGCCAGAAACGCGAGATTGAGCTGGTGGCCTTCGCCGGTCACCGCGCCGTCTTCGGCTTCCGCGGCGAAGTCATGGGCCCACTGGAGGCAAACGATGAGTAATATTTCACGCCAGGCCTATGCCGACATGTTCGGCCCCACCGTCGGCGATAAGGTGCGCCTGGCCGATACCGAGCTGTGGATCGAGGTGGAGGACGATTTGACCACCTACGGGGAAGAGGTCAAATTCGGCGGCGGCAAAGTGATCCGCGACGGGATGGGCCAGGGACAGATGCTGGCCGCCGACTGTGTTGACCTGGTGCTCACCAACGCGCTGATCGTCGATCACTGGGGCATCGTTAAGGCCGATATCGGCGTGAAGGACGGCCGGATCTTCGCCATCGGCAAAGCCGGCAACCCCGACATCCAGCCCAACGTCACCATCCCCATCGGCGCCGCGACGGAAGTGATTGCCGCCGAAGGAAAAATCGTCACCGCCGGCGGGATCGATACCCATATTCACTGGATCTGTCCGCAGCAGGCGGAAGAGGCGCTGGTCTCCGGCGTGACCACCATGGTCGGCGGCGGCACCGGCCCGGCGGCGGGTACCCATGCCACCACCTGCACCCCGGGGCCTTGGTATATCTCACGCATGCTGCAGGCGGCCGACAGCCTGCCGGTTAATGTCGGCCTGTTGGGCAAGGGCAACGTTTCTCAGCCGGACGCTCTACGCGAGCAGGTGGCGGCGGGCGTTATTGGCCTGAAGATCCATGAGGACTGGGGCGCCACCCCGGCGGCGATCGACTGCGCATTAACCGTCGCCGATGAGATGGATATTCAGGTCGCCCTGCACAGCGACACCCTCAATGAGTCCGGTTTTGTGGAAGATACCCTTGCCGCCATCGGCGGGCGCACCATTCACACCTTCCATACCGAAGGAGCAGGCGGCGGCCATGCGCCGGACATCATCACCGCCTGCGCCCACCCGAACATTTTGCCGTCCTCCACCAACCCAACGCTGCCCTACACCCTCAACACCATCGACGAACATCTCGATATGCTGATGGTCTGCCACCATCTGGACCCGGACATTGCCGAGGACGTGGCCTTTGCCGAGTCGCGCATTCGCCGGGAAACCATCGCCGCAGAAGACGTGCTGCACGACCTTGGCGCCTTCTCGCTCACCTCCTCCGATTCGCAGGCCATGGGCCGCGTCGGAGAAGTGGTTCTCCGCACCTGGCAGGTGGCGCACCGCATGAAGGTGCAGCGCGGCGCGCTGGCGGAGGAGACCGGGGATAACGACAACTTCCGCGTGAAGCGCTACATCGCCAAATACACCATCAACCCGGCGCTGACCCACGGCATCGCGCACGAAGTCGGCTCCATTGAGGTGGGTAAGCTGGCGGACCTGGTGGTCTGGTCGCCTGCCTTCTTCGGCGTGAAACCGGCCACCGTGATCAAGGGCGGCATGATCGCCATCGCGCCGATGGGCGATATTAATGCCTCTATTCCGACCCCGCAGCCGGTACACTACCGTCCGATGTTTGGCGCGCTGGGCAGCGCCCGCCATCACTGCCGCCTCACCTTCCTGTCGCAGGCAGCGGCGGACCATGGCGTAGCCGAGCGGCTGAACCTGCGCAGCGCGATTGCCGTGGTGAAAGGCTGCCGCACGGTGCAGAAAGCCGACATGGTGCACAACAGCCTGCAGCCTAACATCACCGTCGACGCGCAGACCTATGAGGTGCGGGTGGATGGCGAACTCATCACCAGCGAGCCGGCAGAGGTTCTGCCGATGGCGCAACGTTATTTTCTGTTTTAAGGAGTGCGGATGCTTTATTTAACTCAACGTCTGGAGACCCCCGCCGCCGCGACCGCCAGCGTTACGCTGCCGATTGATGTTCGCGTCAAAAGCCGGGTAAAAGTCACCCTCAACGATGGCCGGGAAGCCGGTCTGCTGCTGCCCCGCGGCCTGCTGCTGCGCGGCGGCGATGTGCTGAGTAACGAAGACGGCACCGAATTTGTGCAGGTGATTGCCGCTGATGAAGGGGTGTCGGTGGTGCGCTGCGACGACCCGTTTATGCTGGCGAAGGCCTGCTATCACCTCGGCAACCGTCACGTACCGCTGCAGATTATGCCAGGCGAGCTGCGCTACCATCACGATCACGTGCTGGACGATATGCTGCGCCAGTTCGGCCTGACGGTGACCTTTGGCCAGCTGCCGTTCGAGCCGGAAGCCGGCGCTTACGCCAGCGAAAGCCACGGTCATCATCATGCTCATCATGACCACCACGCTCACAGCCACTAGCATGTCGACAGCGGAACAACGCCTGCGGCTGATGCAGCTGGCCAGCAGCAACCTGCCGGTAGGAGGTTACAGCTGGTCCCAGGGGCTGGAGTGGGCTGTGGAAGCCGGCTGGGTGCCGGACGTCGCGGCCTTCGAGCGCTGGCAGCGACGGCAGATGACGGAAGGCTTTTTTACCGTTGACCTGCCGCTGTTCGCCCGCCTGTACCGCGCCTGCGACCAAGGCGATATCGCCGCGGCCCGGCGCTGGACGGCTTATCTGCTGGCCTGCCGGGAGACCCGTGAACTGCGGGAGGAAGAGCGCAACCGCGGCGCGGCGTTTGCCCGCCTGCTGGGCGACTGGCAGCCGGACTGTCCGCCGCCGTGGCGCACGCTGTGCCAGCAAAGCCAGCTCGCCGGGATGGCCTGGCTCGGCGTGCGCTGGCGCATCGCGCTGCCCGAGATGGCCTTAAGCCTGGGCTACAGCTGGATTGAGAGCGCCGTAATGGCCGGCGTCAAGCTGGTGCCCTTCGGCCAGCAGGCCGCCCAGCAGCTCATTTTACGTCTTTGCGACCACTATGCAGCGGCGATGCCCCGCGCACTGGCCGCGCCGGACGGCGATATCGGATCGGCCACGCCGCTCGCCGCCATCGCCTCTGCCCGGCATGAAACCCAATACTCCCGATTATTCCGTTCCTAGGAGAAGCCATGAATTCTTATAAACACCCGCTGCGCGTCGGCGTCGGCGGCCCGGTCGGCTCTGGTAAAACCGCCCTGCTGGAAGCGCTGTGCAAAGCGATGCGCGATACCTGGCAGCTGGCGGTGGTCACTAACGACATCTATACCAAAGAAGATCAGCGCATCCTCACCGAAGCGGGCGCGCTGGCCCCTGAACGCATTGTCGGTGTAGAAACCGGCGGCTGCCCGCACACAGCGATCCGCGAAGATGCCTCGATGAACCTCGCCGCCGTGGAAGCGCTGAGTGAAAAGTTCGGTAACCTCGACCTTATCTTTGTGGAAAGCGGCGGCGATAACCTGAGCGCCACCTTCAGCCCGGAGCTGGCGGATCTGACCATCTACGTCATTGACGTGGCCGAAGGGGAGAAGATCCCGCGCAAAGGCGGGCCGGGGATCACCAAATCCGATTTTCTGGTGATCAATAAAACCGACCTTGCCCCCTATGTCGGCGCTTCGCTGGAGGTGATGGCAAGCGATACCCAGCGTATGCGCGGCGATCGCCCGTGGACCTTCACCAATCTGAAGCAGGGAGACGGCCTTAGCACCATTATCGCCTTCCTCGAAGACAAAGGCATGCTCGGCAAATAGGCCTGTTGCACCAGCCGGGCGCAGACGCGTCCGGATGGTGCACCCCCTGCTCTCTCTTCTATCACCCTGCGCTCCCCTCCCCGCCACGCCTGCCCTGCAATATGGCATAAGGTTTGCTAATTCAAGTCATGCCTAACCATTAAGGAATGACTATGTCATCACTGGATCTCAACCCTGAATTACCCGCGACAGCGCGGACTTCCGGCTCCCGGGAAACCTTAGAAGATTACACCTTACGTTACGCCCCGCTGAGCTTCCGCCGCTGGGGACCGGGCGTCGTCGCGGTCACGGCGCTGGGCGGCATCGCCTATCTGGCGGACTTTTCCATCGGCGCCAGCATCGGTATGGCCTGGGGCACCAGCAACGCCATCTATTCGATCCTGGTGGCGGCGCTGGTGATCTTCCTCACCGGCATTCCGCTGGCGATCACTGCCGCGCGCTACAACATTGACCTTGACCTGATCACCCGCAGCGCCGGCTTCGGCTATTTCGGCTCGGTGATCACCAGCATTATTTTTGCCGGCTTCACCTTTATCTTCTTCGCCCTCGAAGGCTCGATCATGGCCCAGGGGCTGCTGGTGGGCCTCGGGATACCGCTGTGGATGGGGTATCTGATCGCCACCCTGATGGTGCTCCCGCTGGTGGTCTATGGCATGAAAGCCCTGACCCGCCTGCAGGTATGGACCACTCCACTGTGGCTGGTGCTGATGGTGGTGCCGGTGGTGTGGCTGATTGTCAAAGATCCGCAGCTGGTGGACGGCTTCCTGCATTTCGCTGGTAAAAACAGCGCGTCGACGGTGGACATCACCGCCATCATGCTCGGCGCCGGGGTATGCCTGTCGCTGATCATGCAAATTGGCGAGCAAATTGATTACCTGCGCTTTATGCCGCCTAAAACCGCGGAGAACCGTAAAAGCTGGTGGCTGGCGGTCTTTTCCGCAGGCCCGGGCTGGGTGGTGTTAGGCGCGATCAAACAGATCATCGGCGCCTTCCTCGGCTTCTATCTATTGACCCGTTTTCCGGCGGTGCACAATACCGAACCGGTGCAGCAGTTCGTCAGCGTCTTCGATAATCTGGTGCCCGGCTGGCTGGCCCTGACGCTGGCGGTGGTGCTGGTGGTGATCTCGCAGATCAAAATTAACGTCACCAATGCCTACTCCGGCTCGTTGGCGTGGACCAGCGCCTGGACCCGCACCACCAAACGCTATCCGGGGCGGATTATTTTTGTGGTGGTCAATCTGGCGATTGCCCTGGCGCTGATGGAAGGCGATATGTTCAGCGCCCTGTCGTGGATCCTCGGCTTTTACTCCAACTTCGCTATCGCCTGGGTCGTGGTGGTGGCGACCGACATCACCTTTAATAAAGGCTTGCTCAAGCTGGCCCCGGCGCAGCCGGAATATCGTCGCGGCATGATCTACAACGTTAACCCGGTGGGCGTGGTTTCCTTTGGCCTGGCCGCCGGGCTGTCGATCTGCGCTTTCTTCGGCCTGCTGGGGACGACGCTGGCGCCGTTCTCACCGCTGATCGCGCTGGTCGTCGCCTTTTTCATGACCCCGCTGATGGGGATCCTCACCCGCGGGCGCTACTATATTAAGCAGGTGGATGACGGGATCGCCGAACCGCGCTATGACGCGGCGGGGAACGCCTCGACCACCGTGTATCAATGCGTTAGCTGTGAGGAAGAGTACGAGCGCCCGGACGTGATGCATTCACATAAGCATCAGGGTGCCATCTGCTCACTGTGTAAAAGTATGGAGTAGTCAGGTAGGCAGGTAGGCAGGTAGGCAGGCCGACGTGACGTCGGCCTGTTTCAGGACGCTTTAGGCGGCAGGTAGTTCGGCCAGCGGCCAGCGCGGGCGGACCGTCACGCCGAGCTCAGCTTTGGCGCCGGTTTGCAGACGCACCATGCCGGCGTAGGCGATCATCGCGCCGTTATCGGTACAGAACTCAGGGCGGGCGTAGAATACCTCACCGCCGCGTTTTTGCATCATCTCCGCCAGCTTCGCCCGCAGGGTGCGGTTGGCGCTCACGCCTCCCGCCATCACCAGACGCTTAAAGCCGGTTTGCTCCAGCGCGCGGCGACATTTAATCATCAGCGTATCGACAACCGCATCCTCAAACGCGCGGGCGATGTCGGCGCGGGTTTGTTCATCGTCGCCGTTGCTGCGAATGGTGTTGGCGGCGAAGGTCTTCAGTCCGGAGAAGCTGAAGTCCAGCCCCGGACGGTCGGTCATCGGACGCGGGAAGACGAAGCGGCCTTCAGTACCCTGGGACGCCATTTTCGACAGCATCGGCCCGCCGGGATAATCCAGCCCCAGCAGTTTCGCGGTTTTATCAAAGGCTTCGCCCGCCGCATCGTCAATCGACTCGCCCAGCAGTTCGTACTGGCCGATACCGGTGACGCTGATCAGCTGCGTATGGCCGCCGGAAACCAGCAGCGCGACGAACGGGAACGCCGGCGGGTTATCTTCCAGCATCGGCGCCAGCAGGTGCCCTTCCATATGGTGTACCGGGATCGCCGGCACGTTCCAGGCAAAGGCCAGCGACCGGCCAACGGTCGCCCCGACCAGCAGCGCGCCGACCAGGCCAGGACCCGCCGTATAGGCGACGGCGTCGATATCTTTCGCCGTCAGGCCGGCCTCTTTCAGCGCCGCCTGGATCAGCGGCACCGTTTTGCGCACGTGGTCGCGCGATGCCAGCTCCGGCACCACGCCGCCGTAGTCCGCATGCAGTTTCACCTGACTATACAATTGGTTGGCTAACAGACCTTGCTGGTCGTCATAAATCGCGATGCCGGTTTCATCGCAGGATGTTTCAATGCCCAGTACACGCATGAGTTGTTTTACCTCGCTTCAATACCGCGCAGTGTAGGTCCAATGACCGGCGATGTAAAACTTTGCTCACCCCTGGTGTTCTCTTCGTGTATACTCCTCACCCTTATAAAAGTCCCTTTCAAAAAAGGCGCAGGTGCTTTACAAAGCAGCAGTAGTTGCAGTAAAATTCCGCACCATTTTGAAATAAGCTGGCATTGCGGCCAGCGGCAAACCGAATTAATCAAAGGTGAGAGGCACATGCCGGTAATTAAAGTACGTGAAAACGAGCCGTTCGACGTAGCTCTGCGTCGCTTCAAGCGTTCCTGCGAAAAAGCAGGTGTTCTGGCGGAAGTTCGTCGTCGTGAGTTCTATGAAAAACCGACTACCGAACGTAAGCGCGCTAAAGCTTCTGCAGTGAAACGTCACGCGAAGAAACTGGCCCGCGAAAACGCACGCCGTACTCGTCTGTACTAATCTGTTGAGAGCGACGCTCTCAATTCAGACCGAGTTGTAGTTGTAAGGCCGTGCTTCCGAAAGGAATGCGCGGCTTATTTTCGTTTATAGTCATCAGAAATAACGGGGCTTATGGCTGGACGAATTCCACGTGTATTTATTAGCGATCTGCTTGCCAGAACCGACATCGTCGATCTGATCGATGCGCGGGTAAAGCTGAAAAAGCAGGGCAAAAATTTTCACGCGTGCTGTCCGTTCCATAACGAAAAAACCCCCTCTTTCACCGTCAACGGTGAAAAACAGTTTTACCACTGCTTCGGCTGCGGGGCGCACGGCAATGCTATCGATTTCCTGATGAACTACGACAAGCTCGAGTTCGTGGAAACGGTCGAAGAGCTGGCCGCCATGCACAACCTCGAAGTGCCTTATGAAGCAGGCAACGGACCCAGCCAGATAGAGCGCCATCAACGGCAGAACCTCTACCAGTTACTGGATGGTCTGAATACGTTTTATCAACAGTCTCTGATGCAGCCCGCCGCCGACCCTGCGCGCCAGTACCTGGCAAAACGGGGGTTAAGCAGCGAGGTGATTACGCGCTTTGCCATCGGCTATGCTCCCCCAGGTTGGGATAACGTTTTAAAACGTTTTGGCGGCAATCAGGAAAACCGCCAGTCGCTTATTGATGCCGGCATGCTGGTCACCAACGATCAGGGACGCAGTTACGACCGCTTCCGCGAACGGGTGATGTTCCCCATCCGCGATAAGCGAGGCCGGGTGATTGGGTTTGGCGGACGGGTGCTGGGCGATGCCCTGCCGAAGTATCTCAACTCCCCGGAAACCGACATATTCCATAAAGGCCGTCAGCTATATGGCCTGTATGAAGCGCAGCAGGACAACCCCGAACCACCGCGTTTGCTGGTTGTCGAAGGCTATATGGACGTCGTGGCGCTGGCGCAGTACGACATCAATTATGCTGTCGCCTCGCTGGGAACCTCGACCACGGCCGATCATATCCAGCTGCTGTTCCGGGTGACCAATAACGTCATCTGCTGCTACGACGGCGACCGGGCCGGCCGCGATGCCGCCTGGCGCGCGCTGGAGACGGCGCTGCCGTACATGACCGATGGTCGCCAGCTGCGCTTTATGTTTCTGCCTGACGGCGAAGACCCGGATACGCTGGTGCGTAAAGAGGGCAAAGCGGCGTTCGAGGCGCGGATGGAGCAGGCTCAGCCGCTCTCCACGTTCTTGTTTAACAGCCTGCTGCCGCAGGTCGACCTGAGCACGCCGGACGGGCGCGCGCAGCTGAGCACGCTGGCGCTGCCGCTGATAACCCAGGTGCCGGGCGAAACCCTGCGCATCTATTTGCGTCAGGAGCTGGGCAACAAGCTGGGCATTTTAGATGACGCCCAGCTTGAACGTTTAATGCCAAAACAGGCGGAAAATGGCGCCCCGCGCCCCGCACCACAGCTAAAACGCACGACCATGCGTATACTGATAGGACTGCTGGTGCAAAACCCGGATCTGGCGCCGTTAGTCCCACCGCTGGAGGGGCTGGACTCGCGCAAAATGCCGGGGCTGAGCCTGTTCGGCGAGCTGGTGAAGAGCTGTCTGGCGCAGCCTGGTCTGACAACCGGGCAACTTTTAGAGCAATATCGCGGCACAAAAGAGGCCGCAACCCTTGAAAAACTGTCGATGTGGGACGATATAGCAGATAAAGATATCGCTGAACAAACCTTCACCGACTCGCTCAACCATATGTTTGATTCACTGCTGGAACTGCGACAGGAAGAGTTGATTGCTCGCGATCGCACACACGGTTTAAGCAGTGAGGAACGCCGGGAGCTCTGGACCATCAGCCAGGAGCTGGCGAAGAAATAAATGACAGACTCAGTCATTCACGTTGCATTGATGCAGCAGCAGAACGCAGAGCGACGTGAAGGACACCGTATTTAACGGCTTAAGTGCCGAGTATCGATCGGGAAGCCCCCGACAGCCGCGCAGAGGCGCAGCGGCAATAATATAAGTACGCCCTCGCTTTAAATGTCGACAGCCCGCCTGCCGACACCAATCAAACGAATTAAGTGTGGATACCGTCTTATGGAGCAAAACCCGCAGTCACAGCTGAAGCTTCTTGTCCAACGTGGTAAGGAGCAAGGCTATCTGACCTATGCCGAGGTCAATGACCATCTGCCGGAAGATATCGTCGATTCCGATCAGATCGAAGACATCATCCAAATGATCAACGACATGGGCATTCAGGTGATGGAAGAAGCACCGGATGCCGATGATCTGATGCTTGCCGAAAACACCGCGGATGAAGATGCTGCCGAAGCCGCCGCGCAGGTGCTCTCCAGCGTGGAATCCGAAATCGGGCGTACGACCGACCCGGTGCGCATGTACATGCGTGAAATGGGTACCGTAGAGCTGCTGACCCGTGAAGGCGAAATCGACATCGCCAAACGCATTGAAGACGGCATCAACCAGGTGCAGTGCTCCGTTGCCGAATACCCGGAAGCGATCACCTACCTGCTTGAGCAGTACGACCGCGTGGAAGCGGAAGAAGCCCGTCTGTCCGATCTGATCACCGGTTTCGTCGATCCGAACGCCGAAGAAGATATGGCGCCGACCGCCACCCACGTTGGCTCCGAGCTGTCTCAGGAAGAGATGGATGACGACGAAGACGAAGACGAAGATGAAGACGCCGACGACAACAGCGATGACGACAACAGCATCGACCCTGAGCTGGCCCGTGAGAAGTTCGCCGAGCTGCGTACCCAGTACGAGCTGACGCGCGACACTATCAAAGCCAAAGGTCGTAGCCATGCCGCCGCCCAGGAAGAGATCCTGAAGCTGTCTGAAGTCTTCAAGCAGTTCCGCCTAGTGCCGAAGCAGTTCGATTACCTGGTCAACAGCATGCGTAGCATGATGGATCGCGTTCGTACTCAGGAACGTATCATCATGAAGCTGTGCGTTGAGCAGTGCAAAATGCCGAAGAAAAACTTCATCACCCTGTTCACCGGCAACGAAACCAGCGAAACCTGGTTCAACGCCGCGGTGGCGATGAACAAGCCGTGGTCCGAGAAGCTGCTGGAAGTGAAAGAAGACGTGCAGCGCGGCCTGCAGAAGCTGCAGCAGATCGAAGAAGAGACCGGCCTGACCATCGAGCAGGTGAAGGATATCAACCGTCGCATGTCCATCGGTGAAGCGAAAGCCCGCCGTGCGAAGAAAGAGATGGTGGAAGCGAACCTGCGTCTGGTTATCTCGATCGCCAAGAAATACACCAACCGCGGTCTGCAGTTCCTCGACCTGATTCAGGAAGGCAACATCGGTCTGATGAAAGCGGTGGATAAGTTCGAATACCGTCGCGGCTACAAGTTCTCGACCTACGCTACCTGGTGGATCCGTCAGGCGATCACCCGCTCCATCGCGGATCAGGCGCGCACCATCCGTATTCCGGTGCATATGATTGAGACCATCAACAAGCTCAACCGTATCTCCCGTCAGATGCTGCAGGAGATGGGCCGTGAACCGACCCCGGAAGAGCTGGCTGAGCGCATGCTGATGCCGGAAGACAAAATCCGTAAAGTGCTGAAGATCGCCAAAGAGCCTATCTCCATGGAAACGCCGATCGGCGACGATGAAGATTCGCATCTGGGGGATTTCATCGAGGATACCACCCTCGAGCTGCCGCTGGATTCCGCGACCACCGAGAGCCTGCGTGCGGCAACGCACGACGTGCTGGCCGGCCTTACCGCTCGTGAAGCGAAAGTCCTGCGTATGCGTTTCGGTATCGACATGAACACCGACCACACGCTGGAAGAAGTGGGTAAACAGTTCGACGTTACTCGCGAACGTATCCGTCAGATCGAAGCGAAGGCGCTGCGTAAACTGCGCCACCCGAGCCGTTCTGAAGTGCTACGTAGCTTCCTCGACGATTAATCGTCGCGGGACAGCGTCCACAGCCGGTTAAAAAGCTCCCTGCGGGGAGCTTTTTTTATGGCGTTTCGCTGGCCGCTCGGGGAAAGCCGCCGCTCTCCGCTACTGACCGCGGGTCGCCAGGGCATCATCCAGTTCACGATAGGCCGCCACCAGCTTATCGAGCGTCGCCCGGTTTAAACCGCTGGGATTGGGCAGCACCCACACCTGGGTCGTGCCAATGGTCATCGCCTGTTTCCCCCACTTCGCCCCGCGCTGGTTAAAGGCCAGCTCGAAGGCCTGCTTGCCGAGCACCGCCAGCGCCTGCGGCTGATACTCCTCAATCTTCTTCACCAGCTCACGGCCGCCGCTGCGCAGCTCCTGCAGGGCGACCTCGCTGGCCTGCACCGTCGGACGCTCAACCAGCATGGTGATGCCGCAGCGCGTATCCAGCAGCTGCAGCTCCTCTTCCGGCCTGAGCTGCCGATCGGTAAAGCCGGCCTGATGGATGACCTTCCAGAAGCGGTTGCCAGGATGGGCAAAATGAAAGCCGGTATGGGCGGAAGACTTCCCCGGGTTGATACCGCAAAAGACAACGCGCAGGCCCGGCGCAAGGATATCGCTAATCATGTTTTCTCCGGCTGTATGGCTAAAACATGATTATAAAGGATTGAAAATGCATTGTTTATAAAAACAGCAGCTGCGCGCTTTACGCTGGATTGCAACCGTCAGTTACTTTATAATCCCTCGCCACGGCCCCTTAGCTCAGTGGTTAGAGCAGGCGACTCATAATCGCTTGGTCGTTGGTTCAAACCCAACAGGGGCCACCAAATTTTAGCAGTAAATACATACAGTTAGGCCACTCGAAAGAGTGGCTTTTTTGTTTCTAAATTTTAGAATAGCGATAAAATGGCAACATAAGCCGTTGAGCAATGCGCGTGGTCAGCATTTTCTTGCCATTCCGCTAAGAGGATAAAAAATCCGTTATCGCGAAAGGAAAATTTACGCTTACGCTAAGATAGACAGTGCTCTATCCTGGCAAAAGTTTGCGCAGGCCATCTGCGTTGCCCACCTCCCGAAGCCAGTCCATCATTGCCGCGTTCCTGTTTACTCTGTCTTACTACGCAAGGTCGGCATAAAACACCTTTCATTCCCGCAACGCTGGAATTCATACTGCTCACGATAACTTTAACAATTCAGGCCAATTTCCGAAAAATACCCCTTCCCTGTACCAGCTGATCAAAATCAACGCCCCCCTCCCGTCGCTCATATATACAACCCGCTGACTCACACAAAAGGATGAAAATATGAAAATACGGGATATATCAGTCAGTACCTGTCTGGCACTGTTATTAACGGGTTGCGTAGCTAAACCACCGATGGCGACGGAAAGCGAAATGAAAGAAGCCGCCGCTTTTGCCTTTAATGTCGATGTTTCGCAGGTGACCATTTCCGATGCGAAGCAGCAGGATGTGAAAACCAACTTTGTGGCGACCATCGGCAACACCCGCCATCGCTGCTATGTGACTAAAGCCGCCGAGCCGAAACTGTATGGACTGATCCCGCTGGGCGGCAGTAGCACCGTCTCGGATGCCATCTGTGCCGGCGCCAACCCGACGCCAGCGAGCAAAACCTGCGACGCCCTGTCGAAAAAAGCGGGCCGCTGCTGATCTTCGGCGCAGAAATTGGCCGCTAACTGCACGTTTAGTCACTTTTTCTGCCGCTTTACCGCGGTCGCTTAGTTCAGCGACCGCACCTGCTGATAAGAATTGAGCCGTTCCCGCAGCGAAGTCAGCCAGGCATCTGGCTCCTGACGGCAGATTTCGGTGAGGATCGGCGTCAGCACCAGCTCGGCTTCATGGAAGTCGGTCCACTCCGGCGGCTGCAGGGAAAAAGGATCGTTCATCAGCCAGATCACCATCGGCGTCCAGGTGCGCGGATCCAGCTGCAGATAATCCTGACAGCGCATCATATCGCGCGTCCGCGCCTCAGTGGTCGTCACGTCCTTTCCCACCGCGGCGTTACTTATTGCCAGGACGATTATTCCTGCCATCAGACGTTTCCAAGCCCATTTTCGCCAGAGGGGGCGCTTTGCTTTTACCATTGTTATTATTTTACCTGCCAGCTGTCACCGGACGATATTCCCGGCACCTCACCTTAAAAAGCGCAGATTAATCGTTTGCATTTTTTTTAACAGCAGACAGCGCTGAAGCAAGCGAACGCCTTTTCCTACAGCTGTCATCCCGATATGCAAATATATTCGGCAGGCACACATCCACAATATTTTCCCGGCCGAAAACGATTTGTGTTACAATTGCGCCTTATTACGGCACCGATAAAAATAACCCCCGCCGCACCTGCATCAGGCATCGCCCTCTTTTTTCATATCAGGATTTACGCCCCCATGAATGCGATAATCATTGACGATCATCCATTGGCACGTATCGCCATTCGCAACCTTCTCGACAGCAACGGCATTACCGTCGCAGCGGAACTCGACAGCGGCGCCCATGCGGTACAGACCGCCGAAACCATGCAGCCTGACCTGCTGATCGTCGACGTCGATATTCCGGAGCTCAGCGGCATCGACGTTCTTGAGCAGCTGCGCAAACGCCGCTACCAGGGAAAAATTATCGTCATTTCCGCCAAAAATGAACGGTTCTACGGCAAACGCAGCGCCGACTGCGGGGCCAATGGTTTTGTGAGTAAAAAAGAGGGAATGAATAATATCCTCGCCGCGATCGAGGCGGCCAATAATGGCTACAGCTATTTCCCCTTTTCACTGGAGCGCTTCTGCACCCACGGCATCACCGATCAGGACCGGCTGGATACGCTGTCAACGCAGGAGATGAAAGTCTTTCGCTATATCCTCAGCGGCGTCGACTACACCACCATCGGCAGCAAAATGAATATCAGCAATAAGACGGTCAGCACCTATAAGGTCCGTCTGATGGATAAATTAGGCTGCAGCTCCCTGCTTGAGCTTTATGACTTTGCGCAACGCAATAAAATAGGGTGATGCCATGGTCGTTCGTCTTATTTTATCCCTGATTGTCGGACTGGCGCTAAGCCACTCCCCCGCCGCGTTTGCCATGAAGCAACTGGAGCTGAAAAGCCATGCCCACATTGCGGCAATCGACATTCCGCTTAACGATACGGAAAAGGTCTGGCTGGCCGCCCGGCCGACGCTGACCGTCGGCACCTGGCTGCCTGAGATGACGCCTATCGTCTACGACAGTGACGAGGAGAGCTATCAGGGAATTAACGCCGACTATCTGGCGCTAATGGCGCACAGCCTCGGGTTGAAGGTGGTTATCCGCCAATATGACACCGAGCAGCAGGCGCTGGCCGCCCTGGCCGACCGCCAGGTGGATACCCTGCTCACTCAGGTGGCGCACCGGGATGCGCTCGCCCCGGGACTGACGCACACCGCACCGCTGATCAAAACCTGGCCGACGCTGGTCACCTCGCTAAAATCCCCCCTGCCGCCGCTGACCACCGACCGCCGCGTCACGCTGGCCTGCACCCGCGATTGCGCCTTTTTCGATATCATTCAGCAGGCGTTTCCCAACGCCAAAATCACCCTTTACGATAGCGACTATCAGGCTCTCGCCTCGGTGGTCAGCGGCGAGAATCAGTATTTCATCGGCAATAACATCACCACCGGCCACTGCATCTCGAAATATTTCTCGCAATCGCTGGTCATCGCGCACTATTTTCGTCAGCAGGAGCAGCACAACCGCTTTGTCACCCGCGAGGATCGACCGGCGCTGCACCAGCTCCTTGACCGTTTTATCCACGCTATCGACAGCGATACCGCGATGCGGATCATGCAAAACTGGCTCAACCGCGGCGATCTGTCATTTCTCAATACGTCTCTATCCTTTAGCGCCGAAGAGCAGCGCTGGCTACAGAAGCATCGTCGCGTCCGCCTGCTGGTCAACCCCTACTTTCCGCCTTTTACTCTGGTGGATGACGAGGACGAGCTGCGCGGCATTATGGCCGATATGCTGAATATTTTCTCGCTACAGACCGGGCTGCAGTTTGACCCCATCCTGGTGCGCAACCGTCAGGATCTGGCAAAGCGGATGGAAAAAGAGGACTGGGCGATCATGCCCGCCGCGACCCTGACCCCACAGCCGCAGGCCTTCGTCACCCTCAGCGACCCGCTGATTAACGTGGCTTTTGTGCTGGTCGCCCGCGGCAGCGCCCCCGACCCACATCTGCTGGCCCGCCCGGCGCGGATCGCCCTGCCAGTGGGGCCAATCGCCGCCCACGACCTGAAAGCGCGCTTTCCACAGGTTGACTGGGTGGAGACGGATAACGTTGGCGTCGCGATGAAGATGGTGGAGGAAGGCGAGGTGGATGCCGCGGTAGCGTCGGAGCTTTCCGCCCGCTATATGATCGACCACTATTATCCACAGGGTCTGCACTACGCCCGCATCGACGGACTCCCGGTCGCCGCCATTCGGCTGGCGATCCCGCGCGATGAGCCGGTGCTGGCCGCCATCCTCAGCAAAGCGCTGCAGGCCATTCCGCCGCGGGATATTCTGCAGATGACCGAGAAATGGTCGAAAATTTCCAGCCAGCAAATAGAGAACTGGAGCCAGTACAGCCGCCAGTTTTACCAGCTGATCGCCTTCGCGCTGGTGCTGATCGCCATCAGCCTCGGGTGGGGACTCTCCCTGTGCCGGGAAGTGCGCAAACGTAAAGACTCTCAGCAGCGGCTGGAAGAGGAGCTGGCGCAGAAGGAAGCCCTCTCCTGCGCGCTGGAGCGGGAAAAAGACAAAGCGATTCAAGCGACAAAAGCCAAGAGTCGCTTTCTGGCCAGCATGAGCCACGAGCTGCGCACGCCGGTGAGCGCCATCGTCGGCTTTCTGGAACTGCTGGCGAAACCGGAGCTGAACGTCGGTCAGCGTAAAGAGGCGATCGAGCTGGCGGGGTCGACGGCGCAAACCCTGCTGGGACTTATCGGCAATATTCTCGATATCGACAAGATTGAGTCGGGAAAATACCAGATCACCCCACAGTGGAGCGATGTGGCGCAGGTGGTGTCGCAGCAGTGCCACACCTTCGGCGCGCTGGCGCAGCAGAAGGGGATCGCGCTGCATTGCCATCTCCCTCTGCAGGAGGGGATCGCGCTGTGGGTCGACCCTCAGGCGCTGCGGCAAATTCTCAATAATCTCATCGGCAATGCGCTGAAGTTTACCGCCGAGGGCGCGATTCAGATCTCCTGCCGGCTGGCGCAGGCGGATGAGACACAGGGAGAGCTGACCCTCATCGTTAGCGACAGCGGCTGCGGGATCAGTGAAGCTGAGCAGGCCACCCTCTTTCATCGCTATGCCCAGGCGCGCCAGGGACGCCAGCAGACCGGCTCCGGGCTGGGGCTGGTCATTTGCCAGGAGCTGGTTACGCTGATGCAGGGCCGGCTGGAGATGGTCAGCCGTCCGGGTGTGGGGACCACTTTCACCATCACGCTGCCGGCCAGGGTGAGTCGCTGCGCGATTCACGCGCCACAGGCGTTGCCCGCCAGGCCGCAGGCCCTGCCCGGGCTGTCGATATTGATAGCGGACGACCACCCCACCAACCGGCTGTTGCTCAAACGCCAGCTCAACACTATCGGCTACAGTGTCGATGAAGCTTGCGACGGTGAAGAAGCGGAGAATAAGCTCGCCGGCAAACATTACGATCTGCTGATCACGGACCTCAATATGCCGAAGAAAGATGGCCTGGCGCTGGCGGCGTCGTTACGCCGACGCTACCCGAGCCTGGTGATTTGGGGAGTGACCGCCAGCGCGCTGCCGCAGTCGCGGGAGGCATGTCTGGCCAGCGGCATGAATATGTGTCTGTTTAAGCCAGTGTCGGTTCAGACGCTGAGCCATGAGCTCAGCCGCTTAGCGGTGGGCCACGCATCACCTAACGCCGCCCGGCATCTGAAGCTCAGCGTGCTGACCGAAAATACGGGGGGAGACCAGGCGCTGATGGCTGAGATGCTGGAGACGTTCCGCGATGCGTCGGCCACAGATTTACAGGCCGCCGGACAGGCTATCGCCCGGCATGAACCGCAGACCTTTCTGCGGGCGCTGCACCGTCTGCACGGTTCAGCACAAATCCTGGGGATTACTGCGCTACAACAACTGTGCGCCCCTTTTGAGGCTAAGCGACCTGATTCGCTGACGCCGGCAAGCTGTCTGGAGGTGGTACAGCACATCACCGGCATCCTGTGCGAGATCGATGGCGAAATCGACGCCCTCATCGGCCGCTAGCCGTTCCGGTCGGGCAGTCCGCTGCCCGACCGTTAAGGGGACATCCTTGTCAGTCTCTTCCTCTGCGCTCTCTCAGGGTGGAACGAGGATCAGTTACCCGCCACCAGCATCTCGCTGTCCACCACGATGCCCTCTTCAGCGCCTTTCAGCACCAGATTCGCTTCGTAATACTTCCCGGCTTTCAGCAGTTTTTGCGCCTGCGCCACCGCCTTACGGGTCTGGTTAAGCGGCATCAGATACTGGTTCTCAATCACGCCAATACCGGCCAGGCGCAGGGTATCGATAGCCCCTTTCTGATCGCCTTTCGCCAGTTTTTCGTTGGCAGATTTAATGGCACTCTCTTTTTCCGGGGTGGCCACATAGTCTTCAGACAAGGCGATGGTCGCATTGATCACCACATAGCGATCGGCGATCATTTTGGCTGTCGCGTCGGTTTTCACGAACTTCGCCCAGCTGGCGTCATCGGCGGCCAGCAGCGCGGCGGCGTCGTCTGTCAGTTTTTTGGCGCTCTCCGGCTGGCCGTGAAACAGCGCCAGACGGGCGAACTGGACGTCGCGCATCGCGTTCGCGCCCTGAACCGCCACCTGTAACACATCGGCGGCTTCTTTCTGCACCTGCGCTGTGGCTGCCGCGGCAGGCGCTGCCGTCGCGTTATCTGCTGCCCACACCGGAGAGGTACCCATCATGGTTGCCAGCAGGCTCGCCAGAATGACTTTTTTCATCGTTAACTCCTGATTAAAATCGGTAAGCATCACCAAACGCAGCCAGCTTAAAAAATATCGTGGTTATTGAGAATCAGAGCCCGGGATCGATATTGCGGGCCTTGTCTGACAGCTGTCAGACAAGGCGTATAAAGTGACCTCAGCACTCTTATTTACGCCTGGCGATGGCACGGCCTACTATTTTCCTCAGACATTTCTTTTGGCCCGCTGAATAAATCATAACGTATTTTATTCAGCGTCAGGCCGCCAACCGGATCTGCGGAGCAATTATGTTTATGTTTAGCCATTACACCTTAAATGCGTTTAGCCCACGCGTCTTCATTCGATATAAACGGCATGCCGGCATGATGGCCGCCCTGCTGTTTATCTGCGGAGCCTGTTGTCTGGCCTGGCCATTGGTCGCCGGCTGGTATCTCGCCACGGTGACCGGCATGTTGTTCATGATCTGCGGCTTCTATTCACTATACAGCCTGATTGTTTTCCGTCAGCAGCACTGGAAATCACGCCTGGTGGCGCTGATCTTCGCCATCGCCTGGATCGTGCTCGGCCTGAGTTTTGTCGTCAATCCCCTCAACGGCATGAGCAGTCTGGCCTTTTTATTCGGCTTTTTATTTGTTCTCGGCGGTATTTCCCGCATCGTCAGCGGATGTAAAACCCGAAAACAAAGCGGCGCTGGCTGGAATATTTTTATCGGCCTGCTGGATTTAATTATCGCCTGCCTGTGGCTGGCAATGAACCCGCAGCAAAGCTGGTTATTTATTACCGCATTTATCGGCGTTGAAATGATATTTAGCGCCATCGGCTTTCTGGTCCTGAGAAATAAGATGAAGCATGCTCGGGCTTAAGCCGTATTTTGTCACTGGAGAAGAAAATGAATTTGCCTAAAGCACTCGTACTGACCGTAGCGGCCACCACATTCTGTCTGATGACCAGCCCGGCGTTCGCGGTTCTGGAAACCACACCGCAGAATATGACCTGTCAGGAATTTATGGATATGAACCCGAAAAGCATGACCCCGGTGGCCTTCTGGGTAGTGAATCGCAACACCGACTTCAGCGGCGGGGACTATGTCGACTGGCATGAAGTCGAGACCGTCTCGGTGCCGAAAATGCTGCAGCAGTGCCATAAGAACCCCGCCGCTAAACTCGGCGACCTCAACTCGGTTATTAAAAAATAAGCCTTCCCCCGGCGCTCGCCGGGGAAAATTAACCTCGTTACCCGCCGTTATGCGGCGGGCCCCGTCACACTCATCGCTAGCGCATTCGCACGGCAGAGGATGGCCAATTTGGCCCACTGCGCGACGCGCTCAAACGCTACAGCAATCGTCTGTCGGACGCCCTGTTCTTCATGGCGCGTATCGAGGAGGCTAGGCCTGATGCTTGCGCTTGAACTGGCTGGCGTCGATATCGTACTGCTTCATTTTGCGCCACAGGGTGGTGCGGCCAATATTCAGCAGTTGCGACATCTCCTGCACCCGCCCGCTGGTCACCCGGGCAGCGTGAATGATGGCCTCTTTTTCGATGGCGCTAAAGGTCAGGCTGGCCGGCAGCAGCGATGAGCCGCTATCGCCCCCCGGCCGATCGGAAAAGAGATATTCCGGCAGGTTGCTTAGCCGAATGTGGCCGTTGTCGCTGCTGATGGCAATGTTCTCTATCACGCTGTTAAGCTCAAAATCATTTCCCGGCCACGAGTAGGCCACCAGTTGGGCCAGCGCGTCATCGTCCACTTTCAGCCGCGAAGAGAAACGCTTCTCCAGGCTCTTCAGCCGGTTATGCACCAGCGACGGGATGCTGTTGCGCCGGGCGCGCAGCGGGGGGATGACAATCTCGAAGGAGTGCAGCGCATAGTACAGCTGGCGGCTAAAGCGGTTCTGTTCCACCAGGTTGGCCAGATCGACGGTGGTGGTGGCGATCACCTTCACATCCACCGGGATCAGGCGGCGGGCGTCGAGGCGGGTAAGCACTCCCTGCTTAATCACCTGCAGCAGGGCCGACTGCAGCTCCGGCGCCAAATACTCAATTTTTTCCAGAAACAGGGTGCCGCCATTGGCCAGCTCAAGGCGGCTCAGGCGGCCATTTTCATCGTCAGTGGGGGCGCTGCCCATAAAGTCCTGGCCCAGCACGCTGTCGGCATACAGCTGGCAGTTGACGGCGATGTAGGGGCCGCCCGCCCGCTCGCTTTCATTGTGGATGGCCTGGCTCAGCAGCTCTTTCCCCACCCCTTCTTCACCGCACAGCAGCACCGGGAAGCCGCCGCGCGCCGCCTGGCGGCCAAAGTGGATCAGCCGCCGGGTTTCCGGATCGTCGGCTGACATCTGCTCAAAGGTGTGGCTGACTTTGCCCAGCTGGCTGGTCATCAGCTGCCGCATCTGCTCCACCGGGTGCAGCAGCAGAATAAAGCTGTTGCCTTGCGCCTCGACGATCGGTTTTAAGGTGATCACCGCGTCGATAAACTGGTGCTGGCTTTCAAAGGTAACTTCAACGTGATTCAGGCCGCGGGCGTGTTTGATGGCCCGGCGCAGCAGCGCCGGAAGGGTCACCAGATCGGCGATATTTTTCCCCTGGCTGGCCTGGGCATCAAGATGCAGCAGACTCGCCGCCTGAACATTGAGAAATTGCAGCACCCCCTGTTCGTTCCACGCCATCACCCCGTCGTCCATACTCTCCAGCAGGCCGTACATCTGATTAAGGTGGCGGTTGGATTCCGCCAGCAGGCTGTCGGTGAGCAGGGAATTGCCCACCTCGCGGGCGATGGCCAGCGTCAGGGAAAGGTCGGCGCTGGACTGGTGCTCCACCAGACAGCAAAGCGAGATAGAGCCGAACAGGCGCCCGTGGTTATCGAACACCGGCGTCGAACAAAAGCTCCATGGCTGCAGGGCCTGCTTAAAATGCCGATCGCCGGCGGTGTTGATCGGCTGCCCCTGCATCGCGGCCAGCGACAGCGCGCAGGTGCCGATAATGCTCTCCGCGCAGTAGCTGCCGTCGCGAAATCCCAGGTCAGCCAACTGCGCCAGCGTTTGCGGTTCGCCGCAGCGGCTCAGGATGCAGGCGGTCTCATCAAGAATAAACAGCGCGCAGGGGCGACCGTCCATAAACTCCCAGGCGTCCTCCAGCGCCGCCTGACCGATGGTCAGCAGCGCGGTTTTACGCCGACAGATAGAGTCAAAAGTCAGGCCCTGGGCCTGGTGCGGCGTTTGCCAGGTTTCACGCTGCATAAACTTGCTGCAGCGATGCCATGACTGGGCGATAACGGCAGAGACCGCCTTCCCGGTATCCTGAGTCTGAACAGTCATACTGTTTTCCGCGTTTTACCATAGAGAACCCCTCCGGCAGCCACTGCCAGAGGGGAGAAAGAAAAACCGCTGACCGGCGCCAGCGGTTTAGCCACCGCGAATTAACGCGCCAGCCACTGCTGGCCTAACAGATCGGCGGTGAGGATAGCGGCGTGCACGCTTTCCGGGGTCACCGCGAACGGCATATTGTGGATGGTCTCCCCTTCCGCGCAGGTGGCTTTCGCCACCGCGGCGATTTTCGCGTCGATCCCCTCTTTGACGCCCATCTGCGCGAGGGTCACCGGCAGGCCGACGCGCTGGCAGAAGCCCAGCACGGTTTCAATCTCGTCCATCGGGCTGTTCTGCAGCACCAGCTGCGCCAGGGTGCCGAAGGCCACTTTCTCGCCGTGATACAGGTGGTGACACTCTTCCAGAATGGTGAAACCGTTGTGGATCGCGTGGGCGGCGGCCAGGCCGCTACTTTCAAAGCCAATGCCGCTGAGGTAGGTGTTCGCCTCGATGATGCGCTCCAGCGCTTCGGTCACCACCCCGGCCTGCGCCGCCAGACGGGCCTTTTCGCCCTCCGCCAGCAGCGTATCATAGCACAGGCGGGCCAGGCTCAGCGCCGCCTCGGTGGACTGTCCCCCGGCCATGCTGGTGGCGCGCGCATCGTAGCAGGCTTTAGCCTCGAACCAGGTGGAGAGCGCATCGCCCATGCCGGAGACCAGCAGGCGTACCGGCGCTTTGGCGATAATCGCCGTGTCCATCACCACCATATCCGGGTTTTTCGGATAGATCAGATACTCTTCAAACTCGCCCGCTTCGGTGTAGATTACCGACAGCGCGCTGGTCGGCGCATCGGTCGAAGCGATGGTCGGGATCACCACCACCGGCAGCTTCTGGTAGTACCCGATCGCCTTCGCGGTATCGAGGGTCTTACCGCCGCCGATGCCGACCACGCCGCGGCAGCCCTGTTTTTGCAAAATCGCCATCAGGCGGTTAATTTCCGCATGGCTGCATTCACCGTTAAACCGTTCCGCATGGCAGCGAATATCGTGACTCTGCAGGCCATTCACCACTTTCTCCCCCGCCAGCTTCATCACGAAGTCGTCAGCGATGACGAAGAAGCTCTCCGCCAGGTTTTTGGCATATTGACCGAACAGAACAGCAGCATCAGGGCCCTGAAGATATTTGGCTGGAGATTGAATAACTTTTAGCATTCCTTTCACCCTCAAATAAGTGCGCATGTAGACATGATGAGCCCTGGCGTTATCCGCGCCGGCCGGTAAAGCGCGGCCTCAACGGAATGTACCGGAGCAGTGCGATCACTGTAGGGCCGGCAGGGAACAAAAAAATCTTTCGCCTTTTTGTTCTGATATGAAACACAGGTTAAATTTTTACGTTCCATATTGGAACAAAAAGCCCTGTTCTCCGTCAGGATTGCGATCCCGATCCGCTCCTCTGCCGCATAATTCCCCTACCATCCCCCTTTAGCGGCAGGCTTTTCTCGCGCAGCTGCGTGAAAATCAGCGAAAAATTTTTTTCCGCCTACTGTGCCGGCTGCGATGACCGGGGCTTAAAGCAGGTGAAAAAAAGCGCGCCAGCTCGCATTTTCACCGTTTTCTCAGCAAAAACGTTCCATAAAGAAACAAAATAAGCAGGCGATGTTTCGTAATGAAACCCGATCGCCGGGGCATTCTTTTTTTCGTCCGCTCAGCCAGAATCATCATATCGCCAGGCACGCTGCACCGTCAGACGATACCCCTACGCGATGACCGCCTCCGCCAGCAGAGAGGCCGCATCGAACCTTCTCCAACGGAGCACTGAATAATGAAAAAGCTGATTAACCGTGTTGAAGATGTACTGAATGAACAATTACAGGGGCTGGCTAAAGCCCACCCGCAGCTGACCCTGCATCAGGACCCGCTGTACGTCACCCGCGCCGATGCGCCGGTGGCCGGCAAGGTCGCCCTCCTCTCCGGCGGCGGCAGCGGCCATGAGCCAATGCACTGCGGCTATATCGGCCAGGGGATGCTTTCTGGCGCCTGCCCGGGGGAAATCTTCACCTCGCCGACGCCGGATAAAATGTTCGAATGCGCGATGCAGATTGACGGCGGCGAAGGCGTCCTGCTGATTATCAAAAACTACACCGGCGACATCCTGAACTTCGAAACCGCCACCGAGCTGCTGCATGAGAGCGGCATTAAAGTCACCACCGTGGTGGTCGACGACGACGTGGCGGTGAAGGACAGTCTCTATACCGCAGGCCGCCGCGGCGTCGCCAATACCGTACTGATCGAAAAACTGGTCGGCGCCGCCGCCGAGCGCGGCGATTCGCTGGAGGCCTGCGCTGAACTGGGGCGCCGCCTGAATAATCTCGGTCACTCCATTGGCATCGCCCTCGGCGCCTGCACCGTACCGGCCGCCGGACAACCTTCCTTTACCCTGCAGGACGATGAAATGGAGTTCGGCGTCGGCATTCACGGCGAGCCGGGCATCGACCGTCGTCGCTTCAGCTCGCTGGACCAAACCGTCGATGAGATGTTCGATACCCTGCTGGAGAATGGCGCCTACAGCCGCACGCTGCGCCAGTGGGATACCGTCAAGGGCGCGTGGCAGGAAGTGAAGCAGAGCAAAACCGCGCTGCAAAACGGCGACCGGGTCATCGCGCTGGTCAATAACCTCGGCGCCACCCCGCTGTCCGAACTGTACGGCGTGTATCACCGTCTCGCCCAGCGCTGCGAAGCGTCCGGCATCATCATCGAACGCAACCTCGTCGGTAGCTACTGCACCTCGCTGGATATGGCGGGCTTCTCCATCACTCTGCTGAAAGTGGATGATGAGACGCTGGCGCTATGGGACGCCCCGGTTCATACCCCGGCGCTGAACTGGGGAAACTAAGGAGCACGACATGTCACTGAACAGAACGCAAATCGTCGACTGGCTGTACCGCTGCGGCGATATCTTCACCAAAGAGAGCGATTTTCTCACCGGCCTCGATAAAGAGATCGGCGATGCCGATCACGGCCTGAACATGCACCGCGGCTTCAGCAAGGTGGTGGAAAAGCTGCCGTCGATTGCCGATAAAGATATTGGCTTTATCCTCAAAAACACCGGCATGACGCTGCTCTCCAACGTCGGCGGTGCCAGCGGCCCGCTGTTCGGCACCTTCTTCATTCGCGCCGCGCAGGTCACTCAGGCTCACCAGAGCCTGACGCTCGACGAACTGTACCTGATGATCCGCGAAGGCGCGGACGGCGTCGTCAACCGCGGCAAAGCGGAGCCGGGGGATAAAACCATGTGCGACGTCTGGCTGCCGGTGGTGGACTCCCTGCGCCAGTCCAGCGAGCAGCACCTGTCGATCGCCGCCGCGCTGGATGCCGCCTGCGAAGTGGCCGAGCGTGCGGCCCACGCCACCATCACCATGCAGGCGCGTAAAGGCCGCGCCAGCTATCTCGGCGAGCGCAGCATCGGACATCAGGATCCCGGCGCCACGTCAGTGATGTTTATGATGCAGATGTTGGCCGCCGCGGCCAAAGAGTAAGGAAATCGCGATGGTAAACCTGGTTATTGTTTCTCATAGCGCCCGGCTGGGCGAAGGTGTCGGAGAACTGGCCCGGCAGATGTTAATGAACGATGGCTGCAAGCTGGCGATCGCCGCCGGGATCGACGATCCAGACAGCCCGATCGGCACCGATCCAATAAAAGTCATGGAGGCGATCGAATCCGTCGCCGATACCGATCACGTGCTGGTGATGATGGATATCGGCAGCGCGTTGCTCAGCGCCGAAACCGCCCTCGATCTGCTCGATCCGGCGATTGCCGCGAAGGTGCGGCTGTGCGCCGCGCCGCTGGTGGAAGGGACGCTGGCGGCCACCGTCAGCGCTGCCTCCGGCGCCGGGATCGACAAGGTGATCGCCGACGCCATGAGCGCCCTGGAGGCCAAGCGGGTTCAGCTGGGTTTACCTTCGCCAACTTCTGACGCCGCGCCGGCGCCGACGCTTGCCGACGACGGCGACACAAAATCGGTTTCAGTCATTATTAACAATCACAACGGCCTGCATGTGCGTCCGGCGTCGAAGCTGGTCGCCGCGCTGGCGGGTTTTAATGCCGATCTGCTGCTGGAGAAAAACGGGAAGTGCGTCAAACCGGACAGCCTCAACCAAATCGCGCTATTGCAGGTACGCCGTAACGATAAACTGCGCCTGCTGGCCCGTGGGCCAGAGGCCGATGCGGCGCTGGCGGCGTTTCAGGCGCTGGCCGCCGATAACTTCGGTGAATCGCCTGCGGGGCAACCGGCAGCGGCTCCGGCAACGCCCGAGCGCGTCGAAGGCATCGCGCTGCGCTATCCGCTGGCCCTGATCCAGCCGCTACGCCCGGCTGCCGCCGATGCTGCCCGCGAGCAGCAGCGCCTGCGCCAGGCCATCGACCAGACGCTGGCGGATCTTATCGCCCTGACCGAGCTGGCGGAAAATAAATTTAACGCCGATATCGCGGCGATCTTCGCCGGGCACCACACCCTGCTCGACGATGACGATCTGTTTGATGCCGCCAACGATCGTCTGCTCACCGAACAATGCTCGGCGGAATGGGCGTGGCATCAGGTGCTGATGGAGCTCAGCCAGCAGTATCGCCAGCTGGATGACCCCTATCTGCAGGCGCGCTATATCGATATCGAAGATATTCTGCAGCGCACCCTGCGCCATCTGCAGGACGTTCAGGAGACGCTGCCGACGCCCGGCGAGCCGACCATTATTATCGCCGACAACATGTTCCCGTCGACCGTCCTGCAACTGGATGCCAGTCGCGTCAAAGGTCTGTGCCTGCGCGACGGCAGCGAACAGGCCCACGGCGCGATTATCGCCCGCGCGGCAGGGATCGCCTGGCTGTGCCAGCAGGGCGAGGCGCTGAACAGCGTGCAGCCCGGCGAGCCCATCGCGCTCGATATGCGCCACCAGCGCCTTATCCGCCACTAAATCCACTTTGACCGTTACCGCTCCGGAGGTCTGCCTCCGGAGGGTGAGTTTTCGCTTACTCTTCAGGAACCACTATGTCTCAATTCTTTTTTAACCAGCGCGCCAGCCTCGTCAACGACGTGATTGAGGGAACCATCATCGCCAGTCCGTGGAATAACCTCGCCCGGCTGGAGAGCGACCCGGCGATCCGGGTGGTGGTCCGTCGCGACCTGAATAAAAACAACGTGGCGGTGATCTCCGGCGGCGGCGCCGGCCACGAACCGGCGCACGTCGGCTTTATTGGTAAAGGCATGCTGACCGCCGCAGTCTGTGGCGATCTGTTCGCCTCGCCGAGCGTCGACGCGGTGCTTACCGCCATTCAGGCGGTGACCGGCGAGGCGGGCTGCCTGCTGATCGTAAAAAACTATACCGGCGACCGGCTGAACTTTGGCCTGGCGGCGGAGAAAGCGCGCCGTCTGGGCTACAACGTGGAAATGCTGATCGTTGGCGACGACATTTCGCTGCCGGATAACAAACAGCCGCGGGGCATCGCCGGTACGCTGTTCGTCCATAAGGTGGCGGGCTATTTTGCCGAACGCGGCTACAACCTCGCCACCGTTCTGCGCGAAGCGCGGTACGCCGCCAACCACACCGCCAGCATCGGGGTGGCGCTGGCCAGCTGCCATCTGCCACAGGAGGCCGACACCGCGCCGCGCCATCAGGCCGGTCACGCCGAGCTGGGAATGGGCATCCACGGCGAGCCTGGCGCCTCCACCATCGCCACGCAAAACAGTGCGGACATCATCAACCTGATGGTGGAAAAACTGACCGCCGCCCTGCCGGAAACCGGCCGTCTGGCGGTGATGCTCAATAACCTCGGCGGCGTGTCGGTGGCCGAAATGGCGATCCTGACCCGCGAACTGGCTAACACGCCGCTGCAGGCACGCGTTGACTGGCTGATTGGCCCGGCCTCGCTGGTGACGGCCCTGGATATGAAGGGTTTCTCGCTGAGCGCCATCGTGCTGGAAGAGAGTATTGAGAAAGCGCTGCTGGCGGATGTGGAAACCGCCGGCTGGCCACGGCCGGTGCAGCCGCGGACAGTTAACATCATGCCCTCCACTCTCGCCAGCGCACGCGTCGACTTTACGCCCTCTGCCAACCCGCAGGTGGGCGATTACGTCGCGCAGGTGACCAGCACCCTCGTCGGGCTTGAAGATCATCTCAACGCGCTGGATGCCAAAGTGGGCGATGGCGATACCGGCTCCACCTTCGCCGCCGGGGCGCGTGAGATTGCCGACCTGCTGCAGCGCCAGCAGCTGCCGCTGAACGACCTGCCCACGCTGTTTGCGCTGACGGGCGAACGCCTGACGGTGGTGATGGGCGGCTCCAGCGGGGTATTGATGTCGATCTTCTTCACCGCTGCCGGGCAGAAGCTGGAGCAAGGCGCCAGCGTGGCCGAGGCGCTGAACGCCGGTCTGGAGCAGATGAAATTTTACGGCGGCGCCGATGAAGGCGACCGGACAATGATCGATGCTCTGCAGCCGGCGCTGACGGCGCTGCTGGCCGAACCGGAGAACCTGCAGGCCGCTTTTGCCGCGGCGCAGGCCGGCGCGGATCGCACCTGCCAGTCGAGCAAAGCCGGCGCCGGACGAGCGTCCTATCTCAACAGCGACAGCCTGCTCGGCAACATGGACCCCGGCGCCCACGCGGTGGCGATGGTGTTTAAGGCGCTGGCGGAACGATAAGCCTCCCCGATGGCGCTGCGCTTACCGGGGCAACGTCACAGCGCCGAAGGGTAGGTCGGGTAAGGCGTTAGCCGACACCCGACAAAAAACGGCATCGCGGTTAGCCCGGATAAGGCACTACGCGCCGCTATCCGGGTTTTACCACGATGGCTTTTTACTTGCTGTGCCAGTACGCCTGCGAACGCACCAGCTGCTGATCGATGCTCTCATCTTCAAAGCGCGCCAGCAGCGATTTCACCACCGCGCCTTCACCGGTCAGCCAGATGAAATAATCCTCCGCCGGCACCTTCACCTGCGCCAGACGCTCGGCGACGAACGCCGGATTGTGGCCCACCACCCACTCGATGTTAAAGCCGTCGAGATCCGCCAAATAATCTTTATATGACGCATCAGCGATAGTGACGATGGCCGTCACCTGCGGCGTCACCGCCAGCTGACGCAATCCCAGCAGACGACGACGCAGCGCCGGCATACCGGACTCATCGCAGACATATAACTGCCAGGCGTAATCCTCCGGCACCACCAGCGAGCCGCGCGGACCGCCGATCACCAGCTTATCGCCCACTTTTGCCTCCAGCGCCCAGCGGCTGGCAATTCCGCCATCGTGGATAAAGAAGTCATACGCCAGCTCATGGCGTTCGACATCGTACAGCGGCGTATAGTCGCGGGTAGCAGGCCGCACGCCCTCACCCCAGTCGATCCCCTCCTCGGTCACCTGCGGCGGCGCAAACGCCGCGCCCGGCTCCGGGAAGAAAAGCTTGGTGTGGTCGTCAAAGCCGCGGGAAACGAAACCTTCCAGCGCCTCGCCTCCCAGCACGATGCGCTGGAAGGCCGCGCCTGCGCGCTCCACGCGCAGCACCGTCAGCTCACGGAAACGCAGCTCATTGCGGACACGCTGCGGGTACTTGTCTGCTTTGGTTTTTGTCATCATCGATCGCCTTCGTGAACGGTAAATAGATATATCTAAACTTGATGCAAATGATAATGATTGCCAACTAAAAAGAATGCAAGTCTTTTTTTGATATAGTCAAAACAAACCGCATCAAAATCCACAACCAGAAAATAATTACATATATATCAATATCTTAAAAAATAAATAGCAACCAGCATTGCGAACATTCATTTTTTAGATATAAATTAGATATATCAAAAACAGCAGGAGGTAACCATGCGACATCATCATGAAGAGGGGCGTGGGCCACGCGGGCGCCACGGTGATCCCAGCGAACACGGCGACCATGGCCGCCGCGGCGGCGGACGTCGCCAGCGTTTCTTTGGCCACGGCGAACTGCGGCTGATTATTCTGGACATCCTCAGCCGCAGCGCCAGCCACGGCTATGAGCTGATCAAAGAGATCGAAACCCTCACCCAGGGGAACTACAGCCCCAGCCCGGGGGTGATCTACCCGACGCTGGATCTGCTCCAGGACCAGGGCCTTATCAGCGTGGAAGACGACAACGGACGCAAAAAAATCGTCATCAGCGAAGAGGGGAAACAGCTGCACGCGGAGAACCAGGAGCACCTGGCCCATATCCAGGCGCGTTTGCAGGCGCGGATGGTCGGCTGCGAGCTGCGCAGAGATCCGCAGATGAAGCGCGCGCTGGAGAATTTCAAAGCGGTCCTCGACCTGAAAGTGAACCAGCAGACCAGCAGCGCCGCCCAGCTCAAGCAGATCATTGGCATTATCGACCGAGCGGCGATGGAGATCTCCCAGCTAGACTAAGCCTCTTTTCTCACCATCGGTTGCCCCGCGCTGGGGCAGCCCGCACCACGACGGATCGTCCCGCTAAAGTCCACAAGGCAGAAAATCTCGCCAGCTCAGGAATAAAACGTGCCAATAATGGCGCCATGAGATTAAATTTTACACATTTCGTCTTTTACTTTGCATTTATCCCGATTTTCACCGCTTCTGCCGAACTGGCGTAATCCCTGCAATACTTAATCCAGTATCGTGTGATACGTCCGCCCCAGGAGCACATTTTGAACAGGTTACCTTCCAGCGCATCGGCTCTGGCCTGCAGCGCACACGCACTGAATCTCATTGAAAAGCGCACGCTTGACCATGAGGAAATGAAAGCACTTAACCAGGAGGTTAGAGAATACTTTAAAGAGCATGTGAATCCGGGGTTTTTAGAGTATCGAAAATCGGTCACAGCCGGCGGGGATTACGGAGCCGTAGAGTGGCAAGCGGGAGGGTTAAATACGCTTGTCGACACCCAGGGACAGGAGTTTATCGACTGCCTTGGCGGGTTTGGCATATTCAATGTAGGGCACCGTAATCCAGTTGTGGTATCCGCCGTCGAGAATCAACTCGCGAAACAACCGCTTCACAGTCAGGAACTGCTGGACCCGCTACGCGCGATGCTGGCGAAAACCCTGGCGGCCTTAACGCCCGGCAAACTGAAGTACAGCTTCTTCTGCAACAGCGGTACCGAATCGGTAGAGGCGGCCATCAAGCTGGCGAAAGCCTATCAGTCGCCGCGAGGTAAATTCACCTTCATCGCCACCAGCGGCGCCTTCCACGGCAAATCGCTGGGGGCGCTGTCGGCCACCGCCAAGTCGACTTTCCGCAAACCGTTTATGCCGCTGCTGCCGGGCTTCCGCCATGTGCCGTTCGGCGATATCAACGCCATGCGCACCATGCTGAGCGAGTGCAAGAAAACCGGCGACGACGTCGCGGCGGTGATCCTTGAGCCGATTCAGGGCGAAGGGGGAGTGATCCTGCCGCCGACGGGGTATTTGCCGGCGGTGCGCAAACTGTGCGACGAGTTTGGCGCCCTGCTGATCCTCGACGAAGTGCAGACCGGTATGGGCCGCACCGGCAAGATGTTCGCCTGCGAGCATGAGAACGTTCAGCCTGACATCCTGTGTCTGGCGAAAGCGCTCGGCGGCGGCGTGATGCCGATCGGCGCGACGGTGGCGACGGAGGAGGTCTTCTCGGTGCTGTTCGACAACCCGTTCCTGCACACCACCACCTTCGGCGGCAACCCGCTGGCCTGTGCGGCGGCGCTGGCGACCATCAACGTGCTGTTGACGCAAAACCTGCCGGCGCAGGCGGCGCAGAAAGGCGATATGCTGCTGGACGGTTTCCGCCTGCTGGCGCAGGAGTATCCGGACCTGGTAAATGATGTGCGCGGGAAAGGCATGCTGATGGCCATCGAGTTTGTCGATAACGAGATTGGCTACGACTTTGCCAGCGAGATGTTCAGACAGCGGGTGCTGGTCGCCGGGACGTTAAACAACGCCAAGACGATCCGCGTTGAACCGCCGCTGACGCTCACCCTTGAGCAGTGCGAGCAGGTGCTGAAGGCGGCGCGTAAGGCGCTGGCGGCCCTGCGCGTCTCGGTTGCAGAGGCGTAATTCACACACAACCCTCTCCCGGTCGGGAGAGGGTATTTTCGTTATACCACCCGCACGCCTGCCGGCATGACGCGCTCCGGCGTCAACAGCACGCTTTCGCTTTCGTCTTCGGTTTCTGCGCATAACAGCATGCACTCAGAAGTTTCACCACGCATTTTGGCTTTCGCCAGATTACACAGCACCACCACCGTTTTCCCCAGCAGCTCCTCTTCGCTGTAGTAGGGCACCAGGCTGGTGACCGTCTGCAGCGTGCGGCCGCCGACATCAATCCGCGCAATGTACAGTTTGTCAGCATTGTCATGGCGCTTCACCTCGACAATCTTGCCGACGCGCATCTCCAGTTTGGCAAAATCAGCGTAAGCTACGGTATCCATCTCTCACCTCCAGTAAATTTTTACTAAAAGATAGCAAATTTTTGCCGTTCGTCTGCATGCTACTGAGAATAATGCTACTTCTATCACGCTATCGCCGGGGAAAATAGCCCTCCCACGCAGGCGTTTTTTACTGAAATAAGGTGCAGGACGCGACGCTTGCTTTACAATGGATGAGCAAACATGGGCAACGTCCGATAAAGGAAAAAGATGGCAACGCTAAAAGACATTGCGACCGAAGCGGGTGTTTCGCTGGCGACGGTTTCCCGGGTGTTAAACGACGATCCCACCCTGAATGTAAAAGAAGAGACCAAGCATCGTATTCTGGAGATTGCGGAGAAGCTGGAGTATAAAAGCAGCAGCGCGCGTAAAACTCAGGTCCTACCTGTCGGCCATCATCATATCCTGGCGCTGTATAGCTACCAGCAAGAGCTGGAAATTAACGACCCTTACTATCTCGCCATTCGCCACGGTATTGAAACCCAATGCGAAAAGCTCGCCATCGAGCTCACCAACTGCTATCTCAATAACACCCTGCCCGAGCTGAAAAAGGTCACCGGCGTATTGATTATCGGCCAGCCGACGCGCGAGCTGCGCGAGACCGCCAGCGCGCTGACCGACAATATTTGCTTTATTGATTTCCACGAAGCCGGTAGCCCGTACGATGCGGTGGATATCGACCTGGTACGTATCGCTAAAGAGGTGGTCGACTTCTTTATCCAGCAAGGCGCGTCGCGTATTGGATTTATCGGCGGCCAGGACCAGCCCGGCAAGGCCGATATTCGTGAAGTGGCGTTTGTGGAGTACGGCCAGTTGAAGGGCGTGGTTTCAGCCGATGATATCTGGCGCGGCGGTTTTTCCAGCTCGTCCGGTTATGAGCTGGCGAAGCAGATGCTGGCGCAAGCGGAGTTTCCGCGGGCGCTGTTTGTCGCCTCGGACTCCATCGCCATCGGCGTGCTGCGCGCCATTCACGAACGCGGGCTGGCGATCCCGGAAGATATTTCGCTGATTAGCGTCAACGATATCCCCACCGCGCGCTTTACCTTCCCGCCGCTGTCGACGGTGCGGATCCACTCCGAAATGATGGGCAGCCAGGGGGTGAACCTGCTGATCGAGAAGGCCCGCGATGGCCGCGCCCTGCCGCTTAACGTTTTTGTTCCCAGCGTGTTGAAGCTGCGCGGAACCACCCGTTAATCCAACCACATCCCGGCGGCGCTACGCTTAGCCGGGCTACCGGTCCTGGCCGGAACGCCACTCTGTAGGCCGGGTAAGGCGAAACCGCCACCCGGCACAAAGCGGCTTCATCCCCCATCCACTTCCCCGACGGCGCTTCGCCTGGCCGGGCTACCGGTCCTGGCCGGAACGCCACTCTGTAGGCCGGGTAAGGCGAAACCGCCACCCGGCATAAAGCGGCTTCATCCCCCATCCAGTTCCCCGGCGGCGCTTCGCCTGGCCGGGCTACAGGTCCTGGCCGGAACGCCACTCTGTAGGCCGGGTAAGGCGAAGCCGCCACCCGGCATAAAGCGGCTCATTTTGTGATCAAGTTAAAGTAAATCATCCCTGACGATTTTATTTAGTAAAAGTTTTACTAAAATGAGGTTTATCTTATTAAGCCGTTCAGGGAGGCGATATGAATCGCTGGGAAAACCTTCAACTCACTCATGAAAACAGGCTGCCGCCGCGGGCGTATTTCTTCTCTTACGACTCACTGGCCCAGGCGCGGACCTTCGCCCGCGAAACCAGCAGCCGCTTCCTGTCCCTCAGCGGGCAGTGGAACTTTCGCTTTTTCACCAACCCGCTGCTGGTACCGGAGAGCTTTACCTCATGCTATCAGAACGAGTGGGGGCCGATTACCGTACCGGGTATGTGGCAGATGGAGGGCCACGGTCAGCTGCAGTACACCGACGAAGGTTTCCCCTTCCCCATCGACGTACCGTATGTTCCGACCGATAACCCGACCGGCGCCTACCAGCGCCTGTTCACCCTCGGCGACGGCTGGCAGGGCAAACAAACCATCATCAAATTCGATGGCGTCGAAACCTATTTCGAAGTCTACGTTAACGGCCAGTACATCGGCTTTAGCAAAGGCAGCCGCCTGACCGCCGAGTTCGATATTAGCGCGGCGGTGAAAACCGGCGACAACCTGCTGTGCGTGCGCGTGATGCAGTGGGCGGACTCCACCTATATTGAAGATCAGGACATGTGGTGGTCGGCGGGCATTTTCCGCGACGTCTATCTGGTGGGGAAAAATCCGCTGCACGTGCAGGATTTCACCGTGCGCACCGATTTTAACGATGACTACATCGACGCGACCCTCTCCTGCCAACTGACGCTGGAAAACCTGGCTCCGCAGACGGCGGCGGCGACGCTGGAATATACCCTGTTCGACGGCGAAAAGGCGCTTTATTCGGGCAACGTCGGTCAACTGCAGGTCAGTCAGCAGCTGAACACCGGCTTCACGATTGATGTGAGCGCGCCGCAGCAGTGGTCGGCGGAAAGCCCGTATCTCTATCATCTGGTGCTGACGTTAAAGAACGCCGCCGGCGAGGTGCTGGAAATCATCCCGCAGCGCGTCGGTTTCCGCGATATCAAAGTGCGTGACGGCCTGTTCTATATCAATAACCGCTACGTGATGCTGCACGGCGTAAACCGCCACGATAACGATCATCTGAAAGGCCGCGCGGTCGGCATGGATCGCGTGGAAAAAGATCTGCTGCTGATGAAGCAGCACAACATCAACTCGGTGCGCACCGCCCACTACCCGAACGACCCGCGTTTCTATGAAATGTGCGATATCTACGGACTGTTCGTGATGGCGGAAACCGACGTGGAGTCCCACGGTTTCGCCAACGTCGGCAACCTCAGCGCCATCACCGACGACCCGGCCTGGGAACACATCTACGTTGAGCGCATCGTGCGCCACGTGCACGCGCAGAAAAACCATCCGTCGATCGTCATCTGGTCGCTGGGTAACGAATCCGGTTATGGCTGCAACATCCGCGCCATGTACCACGCCACCAAAGCGCTGGATGATACCCGGCTGGTGCACTACGAAGAGGATCGCGACGCCGAGGTGGTGGATATCATCTCCACGATGTATACCCGCGTACCGCTGATGAACGAATTCGGCGAGCACCCACATGAAAAACCACGCATTATTTGCGAATACGCCCATGCGATGGGCAACGGTCCCGGCGGACTAACTGAATATCAGAACGTTTTTTACCAGCACGACTGTATCCAGGGCCACTACGTGTGGGAATGGTGCGATCACGGTATTCAGGCCACCGACGAAAACGGCGCGGTGTGGTACAAATTCGGCGGCGATTATGGCGACTACCCGAACAACTACAACTTCTGCCTCGATGGTCTGATTTTCTCCGACCAGACGCCGGGGCCGGGCCTGCGCGAATACAAACAGGTCATCGCCCCGGTAAAAGTGCAGGCGCGGGATATCTGCCGCGGCGAACTGCGGGTGGAAAACAAACTGTGGTTCTCCACTCTCGATGACTACACCCTGCGCGTTGAAGTGCGCGCCGAAGGCGAAACGCTCTCCAGTCAGCTGCTGAAAGTGAAAGACCTGGCGCCGAATAGCGGCCGCGACCTGCAAATCGCCCTGCCGCAGCTCGACGAGCGTGAAGCTTTCGTCAACATCATCGTGACCAAAGATTCGCGTACCCCGTATAGCGAAGCCAATCACGATATCGCCGTCTATCAGTTCCCGCTTAAAGCGCGAACCGCCGCGCGAACCCCGCTGTTAAACGCCAGCGCCACGCCGCTGCAGATTGTCGATGAACGCCTCAGCTACACCATCTGCGGCCATAACTTCCGCGTGGTGTTCAGTAAGGTCAGCGGCAAACTGAGCGAATGGCAGGTCAACGGCGTCGACCAGGTAACCCGCGAGCCGAAGATCAATTTCTTCAAGCCCATGATTGATAACCATAAACAGGAATACGAAGGACTGTGGCAGCCGGCCCACCTGCAGATAATGCAGGAACATCTGCGCGAATTCAGCGCCGAAATAGAGGGCGAAACGGTGGTGATCACCACCCGCAGCGTAATTGCGCCGCCGGTGTTCGACTTCGGTATGCGTTGTACCTATCGCTGGCAGATTACCCCACAGGGCCACATCAACGTTGAGCTGGCCGGCGAGCGCTACGGCGACTATCCGCACATCGTCCCGTGCATCGGCTTTATGCTGGGCATTAACGGTGAGTTCGACCAGGTGAACTACTATGGCCGCGGACCGGGCGAGAACTACGCCGACAGCCAGCAAAGCAACATCATTGATATCTGGCATACCACCGTCGACGATATGTTTGTCAATTATCCGTTCCCGCAGAACAACGGCAACCGTCAGCACGTGCGCTGGGCATCGTTCAGCGACCGCCACGGCAGCGGTCTGCTGGTCGTACCGCGCAATCCGCTCAATATCAGCGCCTGGCATTATACGGCGGAAAACCTGCACGCCGCCCAGCACTGCAACGAACTACAGCGCAGCGATGACATCACTCTGAATATCGATGCGCAACTGCTCGGCCTCGGCTCCAACTCCTGGGGCAGCGAAGTGCTGGATAGCTGGCGCGTCTGGCTCAACACCTTCAACTATGGCTTTACGCTGCTGCCGCTGGAGGGCGGATGCGGCACCTCGCAGGTACTGGCGAACCATAGCTTCGGCGCCGGTTTCTTTTCCCCCGTTGCACACAGCGAGGCTGAACAATGAGAATTCTCGATAATTTACAACAGTTTAAGCAAGTTTATCATAGCGGCCGCAAATGGCAGCGCTGCGTGGAAGCCATCAATAACATCGACAACATCCGCCCGGGCGTGGCGCATTCCATTGGCGATTCGCTCTCCTATCGAGTGGAAACCGATAGTACGACCGACGCGCTCTTTGTCGGCAACCGCCGCTACTTTGAGGTGCACTATTACCTGCAGGGGCAGCAGAAAATCGAGTTTGCCGCCAAAGAAAATCTGCAAACTGTCGCCTGCTACCGCGACGAAACCGATCGCGAATACCTGAAAGGGATCGGTGAAACGGTGAAGGTTCACGAAGGGCAGATGGTGATTTGCGATATCGACGAAGCCTACCGCTTTATCTGCGATGCGCCGGTAAAAAAAGTGGTGCTGCGAGTCACGGTTGAAGACGGCTACTTCCTCAATAAGTAAACCCGCGTTAAGCGACAAGGGAGGTCAACGGGTACGCCCGTTGGCCTTTCGGTTCCAGCCCGCTGCGGCGGGTAGATGAATGATTGGAGGACGTATGTCCGAATCTGTACGTGCCAAAATCGGCAAGTTCGCGCTGTTATCGATGGCCTTTACCGCCGTCTTTAACGTGCGAAATATCGTCAATAACAACATTGAGTTAGGGCTCAGTTCCGCGCCTATCTTCTTATTCGCCACTATCGTTTACTTTATCCCGTTCGTGTTTATCATCGCCGAATTCGTCTCGGCCAATAAACACTCCGAATCCGGGATGTACGCGTGGCTGAAGCAGCCGCTGGGCACACGCGCCGCCTATCTTGGTTCCTTCCTCTACTGGTTTGTGAACCTGTTCTTTTTCCTCTCGCTGTTGCCGAACGTGGTGGCCTACGCCTCATACGCGATCACCGGTTACGCGATCCCCTTCTCGCCGATGGTGACCTCGCTTATCTCCATCGTGCTGTTCGCCATGGCTACCCATATATCCACCAAAGGGGCGACCTGGCTGGGTAAAATTTCCGAATGCGTGGCCTACGGCGTGTTCGCTTTGTTCGCGATTTACGTCGTCGGCGCGCTGACCGCGCTGGGTTCCGGTCACGTCCCGGCGCAGCCGATTACCCTGGCGGCGATGGAACCGACCATCAACTGGGCGACGCTCGGTATTATGTGCTGGATTTTCCAGGCCGCGGGCGGCGCGGAAACCGTTGCCGCCTACCTCAACGACACCAAGGGCGGGCAGAAATCCTTTATTAAAGTCATCATCACCGCCGGGGTGCTGATTGGCGGTATGTATGCCTTAGGTTCGCTGCTGGTTAACGTCTTTGTCGCCCGAGAGAACCTGACCTATGCCGGCGGAATGGTGGAAATCTTTACCGGTCTCGGCGCCTACTTCCACATTTCTGAAGCGCTGATGGGCCGCTTCGTCGGCATCATTCTGTTTATCGCCATCTTCGGCAGCATGATGATGTGGACCGCCGCGCCGGTCAAAATCCACTTCTCGGAAATCCCGAAAGGTATCTACGGCCAGAAAACCACCGAGTTGAACGCTCACGGCGTGCCGGTACGCGCCGCCTGGTGGCAGTTCCTGTTCGTCTTCCTGATGCTGATAGTTAACGGCTTCGGCTCCGCCAGCGTGCAGCAGATGATGAACACCGCCATTAATCTCACCGCCGGTACAGCCATGCTGCCGCCGCTGTTCATCATGGTCGCCTACTTCGTCTTCCGCTGGAAACACGATGACACGCCGCGCGATTTCCGTATGGGCTCAAGGAAAGTGGGCATGAGCGTGGTATCGATGCTGATAGTGATTTTCGTGGTTAGCATGACTGCTTCGGCCTTCCCGCCAGGCGTCGATCTGGTTAACGCTTTCTTTATCAACGTCTTTATGACCGCGGTCTTCTCCGGCCTGGCGTGGTGGTGGATCACCCGCTTTGAAAAAAAGCAGCAACGTCTGCGCGCCGCGGCGCCGGTTAACGCTGCCGCCGCCGGTAAATAACGTTCCTGTCGTCCCGTCAGCCCCTCATCGGCTGGCGGGATTTTTTTATCCCTCGCCTGATTACGTATTACTCAACCTTTTTCGTGATCGAGTTAAAGCTATTCGGTTTCTTTACTTCTATTTACTAAAAGTTTTACTAAAATCGATATTAATTCTTAACTACCTCTACCCTACAAACAACACAACCCCCTTCAGCGACCCTCTGAAGGACAATGTGTGGAGATGTGTTATGTCTGATACTAAACGTAATACCATCGGCAAGTTCGGCCTGTTATCGCTGACCTTTGCCGCCGTTTACAGTTTCAATAACGTCATCAACAACAATATCGAACTGGGGCTGGCGTCGGCGCCGATGTTCTTCCTCGCTACCCTGTTCTACTTCATTCCGTTTTGCCTGATTATCGCCGAGTTCGTGTCGCTGAATAAAAACTCCGAGGCCGGGGTTTACGCCTGGGTGAAGAGTTCGCTCGGCGGCCGTTGGGCGTTTATCACCGCCTATACCTACTGGTTCGTAAACCTGTTTTTCTTCACCTCGCTGCTGCCGCGCGTGATCGCCTATGCCTCTTACGCCTTCCTCGGCTACGAATACATTCTGACGCCGTTCGCCACTACTGTGTTGAGCATGGCGCTGTTCGCTTTCTCCACCTGGATCTCCACCAACGGCGCGAAAATGCTGGGGCCTATCACCTCCGTCACCTCATCGCTGATGCTGCTGCTGACGCTCTCTTATATTCTGCTGGCCGGTTCCGCACTGGTGGGCGGCGTGCAGCCAGCGGATCCGATCACCGTCGAAGCGATGATCCCTAACTTCAACTGGGCGTTCCTCGGTATTACCACGTGGATCTTTATGGCGGCGGGCGGCGCGGAATCGGTGGCGGTGTACGTCAACGATGTGAAAGGCGGCTCGAAATCCTTCGTTAAAGTGATCATCCTCGCCGGGATCTTCATCGGCGTGCTGTACTCGATCTCCTCCGTGCTGATCAACGTCTTCGTCAGCAGCAAAGAGCTGAAGTTTACCGGCGGATCGGTGCAGGTGTTCCACGGCCTGGCGGCTTACTTTGGCCTGCCGGAAATGCTGATGAACCGCTTCGTCGGCCTCGTTTCGTTTACCGCGATGTTTGGCTCGCTACTGATGTGGACCGCCACTCCGGTTAAAATTTTCTTCTCGGAAATTCCCTCCGGCATCTTTGGTAAAAAAACCGTCGAGCTCAATGAGAACGGTGTCCCGGCGCGCGCGGCCTGGATCCAGTATCTGATCGTTATTCCACTGATGATCATCCCGACGCTGGGATCCAACACCGTGCAGGATCTGATGAACACCATCATCAACATGACCGCCGCCGCTTCCATGCTGCCGCCGCTGTTCATCATGCTGGCCTACCTCAACCTACGCCGCAAGCTCGACCATCTGCCGCGCGATTTCCGCATGGGCTCGCGTACCACCGGCATCGTGGTGGTATCCATGCTAATTGTGATTTTCGCCATCGGTTTCGTCGCCTCAACCTTCCCAACCGGCGGCAACATCCTGACCATTATTTTCTACAACGTTGGCGGGATCGTGATTTTCCTTGGCTTCGCGTGGTGGAAATACAGCAGATACGTCAAAGGATTAACCCAGGAACAACAACAAATAGAAGCGGCTCCGGCTTCCCATACCTCTTAAATACCTTAAAAAAATGAAAACTAACTCTTACTTATACGGGGCACTCGTTGCCCTGGCTTTTTGCGCCCCTGCGGCGGCCGCTGAGACCGTCCATCCGGCCGAGCACGACGATACCAAAACGCCGGAATTAACCACCACCTCCTATCGCTTTTACGGCGAGTTGGGGGTTGGCGGATACATGGATTTAGAAGGCGAGGACAAACATAGATACAGCGATGGCACCTATATCGAGGGCGGGCTGGAGGTCAAAAACGGCCACTGGTTCGGGCTGATTTACGGCGAAGCCTGGACGGTACAGGCCGATAGCCAGGGCAATGCCTGGACGCCCGGCCACAGCTGGGGCGGCGTGGAAGGCGGCCTTAACCGCCTCTATGGCGGCTATAAAACCGATAACAACACCGAGATCATGCTCAGCCTGCGCCAGGATTCGTCGCTGGACGACCTGCAGTGGTGGGGCGACTTTACCCCCGATCTGGGTTATGTGATCCCCAATACCCGCGACATCATGTACGCGCTGAAGGTACAAAACCGCAGCGGCGATTTCCGCTATAGCGTCACCGCCACGCCGGCCGGTCATCACGATGAAAGCAAGGCCTGGCTGCACTTCGGCAAATATGATCGCTATGACGATAAGTACACCTACCCGGCAATGGTCAACGGCTACGTTCAGTACGACATCGTCAAAGACGTCACCTGGATGAACGGCCTTGAAGTGACCGACGGCACCGGACAGCTATTCCTGACCGGCGTTCTGTCGCCCAATCTGGCCTTCCGCGCCTGGCACCATACCGGCCGCGCCAAAGGGCTGGATGTTCCAGGCAGCGAAACCGGCTTTATGGCCAGCGCCATGTATGAAGCATTAAGCGGGCTCTACTTCTCCACCGCATACAGCTACGCCAAACACCGCCCGGACCACGCCGCTGATGAAACCACCGCGTTTATGCAATTTGGCATCTGGTACGAATACGGCGGCGGGCGTTTCGCCACCGCCGCCGACAGCCGTTTCTATACCAGCAACGCCAGCGGCGACCCGAGCGACAAAATTTTCCTGATGCAATACTTCTACTGGTAACAAGGAGCCGAGATACCATGAACCTCACCACTACGCTGACGCCGCTGGCCTGCGCGCTGATGCTGAGTTTTTCCGCCCACGCCGTCACCGCGCAGGCGTTTAAAAACGTCATCGACCGCAGCGGCGCGCCGCAGTATATGCAGGATTTCGACGCCGATGACCACCAGCGCTTCAACCCCTTCTTCGACCTCGGGGCGTGGCACGGCCACCTGCTGCCCGACGGCCCGGCGACCATGGGCGGCTTCCCCGGCCCGGCGCTGCTGACCGAAGAGTACATCAACTTTATGGCCACCAACTTCGATCGCCTGACGGTGTATCAGAACGGCAAAAAGGTCGATTTCACCCTGCAGGCCTGGAGCCTGCCCGGCGCGCTGAAACAAACGCTGACCGCCCCCGGCGTGAAGGTGGAGATGACGTTGCGCTTCGCCAGCGCCCACACTTCACTGCTGGAGACCAAAATCACCAGCAACACTCCGCTGAAGCTGGTGTGGGATGGCGAACTGCTGGAAAAACTGGCCGCCAAAGAGGGTAAAGCGCTATCGGTCAAAACCATTGATGAAGCTTTCCCGGGCTATCAGCGCCGCCTGAGCGCCACGCCCGACGGCCTGACGGTCAGCTTTGGCAAAGTTCGCGCCGCCTCTGACCTGATGACTTCCGGTGAATCGCAGTATCAGATCCATCGTTCGCTGGTAACCGAGACCCGTATCGACGGTCATCGCTTTACCAGCAGCGCGGAGATCCGCGGCTCCACCATCCTGTACACTACCTATTCGCACCTACTTACCGCGGAGCAAGCGCGCCAGGAAAAAGCGCAAATCCGCGATATTCTGGCGCGCCCGGCGTATTATCTCGCCGCCTCCGAACAGCGCTGGGACGGCTATCTGCAAAAAGGGCTCATTAATCCGGACGCCACCGCCGAACAGACTCGCGTAGCGGTGAAAGCCATTGAGACGCTCAACGGCAACTGGCGCGCGCCGGGCGGCGCGGTGCTTTACCACACCGTCACCCCATCCGTGACCGGCCGCTGGTTCTCCGGCAACCAGACCTGGCCGTGGGATACCTGGAAGCAAGCCTACGCCATGGCCCACTTCAACCCGGATATCGCCAAAGAGAATATCCGCGCCGTCTTCTCCTGGCAGATTAAAGCCAATGATAAGGTGCGTCCGCAGGATGCCGGATTTGTGCCCGATCTGATTGCCTGGAACCTGAGCCCCGAGCGCGGCGGCGACGGCGGCAACTGGAACGAACGCAACACCAAGCCAAGCCTCGCGGCCTGGTCGGTGATGGAGGTGTATAACGTCACCAAAGATAAAGCGTGGCTGGAAGAGATGTATCCGAAGCTGGTGGCCTATCACGACTGGTGGCTGCGCAATCGCGACCATAACGGTAACGGCGTGCCGGAATATGGCGCGACCCGCGATAAGGCGCACAACACCGCCGACGGCGCCATGCTGTTCACGGTGAAAAAAGGGCAAACCGAGCAGACGCTTTCCGGCCTCAGCGCCTACGAGCAGGTGACGGCCAAAGGCGATTACGACAGCCTCGAAATCCCGGCGCAGGTAGCGGCATCGTGGGAATCCGGGCGAGACGATGCGGCGGTATTTGGTTTTATCGATAAAGAACAGCTGGATAAATATGTCGCCAACGGCGGCAAACGCAGCGACTGGACGGTCAAATTCGCCGAAAACCGCGACCGCGACGGCAACCTGCTGGGGTATTCGCTGCTTCAGGAGTCGGTCGATCAGGCCAGCTATATGTACAGCGATAACCACTATCTGGCGCAGATGGCGACCGTTCTTGGCAAAGCGGAAGAGGCAAAGCGCTATCAGGCGCTGGCGGCGAAGCTGGCGGATTATATCAATACCTGCATGTTTGACCCGCAGACCCGCTTCTATTACGACATTCGTATCGAGGAACAACCGCTAGCCAACGGCTGCGCCGGTAAACCGATCGTCGAGCGCGGCAAAGGGCCGGAAGGCTGGTCGCCGCTGTTTAACGGCGCGGCGACGCAGCAACATGCTGACGATGTGATTTCGGTGATGCTCGACCCGAAAGAGTTCAACACCTTTGTGCCGCTGGGCACCGCCGCACTGACCAACCCGGCCTTTGGCGCTGATATTTACTGGCGTGGACGGGTGTGGGTGGATCAGTTCTGGTTCGGCCTGAAGGGAATGGAGCGCTACGGTCATCGCGATGAGGCGCTGAAGCTGGCGGACGCCTTCTTCCAGCACGCCAAAGGCTTAACCGCCGATGGCCCGATTCAGGAGAACTACAATCCGCTGACCGGCGCCCAGCAGGGGGCGCCCAACTTCTCGTGGAGCGCGGCGCATTTATATATGTTGTATAACGAGTTTTTCCGTAAGCCGTAGCGTTTTCCCCTCACCCTACCCCTCTCCCACAGGGAGAGGGAACCGTTCGAAGCCGCTTTTCTCCCTCTCCCCTCGGGAGAGGGTCGGGGTGAGGGCTCGTCTCACACCTGCGGCAGCAGGCCGATAAAGCTGCGCTTCTGCCGCGGCTGCGACATCATCTCTTCCAGCTTTTCGACGCAGGCTAAATAGTGCGGGGTCTTCTTATGCGCCAGCACCGCCTCATCGTCTTTATAGGCTTCGTAGATAAAAAAGCGGGTCTTCACCTCCGGGTCCTGCAGGACATCAAAGCGCAGGTTGCCCGGCTCCCGCAGCGCCCCTTCGTGGTTGGCGCGGAACACCTCGAGAAACTCATCCACCCGCTCGGGTTTGATATTGATCTCCACCAGCGTCACATTCATTTCCGCTCTCCCTGTTTCTCTTCCTGCCAGAACTGGTACGCTTCACGCGCGTTCAGATTCTCATGCACCACCTTTTTCACCGCCTTCAGCATCGCGCGCGGGGCGCTGGACTGGAAGATATTGCGCCCCATATCCACCCCGGACGCCCCCTGGTCGATCGCCCGCCAGCACATCTCCAGCGCCTCATGCTCCGGCAGCTTTTTCCCCCCGGCGATGACGATCGGCACCGGGCAGCTGGCGGTCACTTTTTCAAAGCCTTCCTCAACGAAATAGGTCTTCACAAACTGCGCCCCCATTTCGGCGGCAATCCGGCTGGCCAGCGAGAAGTAGCGGGCGTCGCGGGCCATCTCTTTGCCGACGCCAGTGACCGCCAGGACCGGCATACCGTAGCGGTTGCCGGCGTCCACCAGTTTGATGATGTTATTGATCGACTGATGTTCGTATTCGCTGCCGATATAGACCTGCGCCGCCACCGCGCAAACGTTGAGACGCAGGGCGTCCTCCATCGCCACCGCCACGCATTCGTTGGAGAGTTCGCTTAAAATCGAGTTACCGCCGGAGGCGCGCAGCACCACCGGTTTATTGGTCGCCGCCGGTACCTGGCTGCGCAAAACGCCGCGGGTGCACATCAGCACGTCGGTCTCCTCAAACAGCGGCGCAATCGACAGGTCGATACGCTCCAGCCCGGTGGTTGGCCCCTGGAAGTAACCGTGGTCGAAGGCCAGCATGACCGTGCGGTTGCTGTGCGGATTAAAAATGCGCGCCAGCCGCGACTGCATGCCCCAGTCCAGCGAGCCGCAGCCTTTCAGGGTGTACAGCGTGTTCTGCTGCGGGCGGTCGAGGCCGAAGTCCTTGCCCTCTTTGATATCATCTAAATCAGCCATCTCATCCTCCGTCAGAAGTCGTAGTTATTGATGTTCTCTTTGCTGAACACCACGCGCTCCGGCAGCAACACGATACCGTTGCCCTTCGCCTCATACTGGTAGCCCTGCACGCTGTTCGGTTCGACCTTCAGCGAGCCGATATCTTTCACCTCAACGCTATCCCCGACGTTAAGATCGCCCTTTTTCAGTAATCGATCGGCGACGTTAACCGCAATTTTGCCCTGCTGAACCACATCCCACAGACCAAAGGCTTTCACCGTGCCGCGCTCCACGTAGGGGCGCATCACATTGGGTGTACTAAAGCCGACGATCGCCACGCCCTGACGCTTGAGGTTCTCCGCCGCCTGCGCCGCCGCCGGCAGGGCATTGGCATCCGGCGCGATAATGGCGTCGAGATCCGGATACGCTTTTAAGATCCCCTCGGCAGTTTGCAGCGATTTGGTGGCATCGTTATAGCCAAACTGGGTGGTGACGATTTGCCACTGCAGATGTTCTTTTTCGATTTTGGCTTTGGCTTCCTTCACCCACTGGTTCTGGTCGGTCACCGTCGGGCTGGAGTAGAAAAACGCCACTTTGGCAGCGGGCTTCGTCACCTGCTTTTCCGCCATCTCCACCAGCAGGCCGCCGAGCTGCTGCGGCGTGCCCTGATTGATATAGATGCTGCGGCACTCCGGCTTGGTATCGGAATCCCAGGTCAGGACTTTCACCCCGCGCTGCATCGCCCGCTTCAGCGCCGGACACAGGCCGTCCGGTGAGACGGCTGAGACGATAATCGCGTTGTAGCCCTGGTTGACGAAGTTGTTGATAAGCTGCACCTGGCCGGAGACGCTGGGCTCGGTTGGGCCGTCATAGGTGACATCCACGCCCAGCGCTTTCCCCGCCTCTTTCGCGCCGTTGCCGCCGCTGGTAAAGAAGCCGACGCCGACCAGCTTAGGAATAAAGGCGATACGGTCCGCCGCTTGCGCGGTTGCCACGCTCATCGCCAGCGCCAGCGTGCTGACCTGCAGGATACGTTTTGTTTTCATTGTTGTGCTCCGATTGTTTTACGCGAGAAAAGACGCCGCCAGGTCGTGTGCACCCATTCACGGTGCAGGCTCAGCGAACGCCCCATCACCACCACAACCAACAGCGCCCCTGACAGCGCGCTCGACACCTGGTTGGGGATGCCGACCATCTGTAAACCCTGTTGCAGATACCCCACCAGCAATGCCGCCAGCGCGGTACCCAGTATCGATCCCGAGCCGCCGTAAATATTGGCCCCACCGAGCACCGCCGCGGTCAGCGCCGGCATCAGCAGGTCACGGCCTAAATCCGAACGCGCCGAGCCGAAATAGGAGACCATCACCAGCGCCGCGACCGCCGAGGCAATACCGACCAGGCCATACAGCACATACGGGATGCCGTTCACCGACAGCGCCGCATAGCGCGCGGCGCGCGGGTTTTGCCCGAGTAAAAAGAGGTGGCGGCCAAAGCGCCCGCGATGGGCCAGCAGCCAGAAGAGAAAGGTGATACCCGCGAACAGCACCAGCGGCAGCGGCAGCCCGCCCAGGGTTAAATTGGCGAAGGCGGTGAAGCTGTCGGGAAAGCCGCCGATCCCCTCATAACCGGTGGCGCCGGCCATGCCGGAAAGCAGCAGCGCGCCGCCGCCGTACAGATACAGCGTCCCGAGGGTGATCACCAGCGGGCTGATGCCGGTGTAGTGGATCAGCGCGGCGTTGATTAGCCCGCACAGCAGCCCCAGCAGCAACGTCAGCGACACCGCCAGCCACAGCGGCCAGCCCGCCTGGGTCATCACCCCGAGGGCGATGGCGCACAGTCCGATGGTCGAGCCCAGCGAAATATCGATCCCGCCGCTGATAATCACCAGCGTCAGCGGCAGCGCGACGATGCCGATGCAGATAAAGTCGCTGGTGCTAAAGAGCAGCATATTGAGATCCAGCATGCGCGGATTCAGCGCGCCGAACAGCAGGATTTCCACGACTAATAACGCCAGCAGCGCGCTTTCCCAGTTAAGCTTCAGCTTCATTTAAGCCACCTCTTTGCTTTTGCGTTCGGGAAAGCGGGCAACCTGTTTGCCCCCTTTGTTGCCGGGCTGGAAACGACCGTACTTCAGCGCCCGCTGATGGCGGGCCAGCGCCTGGCGCAGGCGGCCATCAAGCACCAGCACCCCGAGCAGCACCAGGCCGGCGATAAAGTCATTCCACCAGGCAGGAAGGCGGAACAGCACCAGCACGGTGTCGATTTGGGTGAGGAAAAAGGCGCCGAGAAACGCGCCGAGCAGCGTACCGGTGCCGCCGAGCAGCGATATTCCGCCCAGCACGCAGGCGGCGATGGCTTTCATCTCCAGGCCGCTGCCGGTCTGATTGGGGACAAAGCCAATCTGCGCGGCGAAGACGATCCCGGCGCAGGCCGCCAGCATACCGTTGAGGGTAAAAGCCAGCATCCGTGTGCGATTAACCGCCACGCCCAGCTGGCGGGCAGCGGCGAGGTTATCGCCAACGGCATAGAAATCACGTCCAGAGGCGGTGCGCGACAGCAGCCAGCCGCCCACCAGCAGCAGCGCCAGCACCAGCCAGCCCAGCGGCGAGACGCCGATAAACGCGGGCTCCGAAAGCGATTTCAGGCTGTCGGGCAAGCCTTCGATCCATTTCCCTCCGGTCCACAGCAGCATCACCCCGCGATACAACCCCAGCGTGCCGAGCGTCGCGACGATCGCCGGAATGCGCAGCCCCACCACCAGCAGGCCGTTAAAAGCCCCGGCCAGCGCGCCTATCGCCAGCGCGAAGGCGATCGCCGTCGCCAGCCCGTAGCCGTTGTTCAGCGCTACCCCAACGGCGATGGCGCTCAGGCCAACGGTGGAGCCCACCGACACGTCGATATTGCGGGTCAGCATCACCAGCGTCGCCCCCAGCGCCAGCAGGCACAGGATTTGTGAGCTGGCGAAAATCATCGCCAGCGTCTGCAGGCTGAAATAGGCCGGATTGAGCGCCACCAGCACGGCAAACAGCGCCACGATGGCAAAAAAGGCGCTCAGTTCGCGATTCTTGAATAACGTTTTCATGCCAGCCCTCCGAAGGCCAGGGTCATCATGCGATCGACGGTCACCGCCTGCCGCGCCAGCTCGCCGCTGTGGCGGCCCTGATGCATCACCAGCACCCGGTCGGCCAGACCGACGAACTCCTCCACATCGGAAGAGATCATCAGCACCGCCACATTTTGCGCGGCGACGCTTTTCAGCAGCTGATAGATATCGGCGCGGGCGGAGACATCCACGCCGCGCGTCGGCTCATCGACAATCAGCAGCAACGGATTAGCTTCCAGACAGCGCGCCAGCAGCACCTTCTGCTGGTTGCCGCCGGAGAGAGTGCGTACCGGCTGGTCGCCATCGGCCAGCTTGATCCCCAGCGCCCGGTGATAGCGCTCGACCACCGCCGCCTCCCGTTTCCCCTGCTGCCACCACGACGGCTGATTGAACATCACCGTGTTCCAGCGCACCGGCGCATCGAGAAACAGCCCGGAGACCTGGCGGTCTTCCGGCAGATAGACCAGCCCGCTGGCCAACCTGGCGCGGGTGCTCTCCTGACTAATCTCGCGGTTCTCCAGCCAGATCCTCCCGGCGCGCGGCGGACGCAGGCCGTATAAGGTTTCGGCAAATTCGGTGCGCCCGGATCCCACCAGCCCGGCAAGGCCGACGATCTCCCCGGCGCGGATCTCCAGACTGAGATCGATAAAACCTTCGCCAGTGAGATCCTCCACCCGCAGCACGGGAAAATCCTGCGCCTGGGTACGGCGGTTGCCCGGTAGCGCCAGCCACAGCTTTTGCGTGTCGCTCAGCGCATGGTCGCGGCTGGCCGGCGTCATGGCGCTGATAAGCTGTTGGTCGCCGTAGCCCGCCGTTTCGCCACTGAGCACCACTGCCCCGTCGCGCATCACCGACACATGGCTGGCCAGCTGGCGGATTTCCGGCAGTTTGTGCGAGATAAAGACGATCCCAACGTCCAGCGCCTGTAACGCGCGGATCTGGCTAAACAGTCTCTCGGTTTCACCCGGCGTTAAAGAGGCGGTGGGTTCATCCAGGATCAGGATCCGCGCCTCGCGCATCAGGCCGCGCAGGATCTCGACCATCTGTTGATCGGCCACTTCCAACGTGCTGGCGCTGGCATCGAGGTTGATCTGGCAGTTCAGCTGCTGCAGTTTTTCCTGCAGCCGCGCGTTGGTATCCGCCCGCTTCGGCAGACGAAAGAGAATGTTCTCGCGCACGCTGAGGTTGGGAAACAGCATTGGCTCCTGCGGCACCAGATAGATGCCCAGCTGGTGGGCCAGCGCCGGGTTAAGGCGCGCAAACGCGCGTTCGCCGATCGTCAGTTCACCGCTATCCGGGGTTTCGACGCCGGCGATGATCTTCATCAGCGTCGATTTACCCGCGCCGTTGCCGCCCATCAGCGCATGCACCTGGCCCGCGCATAGCGTAAAGTCGATGCCCTTCAGCACGGCAACGCCGGAGAACTGTTTGCGGATCTGGCGAGCTTCAAGCAGTGGCTTCATCGTCGCGCCTCGTTTGAACAAATGATTTTTAAATTTAATAATGTTCAAAAGCGTAGACGGTGAACTATATTTACAACCGTGCGAAGATCACAGTTTGGCGCTTTAGATCGTCCGGAAAAAAGCGGCCAGAGATGAAAGATCCGTTTTGCCAGTCGGCTCACACTTTCCGGCCGCGCAATAGCGAACATATGATCTAAATTTTTATAAGAGTTCAATTTATGAGCGAAAAACGCATTACGGAAGACCATCGCTACGCCGGGCTGGCGTTAGCCGAGGAAGAGCTGGTGGCGCGGGTGGCGTGGTGTTACTACCACGACGGCCTGACGCAAAACGACATCGGCGAGCGTTTGGGGCTGCCGCGGCTGAAGATTTCCCGCCTGCTGGAGAAAGGCCGCCAGTCCGGGGTGATCCGCGTGCAGATCAACTCGCGCTATGAGGGCTGTCTGGCGCTGGAAAGTGAACTGCAGCAGCGCTTTGGCCTCAAGATTGCCCGTGTGCTGCCGGCGCTCAACACCCCGCCGATGAATACCCGGCTGGGGATCGGTGCCGCGCAGTCGCTGATGGGCATTCTGCAACCGGGACAGCTGCTGGCGGTCGGCTTCGGCGAAGCCACCATGAGCTGCCTGCAGCATCTCAGCGGCTTTATCGGCTCGCAGCAGGTGCGACTGGTCACTCTCTCCGGCGGCGTCGGCCCCTATATGACCGGCATCGGCCAACTGGATGCCGCCTGCAGCGTCAGTATTATTCCGGCGCCGCTGCGGGTCTCGTCGGCGGAGGTCGCTGAGATCCTGCGCCGCGAATCCAGCGTGCGCGATGTGATGCTGGCGGCGACGGCGGCGGACGCGGCGGTGGTTGGCATTGGCGCTATCGATCAGCGGCGCGACGCGACCATTCTGCGCTCCGGCTATATCAGCGAGGGCGAACAGCTGATGTACGCCCGCAAAGGGGCGGTCGGCGACATTTTAGGTTATTTCCTGCAGGCCGACGGCCGGCCGGTAGAAGGACTGGAGATCCATCGGGAACTGCTCGGCGTGACCCTTGATGAGCTGGCGCAGCTGCCGACCATCGTAGGCGTCGCCGGGGGAGAACAAAAAGCGCAGGCGATTCATGCCGCTCTGATTGGCAAGCGCATTAATGGCCTGGTAACGGAAGAGACAACAGCACGCGCGGTGCTCGCACTGGCCTCCTGACGGCCCGGCGCCGCGCGACAACAGTGAGGCGCATGTCATGAGTTACCTGTTAGCGTTAGATGCCGGGACCGGCAGCATACGGGCGGTCATTTTCGATCTTAATGGCCGCCAGCTGGCGGTGGGCCAGGCCGAATGGAAACACCTGAGCGTCGATAACGTCCCCGGCTCGATGGAGTTCGACCTTACCACCAACTGGCAGCTGGCCTGCCAGTGCATTCGCCAGGCGCTCGACGCCGCCCGGCTCTCTGCCGCCGATATTCAGTCCGTCGCCTGCTGTTCGATGCGCGAAGGGATCGTCCTTTATGACCGCAACGGCGAGGCCATCTGGGCCTGCGCCAACGTTGATGCCCGCGCCAGCCGCGAAGTGGCGGAGCTTAAGGAGATCCACGACTATCGTTTTGAATCCGAGGTGTACGAGGTCTCCGGGCAAACGCTGGCGCTCAGCGCCATGCCACGCCTGCTGTGGCTGGCGCACCATCGTCCCGATATCTACCGCAAGGCGGCGACTATCACCATGATCAGCGACTGGCTGGCGGCGAAGCTTTCCGGCGAGCTGGCGGTCGACCCGTCAAACGCAGGCACCACCGGCATGCTCGATCTGTTCAGCCGCGACTGGCGTCCGGCGCTGCTGGATATGGCCGGGCTGCGCGCCGATATGCTCTCGCCGGTGAAAGAGACCGGCACGCTGCTGGGCGCCGTCACCGAAGCAGCAGCCCAGCAGAGCGGCCTGCGCGTCGGGACGCCGGTGGTGATGGGCGGCGGCGACGTGCAGCTCGGCTGCCTCGGGCTCGGGGTGGTACGCGCCGGGCAAAGCGCGGTACTCGGCGGCACTTTCTGGCAGCAGGTGGTCAATCTGCCGCAGGTGCGCACCGACCCGCAGATGAATATCCGCGTCAATCCTCACGTGATCCCCGGCATGGCGCAGGCGGAATCGATCAGTTTCTTTACCGGACTGACCATGCGCTGGTTCCGCGACGCCTTCTGCGCTGAAGAAAAGCTGATTGCCGAGCGTCTCGGCGTCGATGCCTATGCGCTGCTGGAGGAGATGGCCAGCCGCGTACCCGCCGGTTCCCACGGCGTGATGCCTATTTTTTCCGACGCCATGCACTTTAAGCAGTGGTACCACGCTGCGCCATCGTTTATTAACCTCTCCATCGATCCGGAGAAGTGCAATAAAGCCACCCTGTTCCGGGCCCTGGAGGAGAACGCGGCGATTGTCTCCGCCTGCAACCTGGCGCAGATTTCGCAGTTTTCCGGGGTGACTTTCGACAGCCTGGTGTTTGCCGGCGGCGGTTCGAAGGGAGCGCTGTGGAGCCAGATCCTCAGCGACGTCACCGGCCTGCCGGTGCGGGTGCCGGTGGTCCGCGAAGCCACTGCCCTCGGCTGCGCCATTGCCGCCGGCGCTGGCGCCGGGCTGTACGGCGATATGGCCAGCGCTGGAGAAAAGTTAGTGAGCTGGCACCGCGAATTCAGCCCTAATCCGCAGCATCGCGAGCTTTATCAGGAGATGATGAGTAAATGGCAGTCGGTGTATGCCGATCAGCTTGGTCTTGTCGATAGCGGGCTGACAACATCGATGTGGCAGGCGCCGGGTCTGGAACGCCGCCAGCGCGTTGCGTCTTCCCCCTCACCCTAACCCGGTGGGAGAGGGAACCGTCCGGCGCTGGCCTGAATATCGGTGCCCGTCTTCGCCCTCACCCTAACCCTCTCCCGGAGGGAGAGGGAACCGTCTGGCGCTGGCCTGGATATCGGTGCCCGTCTTCGCCCTCACCCTAACCCTCTCCCGGCGGGAGAAGGAACCGTCTGGCGCTGGCCTGAATATCGGTGCCCGTCTTCGCCCTCACCCTAACCCTCTCCCGGCGGGAGAGGGAACCGTCCGGCGCTGGCCTGGATATCGGTGCCCGTCTTCGCCCTCACCCTAACCCTCTCCCGGTGGGAGAGGGAACCGTCCGGCGCAGGCCTGAATACCAGTGCTGGTCCGCCTTTCTCCCTCTCCCTTTGGGAGAGGGCCGGGGTGAGGGGCAACGCTTCGCCGTTCTTTGAATCCCATCACAATCACCGCACTCCCCTTTTCCCTTTTTCTCCACGACGGCTAAATTAGTAACTCATCCGACCACATAACAATAATTTTACATTGGAAGCCATTATGAGCCGCTATCCGTCGCTTTTCGCCCCGCTTGAGCTGGGCTTCACCACCCTTAAAAACCGCGTGTTGATGGGCTCCATGCATACCGGTCTGGAAGAACTGCCCGACGGCGCGCAGCGGTTAGCGGCCTTTTACGCCGAGCGCGCGCGTCACGGCGTGGCGCTGATCGTCACCGGCGGCATCGCTCCCGCCCCGTCCGGGGTGACCATGGCCGGCGGCGCGGTGCTCAACGATGCCAGCCATCTGGCGCATCATCGCCAGATCACCGACGCGGTACATCAGGAAGGCGGTAAAATCGCCCTGCAGATCCTGCACACCGGGCGCTACAGCTACCAGCCCGCGCTGGTCGCCCCTTCGCCTCTGCAGGCGCCGATAAACCGGTTCACCCCTCATGAGCTGAGCCACGACGAGATCCTCACGCTGATCGATGATTTTGCCCACTGCGCCCAGCTGGCGCGGGAAGCGGGCTATGACGGCGTCGAGGTGATGGGCTCTGAGGGCTATCTGATTAACGAATTCCTCGCCGCGCGCACTAACCAGCGCAGCGATCAATGGGGCGGCGATTACGCGCGCCGTATGCGATTCGCCGTTGAAGTGGTCAAGGCCGTGCGCCAGCGCGCCGGTCACGATTTCATTATCATCTACCGCCTATCGATGCTCGATCTGGTCAACGACGGCAGCACGCTGGCGGAAGTCACTGAACTGGCCAAAGCGATTGAAGCGGCGGGAGCGACCATCATCAACACCGGGATCGGCTGGCACGAAGCGCGCATTCCAACCATCGCCACGCCGGTACCGCGCGGCGCCTTTAGCTGGGTCACCCGCAAGCTGAAAGGCGCGGTGTCGATCCCGCTGATCACCACCAACCGCATCAACGATCCGCAGGTCGCGGAGGATATTCTCGCCCGCGGCGATGCCGATATGGTATCGATGGCCCGCCCGTTCCTCGCCGACGCCGAATTTATGTCAAAAGCGCAGAACGATCGTGCCGATCAGATCAACACCTGCATCGGCTGCAACCAGGCGTGTCTCGATCGGATCTTCGTCGGCAAAGTCACCTCCTGTCTGGTCAACCCGCGCGCCTGTCATGAAACCCTGATGCCGGTCCTGCCTGCCAACGCGCCTAAACGGCTGGCGGTGGTCGGCGCCGGGCCGGCCGGTCTGGCCTTTGCCGTTAACGCCGCCGCCCGTGGCCATCAGGTCACGTTGTTCGATGCGCTGCCGGAGATCGGCGGCCAGTTTAATATCGCCAAACAGATCCCTGGCAAAGAGGAGTTCCACGAGACGCTGCGTTACTACCGCACCATGCTCGATCTTAACGGCGTCGATCTGCGCCTGAACACCCGCGTTACGGCAGATGATCTGCTGGCTTTCGATGAGACGATCCTCGCCACCGGTATCGCCCCGCGCCTGCCGGCGATCGCCGGGATCGATCATCCCAAGGTGCTCAGCTACCTGGATGTCTTGCGCGACAAAGCGCCGGTTGGCGCGAAGGTGGCGATCATCGGCTGCGGCGGCATCGGCTTCGACACCGCGATGTACCTAAGCCAGTCGGGCGTGGCCACCAGCCAGGATATCGGCGAGTTCTGTCGCGAATGGGGTATCGATACCAGCCTGCAAACGGCGGGAGGGCTGCGTCCTGAAGGCCCGCAGCTGAGTCAAAGCCCGCGACAGATTGTGATGCTGCAGCGCAAAGCGAGCAAACCGGGCGAAGGGCTCGGCAAAACCACCGGCTGGATCCATCGCGCGACGCTGCTGGCGCGCGGCGTGAAAATGATCCCGGCGGTCAGCTATGAGAAGATCGATGATGAGGGGTTACATGTGACTATCGGCGGCGAACGCCAGCTGCTGGCGGTGGATCATGTGATTGTCTGCGCCGGTCAGGAGCCGCGCCGCGAGCTGGCGGAACCGCTGCGCGCGGCAGGGAAAACGGTGCATTTGATCGGCGGCTGCGACGTGGCGGCGGAGCTGGATGCGCGCCGGGCGATTGCCCAGGGCACGAAGCTGGCGCTGACGATTTAGCCGTGTCCCGGGGGCGGCGCGATGCGCCTTCCCCGGGCTACCACGATAATCCCGCACGCTAGCCCGGCTAAGGCGACAGCCGCAAGCCGGGTAAACTGCGACAAGCATCAGCGCTGCTTACGCACCTTGGTCGCTTTCAAAATGACGAACTTATTGTTCGTCGCAATCGTCGTGCAATTACCAAACGCGCGCTTCAGCTTACGGAAGTAATCGAGGTGGCGGTTGCCGACGACGTACAGCTCGCCGCCGTATTTCAGGCTGCGGCGGGCGTCGTTAAACATCTGCCAGGCAATATGGTCGGTAATGGCGTGCTGCTGATGGAACGGCGGATTGCACAGGATCGCCGTAAAGCGGTCCGGCTCAATGCCGGAGAGCGAGTTGTTGACCATAAATTCACAGCGGTCGATATCGTCCGGCAGGTTGTGCTCGACGTTCAACCGGCTGGAAGCCACCGCCATGTGCGACTCATCGGTGAACATGACCCGCGCGTTCGGGTTCTGCGCCAGCGCCTGCAGGCCAATCACCCCGTTGCCGCAGCCGAGATCGGCGATCTCGCCTTCTAAATTAGACGGTAAATGCTGCAGGAAGAAGCGCGCGCCGATATCCAGACCGCTGCGGGCAAAAACGTTGGCATGGTTGTGGATGGTCCACGGCGTGCCGTCCAGCTTCCAGCTGTAGGTTTGCGGCGCATCGGCCAGCTCAGGGGCGGTGAAAACGCAGTGGATCAGACGCGCTTTTTTCCATGCCAGCGAGGTGGTGGTGGTGCCGAGGATCTTTTCAAACAGCGCCAGCGTCGAGTTATGCACATCGCGGGCTTTCGCTGCGGCGATAATGCGGGTTTCCGGCGTCACCACTGCGCGCAGGGCGCGCAGTTGCTGTTCCAGCAGCGCCAGCTGCTTTGGCACCTTAATCAGCACCAGCGCCGGCGCGGCCGGCAGCGGGCTCAGGCTATCCTGAAAGCGCACGCTCTCTTCATCAATGCCGTTCATCCGCAGGTTGTGGCGGGTCGCCAGCTCGGAAATAAAGGAATCGTTGATGCTGACGGGGTTGCGCTCCGCCAGCGCGCAGGCGAGCGCGCCGAAGCCGTCGTTGAAGATGAGCGTCAGGCCGTCGACGTCATTCACCTGTTGCAGCAGATATTCATCCGCCGCTTCCCACGCCTGAAGCGCTTCTTCTTCAGCGTTAGGTGGGAACCGCTCTAATGTGAATAACTCACCGTTTAACTCTGCCTGGCTCATCGCCTCTCCGCCTCCGGAATAGTAAAACCCGCGAGTTTATACGCAAATCCTGTCCAGTTGAAGAGAGATCGCTGATCATCGCCGCTCAGCGTAGATCGCCCTCGCCATCGGCTTGCAGCAGCGTTATCGACGCGCGGGCACCGGGCATCAGCTGCTGCAGATAGCCTACCAGCCGCTCTCCCGCCTCTTGCAGGGCCGACAACGGCATCGCCGGCAGGCTTTCGAGAATAAACCACATCGTCTGCGCGCCGCTGTCCAGCCGGGTACGTACGCCCTGTCGCCAGTTCCAGCGTCGGCAGGTTACGCCTATATCATCCCGCCAGATGACTTCGCCCGGCTCCGGATATTCCACCACCGGCTCTGCCGATTTTAGCGTATCGAATGGCTCATCGCCGCGGGCAATGGCCAGCCGCGGTTCGCCACGGTAGGCGGCCAGATTTTCCCCACCGACCGGGACGGCATAGCGAATGCTGATCGCGTTGTAGATATCCACTACCGGATCGATGGCCGGCAGGCTCCCCTCTTTCAGCACCCGCTTGCGCAGCGCCTGCGCCGAACAGGGGGTACGTTTCGCCTTCGCGCCGAAGGCGCTGAAGGCTTCATCCCATGCCGCCAGGTGCGCTTGCGCCCAGGGCACATCATCCTGCTGCACCGCCTGGCAGGCCTCGGCCAGCGCCTGCTCCGCGATGGCGGGGTTGGCCACCGGCGCACTCTCCACCACAATACTTAATGCCCGAAAGCCCGGCGCCAGGCGGCTGACCGCAGATTCGATTGACGGCGTTACGCTACGCATTCGATAATCCTGTAATGACCAATTTGTTTCATCATAGTGACCAATGAACGTAAAAGTCAATATAACGACCGATTCAGGAGCTGATGTCGACCAGGTAAGTCGCGCCGTCGCCACGCGGTTGAAGGCCTACCGTAAAGCGAAAAAAATGTCGCTGGACGAGCTATCGCGCCGGGCCAGCATCAGCAAAGGTATGCTGGTCGAGATGGAAAAAGAGGCCGCCAACCCCAGCATTGCGATCCTCTGCAAACTCGCCGCCGCGCTGGGCGTTTCGGTGGCGGATATTGTCAATGTGGCAAGCGAACCCGCGTTGCATATTATTCCCGCCGAGCAGATCCCCACCCTCTGGCAAGGCCCGCTGGGAGGCAGCGCCAGGCTTCTCGCCGGCACCGCCGGGCCGAATATGATTGAGCTGTGGCGCTGGGAGATGCAGCCCGGCGAAGCCTTTACCTCGCCCGGCCACCCGGCGACGACCTTCGAGCTGCTGCACGTGGAAGCCGGCGCGCTGACGCTGACGCTTGGCGAGACCTGCCGCACGGTGGCGGTCGGAGAATCCGCGGTGGCCCGTACCGAAACAGAGCACGGGTACCGGAATGCGGGACCCGCGCCGCTGGTCTTTACCATGACCGTGGCTGAACTGCCCTCCTGACAGACATAATGATAAGACGATGACAAAACTCATTTATTTACAGGGCTATCCTGAATCGCTGCTGGCGCAGGTGACCACGTTAATCGAGCAAGACCGCCTCGGCGAGGTGCTGCAAAAGCGCTATCCGCAAGGGCACGACGTTAACAGCGATAAAGCGCTATATCAGTACACCCAGGACTTGAAAAACCGCTTTCTGCGCGCCGCGGCGCCGATCAACAAAGTGATGTATGACAGTAAGATCCACGTGCTGAACAATGCGCTCGGCCTGCATACCGCCATTTCCCGCGTTCAGGGCGGCAAGCTGAAAGCCAAAGCGGAGATCCGCGTGGCGACGGTATTTCGCGACGCGCCGGAGGCCTTTCTGCGCATGATCGTGGTTCATGAGCTGGCGCATCTGAAAGAGAAGGATCACAACAAGGCTTTCTATCAGCTGTGCTGCCATATGGAGCCGCAATACCACCAGCTGGAGTTCGACACCCGCCTGTGGCTGACGCACCTTTCGTTGAAGCGTTCTGCGTAGTCACGCACTGGTTTTGTCATGGGGGCATGATAGAGTGGCGACAGGTTCCCTTTAATGGAGTTCGTCACCGTTTATGATAAGTTTCGCAGTTGTTGGCACAAACTGGATCACTAAGCAGTTTGTCGATGCCGCCCATGAAACCGGCAAATATAAACTTTCCGCCATCTACTCCCGCAGCCTCGAACAGGCGCAAGCCTTCGCCAATGACTATCCGGTCGAGCATCTGTATACCTCGCTGGAGGCGCTGGCGCAAAGCGACGCCATTGATGCGGTGTATATCGCCAGCCCGAACTCCCTGCACTTCCCGCAGACGCGGCTGTTCCTGAGCCACAAGAAGCACGTCATTTGCGAAAAACCGCTGGCGTCGAATCTACAGGAGGTCGAGGCGGCCATCGCGGTGGCGAAAGCCAACCACGTGGTGCTGTTTGAAGCCTTCAAAACAGCCAGCCTGCCCAACTTTCTGCTGCTGAAGGAAACCCTCGGCAAAGTGGGTAAACTGCGTAAAGCCTTCATTAACTACTGCCAGTACTCTTCGCGCTACCAGCGCTACCTCGACGGCGAAAACCCCAACACCTTTAATCCGGCGTTCTCCAACGGTTCGATTATGGATATCGGCTTCTATTGCCTGGCGTCCGCTGTGGCGCTGTGGGGCGAACCGCGGGCCGTTCATGCCACCGCCAGCCTGCTGGACAGCGGCGTGGACGCCCAGGGCACCGTGGTGCTGAGCTATGACGACTTCGACGTGACGCTGCATCACTCCAAGGTGAGCGACTCGGCGATCCCCAGCGAAATTCAGGGGGAAGAGGGGGTACTGGTGATCGAAAAAATCTCCGAGTGCCAGAAGCTGGCGTTTGTGCCGCGCGGCGGCAAAGCCCAGGACCTGACGCAGCCGCAGCATATCAATACTATGCTGTATGAGGCGGAGACCTTCGCGCGGCTGGTGGAAACAGAGGATGTCGACCACCCGGGCCTGGCTGTGAGCCGTATCACGGCGAAACTGTCGAGCGAAATTCGTCGCCAGACCGGGGTGATCTTCCCGGCCGATACGCAGCCGCTGGCGTAAAAGAGTGTAAAGGCCCGTCTGGCCGCCATTGACGAAAACCGCCTCGTGACATATTTTGTTACGAGCAAAGGGGAGTAACTTCCTTGCCGGCCGATCGTCATTACGATGCGTGTAATACCGCATCCGGTCGCCGGGCAATCACCAAAGCCCATCGCGATGAACTTTGGTTGTTGTAAGTGAGACCTTGCCGGAAGGCGAGGTCTATGCATAAAAGCGCAGCGGCTGCCGTCTTCCGACGTCAGCCGTTTTTGTTTTTATGTAAGGAATATCAAATGAATACTGTCGGCACGCCGTTGCTATGGGGTGGATTCGCTGTCGTCGTCGCGATCATGTTGGCGATCGACCTGCTGCTTCAGGGACGACGCGGTTCGCATAGCATGACCATGAAGCAGGCCGCTGGCTGGTCTATCCTCTGGGTCACACTTTCTCTGTTGTTCAACGCCGCGTTCTGGTGGTATCTGGTGCAAACCCAGGGCCGCGCCGTCGCCGATCCGCAGGCCCTGGCCTTCCTCACCGGTTATCTGATTGAAAAAGCGCTGGCGGTCGATAACGTCTTCGTCTGGCTGATGCTGTTCAGCTACTTCGCCGTGCCGCCTGCTCTGCAGCGCCGGGTGCTGGTGTATGGCGTCCTCGGGGCGATTGTTCTGCGCACCATTATGATCTTCGCCGGCAGCTGGCTTATCTCCCAGTTCGACTGGCTGTTGTACGTCTTCGGCGCCTTCCTGCTGTTTACCGGCGTGAAGATGGCGCTGGCGAAAGAGGATGATTCCGGCATCGGCGACAAACCGCTGGTGCGCTGGATCCGCAGCCATCTGCGAATGACCGATAAAATCGAGAGCGAGCGCTTCTTCACCCGTAAAAACGGGGTGCTGTTCGCCACGCCGCTGCTGCTGGTGTTGATTCTGGTCGAGCTGAGCGATGTGATATTCGCCGTCGACAGTATCCCGGCGATCTTCGCGGTCACCACCGACCCGTTTATCGTGCTGACCTCGAACCTGTTTGCCATTCTCGGCCTGCGCGCCATGTACTTCCTGCTGGCGGGGGTCGCTGAGCGCTTCTCGATGCTCAAATATGGCCTGTCGGTGATCCTGGTGTTTATTGGCGTGAAGATGCTGATCGTCGACTTCTACCATATCCCGGTCGCCATCTCGCTGGGGGTCGTGGGCGGCATCCTGACCGTCACGCTGTTGATTAACGCCTGGGTCAACAAGCAGCACGACAAGCAGCGCAAACTGCCTGAATAACCTGCCTGGCGCGCCGTCGGCTCCCGCTGGCGGCGCGGTAATCGGCTATAGCAGACCTTCTCATAACGAGAATGCCTGCTCATGTCACAATTATGTTACTGCGTGGTTAAAAAATAAGATCCAGATTAAAATCACAGTATTTTACGCTTCCCGCCAGGCTTTCTTTCCGTATACTCGGCTATGCAAACATCTATTTACATCCTGACATAAACGTAACAAATAATACGTGGCTGGGATGGCTTGCTACATCACTGGAAGGAATGAATTATGACAACACGCACTCCCCCATCAGGGTGGCTCTCCCGCCTGGCGCAAGGCAGCCTGGTGAAACAAATTTTAATCGGCCTGGTGCTTGGCGTGCTGCTGGCGCTGGTGTCTAAGCCAGCGGCTATCGCCGTCGGCCTGCTGGGGACCCTGTTCGTCGGCGCGTTAAAGGCGGTAGCGCCGGTGCTGGTATTGATGCTCGTCATGGCCTCGATCGCCAACCATCAGCACGGACAAAAAACCAGTATTCGCCCTATTCTGTTTCTCTATCTGCTGGGCACCTTTAGCGCGGCGCTGACTGCGGTGTTGTTCAGTTTTCTCTTTCCGTCGACTCTGCACTTAACCACCGCCGCCGACAGCATCACGCCGCCGTCGGGGATTGTTGAGGTGCTGCGTAGTCTGCTGATGAGCATGGTGTCCAACCCGGTCGACGCCCTGCTGAACGCCAACTATATCGGTATTCTGGTGTGGGCAGTGGGGCTTGGCTTCGCCCTGCGCCATGGTAACGACACCACGAAAAACCTGATCAACGATATCTCCCACGCGGTGACCTTTATCGTTAAAGTGGTGATCCGCTTTGCGCCACTGGGGATCTTCGGCCTGGTCTCTTCCACCCTGGCGACCACCGGTTTTGAAACGCTGTGGGGCTACGCCCAGCTGCTGCTGGTACTGGTGGGCTGTATGCTGCTGGTGGCGCTGGTGATTAACCCGCTGCTGGTGTTCTGGAAGATTCGCCGTAACCCCTATCCGCTGGTGCTGACTTGCCTGCGCGAAAGCGGCGTCTACGCGTTTTTCACCCGCAGCTCCGCCGCCAATATTCCGGTGAATATGGCGCTATGCGAGAAGCTGAACCTGGATCGCGATACCTATTCGGTCTCCATTCCGCTGGGGGCGACCATCAATATGGCGGGCGCGGCAATCACGATTACCGTGCTGACGCTGGCGGCGGTCCATACGCTGAACATTCCGGTGGATCTGCCGACGGCGCTGTTGCTGAGCGTGGTCGCTTCGCTGTGCGCCTGCGGCGCCTCCGGCGTGGCGGGCGGTTCGCTGCTGCTGATCCCGCTGGCCTGTAATATGTTTGGTATTCCGAACGATGTGGCGATGCAGGTGGTTGCCGTCGGCTTTATCATCGGCGTGCTGCAGGATTCCTGCGAAACCGCGCTGAACTCCTCCACCGACGCCCTGTTTACCGCCGCCGCCTGCATGGCGGAAGACGACCAGCTGGCGAAAAACGCCCTGCGCAGTTAATGCCTTTCCCCTCCGCTACCGCGCGGAGGGGCTCTCTTCCTGCACCGCGTTTTCAACCCTGAACGGATCGATACCCCGCTTTTGCATCCGGCGGAAGCGAATGATATTCAGGCCGTTGACGATCAGGAAGCTGCCTTCAATCAGCGTCCCGCCAATCGAACCCAGCCACAGGTTATGCGTCACCCAGCAGGCGGTGGAACACCACATCACGCAGCGGACGGTCAGCCCTTTACAGCGAAACAGCGCCCAGGTGCTGGCGACAGTGCCAATAATCGGCAGCAGCTCCATAGCATGCTGCAGCTTGCCAAGGCCGAGGATCAACGTCAGCAGGATAAAGACTGTCATCACCCACAGGCTGCGGGTGCGCAGGGAAATGACCGTGCGGAGCGCATTAAGCCCGGCGCTCATCCCGGCAGGCGCGGCGCCCATCAGGAAAAAATGGACGCCGATAACGGCGCTATAGACCGCCAGCTGAAGCCTGAAGCGACGTTCGTCGCGGTTGATAAAGGTGGTAATGCCGATAAGAAAGGCGATGACGCCGACGCCCTGAGCCAGCCAATACGCGGTCATGAAAGCTCCCTGAGAGAAAAAACAAACGGCGCTTCACAGGCTGAAACGCCGCTGCTGCTTACCCGATTACGCTGCGCTATCAGGCCAATGCGCGATCAACGCCGCCCGGGCGCCAATATGAATGCGCCTTTACAGGGTAACACCGCTTTTAAAGATGGCCAGCTCGCGGAAGTCATTCTGCTCATTACAGGTCGGTTTGCCGTTGGCGAAAGCCACAATGGTATCCACGAACTCCTCCAGCAGCTGTGGCATCGCTTTGCCGTGGATCAGCTGTCCGGCATCGAAGTCGATCCAGTGCTTTTTCTTTGCCGCCAGCTCGCTGTTGGTGGCGATCTTCACCGTCGGCACAAAGCCGCCGTACGGCGTGCCGCGGCCGGTGCTGAACAGCACCATATGGCAGCCGGCGCCGGCCAGCGCGCTGGTGGCGACGGCATCATTGCCTGGCGCGCTCAGCAAGTTCAAACCATGAACTTTCAGACGTTCGCCGTAGCGCAGGACATCCACGACCTGGCTGGAGCCCGCTTTCTGGGTACAGCCCAGCGACTTATCCTCGAGGGTGGTGATCCCCCCAGCCTTGTTGCCCGGCGAGGGGTTTTCGTAAATAGGCTGGTCGTGCGCGATAAAGTACTGCTTAAAGTCATTGACCATAGTCACCAGCTTGTCGAAGGTCGCTTCGTCGCGGCAGTGGCTCATCAGCAGCTGTTCAGCGCCGAACATCTCCGGCACTTCGGTCAGCACGGTGGTGCCGCCGTTGGCGATCACGTAGTCTGAGAAGCGCCCCAGCATCGGGTTGGCGGTAATGCCGGACAGGCCGTCAGACCCGCCGCACTCGAGGCCAAACTTCAGCTCGCTCAGCTTACCCGGCTGACGTTTATCCTGACGCATCACGTCATACAGCTGGTGGAGATGCGCCACTCCCGCCTCCACTTCATCGTCCTGATGCTGACAAACCATAAAGTGCACGCGCTGCGGATCATACTCGCCCAGCGTTTCGCGAAAGGCCTCCACCTGGTTGTTTTCACAGCCAAGGCCCACCACCAGCACCGCCCCGGCGTTCGGATGGCGAACCATATTCTGCAGCATGGTGCGGGTATTGAGGTGATCGTCCCCGAGCTGCGAGCAGCCATAGGTATGGCTGAAGAGATGCACCCCATCGATGTCCTCCGCGCCGTTTGCCTCTTTCAGAAAACGGTTCTGCATCTGGCGGGCCATGGCGTTGACGCAGCCGACGGTCGGCAGGATCCACAGCTCATTGCGCACGCCGACGTCGCCATTGGCGCGACGATAAATCTGCACTTCGCGATCCGCTGGCTGCGGCGGTTGGGCAACCTGTTCCGGTTGATAGCGATACGCGTCAAGGTCGCTGAGATTGGTGCGCGTATTGTGCGCATGGACATGCTCGCCCGGCGCGATATCCGCCAGCGCATGGCCAATCGGCAGCCCATACTTAACGACGTTTTCCCCTTTCGCGATAGCGCGCAGTGCAAACTTGTGTCCGCGAACGATATCCTGACCGAGGGTGACCGGGTCATTGTCGATCGTCACCACGCTACCGGCCGTCATATCCGCCAGCGCGACCGCGACGTTATCCTGCGAATGGATTTTGATGTATTGCATATCAACCGACCTCTGGTCTTAGTTCAGTTCAATGGCGAAATAGTCACGCGCATTGTTAAAGCAAATGTTTTTCACCATCTCGCCCAGCAGCGCGATATCCGCAGGCGCTTCGCCGGCGGTCACCCAACGGCCGATCATCTGGCACAGAATGCGGCGGAAGTATTCGTGGCGCGTGTAGGAGAGGAAGCTGCGGCTGTCGGTCAGCATCCCGACAAAGCGGCTCAGCAGGCCGAGCTGCGCCAGCTGGGTCATCTGCCGCTCCATGCCGTCTTTCTGATCGTTGAACCACCAGCCGGAGCCGAACTGCATCTTGCCCGGCATCCCTTCGCCCTGGAAGTTACCGATCATGGTGCCCAGCACTTCGTTATCGCGCGGGTTCAGGCAGTAGAGAATGGTTTTCGGCAGCAGGTTCTCTTCGTTCTGCTTGCTCAGCAGCTTAGACAGCTCTTCAGCCATCGGGCGATCGTTGATCGAGTCAAAGCCAACGTCCGGGCCTAACAGTTTGAACTGACGCAGGTTGTTATTGCGCAGCGCGCCGATGTGGTACTGCTGCACCCAGCCGCGACGAGCATACTCTGCGCCGAGGAACACCAGCACCGCGGTTTTGAACTGCGCCACTTCGCGTTCGCTAAGGGTTTCACCAGCCAGGCGACGCGCCAGAATGGCGTCCAGCTCGGCGTCGGTCGCTTCCGCAAACAGCACTACGTCCAGGGCGTGGTCGGAGACTTTGCAACCGTGAGCGGCAAAGTGGTCCAGACGTTTGGTCAGCGCGCTTTGCAGGTCCGCAAAACGGCGAATATCAGTGTCGGACACTTCACCCAGCTTAGCCATATAGTCATTGAAGGTCGCCTGCTCGATGTTGAACGCTTTATCCGGGCGCCAGCTCGGCAACACCTTGATATCAAATGAAGTGTCTTTGGCGACAACCGCATGGTGTTCCAGGGAATCAATCGGATCGTCGGTGGTGCCGACCATCTTCACGTTCATCTGCTTCATGATCCCGCGGGCGGAGAAGGCGTCCTGCGCCAGTAACGCATTGCACTGTTCCCAGATCTCATCGGCGGTGGAAGGTGACAGCAGCTTACCTGTAATACCAAATGGGCGACGCAGCTCTAAATGGGTCCAGTGGTATAACGGGTTGCCAATCGTGTGAGGCACGGTGGCTGCCCAGGCGTCAAATTTCTCGCGATCGGAGGCATCCCCGGTACACAGACGCTCCGGCACGCCGTTAGTGCGCATCGCGCGCCATTTGTAGTGATCGCCTTTCAGCCAGATGTCATACAGATTTTTGAAACGATAATTTTCGGCAACCTGCTGCGGCGGAAGGTGGCAATGGTAGTCGAAAATAGGCTGATCTTTCGCGTAATCGTGGTACAGGCGGCGGGCAAATTCGCTATCGAGTAGAAAATCTTCGGTCATAAACGGTGTCATTCGTGTGTCCTCTTCGCTCCGGAACAGGAGCCTTTCAGATGATTGACTACAATGCTGACAAAGTTATCACACCAATTTCCACAGACCGAACTGTTTTTCGTGAGTTAGATCAATAAACGCTGATAAAAAAAACCGCCTGTCCGCGGCAAACGTCTCGCCAGGGCGCGCCGTATCTGGCTTTCCTCGCCAGTCATAAAGACCACACTAACTTTCCCACTTTTGTGACAGCACTCAACTTTTAAAGTTGTATGACAAGTTATCTTTCTGCCGTCGCAACATATAAACCGACGGAATGCTTTACCGGTGTTGATGGCATCGGCTTATACGGAATGGATACCGACTTTTTACATAACAACTGATGGTAAGGTTCGGGCCAGAGGGGACCGCCCTCCTGAACCCTCCGTTTCGCTTTCCCGACCGCGTATCGCCGTCAGGAGAGGCCGCACCTGGTGCGGAGAAATTACAGACGATGAGGTTTACATGCGTAAAATTAAAGGGTTACGTTGGTACATGATCGCACTGGTGACGCTGGGCACCGTGCTGGGCTACCTGACCCGTAACACCGTGGCGGCGGCCGCGCCGACGCTGATGGAAGAGTTACACATTTCGACCCAACAGTACTCCTATATCATTGCAGCCTATTCCGCTGCCTATACCGTCATGCAGCCTGTCGCAGGCTATATCCTTGATATTCTGGGGACTAAAGTCGGCTATGCCTTCTTCGCTATCGCCTGGGCGATATTCTGTGGCTCGACCGCCCTCGCCGGCAGCTGGGGTGGCCTGGCGCTGGCCCGCGGCGCGGTGGGCGCGGCGGAAGCGGCGATGATCCCCGCCGGGCTGAAAGCCAGCTCCGAATGGTTCCCGGCGAAAGAGCGCTCAATCGCGGTGGGCTACTTCAACGTGGGTTCCTCTATCGGCGCCATGATCGCGCCGCCGCTGGTGGTGTGGGCGATTGTCATGCACAGCTGGCAGATGGCGTTCATTATCTCCGGGGTGCTGAGCTTCGCCTGGGCCATCGCCTGGCTGATCTTCTACAAACACCCGCGCGATCAGAAGAAATTATCTGACGAAGAACGCGACTACATCATTGGCGGCCAGGAGTCTCAACACCAGACCAATAACGCGAAGAAAATGTCGCCGTGGCAGATCCTGCGCAACCGTCAGTTCTGGGGTATCGCCCTGCCGCGTTTTCTCGCCGAGCCGGCCTGGGGTACCTTTAACGCCTGGATCCCGCTGTTCATGTTTAAGGTTTACGGCTTTAACCTGAAAGAGATCGCCATGTTCGCCTGGATGCCGATGCTGTTCGCCGACCTCGGCTGCATCGTCGGTGGATACCTGCCGCCGCTGTTCCAGCGCTGGTTCGGCGTCAATCTGATCGTGTCGCGTAAAATGGTGGTCACCATGGGCGCCCTGCTGATGATTGGCCCGGGGATGATCGGCCTGTTCACCAGCCCGTACGTGGCGATTGCCCTGCTGTGCATCGGCGGGTTCGCTCACCAGGCGCTGTCCGGGGCGTTGATTACCCTCTCTTCCGACGTCTTTGGCCGTAACGAAGTCGCTACCGCCAACGGTCTGACCGGGATGGCCGCCTGGCTGGCGAGCACCATGTTCGCCCTGGTCGTCGGCGCGCTGGCAGACACCATCGGCTTCAGCCCGCTGTTTGCCGTACTGGCGGTCTTTGACCTGCTGGGCGCGCTGGTCATCTGGACGGTGCTGAAAAACAAACCGGCTGACGATGACACGCCGCCGCTTAGCAGCCGCAAACCGGCCACCCAGAGTTAGAGACGCTTATGCTGAGGTGATCGCCTGCCAAGCCGCCTTCTCAGGCGGCTTTTTCATCCCTGCCAGTGGTGGAAATCGCGTAAAAGTGGTATAACAAATCGAATATTGTCGCCATCTTGCGGGAGCGAATATGGAAATCATTGAACCACGCCGTCTTTATCAGCAGCTTGCCGCTGAGCTGAAGACGCGCATCGAACAAGGTGTCTACCTTGTAGGGGATAAGCTGCCCGCCGAGCGCTTTATCGCCGATGAAAAAAACGTTAGCCGTACCGTGGTTCGTGAAGCCATTATCATGCTGGAAGTGGAAGGGTATGTCGAAGTCCGCAAAGGGTCGGGCATTCACGTTATCTCTAACCATCCGAAATACCAGCAAGTGGCCGATGAAAGCCTTGAGTTCGCCAACTATGGCCCCTTTGAGCTGCTGCAGGCGCGGCAGCTTATTGAAAGCAATATCGCCGAATTCGCGGCCACTCAGGTGACCAAGCAGGACATCATGAAGCTGATGGAGATTCAGGAGAAAGCGCGCAACGAGAAGTGTTTCCGCGACTCCGAGTGGGATCTGCAGTTTCATGTCCAGGTGGCGCTGGCCACGCAGAATAGCGCCCTGGCGGCGATCGTGGAAAAAATGTGGACCCAGCGCGTGCATAACCCGTACTGGAAAAAGCTGCATGAGCATATTGACCTGCGCACCGTCGATAACTGGTGCGACGACCACGATCAGATCCTGAAGGCGCTGCTGCGAAAAGATCCGAACGCCGCCAAACTGGCGATGTGGCAGCATCTGGAAAATACCAAGCAAATGCTGTTTAACGAAACCAGCGACGACTTTGAATTTAATGCCGATCGCTACTTATTTGCCGAAAACCCGGTGGTTCATCTCGATACGGCGGCCAACGGCGCGAAATAAGCCTTTATCCCCCCGGCGCGCGGCCCCTGCGCGCCTGTTCCCCAGGCAGGCTGAGGTAAGCAAAACATATATAGTGTCAGCCTGTGTAAATCCTCTCGCCTCACATCGCCGCAATCAGCAAAATCAACGAGCAACACCTTGCAATTTCTCTGACGGAAAGTCAGGCGATTTGTTACAATTAGATGCATTTTGCCGTTCTGGGAGTAGGTATTGACTTACTTCAGTTTTATACAGGGAAGCGTTCAGAGCGCCGAAGCAGCGACCATAATCTCATAAAAATCTTGTCGCCCTACATGCCACGCGCTCAGACGTGCCGTTAACCGATGTACCAGGAATCGTGAATGGAACTATTAACCCAGTTATTGAATGCCTTGTGGGCTCAGGATTACGAAACGCTCGCGAATCCCTCCATGATTGGCATGCTGTATTTTGTCTTGTTTATGATTTTGTTCCTTGAGAACGGGTTACTGCCTGCCGCGTTTTTGCCGGGGGACAGCCTGCTTGTGCTCGTGGGCGTGCTGATCGCCAAAGGGGCGATGGGCTTTCCGGAAACGTTGCTGCTGCTCACCGCCGCCGCCAGCCTCGGCTGCTGGCTGAGCTATATCCAGGGGCGCTGGCTAGGCAACACACGGATCGTGCAAAACTGGCTGTCGCATCTGCCCTCTCACTATCATCAGCGCGCGCATCACCTGTTTCATAAGCATGGCCTCTCCGCGCTGCTGATCGGCCGCTTCATCGCCTTCGTGCGCACGCTGCTGCCGACCATCGCCGGGCTTTCCGGTCTCAATAACGCCCGCTTTCAGTTCTTTAACTGGATGAGCGGCCTGCTGTGGGTGCTCATCCTGACCTCGCTGGGCTATCTGCTGGGCAAAACCCCGGTATTCCTTAAGTATGAAGATCAGCTGATGTCCTGCCTGATGCTCCTGCCGGTTGCGCTGTTGGTCTTCGGACTGATCGGCTCGCTGGTGGTGCTGTGGAAGAAAAAATACAGAAGCCGGGGCTGATGATGGTCATAAAACGCCCTTCCCTGCGCCAGCTCAGCTGGCTGCTGGGTGGCTCTCTTTTGCTCTGCGCGCTGTTCTGGCTCTGGCTGGCGGTGCAGCAGCAGGAGGCCACGCTGGCGATCCGTCCGGTTGGCCAGGGCGTCAGTATGCCGGATGGTTTCTCCGTCTGGCATCACCTCGACGCTAACGGTATCCGCTTCAAGAGCATTACGCCGCAAAAGGATGGCCTGCTGATTAAGTTTGATTCCACCGCCCAGGGCGCGGCGGCGAAAGAGGTTCTCGGTCGCGCTCTGCCACATGGTTATATTATCGCCTTGCTGGAGGACGATAACTCGCCCACCGCCTGGTTATCCCGCCTGCGCGACGCGCCGCATCGGCTCGGGTAAACGGCCGTCAGACTGCGTTTTCAACGCAGTCTGGTGGTTTCCCGCATTTGTTACTATGCTTAAACCTGCGTGAATCAACGCATTCACGTTTACCAACGGGAACGGGTTTATCCTCCGGGTATACCCTAAGACAATGGAAGGTACTATCCATGAAACACCGCATCGCTCTGCTTCTGGCCCTGTCTTCACTTAGCGCCAGCGCCATAGCCGCCTCTCCCTGCCAGGAAAAAGAGCAGGATATTCAGCGAGAGATCAGCTATGCCGAAAAGCATCACAATCAAAGTCGCATTGATGGGCTAAATACCGCGCTACGTCAGGTACGGGAGAACTGCAGCGACAGTAAACTCAAAGCCGATCATCAGCAAAAAATTGCCAAACAGCGGGAAGAGATCGCTGAACGTCAGCGCGATCTGCAGGAAGCCCGGAAGAAAGGCGATGCGGACAAAATCAACAAACGCCAGCATAAACTCAATGAAGCGCAACAGGAGTTGAAAACGCTGGAGTCTCGGGATTACTAATCACCATTAACTTTCGCAATACGGACCACGCTACAGGAGAACGACATGGCTAAAGAGAATGTGACTGACGACCTTCGTGCAGAACTGAAAACGCTGGCGGACACCCTGGAGGAAGTACTGAATTCCTCGGCGGACAAGTCGAAAGAAGAGATGGGTAAACTGCGCAGTAAAGCGGAGAGCGCGCTGAAAGAGAGCCGCGCCCGCCTGGGTGAGACCAGCGAAGCGATTTTGCGTCAAACTCGTGAGACCGCCGCGCGAGCGGATGATTATGTTCGCGAAAATCCGTGGACTGGGGTCGGGATTGGCGCCGCCGTCGGGCTGGTGCTGGGTGTCCTGCTGTCGCGTCGCTGATTATGGCGAATACACAACACACGCAGGGGCCGGGTCAGCGCGTCTTCTCCATTGGCCAGCGTATCGTTACGCTGCTGGTCGAAATGGTGGAAACAAGGCTGCGCCTGGTCGTCGTGGAGCTGGAGGAGGAGAAAGCCAACCTCTTCCAGTTGCTGATCATGACCGGACTGACGCTGCTGTTTGCCGCGTTTGGCCTCATGAGTCTGCTGGTGCTGGTTATCTGGGCCGTTGACGCTCAGTACCGCCTGCACGTCATGATCGCCACGACCGTCGTGCTGCTACTCGCCGCCGCGATTGTCGGAATCCTTACCTTACGTAAGGCGCGACGCTCCACACTGCTGCGCCTGACCCGAAGAGAGCTGGAGAACGACCGTGCCCTTCTGGAGGAAGATAAACCATGAATGGCCGACAGGAGCGTGAACGGCAAAAGGCGCAACTGCTGCGCCAGATCCAGCAGCAACGGCTGGAGCTGAGCGCCTGTCGCCGCCACTGGCTGGATGCGACTGCGCCCTTAGACCGAGGCTGGCATACGCTGCTCAGTTTACGTTCGTGGCTGATGGTAGGCAGCGGTCTGATGGCCGTGTGGTCCGTACGGCACCCGCATTTTTTAATGCGCTGGACCAAACGCGGACTGGGTTTATGGAGTACCTGGCGGCTGGTCCGCGGGATCCTGCGCCAGTCGACAGTCCGCTAGCCGCCCGGAGCGCGGGCGCTTTTCCCGGCGTCCCGCTCTGCCACTTCCCCGCCCGATACGCAACGCCGTTCGTAACAGCTTGCCTCCTGGCCGCCATCCGCGGTCAGCCAGTCCTCTTACCCGCCTGGCCAGGCCTATACCAGGAGCGGTAGTGATCCATCGCGTTCAGGAATCTTTCGCCCCCCCTCTTGCCGATTACTCAGAAACTTTGAACTAGATCTACAGTTTTCCTTGCTAACAATTCCCTCTCCGCCTCGCTACTATCCTCTCCATCGACAGCAACACCGTGTAACTACGCGGGATTGCGCTAAAAAACAAAACCGCCGCCCTTTGGGTTTTCTGGAGTAAGAAATGAAAAAATTAGAAGATGTTGGTGTACTGGTAGCGCGCATTCTGATGCCGATTCTGTTTATCACTGCAGGATGGGGCAAAATCACCGGTTATGCGGGAACCCAGCAGTATATGGAAGCCATGGGCGTACCGGGTGCGCTGCTGCCGCTGACCATCCTCCTTGAATTCGGCGGCGGACTGGCGATTCTGTTCGGTTTCCTGACCCGGACCACCGCGCTGTTCACCGCAGGCTTTACCCTGTTGACCGCGTTCCTGTTCCACAGCAACTTTGCGGAAGGCGTGAACTCCCTGATGTTCATGAAAAACCTGACCATCGCTGGCGGTTACCTGCTGCTGGCCATTACCGGACCGGGCGCATTCAGCATCGACCGTGTACTGAATAAGAAATGGTAAGCGCACTATACTGAATGAAAAAAGCGAGGAGACCACTCCTCGCTTTTGCTATCTGAAGTCAGAAGGAGGAACAAAGATGGGACAATTAGTCGACGGCGTCTGGCAGGATACCTGGTATGACACAAAATCCACCGGTGGGCGTTTTAAGCGTTCCGTTTCCGCCTTCCGTAACTGGCTCACCGCCGATGGCGCGGCCGGCCCGAGTGGCGAAGGGGGATTTGCGGCGGAAAAAGATCGCTATCATCTGTACGTCTCTCTCGCCTGCCCGTGGGCGCATCGCACGTTAATTATGCGTAAGCTGAAAGGACTGGAGCCCTTTCTTCCTGTCTCCGTGGTCCATCCGCTGATGCTGGAAAACGGCTGGACCTTTGACGACAGCTTCCCGGAAGCCACCGGTGACAACCTTTATCAGCACGATTTTCTCTATCAGCTGTATCTGCACGCCGACCCGCACTACACCGGCCGCGTCACCGTCCCGGTACTCTGGGATAAAAAACAGCAGACCATCGTCAGCAATGAGTCGGCAGAAATCATCCGTATGTTTAATACCGCCTTCGATGGCCTGGGCGCCAGAGCCGGGGATTACTACCCGCCGGCGCTGCGGGAACAAATTGATGAGCTGAACGGCTGGATCTACGACAACGTCAATAACGGCGTGTATAAAGCCGGCTTTGCCACCAGTCAGCAGGCTTACGACGAAGCGGTGGATGCGGTGTTTACCTCACTGGAGCGGCTGGAGCAGATCCTCGGTCAGCATCGTTACCTGACGGGCAATCAGCTGACGGAAGCGGATATTCGCCTGTGGACGACGCTGGTACGCTTCGACCCGGTGTATGTGACCCATTTTAAATGCGACAAACGACGCATCAGCGATTATCTCAATCTCTACGGTTTCCTGCGCGACATCTACCAGATGCCGGGTATCGCGGAGACGGTGAGTCTTCCGCATATTCGTCACCACTATTACCGCAGCCATAAAACCATTAACCCTACCGGCATCATCTCCATTGGGCCGCAGCAGGATCTCAGCGAACCGCACGGTCGCGACCAGCGCTTCCGTTGATCCGTCGGGCGCCAGTGATGGCGCCCAATAATTCATAAAACAGATATTTACCCACCATTCATTCACGTCTATTCTTATTGCGATCGCTTAAAAAACAAGTGATTGACGGTTAATTGAGGCGTAGAAATGGACTGGTATCTCAAGGTATTAAAAAACTATATAGGATTTGGCGGCCGTGCGCGGCGCAAAGAGTACTGGATGTTTATTCTGGTCAACCTCATCCTGACCGGCGTATTGAGCATCATCGATAAAATGCTGGGCTGGCAGCGGGCGGGCGGCGAAGGCATTCTGACGACCATCTATGGCATACTGGTCTTTTTACCGTGGTGGGCGGTGCAGTTTCGGCGTCTGCACGACACCGACCGCTCGGCATGGTGGCTGCTGCTGCTGTTGATCCCGGTCATCGGCTGGCTGGTGATTCTGATCTTTAACTGCCAGCGCGGAACGGAAGGCAACAACCGATTCGGGCCCGATCCAAAACCCTTTTCATACTAAATCTTCCTGCTCCTCCCGCTAGCGGGAGGAGCGTCCTCGACTATCTGCCGGCAAAAAGCTTAGGGATCTCGCGCAGGCACCAGGACTTCGCTTCGCCCATGCTGTCCCGTCGCCAGGCCATGATAATGTCAATTTCATTGGTATATTCCGGACTGACCACCCGCAAGCGTCCTTCGGCAATATCCTTCTCCACCAGCGGATAGGGCATGGTCGCCACGCCTAACCCGGCCAGCAGCGCCTGGCGCTTATCTTCAATGGTGCTCACCGTTAAGCGCGGCTGTTTATCCAGCAGTTGAACGGTGAGAACGGGCCGCTCGCGCGCGGTATCCGCCACCGCGACGCCACGGTATTTCACGCGGGTGACCTCAGAGAGCGGTTCAGGCTCCTGGTGGATCGGGTGGTCCGGCGCCGCGACGTACACGCTGAGCACCGAATAGAGTTTGCGCGAGTTAATCTCCGAGGAGGAACGAAAATGCATATCCGGCGCGACAACGATATCCGCCCGCCCCTGCTCCAGCCGCTCCCAGGCGCCGGCCAGCACCTCGGTGATAATCGACAGCTGAGTGTTGGACTTGGTCGCCAGTTTCTCAATCAGCGGAAACAGATCCGGCGTGGGCACCAGCGCTTCAGTGACGATCGTCAGGTGAGTTTCCCAGCCGCGTGACAGGGCTTCGGCGTCGGTGGTGAGCTTGTCCGCCGCCTCGAGCAGCACACGCCCGCGCTCCAGCAGCATCCGTCCGACATTGGTGAACTTTGTGCGATGACCTGAGCGGTCAAACAGCACCACGTCCAGCTCCTCCTCCAGTTTTTGCATGGTGTAGCTCAGGGCGGAAGGCACGCGTCCCAGCTCATCAGCCGCGGCAGCGAAGCTCCCGCGACGGTCGATCGCATCCATCACGCGTAACGCTTCCAGCGTTAATGCTCTCTCTTTGGCCATCGCTTTCTCATTCAGGAAATTTGAACATACCGGGCAGAATATCTGGCTAACAATACAGCGTCCATACCTTTACCATTGATTTAGTGTAAAGAGAGGTCAAGAACATGATTACTACCCGAACAGCCAAACAATGCGGACAAGCAGACTTCGGCTGGCTGCAGGCCCGCTACACCTTCTCCTTTGGCCACTACTTCGACCCGAAATTACTGGGCTTCGCGTCCTTACGCGTTCTCAATCAGGAAGTGCTGGCGCCAGGCGCTTCCTTCCAGGCCAGAACGTACCCAAAAGTCGATATCCTGAACCTGATTCTGGAAGGCGAAGCGGAGTATCGCGACAGCGACGGCAACCACGTGCAGGCCAAAGCCGGTGAAGCACTGCTGATCGCCACCCAGCCTGGCGTGAGCTATAGCGAGCATAATCTGAGCAAAGAGCAGTCGTTAACGCGGATGCAGCTGTGGCTCGATGCCTGCCCGCAGCGGGAAAACCCGTTGCAGCAGAAAATCGAGGTCGCCAACGCGCCGCTACAGCTGCTGGCCTCACCGGATGGGGTGAATAATAGCCTCCAGCTTCGCCAGCAGGCCTGGGTCTATCATATCGCGCTGGAAAAAGGTGAGCAGATCAACGTGCAATTGCATGGGCCACGCGCCTACCTGCAGTCGATCCACGGCACGGTCCATGCCGTCGCGCAGGAACAACCAAAACAGGCTCTCACCTGTGGTGATGGGGCATTTATTCGTGACGAAGCTAACATTACCCTCGTCGCCGATACGCCGCTGCGCGCTTTGCTGATAGATTTACCGGTGTAACAACGGAAGTGATGGAGTTTGTCAGTGAGTAAAAAGAAAAACAGAAAAAAGGCGTCTCCGACGCCGCTGGCCCCGACGCCGCCGGAAACCGTCGGCGTCGTCAGCTTTGGTTATGATGAGATGCTTAGCGAACTGGAAGCCATTGTTGCCGAAGCTGAGATTCGCCTGCGAGATGAAGAAAGTCTCGCCTGAACCTGCAGTATGGATTATTCGGCTATCCTTGATGACTTCCCACTTATATCGGCCCCGAAAGGGGCCGATGGCATTATTCACTCAGCGCGTCGGCAAGATCTTTTTTCACCTGGGTACGCTGCTCGGGTGTCAGTACCTGATTCACATCAAAATAGTACTTCACGCGATAATAACGTACCTGTTGATCAATTTTACTGAAAGCCGCCAGCTGATCCTTCACCGCTTTCTCATTCCATTTACCGGAATCAATCACGTTAATCAGCGCGCCATCTTTAATGTCTTGCTGTGAAATCTGCTGCACATTATTTTCCAGCTGCTGATGCAGGCTTTTAATTTTCGCCACCTGATCGCTGGTGAGTTTTAAGTGCTGGACAATAGGATCCTGCGCTGGCGCTGGCGCCGCCTGCACGTCCGCGGCCTGTGCCGTCAGAGAGAAACCGCTGGTCAGAAGGGTGGCGAACGCAATACGGGTTATTAATTTCATTGTCTTATCCTGATGTGAAATTGCCAGAAATAGCGGTTTATTATTTTACAGCCGGGAGTGAATAATTGTAAAAAACAATACCTAAAGATTATTTTCATTCGTGATAAGAATAAAAACACCAAACACATTGATTACATGAATGAGGTCACTATGTTAATTCGTACACTCCATACAACAACATTAACTCATTACTTTCAATTAAAGAAGCAGATCAAATAGTTGACAGTGGTGACTTTTTCTTTGATTTAATCAGCGCACATCACGTTATCCTGTGAATCAGGGATATCATTAAAAAATAAATAAGGAGATAGGTATGTTATTACGCTTTCGTGTATTACCGTTGGTATTTTTCATATCGTTATTAAGCGGCTGCGGCCTGGCCTCTAAAGCCTTTTATTCCGCAGGCGATAAATTATTTCAGCCGGGAGATGACGCCGTCGCTTCGATGCAAACGTATTCCGTCGCGCAGTTTCTGCAGCCGTTTACTCTCAATCCGGCGAAGGCCAGCAGCGATTATCTGGGTAAATGGGTTAAGGTGCGCGGCGTGATTGTCGACATTCGCAGAATGAGCGGCATCGCCGGCAGCTACTATTTTATCGTGACCATGCGCGATGAGCAGAATAAAACGGATAAACGTCTGACCTTTAATTTTGGATCGCATAACAGCGCAGACGTCGAGTCTTTAAGCAACGGCAGCATCGCCACGATTATCGGCCAGGTTCATCAGGTGCAAGATTCTACGGTACCGACGCTGCAGAATCCTAAGGTGGTTAAATAACGCTAGCTGACCGCTACGCCGCGCGTTTTTGGTATAGCGTCGTGGACAGTCATTCATTCGCGTCACGGATTCAGATAGCAAAAACCCCGCCGGAGCGGGGTTTTGACATAAAGAGGTGAAACTGACCGGTAAGCCGCGTGCTTTTGGTATAGCGTCGTGGACAGTCATTCATCCTGCGTCCGGTATTCAGATAGCAAAAACCCCGCCGAAGCGGGGTTTTCTAAGGAGTGAAACTGACCGATAAGCCGGGTTCTGTCGTGGACAGTCATTCATCTAGGCCAGCAATCGCTCACTGGCTCAAGCAGCCTACCCGGGTTCAGTACGGGCCGTACCTTATGAACCCCTATTTGGCCTTGCTCCGGGTGGAGTTTACCGTGCCACGGACTGTTACCAGCCGCGCGGTGCGCTCTTACCGCACCCTTTCACCCTTACCTGATCCCGCTTGCGCGGGCCATCGGCGGTTTGCTCTCTGTTGCACTGGTCGTGGGCTGTGACACCCCCCAGGCGTTACCTGGCACCTTGCCCTATGGAGCCCGGACTTTCCTCCCCTCCGCCCGTCTCCCCCCGAAGGAGGACGACGACGAAGCGGCGACTGTCTGGTCAGCTTCGGCGCGCAGTATAGTGGGTTTACCGCCCGTTGTCATCCTTCTGTCGTCATCCCGACCAGCAGGATGGCGGCGATATTGCGCGATGCATGATAAATATTATCAAACGCGCCGCGAAACGCCGCTTCCTGCGTCGCAAATGAGGTTAACACGCGGAAACGGCATCAATACCGCGTCTATGCTCGCCCCGCCGTGGCAGTCTGGCACTGTTGCACCAAACATAACCACCATGCCGCGCAGGGGCTCTTCTTGTTAGCGAGTCACTTCCACTTTCACCAGCTTTTCGTAGTAGCATGCCAGCGCGCTATGGTCAGCGGTGCCCAGACCGTCCGCACGCAGCGCCTGCATCATCTCCATTACCGCCGCTGTCAGCGGCAGTTGAGCGCCCACGCCATGGGAGGTATCCAGCGCATTGGCCAGATCTTTAATATGCAGATCGATCCGGAAGCCCGGCTTGAAGTTACGATCCATCACCATCGGCGCTTTGGCATCCAGCACGGTACTCCCCGCCAGACCGCCGCGGATCGCCTGATAAACCAGATCCGGATTGACGCCGGCTTTGGTGGCCAGGGTCAGCGCTTCGGACATGGCAGCGATGTTCAGGGCGACGATCACCTGATTGGCCAGTTTGGTCACATTGCCCGCGCCAATGTCGCCGGTATGCACCACGGAGCCGGCCATCGCTTTCATCAGATCGTAATATTTGTCGAAGATCGCCTTGTCGCCGCCGACCATCACCGACAGGGTGCCGTCGATCGCTTTTGGTTCGCCGCCGCTTACCGGCGCGTCCAGCATATCAATACCTTTGGCCTTCAGCGCTTCGCTAATTTCCCGGCTGGCCAGCGGCGCAATAGAGCTCATGTCGATCACCACGGTGCCCGGTTTCGCGCCTTCAATAATGCCGTTTTCCCCCAGCGCCACCTCTTTGACATGCGGCGAGTTCGGCAGCATGGTGATGATCACATCGCACTGCTCGGCAATCGCCTTCGGCGTGGCCGCGGTCTCTGCGCCCGCGGCAATCACGTCGGCAATCGCTTCCGGATTACGGTCAGACACCACCAGCGAGTAACCCGCCTTCAGCAAATTTTTGCTCATCGGCTTGCCCATAATGCCAAGACCGATAAAACCCACTTTGATTGTCATATTGTTCTCTCTCTTCATCCTGGTGATTATTTTCTAAAGGCATCAGCAAGTTTCTGGGTTGCGGAACGGAAGACCCCCAGATCGCTGCCGACGGCGACAAAAGTGGCGCCCCACTCCAGGTAGCGCCGCGCATCGGCCTCTACCGGCGCCAGAATGCCGCTTGGCTTACCGTGCTTCTTCGCGCTGGCGAAGATATGCTGGATGGCGCGCTGCACCTCAGGATGGGCGGCATTGCCCAGATGACCTAACGCGGCGGCCAGGTCGCTCGGGCCGACGAACAGGCCGTCGACACCTTCGGTCGCGGCAATCGCCTCGACGTTGTCCACCCCGGTCTGGCTCTCAATCTGTACCAGAATGGAAATGTTTTTATTGGACTGGGCGAAGTAGTCCGGCACGGTGCCGAACATATTGCCGCGATGGGAAACGGAGACTCCGCGGATCCCTTCCGGCGGGTAGCGAGTAGAAGCCACCGCCTGCGCCGCCTGTTCCGCTGTCTCGACAAATGGCACCAGGAAGTTATAGAAGCCGATATCCAGCATGCGCTTAATGATGATGGGCTCGTTGGTCGGCACGCGCACCACCTGAGCGCTGGAGCTGCCTTTCAGCGCCATAAGCTGTGGGATAAGCGTGGTGACGTCGTTCGGCGCGTGTTCCGCGTCCAGTACCAGCCAGTCGAAACCCGCCAGACCCAACACCTCGGTGCTGATCGGATTGGCCAGCGCGCACCAGCAGCCAATCTGCACCTGATGAGCCGCCAGCGCGGCCTTAAATTTGTTCGGGAAAATTGCGTTATCCATGATTTTTACCTTGCGTTAATCGTTGCTAACTTCTGCAATTCATTCGTTATATCACCAGCCCGGCGAGAGAGCCCCATTAGGCTGGAAAAGCGTATCGCCTGACCCCAAATATTATCCGCAGAATAAACCAGCGAATGGGTGTCCTTTTTTATTTCCTGCCCTTGAGTCCGGAAAATGTAAGCCCATCGCAAATTAACCATCTTTTAATATTCGTTAGGTGACTGCTAAATTATTAACCCGCGATTAAAAGGCAAACCATGCGCATATCGGACGTCACAAAAACACGACTCAGTATAGTCAGCTCCCACTCGCCAGACACTATGCATAAACACAATATAAACACATTTTTTAAAGCCTTAGTTGGGCAATCGCCTTAAGCTATGGGCGCTAATCCACACTTCTTACGATTCCCCACCCTCCGCGCGCGTCCATGGCGACAAGGAGTGATTCAGATCACATCTTCACGCCGACACACCTGACATGCTTTATTTCATTATTCCGCTTAACAGCGCCAGAATTACCATTTAATGATATTTTTAGCACCTGTTTGGAGATAACTGGACAATGGCTGATATTTCAATTCGACAACAATCGCCTACCGCGTTTTATATAAAAGTTGACCCGACAGATAATGTGGCGATTATTGTCAACGATCGGGGATTAACCGCCGGAACGCGTTTCCCGGACGGCCTGACGCTCATCGAGCACATTCCACAGGGTCATAAAGTCGCCCTGGTGGATATCCCAGCCCACGGTGAAATTATCCGTTACGGAGAAGTCATTGGCTTGGCAATGCGCGACATCCCCAAAGGAAGCTGGATTGACGAGTCGTTAGTGGCGTTGCCCACCGCCCCGCCGTTGAACACCCTGCCGCTGGCCACCAAAGTGCCGGCCCCGCTGCCGCCGCTGGAAGGCTATACCTTCGCAGGCTACCGCAATGCCGACGGCAGCGTGGGCACCAAAAATCTGCTGGGTATCACCACCAGCGTGCACTGCGTTGCGGGCGTGGTCGATTACGTGGTGAAACTCATTGAACGCGACCTGCTGCCGAAATATCCCAACGTCGACGGCGTGGTGGGTCTGAATCACCTCTATGGCTGCGGCGTTGCGATTAATGCGCCAGCGGCGGTGGTGCCAATACGCACCATCCACAATATCGCCCTTAACCCGAACTTCGGCGGCGAAGTGATGGTCATTGGCCTTGGCTGTGAAAAGCTGCAGCCCGAGCGGCGGCTGCAGGGGACGGAAGATGTCAAAAGCATCCCGGTGGACAGCGCCAGTATCGTCAGCCTGCAGGATGAAAAGCACGTGGGCTTTAAATCGATGGTCGATGACATTCTGCAGGTCGCCGAGCGCCATCTGGCGAAACTCAACCAGCGTCAGCGGGAAACCTGCCCGGCTTCTGAACTGGTGGTAGGTATGCAGTGCGGCGGCAGCGACGCTTTCTCCGGCGTGACCGCCAACCCGGCGGTGGGTTACGCCTCCGATCTGCTGGTGCGCTGCGGCGCGACGGTGATGTTCTCAGAGGTGACCGAAGTCCGCGACGCTATCCATCTGCTGACGCCGCGGGCGATCAACGAAGAGGTGGGTAAACGCCTGCTGGAAGAGATGGCCTGGTACGATAACTATCTCGATATGGGCAAAACCGACCGCAGCGCCAACCCCTCACCTGGTAACAAGAAAGGCGGCCTGGCCAACGTGGTGGAAAAAGCGCTGGGGTCGATTGCCAAATCAGGAAAAAGCGCCATCGTTGAGGTGCTTTCCCCCGGGCAGCGCCCGACCAAACGTGGCCTGATTTACGCCGCCACCCCCGCCAGCGATTTTGTCTGCGGCACCCAGCAGGTGGCCTCTGGCATCACGGTGCAGGTGTTCACCACCGGCCGCGGCACGCCTTACGGACTAATGGCGGTACCGGTGATAAAAATGGCGACTCGCACCGAGCTGGCTAACCGCTGGTATGACTTAATGGACATTAACGCGGGCACCATCGCCACCGGCGAAGAGACGATTGAGGAGGTGGGGCTGAAGCTGTTCGAATTTATTCTCGACGTCGCCAGCGGACGCAAGAAAACCTTCTCCGATCAATGGGGTCTGCATAACCAACTGGCGGTATTCAACCCGGCGCCGGTAACCTGATCGCGACACTGGCAGCCCACTCCCCTTCAGCCCGGATTTATCCGGGCTTGTTGATTAAGCGTGCTGTGCGGCAAGAAAAGCGCTGATCTGCGCCTGCGTCGAGGTACCTTCCATCGGTCCACGCTGGCTAATCGCCAGCGAGCCGCTGGCATTTGCCCATCTCAGCGCCTCCTGCGGCGTGGCGCCATTGAGGAACAGGCTGACAAAGGTGGCGCCAAAGCAGTCCCCGGCGCCTGTCGGATCCACCACTGGCACGTTGAAGCCGGCGACATGGTGTGTCTCGTTGGCGCTAAAGTAGCTGGCGCCACGCGGCCCGCGTTTAATCACTACATGCTTCACGCCGCGTTTCAGTAGCTTATCAACCAGGACCTGCTCATTGCGCTCCGGATTGAGGCCAAAGTAATCCAGCTCGCCGTCGCTCGGCAGGAAGATATCGGTGTAGTCGAGGATATATTCAAAAGCCTGCGACATCTCCGGGATGTTAAGCATCTCTTTGCGAATATTGGGGTCGAACGACACCGTCCCGTTGCGGCCTTTTATATTTTCAATCGCTTTACGCATCGCATCGATAATACGGAACGAGAACAACGACGATCCCATAATGTGAAAATGCTGACACCGGTTGAGCAGCGCCTCATCAATGTGGTCGGCGGTCAGTAAACCGCAGGCGCTATTGGGCATGTTAAAAATAAAATCGCGCTGCGCCTGACTACGATAGCTGACGAAGGCGCTACCGGTGGTCGCTTTCTGCAGCATGGCGATACCGTTGACGTTAACGCCGTCTTTCTCCAGCCGCGCAATGTTCATCTCACCAAAGGCGTCGCTGCCCACGCAGCTAAACAGCACGGAACCAAAACCCAGCTTAGCTACCTGATCGGCAAAGATTGCCGGCGCCCCGCTCGGATAGGGCCCCCAAAATTCACCGGGGCGGGAAAAACCCTGATTCTCTTCCTTGGCGAGAAACTCCACCAGCAGCTCGCCGATGGTGCAAATGGTTACGTTCATCACCGCTCCTGGTTTGTCTTATGCAAAGCCGTGTTGAGCCATGTCAGGCATTCATTGTTGGTATAGCTGTTGGTCAAACCCGCAGCGAGGAAGCAGGCATGGTACTCTGCCGCGACCACCTGCGGGGTCACGACGCTGCTGATCTGTTGCAATTCACCCACAGCATAACGTTTCTCGCCATAGACCGGTCGGGACGCGACAATCGCAATGACTCGTTTACTCTGGGCGACAGCCTCGTTTAGTAAATGTGCTGTGACCTCGTTACGCACGCTCAGCGTGCCGTCTTCGGCAATATGATCCACCGCTATCAGGGCACGTGAAGGGCGGTAATGGCCTAACGCCTTCAGCGCCAGATCGCCCTCCACAATCCGCCCCTGGCCTGACAGCACCCCGCCAAGCAGAACGGTTTCCCCATTTAAAAACTCCTGCGCCAGCGCGACATGGCCCAGATCGTTTAACAGCAGGCAAAGCTCTTCTCTGTTGGCCAGAAAGGGGATCACTTTGCGCAAAATAGAACCCTGACCTAAAAACAGCGTTTCGCCATCTTCTATCTGCGCCGCCACCTGGCGAGCCATTTCCGTCTCCAGCGCTTTATCCCTGACGGCCGGTGCTTCCCGGGTCACCGCAACCGGCGCGCCAGCCTGGGCAGTATAAATCGCCCCGCCGAAGGAGCGTTTCAAGTAGCCCTGCTGCTCGAGGTAGTTGAGATCGTTACGGATTGTCACCCCGGAAACAGCCAGCATTTCGGCCAGATCGTCGACTTTGATCTCGCCGTTCTTACGAACGATCTCTGCGATGTCCAAGCGCCTTTTCAGCAGGCTGGTTGACGGTTTTGCCACGGTTTATGCCTTATTATTTTCTCCTGGAATAACTTTCATTTTTAAATTTCCCTGGTGCAATGTCAAACCGCGGCTGTATACCTACTCCGCCATAAATAAAATAATCAATAATAATCATATAGTTACAAAAACACACCTTCCCGGCGAAAACTTTAAAAAAGAAACACTAAAAATGTTATTAACTTTCATTTTAAAAATCAATTCATCATTGTGTGCGGTTGATCACACCTAAAAGCCGAGACGATCGGTACATTACTTTCAAATTGAAGGTTATTAGAGACAAATAACTTACAACTTGAAAATAGAGGACTAAAATGTACATCATTTCCAGTAAAAACATGCTGTTGAAAGCTCAACGACAGGGTTATGCCGTGCCGGCTTTCAATATCCATAACCTCGAAACTATGCAGGTCGTCGTTGAAACGGCAGCTGAGCTACACTCCCCCCTGATCCTTGCCGGCACGCCCGGTACCTATAGCTATGCCGGCACCGGCAACGTGGTGGCGATCGCCCGCGATCTGGCGAAAAAGTGGGATCTCCCGCTCGCTCTGCACCTCGATCATCATGAGGATCTGGCTGATATCACACGCAAAGTCCAGGCAGGGATCCGCTCGGTCATGATCGATGGCTCTCACTCGCCGTTCGAAGAGAACGTGGCGCTGGTAAAAAGCGTAGTGGAGTTGAGTCACCGCTATGATGCCAGCGTAGAAGCCGAGCTGGGCCGTCTGGGCGGGGTAGAAGACGATCTGGTGGTCGATGCAAAAGATGCGCTCTATACCAACCCCGAACAGGCCCGCGAATTTGTCGCTCGTACCGGTATTGATTCGCTGGCCGTTGCCATCGGTACCGCGCATGGCCTTTACACCGCCGAACCGAAGCTTGATTTTGAGCGCCTGGCGGCTATTCGCGACCGCGTTGACGTTCCGCTGGTCCTGCATGGCGCTTCCGGCCTGCCGGATAGTGATATTCGCCGCGCCATTTCTCTGGGCGTCTGCAAAGTCAACGTCGCCACCGAACTAAAAATTGCTTTCTCGGATGCACTGAAAGCCTACTTCCTGGAAAATCCGGGCGCCAACGATCCTCGCCACTATATGAAACCGGCGAAAGCGGCAATGAAAGAGGTCGTTCGCAAAGTGATTCACGTTTGTGGCTGCGAAGGACAACTGTAATCAGCGAATCGAAGGAGCCTTGTCGTGATCCACACCCTGACACTGAATACCGCGATTGATATGAATATCTTTTGCGATCCGCTCCAGCCGGCGGCAGTCAACCGCACCCGGCAGACGGAATATTGCCCGAATGGTAAAGGGGTTAACGTCTCGCTGGTATTACATCATTACCAGCAGCCAACCCATGTTATGGGCATATTCGGCGGTTTTACCGGCCGCTATATCGTTGAGGAACTACGCAAACAGCATATTAACGTCACGCCGGCATGGGTCGCTGAACCCACCCGTATTAATATCTTTATTAACGACGGCAGCGATGAATACAAACTGGTAAATCCCGGCGCGCGGATTGACGATGAAGGAAAAGAACAAATTCTTCATCATTTACAGTGCGTCGCGCCTGGTGATTATTTAGTTATCAGCGGCAGTCTGCCACCGGGAATAGAGAGCCGGTTTTATAGCGAGATTCTAGTGCTGTGTCAGCAAAAAGGGTGTGAAGTCATCTTAGATATCAGCCACCCGGTGCTGCGCCAGCTGTTAGAGTGGCGTCCGCTATTGATTAAGCCCAATGACGACGAGCTGAAAGAGATCTTTGGTCTGGATGTCAGCAACCCACGGCGGGTACGCGAAGCAATGCAAACGCTCCACCAGCTCGGGGCCCGTAACGTGCTGCTGACCCTTGGCGCGCAAGGACTCTACTTTTCGAATGGCGAGCAGCTGTGGTTCTGCTCGGCCCCGAAAATCGAGCTGGTCAGCTCGGCCTGCGCTGGCGATGCCGCGCTGGGCGCGTTTCTCAGCCAATGGCTTAACACAGACGATATTCCCCAGGCGCTGGCGCTGGCCAGCGCCACCGGCGCCGATGTTGCCGCCTCCGCCGGGCTTGGCAAATTAAACCGTACGCAAGAATTATTACAACAACTTCAGATCGTCCAATTATAAAGGTCCGATTATGAAAAAAATTATTGCCGTTACCGGCTGCCCTACAGGTATTGCTCATACATTTATGGCTGAAGAGGCCTTAAAAACCGCAGCGAAAAAATTAAACGTTGAAATAAAAGTCGAAACCAATGGCGCTTCCGGCGTAGAAAATGCCATTACGCCGGAAGACCTAAAGGATATTTATGGCGTAATTATCGCTGCCGATAAAGATGTTAATGCCGAACGTTTTAATGGCTTACCCGTTATCGAGGTGCCGGTTAAAGAAGCCATTCACCATCCGGCGGAATTAATTAATAAAGTCGTTAACGGTCAGGCGCAGCGTCGCCAGGGACTCTCCGCGACGACGGATCCCGCCGAGAAATATGAGCGAGAATCCTTCGGCCGACAGATTTACAAACATCTGATGAGCGGCGTTTCCAACATGCTGCCGTTCGTTGTCGCCGGCGGGATCTTAATCGCCGTTTCTTTCCTGTGGGGCATCTACTCCGCCGATCCGAATTCACCGCAGTATAACGTGATTGCCGCCACCCTGATGAAAGTCGGTCAGCAGGCGTTCTCGATCATGGTGCCGGTGTTTACCGCCTACATTGCCTGGTCGATATCTGGCCGCCCGGGTATGGTTGCCGGTTTTGTCGGCGGCCTGCTGGCGAACGCCACCGGCGCCGGGTTCCTCGGTGGGATCATCGCCGGTTTTGCAGCTGGGTATTTTATGCTGCTGATCCGTCATCTGCTCGACGGTCTGCCGCGGCAGTACGAAGGGCTGAAGTCGATCTTCATTATGCCGCTGATCGGCGTCCTGGTGATTGGCGTGATGATGGTCCTGCTCGGCCAGCCGGTGGCAGCGATCAACAATGGCATGATGAACTGGCTCAGTTCTCTGCAGGAAGCCAACCCCATCCTGCTGGGGATCGTGGTCGGCGCAATGTGTTCCTTCGATTTCGGCGGGCCGGTCAACAAAGCGGCCTATGTCACCGGTACGCTGCTGCTGGGGCAAGGTAACTATTTCTTTATGGCCGGTGTGTCTGCCGCCTGCATTACGCCGCCGCTGGTCATCGCCCTGGCGACCACGTTCTTTCCGAAAGGCTTTAGCGAGGAAGAACGCGCCGCCGGGATGGTCAACTATATCCTCGGCTGCACGCACATTACCGAAGGTGCAATTCCCTTCGCCGCCAAGGATCCACTGCGGGTGATCCCGATGATGATGATCGCCTCCTCAATTTCTGCGGTACTCAGCTACAGCTTGCATATTCAGGTTCCGGCACCGCACGGCGGCTTCTTAATCCTGCCGCTGGTCAGCAAACCGTTGATGTGGGTGCTGTGCATTCTCGCCGGTTCCGCCTGCGGCGCACTTATGCTGGGATGCTGGCGGCTGTGGCAAAAACGCACTGACAAAGCGACAGCTCTTGCTGGCGCCATGAAATAAGGAGCACGCTATGCAACTGACTTCTGCCGATATTTGTTTCGATCGTCAGGTCAAAACGAAAGACGAGGCGCTACAGCGTGTCGTTGCAGCCCTGACTCAGGCCGGACATACGCAAGCAGCCTATCTGCAAGGCATGCGCGAGCGCGAGGAGCAAATCAGCACCTATCTGGGCAACGGCATCGCCATTCCCCACGGTACGCCGCACAGTCGCGACGCAGTGCTCAAAACGGGCGTTAAGGTGCTGGCTTGTCCGCAGGGGATTGACTGGGGTGAGGAGCAAACCGCCTATCTGATTGTCGGTATTGCGGCTCAGGACAATGAGCATCTCGATATTTTGCGCCAGCTCACCCATGCCCTGGGCGACGATCGGGTGCCTGAGGCGCTGACGCGCGCCGATACCCCTCAGGCGGTGCTGGAAATTCTCGCTGGCGATATCCCTCTGCCGGCAGGCGAAGAACCGCAACCCGCGCCGCATTTTGGCGAAGAGGCCACCTTTACCCTGCGCAATCCGCACGGTCTTCATGCCCGCCCCAGCGCGGTGCTGGTGAAAGCCGTCAAGCAGTGGCGATCGCAAATCCAGGTCGAAAACCTGGATACGCGCTCCGCGATTGTTGATGCCAAAAATCTGATGCGCGTCGTATCGCTGGGTGCCAAACAGGGTCATCGTCTGCACTTTATGGCCAGCGGCAACGATGCGCAGCAGGCGTTAAAAGCCATTGGCGACGCTTTTAACGCCGGTCTCGGCGAAATTGCCGCCCAGCCGCAGCAGGTCTCTCAGGAAACCGTCAAAACGAAACGCAGCTGGCTCTCCCGACTATTTAGTTAATTTTCAATAAATTAAAAACGCCCTACCTTCCTGGTCAGGGCGTTTTTGTCTCGAAAGACGACACCTTTCACTGCGTTACATCACTATTTATCGATACAGATCACAATTCAAAACAAAGCCATTTGCGACCAAAACAAAACATAACGAATATATTCGAAAGAAAACGGAGGTTGTAAATGAAAGACATTATCTCTCGCCACAAGTCCGGCGAACATATCGGCATCTGTTCAGTGTGTTCAGCGCATCCGCTGGTTATCGAAGCGGCGTTACGTTTCGATCTGCCGACCAACAACAAGGTGCTGATCGAAGCGACGTCCAACCAGGTAAATCAGTTTGGTGGCTACACCGGCATGCAGCCGGCCGATTTCCGCGACTTCGTCTACAACATCGCGCGTACCGTCGGTTTCCCGGCTGAGCGCATTATTCTTGGCGGCGATCATCTCGGGCCGAACTGCTGGCAAGATGAACCAGCAGCCGTGGCGATGGAAAAATCAATCGACCTGATCAAGGCCTACGTCGCCGCCGGCTTTAGCAAAATCCATCTTGATGCGTCAATGTCCTGTGCTGACGATCCGGTGCCGTTGGATCCTGGTGTGGTTGCTGAGCGCGCCGCCCGCCTGTGTCAGGCTGCCGAAGAGACCGCCAGCGCTGAGCAAAAGCGCCACCTGACCTACGTCATCGGGACCGAAGTTCCGGTTCCCGGCGGTGAGGCCAGCACCATCGGCAGCGTACATGTCACCCGGGCGCAGGATGCCGCCGCGACGCTCGAAACCCATGAAGCCGCCTTCCGCAAGCTGGGCCTCGACGCCGCGCTGGAACGCGTGATCGCCATCGTCGTGCAGCCAGGCGTGGAGTTTGACCATACGCAAATCATTCATTACCAGCCGCAGGAAGCGAAAGCGCTTTCCGCCTGGATCGAAAGCACCCCGATGGTCTACGAAGCGCACTCCACCGACTACCAAACCCGCCAGGCTTATCGTGCGCTGGTCCGCGACCACTTCGCCATTCTGAAAGTCGGCCCGGCGCTCACCTTTGCCCTGCGTGAAGCCATCTTTGCCCTCGCTCAAATGGAAAATGAGCTGATCGCCCCGGAGTCTCGCAGCCGCGTAATGGAGGTGATCGACGAAGTGATGCTTAACGAGCCGGGCTACTGGAAAAAATACTATCGCCCCACCTGGAGCCAGGCGATGGTCGATATCCACTTCAGCCTTTCCGACCGTATCCGTTATTACTGGCCGCATCCGCGTATTCGCCAGAGCGTTGAGAAACTTATCGCTAATCTGACCGACGCTAAGCTGCCGCTGGGGCTTATCAGCCAGTATATGCCGGTGCAGTTTGAACGACTGTCGCTGAATGAACTGAACGCCGAGCCGCACGCGCTGATCCTCGACAAAATCCAGGATGTCCTGCGTGCCTATCGCTACGGCTGTTCTTCTGAAACCGCCTGAAGTTAAGAGGATATATGAGTCAACTGTTTGTTCGTACCGGCATTCATTTCAGTTCCAGCCAACAGGCACTGGAACACATTGGCGCAGAGATGCTGGCGCGAGGCGTCGTACACGATAGCTATCCCGCCGCCCTGCTCGAACGCGAAGCGACTTTTCCCACCGGCATCGCCCTGGAACAACACGCTGTCGCTATCCCGCACTGCGAAGCGGTTCACGCGAAATCGCCGGCCATTTACCTGATACGTCCGGACATGCCGGTCCCTTTTCAGCGCGCTGACGACGACGGCGAAATCGATGTTTCGCTCATCATCGCGCTGATTGTTGAAAACCCGGCGGCACAGCTGAAGCTGCTGCGCCGGTTATTTAGTGAGCTACAAAATCCGCACACACTGGAGGCACTGCTCGCCGCTTCCGACGATCAGCTACCGGTGCGGTTCCAGCAATTTATCCTTGAGCCCGAGCTTAACGCCGTGGCTTCATAAGATACTGATAATAAAAGGGGTACCCTATGAAACGTAAAGTTATCGTCGCCTGTGGCGGTGCCGTCGCCACCTCCACGATGGCGGCTGAAGAGATTAAAGAGCTATGTGCAGACCACAATATTGAACTGGATTTGGTGCAGTGCCGGGTTAATGAAATCGAAACCTACATGGACGGGGCGGATCTTATCTGCACCACCGCACGCGTGGAGCGAACCTTCGGCGACATTCCGGTGGTGCACGGCATGCCGTTCGTTTCGGGCGTCGGCATTGAAGCCTTACAACAGAAAATTCTCGGCATCCTCGCGGAGTAAACGCCATGTTTAGCGAAATCATGCGTTATATCCTCGATCTTGGTCCGACGGTGATGCTGCCGATCGTGATCATTATCTTCTCCAAATTACTGGGGATGAAGCTCGGGGATTGTTTTAAATCTGGTCTGCATATCGGGATCGGTTTCGTCGGTATCGGGCTGGTCATTGGCCTGATGCTCGACTCCATCGGCCCGGCGGCAAAGGCGATGGCGGAGCATTTCCAGATTAATCTTCATGTGATCGATATCGGTTGGCCGGGTTCATCACCGATGACCTGGGCATCGCAAATCGCCCTGGTGGCAATCCCGGTGGCCATCGTGGTCAATATCGTGATGCTGGTTACCCGTATGACCCGCGTGGTGAACGTCGATATCTGGAACATCTGGCATATGACCTTTACCGGCGCGATGCTGCACATCGCTACCGGGTCGTACTGGATAGGTATTCTCGGCGTGGTGGTGCATGCCGCCTTTGTGTATAAGCTGGGCGACTGGTTTGCCAAAGATACCCGCGATTTCTTCGGCCTTGAGGGTATTGCGATACCCCACGGTAGTTCGGCGTATTTAGGGCCGGTTGCTGTCCTCGTGGATACCATCATCGACAAGATCCCCGGCCTTAACCGCATTCACTTTAGCGCCGATGACATTCAGAAACGCTTCGGTCCCTTCGGTGAACCGGTTACCGTTGGCTTCGTCATGGGGCTGGTGATTGGCGCGCTGGCGGGTTACGACCTGAAGGGCATTCTTCAGCTGGCGGTGAAAACCGCAGCGGTGATGCTGCTGATGCCACGGGTGATCAAGCCGATTATGGATGGCCTTACGCCGATAGCCAAACAGGCGCGTAAGCGTCTGCAGGCCAAATTTGGCGGCCAGGAGTTCCTGATTGGTCTCGACCCGGCGCTGCTGCTCGGCCATACCTCGGTGGTCTCGGCCAGCCTGATCTTCATCCCGCTGACCATTCTTATCGCCGTCGTGGTTCCTGGCAATCAGGTTCTGCCGTTTGGCGACCTGGCCACCATCGGCTTCTTCGTGGCAATGGCAGTGGCGGTACATCAGGGTAACCTGTTCCGCACGTTGATTTCCGGGGTCATCATTATGGGTATCACCCTGTGGATCGCCACCCAGACGATTGGCCTGCACACCCAGCTGGCGGCAAACGCCGGGGCCCTGAAAGCCGGCGGCATGGTGGCCTCAATGGACCAGGGTGGTTCGCCGATTACCTGGCTGCTGATCCAGCTCTTTACCTGGCAAAATGTGGTTGGCTTCGCGGTCATCGGTATCATTTATCTGGCCGGCGTTTTACTAACCTGGCGTCGCGCTCGCGGCTTCATCGCGGCGGAAAAAGCAGAAAAAAGCGCTGCCCCGCAACAAAGTACAGGCATGTCTTGATCTAAAAGGGGAGCGTTCGCTCCCCTCAATCTTATAGCTGGAGAATGTTATGAAATCAGTGGTAATCCATGCTGAGGGGAACGTCTGCGTTGAAGAACGCCCTATCCCTACGCTGCAAACGGAAAACGATGTCCTGGTCAAAGTAGTCAGTTCCGGATTATGCGGCTCTGATATCCCGCGCATTTTCGCCAAAGGCGCGCATTACTACCCTATTACGCTGGGACACGAATTCAGCGGCTATGTGGAATCCTACGGCGCGGCGGTAACCGACCTGCAGCCCGGCGATGCCGTCGCCTGCGTGCCGCTGCTGCCCTGCTTCCAGTGCCCGCAGTGCCAGCGCGAGTATTTCTCTTTATGTAAACAGTATCAGTTCGTCGGCTCACGCAGCGAAGGCGGCAACGCCGAATATGTGGTGGTAAAGCGCGCCAACCTGTTCCGCCTGCCGGACCAGATGCCAATTGATGACGGCGCGTTTATCGAACCGATAACCGTCGGCCTGCACGCTTTCCATCTGGCGCAGGGCTGCGAAGGTAAAAACGTGATTATTATCGGTGCCGGCACCATTGGCCTGCTGGCGCTGCAGTGCGCCCGCGAACTGGGCGCCAACAGCGTCACGGCGATCGATATCAATCCGCAGAAACTGGAACTGGCCAAAACCCTTGGCGCAACCCGTGTGTTCAACAGCCGCGAGATGAGCGGCCAGGCGATTCAGCAGGCGCTGGAAGCCATTCAGTTCGACCAGTTAGTCCTCGAGACCGCCGGTACGCCGCAGACCGTCGCATTAGCGATTGAAGCCGCCGGGCCGCGGGCGCAGCTGGCGCTGGTCGGCACGCTCCATCACGATTTAACCCTCCCGGCCGCCACCTTCGGGCAGATCCTGCGCAAGGAGTTGAATATTGTCGGTAGCTGGATGAACTACTCTGGCCCGTGGCCAGGAGAAGAGTGGCAAACGGCCACCCGCCTGCTGACAGAAAAACGCCTGCAGCTGGCGCCGCTGATCGCCCACCGCGGTGACGCGGAGAGCTTTGCGCGTGAAGTGCAGGCGCTCAACGGCGCGCCGATGCAGGGCAAAATCCTGCTCAAACTCTCCTGACCGCCCGAGCCAGCCCTCGGCGCTGGCTCATCAAACCTTTCGAAAATTATCGTTCAACTTTCGTTACCCTTCGATTACACTGAGATGAGTTAATTATCAGGCAAATCAAGATGAACTCATTTGAACGAAGGAACAAAATCGTCGATATGGTGAATACGCAGGGTAGCGTATTGGTTCTAGACCTTTCGAATCTCTTTGGCATCTCTGAGGTAACGATTCGCGCCGATCTCCGCTTACTGGAAGAGAAAGGGCTGTTAACCCGTTTTCACGGCGGCGCCGCCCGTGCGGGCAGCGACCTGACCGACGCCGAAAATCAGGAAGTGGTACTGGAAGATCGTTATCAGCTTGCCAGCGATCCCAAAAAGCGCATCGCCCAGGCCGCCGCGGCAATGATCCGTGAAGGTATGACGGTGATCCTCGATAGCGGCAGCACAACCCTGCTGATTGCCGAGGCGCTGGTGCGGATGACCAATATCACCGTGATCACCAACAGCCTGCCCGCCGCGTTTACCCTGGCGGAAAATAAAGACATCACCCTGGTGGTATGCGGCGGTACCGTGCGGCACAAAACGCATTCGATGCACGGCACAATTGCCGAACGTTCGCTGCAGGGAATTTGCGCCGATTTGATGTTTGTCGGCGCCGACGGTATCGACGCCACCAACGGTATCACCACCTTTAACGAAGGTTACTCCATCAGCAGCGTGATGGCCGCCGCCGCGCATCAGGTGATCGCCGTGCTCGACGCCAGCAAATTCAATCGCCGGGGCTTTAACCAGGTACTGCCGATGGAAAAAATAGACTGCGTGATCACCGACGACGGCATTAGCGAAAATGACCGTGCAGCGTTAAGCAGCAAAAAGGTGGAACTGAAGATAGTGTGATTGCGCTTAGCGGTGCGAAAACTCAGCATTGGTATCGCAAGTGAATCTGCACTTTTCTTCCGACATTTCTTCCGACATGTAGGAGGACGCTCCAGCAGCTCTTCACTATCTGAAGGGCTGCTTGCCAGACTTCAATTGGGTCTACAGGATCACTCCCCCTGCTGCTCCAGGGCATACTTATACAACGCATTTTTCTTCACGCCGTGGATTTCCGCGGCCAGCGCGGCGGCTTTCTTCAGCGGCAGTTCCGCCTGCAGCAGCGCCAGAGTCCGCAGCGCGGCTGCCGGCAGCGCCTCTTCCTGCGCCTTAAAGCCTTCGACGATCAGCACCATCTCGCCTTTGCGACGGTTTTCGTCTTCCTTGACCCACGCCACCAGCTCGCCAATCGGCGCGCCGTGGATCGATTCCCAGGTTTTGGTCAGCTCGCGGGCCAGCACCACATAGCGAGATTCTCCCAGTACCGCGCAGATATCTTCCAGACTCTCCACCAGCCGGTGGGTCGACTCATAGAAGATAAGGGTGCGCGGCTCTTCTTCCAGCGCTTTAAGGGTATCGCGACGGCCTTTCGATTTCGCCGGCAGGAAGCCTTCATAACAGAAACGGTCGGAAGGCAGGCCAGCGGCGCTCAGGGCGGCGATAGCCGCACAAGGACCCGGCAGCGGCACGACGCGGATATTGGCTTCGCGGCAGGTACGCACCAGATGATAGCCTGGGTCGTTAATCAGCGGCGTGCCCGCATCGGAGACCAGCGCGATGTTTTGCCCTTCTTTCAGTTTAGCGAGAAGTGTTTCCGCCTTTTGCTGCTCGTTATGGTCGTGAAGCGCAAATAAACGGGCGTTAATCGCAAAATGTTGCAGCAGCAAACCGGTGTGGCGGGTATCCTCCGCAGCAATTAAATCAACGGCTTGCAACACTTCCAGTGCGCGCTGCGTGATATCAGACAGATTTCCTATCGGAGTGGGCACAATATAGAGCTGCCCCTGAGAATTATCCGCTGATTCGTGTTGTTTCATTGTCTCGTCCGTATTGCCGATTTAATATTGAGCATTGAGCCAAAAAAATATCACTGGACACTTATGGTACCGTCAACATTTCTTCGTTCTAAGCCCGCGCGCTGTCTGCCCGTATTGCTGGCGACTCTTCTTTTTGCTGGCTGCGGCACCCACACGCAGGATCAAAGCACGGCGTTTATGCAGGGTACGTCGCAGGCCAACTCCAGTTTCTACTTGCAGCAGATGCAGCAAAGCACGAATGATAGCAAGACCAACTGGCAATTACTCGCCATTCGTGCACTGCTGCAGGAAGGAAAGCAGCAGCAGGCCATCGACCTGTTTAACCAGCTGCCGTCCAACCTGGACAGCACCCAGGCCCGTGAACAGTCACTGCTGGCAATAGAAGTAAAGCTGGCGCAGAACGACTATCAGGGGGCCCGTATTCTGCTGGCTAAGCTTGACCCGGCAAGCCTGGAGCAGCCTCAGCAGGCGCGCTACTGGCAGGCGCAAATCGATGCCAGCCAGGGCAAACCCTCGGTGACTCTGCTGCGCGCCTTAATCGCCCAGCAGCCGCTGCTGAGCGATGCCAAACAGCGCCAGCAAAATATTGACGCGACCTGGCAAGCGCTGACTGCGATGACCCAGGATCAGGCCAATGCGCTGGTGATCAATGCCGATGAAAACACCCTCCAGGGCTGGCTGGATCTGCAGCGGATGTGGTTTGACAACCGCAACGATCCCACGCTGCTGAAAGCCGGCGTCAAAGACTGGCAGACGCGCTACCCGCAAAACCCTGGCGCCAAAATGCTGCCAACGGCGCTGGTGAACATGCAAAACTATAAGCCCGCCTCCATCAACAAGATTGCGCTTTTCCTGCCGCTGAACGGCCAGGCCTCGATCTTCGGCCGCACCATCCAGCAGGGCTTCGAAGCCGCCAAAAACGGCGCGCCGTCGGTGACGGGCAGCGCGGTTCCCGCTCAGGTCGCTCAGGCGGCGAACACGTCCGGTAACGATGACGTGGTAAGCCCGTCGCAGGCGGAAATTAGCGATCTGACGGCTGCCGGAAGTCGCGCTGAACCGGTGCAGGCCCCGGCGCAAACTCAGGCAACGCCAGCGGCGGAGCCGGCGGCTCAGGCGCCGGCAGCGGCCACCACGCCGCAAACCACCGCGTCCACCCAGCCGGTCACCACCCCGGCCGCACAGCCGCAGCCAGTGGTCGCCACCGCCGCCAATCCCTCTGCGGAACTGAAAATTTACGATACCACCAGCCAGCCGATCGGCCAGCTCCTTGCCCAGGCTCAGCAGGACGGCGCCACCCTCGTCGTCGGGCCGCTGCTGAAAGAGAATGTCGAAGATGTTCTCAAGAGCAATACGCCGCTCAATGTGCTGGCGCTCAACCAGCCGGAGAAGGTCGAAGGCCGCGCTAATATCTGCTATTTCGCGCTGTCGCCGGAAGACGAAGCGCGTGACGCCGCCCGACACATCCATCAACAGGGCAAACAGACGCCGTTGCTGCTGGTTCCGCGCGGCGCGCTGGGCGATCGTGTGGTCAACGCGTTTGCCGACGAGTGGCTGAAGCTGGGCGGCGCCAGCGTCCTGCAGCAGCGTTTTGGCTCCACGGCGGAGCTGCGCGCCGGCGTTAACGGCGGAGGGGGCATTGCGCTGAGCGGCACCCCGGTCTCCACCCTGCCATCAGCGCAGAACAGCGTCCTCGGCACGGCGGATGAAATGCCGGTTAGCAGCGGCGGCAGCGTCGACGCGGCCTATATCCTCGCCACCCCGGAACAGATTGGCTATATCAAACCCATGATCGCGATGCGCAACGGCAGCCAGAGCAATGTCACCCTGTACGCCAGCTCGCGCAGCGCACAGGGCACCGCAGGTCCGGATTTCCGTCTGGAGATGGAAGGCCTGCAGTATAGCGAAATCCCGATGCTGGCTGGCAGCAACCCGGCGTTGATGCAGCAGGCGTTGTCTGCGGTGCGCAATGACTACTCGCTGGCGCGTCTGTATGCGATGGGCGCTGACGCCTGGTCGCTGGCAAACCACTTCACGCAAATGCGCCAGACGCCGGGCTTCGAGCTGAACGGGAATACCGGCGATCTGACGGCGACTCAGGACTGCGTGATTACCAGGAAACTGTCATGGCTCAAATACCAGCAGGGACAAATCGTCCCGGCCAGCTAAGCAAACAGACCGGCGATGCATGGGAAAACCGTGCTCGCCGCTGGCTGGAAAGCCAGGGCCTGCGTTTTATTGCCGCCAATGCTCGCGAGCGTGGCGGCGAAATTGACCTCATTATGCGCGACGGCGCCGTCACCGTCTTTGTCGAGGTGCGCTACCGCCGCAGCGCTCTTTACGGTGACGCGGCGGCCAGCGTCACCCCGCAAAAACAGCAACGCCTGCTTAAAGCCGCCCGTTTGTGGCTCTGCCGACAGAATGGGAGCTTTGAGACTGTGGATTGCCGTTTCGATGTGGTAGCCTTCACCGGAAACGACATCCAATGGCTAAAAAACGCCTTTGGCGAATAGCGTAATACCAGAAGTAAGGGATCCCGTGCTCGACAGAATCAAAGCCTGCTTTACCGAAAGCATTCAAACCCAAATTGCCGCAGCAGAAGCACTCCCGGACGCCATCTCCCGGGCGGCGATGACGCTCGTGCAGTCCCTGCTCAACGGCAACAAAATCCTCTGTTGTGGTAATGGCACTTCCGCCGCCAACGCACAGCATTTTGCTGCCAGCATGATTAATCGTTTTGAAACGGAACGCCCTGGTTTACCCGCCATTGCACTAAACACCGATAATGTGGTCTTAACTGCCATCGCTAACGATCGCCTGCATGACGAGATTTACGCCAAGCAGGTGCGCGCCCTGGGACACGCTGGCGATGTGCTGCTGGCAATCTCCACGCGCGGTAACAGTCGGGACATCGTCAAGGCGGTGGAAGCCGCCGTGACCCGCGACATGACCATCGTCGCGTTAACCGGCTATGACGGCGGTGAGCTGGCGGGCCTGTTAGGTCAGCAGGATGTCGAAATCCGCATCCCCTCACACCGCAGCGCGCGTATCCAGGAGATGCATATGCTGACCGTCAACTGTCTGTGCGATTTGATAGATAACACTCTTTTTCCACACCAGGACGATTAAGGAGAACACATGAAGGCTCTCTCGCCCCTCGCCATCCTGCTTTCAGCACTACTGCTGCAGGGCTGCGTTGCCGCCGCGGTAGTCGGAACGGCAGCAGTCGGCACTAAAGCCGCAACGGACCCGCGTACGGTGGGAACCCAGGTCGATGACAGCACCCTGGAACTGCGCGTTAATAGCGCCTTGTCGAAAGATGAACAGATTAAGAAACAGGCCCGCATCAACGTTACCGCTTATCAGGGCAAAGTCCTGCTGACCGGTCAGTCGCCGACGCCGGATCTCTCTGCCCGCGCCAAGCAAATCGCCATGGGTGTGGAAGGAACCACGGAAGTGTTTAACGAAGTGCGCCAGGGCCAGCCGATTGGTTTAGGCACCGCCTCTTCTGATACCTGGATTACCACCAAGGTGCGTTCGCAGCTGCTGAGCACCGATCAGGTCAAATCATCGAACGTGAAGGTGACCACGGAAAACAGCGAAGTCTTCCTGATGGGACTGGTGACCGACCGTGAAGGCCGCGCGGCGGCGGATATCGCCAGCCGGGTGAGCGGTGTGTCCCGGGTGACCACCGCCTTTACCTACATTAAATAAAGCTGCAATTTCCCGGCTGGCGCTACGCTTAGCCGGGCCACCGCCCCCTGTCCGTTGTGTGCCGGGTAAGGCGTAGCCGCCGCCCGACACTCCATCCGGCTATCCGTACGTTTACGGCAAACTACACCAGCGCCAGCGCTCCAACAATCGCACCGCACAGCGCCACCAGCCCGCCAGTCAGCCACAGCGCTTTGGCCGGAAAGGCTTTGCGCAGCATAATCAACGATGGCACGCTCACTGCCGGCAACGTAATCAGCAGCGCCAGCGCCGGCGCAACGCCCATCCCCGCCAGCATCATCGTCTGGACAATCGGAATTTCCGCCGCGGTAGGGATCACAAACAGACAGCCGGCAATCGCCATCGCGATGACCCAGAACAAGGTATTATCCACCACGCCATCGGCGTGCGGGAACAGCCAGACGCGCGCCGCCCCCAGCACCAGTACCGCGAGGATATAAACCGGGATGGTGTTCCAGAACAGCGTCCACAGCGCCCGCAGCCAGCGGCTAAAGAAGCCGCCCTGGGCCGCTTTCGCTTGCGCTTCAGGCACCACGGCAGGCTGCGTCGCCGCCTCTTTTACCCATTTCTGCACCAGCGTCGCGACAATCAACACCGTCGCCAGGCCCGCCACCAGGCGAACCAACGCAAACTGCCAGCCCAGCACGAAGCCCATAAACACCAACGTCGCCGGGTTGAGCAGCGGGTTGCCCATCCAGAACGCCAGCGCCCCGCCCATCGACACCTGCTGTTTGCGCATCCCGGCCGCGACCGGCGCGGCGCAGCAGGTGCACATCATGCCTGGCAGCGAGAAAATCGTCCCCAGCAGCGTCCCCTGAAAACGCGATTGTCCCAGGGTGCGCAGCAGCCAGTCGCGCGGGATCAGCACCTGGATCAGCGACCCGAGCAGCACACCGAGCACCGCCGCTTTCCAGACGGCAAGGAAGTAAACCACCGCGTAGTCCCACGCCGCCTTCAGCGGGTTAGCGTCGGCCTGGGCGAGAATGGATTTACCGATACTGTGGGTTTCCGCAGCGGTGAAGGCTTTCCCGTAGTATGGCTGCCATTTGACGAACCACAGGCCGACAATCACGACGAGAAAGAAAAGCGCGGGCTTCCACCATTGAAATGGTGACGCCGCCTGAGATGAAGACTGACCAGCCATAGCATTCCCCAGCAAGAAATGTGGATATGAATTGAAGCCGTGAATACTACGCCGGAAGCCTGCGTTTGCAAACCGCTATTCCGCCTGCCGCGCGGCACGCTCCCGCAGCTCGGACGATGAGAGAATTTGCACCCCTTCGTGAGTAGGCGACAGCGCCTCCGCCAGCAGGGCAATCGCCACGTCGCGGGCCGCAATGGATTTCCAGTTCCCCGGTAAGAGTCGGAACAGCGGTTCGAGGAAGGTCTCATTGGCCCGCTTTTTTTCCCGCTCGCCTGAGAGCATCGACGGCCGGGCAATGGTCAGCCGCGGCCAACCCTGCTCGATCAGCGCCGCCTCCATTTCCCCCTTCACCCGATTGTAGAAAAACGGCGAGTGGGCGTTGGCGCCCATCGCGCTGACCACCAGCATATGTTGCGCACCCAGCCGTTTGCCGGTCAGCGCGGTATCAACCACCAGCGTGTAGTCAGCATGGACAAAGGCCTCTTTGCTCCCGGCCTCCCGGCGCGTCGTTCCCAGACAGCAGAAAACGATATCCACCGGGTCAACCACCTGCGCCAGGGCATCGGTCAACTGGGGATCGTGCGGATTAAAAACCCCTTCCGCCGGCGCCAGTGGGCGACGCGTCGGGGCGGCGATGGCGCTGATGCTCGGCTCATTCTGCAGCAGCCGAAGTAAGTGACCGCCAACTAACCCGGTCGCGCCGGTCAATAATACCTGACTCATTGATTCTCCTTTACAGAATTCTCCGCCTTGCACTTTCGGGCTCATGTTCCAGGCTTAATACCTTACAAGGTAAGTATCCACCATCATCATGGAATTACCTCATTGACCATCCAGATAGCGGAGGAAACATGAGTAAAAAGATAGCCGTGCTCATTACCGACGACTTTGAAGATTCTGAATTTACCTCTCCCGCCGAGGCGTTTAAGCTCGCCGGGCATCAGGTCGTGACCATCGAAAAGCAGGCTGGCAAGACGGTGAAGGGTAAACAGGGAGAAGCAGAGGTCGCCATCGATCGGGCCATTGATGACGTCACACCGGGTGAATTTGATGCCTTGTTGCTGCCCGGGGGCTATTCCCCTGACCAGCTGCGCGGGGATGAACGCTTTGTCACCTTTACCCGCGATTTTGTCAACGGCGGGAAGCCGGTCTTCGCCATCTGCCACGGCCCGCAGCTGCTGATCAGCGCCGATGTGATCCGCGGGCGTAAGCTCACGGCGGTGAAGCCTATCGTGGTGGATGTGAAAAACGCCGGGGGCGAGTTTTACGACCAGGAGGTGGTGGTCGATAACGAACAGCTGGTCACCAGCAGAACGCCGGACGATCTGCCGGCCTTCAATCGCGAAGCGCTACGCCTGCTCGGCGCCGGCATCGCGCCGCCAGTGTAGCTTTTTCCCGAACCCCAGCGTGTTGTCGGTAAACTTGATTTCGTCCGGACGAATCTCCCAAACCGGCGCCGACAACATGCGGGCCACCGGGAAGCGCTTGACGTAGCGCTGACGCATACGCGCCTCTTCGTCGCCGCGCAATCGGCGGATCTCGCCCTGGAACTGCACGCCGCGGATCAGGGCCACGGTTTTTGGCTGGCCGTTGACCGTGCCGGCCACCTTCGCCCGCTCGCCGGTCATCTGGCCGTGGCGGGTGTGCTCATCGCTGAGCAGATAAAAGGCCACGCTATCCGGGTCATAGACGTAAAAGGCGTTCGCACACCACAGCTCGTCGTCGCGGGAGACACACCAGGTGACGACGTGCTGTTTACTCAGCCAGCGGCCAATGGCGGCAAGCGTATCCATCTTTCTTCTCCATTATGCTATGGTGCCTACACCTTACCATAGTGACTTTATAACCGTGTGCTGGTTTCTGTATCTCATTCGAACCGCGGATAATCGCCTCTATACCGGCATCACCACCGATGTGCCGCGCCGCTTTCGCCAGCATCAGGCAGGGAAAGGCGCGAAGGCGTTGCGCGGCAAAGGCGACCTGCAGCTGGCCTTTAGCCATGAAGTTGGTGAACACTCACTTGCTTTGCGGCTGGAATACCGCATTAAGCAGCTAACGAAGCGCGAAAAAGAGCGCCTCGTTGCCGGAGAAGATACCGTCGAAACCCTGCTGGCAAGGCTCAAAAACGATTAAAGTGGTCGCTGTATTCGACCTGGCCGTGGACACCTTCGAGGGCGTCATCCGCCAGGCGGTGCACCTGGAACGCCTCCGCGCTGTCCGGCCAGCGGCAGCGGAGATCGAAGCGCGCGGCCGGTTCAAAACCAAAGCGACGGTATAACTCCGGGTCGCCCAGCGTCACCACCGCGGCATAGCCAAACTCATTCAGCGAATCCAGCCCTTCATAGACCAGCTGCCGGCCAATGCCCTGTCCACGGTAGCGTTCATCCACCGCCAGCGGCGCCAGGCCGACCCATTGTAGCTCTTCACCTTCCACCGCAACCGGGCTGAAGGCAACGTAGCCGATCACCTGGCCTTCATCATCCGTCGCCACTACCCCCAGCGTGATCAGTCCATCTTCACGCAGATCGTGCACCAGCTGCGCTTCGGCATCGCGGCCGAAGGTACGACGCAGCAGCGCGTCGATTCCCGGTGCATCAATCCCAATTTCCACTCGAATCAGCATGCCTCACCTACCGATGTCTGTTCAGGTTTCTGCGGGCTCTTCAGTCCAGCTTCGACAAAATCCGCCAGTTGCAGCAACATCACGCGCAGCGCTTTGGGCATCTGCTCGAGCTCAATGGCGTCCATCAAATTTTTTACATACAGCCCCAGCTCCGTATCGCCTTCAATAACCAGACGACGCTGGAAGAATAGCGTATCCGGATCCTGCTTGCGCGCGGCGATCATTAACAGATCGCTGGCGTCGGCGCTGAAGCTGACGTCGGCGTCCGCCTGCTGGCTGACCACCAGGCGACCATCGACTACCGAGGTATACCACAGCAGACCGATGTCACGCACATGAATACTTAACCAGCGCCCCTCGAGAAACTCCAGCTCTCCCTCCGCCAGCGCCTGGCGAAACTGCCAACTAAGCACCTGCTCCAGCACCTGGCGCTTGAGGGCAAAAGGCGCCAGCTTAACCGGCACGCTCATTAAAGACGGGCCAAAGTGGACCAGCCGGGAACGCAGTTTATCCAACACAAGCTTTACTCCATGAATGCAATTGTGCCGCTATTGTGCCATATCACATAAACAACATAGCGGCGTAAATCAACAAAAACGCGATGACGGCAGCCCGTTATTGGCGCCGCCAATACACTTTTAACTGCCTCAAATCAAAAATTGTCACCAGAAGGTTAACTAAAATCCCTGCTCGTTAACCATTCAGCGTCCCTGACGGGCCGCATTTTTCAGGAAAAATTATGGAGCTGCTCTGCCCAGCCGGTAACCTTCCGGCGCTTAAGGCGGCCATCGAAAACGGCGCCGATGCCGTCTATATCGGGCTGAAAGATGACACCAACGCCCGCCACTTTGCCGGCCTTAATTTCACCGAAAAGAAACTGCAGGAAGCCGTCAGCTTTGTGCATCAGCACCGTCGTAAGCTGCATATCGCCATCAACACCTTCGCCCACCCCGACGGCTACGCCCGCTGGCAGCGCGCGGTGGATATGGCGGCTCAGTTGGGCGCCGATGCGCTCATTCTGGCCGATATCGCCATGCTGGAGTACGCCGCGGAGCGCTATCCGCATATAGAACGCCATGTCTCGGTACAGGCTTCCGCCACCAATGAAGAGGCCATTCGCTTCTATCATCGCAACTTCGACGTGGCGCGCGTCGTACTGCCGCGGGTGTTATCTATTCACCAGGTGAAACAGTTGGCTCGCGCCACGCCGGTGCCGCTGGAAGTCTTTGCCTTCGGCAGCCTGTGCATCATGGCGGAAGGCCGCTGCTATCTCTCTTCCTACCTGACCGGCGAATCGCCCAACACCGTCGGCGCCTGCTCGCCTGCCCGCTTCGTGCGCTGGCAGCAAACCCCACAGGGGCTGGAATCGCGCCTCAATGAAGTGCTGATTGACCGCTATCAGGATGGGGAAAACGCCGGTTACCCGACGTTGTGTAAAGGCCGCTACCTGGTCGATGGCGAGCGCTATCACGCGCTGGAGGAGCCCACCAGCCTCAATACCCTGGAACTGTTGCCGGAGTTGATGGCCGCCAATATCGCCTCAGTGAAAATCGAAGGCCGTCAGCGCAGCCCGGCCTACGTCACCCAGGTAGCGAAAGTCTGGCGCCAGGCGATCGATCGCTGCAAAGCCGATCCACAGAATTTCGTGCCGCAATCCGCATGGATGGAAACCCTTGGCTCCATGTCCGAAGGGACACAAACCACCCTTGGCGCCTACCACCGTAAATGGCAGTGAGAAACATGAAATATTCATTAGGGCCGGTGCTTTACTACTGGCCAAAAGAGACGCTGGAAGATTTTTACCAGCAGGCAGCCAACTGCAGCGCCGACACCATTTATCTCGGCGAAGCGGTGTGCAGCAAACGCCGTGCCACCAAAGTCGGCGACTGGATTGAGATGGCGAAAGCGCTGGCGAGCAGCGGCAAACAGGTGGTGCTGTCTACCCTCGCGCTGGTGCAGGCCTCCTCCGAACTGGGCGAGCTGAAGCGCTATGTCGATAACGGGGAGTTCCTGATTGAGGCCAGCGATTTGGGCGTGGTTAACCTCTGCGCCGAACGCAAGCTGCCGTTCGTCGCCGGGCATGCGCTGAACTGCTACAACGCCGTTACCCTGCGCCTGCTGTTAAAACAGGGCATGGTGCGCTGGTGCATGCCGGTGGAGCTTTCCCGCGACTGGCTGGCTAATTTACTGACCCAGTGCGAAGAGCTGGGCATTCGCAATCAGTTTGAAGTCGAAGTGCTGAGCTACGGCCATCTGCCGCTGGCTTATTCCGCCCGCTGCTTTACCGCCCGCTCGGAAGATAGGCCAAAGGATGAGTGCGAGACCTGCTGCATCAAATACCCAACCGGACGCAGCATGCTGTCCCAGGAGAACCAGCAGGTGTTCGTGCTCAACGGTATCCAGACCATGAGCGGCTATGTCTACAACCTGGGCAATGAGCTGACGTCCATGCACGGACTGGTGGATATGGTACACCTGTCGCCGATGGGCAACGAGACCTTCGCCATGCTCGACGCCTTCCGCGCCAATGAAAACGGCGCTGCGCCGTTGGCGCTCACCGGCAACAGCGATTGCAACGGCTACTGGAAACGGCTGCCCGGGCTGGCGCTGCAGGCCTGATAAACCGCTCACTTTGTTAACAGCAGTGCTCAGATTTTAATGCATTATTAAAGATGCAGCTTTTCTGGCTGGCGCGTCCTGGATGCGCCAGGCTGGAAGAAGACCTTCAATCTGATGACGATGCTGTAGCAAAGTGAGCCTTTATGACTGACAAATCTGTTCCGTTCTCGGTGCTCGATCTGGCGCCGATCCCGCAAGGATCTTCTGCCAAAGAAGCCTTTACCCACTCTCTGGATCTCGCCCGGCTGGCCGAATCGCGCGGTTATCACCGCTACTGGCTGGCGGAGCACCACAATATGGTCGGCATTGCCAGCGCAGCGACCTCGGTGCTGATTGGCTATCTCGCCGCCAATACCACTACCCTGCATCTGGGTTCCGGTGGCGTGATGTTGCCCAACCATTCGCCGCTGGTGATCGCCGAGCAGTTCGGCACCCTGAACACCCTCTATCCCGGGCGTATCGACCTCGGCCTTGGCCGCGCGCCGGGCAGCGATCAGCCCACCATGCGCGCCCTGCGTCGCCATATGAGCGGCGATGTCGATAACTTCCCGCGCGACGTGGCGGAACTGGTGGACTGGTTTGACGCCCGCGATCCGAACCCGCACGTGCGCCCGGTTCCCGGCTACGGGGAGCGCATTCCGGTGTGGCTGCTGGGTTCAAGCCTCTACAGCGCCCAGCTGGCGGCGCAGCTCGGTTTGCCGTTCGCGTTCGCCTCGCACTTCGCGCCGGATATGCTGTTCCAGGCCCTGCACCTGTATCGCAGCAACTTTACGCCCTCCGCGCGGCTGGAAAAACCGTATGCCATGGTGTGCATCAATATCATCGCCGCCGACAGCAACCGCGATGCGGAGTTTCTCTTCACTTCCATGCAGCAGGCGTTTGTGAAGCTGCGTCGCGGCGAAACCGGACAGCTGCCGCCGCCGGTGGAAAATATGCATCAGCTATGGTCAGCGTCCGAGCAGTATGGCGTGCAGCAGGCGCTGCGCATGTCGCTGGTGGGTGATAAAACTAAAGTCCGCCACGGCTTAGAGTCGATTATGCGGGAAACCGAGGCGGACGAAATCATGGTCAATGGCCAGATCTTCGACCACCAGGCGCGGCTGCATTCTTTCGATTTAGCGATGCAGGTGAAAGAGGAATTGTTGGGTTAATCAAAATCCAGGCCCGGTGGACGTCGCGCCACCGGGTAAGCCTCTTACTGGTAAACCGGCAGCAGATTAACGCTCGACAGAATGTGTACAACCGCATTGCCAAGGCCAAACAGTAGGATCAGCACAATCATCGGTGTTCCGCCCCATACGCGGAACTGTGGGCTGCCGAAGCGTTTACGCGAGGCGCGAGCCAGCAGCGCCGGTACAATCGCCGCCCAGATTGTCGCCGCCAGGCCGGCATAGCCGATGGCGTAGAGGAAGCCATCGGGTTTCACCAGCCCGCCCATCATCGGCGGAATAAATGTCAGCAGCGCAGTTTTAAAGCGCCCCAGCGCGCTGTCGTCAAAACCAAACAGATCCGCCAGGTAGTCGAACAGCCCCAGCGTGACGCCAAGGAACGAGCTGGCGACGGCAAAGTTAGAGAATACCACCAGCAGCAGATCCAGGCTCCGGCTGTTCAGCACCCCGCTCAGGGCCTGCACCAGCACATCAATATTGCCGCCCTTCTGCGCGATGTCGATAAACTGCGGACGCGGGATATTGCCCATCGTCACCAGCAGCCAGACCACGTACAGACCCAGCGCCAGCAGCGTACCGTAGGTTAAGCAGCGGATAATGGTGCGTGGATCTTTGCCGTAGTATTTCATCAGGCTCGGCACATTGCCGTGGTAGCCAAACGAGGCCAGGCAGAACGGCAGCGTCATTAGCAGATATGGCGCATAGGAGGCGTTCTTTTCCGCAACGTTAAACAGCGTCGTCGGCTCGACGTGCCCCAGCAGACTGCCAAAGGTCAGGAAGAAAGTGATCACCTTGGCGCCGAGCACAATAGCCGTCATGCGGCTCACCGCCCTGGTGCTCATCCAGACGATAAATGCCACCAGCAGCGCAAAGCCAAAACCCGCCGCCCGCGCCGGCACGTTCAGCGACATCTCGCTAAACGTATGATGTAGTATCGAGCCGCTGGCTGAAATATAGGCGTAGGTCAGGATATACAGCACAAAGGCGATCGACACGCCGTTGACCAGGTTCCAGCCCTTGCCGAGCAGGTCTTTGGTAATGGTGTCGAAGCTGGAGCCGATCCGGTAGTTAAGGTTGGCCTCGAGGATCATCAGACCGGAGTGCAGCATGCAGAACCAGGTGAAAACCAGCGCCGCCAGCGACCAGAAAAACCACGCGCCGGACATCACCACCGGCAGCGAGAACATACCCGCGCCGATAATCGTGCCGCCGATGATCACCACGCCGCCAAACAGGGACGGACGGGTTGCCGTAGTGGTTAGTGTCGCCATTTACCGAAATCTCCAGTCAAAAATACTTTCCCACGATGGGTGCGAAGCACTGTACCAGTACACGAGTACAAAAGAAATAAAAAAAGCCCCAATCATGACGATCGGGGCTGTATTATTTAGTTTACGCTAGCGGGCTACGTTAATTATGCATCGCCACCGAAGCGACGGCGACCGGCAGAGTCATCGCGGCGCGGCGCGGATGCATCATCACGACGCGGCGCACGGCCTTCACGACGTTCGCCGCTGAAACGACGACCATCACCACGACCACCTTCACGACGCTCGCCACCGAAGCCACGACCGCCTTCACGACGCTCACCGCCGAAGCTACGACCACCTTCACGACGTTCACCACCGCCACGACGTTCGGTGCGCGGCTGCGCATCGCCCAGCAGCTGCATGTTCATCGGCTTGTTCAGGATGCGGGTACGAGTAAAGTGCTGCAGCACTTCGCCCGGCATCCCTTTCGGCAGTTCGATGGTGGAGTGAGAAGCGAACAGCTTGATGTTACCGATGTAGCGGCTGCTGATATCGCCTTCATTAGCGATCGCGCCAACGATATGACGCACTTCAACACCGTCATCGCGACCCACTTCAATGCGATACAGTTCCATATCGCCTACGTCACGACGCTCACGCTTCGGACGATCTTCGCGATCGCCACGCGGAGCGCGATCGTTGCGGTCGCCACGACGCTCGAAGCGATCGTCACGGTCACGGAACTCACGACGCGGACGCATCGGCGCATCCGGCGGCACGATCAGCGAGCGTTCGCCCTGGGCCATTTTCAGCAGCGCGGCAGCCAGCGTTTCCACGTCCAGCTCTTCGCCTTCCGCCGTCGGCTGGATTTTCGCCAGCAGCGCACGGTACTGGTCCAGATCGCTGCTTTCCAGCTGCTGCTGGACTTTCGCGGCGAATTTTTCCAGACGACGTTTGCTCAGCAGCTCTGCGTTCGGCAACTCCACTTCCGGGATGGTCAGCTTCATCGTACGTTCGATGTTGCGCAGCAGACGACGTTCACGGTTCTCAACGAACAGCAACGCGCGGCCCGCGCGGCCCGCACGACCGGTACGACCGATACGGTGAACGTAGGATTCAGAATCCATCGGGATGTCGTAGTTCACCACCAGGCTGATACGTTCAACGTCCAGACCACGGGCTGCCACGTCAGTCGCAATCAGGATATCCAGACGACCGTCTTTCAGACGCTCCAGGGTCTGCTCACGCAGCGCCTGGTTCATGTCGCCGTTCAGCGCCGCGCTGTTGTAGCCGTTACGCTCCAGCGCTTCAGCCACTTCCAGGGTCGCGTTTTTGGTACGGACGAAGATAATCGCCGCATCAAAATCTTCCGCTTCCAGGAAACGCACCAGCGCTTCGTTTTTACGCATACCGTAGGCAGTCCAGTAGCTCTGGCTGATGTCCGGACGAGTGGTCACGCTGGACTGAATACGCACTTCCTGCGGCTCTTTCATAAAGCGGCGGGTAATGCGACGGATCGCTTCCGGCATGGTGGCGGAGAACAGCGCGGTCTGATGCCCTTCCGGGATCTGCGCCATAATGGTTTCTACGTCTTCGATAAAGCCCATGCGCAGCATTTCATCTGCTTCATCCAGTACCAGACCGCTCAGTTTAGAGAGGTCCAGGGTGCCGCGCTTCAGGTGGTCCAGCAGACGACCCGGGGTACCGACAACGATCTGCGGACCCTGACGCAGGGCGCGCAACTGCACGTCATAACGCTGGCCGCCGTACAGGGCAACCACGTTTACGCCGCGCATATGTTTAGAGAATTCCGTCATTGCTTCAGCAACCTGTACCGCCAGCTCGCGGGTCGGCGCCAGCACCAGGATCTGTGGTGCTCTCAGCTCAGGATCGATGTTGTTCAGCAGCGGTAAAGAAAACGCTGCGGTTTTACCGCTACCGGTCTGGGCCATACCCAGAACGTCGCGGCCGTCCAGCAGATGCGGAATGCACTCAGCCTGGATCGGAGATGGTTTTTCGTAACCCAGATCGTTAAGCGCTTCAAGGATAGGAGCCTTCAGGCCCAGATCTGCAAAAGTGGTTTCGAATTCAGCCATGTAGTACGTGTGCCTCAAAATTAATGGCGGCCAGTCTACATAACTCATCGTGAAAATTTACGATAATTTTCATTGAAAAGTGTGAACCGGCTCAAAGTAGGTGTATTAACGAACAACAACGCCCTCACCCGCGAAGGTGATGGCAAGCAAAAAACTATGGGCTGATGTGTTCGTCAGCTATTGCTGGTCCGATTCTGCCAGGTCATCTTGCTCCTGGCCCAAGAGCGATAATTCCAACAATGCGTATCGGTGCTCAACGTAGTTATGTACGTTGTTGGCGACCGCCAGTTTGAACAGTGCCGTAGCGCTGTCCTTGTCCCCCAGACTTAGGTAGTACTTACCTAAATAGAAGTTGGTTTCACTGAGATGCTCAGCGAGCGAGGTGTTATCCGTTGCGTCTGCCTTCAGACGAGTCATCAGCTCTTTTTCGCTAATGTCGCCAAGGTAGAACTCGACAATGTTCCATCCCCATTGCTCTTTGTCCGACTTGTCTAAGCGCTCTCTGAGTGCTTCAAGCGCCCGCTTCTCGTCGAGTTTACGCTCGGCGATATAAAGCCACAGGCTACGGAAAGGATCATTGGGATCGTCTTGATAAAACGCCAGCAGATCATCTTGCGCTAACTTAGCCCGGCCGCCGTAATACAGGGCGATACCGCGGTTCAAGTGCGCGTAGTTGTAAGTTGGATCAAGCTCAAGTACAGAATCAAACGCTTCATAGGCAGCATCAAAATTGCCTGCCTGCGTTAAGTAAATACCTAAGTAATTGAATACTTCAGGCATATCGGGTCGGATTGCCAGCGCTTGTGAAAAATCATTTCGCGCTAATGCCCTCAGACCGAGACTATCATACAACACTCCGCGCTCATATAAAAGCTGTGCGCGTTCGTCATCGGATAAAGCCCGACTGGCAAGAATTTGTTCCATACGTGCCAGAATCACTTCTTGCTGTAAAGTCGGTTGCAATGGTACTGCGAGGACGGCGTCCTTACGCCAGGCGGTGCTACTGCATCCTGCCAGCGTGAGAGCTGTCGCCACGAAACACCAGCGCAAAAAAGGCTTCATTTCCCACTCCCGAAGACAACGATTGGATGAACGTCCTGTTCCCCGGCTGCAAACGAGGCGTCCTGCCCGTAAAACGCCCTCCGCAAAAGCGGAGGGCTAACGGCAACCTTACTCGCCCTGCTCGGCAGCCGGAACTTCCGGCGCTGCGGCAGACGGAGTCTGTTCAGTTGCTTCTTTGATGCTCAGACGGACACGGCCCTGGCGGTCAACTTCCAGAACCTTAACCGGCACTTCCTGACCCATCTGCAGGTAGTCAGTCACTTTCTCAACGCGCTTGTCAGCGATCTGCGAGATGTGAACCAGACCTTCTTTACCGCCGCCGATGGCAACGAACGCGCCAAAGTCAACGATACGGGTCACTTTACCATTGTAGATACGGCCAACTTCGATCTCAGCGGTGATCTCTTCGATACGACGGATAGCATGCTGTGCTTTGTCGCCGTCAGTCGCTGCGATCTTCACGGTACCGTCATCTTCGATTTCGATGGTGGTACCGGTCTCTTCGGTCAGGGCACGGATAACAGAACCGCCTTTACCGATAACGTCTTTGATCTTGTCCGGGTTGATCTTGATGGTATGGATACGCGGTGCGAATTCAGAGATATCGCCGCGCGGCGCGTTAATCGCCTGCTCCATCACGCCCAGGATGTGCAGACGCGCACCTTTAGCCTGGTTCAATGCAACCTGCATGATTTCTTTGGTGATACCTTCAATTTTGATATCCATCTGCAGCGCAGAGATACCGTCGCGGGAGCCCGCTACTTTGAAGTCCATATCGCCAAGGTGGTCTTCGTCACCGAGGATGTCAGACAGCACGACGAAGTTGTCGCCTTCTTTCACCAGGCCCATGGCGATACCCGCCACGGCGGCTTTCACCGGCACACCAGCGTCCATCAGCGCCAGAGAGGCACCGCAGACGGAAGCCATGGAAGAAGAGCCGTTGGATTCGGTGATTTCAGACACCACGCGTACGGTGTACGGGAATTCTTCGATAGTCGGCATCACGGCCAGAACGCCGCGCTTAGCCAGACGACCGTGACCGATTTCACGACGCTTCGGAGACCCCACCATGCCAGTTTCACCTACGGAGTACGGAGGGAAGTTGTAGTGGAACAGGAAGGAGTCGGTACGCTCGCCCATCAGTTCATCGATATTCTGCGCATCGCGTGCGGTACCCAGCGTCGCGGTAACCAGCGCCTGCGTTTCGCCACGGGTGAACAGTGCGGAACCGTGAGTACGCGGCAGAACGCCGGTACGAACGTCCAGACCACGGATCATATCTTTTTCGCGACCATCGATACGCGGCTCACCGGCCAGCACGCGGCTACGAACCACGTTTTTCTCGATAGCGTGCAGAATTTCACCCAGTTCGTTAGCGTCCAGGGTTTCATCTTCTGCAACCAGCGTAGCGATGGTTTCAGATTTGATCACATCAACCTGAGCGTAACGCTCTTGTTTGTCGGTGATACGGTAAGCATCGCTCAGGCGGGATTCAGCCAGCGCAGCAACGCGCGCGTTCAGCGCTTCGTTGACGGCTTCCGGCTGCCAGTCCCAACGTGGTTTACCGGCTTCTTTCACCAGGTCGTTGATGTTCTGGATCACAATCTGCTGCTGCTCGTGGCCAAAGACCACCGCGCCCAGCATCTGGTCTTCGCTCAGCAGTTCCGCTTCGGATTCCACCATCAGTACGGCCGCTTCGGTACCGGCCACCACCAGATCCAGTTTGCTGGACTTCAGCTCTTCCTGGGTCGGGTTCAGTACGTACTGGTCGTTGATGTAACCCACGCGCGCGGCGCCGATTGGGCCATTGAACGGAATACCAGACAGGGACAGCGCTGCGGAAGCGCCGATCATCGCGACGATATCCGGGTTAACCTGCGGGTTAACGGAAACAACAGTGGCGATAACCTGTACTTCGTTAACAAAGCCTTCCGGGAACAGCGGGCGAACCGGGCGGTCAATCAGACGCGCGATCAGGGTTTCGCCTTCGCTTGGGCGGCCTTCACGACGGAAGAAACCACCCGGGATTTTACCGGCAGCGTAGGTGCGCTCCTGGTAGTTAACCGTCAGCGGGAAAAAGTCCTGGCCTGGCTTCGCTTTTTTCTGGCCCACAACGGTCACGAATACCGCAGTGTCATCCATGCTAACCATCACAGCGGCCGTTGCCTGGCGCGCCATCATGCCGGTTTCCAGGGTCACGGTATGCTGGCCGTACTGGAATTTACGAACGATCGGATTAAGCAAAATTCTATCCTTTTTATCTATAAATCACGCCATATCCACGACATAGCGTCTATTGACCCGATCCTCTGCATCCTCGCGACTAATGACAACCTTTACCCGCCCCTGCGGATGAAGCCTCTCATTAGCCGCGCGAACCTCTGCATGAAGATCATTACTAGCAACAATACATGAGTTTTGAATGAATTGCTGCCGCCCGGTCGAAAAAAGGGGCCGTCAGGCCCCTTTTTCTGAAACTCGCAGAATTAGCGACGCAGACCCAGACGCTCGATCAGCGCGGAGTAACGTGCAACATCTTTACGTTTCAGGTAGTCGAGCAGTTTACGACGCTGAGAAACCATGCGCAGCAGACCACGACGGCTGTGGTGATCTTTTTTGTGCTCTGCAAAGTGGCCCTGCAGGTGGTTGATCTGTGCTGTCAGCAGTGCAACCTGAACTTCGGTAGAACCGCTGTCGTTTTCGCCACGACCAAACTCAGAAACGATTTTTGCTTTAGCTTCAACGCTTAGAGACATTTTAGAACTCCAGAAATTAAAAGAAAGAAAGGGTGCCGATCTCTAATTCAGCGACCCCTGATGCAACGCCCGAAAATGTTAAAACACTTTAGCGGACGTTAAGCGGCGATATTCTACTCGTAGCAGGCTTTTATCGCAAGAAAAGCGCTTACGCCGGGTATTCCACCACCAGACGACGCGGCGCCACGCGGCCTTCATCGTCAATTTCGCCCATGCCGAGAAACTTGCCGGATTCGCTTTCCATCACCCGTACCAGCCCGTTAAGCGGCGCGCCTGACTGACGTACCGGGTTGCCGTTTTTAAAGTAGACCGCGGAGGTCTCCGGGATGGTCACCAGCGGATAGTCCGAGGCCGGGCTGTCCATGGGCATCAGCAGCGGATCGAGCAGCTGCGCGGCAGGAATATCCTGCGCCGCCGCCTGATCGACCAGCGCCTGCAGCTGCTCGAGGGTTACCATCCGCTCAACCGGGTATTTGCTCACCGCCAGGCGACGCAGGAAAATCACGTGCGCGCCGCAGCCGAGCTTCTCACCTAAATCATCGATAATCGTCCGGATGTAGGTGCCTTTCGAGCAGTGGATCTCCAGCTCCAGCTCATCGCCTTCGTGGCGGATAAACAGCAGCTCATAGACGGTAATCGGCCGGGATTCCCGCGGAACGTCAATCCCCTGACGGGCATACTCGTACAGCTTCTTGCCCTGATATTTCAGCGCCGAGTACATCGACGGCACCTGCTGCGTCTCGCCGCGGAAGCTGTCCAGCGCCGCCGCCAGCTGTTCGTCGCTAAAGGTCAGCGGGCGCTCTTCCACCACCTGACCGTCGGCATCGGAGGTATCGGTGCGCTGGCCAAGTTTGGCGATCACGCGGTAGCGCTTATCGGAATCCAGCAGGTATTGGGAAAACTTGGTCGCTTCGCCAAGGCAGATCGGCAGCATGCCGGTCGCCAGCGGATCCAGCGCGCCGGTGTGTCCGGCGCGGTTGGCGTTATATATACGCTTTACTTTCTGCAGCACATCGTTGCTGGAGGCGCCCTGAGGCTTATCCAGCAGCAATACGCCGTGCACGTCGCGGCCGCGACGACGAGGACGACTCATCAGTCCTCCTTGCTGTCGTCCGGGTTCACACGACGCTCATCGTCGTGTTTCACCACGCTGGTGACCAGGTTGGACATGCGCATCCCTTCCACCAGTGAGTTGTCGTAGAAGAAGGTCAGCTCCGGCACGATGCGCAGGCGCATCGCTTTCCCCAGCAGAGAGCGGATAAAGCCAGAGGCTTCCTGCAGCGCTTTGATGCCCGCTTTCACCGCGGCTTCATCTTTGTCGTTGAGGAAGGTGACATACACCTTGGCGTAGGCCAGGTCACGGGACATTTCCACACCGGAAACGGTGGTCATCATGCCCAGACGCGGGTCTTTGATTTCACGCTGCAGGATAATCGCAATCTCTTTTTGCATCTCCTGGGCCACGCGCTGCGGGCGACCAAATTCTTTCGCCATAATAAATTCTCCAGAATAAAGACAAAAAAGGGGCCTAAAGCCCCTTTTTAAAATGATTGCCGGGTGGCGCTTCGCTTCCCCGGCGGCTTAGCCATCCGATGATTAATCGATGCTACGCTGGATTTCGATGATTTCGAACACTTCGATCATATCGCCAACGCGAACGTCGTTGTAGTTCTTCACACCGATACCACATTCCATGCCGTTACGGACTTCGTTAACGTCATCTTTGAAGCGGCGCAGGGATTCCAGCTCGCCTTCATAGATAACCACGTTGTCACGCAGCACGCGGATTGGGTTGTGACGTTTGATGGTCCCTTCGGTAACCATACAGCCCGCGATGGCGCCGAATTTCGGCGATTTAAAGACATCGCGCACTTCAGCCAGACCGATGATCTGCTGTTTCAGTTCCGGAGACAGCATACCGCTCATCGCCGCTTTCACTTCGTCGATCAGGTTATAGATGACGGAGTAGTAGCGCAGATCCAGGCTTTCCGCTTCGATAACTTTACGCGCAGAGGCATCGGCACGAACGTTGAAGCCAACCAGAATCGCGTTGGATGCTGCAGCCAGGGTGGCGTCGGTTTCGGTGATACCACCTACGCCGGAACCGATGATCTTCACTTTCACTTCGTCGGTAGACAGTTTCAGTAAGGAATCGGAAATCGCTTCGACAGAACCCTGTACGTCCGCTTTCAGCACGATGTTCACTTCGTGAACTTCGCCTTCGGTCATGTTAGCGAACATGTTTTCCAGTTTAGATTTCTGCTGACGCGCCAGCTTAACTTCACGGAATTTGCCCTGACGATACAGCGCCACTTCACGCGCTTTTTTCTCGTCACGAACCACGGTCACTTCGTCACCGGCAGCCGGCACACCGGACAGGCCGAGGATTTCCACCGGAATGGACGGACCCGCTTCCAGCACTTCGCGACCCAGTTCGTCACGCATCGCACGCACACGGCCGTATTCGAAGCCGCACAGAACGATATCACCCTTGTGCAGAGTACCTTCGCGAACCAGAACGGTAGCAACCGGACCACGACCTTTATCAAGGAAGGATTCGATCACTGCGCCGCTCGCCATCCCGTTACGGACCGCTTTCAGCTCGAGGACTTCAGCCTGCAGCAGGATCGCGTCCAGCAGGTCGTCGATACCGGTACCGGCTTTCGCGGAGACGTGGACGAACTGGCTCTCGCCGCCCCACTCTTCCGGCAGGATGCCGTACTGGGACAGTTCATTCTTCACGCGGTCCGGATCGGCTTCAGGCTTATCGATCTTGTTCACCGCAACTACCACCGGCACCTGCGCCGCTTTGGCGTGCTGGATAGCTTCGATAGTCTGCGGCATCACGCCGTCGTCTGCCGCCACCACCAGAACCACGATATCCGTCGCCTGCGCACCACGAGCACGCATGGAGGTAAACGCGGCGTGGCCCGGGGTATCCAGGAAGGTGATCATGCCGTTGTCGGTTTCTACATGGTAAGCACCGATGTGCTGGGTAATACCACCCGCTTCGCCGGAGGCAACCTTAGTAGAACGAATATAGTCCAGCAGCGAGGTTTTACCGTGGTCAACGTGACCCATGATGGTCACAACCGGTGCGCGCGGTTCAGCCGCCGCGCCGGTGTCACGGTCGCTCATTACCGCTTCTTCCAGCTCGTTTTCACGACGCAGGATAACTTTGTGGCCCATCTCTTCGGCAACCAGCTGTGCGGTTTCCTGGTCGATGACCTGGTTGATGGTCGCCATGGCGCCCAGCTTCATCATCGCTTTGATGACCTGAGAACCTTTCACCGCCATCTTGTTAGCCAGTTCGCCAACGGTGATGGTTTCGCCGATCACCACGTCACGGTTAACGGCCTGCGCCGGCTTCTGGAAGCCCTGCTGCAGAGCAGAACCCTTACGGTGCTTACCGCCTTTACCGCCGCGAACGGCCGCACGGGCTTCTTCACGATCGGCTTTCGATTCAGCGTGTTTGTTGCCTTTCTTCGCCGGACGCGCCGCTTTGCTGCTGCGGCTGCGGCCGCGACCGCCTTCGACTTCACGATCGTTATCATCTTCAGCCTGACGAGCATGCTGTGACGTGGTGACGTGATAGTCGCTGGTGTCTTCCGGGCTGTCTGAAGTTTCAGACCAATTTTTTTCGTTTTCTTCTGCCATACGGCGTGCTTCTTCCGCTACACGGCGCGCTTCTTCTTCAAGTTTGCGGCGTGCTTCTTCTTCCGATTTGCGCTTCAGTTCCGCGGCTTCGTTCTCGCGACGGATCTTTTCAGCCTGGGCGGTTTTGGTCATTTCGTCGGTATGTTGATTGCTCACTTTGTCTTTTTCCGCAGCTTCACGTTTCGCTTTATCAGCGACTTCACGTTTAGCTTGTTCTGCGGCCTCACGTTCAGCTTTTAATTGCGCCTCGCGTTTCGCTGCTTCTTCAGCTTCACGACGGGCCTGCTCTTCCGCTTCACGCTGCGCCTGCTCTTCCGCGGCCAGGCGTTCAGCCTCTTGCGGATCGCGTTTCACAAAGGTGCGTTTCTTGCGGACTTCGATTTGTACCGATTTACTCTTTCCACCGGTACCTGGAATATTCAACGTACTGCGCGTCTTACGCTGTAACGTCAGCTTGTCTGGCGCCGAACCATGCTCACGGTTCAGGTGCGTCAACAAAGTTTGTTTCTCTTGCGAGGTCACAGAATCATCAGCCGTTTTGCGGATGCCTGCGTCAGCAAATTGCTGTATCAGGCGATCCACAGAGGTCTGAATCTCTGAGGCCAGCGCTTTAATAGTCACATCTGTCATGCTGTTCCTTCCTGCTACAGTTTATTACGCTTCGTCGCCGAACCAACAAATGTTGCGAGCGGCCATGATGAGCTCGCCAGCTTTCTCGTCGGTCATCCCTTCGATATCAGCCAGGTCATCAACGCCCTGCTCGGCGAGATCTTCCAGCGTACAAACACCACGGGCAGCCAGTTTGAATGCCAGGGCACGATCCAGACCTTCGAGATTCAACAGATCATCGGCAGGTTTGTTATCTCCCAGGCTTTCTTCCTGAGCCAGCGCCAGCGTAGTCAGTGCGTTTTTCGCACGCTCACGAAGTGCTTCAACGGTGGCTTCATCCAGACCGTCGATTTCCAGCAGTTCTTTCATCGGCACATAGGCCAGCTCTTCCAGCGAGGAGAAGCCTTCTTCAACCAGCACTGTCGCGAAATCTTCATCAATATCGAGATATTTGGTGAAGGTATCGATAGCGGCATGCGCTTCCGCCTGGTGCTTAGCCTGCAGATCGTCAACGGTCATCACGTTGAGTTCCCAGCCGCTGAGCTGCGAGGCCAGACGAACGTTCTGACCGTTACGGCCAATCGCCTGCGCCAGGTTGCCCGCTTCTACCGCGATATCCATGGTGTGTTTATCTTCATCCACCACGATGGACGCGACGTCTGCCGGCGCCATAGCGTTAATCACGAACTGCGCCGGGTTATCATCCCAGAGGACGATATCGATACGCTCGCCGCCCAGCTCAGTGGAAACCGCCTGCACGCGCGCGCCGCGCATACCGACGCAAGCGCCAACCGGGTCGATACGCTTGTCGTTGGTTTTCACCGCGATTTTGGCACGAGATCCCGGATCGCGAGCCGCCGCTTTGATTTCCAGCACTTCTTCACCGATTTCCGGCACTTCGATGCGGAACAGTTCGATCAGCATCTCAGGTTTGGAACGGGTCACGAACAGCTGGGCGCCACGCGCTTCCGGACGGACTGCGTACAGTACGCCGCGAATGCGGTCGCCCGGGCGGAAGTTCTCACGCGGCAGCATATCTTCACGCAGGATCACGGCTTCAGCATTGTTGCCCAGATCCAGAGTGATGTTGTCGCGGTTCACTTTTTTCACCACGCCGGTGATGATCTCACCTTCGTGCTCGCGGAACTGATCGACCACCATTGCGCGCTCGGCTTCGCGAACTTTCTGCACAATAACCTGTTTAGCGGTCTGGGTGGTGATGCGGTCGAAAGTGACAGACTCAATCTGATCTTCGACGTAGTCACCGACGTTCATGCTTTCATCTTCGAAACGCGCGGCTTCCAGCGTGATCTCGCGCGTCGGCTGGGTCACTTCTTCTACAACCAGCCAGCGACGGAAAGTGTCGAAATCGCCGCTCTTACGGTCGATTTCAACGCGAACGTCGATCTCTTGTTCGTATTTTTTCTTGGTGGCCGTTGCCAGCGCGCTTTCCAGCGCTTCGAAAATTTTCTCACGCGGCAGCGCTTTTTCGTTGGAAACGGCTTCAACAACAGCCAAAATTTCTTTGTTCATCGGGGCCTTTCACCTCAATCCAGACTGTTAAAAGTGGGGAACCAGGTTCGCCTTCTGGATGTTACTCAGCGCGAACACTTCATCTTTGCCTTCGACGGTTACCGTGATCATTTCACCGTCTACCGCTTTGATAATGCCCTGCCATTTGCGACGGTTCTGAACCGCCATGCGCAGCACCAGCGCAACTTCTTCGCCAGTGAAACGTTGATAGTGTTCGGCGGTGAACATCGGACGGTCGAGACCAGGCGAAGAGACTTCCAGGTTGTAAGCGACAGTGATCGGGTCTTCGACATCCATGACGGCGCTTACCTGGTGGCTCACATCAGCACAATCATCAACGTTGATGCCATCTTCACTATCAATATAGATGCGCAGTGTGGATGTGCGACCGCGAATAAATTCGATGCCGACCAGCTCAAAGCCAAGCGCTTCAACCGGCGCAGTGAGCATCTCTGTCAATTTTTGCTCTAATGTGGACAAACCCACCCCCAAGACATAAAAAAAGGGCGTATAGCCCAGTTATTCTGAAGTCAGATAACAAAAAACCCCGATAAATCGGGGCTTTAGATAACTGAACCCTGAGATCGCCATGGCGATCTGGAACACCTTCCGCAAGAATTCTTTCAAATTCGGCTACGAAGGACACCTAGTCCTCACAGTATATTTGAAAAAGTACTTAATGGGAAAGTGGTTGCGGGGGCCGGATTTGAACCGACGACCTTCGGGTTATGAGCCCGACGAGCTACCAGGCTGCTCCACCCCGCGCCTGAAACGTGGCATATTTTACTCTTTTTGAGCAAAAGACGCAAATACTGCTGGGATTTGGTACCGAAGACGGGACATAAAATCGGGATGAATTGTAACGGCAACTAGTATATTTTGTCAACATGCATTTTAGCGCCCCCGATTGCCGTTTGTGCTGGTATTTCAGGCTTTTTTAGCAAAAAGATGATGAAGCCCTTCCTGTCGCCAGTAAAAGATGGTTAAATGAATACTCACAATTAATGCATAAAAATGCAGTTAAGGTTGTTGGGTCGAACTCACCACAGTCTATCGAGCAGGGTTTTATTTTATGACGACGATTCTCAAGCATCTCCCGGTTGGTCAACGTATTGGTATCGCTTTCTCTGGTGGACTGGATACCAGCGCCGCGCTGTTATGGATGCGCAAAAAAGGCGCCGTGCCTTATGCATATACCGCTAACCTGGGTCAACCGGACGAAGACGACTACGATGCTATTCCGCGCCGCGCGAAAGAGTACGGCGCCGAAGGTGCCCGTCTGATCGACTGCCGCAAACAGCTGGTCGCAGAAGGGATCGCCGCGATTCAGTGTGGCGCTTTCCATAACACCACTGGCGGGTTGACCTATTTCAACACCACGCCGCTGGGCCGCGCGGTCACCGGCACCATGCTGGTAGCGGCAATGAAAGAAGACGGCGTTAACATCTGGGGCGATGGCAGCACCTATAAAGGCAACGATATCGAACGTTTCTATCGCTACGGCCTGCTGACCAACGCTGAACTGCAGATCTACAAACCGTGGCTGGACAGCGATTTCATCAATGAACTCGGCGGCCGTCACGAAATGTCCGAATTTATGATCGCCTGCGGCTTTGACTACAAGATGTCGGTCGAGAAAGCCTATTCCACCGACTCCAACATGCTCGGCGCTACCCACGAAGCGAAAGATCTGGAGTTTCTGAATTCCAGCGTCAAGATCGTCAACCCGATTATGGGCGTGAAGTTTTGGGACGAAAACGTGAAGATCCCTGCGGAAGAAGTCACCGTACGCTTTGAGCAAGGCCACCCGGTGGCGCTGAATGGCAAAACCTTCGCCGATGACGTTGAAATGATGCTGGAAGCCAACCGCATCGGCGGTCGTCACGGCCTGGGCATGAGCGACCAGATCGAAAACCGCATTATCGAAGCGAAAAGCCGCGGCATTTATGAAGCCCCGGGGATGGCGCTGCTGCATATCGCCTACGAGCGTCTGCTGACCGGTATTCATAACGAAGATACTATCGAGCAGTATCACGCTCACGGTCGCCAGCTGGGCCGTCTGCTGTATCAGGGCCGCTGGTTCGATTCCCAGGCGCTGATGCTGCGTGATTCGCTGCAGCGCTGGGTCGCCAGCCAGATCACCGGCGAAGTCACCCTTGAGCTGCGTCGCGGCAATGACTACTCGATCCTCAATACGGTATCAGACAACCTGACCTATAAAGCAGAGCGCCTGACCATGGAAAAAGGCGATTCCATGTTTACCGCTGAAGACCGTATCGGCCAGTTGACCATGCGTAATCTGGATATCACCGATACTCGCGAGAAGCTGTTCGGCTACGCGCAGTCTGGACTGCTGAGCGCCTCCTCAGCGACGGGTTTACCGCAGGTTGAAAATCTGGAAAACAAAGGCAAATAATCGCCTGACGATGTTTACTCTCTCTGCCGGCGGCTCTCCGCCGGCTTTTTATTTTTTGTTACCAGTCAGCAGCAGAAAAATCGAAAAGAGGCATTTTTTCCTTATCACCCGGCCGGCAAAATTGTTGACTATAATAGCCTCAATTGATTAATTCATATCTGGTGATAAACATCATGAATATTAAACCGCCGATCAGGCCGCAAAAGGCCATTGACCGACTGATCGATGTGCTTGAGCCACACGCGACGCCCGTTAACGCGATCGCCAGAAAAAGACTAACGTGGGAATATAAAGGTAAGACCCAACTCTTTATTTTTAAAAAAGGCGAGCTGTCGATTATTCGTAATTCCGACAAGCTATTGATGGTGACCGTCTATGAGCCGCATCTGTTCGGCGTGGCGGAAATGCTGCAGCCCAGCCGCAGCCATAGTCTGCGGGCGGAGGTCTCTTCCGAACTGCTGCGTATCGATTATGACCTGGCGTCGGCGCTATTCCGTCAGCACAACCTGTGGGAAGAAGTTACCAGCCTGCTGGCTTATCATACCTCGTATATGGTATATCGTGACGATCTGGTCCTGCAGCAGCGAACCTATTCGGTGATCCGTAACCATCTGCTGGAAATGATGCTCTTAACCGAAGAGACTCGGCAGCGCGTGTCTATTCTGGAATATATTCAGGACCGGACCCATCTGTCGCGCAGCAGTATTCTCAATGTCTTGTCAGCCTTAAAGAAAGGCGGTTATATTGCCTTTGCCCGCGGCGGTTATTTGCAAAGTATCGCCTCGCTTCCGGAAAAATTCTAACCCGCGCCCGTCACCATCTTTTTGTCGTTATTCACCTTACTGTTGAAAATGTTTAAATTTAAATCAATAAACGCTAACGGTAAAAAAAGAAAAATTTTATGCTGAGTTCCTGAATTTACCGGTGGACAACATGTCCCTGAGATCAACCAGCAGACTGCCACTCACGGCGTTAACCGCCGGGCCTGCACCGGCTCAGGATATGCCACCGGAAATCGGCCAGGCGTGAGCAGCGGCAGCGGGAGTTGACCCCTCTTGTTTGCCGTCTGCAGCGACCATAACGATGAGATCCAAAAACCCGTTAATTTTGCCCGAACGCCCGTATCGGGCTTTTTTTTATCTGAAGGAATTCAACAATGAAGTCTATTGCTCCAAAAATGGTTGCCGTGATGATCGCTTTAGGGGCCAGCAGCGCTGCCTGCGCATCCGTTAACCTGCATGGTGAAGCCGGCGCCGAGTTTACCAATCTGTCCGCCAGCTTTGGTGCCGGGGAACCTGGCATGACGTTCAACACCCAGTGGGCCCACAGCGACAATGACGGGGACAGCGTAGGACTGGGAATGGGTTACAACTTTAACCTCGGGCCCTTTCTGATGACGCTGGGCGGTAAAGGGGTCTATTTGAACCCTAAAGATGGTGATGAAGGTTACGCTATCGCCGCAGGTGGCGGAGCAGAACTCCCACTCGGCCAGTACTTCACGCTCTTCGGTGAGGGTTATTACTCGCCGGACTCGATGTCCAGCGGCGTCGATGATTATGTGGAGGCCAATGCCGGGCTACGCCTTAACGTGCTTCCGTCGCTAAATATCGAAGCTGGCTATCGTTATATCGATATGGCGGGGAAAAATGGCAACCGCGACAACACCCTCGCCGACGGGGCCTATGCCGGGGTTAACTTCCGCTTTTAATCCATGCACAGGGATTGCCTTCCGGCAGTCCCTGTCTCATCTCAGCTGGTCAGCGGCACGCTTTTCAGTACACGGTTGATCTCCTGCAGACCAGCAACATTATTCTCTTTACGGTAAACGTCATTCATGGACGCCATCTGCTCCAGGCGGGTCAACGCGCCATACACCTGATATACCTCACTATGTCTGTCGAAAACATCGCGGCGCTCTACATCCTGCAAATAATGGCTTTTCAACGAATGATTAAGGCGACCAATCAGTGCCGTATTGTCCTGGAAATAGCGCGTCACCGCCTGGGCATTGTTCGCCGCAGTCCCCGGCTCACTGTGCGATACCGGTACGGTTAGCGTATTAATCGTCTCCACCGTTTTGGATGGCGATGTTGAACTGCATCCCGCTAAACCGAGCACGCCGGCGACGATAAGCAACCCGATCTTGTTCATTGTGTCACTTCACCTCTGTTAATTTGACGAGGCGACTTTAACGACAGCAAAAGGAGGGGACCAGCGAAGAGATGTTTATTAATAAATGACCGGTGGGGATAAAAACAAAAAAAGACGCTTTTCAGCGTCTTTTTTCTGGAATATTGGTACCGAGGATGGGACTCGAACCCACAAGCCCGTTAGGGCACTACCACCTCAAGGTAGCGTGTCTACCAATTCCACCACCTCGGTACAGAATACTTAGTGCGGGATATCGCTGGTCGGCTGAGCCGGCGCAGTTGGCTGAGTTTGCTCTGTTTTCGGCGCGCTCAGGTTATCCCACTCACTTCCTTTACTGGTCTTGTTGCTGTTGATGTTACCCAGCGCCAGACTGATGATGAAGAACAGCGCAGCCAGGATGCCGGTCATACGGGTCATGAAGTTACCAGAACCGCTGGACCCAAACAGTGTGCCGGAAGCGCCTGCACCGAAGGAGGCTCCCATATCAGCGCCTTTACCTTGCTGCAGCATAACCAGACCTACGAGGCCAATCGCTACAATAAGGAAAACAACCAAAAGAGCTTCGTACATAATCAACCTGTTCCTTGCGGATTCGCCGCATACCAAGTGCTTCGACCAATAAAGCGGGGCGTTTTAACGTTTCCCACTGAAGCGGGTGTGAATACTAACCAAAGCGAATGACCTTCGCAAGGGCAATTTCGACACATTGTATCAACTGCAGAAAAAAACAGCAAAAAGCCGGTATTCGATCATAAAAAAGGCGGCAAGCGCCGCCTTTTTAACCACTTAGCCAGCAAGCTTAGACGCTTTTTACCGCTTCGGCGATGCGATGCGCAAACTCGTGCACCTGATCTTCATGCTCGCCTTCCACCATGACGCGGATCAGCGGCTCCGTACCCGATTTACGCAGCAGGACGCGGCCACGCTTACCTAATGCCGCTTCTACTTCTGCGGTCACCGCTTTGACATGCTCATTCTCCAGAGGGTTGCCGCTGCCCTCGGTAAAGCGCACATTCACCAGCAGCTGAGGGAACATCTTCATGCCGCTGCACAGGTCATGCAGGCTCATGTGGTTGCGTACCATCGCCGCGACCACCTGCAGACTGGCGACGATGCCATCGCCGGTGGTGGTTTTATCCAGCAGGATCACATGGCCGGAGTTTTCCGCACCGATGCGCCAGCCTTTTTCCTGCAGCATCTCCAGCACATAGCGGTCGCCCACCTTCGCGCGGGCAAACGGGATGCCTAGCTGCTTGAGCGCCAGCTCCAGGCCCATATTGCTCATCAGCGTACCGACGGCGCCGCCGCGCAGCTGTCCCTGACGCAGCCCTTCCCGGGCGATGATGTAGAGGATTTGGTCACCATCGACTTTATTGCCTTCATGGTCAACCATGATCACCCGATCGCCATCGCCGTCGTAGGCAATGCCCAGATCGGCTTTTTCCGCCAGCACGCGCGCCTGCAGCGCCCGCACGTCGGTAGCCCCGACCTCTTCGTTGATGTTGAGGCCGTCAGGCTCACAGCCCATCGCGATAACCTGGGCGCCCAGCTCGCGGAATACATTAGGAGCGATGTGGTAGGTTGCGCCATGCGCACAGTCCACCACCACTTTCAGCGTGGAGAGGCTCAGTTCATTGGGAAAGGTGCCTTTACAAAACTCAATGTAGCGCCCCGCGGCATCGACGATACGGCTGGCTTTACCCAGCTCAGCCGAATCCACACAGGTGAGTTCTTTCTCCATTTCGGCTTCAATCGCCTCTTCCACATCATCAGGCAGCTTGGTGCCCTCAATGGAGAAGAACTTGATGCCGTTGTCGTAGAAAGGGTTATGTGAAGCGGAGATGACGATCCCCGCCTCGGCGCGAAAGGCGCGCGTCAGGTAGGCAATCGCCGGCGTCGGCATTGGCCCGGTGAACGATGCAGAGAGTCCCGCTGCCGCCAGCCCGGCTTCCAGCGCCGATTCCAGCATATAGCCCGAAATACGGGTATCCTTGCCGATGATAATTTTACGCGAGCCGTGGCGCGCTAACACTTTACCCGCCGCCCAGCCGAGCTTAAGCACAAATTCCGGAGTGATCGGCGCATCGCCGACGCGGCCACGAATACCATCGGTGCCAAAATACTTGCGGTTACTCATAACGTTTTTTTCCCTTAGCGGCGAGGGTGGCTTCCACCACGCGCAGCGCTTCTACCGTTTCTTTGACATCATGGACGCGGATAATCTGCGCGCCCTGCATTGCTGCTATGACGGCACACGCCAGGCTGCCGTTCAGCCGTTCCGACGGCCCAACGTTCAGCAACTGACCTACCATCGACTTACGCGACATACCGACCAGCAGCGGCAGACCAAAGTGATGAAACTCTCCCAGCCTGGCCAGCAACTGATAATTGTGGGTGAGATTTTTACCGAAACCGAATCCCGGGTCGAGCAGCAATTTTTCTTTTGCGATCCCCGCCTGTTCGCAGCGCACGATGTGTTCATTAAAAAAGCGCTCTACATCGGCGAAGACATCCTCATACTTCGGTGCCTCCTGCATGGTTTTCGGCTGTCCCTGCATATGCATCAGACACACCGGCAACCCGGTTTCCGCCGCAGCCTGCAGCGCGCCGGGTTCGGTCAGCGAACGAATATCGTTAATGATATGCGCCCCCGCTCGGGCCGATTCGCGGATAACCTCCGCTTTGGAGGTGTCCACTGAGATCCACACCTCAAAGCGCTGGGCGATAGCCTCCACCACCGGGATCACCCGCGCAAGCTCCTCTTCCACGCTAACCTCAGCCGCCCCTGGCCGCGTCGATTCACCGCCGATATCAATGATGGTCGCCCCGGCGTTGATCATCAGATTGGCATGCTTCACCGCCTCAATCAGCGAATTATGGGCGCCGCCATCAGAGAAGGAGTCAGGCGTCACATTAAGAATACCCATCACGTGGGGGTGAGAGAGATCGAGGGTTGAGCCCTGGGCTACAAGTTTCATCACAAAATCCCTGAGACAGAAGAGGTTAAAAAAGAAAAACCCCGGAGCGGGCGCCCCGGGGTTTTAAGGTTAAAACAAGACATCAACAGCGGCAGCTTATTTGTCGCCCAGCTGCTCTGACATGGTATTGCCCGGGTTCGGCGTACGCGGTTCATCAACCGGACGCGGCGCACGAGGCGTGCCATTGTTGTCAGAGTTGTTAGAAGAACCTGGTTCTTCCCAACCCGCTGGCGGACGAACATCGCGACGAGCCATCAGGTCGTCAATCTGCGGCGCATCGATGGTCTCATACTTCATGAGCGCATCTTTCATCGCGTGCAGAATATCCATGTTGTCGTTCAGCAACTGGCGAGCACGACCATAGTTACGCTCAATCAGCGATTTCACTTCCTGGTCGATGATACGCGCGGTTTCATCGGACATATGCTTCGCTTTCGCGACGCTGCGGCCGAGGAACACTTCACCCTCTTCTTCCGCATACAGCAGCGGACCGAGTTTGTCGGAGAAGCCCCACTGGGTCACCATGTTACGCGCCAGGTTCGTCGCCACTTTAATGTCGTTGGACGCGCCGGTAGAAACATGTTCCGGACCGTAGATAATCTCTTCCGCCAGACGACCGCCGTACAAGGTGGAGATCTGACTTTCCAGTTTCTGACGGCTGGCGCTGATCGCATCGCCTTCCGGCAGGAAGAAGGTCACACCCAGCGCACGACCGCGCGGGATAATCGTCACTTTGTGTACCGGATCGTGCTCCGGCACCAGGCGACCGATAATCGCGTGGCCCGCTTCGTGGTAAGCGGTAGACTCTTTCTGCGCTTCCGTCATCACCATGGAGCGGCGTTCCGCACCCATCATGATTTTGTCTTTCGCTTTTTCGAACTCAACCATCGAGACGACGCGTTTGTTGCCGCGGGCAGCAAACAGGGCCGCTTCGTTGACCAGGTTGGCCAGGTCGGCACCGGAGAAGCCAGGGGTACCGCGAGCAATGATTGCCGCATCGATATCCGGCGCCAGCGGAACGCGACGCATATGCACTTTCAGGATCTGCTCACGACCGCGAACATCCGGCAGGCCAACCACCACCTGGCGGTCAAAACGGCCCGGACGCAACAGCGCGGGGTCAAGAACGTCCGGACGGTTAGTCGCCGCGATAACGATAATGCCTTCGTTACCTTCAAAGCCGTCCATCTCAACCAGCATCTGGTTCAGGGTCTGCTCACGTTCATCGTGGCCACCGCCAAGACCGGCGCCACGCTGGCGGCCGACGGCGTCGATTTCATCGATGAAGATGATGCAAGGCGCTGCTTTCTTAGCCTGTTCGAACATGTCACGCACACGAGATGCACCAACACCGACGAACATTTCTACGAAGTCAGAACCGGAAATAGTAAAGAACGGCACTTTTGCTTCGCCAGCGATCGCTTTCGCCAGCAACGTTTTACCGGTACCCGGAGGACCGACCATCAGGACGCCTTTCGGGATCTTACCGCCCAGTTTCTGGAAGCGGCTCGGCTCACGCAGGTATTCCACCAGTTCGCCGACTTCCTCTTTCGCTTCGTCACACCCGGCAACGTCAGCAAAAGTGGTTTTGATCTGATCTTCCGTCAGCATACGGGCTTTGCTTTTGCCGAAGGACATCGCGCCCTTCCCGCCGCCGCCCTGCATTTGCCGCATAAAAAAGATCCAGACGCCGATCAACAGCAGCATAGGGAACCAGGAGATGAAGATGGAAGCCAGCAGGCTTGGCTCTTCTGGTGGTTCACCAACCACTTTGACGTTTTTAGTCAACAGGTTATCGAGCAGCTTCGGATCGTTAACCGGAATGTAAGTCGTGTAACGGTTACTATCTTTCTTGGTAACGTTGATCTCACGTCCGTTGATACGCGCTTCGCGAACCTGGTCCTGATTGACCTCTTGCAGGAAGGTAGAATAATCCACCTTGCGGCCATTCGACTCGCTGGGCCCAAAGCTCTGGAATACTGACATCAGCACAACGGCAATGACCAGCCAGAGTATTAGGTTTTTCGCCATGTCACTCAAGGGATTAACCTCTTATTACAACTGTGTTAAAAACAGCGTCAGGATACTCTATATCCAGTTTCTTTCAAACTTTCGTTTGAAATCTGCCGGTTATGGTTTACGCCCGGTCGCTACAATATACACTTCACGCGAACGAGCGCGGGAAGAGTCCGGCTTACGAACTTTGACCTTCGTAAACAGGGAGCGAATTTCTCGAAGATACTCATCGAAGCCTTCGCCCTGGAACACCTTCACTACAAAACTACCACCTGGCGCTAATACATCACGAGACATTTCAAGCGCCAGTTCTACCAGATACATAGCCCGGGGAATATCCACCGCCGGTGTTCCGCACATATTCGGCGCCATATCGGACATGACCACTTGTACTTTACTGTCGCCCACTCGCTCAAGTAACGCTTTCAGGACTAATTCATCACGAAAATCGCCCTGAAGGAAGTCCACACCAACAATTGGATCCATTGGTAAAAGATCGCAAGCGATGATGCGGCCGCTGTTGCCGATCTGCGTGACCGCATACTGCGACCAGCCACCGGGAGCAGCACCGAGGTCAACTACCGTCATCCCCGGCTTAAAAATTTTGTCACTTTGCTGTATTTCATCAAGTTTAAACCAGGCACGGGAACGTAACCCCTTTTTCTGTGCCTGTTGAACATATTTATCGCTAAAGTGTTCCTGAAGCCAGCGGCTTGAGCTGGCAGAACGCTTTTTACCTGTCATTTAACATTCCCGTTCGGGTTCATCGTACTTTACTGCGTAAAAATCGACGCGGTAGTTTGGCGATATATGGGAGATGGCGGTAGAATGACCCGTTTTCAATCCCAACGTAAGCAAAAAAATACGATGAATCTGAGTACTAAACAAAAACAGCACCTGAAAGGTCTGGCACATCCGCTCAAGCCGGTAGTTATGCTTGGCAACAATGGTTTGACCGAAGGGGTACTGGCCGAGATCGAACAAGCGTTAGGGCACCATGAACTCATCAAGGTGAAGATCGCCTCAGAAGATCGCGAAACTAAAGCCTTGATCGTGGAAGCCATCGTGCGCGAAACCGGCGCCTGTAACGTACAGGTCATCGGTAAAACGCTGGTTCTGTACCGCCCAACGCCAGAGCGTAAAATCTCGCTGCCACGCTAAGAATATCCTCAATCCCGACACAACTTTGTGTAAAACGAGGGATTTCTGTGGCCAGGCGAGCAAAATGCCATGCTCGTGACGTTGATAAAAGGCCGCTATGCGGCCTTTTTCCTTTCTTTACAATCTATAAACATCGTAGCGGGAAATACGCCTTACAGGTATTCAACCTTGGTAATTTCGTATTCCACTTCCCCACCTGGTGTGCGGATAGTCACGACGTCATCCTGCTCTTTACCGATCAGACCACGGGCAATCGGCGAGTTCACGGAGATCAGATTCTGCTTAAAATCAGCTTCGTCATCGCCCACGATACGGTAGGTCTGCTCCTCGTCAGTATCGAGGTTCAGCACACTGACGGTTGAACCAAAAATCACCCGGCCATTGTTCGGCATTTTGGTGATATCGATAACCTGCGCGTTGGACAGTTTCGCTTCGATGTCCTTGATACGCCCTTCGCAGAAGCCCTGCTGTTCACGCGCGGCGTGATACTCGGCATTCTCTTTCAGATCGCCGTGTTCACGGGCCTCAGCAATCGCGGCAATGATTTCAGGACGACGCACAGACTTCAGATAATCCAGTTCTTCGCGCAGTTTTTCAGCGCCACGTAAGGTCATCGGAATCGCTTGCATTAGTTATACCTCTTTATCATTCCTTCAGGGAACGGATAGCCCCGCTCCGCCACCTGTCCTGTACACGGGCAGGACACGAGCAAAAAGAAACCGACCCGGGAAACACTCCCCAGGTCAGCAGCAATTTTTCATTTGATAGGTATTTTAACCCGAAGTTCATTATGGGTCATCGTTTACTTTACTGGGCGTTGCACCGTAGTATGACGGCCTGGCTTCAGGTTGTTAGCGCGAGATTATGCGATTTCCCAGATTTATCATCGGATTGACTGCCGGTATAGCGCTTAGCGCTCAGGCGGCGAATATTGACGAGTACATCACCCAGCTTCCCGCCGGTGCGAACCTTGCCTTTATGGCGCAAAAGGTCGGCGCGTCGACGCCGGAAATCGACTATCACAGCCAGCAAATGGCACTTCCAGCCAGTACGCAAAAGGTCATCACCGCGCTGGCGGCGCTGCTGCAACTGGGGCCCGATTTTCGCTTCACCACCACGCTGGAAACCAAAGGCTCACTGGACGGCGGCGTGCTGAAAGGCGATCTGATCGCCCGCTTCGGCGGCGACCCAACGCTGAAGCGGCAGGATATTCGCAACATGGTGGCGACGCTAAAAAAAGCTGGCGTGCAGCGTATCGACGGCAATGTGCTTATCGATACCTCGGTCTTCGCCAGCCATGATAAAGCGCCGGGGTGGCCGTGGAACGACATGACGCAATGCTTCAGCGCTCCGCCTGCGGCGGCGATTGTCGACCGCAACTGCTTCTCGGTCTCGCTGTATAGCGCGCAGAAGCCGGGCGATCTCGCCTTCATTCGCGTCGCCTCCTATTATCCGGTCACCATGTTCAGTCAGGTTCGCACCCTGGCGCGCGGCTCATCGGAAGCCCAGTATTGCGAACTGGACGTGGTGCCGGGCGACCTCAACCGCTATACCCTCACCGGCTGCCTGCCGCAGCGTAGCGAACCGCTGCCGCTGGCCTTTGCGATACAGGATGGTGCCAGCTATGCCGGGGCGATCCTTAAAGCGGAGCTGAAGCAGGCGGGGATCGCCTATAGCGGCACGCTGCTGCGTCAGACGCTGGCCAATGAGCCCGGTACGGTATTAGCCACCACCCAGTCGGCGCCGCTGCACGATCTGCTGCGGATCATGCTGAAGAAATCCGACAACATGATTGCGGATACCGTTTTTCGTACCATCGGTCATGCCCGGTTCGGCGTACCAGGGACCTGGCGGGCAGGATCCGATGCCGTACGTCAGATCCTGCGTCAACAGGCTGGTGTTGATCTTGGCAACACCATCATCGCCGACGGCTCTGGCCTGTCGCGCCACAACCTGATCGCCCCGGCGACCATGATGCAGGTGTTGCAGTATATCGCCCAGCACGACACCGAGCTCAACTTCATCTCTATGCTGCCGCTGGCGGGCCATGACGGCTCGCTGCAGTATCGCGCCGGCCTCCATCAGGCGGGCGTCGATGGCAAAGTCTCGGCGAAAACTGGGTCACTGCAGGGGGTTTATAACCTTGCGGGCTTCATCACTACCGCCAGCGGGCAAAAGGTGGCCTTCGTGCAATACCTCTCCGGCTACGCCGTGGAGCCAGCCGATCAGCGTAATCGCCGCATACCGTTGGTGCGCTTTGAAAGCCGGCTTTATAAGGATCTGTACCAGAACAACTAAAAACAAAAGGGCCGCATCAGATGCGGCCCTTTTTGATCCAAAGAAGTCAGGATTAGCGTTTGTAGATGAATTCGACGCCTTCTTCGTCGTCTTCGTCCCAGTCGTCATCCCAGTCTTCGTCATCTTCCACTTCGGCTTCGGCCTCTTCAAGCTGCTGACGGTGATAGTCGTCCCACATAAACTCGACTTTCTCCGGCTTCTGCTCTTCTTCCGCCTGCACGATGGGGTTTTCGATGATGAAGGTCATCACGTCCCAGCACAGATCTTTCACGCCCTGCTGGCTGGCGGCGGAGATCAGGTAGAATTTCTCTTCCCAACCAAGCGCTTCAGCAATCGCCTTCGCTTTAGCTTCGGCTTCCGCTTTGTCCATCAGGTCAATCTTGTTAAAGACTAACCAGCGCGGTTTGGAGGCCAGCTTCTCGCTGTATTTCTCCAGTTCGCCGATGATGATGCGCGCGTTCTCAACCGGATCGGAACCGTCGATAGGCTCGATGTCGATCAAGTGCAGCAATACGCGGCAGCGCTCAAGGTGCTTGAGGAAGCGGATACCGAGGCCTGCGCCTTCCGCTGCGCCTTCAATCAGCCCCGGGATATCGGCGACCACAAAGCTCTTCTCGTTGTCCATACGCACCACGCCCAGGCTTGGTACCAGGGTGGTAAACGGATAGTCAGCCACTTTTGGCTTGGCGGCGGAGACCGCACGGATGAAGGTGGATTTACCGGCGTTCGGCATCCCCAGCATTCCGACGTCCGCCAGCAGCATCAGCTCCAGCTGCAGGTCGCGCTTATCACCCGGCGTACCCATGGTCTTCTGACGCGGGGTACGGTTAACGGATGATTTAAAACGGGTGTTGCCCAGACCGTGCCAGCCGCCCTTCGCCACCATCAGACGCTGACCGTGTTTGGTCATATCGCCCATGGTCTCGCCGGTGCCCTGGTCGATAACCCGGGTCCCGACCGGCACTTTTACCGTCACGTCTTTACCACGCTTACCGGTACAGTCGCGGCTCTGGCCATTCTGCCCGCGTTCGGCGCGGAAAGATTTTTCAAAACGGTAGTCGATCAGGGTATTCAGGTTCTCGTCCGCTTCCAGCCAGACATCGCCGCCGTCACCGCCATCGCCGCCGTCCGGGCCGCCTTTCGGAATATATTTCTCGCGGCGGAAGCTTACGCAACCATTGCCGCCGTCACCTGCTACGACCAGGATCGTTGCTTCATCTACAAACTTCATTTTACTCTCCGTAAATCATTCGCCTGAGCGGGGCAGCGGTACTACCGCCTCTCGCTTACGCCAACGTCCCCAAAGACGATGACCGATGGCGGAATACATCGCGCCCGCAACCACGACAAACGCACCGAGATAACCAATCAGGTTTAACATCGGTCTGGCGAAAACATCGGGCCAGGCCATTGATAATAAATCAGAAAACAGTAGCGTAAACAGTGGCGTCAAGGTGATTAACGCGCTGACCTGCGCCGCCTGCCAGCGCGCCATGGCTTCCGCCAGCGCGCCGTAGCCGACCAGGGTATTTAGCCCGCAAAAAATCAGGCATGCCAGTTGCCAGCTGCTTAACCGGGATATCACCCCAGGCTCAGCGAGCGGCAGTAATGCAATCGTACATAAAGTGTACAGCAAAAATAGTATCTGCTGCGATGCCAGACGGCGCAATAACACCTTTTGCGCGACGCCGTAGCTTACCCACACCGTGGCGGCAGCAACGCCGAAAATTACCCCCCACGTGTAGTCCGTCAGGCGGGTAAAGATTTCAATCAGGCTGGTGTTGAAGAACATCACCAGCCCGCTGAGCAGCATCAACGCGCCCACCACCTGGGTGCCGCGCATGCGCTCTTTCAGAATCACGACGCTAGCCACCATCATGCCCACCGGCGATAGCTGGCCGATGACCTGAGAAGCCGTGGGGCTGAGATACTGCAGGGAAGAACTGAACAGAATGAAGTTACCGAACAGACCGCCGGTGGCAATCGCTAATAAGACCAGCCAGCGCGGCTTGCGAAAAATCCGCAGCGGCGGCAGTTTGCCTTTGATCGCGAGGATCGCGCCAAGGCCAATACTGGCCATCAGGAAGCGATAAAACACCACCGTTGGCGGCGCCATCACCTCAAGAACCTGCTTCATTGCAATCGGCAACGCTCCCCAACACATCGCGGTGGTAAGCGCCAGAATAATGCCAATCCCAGCCTGCTGCTTCATGCCTGTTTCCCTGCAAAAATTTTCCGGTAGACGAATGTAAAAAGCCCCGCAACGTGTTGCGGGGCTTTCATCCGTTACCGGGACGCGAAAAACTTATTCAGCAACGATGCTGATGAATTTACGGTTTTTCGGGCCTTTAACTTCGAACTTGACTTTACCGTCAGTCAAAGCGAACAGAGTGTGGTCACGGCCGCAACCAACGTTGGTGCCAGCGTGGAATTTGGTACCACGTTGACGAACGATGATGCTACCTGCCAGAACTGCTTCACCGCCGAAACGTTTTACGCCCAGACGTTTAGCTTCTGAATCGCGACCGTTACGAGTCGAGCCGCCAGCCTTTTTATGTGCCATTTAAATCTACTCCTCAGGTCTTAGGCGCTGATGCCAGTGATTTTCACATCAGTGAACCACTGACGATGGCCCTGCTGCTTACGATAGTGTTTACGACGACGAAACTTAACGATTTTAACTTTCTCGCCACGACCGTGAGCAACAACTTCAGCTTTGATTACGCCGCCCTCAACGAAAGGAACGCCGATCTTGATTTCTTCACCGTTTGCGATCATCAGCACTTCAGCGAACTCAACAGCTTCGCCAGTTGCGATGTCCAGCTTTTCCAGGCGAACGGTCTGACCTTCGCTTACTCGGTGTTGTTTACCACCACTTTGGAAAACCGCGTACATATAAAACTCCGCTTCCGCGCACCTCTTCGTGTGATTCAGAGTGCGCTATAAATATTCACAATAGGGCGCGAATATTACGCAAAACGCGAGCCTTTGACAAGAGCGATTAGCGATCAATGCAGAAAAAAAACACAACTTTCACGACAACGTTTATCTACGGCAATTTTTCAGTACAATCATATCTTCTTTTAATTCTGTCTTAATCCTTCTGTGATCCCACCTGGATTCATGGTAACAGGACATTTGGCCCGGCTTTTGCGATGAATTTAGAAAAAATCAATGAGTTAACCGCGCAAGATATGGCGGGTGTCAATGCGACGATTCTTGAGCAACTCAACTCCGATGTTCAGCTTATCAATCAGTTAGGCTATTACATCGTCAGCGGCGGCGGCAAACGCATTCGCCCGATGATTGCTGTGCTCGCCGCGCGCGCGGTGGGTTATCAGGGGAGCGCGCATGTCACCATTGCTGCGCTGATTGAATTTATTCATACCGCCACCCTGCTGCATGACGACGTCGTCGATGAGTCTGATATGCGTCGCGGCAAAGCCACGGCAAATGCGGCGTTTGGCAATGCCGCCAGCGTGCTGGTCGGCGATTTTATCTATACCCGCGCCTTTCAGATGATGACCCAGCTGGGCTCGCTGAAGATCCTCGAGGTCATGTCGGAAGCGGTGAACGTCATTGCCGAAGGCGAAGTGCTGCAGCTGATGAACGTCAATGACCCGGATATCACGGAAGAGAACTACATGCGCGTCATCTACAGCAAGACGGCGCGTCTGTTTGAGGCAGCCTCGCAGTGTGCGGGACTGCTGGCCGACTGCACTGCGGAAGAAGAGCGCGCGTTGCAGGATTATGGCCGCTATCTCGGCACCGCTTTCCAGCTGATCGACGATTTACTCGATTACAGCTCCGACGGAGAGCGGCTCGGTAAAAACGTCGGTGACGACCTCAACGAAGGCAAACCGACGCTACCGCTGCTGCACGCCATGCACCATGGTACCGCCGATCAATCGGCGATGATCCGCGGGGCTATCGAGCAGGGCAACGGCCGCCATCTGCTGGATGCCGTCCTGGAAACGATGGCTGCCTGCGGTTCGCTGGAGTGGACGCAGAAACGTGCTGAAGAAGAAGCTGACAAAGCGATTGCCGCGCTGCAGATTCTCCCGGACACCCCCTGGCGTGAAGCCTTGATCGGGCTGGCGCATATCGCGGTTCAGCGCGATCATTAATCCCCTCTCCCTTCCCGCGCAGTGCGCGGGAAAGTTCCAGTAAAAATCCATTCCCTACCGTAAATTTCCCGATATCTTGATACATTCTGAATATTCCGACGCTTTAACAGAACTTGTTAGAACCTTACCTGGTGCGCGGGTATAGTGTCTCCGTTGCCCATATGGGCCGTTCAGGATCTTTATCACCAGGAGAATTTATGGATAAGTTCATCGACTGGCATCCCGCAGATATTGTTGCTGGATTACGTAAACGGGGAACATCGCTGGCGGCAGAGTCGCGACGGCACGGTCTGAGTTCTTCAACGCTGGCGAACGCCCTGACCCGCCCCTGGCCGAAAGGCGAATTAATCATCGCCACGGCGCTGGATACACAGCCATGGGTCATCTGGCCGTCACGCTACCATGATCCGGTAACGCATGAGTTTATCGACAGAACGCAGATGATGCGTCAGAAGAAGATGGACAAGTGATGGGATTATGCGACAAGGACCCGGGAGAGACACCCGGGCCCTGTCAGGACGCGATTACTCGCCTTTCACGCGCTGAATATTGGCACCCAGCGCCTGCAGTTTATCTTCGATACGCTCATAGCCACGATCGATATGATAGATGCGATCGACGATGGTGGTTCCCTCAGCGATACAACCTGCCAGCACGAGGCTCGCCGAAGCACGCAAATCGGTCGCCATCACCTGCGCGCCCGAAAGCTGCTTCACGCCATGACAGATCGCGGTATTGCTCTCGATCTCCGCGTGAGCACCCATACGGATCAGTTCCGGAATGTGCATAAAGCGGTTTTCAAAGATCGTTTCGGTGATCACGCCGGTCCCTTCCGCGACCAGGTTGAGCAGCGTGAACTGGGCCTGCATATCGGTCGGGAAGCCCGGATGCGGCGCGGTACGCACGTTAACCGCTTTCGGACGGTTGCCATGCATATCAAGGCTGATCCAGTCTTCGCCCGTTTCGATGTGCGCTCCGGCGTCGCGCAGCTTTGCCAGTACGGCATCGAGGGTATCTGGTTGCGCGTTACGGCAGAGGATCTTGCCGCCGGAAATGGCTGCGGCCACCAGGAAGGTCCCGGTTTCAATACGGTCCGGCAGCACACGGTAAACGCCGCCGCCCAGACGCTGCACGCCTTCGATAGTGATGCGATCGGTACCCTGGCCGCTGATTTTTGCGCCCAGCGCGTTAAGGAAGTTCGCGGTATCGACGATCTCCGGCTCGCGAGCGGCGTTTTCGATAATCGTCGTACCCTCGGCGAGGGTCGCTGCGCTCATGATAGTGACGGTGGCGCCGACGCTCACTTTATCCATCACGATATGCGCGCCTTTCAGACGACCATTGACCGAAGCTTTTACATAACCTTCTTCCAGTTTGATCTCGGCGCCCAGCTGTTCCAGGCCGCTAATATGCAGATCGACCGGACGCGCGCCGATGGCGCAGCCGCCAGGCAGAGAGACTTGTCCCTGACCGAAACGCGCCACCAGCGGCCCCAGCGCCCAGATAGAGGCGCGCATGGTTTTCACCAGATCGTACGGAGCACAGAATACATCGACCGGGCCGGCGTCAATCCACACCGAACCATTGCGCTCTACCTTCGCGCCCAGCTGACTCAGCAGCTTCATGGTGGTATCGATGTCTTTCAGCTTAGGTACGTTCTGGATCTCTACCGGCTCTTCGGCAAGCAGCGCGGAAAAGAGGATTGGCAGGGCGGCGTTTTTTGCACCGGAGATGGTGACTTCGCCCTGAAGGCGAGTCGGCCCCTGAACACGGAATTTATCCATTGATTCTGTTCTCTATTAAAAATTCACATACGCTGCAGGGGATCCCCCACAGCTTAGAAGCCATTTAGTTTGCGGTCTCGCGCCCACTCCTGCGGAGTAAAGGCCTTGATCGACAGCGCATGGATGCGGTTGTCAGCAATATATTCCATCAGCGGCGCGTAGACGCTCTGCTGCTTTTTAACCCGACTCATGCCATCGAACATCTCACCCACAGCAATAACCTGAAAGTGGCTGCCATCGCCAGAGACGTGGACTTCCTGGAGGGGGAGTGCGTTCATCAGCACGGTCTGAATTTCATGATTTTCCATGGGCTCAAATTTATCTGATAGTGAAAACAGCCCAACATCTTAGAGGAAAGTGGCGCGGTCTTAAACAAGCAAAAAGCCCCGGCGAAAAGATTGCCGGGGCTTTCGGAATAGCTTCAGCGCTAAGTCACTGAAAAGATTATGGGATCATATCGACAGGCAGGTTGTAAAGACCGACCAGCGTTTGCAGATTTTCGCTCTTGCCGATCAGCTGCGCTTCCCGGCCCTGGCGGCGAATCAGCGCCACAAAATGCATTAACAGCGCCAGGCCCGCTGTGTCCACGCGCGTGGTCTGACTGAGATCGATGATCGCTGTCCCCGCCGTCGCCTGGGCGCGTGCCTCCCAGAGCGGGACCAGCAGATCCTGGTCCAGCTCTCCGTGCAGCGCCAGCGTCTCGCCATCACGAGTCCAGCTCAGCTGCCCGCTCATTATTTTTTCTGTTCCAGGGTGATCGGCTGAGCGGAGATCGCTTTCAGCTGCGCGGTCAGGCCATCAACACCCTTGGTACGCAGCAGGTCGCTCCACTCGTTTTGTTTGGTGGTGATCATGCTGACCCCTTCCGCAATCATATCGTAGGCCTGCCAGTTGCCGGTCTGGGTATTTTTACGCCACTGGAAGTCGAGACGTACCGGCGGACGGCCGTTCGGGTCGATGATAGTGACGCGGATCGGAATGATGGTCGCGCTGCCCAGCGGCTGTTCCGGGGCAATCTGATAGGTCTGACCATGGTACATTGCCAACGCCTGGCCATAGGCCTGCTTCAGGTATTCACGGAAGGCGGCAAAATAGGCTTCACGCTGCGCCGGGGTTGCTTCTTTGTAATAGCGGCCCAGCACCAGCGCGCCGGCATACTTCACCTGCACATAAGGCAGAAGCTCCTGGTCGACGATGTCGCGCAGATAGTTAGGGTTGGCCTTGATCTTCGGCTGTTCATTCTTCAGGCGATCGAAGGTTTTCTGCGCCGCTTCATTCATCAGCTTATACGGATTGGACTGGTCTGCCGCCTGGGCGGCGGTCAGCGGGGCAATCACCAGCATGGCGACCATGAGTAAGCGTTTAAACATATCGTGTTTCTCCTGAAATTAATGCGTCGTGCCGGCTGCCGGCGTCGCGTCAGTATGACCTTCTGCCTCGGCCTTATCATTGCCAGAATTCTGATTGTCGCCGCCCTTACTGTTATAAAGGAACTGACCAATCAGATCTTCCAGCACCATAGCGGACTTGGTGTCCTGGATAGTACCGCCGTCTTTAAGAATAGTCGTCCCGAGGTCCGGGTCTTCAAAACCGACGTTCAGCGCCAGATACTGCTCGCCCAGCAGGCCAGAGGTGCGGATCGCCAGCGAACTGGTATCCGGGATATGGTTGTAGCGCTCATCGATATCGAGCTCCACGCGCGGCAGATAGGTTTTCGGGTCGAGGGTGATGTCCGCCACGCGGCCAACAACCACACCGCCGATGCGCACCGGCGAGCGTGCTTTCAGGCCGCCGATATTATCGAAGGTCGCGTAAAGACGGTAAGTCGGCTCGGTACGTAGCGAGGTGACGTTCGCCGCCTTCAGGCAGACAAACAGCGCCGCCAGCAGCGCCACCAGTAAGAACACCCCTACCCAGATTTCATTTTTTTTCGTTTGCATGAACTCAATTCCCAAACATCAGCGCAGTCAGCACAAAATCCAGCCCCAGAACCGCCAGCGACGCATGCACCACGGTGCGCGTAGTCGCCCGGCTAATCCCGGCGGAAGTGGGGATAGCGTCATAACCATTGAATAACGCAATCCAGGTTACCGTAATGGCGAATACCAGGCTCTTAATCAGGCAGTTCACCAGATCCATTCGCCAGTCGACGGCATTTTGCATCGCGGTCCAGAAAAAACCACCATCAATGCCTTTCCAGCTCACACCCACCAGCGCTCCACCCCAGATCCCCACCGCAACGAAGATAATCGTCAGCAGCGGCAGCGAAATGACGCCGGCCCAGAAACGGGGAGAAATGACGCGGCGCAGCGGATCCACCGCCATCATCTCCATACTGGAGAGCTGTTCCGTGGCCCGCATCAGGCCAATCTCGGCGGTCAGCGCCGACCCGGCGCGACCGGCAAACAGCAGCGCGGCGACCACCGGCCCCAGCTCGCGCAGCAGCGACAGCGCCACCAGCATGCCAAGACTGGTCTCTGCGCTGTAGGTGGTTAAGACCAGATACCCCTGCAGCCCGAGCACCATACCGATAAACAGGCCCGATACAATGATAATCAGCATCGACAGAACGCCGACGTTGTAGAGCTGACGAACCAGCAGCGGCGCGTGCTTGCGAAACTCTGGCTTGCCGACAACGGCGTTGAACAGCATTAATCCGGCGCGTCCAAAGGTCGCGGTGGTTTTAATACCGCGATGGCCTAGCGCGGCCAGCGCATTAAACAGCATCAGTCGCTCAACTCCCTATGCCTAATAAATCATGGTGATAGTCGCCAGCCGGATAACGGAACGGCACCGGGCCGTCGGCAATACCATCAATGAACTGACGAACCCGAGGGTCAGCATTCTCACGTAGCGACTGGGCGCTGCCGTGGGCGACAATCTTTTTATCCGCCACGATATACGCATAGTCCGCAATGCTCAGCACCTCAGGCACATCGTGCGAAACCACGATGCAGGTGACACCCAGCGTGCTGTTGAGTTCAGAAATCAGCTTCACCAGCACGCCCATGGTGATGGGATCCTGCCCGACGAACGGTTCGTCGAACATAATGAGATCCGGCTCCAGGGCAATGGCCCTCGCCAGGGCGGCGCGGCGCGCCATGCCGCCGGAAAGCTCAGAGGGCATTAACTTCGCCGCACCGCGCAGCCCTACCGCCTCCAGCTTCATCATCACCGTCGTATGCAGCAGCGCAGGCGGCAGATGCGTATGTTCGCGCAGCGGGTAGGCGACGTTGTCAAAGACATTGAGGTCGGTGAACAGCGCCCCGGACTGGAACAGCATGCTCATCCGCTTACGCACCGTGTACAGACGCGAACGGGTCATCTGCGGCACGTTCTCGCCATCGAACAGGATCTCTCCCCTGTCCGGCGGGATCTGTCCGCCGATCAGGCGTAACAGGGTAGTCTTGCCGATCCCCGAAGGTCCCATAATCGCAGTAATTTTACCGCGCGGCACCGACAGCGAGATGTCGTCGAAGATCACGCGATCGCCGCGAGAAAAGCGGATACCGCGCACTTCAACTAAATTCGCCTGAGTTTGGCTCATAAAATCATCCTTACTAAGCACCTGATGGGCAAGCATCGCCCTTTCTTACGCCACAATCACAACATTTTTACAGAATCTTACCTGCACAGGTTAGCGAAAGCTGGCATTTGTTTTACTTTTGGCACGCATAAAGTCAAAATTAAGAATTCGTTACGCTGCGTAGGGATAACCCAGCGAGGCGACGATTATACCTGAAGAAAGGACTTTAGATGCTCTTAGCGACGGCTCTGTTAATTATTGGTTTATTGCTGGTTGTCTACAGCGCCGATCGTCTGGTCTATGCCGCCTCCATCCTCTGTCGCATGTTGGGGATCCCGCCGCTGATCATCGGTATGACGGTGGTGAGTATTGGCACTTGCCTGCCAGAGATCATGGTTTCCACCGCGGCCTCGCTGCATGGACAGACCGATCTGGCGGTGGGCACCGCGCTCGGCTCCAACATTACTAATATTCTCCTGATCCTCGGTCTGGCTGCCTTACTCAGGCCATTTACCGTGCATTCTGATATTCTGCGCCGCGAATTACCGCTAATGTTGCTGGTCAGCGTACTGGCAGGGCTGGTGCTCTATGATGGTCAACTGTCCCGTCTCGACGGCCTGTTTTTACTGGCGCTGGCGCTGCTATGGCTGCTGTTCACCATCAAAATCGCCCGTCTGGCGGAACGCCAGGGAAGCGATAGCCTGACCCGCGAACAGCTGGCCGAACTGCCGCGTGAAGGGTCGCTGCCGGTCGCTCTGCTGTGGTTAGGGGTGGCGATGATCGTCATGCCGATGGCCACCCGCATGGTGGTAGATAACAGTACGGTGCTGGCAAACTATTTTGCCATCAGTGAACTGACCGTCGGCCTGACGGTAGTGGCGATAGGCACCAGCCTGCCGGAGCTGGCCACCGCCATCGCCGGGGCGCGCAAAGGGGAAGATGACATTGCCATCGGCAATATCATCGGCGCAAATATCCTCAATATTGCGCTGGTGCTGGGTTTGCCGGCGCTGATCGCGCCGGGAGCCTTTGCGGCGGAAGCCTTTACCCGCGACTATGGCGTGATGTTGCTGGTCAGCCTGATCTTCGCCGTGCTGTGCTGGCGCCGCCAGCAGCAGCCGGGACGACTGGTTGGCGCGCTGCTGGTCGGCGGTTTTGTGGTTTGGTTGGCGATGCTGTTCTGGACAGCGCCGCTCTTCGTTGAATGACTCGGGATAACATCATGTCGCAAATAGATTTGCCCACGGATTTTGACTTTCAACAGGCAGGCCGTCAGGTGCTGGAAATTGAACGTGAAGGTCTGGCCCAGCTCGATCAGTATATAAATGACGATTTCACCCGCGCCTGCGAAACGATTTTCCGCTGCGGCGGGAAGGTCGTGGTGATGGGGATGGGCAAATCCGGCCATATCGGCCGCAAAATGGCGGCAACCTTCGCCAGTACCGGCACGTCGGCATTTTTTGTCCACCCAGGCGAAGCCGCGCACGGCGATTTGGGCATGGTTACGCCGCAGGACGTGGTGATTGCGTTGTCGAACTCCGGCGAATCGAACGAAATCCTCGCGCTGATCCCGGTCCTGAAACGTCAGCAGGTGAAGCTTATCTGCATCACCAGCCGGCCTGAAAGCAGCATGGCGCGCGCGGCGGATATCCATCTGTGCGTGAAAGTGCCGAAGGAGGCCTGTCCGTTAGGGCTGGCGCCCACCTCCAGCACCACCGCCGCGCTGGTGATGGGCGATGCCCTCGCCGTCGCCCTGCTGGAAGCCCGCGGCTTTACCGCTGAGGATTTCGCTCTCTCGCATCCGGGTGGCGCACTCGGTCGTAAGCTGTTGCTGCGCGTCAATGATATTATGCATACCGGTGATGAGATCCCGCACGTCGGCCTGCAGGCCACCCTGCGCGATGCGCTGCTGGAAATCACCCGTAAAAATTTAGGTATGACCGCTATCTGCGATGACGACATGAACATCATCGGTATCTTTACCGACGGTGACCTGCGCCGGGTCTTCGACACCGGCGTTGATATGCGCGATGCCAGCATTGCCGACGTCATGACCCGGGGAGGGATCCGTATCCGTCCCGGCACCCTGGCGGTGGATGCGCTAAACCTGATGCAATCCCGTCATATCACCTGCGTGCTGGTTGCCGATGGCGACCATCTGCTGGGTGTGGTACATATGCACGATCTCCTGCGCGCGGGCGTAGTGTAAGTAAGGAAAAAATAATGAATAATGCTGATGCTCCGTTAGCGACCTGCTATGGGCCGGTAAGCCAGACGTTTCTCGATCGCGCGGCTAAGATCCGTTTACTGATCCTCGATGTCGACGGTGTATTATCCGACGGGCTTATCTATATGGGTAATCACGGCGAGGAGCTGAAAGCGTTCAACGTCCGCGATGGCTATGGTATCCGCTGCGCGCTGACCTCTGGCATTGAAGTGGCGATTATTACCGGACGAAAAGCTAAACTGGTAGAAGATCGCTGTCAGACGTTGGGCATCACGCATTTGTATCAGGGGCAGTCGGACAAGCTGCTGGCGTTCCGCGATCTCACTGACAAACTGGGCGTGCGGCCAGAGGAAGTCGCCTACATCGGCGACGATCTGATTGACTGGCCGGTGATGGCCGAAGTGGGGCTTAGCGTCGCCGTCGCGGATGCGCATCCGCTGCTGCTGCCGCGCGCCGATTACATCACCCGGATTAATGGCGGACGCGGCGCGGTACGCGAAGTCTGCGATTTGTTACTATTGGCGCAGGGCAAGCTGGATGAGGCCAAAGGGCAATCAATATGAGTAAAACCAGACGTTGGGTTATCATTTTACTGTCGCTGCTCGCGCTGATCCTCATCGGCCTGAATCTGGCGAATACGGACGACGCGGCCCAGCAGGAGGTCAATCCCAACGACCCGACGTATAAAAGCGAACACACTGACACCGTGGTGTACAGTCCGGAAGGCGCCCTGAGCTATCGGCTGATTGCCGAGCATGTGGAGTATTTTTCCGATCAGGAGGTCTCCTGGTTTACCAAACCGGTGATGACCACCTTTGATACCAATAAGGTGCCGACCTGGTCAGTCAGAGCAGATAAAGCGAAGCTGACAAATGACCGGATGCTCTATCTTTACGGGCACGTTGAGGTGAATGCGCTCGCGCCTGACTCTCAACTGCGCAAAATTACGACGGATAACGCCCAGATAAATCTGGTAACGCAGGACGTTACCTCTGATGACATGGTGACGTTATACGGCACCACATTTAATTCCAGCGGCCTGAAAATGCGTGGAAACCTTCGCAGCAAAAATGCCGAGCTGATTGAAAAGGTGAGAACCTCTTATGAAATTCAGAACAAACAAACTCAGCCTTAAGATTGCGCTCGCCGGCGCGTTACTGGCCGCCAGCCTGCCGGCCCTCGCCAAGACGGGCGATACCGATCAGCCGATCCATATCGAATCCGATCAGCAGTCGCTGGATATGCAGGGCAATGTCGTCACCTTCACCGGTAACGTGGTCGTGACTCAGGGGACGATCAAAATTAACGCTGATAAAGTGGTGGTCACCCGTCCGGGCAATGAAAAAGGCAAAGAGGTGATCGAAGGTTTCGGTAACCCGGCCACCTTCTACCAGATGCAGGATAACGGCAAACCGGTAAAAGGCCGGGCGTCGAAAATGCGCTATGAGCTGCAGAACGATTACGTCGTGCTGACCGGCAACGCGTACCTTGAACAGCTCGACAGCAACATCAAGGGCGACAAGATCACCTATCTGGTGAAAGAGCAAAAAATGCAGGCCTTCAGCGACAAAGGTCGACGCGTCACCACCGTTCTGGTGCCGTCCGAGCTGCAGGACAAAAGCGGCAACCAGCAAAAGAAGAGTAACTAATCCGTTATGGCAACCTTAACTGCGAAGAATCTCGCTAAAGCGTATAAAGGCCGCCGCGTGGTGGAAGATGTCAGTCTCACCGTTAACTCGGGGGAGATTGTCGGCTTGCTTGGCCCCAACGGCGCCGGTAAAACCACCACCTTCTATATGGTGGTCGGGATTGTGCCGCGCGACGCGGGCAATATTATCATTGATGACGAAGACATCAGCCTGCTGCCGCTGCACGCGCGCGCGCGCCGGGGGATCGGCTATCTGCCGCAGGAAGCCTCGATTTTTCGTCGCCTGAGCGTTTATGACAACCTGATGGCGGTCCTGCAGATCCGTGACGATTTGAGCAGCGAGCAGCGGGAAGATCGCGCCAAAGAGCTGATGGAAGAGTTTCATATTGAGCACCTGCGCGACAGCCTCGGTCAGGCGCTCTCCGGTGGTGAACGCCGCCGCGTCGAAATCGCCCGCGCGCTGGCGGCCAACCCGAAATTTATTCTTCTGGATGAACCCTTTGCCGGCGTGGATCCGATCTCGGTTATCGACATCAAACGCATCATTGAGCATTTGCGCGACAGCGGCCTCGGCGTACTGATTACCGACCATAACGTCAGAGAGACTCTCGCGGTCTGCGAACGCGCGTATATTGTCAGTCAGGGACACCTTATCGCTCATGGTACACCGCAGCAGATCCTCGAAGATGAGCAGGTTAAGCGCGTGTATCTTGGGGAAGACTTCAGACTCTGATAGGGTAGAGGTTACAGACGTTTTAGCCGGAGATATTTACCCTGAACATGAAGCAAGGTTTGCAATTAAGGCTTAGCCAACAGCTTGCCATGACGCCGCAGCTGCAGCAGGCGATTCGTTTGCTGCAGTTGTCCACGTTAGAACTCCAGCAAGAGCTCCAGCAAGCGCTGGAAAGTAACCCGTTGCTTGAGCAAACCGATCTTCACGACGAGGTAGAGGCGAAAGAGGTGGAGGACCGCGAGTCTCTCGATACCGTCGACGCACTTGAGCAAAAAGAGATGCCCGACGAGCTTCCTCTCGATGCCAGCTGGGATGAAATCTATACCGCCGGTACGCCGTCAGGCAACGGCGTGGACTACCAGGACGACGAACTCCCCGTTTATCAAGGCGAGACCACCCAGACGCTGCAGGATTACCTGATGTGGCAGGTCGAGCTGACGCCCTTCACCGATACCGACCGCGCCATCGCCACCTCCATTGTCGACGCCGTCGACGATACGGGCTACCTCACCGTTCAGATTGAAGATATCGTCGACAGCATCGGCGATGAGGAGATCGGCCTCGAAGAAGTGGAAGCCGTCCTGAAGCGCATCCAGCGTTTTGATCCGGTTGGCGTCGCGGCGAAAGATCTGCGCGACTGTCTGCTGATCCAGCTCTCGCAATTCGCCAAAGAGACGCCTTGGCTGGAAGAGGCCCGGCTGATTATCAGCAATCATCTCGATCTTCTGGCCAACCATGATTTCCGCACCCTGATGCGGGTGACCCGGCTGAAAGAAGAGGTGCTGAAAGAGGCGGTGAACCTGATCCAGTCCCTGGATCCCCGTCCCGGCCAGTCCATTCAAACCAGCGAACCGGAATATGTCATTCCAGACGTGCTGGTGCGCAAGGTCAGCGGCCGCTGGACCGTGGAGCTCAACGCCGACAGCATTCCACGGCTGAAAATTAATCAGCAGTATGCGGCAATGGGCAACAGCGCCCGCAATGACGCCGACGGCCAGTTCATTCGCAGCAATCTGCAGGAAGCCCGCTGGCTGATTAAAAGTCTGGAAAGCCGCAACGATACCCTGCTGCGCGTGAGCCGCTGCATCGTAGAACAACAGCAGGCTTTTTTCGAACAGGGTGAAGAGTATATGAAGCCGATGGTGCTGGCCGATATCGCCCAGGCCGTCGAGATGCATGAATCGACGATTTCCCGTGTCACCACGCAAAAATATCTGCACAGTCCGCGCGGTATTTTTGAACTGAAGTATTTCTTCTCCAGCCATGTCAATACCGAAGGCGGCGGCGAAGCCTCGTCGACGGCGATTCGCGCGCTGGTGAAGAAACTCATCGCCGCGGAAAATCCCGCGAAGCCGTTGAGCGACAGTAAGCTCACCTCCATGCTGTCCGAGCAGGGTATCATGGTCGCGCGCCGCACTGTCGCGAAGTACAGAGAGTCTTTATCCATCCCGCCGTCAAACCAGCGTAAACAACTGGTCTGACACAACCGATAAGGAAGACACTATGCAGCTCAACATTACAGGACACAACGTCGAGATCACTCCCGCGATGCGCGACTTCGTCACGGCGAAGTTCAGCAAGCTGGAACAATTTTTCGACCGGATCAATCAGGTCTATATTGTGTTAAAAGTAGAGAAAGTGACGCAAATTGCGGACGCGAATCTGCATGTCAACGGTGGCGAAATCCATGCCAGTGCGGAAGGGCAGGATATGTATGCAGCTGTCGATGGTCTTATCGACAAGCTGGCAAGACAGTTAACGAAGCATAAAGATAAACTAAAACAACACTAATTGTCCGGGCCCCCCTGCGTCAGCCGCCAGGTAACATCGGCGACGGGCGCGGGGGCGCTCAGGTGAAATTATGATGAACAACGATTCGGCTCTACAACTGAGCAACGTCCTGAACCAGGAATGTACCCGTAGCCAGGTTCACTGCCAGAGTAAGAAGCGTGCTCTGGAAATCATTAGCGAACTGGCCGCCAAACAGTTAAGTTTGCCGCCGCAGGTGGTGTTCGAAGCGATCCTCACCCGCGAAAAAATGGGCAGTACCGGGATTGGCAATGGTATCGCCATTCCCCACGGAAAACTGGAAGAGGATACGCTGCGTGCTGTCGGCGTTTTTGTCCAGCTGGAAACCCCCATCGCCTTCGACGCGATCGACAATCAGCCTGTCGACCTGCTGTTCGCGCTGCTGGTGCCGGCCGATCAGACAAAAACCCACCTGCATACGCTCTCCCTGGTGGCCAAACGGCTGGCCGACAAAGCGATTTGTCGTCGCCTGCGCGCGGCGCAGAGCGATGAAGAGTTGTATGAGATCATCACCGAAGCAGGAAGCAGCGATGACGCATAACGGCAGTCGCACCTTATCCTTTATCGTACTGAGGAGAAACGGTACATGGTACTGATGATCGTCAGCGGCCGCTCGGGCTCGGGTAAATCCGTCGCTCTGCGAGCGCTGGAAGATATGGGCTTTTACTGCGTGGATAACCTGCCGGTCGTGCTGCTGCCCGATCTGGCACGGTCGCTGGCTGACCGCAATATTTCGGCGGCCGTCAGCATCGACGTGCGGAACATGCCGGAATCACCGGAGATCTTCGAGCAGGCGATGAAAAACCTGCCGGAGTGCTTTTCGCCGCAGCTGCTGTTTCTCGATGCCGATCGCAACACGCTGATCCGTCGATACAGCGACACCCGTCGTCTGCATCCGCTGTCGAGCAAGAATTTGTCGCTGGAAAGCGCCATCGATGAAGAGAGCGATCTGCTGGAGCCCCTGCGCTCGCGGGCCGATCTGATTGTCGATACCTCGGAGATGTCGGTTCACGAGCTGGCGGAAATGTTACGCACCCGGCTGCTGGGTAAACGAGAACGCGAACTGACCATGGTCTTCGAATCCTTCGGCTTTAAGCACGGTATCCCGATCGATGCCGATTACGTCTTTGACGTGCGCTTTCTGCCAAACCCGCACTGGGATCCGAAGCTGCGTCCCATGACCGGTCTGGATAAGCCGGTGGCCGCCTTCCTCGATCGGCACACCGAAGTGCACAACTTTATTTACCAGACCCGGAGCTATCTTGAGCTATGGTTACCGATGCTGGAGACCAACAATCGCAGCTATCTGACGGTGGCCATTGGCTGCACCGGCGGTAAACATCGTTCGGTTTATATTGCTGAACAACTGGCTGACTACTTCCGCTCGCGCGGCAAAAACGTGCAGTCTCGTCATCGGACGCTGGAAAAACGTAAATCATGACCGTAAAGCAGACCGTTGAAATCACCAATAAGCTGGGCATGCACGCCCGCCCGGCGATGAAGCTGTTCGAACTGATGCAGAATTTCGATGCCGAGGTGTTGCTGCGCAACGATGAAGGCACGGAGGCGGAAGCCAACAGCGTCATTGCCCTGCTGATGCTGGACTCGGCGAAAGGACGGCAGATAGAGGTGGAGGCCAGCGGTCCGCAGGAAGTGGAAGCCCTCGCCGCGGTGATTGCCCTGTTTAATGCCGGGTTTGACGAAGACTAAAGGTGACGCTTCCCGGCGACGGAGACTGGCGACGGTACCAGCCCCGGCGCCGGATTTACCCGCTAATAGAGCTTATGCTCACGCATGAACCCTTCCCCACCCAGTTGTCGCATCTGGCGTAAGATCCAGGCCTGGCGGTTGCGCACATAGCCCGAAGGCGCGTCGGCGCGATAGCGGATCGGGTTTGGCAGCACCGCGGCCAGCAGAGCCGCTTCCCCCGGCGTCAACTGGCTGGCGGGCTTATGAAAATAGCGCTGGGCGGCCGCTTCCACACCAAAAATCCCCTCGCCAAACTCGGCAATATTCAGGTAGACGGTCAGGATCCGCTTTTTACTCCACACGGTTTCCATGCCGACGGTCAATCCGGCCTCCAGCCCCTTGCGCAGCCAGCTACGACCATCCCACAAAAACAGGTTTTTCGCCGTCTGCTGCGACAGCGTTGACGCGCCGCGGATGCGGGTATCGTGACGCTCATTGTGCGCCAGCGCCTTTTCGATTGCCGAGACGTCAAACCCCCAGTGTTCCGGGAACTTCTGATCTTCGGCGGCAATCACCGCCAGCCCCATCCACGGGGAGATCTTATCCATGGCGACCCAGTCGGAGTGCGCCAGATAGTGGACATCGCCGGACAGCCAGGCGCTTATCTGCCGCTCAAGCATGACTGCCGAAAAGGGCACCGGCAGCACGCTAAACAGCGCGATCCCCCCGCCCCAGAAGACGGCGGCGATCAGCAGCAGACGCAGCGCCAGTCGTTTGAGCAGCGCGAAGGGCGCAATGCGGAGCTTCATGCGCTCAGCGCCAGCACGCGGGCGACCAGTTTTTCGATCCCAGTGGCGGCTTGCACAATATTCTCCGCCAGCATATACGCCGGGGTGGTGACCACTTTATTCTCTTCATCCACCACGATGTCGTCGACCGGGCAAGGCACATGCTCCGCCCCCATCTCCTCCACCACATCGGCGGTGTCGAGATCGGTCCCGATAGTCATCCGCAGCGGAAACGCAAAGATCTTCGGCAGCAGCGCCGGAGCGATGCACATAAAGCCCAGCGGCTTGCCGGCCTGATGCATCGCCAGCGCCAGGGCCCGCAGATCGTGGTCCACCTCGCATTTGCTGCCCTCGGCAGCGAAGCTGCTTAAGTTTTTCGCCGCGCCGAAGCCGCCGGGGACGATCAGCGCGTCCAGCGTCTCCTCACGCGCTTGCGCCAGCGGCAGGATGTCGCCGCGGGCGATGCGCGCCGCTTCCACCAGCACGTTGCGCTGCTCCGTCAACGGTTCACCCGTCAGATGGTTGATGACGTCGCGCTGCGGTTTATCGGGCGCAAAGCAGACCGCCTGCGCGCCGTTGCGCGCGATCGCCAGCAGGGTAATCACTGCCTCATGAATTTCACTGCCGTCGTACACGCCGCAGCCGCTCAGTACCACACCAATTTTTTTCATCGCCTTCGCTCCTCCATGCAACTCACTGAAACCAGTCAAAAATGTCGATTTACTCGCTATGCTTCACATATTTTACTGATTCATGTAACAAATTAGTTAAGCTTTGCTATCTTAATGAGCGAGCAATCCACTTCTCAGGTTGCGCCACGTAACAACATCACTCAAATCACACTGGCTCAACCACCAGTTCCCTGGTGTTGGCGCAGTATTCGCGCACCCCGGTCTGTCCGGGGTCATTTTTTCCCGGTCTTCGCCACCCATGCCTTCAGAATCGCCACGTCGTTTTGCCACTCGGATTTCATCTCTTCAACCCATTCAGCGACATTATCAGACCAGGCAGGCAGGTCCGGCGTCTGGATCTGCTGACCCAGCTGCTGGATGTGGCGCAGGCCAATAGAACCCGCAGCCCCTTTGATCTTATGCCCCTCTTCGACGATCCCTTTTTGATCGCGGGCGGTGAGATTAGACTCAAGGACGGACATATAGCCCGGCATCATCTTCTCAAACACCGCGAGACCATCGTTGATAAGCTTCGGTCCCACCAGTTCGATGTATTGCTCCAGCATATCGGTATCCAGCACCGCGTCGGCTTTATGCAGATCGGCCGCCGGCGCTTCCTGCGCCTCCTCTTCCGGCGCATCCCAGAATTTTTTGATCATGGCCGTCAGCGCCGGCACCGATAGCGGCTTGCTCAGCACATCGTCCATGCCGGCATCAAGATACTCTTTCTTATTCTTCAGCACGTTGGCGGTCAGGGCTACCAGCGGCGGCAGCTCATCCGCGGCAAAATTCTGTTTTAGCTGACGAGAGATATCCAGACCCGTCATATCCGGCAGCTGGATATCCAGCAGCACCAGGTCGTACTCGCCAGGCTCAAACATCTCCAGCGCGGCTTTACCGGTCATCGCGACATCCACGCTGTTGCCCAGCTTTTCCAGCACCGAGCGCGCCACGATGACGTTGAGCTCAATATCTTCTACCAGCAGCACGTTGAGCGCCGGTAATGGCATGTCGTCTTCCGCCAGGGTATCTTCCACTTCTTCCGCAATGGCAGGCGCATGGACGGTGAGCGTAAAGGTCGCTCCTTTACCCGGCTGGCTGGTGACGCTGATATCGCCGCCCATATTGCGCGCCAGGCGGCGCGATACGGCGAGGCCAATCCCGGTGCCGGTGGCTGGTTTGCCGCCGTGGCTGTCTTTGACCTGGTAATACATGGCGAATATTTTGTCCTGTTCCGCTTCAGGAATACCAATCCCGGAGTCTTCCACTTCGAAGTGCAGGATATCGCCTTCGTCATAGCGCACGCGGACGTTCACCCCACCGCCCTGTGGGGTAAATTTCACGGCGTTGCTGATAAGATTCCACAGGATCTGCCGCAGGCGGGTGCCGTCGGTGATCACCTTGTGCGGCAGCGGCAGGCTCGGCTCCAGCACAAAGCGCAGTCCCTTCTGCTGCGCCTGCAGACCGGAAAGGTTTTCAAGGTCGGCAAGGAAGCTGGTGAAGTCCACCGGCTGGTTATCGAGCTGTACCTTACGGCGCTCCATTTTATCCATGTCGATAATATCATTGAAGATATTCCCCAGCGTCACCGCCGAGACATGGATGGTTTTCAGGTATTTTTCCTGCTCGCTGGTCAGTTCGGTATCCAGCAAAATTCGGCTCAGCCCGACGATCCCGTTCAGCGGGGTACGCAGCTCATGGCTGATGGTGGAGATGAAGGTGGTTTTATCCCGGCTGGCGCGTTCGAGTGCGTCCTGATAGCGTTTTCGTTCGGTGATATCGCGCCCGAAGCCCATCAGGCCGCGACGCTTACCGACGCGATCGTAGTACGGGACCTTGCGGATTTCGAAGCACGCTTTACGGCCATCGGGATAGTCCAGCCACTGCTCATAGGTCAGCGATACATTGTGGCGGAACACCTTCTCATCGGTTTCCAGCACCTTTTCCGCTGCTTCTTCGCTATAGACGTCCTGTGGTTTGAGGTGGATCAGCTGTTTCTCGCTTTTGCCGGTCAGCAGCTCCATCGCCCGGTTACAGCCGGAAAACTCTTTATCCTCATTGCGGTAAAAGACCAGGTCCGGGGAGGCGTCGAGGAAAGAGCGCAAAAAGGAGGATTGCTGTTCGAGCTGGATCTGCGTCTCTTCACGCTCTTTCATCTCGATCTTCAGCTGCTCAAGGGTGGTCTCACGCTCGGCTTCCGCCTTTTCACGTTCGCCAATCTCCTGATTCAACTGCGCGATATTGTCTTTCAGCTGCACATTCAGCTTCAGATCGCGCTCGCGCATCTCCTCCAGCTTCTCCACCAGCCGCGACAGACGCTGGCGGGACTCTTCGAGTTGCTCCACCACCACCGAGAGAAAGTAGACCGCCCACGGGGTGATGAGCAGACCGAAGAAGATAGAGCGGATAACGTCGATGCTTTCAACCTGGCCATGCAGCACCATGGTGACCGCCATCTGTACCACGATGGCCAGCACCACCAGCGCAAGAGCCAACAGCATTGAAAAGCGGACCAGACCCAGCTTCATCATCAGGTCGACATAATACTGCGCCAGCATACGAATTTGCTTCATAGGGGATTCCTTCACGACAACTCCGCACAATAATACTCAATTCTGAGCAATGCGCTGTAAGTTGTGCAAAAAATGCGGGAAGGAGCCGATATGACGGCTGGCCGCCAAGGCGAACCAGCCGCTAAAAAGAGGCATGGTCAGGAGGAGGCTAGCGCTTGCTTAGCGCCTCCCAGAGACCTTTGAGGTAGGTCACCCCGAGTGCGCGATCGTATAAACCATAGCCCGGGCGTCCGGTCTCTCCCCAGATAAAGCGGCCATGATCCGGGCGTATATAGCCGTCGAAGCCGTTATCGTGCAACGCTTGCATCACCTTGTACATATCCAGGGAGCCGTATTCTGACGGATGGGCGCACTCGTAAAAGTCTTTATCCTGCATCAGTTTAATATTGCGGACGTGGGCAAAATGGATCCGCTTGCGGCGGGTAAACTCAGCCAGAATAGCGTATACGTCGTTATCCGGATCTTCGGCAATCGAGCCGGTGCAGAGGGTAATGCCGTTGGCGGGTGAATCGACAGCCCGGCAGATCCAGTCCAGATCGTCGCGGTTTTTGACCACCCGCGGCAGGCCAAATATCGAGTACGGCGGATCGTCAGGATGGATCGCCATTTTCACGCCCACCTCTTCGCAAACCGGGATCACCGCCTGCAGAAAATAGACCAGGTTCTCCCGCAGCTTGTGGTCATCCACCGCGCTATATTTGGCAAACAGGGTCTGCACCTCCGCCAGCCGTTCCGGCTCCCAGCCCGGCAACGCGAAGCCGTTTGAATTCTCCAGGACCTCCTTCACCACGTCTTCCAGCCGCTTATCGATATCTTTCTTCTCAAAAGCCATCGTTAACGAGCCATCCGGCAGGACGTAGTTCATATCCGTCTTCATCCAGTCAAACACCGGCATGAAGTTATAGCAGATGACTTTGACGCCGAAGCGGGCAAGGTGGCGAATGGTCTGCTGATAGTTGGCAATATAGCGGTCACGGGAAGGGAGGCCGATTTTGATGTCGTCATGGATGTTGACGCTCTCTATCACCTCCATTTTCAGGCCTGCGGCATGGGCCTGGCTGACCAGACGCTCAATTTTATCCTCCGGCCATACCTCGCCGACCGCGACGTCATAGAGCGCGCCGACCACTCCCTCCACGCCGGGCACCTGGCGTATATGCTCTAATGAAACCTTATCTTCCTCTGGTCCAAACCAGCGCATTGTCATCTGCATCGTCATCACCTGCTCAACATAGTTTAATTTCACCCTACTACCATACCAGTAATCATAATTGATTGAGCCTTAACTGTCGTGATGACGATCACATTCCTGCTTACCGGCTCGTCGGTAAGGTCGCTTTCGCGGCATTCATAATTTTTCTCAATTTATTTCAATAGATTAATCATTCCCGGGCTTTTTCTGACGACCTTCGCCAAATGTGATCCAGAGCTATTTATGATCAATTGCATACTTGTATGGTAATAAAAATAACGCTATTTGTTCAGAAAACAGACAAGGGAAGGAACAGAAATGAGAAGCGTCGTTGTCAAAGAGCCAGGCCAACTGAACATCGAATCCCGTCCGGTTCCCGCTCCGGGCGCCCACGAAGTCCGGGTGAAAATCGCCTTTGCCGGGATCTGCGGGTCCGATGTGCATATCTATCAAGGCCATAACCCCTTCGCGAAATATCCCCGCGTTATCGGCCATGAATTCTTCGGCATCATTGATGCCGTCGGCGAGCAGGTCTCTTCGGCACGCATCGGCGAGCGCGTCGCGGTCGACCCTGTCGTCAGCTGCGGCCATTGTTATCCCTGCTCGGTGGGGCGGCCGAATGTCTGTGCGCGGCTCCAGGTCATCGGGGTTCACCGCGACGGCGGATTCAGCGACTACGCCTGCGTGCCGGCGAAAAACGCCTGGCGCATTCCGGAGGCCATCAGCGATCGTCAGGCGACGATGGTTGAGCCTTTTACCATTGCGGCAAACATTACCGCCCAGCTGCAGCCCACGGTGCAGGATATCGCCTTGATCTACGGCGCAGGTCCGATGGGTCTGACGGCGATCCAGGCGCTGAAAGGGGTGTATGGCGTTAAGCAGGTGATCGTAGTGGACCGCATTGCCGAACGTCTGCAGATGGCGCGGGACAACGGCGCCGATTTGACGCTGGATAACACTCACCAGCCGCTGGCGGAACAGCTGGCGCAGCGGCAGATAGCCCCCACGCTGATCATCGATGCCGCCTGCCATCCGGCGATCCTTCAGGAGGCCATTCTCCTCGCCTCTCCCGCCGCACGCATCGGCATACTCGGCTTCTCCGGCGAGCCGTCCACCCTGACCCAGCAAAGCATCACCAGTAAAGAGATCTCCATTTTCTCCTCCCGGCTAAACAGCGGGCGTTTTCCGCTGGTTATCGACTGGATGGAGAAAGGCCTTATCCAGCCTGAGGCGTTAATCACCCACTGCATGCCGCTGGAGCAGGTAAAAGAGGCGATGGAGATTTTCGCCAACGATCGGAAAACTTGCTGCAAGGTATTGCTGCAGCTGGGTTAAATGCTAAATAACGGGCGACGTGAATATTGATATCCGTCGCGCCAGAGCTCAATAATATAATCATCATGGTGTCATCATGGGAAAAAATATCCGCTGGATTATCGTCCTGTTATTATTTTTAGTATATATGATTAATTATCTGGACCGGGTGGCGTTATCCATTACGGTACCAATGATTGAAAAGGATCTGGCGCTAAACGCTGAACAATTTGGTATTATTTTCGGCAGTTTTTTCTTCGGCTATGCGGTATTTAATTTTATTGGCGGTCTGGCCGTAGATAAGTTTGGCGCAACGCTAGTCCTGGGGCTGGCGGTGGGGATGTGGTCGCTGTTTTGCGGCTTAACTGCCTTTGCCACCGGCTTTTATTCCATGCTGATGCTGCGAGTCCTCTTCGGGATGGCTGAGGGCCCGATTTGCGCGTCGGCGAACAAGATGATCAACGGCTGGTTTCCCAAGAAGCAAGCGGCCACCGCCGTGGGGCTGCTCAGCGCCGGCTCTCCGCTGGGCGGCGCGGTTGCCGGCCCCATCGTCGGTTATCTGGCCCTGGCATTCGGCTGGCGCCCGGCGTTTATGATTATTTTCGCCATCGGCATTGTGTGGATGATAGTGTGGTTTTTTATTGCCGCTAACTCGCCGGAAAAACATAAACATGTCAGCCGGGAAGAGCTCATGCTCATTAATAATATGAAGCAAGAGGAGTCTGCGCTGGAATCAACTGAAAATCAAACCGCCCACTCGCTGGGTTATTATCTCAAACAACCTATTATACTGGTGACGGCCTTTGCCTTCTTTTGCTACAACTATATTCTGTTTTTCTTTCTCAGCTGGTTTCCGTCCTATCTGGTTCAGCAGCACCATCTCGATATTAAACAGATGAGCCTCACCACCATGATCCCATGGATAGTCGGCTTTGTCGGTCTGGCGCTGGGGGGCTATATTTCCGATAAAATTTTTAAACTCACCGGACGCCTGCTGCTGTCACGCAAAATTGTGCTGGTGGTATGTCTGCTGATGGCCGCCATCTGTGTGGGGCTTGCCGGTACCGTCAGCAGCGTCGTTCCTGCCGTTCTGCTGATGTCGGTCTCCATCTTTTTCCTCTATGTCACCGGAGCGATCTACTGGGCGATTATCCAGGACGTGGTGCATAAATCCCGCGTTGGCGGCACCAGCGGCTTTATCCACCTTATCGGCAGCGTCTCCGGCATCGTGGGACCGATTGTCACCGGCTATATCGTGCAGTCTACCGGTAAATTCGACAGCGCCTTTGTCCTCGCCGGCACTATCGCCGCGCTCGGCGCCCTGCTGGTGCTGTTCGTGATCAAAACGCCGCGTGTGACGATGAAAGCCAGTCAGGCTTAGTTGACAGGAAAGCCATGCCCGGCGCAGCCATCACGCCGGGCATCCTCTTAGACTATTTCGCCGACTGGGGCGCGACCCAGCTGCGGCCCAGCGCCGAACCCTGAGCGCCCTGCTCATTCAGATAGCGATCCAGTTCAACCATTCCGGTCCAGCGATTTTCGCACCACAGCGGCGCGAGCAGCGTCGGCCGACGGGCGCTGGCCGATATGCGATGGTAGATTACCTCCGGCGGGGTATGGCGGATCATCTCCCCGGCGGTGACGGTATACGCCTCCAGTTCGATGCCATCGAGACGACCGGCCTGCCATGCTTTTGCCATAATGCTGCCTTTCACAATATGCAGCGGATGCAGCTTTATCCCATCCACGCCGGTGGTCACGACCCGCTCCACCGTCTCGAGGCCATGCTCCTGGCTCTCCCCGGGCAGGCCGACGATCAGATGCGCGCATACCTTCAGTCCGCGCTCACGCGCCAGACGCGCGGTGCGCTGGTAACAGGCGAAATCATGCCCGCGGTTAATGCGATGCAGGGTCTTATCATGGGCGGTCTGCAGCCCCAGCTCCAGCCAAACCTCATACCCCTGCTGGTGGTATTCACTGAGCAGGTCGAGAACCGCCTCCGGCACGCAGTCCGGGCGGGTGCCAACGCAGAGGCCAACGATATTCGCCTCGCTGACGGCCTGACGATACATCGAGCGGAGCACCTGCACTTCAGCAAAGGTGCTGGTATAGGCCTGAAAGTAGGCCAGATAACGCTTTGCCCGGTTAACAAGCTGCGCCTGATGGGCGAGCTGTTCGGCGATGGATCGATGCTGCTGCGCTTCATCCGCAAACGAGGCCACGTTACAGAATGTGCAACCGCCACGGCCCAGCGTGCCGTCGCGGTTCGGGCAGCTAAAACCGCCGTGCAGCGTTAGCTTATGGACCTTTTCGCCATAGCGGCGCAGAAGATCCCCACCAAACATATTGACTAATTTCTGTAACTGCATAATCTGATAGACCGGCCTCAACAAAGGGGGCCAAGCCTGCCACTTTTCGTCACCGACGGCGATGACCTGGATCAATCGTCAGCGCGGCGAATCATCCCATTGCATAAACAATCATGATTACTGCAATTTCATTCACACGCAGGGTAATGAGTTTTCCTTATATTTCATCATCGCGCGGCCCTAATCTGCTTTATGGTAAAAAACAGTATTAATGTCCATCACACACATTTACAGCAGTCAAATGTGCTAATAATGAAATGTATTTCAGCGTAGATCGGTAATGCAAAGCCGCGCGCACAGTGAGACAGATCACACTAGCCTTACCCTCTGCAGGCGTATCCAAAGCATAAAAAATGGCATTATTTATTTTAAAAACAACAAGTTAATACCTGCATAGCACATTTTTGTATTAATAAGATTGCCATTTGACGTAAGTGTGGATTCCCGATAAGTTGGGAATCCGCTGGAAGCTTTCTGGATGAGCACTCTGCTCATCATATTTATGCAGTAATTGAGATTCCCTCTTAACAGCAAGTCCTCAAACTTGTGTACCGATGCGAAAAGGATTTAAAGAGGGCGAATGCGAGGTGCAAACCCCGTCGCCATGCTCTTTCTGTGCCTGTGCGCAATCGGTATCGGAGGGGGTCCGTAGAGCCTGGGGAGGTTCACTGATATGTTGTACGACAAATCCCTTGAGAGGGATAACTGTGGTTTCGGCCTGATCGCCCACATAGAAGGCGAACCTAGCCACAAGGTAGTGCGAACCGCGATACACGCACTGGCCCGCATGCAGCACCGTGGCGCAATCCTTGCCGATGGTAAAACCGGCGACGGTTGCGGTCTGCTGCTGCAAAAACCCGATCGTTTCTTCCGCATCGTTGCCGAAGAGCGCGGCTGGCGTTTAGCCAAAAACTACGCCGTTGGGATGCTGTTCCTGAATAAAGATCCTGAACTGGCGAAAGCGGCGCGCCGCATCGTTGAAGAAGAACTTCAGCTTGAGACCCTGTCGATCGTCGGCTGGCGCGATGTGCCGACCAACGAAGGCGTGCTCGGTGAAATCGCCCTCTCCTCGCTGCCCCGTATTGAGCAAATCTTTGTTAACGCCCCGGCCGGCTGGCGCCCGCGCGATATGGAGCGCCGTCTGTTTATTGCGCGTCGTCGCATTGAAAAACGCCTGCAGGAAGACAAAGATTTCTACGTTTGTAGCTTGTCCAACCTGGTCAACATCTATAAAGGTCTGTGTATGCCGGCGGATTTGCCGCGCTTCTACCTGGACCTCGCGGACCTGCGCCTGGAGTCGGCTATCTGCCTGTTCCACCAGCGCTTCTCCACCAACACCGTACCACGCTGGCCGCTGGCACAGCCGTTCCGCTACCTGGCGCACAACGGTGAAATCAACACCATCACCGGCAACCGCCAGTGGGCTCGCGCCCGTACCTATAAGTTCCAGACCCCGCTGATCCCGGACCTGCACGACGCCGCGCCGTTCGTTAACGAAACCGGCTCCGACTCCAGTTCAATGGACAACATGCTGGAGCTGCTGCTGGCCGGCGGGATGGACATCGTGCGCGCCATGCGTCTGCTGGTGCCGCCAGCCTGGCAGAACAACCCGGATATGGATCCGGAGCTGCGTTCGTTCTTCGACTTTAACTCCATGCATATGGAGCCATGGGACGGCCCGGCGGGCATCGTCATGTCCGACGGTCGCTACGCGGCCTGTAACCTCGACCGTAATGGCCTGCGCCCGGCGCGCTACGTCATTACCAAAGATAAGCTCATCACCTGCGCCTCTGAAGTCGGCATCTGGGACTACCAGCCGGACGAAGTGGTTGAAAAAGGCCGCGTGGGCCCGGGCGAGCTGATGGTTATCGATACCCGTGCCGGACGCATTCTGCACTCGGCGGAAACCGATGACGATCTGAAGAGCCGCCATCCGTATAAAGAGTGGATGGAGAAAAACGTTCGTCGCCTGGTGCCGTTTGAAGATCTGCCGGACGAAGAGGTTGGCAGCCGCCAGCTGGACGACGATCTGCTGGCCAGCTACCAGAAACAGTTTAACTACAGCGCGGAAGAGCTGGACTCGGTTCTGCGCGTGCTCGGCGAAAATGGCCAGGAGGCGGTCGGCTCTATGGGCGATGACACGCCGTTTGCCGTCCTTTCCAGCCAGCCGCGCATTATCTACGATTACTTCCGTCAGCAGTTCGCCCAGGTGACGAACCCACCTATCGATCCGCTGCGTGAAGCGCACGTCATGTCGCTGGCCACCAGCATCGGTCGCGAAATGAACGTCTTCTGCGAAGCGGAAGGCCAGGCGCATCGTCTGAGCTTCAAATCGCCGATCCTGCTGTACTCCGATTTCAAACAGCTGACGACGATGGAAGAAGAGCACTATCGTGCCGACGTCCTCGACATCACCTTCAACCCAGCAGAGGCTTCCCTCAGCGAGACGGTGAAGGCCCTGTGCGACAAAGCGGAGCAGATGGTACGCGATGGTACCGTGCTGCTGGTCCTCTCCGACCGTAACATCGCCAAAGACCGCCTGCCGGTGCCGGCGCCGATGGCCGTTGGCGCGATCCAGACCCGTCTGGTCGATAAAAGTCTGCGCTGCGATGCCAACATCATCGTTGAAACCGCCAGCGCCCGCGATCCGCACCACTTCGCCGTGCTGCTGGGCTTCGGCGCGACAGCTATCTATCCGTACCTCGCCTATGAAACGCTGGCGAAGCTGGTCGACAGCAAAGCCATCAATAAACCGTACCGTGCGGTGATGCTGAACTATCGCAACGGTATCAACAAAGGTCTGTATAAGATCATGTCCAAGATGGGGATCTCGACCATCGCCTCCTACCGCTGCTCGAAGCTGTTCGAAGCGGTCGGTCTGCATCGCGATGTCTCCGACCTCTGCTTCCAGGGCGTGGTCAGCCGCATCGGCGGCGCCGGCTTCGACGATTTCCAGCAGGATCTGCTGAATCTGTCGAAACGCGCATGGCTGGCGCGCAAGCCGCTGGCTCAGGGCGGTCTGCTGAAGTACGTTCACGGCGGCGAATATCACGCCTACAACCCGGACGTGGTGCGCACCCTGCAGCAGGCTGTGCAGAGCGGTGAGTACAGCGATTATCAACAATACGCGAAGCTGGTTAACGAACGCCCGGCGGCCACGCTGCGCGATCTGCTGGCGCTCAACCCGGGCGAAGATGCCATCAGCATCGACGACGTGGAGCCGGCGAAGGAGCTGTTTAAACGCTTCGATACCGCAGCGATGTCGATCGGCGCCCTGAGTCCGGAAGCGCACGAATCGCTGGCGGAAGCGATGAACAGCATCGGCGGCTTCTCCAACTCCGGTGAAGGCGGTGAAGACCCGGCGCGCTACGGCACCAACAAAGTGTCGCGCATCAAGCAGGTGGCATCCGGCCGCTTCGGCGTCACCCCAGCCTATCTGGTCAATGCCGACGTTATCCAGATCAAAGTCGCCCAGGGCGCGAAGCCGGGTGAAGGCGGTCAGCTGCCGGGTGATAAAGTCACCCCGTACATCGCCAAACTACGCTATTCGGTACCGGGCGTGACGCTGATCTCCCCGCCGCCGCACCACGATATCTACTCTATCGAGGATCTGGCGCAGCTGATTTTCGACCTCAAGCAGGTCAACCCGAAAGCGATGATCTCGGTCAAGCTGGTTTCTGAACCGGGCGTGGGCACCATCGCCACCGGCGTAGCCAAGGCTTATGCCGATCTGATCACCATCGCCGGCTACGACGGCGGCACCGGAGCAAGCCCGCTCACTTCAGTGAAATATGCCGGCTGTCCGTGGGAGCTTGGTCTGGTGGAAACCCAGCAGGCGCTGGTCGCTAACGGTCTGCGTCACAAGATCCGTCTGCAGGTGGATGGCGGCCTGAAAACCGGCCTCGATATCATCAAAGCGGCGATCCTTGGCGCGGAAAGCTTCGGCTTCGGCACCGGCCCGATGGTGGCGCTGGGCTGTAAATACCTGCGTATTTGTCACCTGAACAACTGCGCGACCGGCGTGGCGACCCAGGATGACAAACTGCGTAAGAACCACTATCACGGTCTGCCGTTCAAAGTGACCAACTACTTTGAATTTATCGCCCGTGAAACCCGCGAGCTGATGGCCCAGCTGGGCGTCAAGCGACTGGTGGATCTGATTGGCCGCACCGATCTGCTCAAAGAGCTGGATGGGTTCACCGCCAAGCAGCAGAAACTGGATCTGGGTAAACTGCTGGAGACCGCAGAGCCGCATCCTGGCAAAGCGCTGTACTGCACCGAAAATAACCCGCCGTTCGATAACGGCGTGCTCAACGCCCAGCTGCTGCAGCAGGCGAAACCGTACGTGGATGAAAAGCAGAGCAAAACGTTCTGGTTCGATATCCGCAATACCGACCGCTCCGTGGGGGCCTCGCTGTCCGGGTATATCGCCCAGACCCATGGCGACCAGGGACTGGCGGGCGACCCGATCGTCGCTCACTTTAGCGGCACCGCGGGCCAGAGCTTCGGCGTGTGGAACGCCGGCGGCGTGGAACTGCATCTGACGGGCGACGCCAACGACTATGTCGGCAAAGGCATGGCGGGCGGTCTGCTGGCCATTCGTCCTCCGGTGGGCTCCGCTTTCCGCAGTCACGAAGCCAGCATTATCGGCAACACCTGCCTGTACGGCGCGACCGGTGGTCGTCTGTACGCCGCAGGCCGCGCAGGTGAGCGTTTCGCGGTGCGTAACTCCGGCGCCATTACCGTGGTGGAAGGCATCGGCGACAACGGCTGTGAATATATGACCGGCGGCATCGTCTGCGTGCTCGGTAAAACCGGCGTCAACTTTGGCGCAGGGATGACCGGCGGCTTTGCCTATGTCCTGGATGAAGATGGCGACTTCCGCAAGCGCGTGAATCCGGAGCTGGTGGAAGTGCTGGACGTTGACTCTCTGGCCATCCATGAAGAGCACCTGCGCGGTTTAATCACCGAGCACGTACAGCTTACCGGTTCGCAACGCGGCGAAGAGATCCTCGCCAACTGGCCGGCCTTCTCCGCGAAGTTTGCGCTGGTTAAACCGAAGTCCAGCGATGTTAAAGCACTGTTGGGTCACCGTAGTCGTTCCGCAGCTGAGCTGCGGGTGCAGGCGCAGTAAGGGGTTAAGATGAGTCAGAACGTTTATCAATTTATCGACCTGCAGCGCGTTGATCCGCCAAAGAAACCGCTGAAGATCCGTAAAATTGAATTTGTGGAAATTTACGAGCCGTTTTCAGAAGGCCAGGCCAAGGCGCAGGCAGATCGCTGCCTGTCCTGCGGCAACCCGTACTGCGAATGGAAGTGCCCGGTGCATAACTACATCCCGAACTGGCTGAAGCTGGCCAACGAGGGACGTATTTTTGAGGCGGCTGAGCTGTCGCACCAGACCAACACCCTGCCGGAAGTCTGCGGGCGCGTTTGCCCGCAGGACCGCCTGTGTGAAGGCTCCTGTACGCTGAACGATGAGTTCGGCGCGGTGACCATCGGCAACATCGAACGCTATATCAACGATAAAGCATTCGAGATGGGCTGGCGTCCGGATCTCTCCGGCGTGAAACCGACCGGTAAAACCGTCGCTATCATCGGCGCTGGCCCGGCGGGCCTCGCCTGTGCCGACGTCCTGACCCGTAACGGCGTCAAGGCGGTGGTGTTTGACCGCCATCCGGAAATCGGCGGCCTGCTGACCTTCGGTATCCCGGCGTTCAAGCTGGAAAAAGAGGTGATGACCCGCCGCCGGGAGATCTTCACCGGCATGGGCATTGAGTTCAAACTCAATACCGAAGTGGGCCGTGACGTGCAGCTTGACGACCTGCTGAAAGAGTACGATGCGGTGTTCCTCGGCGTTGGCACCTATCAGTCAATGCGCGGCGGGCTGGACAACGAAGACGCCCAGGGCGTCTACGACGCGCTGCCGTTCCTGATCGCCAATACCAAGCAGATCATGGGCTTTGGCGAAACCGCCGATGAGCCCTACGTCAGCATGGAAGGCAAACGCGTGGTGGTTCTCGGCGGTGGCGACACCGCGATGGACTGCGTACGCACCTCCGTCCGTCAGAATGCGGCTCACGTGATCTGCGCCTATCGTCGTGACGAAGAGAACATGCCGGGTTCAAAACGCGAAGTGAAAAACGCGCGTGAAGAAGGCGTGGAGTTCCAGTTCAACGTCCAGCCGCTGGGTGTGGAAGTGAATGCCAACGGCAAAGTGTGCGGCGTGAAGATGGCGCGCACCGAGATGGGCCAGCCGGATGCAAAAGGCCGCCGTCGCGCGGAGATCGTTCCCGGCTCTGAGCACGTGGTGCCGGCAGACGCCGTCGTCATGGCGTTTGGCTTCCGTCCCCACAGCATGGAGTGGCTGGCGAAGCACAGCGTCGAGCTGGACTCCCAGGGCCGCATCATTGCCCCGGAAGGCAGCGAGAACGCCTTCCAGACCAGCAACCCGAAAATCTTCGCCGGTGGCGATATCGTGCGCGGTTCCGACCTGGTAGTCACCGCGATTGCCGAAGGACGTAAAGCGGCGGACGGGATCCTGAATTACCTGGAAGTGTAATGCGAATACCCGGATAGCGGTTTTATCCGGGTATGGGACTCAGGCCCGATGGTTAATCCCATCGGGCTTATTTATGCGCTTAACAAATTTGCGCTGACTTTAATCACCACTTTTTTTATCTCTGCGGGCTCGGTTATTACGCATCCTGGCTTATGCGGTTCACCCGGCATAAAGATCGCGAACATACCTGGCGTCAGAATGACCGACTGTTCGCCATCAATCGCGTTGCACAGCTGATAATCCTCCTCAACGTGCATCTCCTCGCACTGCATTGAGGAGCCGGCTACGCCGAAAAAAATCTGCTCTTCGCCCGCCAGTAATATCTGGATATCGATAAACTTCGTATGTAGTTCAGCCTTTTTATCTGCCGGAAACTCCGTCATAAACTGCATCACATTCATAAAGACATTATCCCCTTGAAGTTCAACGCTTCCGGGAGAAAGACTCAATAAATCATGATCCAGGGCGAGGGATATCGCCTTTTGTAGCCCCGACGACACGCCAGCCAACAATGGATTGTTTACATCACCGATTATCATGGCTTCTCTCCTTGCCCCATAGCGCCGCTCCCAGCAGGCCAGCATCATGGCGATAGTGTGCTGCGCATAATGGAACCTGGTAAATAGCCGGTTCTTGCGCCAGATAGTCCCTCACCAACGGTAAGTACCCATCCGCCAGGCCAATACTGCCGCCAACGACCACGCACTGGCAATCGGTCAACGCTTTAACATCGGCAATCATCCGCGCCAAAGTTTGTGCCGAGCGCTGAATGAGTAAACGCGCCTGCGGGTGGCCTTGCGCCGCAAAAGTAAAAATAGATTTCGCATCCAGTCCGCAGAGATCGTCAGTTGCCGCCGCGGCGATTCCCCGTCCGGAAGCAATAGCCTCTACGCAGCCGACGCGACCGCAGCCGCAAAGCGGTCCGTCAGGATCGGCTAACGAGTGCCCCAGGTGTCCGGCCAGGCCTCCGGCCCCGGTAAGTAAAGTACCGTTGCTCACCACGCCGCCGCCAACCCCGGTAGAAACGGTAATAAACGCCATATCGCTGACCTTATCAGCCATCGCCTGGTATTCCGCCCAGGCTGCCGCCTGAGCATCATTTATCGCCAGCGTTGGCAGACCGGTTATTTCTCGTAACGTTTTTACCAGCGGGAAGTGCATGAGTCCGCCAAGATTCTGTGGATTAATTGCAATCAGGTTTCCTTCACGAATAATCCCGGTCGAGGCTATCGCGACGCGCTTTGCCCGCATGCACAGAGGCCTGACAAGCGCCTCCAGCGCCGTGTTCAGAGCATCCGCTGTTTTGCTGGCAGGAGTGGGTAGCTCGCGACGATCGCAGAGCAGCAGGTCATCCGTTACCAGCGCCGCAGCAAGCTTCGTACCGCCAATATCTATCGCCAGCGTCGTCATGACTTCGTCTCTTTTAACGCCGTGTTATACCACTGGCAAATATGTTCCAGGCGGGTAATCGCAGAACCAACGGTCACCGCCCACGCACCGTGGCGTATGGCTTCCGCTGCCTGAGCCGGTGTGTTGTAGCGCCCTTCCGCATTCACCCTGCAGCCGGCCTCCGCCAGCGCTTTCACCAGCTCCAGATCTGGTTCATCCGGGGTATACGCCATGGTATAGCCCGACAGCGTAGTGCCGATGATTTCCGCGCCAAGAGCCTGACAGGTCAGGCCATCCTCAAGAGAGGAGCAGTCGGCCATCGCCACCAGCTTGTGCTGGTGGATACGCGCCAGTAGCGTTGCCACTGGAACAGGGCGCGCTCGCTCTGTGCCATCAACGGCGATAATATCGGCGCCAGCCTGCATCAATGCATCGATATCTTCCAGATAGGGCGTGATCCTTACCGGCGAATCATCCAGATCGCGTTTAATAATGCCGATAATCGGCACCTTTACCTGCGCGCGTACCGCGCGCAGATTCTCTACGCCTTCAATGCGCAACGCGACCGCCCCGGCCTGCTCCGCCGCCAGCGCCATCGCGGCAACGATCTCCGGCTTATCCAATGGGCTGCCGGGTACCGGTTGACAGGAAACAATAAGACCGCCGTTAGCGCTAATGCGTAAATCCAATTCTTTAAGCAAAGACATACTCGCTCCCTGATAAATATGAATACCCGGCACCGCAGCCGGGCTGTTGTTATCTGGTCTTAACTAAGCCGCTTTTGTTACCACCAAAAGGCACCGCTCCGATTAGAGGTTTACCATCGATCGCATCATGAGTTCGTATCGCTTCCGGCCGAATCCAGCGCTGTACGCGGGACGGCATATCCAGCGCAATCAGCAGGATTACAACGAAGGTCAGACCAAAAGAGAGCGATCCCAACGCGGTACCCAAATCCAAACGCTGGGCAATTAAGGCACCCAGCACCGGCGCAATCGCGCCTCCCAGCGCCCCCACGTTGTAGGTAAAACCAAGTCCAGCCGCCCGCTGATCGGTATCGAAATAGCCGCCAATCAGTTTTGGCAAGATCCCGGAGATCCCCTGCCCTAACATCTGCTGGAAAAACAGAAGCAGGCCAAGAACCCAGATGTTTGTGCCGCCAATTGCAAAGACCGGAATAATCAACAACTGTGAAGCCAGCAGGCTGTAAACATAGGCCTTGCGGGTGCCCAGCCAGTCCCCGAGAAATCCGCCCACACAGCAGCCAACCGCCGCGCCAAACCCGCTGAAAAACAAAATCTTTGCCACCGTCGTCGGGTCATAGGCCAGCTCGGTTTTCAGATAAGTCGGCAGCAGCGCCTGAATTGGCCATGAATAAAGGAAGGCGAAAAGTACCACCACCATCAGCATCACGCCCGTAGGCCAGCGTTTACCGCTGCTCTGCACCATAAAGCTGATAAATATCACCGCGCACATTACGCCCAGCAGCAGAACGATACCTGCATTTTGTAAGCCACCGGCAAAACAGAACCATAGGGCAGTCGCCGCCACGATGGTCATCAGGATGTTAATAACCCGATGCTTGCCGCGATAAAGCAGATCGACCATAGTCTGTACCGGTTCTTTGCCTTCATGATTCTCTTTCCAGTCTTCGGCTTCCGGAATATTTTTCCGCAGCCAGAGGGCAAATACGATGGGAACAATGCCGATGAAAAAAAGCGCGCGCCAGCCCCAGACGGGTACCACCAGGCTATAAACCTGCGCGGCGATAACTGCGCCAACGGAAAACCCGGAAATCAGAAAACCGCTGGCCTTATTGCGTAAATGCCTTGGCCAGCTTTCGATAACGTAAGTGGCGCTGGAGCCGTACTCTCCAGCCATTCCCATACCGATAACCAGACGCGCGATAAACATTGTTGTGTAACCCGGCGCAAAACCGCAGGCCAGCGTACCGAGAGAGAACAGAATAATGCTGGTCACCATCGCCAGGCGTCGACCATAGCGATCGCCCATCGCGCCAAGCATCAGACCGCCAAACCAGCGAGAAATGAAAGCCGCTGAGATGAGACTTGCAGCCTGAACGGTCGTCAGGCCAAAATCCCCCTGCACTTCGGTGAGCACCAGGGCGATTAATACAAAATCAAAACCATCAAGCAAATACCCGAGCCAGGCGGCGGAAAAAGCCCGCCACTGGGGACGGCTAAGATGGCGGTACCACGGGATGTTCTGGGGCAGTGTACTCATTTTACTCTCCCGACGATGTTTGTTGTCGCGCCAGGGGGCTTCGCTTGCCCGGCCAGGAAAGAGCAACCGCAGGCCGTAAAGCACTGTCGCCACCCGGCTACCGATCAGCCGTGTTCCTGCATTAGCTGCTGCGCCAGCGCTTTCAGCTCCGGCAAGAATTTTTCGTCTACCGGTGCAAACGGCTTACGGCACAGCGGCACAGAGACCACATCCATATAGTGCAATACGGTTTTCAAACCACGGAATACGCCGGTTTTAATCAACAGGTCGATTACCTTATTGCACTCACATTGCAGCTGCTGTGCTTTGGCAACATCACCCACTTTCAGCGCCGCGACCATTCCCTGGTAACGCCAGCCCATGATGTTGTAAGTACTCCCAATACCGCCATCAGCTCCTGCCAACAGGCCTGAGGCAAATATCTCATCGTAACCGTTGTACAACACCAGATCCGGATGAGCCCGTCGGATCTGTTCCATCTGGAATAGATCGCCTGAAGTCTGCTTTAGCGCACCGACGCCAGGCAGCGTCACCAGGGTATTGATTTGATCGAGGGTCAGCTTCACGCCGCTTAGCGCCGGGATGTTGTACACCACCATCGGCAAGCCATCAGCCGACTCAATAATGGCCTGATAATGCGCGCAGTGTTCTTCGAAACTAAACGGATAATAGAACGGCGTGACGGCGGAGACAGCATCGTAGCCATAACCTACCGCAGCCCTTGCCAGTTGCTGGCTTTCGAGGGTACTCACGCAGCCGACATGGGCGATAAGAGTCATTTTGCCTTTCGCCTCTTCCGCTACGATCTCCAGCACTTCCTGACGCTCTGTGCCGCTCTGGACAAAGGCTTCACCGGTAGATCCTCCAACATATAGTCCATCAACACCCTGGCGCAGATTAAATCGCACCAGTCGACGCAGGCTCTCTTTATCCAGTTTTTGCTGCCCATCGAACGGCGTAAGCAACGCCGCCATAACCCCACGTAAATTGACCGCCATATCTACCTCTTTGTGAATTTTTAATGATTAACTATGTACCTTTATACCTGTTATACCAGATCAAATAAGCAGCAGAGTAATAGAGAACGCTTATAATGCGATCTATTTCACTAAACGATCCTCAGGATCGTGAGGGTAAACTATGAGATCAGGCTTTCTGACCTAAGGCGTGCCAGGTGGCGGATACGCTATTGAGGTGGGTCTGGAGGGCGCGATCGGCTTCGTCAGGATCGCGACGACGAATAGCATCAACAATAGCGATATGCTGTTGATAGCTGACGCTGTTATGTTCGTGCAGTTCGCGCTCGGGCACCGTTGGCCGGGCGGCGATTAGCCAGTCCAGCAGGGCCACATGGATAGCCATAAAGATTGGATTACCGGGGATTTCCGCAAGCACGCGGTGAAATTCAACGTCAGAGCGGATAAACAGCGCATTGTCATCCAGCGATTGACTGTTGATCTTTAGCGCTTGCGTCAGCTTTTCCAACTGCTCATTGCTGGCGTGTTCTGCGGCATAGCGAACCAGACTGGACTCAAAAAACAGACGCAGCTGTTCAAAATGCGCGATACCGCCAGGGTGAGACAAAAAGTCTTTCGCCATGCCGGAAAGCTCGCCAATGATGGTGTCCGCTGAAGGCCGGGAAACGCGAGCGCGTTCGCCGTTGCTGATCTGCACCAGTCCCTTACGCTTCAGCGCCGCCAGCGCTTCACGAACCGAAGGACGTCCGACGTTAAAAAAGGTCATTAGCTCACGTTCGGACGGCAGCTGTTCACCCTCCGCAAACTCCCGGCGCCGGATCATCTGCTCCAGCTCTTCTTCCACCATTTCAGACAGTTTTTTGCGCGCCAGAGGACGGCGGCCAAGGCTGTTGCCAATGGAGGACGGGGTATCTTCGGCTTGTGGATCAAATGCGCTCATAGGGACCATTGCGTGATTTGTGACAGCATGTGACGGCTGTTCCATCTTAACACAAGAATTTTGCAGAGAGCATAAAACAGGCCCCGAAGGGCCTGGTAAGGATTACTTCACGACGCGCAGCGCCGGGCGGCCACCGCGCGGCGGCGGCGTGTCGTCAGGATCGTCGTCGTGATTGTCCGGCTTATCGCCATCAATCACCGACATCACCGTTTCGCTTTCACTCTCAGGCGCGACGTCATCATCGTTGAGGCTGCTGACGTCTTCGTCATAGGCCGCTTCCGGTTCAAACATCGTGCCAGCGCCGTTCTCACGGGCATAGATGGCGAGTACCGCAGCCAGCGGGACAGACACGTTGCGCGGCACGCCGCCAAAGCGCGCGTTGAAGCGCACTTCGTCGTTCGCCAGCTCAAGATTACCTACCGCACGCGGAGCAATATTGAGAACGATTTGCCCGTCGCGCGCGTACTCCATCGGCACGAGCACGCCCGGCAGTGTGACATCCACCACCAGGTGCGGCGTCAGCTGGTTATCCAGCAGCCAGTCATAAAACGCCCGCAGCAGATACGGGCGACGCGGCGTCAGCTGTGATACATCCATTATTTAGCCCCGACCGAGGCGCATTTCACGCTCGGCTTCAGTTAAAGAAGCGAGGAAGGAATCACGCTCAAATACGCGAGTCATATAGCCTTTGAGCTCTTTCGCGCCTGCGCCAACCAGCTCCACACCGAGAACCGGCAAACGCCACAGCAGCGGCGCCAGGTAGCAATCCACCAGGCTGAACTCATCGCTCAGGAAGTAAGGTTTCTGGGTGAAGACCGGCGCGATGGCCAGCAGTTCTTCACGCAGCTGCTTACGCGCAGCATCAGCTTGCGCTGCGGTACCGCTCTGGATGGTGTTCATCAGCGAATACCAGTCCTTCTCGATACGTTGCATATACAGACGGCTTTCGCCACGCGCCACCGGATAAACCGGCATTAACGGCGGGTGCGGGAAACGCTCATCCAGGTATTCCATAATGATGCGGGATTCCCACAGAGTGAGCTCACGATCCACCAGCGTCGGTACGCTTTGATTCGGGTTGAGGTCAATCAGATCCTGAGGCGGGTTGTCCTTCTCCACGTGCTCTATCTCAAAACTGACACCCTTCTCGGCCAGCACAATGCGGACCTGATGGCTATAGATGTCAGTAGGACCAGAAAACAGCGTCATTACCGAACGTTTGTTGGCAGCGACAGCCATGAAAACCTCCAGGTATATTCAGAATTTTGTACTGCTGCCAGCCACTCATGGCCAGCCAGATGTAAAAACCCCATTAGCGCGATGTCACCTTCGTTCACGAATAAAACAAAAAATGAACAATCACCAGCATTTGGGCAGAAAATTGGATGATAGTTTACCAGATTTTGAAGACGTTGTGGTGAGGGGATTCTGGAAATGCTGAAAAAGTGGCGAGAACCGGCGGTAAGCTTGTGGATAACAGTCGTTTTATCCATAAAAAAACCCGCCGAAGCGGGTTTTTTCGCAAATTGTTCTGCGTGAGCAGAAAACAATTAACGTTTGGAGAACTGCGGACGACGACGTGCTTTACGCAGACCGACTTTCTTACGTTCAACCTGACGAGCGTCACGAGTGACGAAGCCAGCTTTACGCAGTTCAGAACGCAGGGACTCGTCGTACTCCATCAGAGCGCGGGTGATACCGTGACGGATCGCACCAGCCTGACCAGAGATACCACCACCTTTAACAGTGATGTACAGATCCAGTTTCTCAACCATGTCAACCAGTTCCAGCGGCTGACGAACTACCATGCGGGCAGTTTCACGACCGAAGTACTGTTCCAGAGAACGCTGGTTGATAACGATTTTGCCGTTGCCCGGTTTGATGAAAACGCGAGCTGCGGAACTTTTGCGGCGACCAGTGCCGTAGTATTGATTTTCAGCCATTGCCTATAATCCCGATTAGATGTCAAGAACTTGCGGTTGCTGTGCCGCGTGGTTGTGCTCGTTACCCGCGTAAACTTTCAGTTTACGGTACATAGCACGACCCAGCGGGCCTTTTGGCAGCATGCCTTTAACCGCGATTTCAATCACACGCTCAGGACGGCGGGCAATCATCTCTTCAAAGGTCGCTTCTTTGATACCACCGATGTGGCCGGTGTGGTGGTAGTACATTTTGTCTTCGCGCTTGTTGCCGGTAACAGCAACTTTTTCTGCGTTCAGAACGATGATGTAATCACCGGTATCAACGTGCGGAGTGTATTCCGCTTTGTGCTTACCGCGCAGGCGACGAGCCAGTTCAGTAGCCAGACGGCCCAGAGTTTTACCGGTCGCGTCAACAACATACCAGTCGCGTTTTACGGTTTCTGGTTTAGCTGTAAAAGTTTTCATTAAAAGCTTACCCAAATAATAAGTTACACGTTGGTGAACACCCAAACGTTTAGTCAGTTGAGGTTCACACGACATTGTCCAGCAAACCTACCCCTTCGAATAGCCTATGCCGGCACATAGAAAGTTTCGGGAAAAAAACCTTCTCGTAACGTGGGGTCGCAAGATTATAGAGAAGTCGGGGTCAAAGATCGACCCCTTTATGAGATTTTTCAGGCAGCTCCCGGGGCGGCCCTGCGGCCCTGAATTCGCCGGGAAAAGTGTCCTGTCAGGGCATATGCGGGCGCTTGAGGTACTCTTCGCTCTGCATCTCCTGCAGGCGCGACAGACAGCGCTGGAACTCAAACTTCAGCCGCTCTCCCTGATAAATGTCGTACAGCGGCACCGCCGCGCTGACCACCAGCTTCACGTGGCGCTCATAGAACTCATCCACCAGGGCGATAAAGCGCCGGGCTTCGCTCTCCAGCTGCGCGGTCATCACCGGCACGTCGAACAGCATCACGGTGTGGAACAGGCGGGAGAGCGCAATATAGTCATGCTGGCTGCGGGCATCCACGCACAGCGTGGCGAACGACGCCGCCAGCGTCTGGTTTTCCACGCCGAGGGTCGGCAGCTCGCGATGGTTGATCTCCAGCGTCGGCCCGGCAGCGCGCGGCGCGCCGGCCAGCGCCAGCCACAGTTTATCCATCTGTTCGCGGGTGTCGTTATTCAGCGGCGACAACCACAGGTGCGCTTGGGTCAGGGTACGCAAGCGATAATCGATGCCGGCATCAACGTTCATAATATCGCAATGCTGCTTGATGGCGTCGATAGCGGGCAGAAAACGGGCGCGCTGTAGACCATTGCGATAGAGCTCATCCGGCGGAATATTGGAGGTCGCCACCAGCGTGATGCCGCGGGCGAACAGGGCTTTCATCAGACCGCCCAACAGCATGGCGTCAGTAATATCGGAGACAAAAAACTCGTCGAAACAGAGCACGTCAGTTTCCGCTTTAAAGCGGTCGGCGACAATCTCCAGCGGGTCGCTATGGCCCTGCAGGGTGGTCAGCTCTTCATGCACCCGCAGCATAAAGCGATGGAAATGCAGGCGCTGCTTACGCTCGCCCGGCAGGCTCTGGTAAAACAGGTCCATCAGCCAGGTTTTCCCTCGCCCCACGCCGCCCCACATATACAGGCCGCGGACAGGCGTCGCCTCGGCTGCTGGTTCGCGCTTACCCAGCAGTTTGCCGAATTTCGCGCGCAAACCGCCGCCTGACGCGACGGGCGCGGGCTGAGTCTGCAGCTCCTGGTAAATGGTATCAAGGCGGCTCACCGCTTCTTGTTGGACGTCGTCGGGTTGATGGCTGCCCTCTTTCAGGGCTGAAAGGTAACGCGATGTTGGAGACAGGCTTTGCATGATCTAATTGTTATTCCTTGAAAACCGTGATGTCGAAGCTCACGATTGACGAAAAAAAGGCCGTTCTACACTACGCGATGATACGCCAGGATTCCACTTCTGTGGAATTAGCGGTTATAGTGGCACTATCGGGCGCAGGCGGAGAGCCTAAGAGCCACCCTACGGAACCACAATACAACGGGAGATGTTCATGACCTGGGAATACGCGCTAATTGGGTTAGTCGTCGGTATCATCATTGGTGCCGTCGCCATGCGTTTCGGCAACCGCAAACTGCGCCAGCAGCAGGCGCTGCAGTTCGAACTGGAAAAGAATAAAGCCGAGCTTGAAGAGTACCGTGAAGAGCTGGTCAGCCATTTTGCGCGCAGCGCCGAGCTGCTGGATAACATGGCGCACGACTACCGTCAGCTGTATCAGCATATGGCGAAAAGCTCTAACAACCTGCTGCCGGACTCCATGGCAGACGCCAACCCGTTCCGCAACCGCCTGGCAGAGTCTGAAGCCAGCAACGATCAGGCGCCGGTCCAGATGCCGCGCGACTACTCCGAAGGCGCATCCGGTTTACTGCGCGGTGGCGCAAAACGCGATTAATCGATCGCCTCTGCTAAAATATTCTCCGGGCGCGCCCATCGCGCCCGCTCCTTCCCCCACTTCCCGGCTACAATTTAAACCAGTCCCCACATTGTTACCTGCGCAAAAATTCAATAACATCAGGTTATTCAGGACATTTTTCCATACACCTCAGGTTACGAGAGCCAGCATCTAATGAAGAAACAGACTTTGCTGTTGAGTGCGTTAGCGTTAAGCATTGGGTTATCGTTGTCGGTTCTGCCTCCGGCAGCAGCATCCTTACCGACTCAGGTGCCCGGCCAGGGCGCGTTACCAAGCCTGGCGCCGATGCTGGAAAAGGTCCTGCCGGCGGTAGTCAGCGTGCAGGTGGAAGGCACTGCCTCGCCGACGCTCAATATGCCGGAAGAGCTGAAGAAATATTTTGGCGATAACGCCCCGCAAGAACAGGCGCAGCCGTTCGAAGGGCTCGGGTCCGGCGTCATCATCGACGCAGCGAAAGGCTACGTGCTGACCAATAATCACGTCATCAATCAGGCGCAGAAGATCAGCGTCCAGCTGAACGATGGCCGTGAATTTGATGCCAAACTGGTCGGCAGCGATGAACAGAGCGATATTGCGCTACTGCAGCTGATTAAGCCGTCAAACCTGACGCAAATCGCCATTGCTGACTCCGATAAACTGCGCGTCGGCGACTTCGCCGTCGCCGTCGGCAACCCGTTCGGCCTTGGCCAGACCGCCACCTCCGGCATTATCTCTGCCCTTGGCCGCAGCGGCCTGAACCTTGAAGGGCTGGAGAATTTCATCCAGACCGATGCCTCCATCAACCGCGGCAACTCCGGCGGCGCGCTGTTGAACCTCAACGGCGAGCTTATCGGGATCAACACCGCGATCCTGGCGCCGGGCGGCGGCAGCATCGGCATCGGCTTCGCCATCCCGAGCAACATGGCGAAAACCCTCGCCGACCAGCTCATTCAGTTTGGCGAAATCAAGCGCGGCCTGCTGGGCATTAAAGGCATGGAAATGAGCGCCGATATCGCCAAGGCGATGAACCTCAACGTTCAGCGCGGCGCCTTCGTCAGTGAAGTGCTGCCAAACTCCGGCTCCGCCAAAGCGGGGATCAAATCCGGCGACGTCATCGTTAGCCTGAACGGCAAACCGCTGAACAGTTTTGCCGAGCTGCGCTCGCGCATTGCCACTACCGAGCCGGGGACCAAAGTCAAACTGGGCCTGCTGCGCGACGGAAAACCGGTCGATGTCGAAGTGACGCTGGATAAGAGCACCTCCTCCACCGCCAGCGCTGAGCTGATTATCCCGGCTCTGCAGGGTGCCTCGTTTAGCGACGGTCAGATGAAAGATGGTACCAAAGGGGTGGTGATCGATAATGTCGATAAAGGCAGCGCCGCCGCCCAGGTCGGCCTGCATAAGGATGACATTATCATTGGCCTTAACCGGGAGCGTATTCATTCGATTGCCGAACTACGCAAAGTGCTCGAAGGCAAACCGCCGGTCATCGCCCTGAACGTGATCCGCGGCAACGAAAGCATCTATCTGCTGCTGCGCTGATTGTCTCCCCGGACATCGCCGCCATGTGCGATGTCCGGACAACTCATGCTATGCTGCGCCTGACCATTCATTAACGATATCTGCATCATGCCTGGAAAGTTATTACGTTCAGTACTCATCGGTTTGCTTGTCGGGGGCCTGCTGTTGGCCTTGATGCCTTCGCTGCGCCAGTGGCAGCTGGCGCCGACCACTCAGAACGATACGGCAGACGACTCCCCTGCGAGCTATAACGCCGCCGTACGCCGCGCGGCGCCCGCCGTAGTGAACGTCTATAACCGCGCCCTGAACAGCACCAGCCATAATCAGCTGACGCTTGGCTCCGGGGTGATCATGGATCAGCGCGGCTATATCCTGACCAACAAGCATGTTATCAATGATGCCGATCAGATCATTGTCGCACTGCAGGACGGCCGCGTCTTCGAAGCGCTGCTGGTCGGATCCGACACCCTGACTGACCTCGCCGTGCTTAAGATCAACGCCACCGGCGGGCTGCCGGTGATCCCGATCAACCCGAAACGCACGCCGCATATTGGCGATGTCGTCCTGGCGATTGGCAACCCCTATAACCTGGGGCAGACCATCACTCAGGGGATCATCAGCGCCACAGGGCGCATTGGCCTCAACCCCACCGGGCGCCAGAATTTCCTGCAGACTGACGCGTCGATCAACCACGGTAACTCCGGCGGGGCGCTGGTGAACTCCCTCGGCGAGCTGATGGGCATTAACACCCTCTCCTTTGACAAAAGCAATGACGGCGAAACGCCGGAAGGCATTGGCTTTGCGATCCCGTTCCAGTTAGCGACCAAAATTATGGATAAGCTGATCCGGGATGGCCGGGTGATCCGCGGCTATATCGGCATTAGCGGCCGGGAGATCGCCCCGCTACACGCGCAGGGCGGCGGGATCGATCAGATCCAGGGGATCGTGGTTAACGATGTCGCGCCGGACGGACCGGCCGCACAGGCGGGGATCCGCGCCAACGACGTGATCATCTCCGTGAATGACAAACCTGCGGTCTCTGCACTGGAAACGATGGATCAGGTGGCCGAGATCCGTCCGGGATCGGAAATTCCGGTAGTCATCATGCGTGATGATAAGAAAATCACGCTCCATATCGCCGTCCAGGAATACCCGGCCACCAACTAAGCGGCTCTCCGGCTGGGGGCTACGTTATTTGCTAGATGCCGGATCGGCCGGGAATCTGACCAGAAACCCGGTCACCATGAATGCAAGGCAATAAAAAGCCGGAACAACGGTTCCGGCTTTTTTGCACGTGCGAGGTTACTTGTTAACGAAGTCTTCGCCGAGCGCGATATCTTTCTTCAGGGTGTCCAGCATGCCTTCCAGCGCCTGTTGCTCAAAGGCGCTGAGTTTGCCGATAGATTGACGCTCTTCCACGCCGTTTTTCCCCAGCAGCAGCGGCTGGGAGAAGAAACGCGCATACTCGCCGTCGCCTTCCACGTAGGCACACTCCACTACACCTTTTTCTCCCTGCATGGCGCGAACCAGAGAGAGACCAAAGCGCGCAGCCGCCTGACCCATCGACAAAGTCGCCGACCCGCCGCCCGCTTTCGCTTCCACGACCTCGGTACCGGCGTTTTGAATGCGTTTAGTCAGATCGGCCACTTCCTGATCGCTAAAGCTGACGCCCGGGATCTGCGACAGTAAAGGCAGAATGGTGACCCCGGAGTGACCGCCAATAACCGGGACTTCCACCTCGGTTGCCGATTTACCTTTCAGCTCCGCCACAAAGGTATTGGAGCGGATGATGTCCAGCGTAGTCACGCCGAACAGTTTGTTTTTATCGTACACGCCAGCTTTTTTCAGCACTTCGGCGGCGATAGCCACGGTGGTATTCACCGGGTTGGTGATAATGCCGATGCAGGCCTGCGGGCAGGTTTTGGCAATCTGCTGCACGAGGTTCTTAACGATACCCGCATTCACATTAAACAGGTCTGAACGATCCATGCCGGGCTTACGCGCTACGCCCGCGGAGATCAGCACCACATCAGCGCCTTCCAGCGCTGGGGTAGCATCTTCACCGGAAAATCCTTTAATTTTTACATCTGTGGGGATATGACTTAGATCTACCGCCACGCCCGGCGTAACCGGAGCGATGTCGTACAACGAGAGCTCTGAACCTGAAGGCAGTTGGGTCTTAAGTAGTAGGGCAAGCGCCTGGCCGATACCACCGGCAGCGCCAAGGACTGCAACTTTCATCCTAAACTCCTTATTATGGTTAATTTAGTCTTTCGTTATTCCGTCGCCTGGACCTTAATTCACAAGATGAACAATTACAATGATTATGGCTGAAGAATGCATGATTGTGCGTAGCAATAGAACAGCGGCGCACGTTATGCTTCCTGACTGACCATCCAGCAAAGCGAAGTACCGGATCGACTATTGGTTACAATACACCCAGCCAGTTGCGCAAAACAACACCAACTCAATAACATTTCATTTACTTTTACATGGCTTTAAGCGTTGTGATGAGAACATGTTCCTTATACGGTTTTTTTGCTAAAATATGCCCCCTTCATAACATTATTGACCTATCCCTTCGCGGATTATTTGCATAAAAATTCACGGTTATGCATAATGATGTTGATTTTACCACCATAATCTGGGTGACTTATGCGAAGTTCGGCAAAACAAGAAGAACTGGTTAAAGCGTTTAAAGCGCTGCTTAAAGAAGAGAAATTCAGCTCGCAGGGAGAGATCGTTCAGGCGCTGCAGGAAGAGGGCTTCGAGAATATCAACCAATCGAAGGTTTCCCGCATGCTCACCAAATTTGGCGCGGTTCGTACCCGTAACGCCAAAATGGAAATGGTCTATTGCCTGCCTGCCGAGCTTGGCGTGCCGACCACCTCCAGCCCGCTGAAAAATCTGGTGCTGGATATCGACTATAACGATGCCGTCGTGGTGATCCATACCAGCCCCGGTGCAGCGCAGCTGATCGCCCGTCTTCTCGACTCGCTGGGCAAGGCGGAAGGTATTCTTGGCAGCATCGCCGGGGATGACACCATCTTCACCACGCCAGCGCGTGGTTTCACAGTAAAAGATCTGCACGACGCTATCCTGGTACTGTTCGAACAGGAACTCTGAGCATTCCCCTCTGGCAACCGTCAGAGGGTGGATTACTCCCTCTTCTCTCCCCCCTTTCAACTCAACAAAAATTTAACATTTTGTGTGATTTAGCCTGTCTATACGTTCTTTTACGTAAGGCAAACGCCTAAAACGCACAAAAGATCAAAATCGTATACCTTTATGATTTTATTAGAAATAAAACTTATCTCCGTCTACGACTTGTCATTTTTAATTCTTATCGGTTATAAAAAGCGCAATCCATTGTGACTATTAACGCACAAAACAATTAGCACGGTATTAATATTTTTGGTGATTAGTGTATACTTGTTTTTGTGATGAGGGTCACGAAACAAAGACCCTCAACAAAAAGATTCGACGAGGTGAACATCATGAAAATCAAAACCACTGTAGCAGCTCTCAGCATCCTGTCCGTCATGTCGTTTGGCGCTTTCGCCGCTGACGTTATCAACAGCGAGCAGGCCCAGGGCCGCGAGGCCATCGGCACAGTATCCGTCGGCGCGGTAGCATCATCCCCGATGGATATGCATGAAATGCTGAACAAAAAAGCGCAGGAAGAAGGAGCTTCTTCTTACCGCATTATCGAAGCCCGCACTGGCGACCACTGGCATGCCACTGCTGAGCTGTATAAATAAGTTTTAGATCGTCAACGATTAACCGACAAAAATTCTCTACCGCGGCCCGGCCCCATTCATCGCCCGCCGCGGCGAAACAAAGACTGGAGTAAAGATTATGAAACGCGCAATGATCATCGCATCCCTTGGCCTGGCTTCCCTTCTCTCTTTCGGCGCAAGTGCGGCCGTTCAACAAGTGAACGCTGAACAAGCACAAAACCTGCAGTCCATGGGCACCATCTCGGTTTCCCAGGTAGGTAGTGCGCCAATGGACATGCGTCAGGAACTGGCCGCTAAAGCCGAGAAAGAAGGCGCCAGCAGCTACCGTATTATTGAAGCACGTACCGGCGATAGCTGGCACGCCACCGCTGAGCTGTACAAATAAACCCTCGTCGTCTTATTTCGACGACTTGCCCCCGCCTGCCGGGGGCTTTTTTATGCCTGCCGGGCGTTAAAACGTAACTCCCCCTCCAGCTCTTCCTCTGCTTCATCAAATAATAAAATTAATGCCCCAAAGCGCCGACGCTGCTTGTCATTTAAATGGATGAACTCAATGTCCAGCGGCAGCGGCCCACCGGTCACCGCGTCCCATAGCGAATCAAGGTTGTTGACCTTATCCTGAGCCAGGTCGAAGGTCCGGGAGAACTCCCGGTAGAAATCCTGTTGCTCGGCGATTTCGTCAAAATCAAACGTATAGGTGGTCATGACAGCCCCTCCCGCTTCTCTTCCTGTCGCCGTTAAGTATAGCGATAAAAAAACCGACGCCTGGGCGTCGGTTTATGGGTTAACTGCTGGTCAGCACATGCTGGTACTTGTGCAACATCTCAACCAGTCGCCGTACCGGCTCGGTCACCTGCGGCGAAGCCTCCCAGACCCGCAGCTTCTCCTGATAAACATCAAGCTCCGCCAGCAGCCGGGTAAAGTAGCGCCGACGCTTATCATCGCTCCCGGCGGAGATGACATGATCCGCAGTACGTCGCAGCTGGCGATGGAACGCCGACAAATCCTCGTTCACCGGCACGGGCGCATCGCGCAGGCGCTGGTGGGCAATGATTAACGTCAACGCCAGACGGAAACGGGCGACATCGCCGGGAAATTTGTTGAGCAACAAAAACAGCTGCTGATAGAGCGCGGGCAGATGATTCTCTTTGCGACGCGCCGAGTTGGTGGTCAGCGAAGAGACCGCCGCGGAGACAAACTGGTTCAGCAGCACCCGACCGGTTCTGGCCCGGGAGTTATCCCTGACAATCAGAATAACCATCAGAGCGAGGAAACAGCCGACGATCTGCCCCAGCGCGCTATCGAGGAACTGGCTGAACTGGAACTGCATCGGGTTATCCAGCACCAGAATGTTGATGGTGCTCGCCAGCGCTCCCAGCGATCCGAGGCGCCTTTTCTGCACTTCGATACCGATAAAAAACGCCATCGCCGCCAGGCTGATACAGAGCAGCAGCATACTCTGCTGCGTCGCCGGCATGATCACCAGAAAGTACAGGGTACCCAGCGGTAACGCCGCCAGAGTACCGTAGAGGAAGTCTATCGCCACCATTCTCGGGTTAGGTAGACGCATCGCCAGCGCGGTAACCACGGCAATCATTACCATCGCCCCGCTGCCTGAGGTCCAGCCCGTCCACAGCCAGAACAGCGTCCCGAGGATACAGGAGACGGAGGTGCGCCAGAAGTTCACCATCGCGTGGTGACGCTCGGCGGACTCCACTTTAACCACCGTTTCGCCGCGCAATACACCGTCTTCGATACGGCTGATTTTGGTATTGCCCACCACGCCACGCTTAAGCAGCAGGTAACGGGTGGCTGCGCCTACCCAGCTGTAGATGGTGACCGGCGTATTATGCTCGCCTTTCCAGGTCAGGAAGCGACGCATACGCTTCAGCTGCTGGTGAACATCCTGCACTGTCTCAACCGGCTCAGCAAACAGCTCGCGGTAGTCGTCCGTCACCATTTCCGGTCGCGAGTTCTGAATCAGGTAGGTTTCGCAAGCCTGGGTGATAAGCGTTAGCGAGAGGGTATTGATCGCCTTCAGGCGTTGATTCGCCTTAGCCCAGCGAGAGGATTCCATAATCAGGTTACTGCGCATGCCTTCCAGCGCGGTGGTGCGACGCACCAGCGCACCCCAGGCCTGATCCACTTCCTCTTTTTCGCCGTGCGCAACGCATAACTGCATCAGCTTATACTGTGCAATCAGCAGGTTATCCAGCTCAAGGTCGATCTCTTTTTTAATCGAACGCGGGGAGAAAAGCAGATCGGCGACGATGGCGCTGACAATCCCGATGACAATTTCGCTGCAGCGCTCAACGGCAAACTGCGGCGCCAGCATCGGATTGGTGTGGATGGTAATAATGATAATCAGCGCGGTGTAGCCGGCCAGCCCCCAGGCATAGGAGTTTTCGACCTTGACCAGCGACGAAACCCAGGTACAAAACCCTGCCCACAGGCAGCATACCAGCATCATCAGCAGAGGGGCGCGGATCATCAGGATGATGATAACCAGCGCCGCAATACAGCCGATAAAGGTCCCGGCAATACGCAACATGCCGCGATAGCGGATCGCGCCGGAGTACGGCTCTCCCCCGGCGGCAAAGGCCGGGCCAGCGGCGACGATTGCCGCGGTCAGCACCGCCCAGCGTGGCGTTTCGAGCTGAAAATGGAAGCCGACGAACAGCGCCAGCACCACCGCGCATGCAAGCTTAATGGCAAAGCGGAGATGCTGGGGAGCAATAGTATATGTCCCCATAGCGATTAACCGAATTCGCGCAGGCGCATAGCCAGTTTCTGGAAGAAGTTGGCCTGGCTGGTATCACGGTCTTCTTTACCGGTGATCACCACCGTCGCCGTGGTGCCCGATGGCCACAGATTCCCCTGCTGGTGGTCAAGACGAATACGTACCGGCACACGCTGCGCCAGACGCACCCATTCAAGGTTGGAATCCACCGAGGCCATCCCTTTCGAGTCGCTGCTGCTGCTGGCGTTGGTTACCCCCGCAGCGATACTGTCCACCGTGCCTTTAATGGTTTTGCTGCTGCCAAGCGGGGTAATTTCCGCCCGATAGCCAGGACGGACGCCTTCCAGTTTGGTCTCTTCCAGATAGGCCATGACGTAAAATGTATTCTCTTTCACCAGCGCCACCGCCGTGGAGCCGCGAGTGATAAATTCCCCGGTATAGACGTTAAGGTTGGTTACCCAACCATCCGCAGGGGCGCGAATCTCCGTGCGCTCCAGGTCCAGTCTGGCCAGGTCGCGGCTGGCCACCGCTTTCGCCAGCTGATGCTCAACCGTCTGCAGCACATTGTTCGCCTGGTCAATCTCTTCCCGCGACATCGCCTGGACGCCAAGCTTATTACGCCGACCGGCTTCGACACGTTTTTCCTGGGCTAACGTCTGGTAGTAGGCGACATCGGCTTCCGCCTGCGCCAGCGCTTTTTGGTAACGAGGCTGGTCAATAACGAACAATACCTGGTCTTTCTTAACCAGTTGGTTATCCTTGACGTTTACCTGGGAGATCAGCCCGGAGACGTCGGGGGCAATGGCCACAATGTCGGCGCTAAAGCGCGCATCCCGCGTCCACGGCGAGGCGGTGTAGTAAACCCAGGCGCGGAAAATCGCTACGAAGGCCAAAATGACCAGTATCACGGTAATAGCAGTACGGAGGATATTTCTTGTTAGTGTTTTCACATCAACCTCAAACGAACAAGCGCGATATCAAATAAAAAAGGCAGCAATATAGCGCCGTATTAAACAGTGCAGGGTGCCAGACAAAATCGTAAATGCCGGTCGGAACCAGCAATCGGTGCACCAGCCAGAAGATGGCCAGCGACAACAGCAACTCGAAGAAGATCGGCGGAAACGATAAGCCGAAAATCACGATGACAGGAAACAGACTCATGATGACCTTGAATAAGAAGCGTACAGGTAGTGAGCAGATGCGTTTATTATGTAGCTAACAATATATTAACGTAACGATTGCCGCATTATCTACAATGTGTGATCTAAATCACTTTTAAGCCAGAGTGAATAATGGAACGATTAAAGCGCATGTCCGTTTTCGCCAAAGTGGTCGAATTAGGTTCCTTCACCGCAGCGGCCCGCCAGCTTCAGATGAGCGTTTCCTCAATCAGTCAGACCGTCGCCAAACTGGAAGATGAACTGCAGGTGAAGCTGCTCAACCGCAGCACCCGCAGCCTTGGCTTAACGGAAGCGGGTAAAATTTACTATCAGGGCTGCCGTAGGATGCTGTTTGAAGCGCAGGATGTCCATGAGCAATTATACGCATTTAACAACACCCCCATCGGGACGCTGCGTATCGGCTGCTCTTCAACTATGGCACAGAATGTTCTGGCGCGCATAACGGCGAAAATGCTGAAAGAATACCCCGGGCTCTCCGTCAATCTGGTCACCGGCATACCTGCGCCGGACCTGATCGCCGACGGTCTTGACGTGGTGATCCGCGTGGGTGCCCTGCAGGATTCCAGCCTTTTTTCCCGCCGCCTGGGATCAATGCCGATGGTATTATGCGCCGCGAAAAGCTATCTGGCGCAGGCTGGCAATCCGGAGAAACCGGCCGATCTTACCGGGCATGCCTGGCTGGAATATAGCGTGCGGCCGGACAATGAGTTTGTCATTATCGCGCCGGAAGGGATCTCAACCCGCCTGACCCCACAGGGGCGCTTTGTGACCAACGACCCCATGACGCTGGTGCGCTGGCTGACCGCCGGGGTGGGTATCGCCTATGTGCCGTTGATGTGGGCGATCGAAGAGATCAATCGTGGTGAGCTTGAGATCCTGCTGCCGAGCTACCAGTCCGATCCGCGGCCGGTTTACGCCCTGTACACCGAAAAGGATAAACTGCCGCTGAAAGTGCAGGTCTGTATCAACTATCTGACGGAATATTTTGTCGACGTGGCGAAGATCTATCAGGGGATGCACGGGAGAGGGATCGCCCGCTGAAGCGGTTCCCGGCGACGCCGGGAACCCGGTCAGGATCAGGCGGTGCCGCCGACGGTAAGATTATCGACCTTCAGGGTCGGCTGGCCAACGCCCACCGGCACGCTCTGGCCCTCTTTGCCACAGACGCCGACGCCGTTATCCAGACGCAGATCGTTACCCACCATCGAAATCTGCTGCATGGTCTCAATCCCGGAGCCGATCAGGGTAGCCCCTTTCACCGCCTTCGTGACCTTGCCTTTTTCGATCAGATAGGCCTCGGAGGTGGAGAAGACAAACTTACCGGAGGTGATATCCACCTGCCCGCCGCCGAAGTTAGGCGCGAAGATACCATAGTCCACCGACTCGATAATCTCCTGCGGCGTGGACTGGCCCGCCAGCATATAGGTGTTGGTCATACGCGGCATCGGCAGATGGGCATAGGATTCACGGCGGCCGTTGCCGGTCGGCGCGACGCCCATCAGACGCGCATTGAGTTTATCCTGCATGTAGCCTTTCAGGATGCCATTTTCGATCAGCACATTGTATTGACCCGGCGTGCCTTCATCATCGATAGCCACCGAGCCACGACGGTCGACGATGGTGCCGTCGTCCACGACGGTGCACAGTTCAGACGCGACTAATTCCCCCATATGGCCGCTGAAGACCGAGGTGCCGCGACGGTTGAAATCGCCTTCCAGGCCATGACCGACCGCTTCGTGCAGCAGGACGCCAGGCCAGCCGGCGCCGAGCACCACCGGCAGCATTCCCGCCGGGGCGGCGACCGCCGAGAGGTTAACCAGCGCCATGCGCACCGCTTCTTTCGCCCAGGCGTCGGCCCGCACTTCGCCCTCCTGAGAGGCGAGGAAATAGTCATAGCCAAAACGCCCGCCGCCGCCGCTGCTGCCGCGCTCGCGTTTGCCGTCCTCTTCCACCAGTACGCTGACCGAGAGGCGCACCAGCGGACGAACGTCCGCGGCCAGAGTGCCGTCGGTGGCGGCCACCAGAATCAGTTCATAGACGCCGCTCAGGCTGGCCGAAACCTCCTGCACACGCTGATCCGCCGCGCGAGCGACTTTGTCGACCCGGCGGAGAATATCCAGCTTCTCTTCCCGGCTCATACTCTGCAGCGGGTCGATGCTGGTATAGAGGGCGCTGTGCTCTACGGCGCCGAGCGTCTGTACTTTGCCATTGCCGGTCTCGCGCACAATGGTCCGCGCCGCCTGGGCGCTCTGCTCCAGCGCCAGCTTGCTGATCTGGTCAGCGTAGGCAAAGCCCGTTTTTTCGCCGCTGACGGCGCGCACGCCTACGCCCTGGTCGATATTGTACGACCCATCTTTAATGATGCTGTCTTCCAGAACCCAGGATTCGTGATAGCTCGACTGAAAATAAAGATCGCCGTAATCGAGGCGGCGCTCGGTCAGTTGACCAAGAATGGCAAACAGGTCCTGATGATTCAGGCCATTTGCCGACAGTAATTGTTCACTTACCAGGTTCAGACTCATCGTTATGCTACTCGTTTGTTGCCGCCTGACAGGCGGAAATACAGAAGGCTATCTATTGAGATTGCGGCAATTCCCGGCAATCGTCAAATCATTGCTTTTTGTTGCTGCGCGCCTGGCGCAGCACTTCATTGATCTGCGGCTGGTCAATCGGGCCGGTGATGCGATAGCGCAGTATCGAGACTTTATTCCACAGCGGCCCCAGCACCTTGCTGGCGGCAAACACCGCCGCGCCGACAATCGGGTTGACAGCAAAAGCCGCCGCCACGCCGACGGTCGCGGAGATCTCCGGCGCGACCACCGCCTGCAGATCCAGCTGGCGACGCACCAGATCGACCGACCCTTTCATGGCAATGTCCGCCTCCAGACCATCCACCAGCGTATCATCGGTATGCAGTACGCCATCCTTAATCCATGCCGTACTGTTAATCGAGTCAAAGTAAAAACCTTCGCTGAAGGTATCGCTGAAGTCGAAGCGCAGTTTGCGCAATAGGGCATCGACGCTCAGCAAACGCAGCAGCTGGCCTGCATGTCCGGTACTCAGGTCGGTAAACTGCCCCTTGCCGAGGTGGCTTTTAATGATCCCATTGAGCGAGGCGACATCGGGTGACCAGGGCGGCGCGCGCCAGTGGAGATCGTAGTCGATATCAAACGGCGAATCCTTCACCGGTGTGGAAACGCCAAAGAAATCCGCAAATTCATCCGTTTTATTGCCATGCAGTCTGCCTTTCAGCGAGGTGCGCACCCCGGAAGGGGCGTTAACCCACACGCCGTCGGTCGTCAGCCGGCCAAACCCGGTATCCACCAGGCCGTTGGAGAGCGTTAAGGTATCGCCCTTGATCGTCACATCGCCGTCGATGCGGCCATATTTTTGCCCCCACAGCCAGCATTCCGCGCAGCGCAGTTGCAGATCGGGCCAGCCGTGGAAATCCAGCCGCGTCTCCGCCTGAGAAGTCACGTTCTCCGTTCCGCCCTTGCCGCTGGCGCTGGCCGGGTTGAAATAGAGATAACGCACATTTGCCAGCCACGGGGCATTGTCGCGCATCGTCAGGGTGGCGTTGATCTCACGCCCCTGCGCCTCAACCTGCGAGCCGCCGGCGACCGGCTGCGACATCAGGCTGACGTTGTTCCATTGCTGGCCGGCCAGCGCCAGCGACGGCGTACGCAGCACAATGCGCGGTGGAAAGAGGACGCTGCTGCTGACTTCATTCGCCGCGCCCTTCTGGAACAGCGCCAGCCACTGCGCGCCATCCATCGGCGGCAGATTGAGTTCAACGCCGGGCTGGTCGGGCAGCGGAGAGAGGCCTTTGCTATCCGTCGTGAGGATCGCTCTGTCCAGCGTCAGCTTACGGTTCAGCAACCAGCGGCTGTTGATATGATTCTTCGCGCCAACGGATCCGGTCAGGTCGAAGCTGCTCAGACCGCCGGCGACGTTAATTTTGACCGGCAGGGGTTCGCCAGCGGACTTGTTGACCGGTGAAGGTAAGTGACTGCTCACATTCTTCAGATCGCCATTGATATCAACCTTATAGCTGGGATTGCCATGGTACGGCAGCTCGATAGCGACCTTGCCCTCCCACGGAACGCTACCGCTCAGCGTCTCATTAACCGCTTTCGGCAGCAGCCCGGTGCGCGACGGCTGCCAGGTGGCATTCATCCCGACATCCACCAGAAACGCTTTTTCGCCTTCGCGGGTGGAAAAATTGAGGTTCAGCGGCTGATTAAACCAGGTCGCGCTCAACGTTTGACTATTAAGATCGCCATTCACGAAGCTGAAATTACCGCTCAGGTTCTGCAACGTAGTATCTAGCGGTTTGATAAACAAGGTATTATTCTGCAGCCGTACATCGCCTTTCGCGGTGGTCATCTCGCCGTCGAGGGGGATATTCAGATGTAAGCGAGCGCTCACATCCCCATCCAGTTGCAGGGAATCCAGCGCTGCCCCGAGCGACGCTTTCAATGGCGTGGTGTTGAAATAAGGGCCCACCTCTTTGCCCGGGCCTTTGATGTCAGCATCAATCAGCAGTTTTTCCTGCGCATAATCCGGGATCACGGCATCGAGATTGCTGGCGGTCACATTGCCGAGCATCGCTTTATCCGCCCGCATCCACAGGCCGCTGTTGATAAAATTGAGGTCGATATTCAGCCCGGTCAGCGCCGGCCAGTCCGGTTGAAAAGCGAAAGTGGCATTCTTCAGCGGGACGTAAACCTGGAACTGGCCTTCATTGTGCGGATACGGGAACAGATGTGGGTTACCGCCATATACCAGCGTCGCATCGCGGGCCTGCCCGGCTTTAATCGCGCCGCTGAGATAGTCCACCAGCGCTTTGCCCATCAGGTTTTCCGGGAAGTAACGCCACGCCTGGCCGCCATCGTTGGTGCTGATCCCCGCCAGAATGCCCAGCCACGGATCGTCCCCCTGCGGTTGCAGATAGCGGAAGCCGCCGCGGGCGCGTACCCCCGTCGCCTGCACGTCAATATCGCGGCCATCAAGCATAAAGCCTTTGTCATTTTTCACCCAGCTGAGGGTGGCTTCGCCAGCGGCGATCTCCAGCGGGGCCCGGAAAACTCCGGCATACGGCATCTGCGCCTTCGTCATGCGGGCGCGCAGTTCCCCGTGCTCCACGCTGCCATTCAGGCTGCCGGAAAAGTGTTCCGCTCCCGGCAGGAGTTTCCACTGCTTCCACGCCAGATCGCTCCACTGCGCCTGAAAGCGCGTTTTCTCCGTCGCCTGCAGGGGAATATCGAGAGCCAGCAGATTAATTTTGCCGCTGGGCTGCGTGGTGCGCCAGAGTTCGCCCAAAGAAGGCGCCAGCTTATCGGCAAACGGCTGCAATCCGCTCAGGCCACTGAGCGCTAAATTGCTGGCGCGAATACGTAATTCATCGCTACGCTGATGACCGTCGCCACCGACATCCTGCCCCGGGATCCACGCCATCGCCAGCGCGCCGCTTGGCCACGGTTTATCGTCGATCGCGATCCGCGTATCGGGAATATAGAAGCCCCAGCTCTGCTTGTCGTGAGAGAGATGCGCCGTCAGGTTATCCACTGACAGATGATGAACCTCGCTATCCCCTTGCCAGCTGGCGCCCCCTTTTTTCAGCCATACGTCGCCGCTGGCTACATCGCCTTTTTCAATAGTCATCCAGCCTTCGAGGCTGAAGCGGGCGCTTTTCAGCGCGATATTGTCCTGCATCCAGCGGCCCAGCCAGGGTTTGACGTCAATATCGTCAGCCTGCAGCCAGACCCGGCCTTTATTCAGCAGGCCATCCTCATCGCGGAGATCCATCCGCACCTGCATGACGCCATGCTGGCCGGTGAGACTGGAAAGGCTGAGCTGCCCCTCGGCGCGGTGACGGTTCCTGCCGTTAAGCCAGGTCAGCTGCGGGACCGCCAGCTCCGCCCGCTGACCAGAAATGGTCAGGAAGCTCAGATGGCTGTCGCGCAGAGTAAAGTGGTCGAACTGACGTAAAAAGAGATCGCTGATGCGGTCGGTTTTCAGACTTTCGCCGCCGTCATTGGTCTGAATCGGGGTATTGGTATGGACCTGCAGCTGCCAGAAGGTGAGATCGCGAAACTGCCAGCGCATATGCAGCAGACTTTGCCAGACGTCCAGCGCCAGGGTCACGCGCTTGACCGCCATTGTCCCGCCATCCTTCAGCCCAACATGAATATCGCGGACATCTAATGTTGGGCCAAAAGTTTGCCAGCTGGCGGCGATCTGCGAGGCATCCACCGGCGTGCCGGTGAGGGCGGAGATTTTCTCCAGCAGCTGCGGACGCCAGGCGTCGAGCTGCGGCAACACGAGACGCAAGCCACTCACCAGCAGCGCGACGATAACAATCAATGTTGCCACGGTGAGCAATAAAATCCCGGGCAGTCGCCTCACGCCTCTCTCCTTGTCAGCCGCACAATGACGCGGTGTATTACATCATAACCACATCGAACTGCTCTTGATTATAGAGCGGCTCAATTTGTACCTTCACCTGCTTGCCGACAAAGATCTCCACTTCCGCCAGCGCATGCGACTCTTCCCCTTTCAGGGTTTCCGCCACCGCAGGGGAAGCATAGACCAGGAAGCGATCGGAATCATAAGCATGATGCACGCGAACGATCTCACGCATAATCTCATAGCATACCGTTTCCACGGACTTTACCGTTCCGCGTCCGTGGCAGGTCGGGCATTCGTTGCACAGCACATGCTCCACGCTTTCGCGGGTGCGTTTCCGCGTCATCTCCACCAGACCCAGCTGGGAGAAACCGTTGATGCTGGTCTTCACCCGGTCTTTGCTGAGGGCCTGCTCCAGGGAGTGCAACACCCGCCGGCGATGGTCTTCATTGTTCATGTCGATGAAATCAATGATGATAATGCCGCCGAGGTTACGCAAACGCAGCTGGCGGGCTATCGCCTGGGTGGCTTCGATATTGGTATTGAAGATAGTATCGTCAAGATTGCGGTGCCCAACAAACGCCCCGGTGTTGATATCGATGGTGGTCATCGCCTCGGTCTGGTCGATGATCAGATAGCCCCCGGACTTGAGCTCGACTTTACGCTCCAGCGCGCGCTGAATTTCGTTCTCAACGTCAAAGAGATCGAATATCGGCTGACGGCCGCTGTAGTGTTCCAGCTTGCTGGTCATTTCCGGAATATATTCGGCGGTAAATTCCAGCAGCGCCTCATAGGTCAGCCGCGAGTCGACGCGAATACGATCGAGATGCGCATCGGCAAAATCCCGCAGCACGCGCTGAGCCAGGGCCAGCTCGCCGTACAGCTGATAGCGGGTCTGGTTGCGCTTTTTGCGCTCCATCACTTTGGTCCATACGCGCTTAAGATAGGCGGCATCGGCGGCCATCTCCTGCTCGTGGACCCCTTCCGCGGCGGTGCGAATGATAAACCCGCCCTGCTCGTCGCAGTACTCTGCCACGACCTTTTTCAGCCGCTCGCGCTCGGCTTCGCTTTCAATCCGCTGAGAGACCCCCACGTGGGAGGCGCCTGGCATAAAAACCAGATAGCGGGAAGGCAGGGTAATATCGGTGGTCAGACGCGCGCCTTTGGTACCGAGCGGATCTTTAACCACCTGAACCATCAGGTCCTGGCCCTGACGCACCAGCTCCGAAATATCGCGCACGGTAAACTGCTTTTGCTCCTCACCGGCAACGCATTCGGTATGCGGCATGATATCGGAGGCGTGGAGGAACGCCGCCTTATCCAGACCAATATCTACAAAAGCCGCCTGCATTCCCGGCAGCACTCGGCTAACACGACCTTTGTAGATATTGCCTACTATTCCGCGTCGCGCTTCACGCTCAATATGGATTTCCTGCAGAATACCGCCATCAATATACGCAACGCGCGTTTCGGATGGCGTTACGTTCACTAATAATTCAGCCGTCATCTTTATCCCTTTTCTTTACGCAGTGAGTTAAAGTTACTGAGCAACTCATACGTTTCCACCAGCGGTAAGCCGACTACGGCGTGATAGCTGCCATTAATCTTCCTGACGAAGCAGCCACCCAACCCTTGAATACCGTATGCACCTGCTTTATCTAAAGGCTCGCCGCTGGCCACATAATCGGCGATATCCTGCTCGCTGAGCGTTCGGAAGGTCACTTCCGTGACCACCAGACAATCCAACGTCTGCTGCTTATCCGCCAGCGCCACCGCGGTCATGACCTGATGGGTTTGGCCGGAAAGCAGGCGCAGCATCGCTGCAGCGTGTTCGGCGTCGCGCGGTTTTTCCAGCACTTCGCCGTTCAAAATAACAATCGTATCCGCTCCCAACACCGGCAAATCCCGCGATGCCAGCGCCACTCCGGCCTGCGCCTTTTCACGCGCCAGACGGACGACATAGTGCTGTGCGCTCTCCTGCGGCTGGCGCTGCTCCTCGATACCAGGAACCAGACGCTCGAACGCGAGACCAAGCTGAGTCAGCAGTTCCTGCCGACGCGGGGAACCAGAAGCAAGATACAGAGTTGTCATATCAACCTTATTGCACTGCAAATTGCTGACGCACTTTACGCATCAGCAGGAAGAGCCATGGCCAGAGGATACCGTTTACTACACTACTCCAGAATACTTCCGGACGGAAAGAGACGTTGATCACTAAAAACTCTGCCCAGAAAACAATGATATCCACGGCGAGGGATAACAGCATGACCACCAGCGCCTGTTGCCACAGCGCCAGGTTACGGAACAGCTGATACTTCAGCGCCACCAGATAGGCGACGATGCTTAAGGACAGCGCGCGAACGCCCAGCGTCGAGCCGCTGATGAGATCAAGAATAGCCCCCATCACGAAGCCCGTCCCCACGTTCACCCGGTGCGGCAGCGCGAGGATCCAGTACAGCAGGATCAATAATACCCAGTTGGGCCGGAAAACGCTGATGTCCGCCGGCCAGGGCATAATTTGCAGCAATAGCGCGATAAGAAACGAGAGCCAGATAACCCAGCGTCCCTGGCTACGGTAACTTGCCACTATTGCCCCCCTGCAGGCTGCGACGGCTGAGACGGCGTCAGCCCGGTGGCGGGCGCCGGCATCTGCGGCCCCATCGCATCCGGCGCAGGCAACACCTGCGGCATCATCTGCATCAGGCGTTCGTTAGCCACGCGATGAACCTCTTCCGGAGTCATCGGGTTAGCGCCATTGCGATCGGCGCCCCACAGCAGCAACAGATAGCGCAAACGCTGCAGACCGGCCGTCGGACGCGCCTGGATCACCGTGTAGGCGCGCTGGGTGTCCAGTTTCACTGAAGAGACAACCCCAACCGGGTACCCTTCCGGGAAACGGCCGCCAAGACCGGAGGTCACCAGCACATCGCCGACGCGAATATCGGTATTGGCCGGCAGATGCTCAAGCTGGAGGTCGTCGGTGCAGCCGTTACCGGCGGCAATGACGCGAATGTCGTTACGCAGGACCTGGATCGGCAACGCATGGGTGGCATCACAGATCAGCAGTACCCGGCTGGTCATTTTCGCTACCGCCACGACCTGCCCCACCACGCCTTTATCGCTGATAACCGGCTGGCCTTCGTAGACGCCGTTGACGCTGCCCTTATCGATAACCACCTGATCGCTGTAGGGGTCGTTGACCGTTGAGATGACCTGGGTCACCATTTTTTGCTCGTCCTGGCGCAGCGGCGAGCCAAGCAGTTCACGCAGGCGTGCGTTCTCCTGCTTGTACTGGCCCAGCATCAGCAGATCGCTGTTTTTCAACAACAGCTCCTGACGCAGCGCGCGGTTTTCCAGTTCGAGCTGGTCACGGGTAGCCAGCGTCTGCGATACGCTGTCGAGCAGTTCCCGGGGACCATTAGAGACAAAGTAGAAAGGGCTGACGGCTGTATCCATGTACGTTCTGATTTGACTGAACGTACCCAGGCGGCTGTCGGCGATAATCACGCCAAGCGCCACCAGCACCGCCAGAATAAGGCGAATCTGTAGCGAGGGGCCACGGCTAAAAATTGGCTTCATAGGCTATGCGTATTCTCGTGTCAGTAAAGACCTGGGGCAGCGCGTAAGCCACCCCGGACCTTCAGGCTGACTACTCTTCGCTAAACAAGTCGCCGCCGTGCATGTCGATCATTTCCAGCGCCTTGCCGCCGCCACGCGCTACGCAGGTCAGCGGATCTTCAGCAACCACGACTGGAATACCGGTTTCTTCCATTAACAGACGGTCCAGGTTGCGCAGCAGCGCACCACCGCCGGTGAGAACCATCCCGCGCTCGGAGATATCAGACGCCAGTTCCGGCGGGCACTGCTCAAGGGCAACCATGACCGCGCTCACGATGCCGGTCAGCGGCTCCTGCAGCGCTTCAAGAATTTCGTTTGAGTTCAGGGTGAAACCGCGTGGCACGCCTTCCGCCAGGTTACGGCCGCGCACTTCAATTTCACGCACTTCATCGCCCGGGTAAGCCGAACCGATTTCATGTTTGATACGCTCAGCGGTCGCTTCACCGATCAGGGAGCCGTAGTTACGACGCACGTAATTGATGACGGCTTCGTCGAAACGGTCGCCGCCGATACGCACGGAAGAAGAGTAAACCACGCCGTTCAGGGAGATAACCGCCACCTCGGTGGTACCGCCGCCGATATCCACCACCATGGAACCGGTCGCTTCAGAAACCGGCAGGCCAGCGCCGATCGCGGCCGCCATCGGTTCTTCAATCAGGAACACTTCGCGAGCGCCTGCGCCCTGCGCGGATTCACGGATAGCACGACGCTCAACCTGGGTGGCGCCAACCGGCACGCAGACCAGTACGCGCGGGCTCGGGCGCATAAAGCTGTTGCTGTGCACTTGTTTGATAAAGTGCTGCAGCATCTTTTCCGTCACGAAGAAGTCAGCGATAACGCCGTCCTTCATCGGGCGAATCGCCGCGATATTACCCGGGGTACGGCCGAGCATCTGCTTCGCTTCATGACCCACGGCGGCGACGCTTTTCGGCGATCCGGCACGATCCTGACGAATGGCCACCACGGAAGGCTCATTCAATACGATGCCTTGTCCTTTTACGTAAATAAGGGTATTCGCGGTACCCAGGTCAATGGACAGGTCATTGGAAAACATGCCACGAAATTTTTTTAACATACTAAGGGATAATCCTGAAAGCTGGGGCGGAAAACAAAATCCGCTTACTTTACCAACCACACGCAGCAGCGACAAGGCGCAAAAATCACCTGCTGCGGTGAAAATTAGTGCAGTTCATTTCCTTTGTTACAAATTTTTCCGACTCCGTTCATTGCTGAAATCTTCAGCAGCGCTCCACGCCTGAATTTGTAACCTGTCAAAGGAGGGTCACTGGCATTTACATTGCGATGATCCGGCAGGTAGACAAGCACACCCCCTTCACGATGGCGCGCGTTATTCTACGTGAAATCACGCTAAACGGCAGATCAAACCGAGTATCTTTGCGAATATTTTTTCACATTTGTGTCAAGTGGCTGTGAGGCGGCAAAAAATTCCCCCTGCCCGCCCGTGACACCGCATTGGGACAGTACCAGCCACTCGCTGCGGCTGCGTACGCCCGTCGCAAAAACTTGCATAGGCATGCCTTTACAGGCTTCCACCAGGCTTTGCACCAGCAGCTGGTTCTCGCTGCGCTTTTCGATATTGCGCGCCAGCCCCGGATGCAGTTTGATCAGCTCCGCATCCAGCTGCTTGATCCAGCTAGTTCCCACCAGGGTTAACCCTGCCTGAACCACCGCCACCCGAACGCCAAGCGCGTTAACCAACCGCATAACCGGCTGCAGACGGCCGATATATTGACAAACATCTGCCTCAGCAAGTTCAAAAATAATCCGCTGACGCTGCGATTTTTCACACTGCATCAGAGCATCACGCAGCCAGCGCTGGAATCGCGGACGGATCAGCGACTCCACCGACAGCTGGAGCGCCAGATTCTCCTCGGGCCAGAAGCCTAAAAATGGCAGCAGGCGCGTCACCTGCAGGCGGTCATACTCCTCCGCCAGGCCAAACTGCAGCACCATCGGCATATACTCGGCGGCGATCACCTCTTCCTTACCGTCGTACATCCGCGACATCAGTTCACGGTGATGCACCCGGCCATCGCGAGTGACGGCGGGTTTCTGATACAACCGCGGCCCGCCGCGGCTCAGCATCTGTTCGATCAGCGTCCGCCAGCGAACGTTGCCGCGGCCTTTCTCCGGAAGGGTATCGTCATAGACCGACCAGCTGTTGCTGCCCTGCAGCACCGCGTTGCGCGTTGCTGCTTCAGCATGTTCCATCACTTGCGCCGCCGATTGTCCACTGCGGAAAGAACAGATGCCGATATGCATCATATCGTCACGATCGAGAATGCGCGTCGGAGGCAGCGCGTCCATGGCCTTCAGCAACAGTCCAGCGATGCTATCCGCCTCTTTTAACGTGCGGTGCGGCAGCAGCACGGCGAAGTCGCTACGGTGATAGCGGGCCAGCAGCGCGCCAGGGTAACGCATAATAAAGGTAGAGAGCAGGTTGATTAGCGTGAAGTAATGTTCTTCGGCCGCCGCTCGTCCCCAGTTGTCCCGCAGCAGATCAAACTCCGGCAGACGGATCATCATCACGATGCCGTACGCCCCCACCTTCTCCTGATCTTCGAGCAGCGTGGCCAACTGATTGTCAAAAAACAGGCGATTGTTCAGCCCGGTTTTGGAATCCTGTGCCGCATAGGAGCGAATCAGCGTATCCATCCGGCTGCGCTGATCGCTGGCGAATTGCAGCTCCGACAGCAGCATATCCAGCGCGCTACTGGTGCTGGCAGGCCATTCATAGACTGACCCGCGCACCTGCGGCCCGCGCTCGCCGCTCAGGATGCGCGTGGAACGAAGCTCAAGCAGTTCCTGACCTGCCAGCTGGCGGCGTATCCAGCGGACGGCGAAGAAAATAATCACCACCATGAAGCCGATGGAGATCGACAGCGGGGCGGTGATTGACAGCGAACGGAAATAGTTCACCATCGGGTCAACGTAGACCAGATGCAGGGTGATACCGGGATGTTTCAACGACGGGACCGTGATCTCACGGAATTGCTCATGACTGCCCAGCGGGCGGTAGCTGTCGGTTCGGGAGTGGCTGTAGAGCGGTTTACCGTTAAGCATGAAATCGATATGCACGATCTCTATCGGCGTCATCAGCTCATCCAGCTGCGGCTCAAGCTTATCAAAAGAGGTGGTGATGAGCCTGTTATCCAGCATGGTCGCCACCGCCTGAACCCGGTTTTCGACCTTGTTCTCAATGCCGTTGTAAAAACTCAGCGAAGCGCCAATCAGCGTGACAAAGATGGTCAGGCTAGTTAGCAGCGTGATAAAGGCTGAGAACTTCGTCGTTAATCGCATCCCTGTGTTAACTCCGCGAGTGAATGACTGCCCGATGAACCATCAGGCTCCCGTGCCGGCGCGCGCCTTGACGCTAGCATTAACCTTTTAAAGCGCGACGCATACTATCAAAGATGGCGAGTCTGGCAATGGAATGCGTATTATCGGCGAAAGTATGCCGATAGCGAGTATAGTCGGCAGAAAAAATTTGCCAAACGCCGCCCGCCTGCGGCCTGCGCCAGAAGCGCTTTAATTTTAGACGCTGGATGGCAAACCCGCGCCAGCGGCGCACATTATTGCTAATTTTCCATCCTGCCAGCCTCCCGCCCGCTTTTTTCCCCTGCTAAAGATGCCGGGTCAGGCGCGTTAAAGGAAACGTCTTGCGCCACTTTCCGATGATTCCTGGACGACCGCGCCCCAGCTTCGGCGGTGGCGAATGCGCCTAATGTGCAATTTTTCGTGACATATTCGCGATTCATCGCCGCCTCCGTCATGCTTAGGGAAACGCATGACGGAGGACACCATGAAAAGAAAAAAACTGACGGAAGCCGACGTCACGGCCGAATCCGTTTTTATGCTCCAGCGGCGCCAGGTGCTGAAAATGCTGGGCATCAGCGCGACCGCCCTTTCGCTTCCCGCCGCCGCACAGGCCGACCTGCTGGACTGGTTTAAAGGCCACGACCGTCCGCCAGCCCCGGCGGGCAAGGCCCTGGACTTTGCTAAACCCGCTGAATGGCAGGCTAACCTGACGCTTACTCCGGAAAATAAAGTCTCCGGCTACAATAACTTTTATGAATTCGGCCTCGATAAAGCCGATCCGGCGGCGAACGCGGGTAGCCTGCGCACCGATCCCTGGACGTTGACCATCGGCGGTGAGGTGGCGAAGCCGCTGACCCTTGACCATGACGATCTGACCAAACGCTTCCCGCTGGAAGAGCGTATTTACCGTATGCGCTGCGTGGAAGCCTGGTCGATGGTGGTCCCCTGGGTCGGCTTCCCGCTGCATAAGCTGTTGGCGCTGGTGGAGCCCACCAGCAACGCGCGCTATGTGGCCTTCAAAACCCTCTATGCCCCGGATCAAATGCCCGGGCAGAAAGATCGGTTTATCGGCGGCGGGCTCGCTTACCCTTACGTGGAGGGGTTGCGGCTGGATGAAGCGCTGCACCCGCTGACGCTGCTCACCGTCGGGGTGTATGGCAAAGCGCTGCCGCCGCAAAACGGCGCGCCGGTCCGCCTTACCGTGCCGTGGAAGTACGGTTTCAAAGGCATTAAATCCATCGTCAGCATTGAACTGACCCGCGAGCGGCCACCGACCACCTGGAACCTCGCGGCGCCGGACGAATACGGCTTCTTCGCCAACGTCAATCCGCACGTCGATCACCCCCGCTGGTCACAGGCTAGCGAGCGGTTTATCGGTGCCGGCGGCGTGCTCGATGTGAAACGTCAACCGACGCTGCTGTTTAACGGCTATGCCGACGAGGTGGCGTCGCTGTATCGCGGCATGAATCTGCGGGAGAACTTCTAGTGCGTTTCACCGTCAAACAGATCGCCTGGTTGAAGGTTTTACTTCATCTGGCGGGGTTTTTGCCGCTGGTCTGGTTATTCTGGGCCGGGCACCAGGGCTACTTTAGCGCCGATCCGGCCAAGGATATCCAGCATTTTACCGGCAGGATGGCGCTGAAGTTTCTGCTGGCGACGCTGCTGGTCTCCCCGCTGGCGCGCTACGCGAAACAGCCATTATTGATTCGCGTTCGCCGCCTGTTAGGTTTATGGTGTTTCGCCTGGGCGACCCTGCACCTGACCAGCTATACCCTGCTGGAGCTGGGCATTAACAATCTGGCGCTACTGGGCTCGGAGATTATCAACCGCCCCTATCTGACGTTAGGCATGGTCAGTTGGGCGATCCTGCTGGCGCTGGCGGCGACGTCGACGCAGGCGATGCAGCGAAAACTGGGCCGCCGTTGGCAACTTTTACACAACTTCGTCTATCTGGTGGCGATCCTCGCGCCGATTCACTACCTGTGGTCAGTGAAGATCCTCTCACCGCAGCCCATCATTTATGCCCTGCTGGCAGTCGCGCTCCTGGCATGGCGTTACAAGAAGTTTCGCCAGTGGTGGCGCTGAATCCGGTAATGTGCAGTTTCCCGCAGATCCTTTATCAACCGCGACTCTTTTTAAGATAGCGGTTGATAATCTTCCCTGATAAGACCAGTATTTAGCTGCCAATTGCTACGAAATCGTTATAATGTGCGACTTTGGCTTTCCTGACAGGGTTTTCTGACCCTGAAAAGGTGACAAGGGCGCATTGAAGGTATATGTTGTTTTTTACCCGAAAATGGCAGGAGATGGCCACACGATGGCAGACAAGTTTCACATTTTGCTTTTGAATGGTCCAAACATTAACATGCTCGGTACCCGCGAGCCAGAGAAGTATGGATCTCTCATGCTGGATGAGATTGTTAACCATTTAACATCTGAAGCAGCGGCGCTGAATGTGAGCCTGGATCACCTGCAGTCCAACGCGGAGCATGCGTTAATCGACCGAATTCATCAGGCTAAAGACAACGTGGACTATATCCTGATTAATCCGGCCGCGTTCACGCATACCAGCGTAGCAATCCGTGACGCGTTGCTTGCCGTGAACATCCCGTTTATCGAGATTCACCTGAGCAATGTGCATGCACGCGAACCCTTCCGCCAGCATTCGTATCTGTCAGATATCGCCGCTGGCGTTATCTGCGGACTGGGGGCGGACGGCTATTCATACGCTTTACAGACGGCGGTAAAACGCCTGTCACAATCACACTAAACAAAGAGTACGGAACCCACTCATGGATATTCGTAAGATTAAAAAACTGATCGAGCTGGTTGAAGAATCAGGTATCTCCGAACTGGAAATTTCTGAAGGCGAAGAGTCTGTTCGCATCAGCCGCTCTGCACCGGCCGCAAGCTATCCGGTTATGCAGCAGGCTTATGCTGCGCCGATGATGCAGCCTCAGGCACCTGCCGCCGCGGCTGCCGCGCCAGCTGCAGCAGCAGAAGCGCCGGCAAAAGCGGAAATCAGTGGTCACATCGTACGTTCCCCGATGGTTGGTACTTTCTATCGTACGCCAAGCCCGGACGCGAAAGCGTTTGTGGAAGTTGGCCAGAAAGTTAACGTGGGCGACACCCTGTGCATCGTCGAAGCGATGAAAATGATGAACCAGATCGAAGCCGACAAAGCCGGCGTGGTGAAAGCCATTCTGATCGAAAGCGGCCAACCGGTAGAATTCGACGAGCCGCTGGTAGTTATCGAGTAACGAGGCGAACATGCTGGATAAAATTGTCATCGCTAACCGTGGCGAGATCGCACTGCGCATCCTGCGTGCCTGTAAAGAACTGGGCATCAAGACCGTTGCTGTGCATTCCACCGCGGATCGCGATCTAAAACACGTATTGTTAGCGGATGAGACGGTCTGCATCGGTCCGGCTCCGTCCGTAAAAAGCTATCTGAACATCCCGGCTATCATCAGCGCCGCTGAGATCACCGGCGCGGTAGCAATTCACCCGGGGTATGGCTTCCTCTCTGAGAACGCCAACTTTGCTGAGCAGGTTGAGCGCTCCGGCTTTATCTTCATCGGCCCGAAAGCCGACACTATCCGCCTGATGGGCGACAAAGTGTCCGCGATCACCGCCATGAAAAAAGCCGGCGTCCCGACCGTACCCGGTTCTGACGGCCCGCTGACCGACGACATGGACGCTAACCGCGCCCATGCCAAACGCATCGGCTATCCGGTGATCATCAAGGCCTCCGGCGGCGGCGGCGGTCGCGGTATGCGCGTTGTGCGCAGCGATGCTGAACTGGCCCAGTCCATCTCCATGACCAAAGCGGAAGCCAAAGCGGCTTTCAACAACGACATGGTCTACATGGAGAAATACCTGGAAAACCCGCGTCACATCGAAATTCAGGTGCTGGCGGACGGTCAGGGTAACGCTATCTATCTGGCTGAACGTGACTGCTCCATGCAGCGCCGTCACCAGAAAGTGGTCGAAGAAGCGCCGGCGCCGGGCATCACCCCGGAACTGCGTCGCTACATCGGCGAGCGTTGCGCGAAAGCCTGTGTCGATATCGGCTACCGCGGGGCGGGTACCTTTGAGTTCCTGTTCGAAAACGGCGAGTTCTACTTCATTGAAATGAACACCCGTATCCAGGTAGAGCATCCGGTAACTGAAATGATCACCGGCGTTGACCTGATCAAAGAGCAGCTGCGTATCGCAGCCGGTCAGCCGCTGTCCATCAAGCAGGATGAAGTGGTGGTTCGCGGCCATGCGGTGGAATGCCGTATCAACGCCGAAGACCCGAACACCTTCCTGCCGAGCCCGGGTAAAATTACCCGTTTCCACGCGCCGGGCGGCTTTGGCGTGCGCTGGGAGTCCCATATTTACGCCGGTTACACCGTACCGCCGTACTATGACTCCATGATCGGCAAACTGATCTGCTACGGCGAAAGCCGTGACGTGGCGATTGCCCGCATGAAGAATGCGCTGCAGGAGCTGATCATCGATGGCATCAAGACCAACGTCGATCTGCAGATGCGCATTATGAGCGACGAGAACTTCCAGCATGGTGGCACCAACATCCACTATCTGGAGAAAAAACTCGGCTTGCAGGAAAAATAATTCTGCATTCTCAGCAAAAGGCCGGATTTTCCGGCCTTTTTTCTTTTTCTCTCTCCTCATCTATACCATGCGGTACAATCCCCGCTTTCTTCATCCTCAAGGGACAAAAAATGGACAAACGCTTTGTTCAGGCCCACAAAGAAGCGCGCTGGGCGCTGTGGCTGACCCTTCTCTATCTTGCCGCCTGGCTGGCCGCCGCCTATCTGCCGGGGGTGGCTATCGGTTTTACCGGCCTGCCCCACTGGTTTGAAATGGCCTGCCTGCTGGTTCCGCTGCTGTTTATTCTGCTGTGCTGGGCGATGGTCAAACTGGTTTTTCGCGACATTCCTCTGGAGGACGATGATGCAGTTTGAGGTCATTATTCCCCTGATCGCCTATCTGGTGGTGGTGTTCGGCTTATCCCTTTACGCCATGCGAAAACGAGCCTCAGGAAGCTTTCTGAATGAGTACTTTCTCGGCAGCCGCTCGATGGGCGGCTTCGTGCTGGCCATGACGCTAACCGCCACCTATATCAGCGCCAGCTCATTTATCGGCGGACCCGGCGCCGCCTATAAATACGGCCTGGGCTGGGTGCTGCTGGCAATGATCCAGCTTCCCGCCATCTGGCTGTCGCTGGGCGTACTGGGAAAAAAATTCGCCATTCTTGCGCGCCGTTACAACGCCGTCACCCTCAATGACATGCTGTTTGCGCGCTACCAGAGTCGTCTGCTGGTCTGGCTGGCCAGCCTGAGTCTGCTGGTAGCCTTCGTTGGCGCCATGACCGTCCAGTTTATCGGCGGTGCCCGCCTGCTGGAGACGGCTGCGGGTATTCCCTACGATACCGGTCTGCTGATCTTCGGCATCAGCATCGCGCTGTATACCGCTTATGGCGGCTTTCGCGCCAGCGTGCTCAACGACACCATGCAGGGCATGGTGATGCTGATCGGCACGATCGTGCTGCTGGTGGGGGTGATCCACGCCGCCGGCGGGATTGGCCATGCGGTAGAGACCCTGCAGTCGATCGATGTCAAGCTGGTGTCCCCTCAGGGGGCGGAAGATATCCTCTCGCCAACCTTTATGGCCTCGTTTTGGGTGCTGGTCTGCTTCGGCGTGATAGGCCTCCCGCATACCGCCGTGCGCTGTATCTCCTACAAAGACAGCAAAGCCGTGCATCGCGGCATCATTATCGGCACCATCGTGGTGGCGATCCTGATGTTTGGCATGCACCTGGCCGGCGCGTTAGGTCGGGCGGTGATCCCTGACCTCACCGTACCGGATCTGGTGATCCCGACGCTGATGGTCAAAGTGCTCCCGCCCTTTGCGGCAGGGATCTTTCTGGCCGCGCCGATGGCGGCGATTATGTCGACGATCAATGCCCAACTTCTGCAAAGTTCCGCTACGATCATCAAGGATCTGTATCTGAACTGGCGTCCGGATCAGGCGACTAACGAAAAGCGGCTAAAACGCATGTCCGCCGGCATTACGCTCCTGTTGGGTGTCCTGCTGCTGCTCGCGGCCTGGCGACCGCCAGAGATGATTATCTGGCTGAACCTGCTGGCCTTCGGCGGCCTGGAAGCCGTCTTTCTGTGGCCGCTGGTGCTGGGCCTGTATTGGGAACGTGCCAACGCGGCTGGCGCGCTGAGCGCGATGATCGTGGGTGGTGTACTGTATGCCGTACTTGCCACGCTGAAAGTGCAGTTTCTCGGCTTCCATCCGATCGTTCCCGCGCTGCTGCTGAGTTTACTGGCGTTTGTGGCAGGGAATCGTTTCGGCCGTCCCGCACCACAGCCACCTATTTTGACTACTGATAAATAAAGAGTTTTGCTATGCCATGGATCCAACTGAAACTAAATACCACCGGCGCGAACGCTGAAGATCTTAGCGATGCGCTGATGGAGGCCGGATCGGTCTCGATCACCTTCCAGGATACGCACGATACGCCGGTATTTGAGCCGTTACCCGGGGAAACCCGGCTGTGGGGCGACACCGACGTGATCGGCCTGTTCGATGCCGAAACCGATATGAAAGCGGTCGTTGCCCAACTGGAGCAGCACCCGCTGCTGGGCGCCGGATTCGCGCATAAGATCGAGCAGCTGGAAGATAAAGACTGGGAGCGGGAATGGATGGATAACTTCCATCCGATGCGCTTCGGTGAGCGGCTGTGGATCTGCCCGAGCTGGCGCGACGTTCCGGATGAAAATGCCGTCAACGTGATGCTCGATCCGGGTCTGGCCTTCGGTACCGGCACGCACCCGACGACATCCCTGTGCCTGCAGTGGCTCGATGGACTCGACCTCAACGGAAAAACGGTCATTGATTTCGGCTGCGGTTCCGGCATCCTGGCGATTGCCGCGCTGAAGCTGGGAGCCGCAAAAGCGATCGGCATTGATATCGACCCGCAGGCTATTCAGGCCAGCCGCGATAACGCACAGCGTAACGGCGTCTCTGAGCGTCTGGAGCTCTATCTTCCTCAGGACCAGCCCGAGTCGATGAAAGCCGACGTCGTGGTCGCCAATATCCTGGCTGGCCCGTTACGTGAGCTGGCGCCGTTAATCAGCGTCCTGCCCGTTTCAGGCGGTTTGCTGGGGCTTTCCGGCATCCTTGCCAGCCAGGCGGAGAGCGTCTGTGAAGCCTACGCCGATATCTTCACCCTTGACCCGGTGGTCGAGAAAGAGGAGTGGTGCCGGATCACCGGCCGGAAAAACTAAGTGCAATGCGGCCTGTGGGCCGCATTTTTGTTTCCAGTAGCCACCAAATAATGCCAGGAAATGAGAGGCAGATCGCACTACAGAGCACTTTTTTGACTATAAAAACAGCGTTTTATATCGCCCGGTAGCGAGTTTGTCTAAGAAAAATCGAGAAGTTTTATGATTTTATAAATGGACACAAATTATCCATCAGCCATTAAATCAATGATTAATATAAGTATTTATTCATCCCTTTTACGTTAGTCCCGGATTCATTGATCTGCAACAGAGGATTGCTCAAAGTTTGGCCTTTCATCTCGTGCAAAAAATGCGTAATATACGCCGCCTTGCAGTCACAGTATGGTCATTTCTTAACTCATGCGCATCGGACACCACCAGCTCAGAAATCGCCTGATCGCAGCGCCCATGGCTGGCATTACTGACAGACCATTCCGGACGCTGTGCTACGAGATGGGAGCGGGTTTAACCGTTTCCGAGATGATGTCCTCTAACCCACAGGTGTGGGAGAGCGACAAGTCCCGTTTACGGATGGTGCATATTGATGAGCCCGGTATTCGTACCGTGCAAATCGCCGGTAGCGTGCCGGAAGAGATGGCTGCCGCCGCGCGGATTAACGTGGAAAGCGGCGCCCAGATTATTGATATCAATATGGGATGCCCGGCGAAAAAGGTGAATCGCAAGCTTGCAGGTTCAGCCCTCTTGCAGTACCCCGACCAGGTGAAGTCGATCCTGACGGCGGTCGTGAATGCGGTGGACGTTCCTGTGACTCTCAAGATTCGCACCGGTTGGGAACCGGAACATCGTAACTGCGTAGAGATTGCCCAACTGGCCGAAGAGTGTGGCATTCAGGCTCTGACTATTCACGGACGCACCCGCGCCTGCTTGTTTAACGGAGACGCTGAATACGACAGTATTCGGGCAGTTAAGCAGAAAGTTTCCATTCCGATTATCGCGAATGGCGACATTACTGACCCGCTTAAAGCCAGAGCTGTGCTCGACTATACAGGGGCTGATGCCCTGATGATAGGCCGTGCAGCTCAGGGAAGACCCTGGATCTTTCGGGAAATCCAGCATTATCTGGACACTGGAGAGCTGCTGCCCCCGCTGCCGCTGGCAGAGGTTAAGCGCTTGCTTTGTGCGCACGTTCGGGAATTGCATGACTTTTATGGTCAGGCAAAAGGGTACCGAATCGCGCGTAAACACGTCTCCTGGTATCTTCAGGAACATGCTCCAGATGACCAGTTTCGGCGCACATTCAACGCCATTGAGGATGCCAGCGAACAGCTGGAGGCGTTGGAGGCATACTTCGAAAATTTTGCGTAATAGAAATAAAGAGCTGACAGAACTATGTTCGAACAACGCGTAAATTCTGACGTACTGACCGTTTCTACCGTTAACTCTCAGGATCAGGTAACTCAAAAGCCCCTGCGTGACTCGGTTAAACAGGCACTGAAGAACTATTTTGCTCAACTGAACGGTCAGGATGTGAATGACCTGTATGAGCTGGTACTGGCTGAAGTTGAACAGCCCCTGTTGGACATGGTGATGCAATACACCCGTGGTAACCAGACCCGCGCTGCCCTGATGATGGGCATCAACCGCGGTACGCTGCGTAAAAAACTGAAAAAATACGGCATGAACTGATACTAGTCAGTTGCTTGCTTGATATAAAAGGCGCTCTTCGGCATGGGGAAGCGCCTTTTTTATTACCTGCGACAGCGGGACACATCACTGATTCACCGCCCGCAGTACCGGCGCCTCCGATACATGAGCAGCACAGACTACCGCCATAATATTATCCACCAGCGCAGGCGCCTGCTGATAAAGATCGAAGCGTTGCGGATCGAGCAGCCAGTTTTTAATCAGTCCGGAAAAGGCGCTGTGTAAAACAATTAATATCACTTCAATATTTGTTTCGGCTGGCAATATATTGTTACGCACACAGCACTGAAGCATGCCGCCAATCAGCGAATAATTAAAGCCAATCCGCTGGCGAATTTCGTTTTCCGAAAGCATATCATTGGCAAACTCGCAGCGCTGATAAAGAATTTGCATCAGCGCACGCTGGCGAGGATTCGCAGCAATATAGCGGAGCCCGGTAATAAACCGCTCGCGCAATGCATTTAACGGCTCCTGTTCATTCTCTGCTACGAGGCTATGCTGAATCAAATCCCTGAGCGGTGGCTGCTGCTGCCACATTTCATTAAACAGCTCGGTCTTACTGGCAAAATGCCAGTATACGGCGCCGCGGGTCACTCCCGCCGCATCAGCAATATCCGTCAGGGTTGTATTGGTCACTCCCCGCAGGGCGAACTGCTGGATCGCGGACTCAATCAGGAGCTGCCGCGTGCGTAGCGCCTCTTCTTTCGTTTTTCTAGCCATACAAGCCCCTTCCCGTCAGACAGGTTATTCAGGATTTTCTGAAGATCGCTTAACCTAACATTTGTCATGGAATATTTTTTAGCAAAAATGCAGACAAGTTAATTCTGAAGCTGCCGCCAAATAAATTACCCAAAAGAATATTAATAAATAACCCATTCACTGAATTGATGTCTATTTATTAAGTTTTACAATTGAGGTAAATAGCAAAAAAATCCTGCGCGCTTTTTTGTTTTTGCGTGCCTTGCTGATTGCTCAAAAATAAGTATCCCTTACATCCAGCGGCGTTTATTTGTAGGATGGCAAACTGCTTTTTAATTCCCTCTTTCTTTCACAGATTCGCCGCCGAATTTGGCACGTAATCTATAAGGAACCGCCATGACAACTCACGCCAGAGTGACACTTTTATCCGGTTTAATTATCTCGGCCTTATTGCTTACCGGCTGCGATAATTCGGACAACCCGCAACCCCATGCCCAGGCGCCGCAGGTGACGGTCCATGTCGTGAACAGCGCGCCGCTGTCGGTCACCACCGAACTGCCAGGCCGAACTTCAGCTTTTCGCGTGGCGGAAGTCCGCCCTCAGGTAAGCGGTATCATCCTGAAGCGTAACTTTGTTGAAGGAAGCGATGTCGAAGCAGGCCAGTCGCTCTATCAGATCGATCCGGCAACCTACCAGGCGGCGTGGAACAGCGCCAAGGGCGATGAGGCAAAAGCCGAAGCCGCAGCCGCCATCGCCCACTTAACGGTGAAACGCTACGTTCCGCTGCTGGGCACCAAGTATATCAGTCAGCAGGAATACGATCAGGCGGTGGCCACCGCCCGCCAGGCCGACGCTGACGTCATCGCCACCAAAGCCTCCGTGGAAAGCGCCCGCATCAACCTGGCCTACACCAAAGTGACTTCTCCCATTAGCGGACGCATCGGTAAATCGAGCGTCACCGAGGGAGCGTTGGTCACCAACGGTCAGTCGGATGCCCTGGCTACCGTCCAGCAGCTCGATCCGATCTACGTCGACGTGACGGAATCCAGCAATGACTTCATGCGCCTTAAGCAGGAAAGCCTGCAACGCGGCGGCGACACCAAAAGCGTTGAGCTGGTGATGGAGAACGGTCAGGCCTATCCGCTTAAGGGTTCGCTGCAGTTCTCCGACGTGACTGTCGATGAAAGTACAGGCTCAATTACCCTGCGCGCTATCTTCCCTAACCCACAGCATGTCCTGCTGCCGGGAATGTTCGTTCGCGCCCGCATCGATGAAGGCACCGATCCGCAGGCCATCCTGGTGCCGCAGCAGGGGGTGACCCGTACGCCGCGGGGCGATGCCTCCGTCATGCTGGTGAATGACAAAAACCAGGTTGAAACCCGTCAGGTGGTAGCTTCCCAGGCCGTGGGCGATAAGTGGCTTATCACCAGCGGGCTGAAGCCGGGCGATAAGGTGATTATCAGCGGCTTACAGAAAGTCCGTCCAGGCGTCACCGTGAAAGCAGAAGCGGAGCATGCGGCACCGGTCGCACAATAAGGATACCCAGCCATGTCTAAGTTTTTTATCCATCGACCAGTCTTTGCCTGGGTGCTGGCGATCATCATGATGATTGCCGGAGGTCTGGCCATTCTGCAGTTGCCGATAGCGCAGTATCCGACGATAGCGCCCCCTGCGGTGGCGATCTCCGCTACCTATCCCGGTGCGGATGCCCAGACCGTGCAGGACACGGTCACTCAGGTTATTGAGCAGAACATGAACGGTATCGACAACCTGATGTATATGTCGTCGACCAGCGATTCCGCCGGCTCAGTAACCATCACGCTTACCTTTAAGTCCGGCACCGATCCGGATATCGCCCAGGTGCAGGTGCAAAACAAACTGCAGCTGGCCACCCCGCTGCTGCCTCAGGAAGTCCAGCAGCAGGGAATTAGCGTAGAAAAGTCCAGCAGCAGCTTCCTGCTGGTGGCCGGCTTTATCTCTGATAACCCGGTCACTACCCAGGACGATATTTCCGACTATGTCGCCTCTAATGTTAAAGATCCCATCAGCCGCCTCAACGGTGTGGGCGATGTCCAGCTGTTTGGCGCACAGTACGCCATGCGCATCTGGCTGGATGGCAACCTGTTGAACAAATACAACCTGACGCCAGTGGATGTCATTAATGCGCTGCAGGTTCAGAACGATCAGATCGCCGCCGGCCAGCTGGGCGGTACGCCAGCGCTAAAAGGCCAGCAGCTCAATGCGTCGATCATTGCCCAGACGCGGCTTAAAGATCCGCAGGAGTTTGGCAAGGTCACGCTGCGGGTCAATGCCGATGGCTCTGTCGTCCATCTGAAAGATGTCGCCCGCATTGAGCTGGGCGGAGAGAACTACAACGTCGTCGCCAGAATTAACGGTAAGCCCGCCTCTGGTCTGGGTATTAAGCTTGCGACCGGCGCCAACGCGCTGGATACCGCCACGGCGATTAAAGCGAAGCTAGCCGAACTGCAGCCTTACTTCCCCCAGGGAATGAAGGTGGTCTATCCGTACGATACGACCCCTTTCGTTAAAATCTCTATTCACGAAGTGGTCAAAACGCTATTTGAAGCGATTATTCTCGTCTTCCTTGTCATGTATCTGTTCCTGCAGAACATGCGCGCAACGCTCATTCCGACCATTGCCGTGCCCGTCGTGCTGTTGGGCACCTTCGCCGTACTGTCGATGTTTGGCTACTCCATCAACACCCTGACGATGTTTGGCATGGTGCTGGCGATAGGTCTGCTGGTCGATGACGCTATCGTCGTAGTGGAAAACGTTGAGCGCGTGATGGTTGAGGAAAAACTCTCGCCAAAAGAAGCGACGGAAAAGTCGATGTCGCAGATCCAGGGGGCGCTGGTGGGTATCGCCATGGTGCTCTCTGCGGTATTCGTGCCGATGGCCTTCTTCGGCGGTTCCACCGGCGCGATTTATCGCCAGTTTTCGATCACCATCGTTTCCGCCATGGCGCTCTCCGTGCTGGTTGCCCTGGTCCTGACGCCAGCGCTCTGCGCCACGTTGTTAAAGCCGTCCTCGGTCGAACACCATGAGAAAAAAGGTTTCTTCGGCTGGTTTAACGCCCGCTTTGACCAGAGCGTTAACCACTACACCAACAGCGTCAGCGGTATTTTGCGTGGAACCGGCCGTTACCTGGTGATCTATCTGCTGATCGTCGTGGGAATGGCCGTGCTGTTTATGCGTCTCCCGACATCCTTTCTACCCGATGAAGACCAGGGGGTCTTCCTGACCATGATCCAGCTGCCCTCCGGCGCCACCCAGGAGCGGACACAGAAAGTGCTGGATACCGTGACCGACTACTATCTGCATAACGAGAAGGCTAACGTCGACAGCGTATTTACCGTTAACGGCTTCAGCTTCAGCGGTCAGGGACAAAACTCCGGCATGGCGTTTGTCAGCCTGAAACCCTGGGAAGCGCGCAGCGGTGATGAAAACAGCGTGGAGTCCATCATCAAGCGAGCCACCGTGGCCTTCAGCCAGATCAAGGACGCCATGGTTTTCCCGTTCAACATGCCTGCCATTATTGAGCTGGGTACCGCCACCGGCTTCGACTTTGAGCTGATCGACCAGGGCGGGCTAGGTCATACCGCCCTGACGCAGGCGCGCAATCAACTGCTGGGCATGGTGAAACAGCATCCGGATCAGCTGGTGCGGGTACGGCCTAATGGGCTGGAAGATACGCCGCAGTTCAAACTGGATGTCGACCAGGAAAAAGCGCAGGCGCTGGGCGTATCGCTCTCCGATATCAATGAAACGATATCAGCCGCGCTGGGCGGGTACTACGTCAATGACTTTATTGACCGTGGTCGCGTCAAGAAAGTGTACGTCCAGGCTGATGCCCATTTCCGTATGCTGCCGAGCGACATTAACAATATGTATGTTCGTAGCGCCAATGGCGAAATGGTCCCGTTCTCCGCCTTCGTCACTTCGCGCTGGATTTATGGCTCGCCGCGTCTGGAACGCTACAACGGTTTACCCTCCATGGAAATCCTCGGTGAAGCCTCGCCGGGTAAAAGTACCGGGGAAGCCATGGCGCTGATGGAAGCGCTGGCCAGTAAGCTGCCGAGCGGCATTGGTTACGACTGGACCGGGATGTCTTACCAGGAACGCCTTTCCGGCAACCAGGCTCCCGCGCTTTATGCCATCTCGCTGATTGTCGTCTTCCTGTGCCTGGCGGCGCTGTATGAGAGCTGGTCGATTCCATTCTCAGTCATGTTAGTGGTTCCGCTGGGGGTGATCGGCGCGCTGTTAGCCGCCACGCTGCGTGGGCTGAATAATGACGTGTACTTCCAGGTAGGCCTTCTGACCACGATCGGTTTGTCGGCGAAGAACGCGATCCTGATCGTCGAATTCGCCAAGGATCTGATGGAGAAAGAGGGGAAAGGGATCATTGAAGCAACCCTGGAGGCATCGCGGATGCGCCTGCGACCCATTCTGATGACCTCTCTGGCTTTTATTCTCGGAGTCATGCCGCTGGTGATTAGCCATGGTGCCGGCAGCGGGGCGCAGAATGCGGTAGGTACCGGCGTCATGGGCGGGATGCTAACCGCGACACTGCTGGCGATCTTCTTTGTTCCGGTCTTCTTTGTGGTCGTCAGACGACGTTTTACCCGGCACGCTGAATAACCCGGCCTGGTTTTAAAGGCGCCCCCTGCGGGCGCTTTTTTTTCGCCTGGCATATTAGCAACCCGCTCAGCTTCCCGCTATCTGACAACCTCTATCGCGTGCGGCAGCGCGGGGAGACGATCTTTCTCTCCATCTTTTCTGCATATTCCCCTGCTTATCTTCACGATATTTACGTGGCTCATATATTGAGATGATTTCGGCATCCGGGCCGGACAATCCGCGGTGATAAAATAAGCCATTCCGTTCTGCACTGGCTCTCAGTACAACCCTGCGGATTATCCAGAGGTAATATCATGAAAAAGTATTTAATCGTGGCGCTGCTGGCCTCTCTGCTGGCAGGCTGTGCCCATGACTCTCCCTGCGTGCCGGTTTATGACTCGCAAGGCCGCTTAGTCCACACCAATACCTGTATGAAGGGCACAACAGAAGACAATTGGGACACGGCAGGCGCGATCGCCGGGGGGGCCGCCGCGGTAGCCGGTCTCACGTTAGGGATCGTTGCGTTGACCCGCTAATTCACCCCCGACCAGCAGATACTGGGGCTAGCGTCGAACCTGTATCTGCTCTTCTGCGCATCATCCACATGACAACCGGGCAAATAAACTCTCTGTCCCTTGCTGCATTACGAGCAAATCGACTTTGACGGGTTTCCCCTGGTGGCAGGACTGTTTATCAACAGATAACAGATAACACAAAAGCAGAAGGCCCAGTCTTTCGACTGGGCCTTCTGCTTTATTTGATGCCTGGCGATTCCCTACTCTCACATGGGGAGACCCCACACTACCATCGGCGCTACGACGTTTCACTTCTGAGTTCGGCATGGGGTCAGGTGGGACCGCCGCGCTATTGTCGCCAGGCAAATTCTTTACAACGTGCCGAACTTTAACCTAAAAAGTGGTGCTGATACCCAGAGTCGAACTGGGGACCTCACCCTTACCAAGGGTGCGCTCTACCAACTGAGCCATATCAGCACGCTAAATTTGATGCCTGGCAGTTCCCTACTCTCACATGGGGAGACCCCACACTACCATCGGCGCTACGGCGTTTCACTTCTGAGTTCGGCATGGGGTCAGGTGGGACCACCGCGC
>NZ_JBNRLG010000008.1:0-223543 GCF_050378715.1 Klebsiella sp. 2-CIP_Kleb.
CTGGCATGCCCGGTAATAATGTATGGCGACCTGACGATATCTCCGACTGTTTTACCAATTGTCGTCATAGACATATCCGCTCCAAACCCAGGTTCGCTTGAACCCAGGTTTGAGCGAAGAGCCGCGTCACCGATGTTCGACCATTTCCCTGTAGGGTTTGCAGCCGACCATACACCGCCATCGTTCTCAGGAGAATCCCCGGCAATGAGGTGCTCAAGCTCACCAAGGTATTTGTACCAGGAGCCATTGTAGTAGACGATTTGCTGGCGATTATCTACAGCCAGACCAACAGCCCAGTTGCCAAGCTCCTGCCAGCCGATAGCTGCAACTACCTGCTCGCCGCGACCAGTGATGTAGTCGATAAAGCGGCTGAAGATCATCTCCATGCCGTGCCAGGTTTTGCGAAGCACACCTAACCGGTCCTCTAACTCCTCTTTTGTCCTGTCGTTAACGAATTTATCCACGTTTTCAGCGTTATCGTACAGGTCCTTTACGGCGGCGGAACCTAAAGGATTTTTCGTTTTATATGTGCTCATAGTCGCCCTATAACAAAAAAACCCGCCGAAGCGGGTTGTTGAGAGTTATTTCTGTTTTATGCAATGTTGCCGGGATAACTGGCGTTGTCGTAGTCATAGAATGACGCGCGGTACTCTTTGGCGGTAACCTGACACGTCCCGTCTGATTGTGGGGCAATCTCCTCAACAATGGCGTCATAGACATGACGCGTTGAGCCGCAGAACACCAGGCGGACTGGCTCAATAGCTGGTGAAGTCTGGTCAATCTTCAATGGGTCATCAAAATCACTCAGATGGGGAACGGACAACTGATAATCCCCCACTCTGCTCGCCACCATCAGACCGGATGCAGAGCCATCCTGATAGCGGATCAGCGCACGGGGGTTTTCGAAAGACCAGTCCAGCGGCTCCGTAACGGTGAAGGTTGTCACGCCATCCGCCGTTGTCATCGCCTCCACCAGACAGGAAATCGTGTTGTTACCCGGAATATCATCCGTGAGCACGATGCGATCGCCCGTGTTGTAGCACAGCGCGTCCAGCTCGGTAGTTGTCTGGAACGTCACCCGCTGCTGCAGGTATTTCATCAGGCGGCGCATCCCGATCTGGTAGGCGTGATCCTGATTCAGTACACCATCGAGTTTGTAGGCCTCGATTTTCACCGGCGTGGGATTGTCCGGCGTCCGGCATTTAACGGTCTCCTCTGCCCAGGTGACGCCGTTGATGTACGTCACGTCGACACCATCAAAATCATCGTCGGACGGTACGGTAAATCCGCTCCGCAGCTCTTCCACCATCTCATGCGGAGTGATCACGCCGGTCCAGGGCTTAATCCCCTCACGGTTGACCGTCGCCAGGCCATCACTCAGCACAAAACGTGACTTCCCGGCGTTGGCTATCATCTGCAGCATTTCCAGCGCCGAGATACTGTCGCCGGTGGCGAAATCGAAATTTTCGCCCCGTGGCGTCCAGTACGCGGACTCCAGCGCGTTGATGGTATCGACGTCCATCTCCAGCTTCAGCGAGCTCCCGACATGCAGCAGCGCCCCCGAAATGGTTCTGGCCGTTCCTGAGTCATAGGACCGCGTGGCCACAACGTTTACGCGGCGGTCCGACTGAGCCGCCAGCTTCCCGCCCGTCTCAACGGTCACCGCCATCAGCGACACGCCGGGATAGGATGAAGGTCGTGTCAGCAGTCGCCCACGCAGTGCCTGCCAGTACATCGAATCCCTGGCGTTGTTTGAGCCCTGCTCATTGCGCCGACGACAGCGAACTTCCACCAGCCCCGGAGAACTGAGCGTGATCCGCTCAGTAAAACCCAGCCCGTTGACGTTTTTCAGCGCATACTCGCCCTGGTGACTCACCCACCCCGAACCGGAACCGTAGACGCGATACTGTATCTCCCACTCAACGTGGCGGATCCGTTTTTTGCCCTTACTGTCAAAGCCGCAAATACCGTTCGGGAAAGAGAAATTCACCTCGAACATATCGACGGTCTCATTTTCAGGGCAAACCAGGAACGGCCCCAGCCAGCTCAGCGTGTCGTTAAGACCAGTGGCCTCATAGTCGATCATCGTCCTGGCGGTGAATCCCGGCCACGACTCATCAACGGACCCATTAACCAGGCGCGCCACTGTTGCCGTTGTGCCGTCGGCAGAGACGATCTGGTACTCATTCCCGCGGTGAGCAAGTGAAAGCCGTTGCACACCTTCAGGCATGCCCGAGAATGCGGTTCCCGTAGTGCTGTTATACGCAAGCGTCACGTTTGCCGTTACCGCCGGGCTGCCGCCAGTTGATGCCGTGCCGGAGGTGTAAACGGGGGCATCACCGAAAACGGCTGCAGGCAGCGAGGAGGATATGATTGCCCCGCCCACGTAAGGACTGGCCGCCTCGGTTATCAGTACGGTACCGCCGTTGTCCCGTGCGACCAGGCCGGAGCCAGTGAGCCCCTCGGTGATAGCTGCCAGCAGTCCCGACATCGAGATGTAGTTCGCTACCAGCGACACCGTATAGGTGGTGCCCTGCCATGTGATCATGAACGTACTTGAGCTGGTCGAAAAGTCGTAGGTGACAGGAGCCGCACTGGCCTGAATTTTTGCCGCGCTGCCACCCTCGCCGGGCACCGCGTCCTGACCCGGGGTATAGGACGCAATGACGAGGTCATAATCGACACTGTTGAAACTCAGCGTCACCGGCATACCCGCTACGGGAGCAAGTTCGGTAAGCAACGAGCTGGCAAAAACACTGTAACCAGAAGAGGTGGAGATCAGATAATTTGTCGGCGCCTTAATTTCAACTATGGCCCCCGTTACCCAGCTGTCCGGAAGAGAATTATCGTCCTCGTCGTCATCGTCACCATCATCCGTATCAAGGCCTGTAAACGTTACGGATGCACCAGAAACCGTCATGCTGTCAGCGATAATATCGTCGGAATCAGGTGAGGTCTGGGCCATGTCCAGCCCTGTTCCGCTTGATGTTCCACCGACCTCTGTCGAGTTGAACCAGTTCTCGCTGCGCTCATCGCCGGAAACATCCGCGCCGGGCGGAAAATAGGTGATGCTGAATCCCGGCAGCGTTGAAGCTGGCGTACTGCCAACCCGGATATCACCATTGGTATAAATCAGTTCACCGACACCGAGACACAGCAGCATCTGGACGCGCATTTTCGTAGGATCAGCAGCGTCGAACCGGGTCACAGGCTGCACCACATAATCTGGGTAGATACGCACCCGGCCAAACACCTCGCGAATCGGATCACCCAGCTTTGCGGTATTTGCCTTCGCTGGGTTCAGGTCGAGACTGCGCCCTGTGGATGATGTATAGCCTCCCGTATCGATACTGCTCATCATAAACAGCGAATAAGCTGCTGCAGCAACGGAGATACCGACACCTATCCACGCGATGGTGGCGGCCTCCAGCCCGAAGGGCACCGGATAAAGCCGGACATCACTTTCAGGGTGGATCACGCAAGTAGCCCACTCGCCTGGCGGAATAGACAGACCGTCAACCTCAATGGTTAACGGCGGTACATCCCGATCCTCGTAACCTTCAACATTCACCGCCAGCCAGTTTCGAAGGCTGGTTACGCCATGCTCATGCGTTTCGAGAGGCTCACCGGGAAGCCGGGACGGGTAAAAACGAATGGTCATTGCCAGAACTCCACTTTGACAAATCGCCGCTTAAACCGCGCTAACGGCAGAAACGTTACGTTAGAGCCTGGATTGCATTCCGCCACATGCAGCAGGCCATCAATACTGACGACAATCCCCACATGGGTGACGGCTGAGCCGGAATAGCAAGCCACGCCAGCCCCTTCGCAGGGGGCACAGCGCTCCAGGGTAAGCATCATTTGACGCGCCTCCCGGTCGAGGCCGCCGTCGTCTTTCGTGACCCCGGCAAAATCAGGCCAGAGAGGCAAGCCCAAATCGCGGCGTATCTCGTTCACAATGCCAAAGCAGTCAAGTAGCGGGTAGGCTCTACCGCCCTTCTGCCATTTAACAGAACGGTATTTATCAGGTGTAAACATTGGGATTCCTTAGCTGATATAACGCAGTCCGGGGAATACAGGTAGCGTGTAGCGGTAACGCGGCCAGGCCATATCGAGGACATTCATATAGCCCGCAGTGATCTGAACCTCTGTTGCCGTCCAGTAACCCGACTTGATTTTCAGCGTATACGGTACCGCCGCAGGCGCGGCTAAATCCGTGGAGATAAAACTGCGGTATGTCAGCGATGCAGACAACCTGTTAGCCAGGGCATTGCGGATCGTCGTGGACACAACACCATCAACATTGCACAGGGCGAATTTCAAATCTTGCGTACCGTCCGCGTTGCGCGCCGGCAGCGCAATGTCAATCGCGCAGGCGGTAAACGTTACGGTATCGCCGCTCTCCGTCGTCGCCGTAATATCCTCATACCCCTGGCACAGATAGTGAACATCTGAGCCAACGGTGATCTGCAGCGTTTCAATGATCACCTCCGGCCCGCTGCTGGCATACAGCCTGTTAAGTCTTGTCATGCTTCAGGCCACTCCCTGTTAACTGCAAGATCAAGAATATCGCTGTTCACAATGAAGTCAGGAAAATCGCCCCATCCATCAGGCAAAACAGGTCGTTTCCAGAGTTCTAGTGTCGCTGTGAACTTCCAGTAAATCGGCGCCACCAGTGTTGGCCCCTCATAGATATCAGTGAACCGACATTTATAAAACTCCACCCCCAGCGGGGTTTGTAGCTTCATAAAAAACCAGTCAGCGCCATCCGTTATTTTTTCCCTATACCAGGCTTCAAACAGCTGAGCCTGACCGTCGGTCTCCATAAACCATGACACACTGGCCTGAGTAGGAGTTGACGTATATGCCCGGCGTTGTCGCGCGCGGCCGGTGGTTAGCTGGGTTCGTTTTAACGGGCTTACAGGCTGGAATCCGTATCCTTCCTGCAGTGGCATTGGAAGATAGCCATGTGGGTAGTAGATATCAGTCATGCAGTCTCCCGGTAAAGTATCTCGAATAAAATTTCACCATTAACCTCAGGAGGGTATTCATTTCAGAATAAAGCACGATGGAATCGAAGAAATCTCTGATTTTTTGGTTCAGATTAATGAAGATAAAAATCTTATTAAATCGACACAAACACACAAGGTGATATATTTATCAACTCACCTTAAGAGCTAAAATAAATAAAAAACAGCATTATCAATACATTAATTTCATTGGCTTTAGTGGGAGCTTACATTGTTTCGGCACAGCCCCATATCAAAATAAAAAAAGGCAATGTGCCGACAGGCAATATACGTCAATGTGACTGCTTGTTTAAAAGCAACTCCTGAAGAAGAAGCGCAATAGAAACAAAAATCAAAATCCCACAAAAAACAATTTTTGAAAAATCATAGTTAAACACGGTTGTAAGCGTATCATTATTATATAAGTGATTATGCCTATAGGAATAAGTTGTGTAGATGTCATCGCATATTTCAAGAATTCCACCGACTATCAAAACAAGCCAAAGAAATGAAAGCTTCACTCGGACCTCCTTACGTTTACGTCTCCTATTGAAGATAAGTCCGCCAATAAAAAGAGGAATCATAAAAGCTATAAAGTCTTTAAATGTAAATGTTAACAACGCTTCCATTAATAAGATCCTTGTGTTTTCTTGCACCTACTCAGATTGTTAGACTTACCTACCTAATCAAGTCTCAGCTAATGCAGTTTAGCTTACCTAGGACCGTGTCGTGTATAGTTTCCTTTTAGAGCGTTGCCAAAAGCCCCTTGTGGCATGGTAACCTCTTTTGTGAGTTCACCTTTTAACTGCCTGGAAAGCTGTCGATTATTCTGATTGAGTGTAGCGCTCAACTGCTCCGGAGTAATACCCTGGAGATGAAACTCCTGATTAATCGGCGCGTGTACAGTTGTTTGCCTACGGTTATCGCTGTTAACGTTCTGAACACCAGTACCAAACCCTGTGCGCCCCAGAGTTGCATCAAGCGGTTGGCCATTTCGAAGTGCCTCAAGCTGAGACACGCCGATCCGGTTCGTTGACGCCTGGTCGAAGACATACTCTCCTTTGTGAACAATACCCGCGGGCTGATACTTACCACCGGGGCCTGTGTAACCGCCGGAGGCGAAGCCAACGCCTGAAACAGCCTGAATATTTGAGACGATACTGGCGGTCTGCGCAGCGATTGAGGCCATAGCGATGATGTTGGCCGGATAAGGCGCGCTTACTGCACCGCTTGCTATAGCCTGCTGGATTTTCACCATCGAGTCCGCGATAGCGAATGCCTTGCTCGCAGCAAAAGCGACCTTGTAGATTGCCGATTGCTCACCAAACCCCGTTCGCATGATGTCGGCGGTACTGTCAAACAAGGACTGCGTGGCCGCAGATATGATGGTGTTTTTCTGAGCCTCTATGACCTGATTTGCATCCGCCGCACGTTGACGAATAGAGGTCATTCTGGCCTCACCCTCGGCAGTTATTTCACCGGCCTTCGCATAAGCTTCCTCCTGAGCTGCCAGCCAGCGTTGGAGCTCTTGCTGAGCCTGGTCATATTCGTTGATTTGCCCCTGCATCCCCTCAAAAGTTCCAGAGAGTCGCCCTCCTGTGGGTGTCAGGTTTCCTACAACATTACGAACCGTCGAGGGCAGTTGCATATCGGTGTTTTGATAAATATCTGCCCGCGTTTTTTCATATTCACCGGGTTTAAGTTGCCCCGTTGCTTTGGCCTTCTCCAGCAGTTCAAGACGGGTTTTAAGCAGATCGTTGGTCCGCTCATCCTTCGTCTTTACCTGTTCCTGCATCTTCCGGTAATCGTCCAGGGTTTTTACGGAATTTTGCAGTGCCTCCTGCTGCTTATACGCCTGGAGGATTTCATCTGAACGGGAAAGAATCGACTTCTGGTCGGCTGTGAGCTGCGTTTTAGACTTGAGGTCAGCAATTTGCTGTTCGAACTTTACCCGCGCCTGGGTTGCGCTGTTAAGCTTGTCACTGGCATCCAGCTGGGACTGCAAAGCAGCTGTCTGCTGGTTTATCTGATCAAGCAGCCGGGTTGCTGCGTCCTCGGTATATGCTTTACTCTTTGGCGTCTTGGGTGGTTTCGGATCTTTGTACATCTCGTTAATACGAGAAACATTTTTTGAATATTGCTCTGCAGTAATTGCGCCTGCCTTCAGGAACTCGCTTTGCTGCTTAATGGCTTTATTGCGCTTATCCGCATTGCTCAGATATTGCTGGTTAACGCGATCTGCTTCCTGCTGCGTTTTAATTCTTTGCTGTTCAGCTTTGTCATGACTACTGATTATTTCAGTTAAAACGCCTTCTGTTGTGATTTGAGATTGCAGATTATTTAGCTCATCTTCGAGCTCAGCCTTTCTTCCACCAAAAAATAGCTTCCCGCCTGCAGCCTTATCTATCCAATCTAATTCCTTACGAATTTGAGAGATCCGCTCGGTGCCGGTTTGCTCGCGACCTATATCAAGCATGGCATCCCATGCTCCTTTAGCCGTTTTAGCAAGCGAGTCCCAAGCACGTTCAAGAATCCCCAAATTCTGATGAATATCGTTCGCACGCTGCTGCATGGCATTGGCGTAAGCATCAGTAGCCACCCGTGCAGCATCCTGCTGATTACCTTCATCCTGCAGTGCTTTAATCTGGTTGTAGGTTGCCAGTGTCAGAAAGTGGTACTGGTCGTTAAGTTTGGTAATGGCTGCAACCGGGTCAGCAGCAATGTCGTTGAAATCACCCACCAGCTTTTCAGTGGCGATGCCTGTGGCTTCACTGATTTCAACCACGGCAGTTGTTACTCGTTCCAATGACTCTGCAGCCACTTTCCCGGATGAAACTATCTGGTTCAGTGTGGCTGCGGTCACGCCAGTAGTTGAGTTGGCAACTACTGAAACCCGAGCGGCCATATCTGCTAGTTGCCCGGTGGTTTTACCAACCAGATTACCGTTAAGGGTCAGTGACTTATAGAACTCGCCCTGCTCCTGAGAGCCTTTGTAATAGGCCAGCCCAAGAACACCGACAGCCGCGGCAGCCAGAGTGACAGGATTAATCAACCCCAGCACATACCCGCCAACACCTTTAATCGCGGGGCCAATACCGCCGAACATATCTTTCAACTGCCCGCCCTGCTGCATAAGCACCATAAACGGCGACTGACCCGTAGATAAGCCGACGATAATGTCAGTCATCTGCGCCGGGATCATGCGCATGGCATAGGCGGTCTGGGCGGCGGATTGGCCGGTTTTACCAAGGTCGTCGCGAAATCCTGTTAGCCTGTTTCGTGTTTCCTCGATTTTCTTTGAATAAAGATCGAATGTATCGGTATCTACCATCCCCTTGGATTTGAATTTCGCAAGATCCTGCTGTTGTTTATCCAGTTTGTTCAGGGCGGCGTTTACCGGGTCGATACGATCTAAAAGTTCAGAAAGTGACTGTTTTTCTTCATCAGTGGCCTTTGTCACTTTCCCTGCACTGGTGGCAGCACGTTCACCTGCCTGCGTCATTTTTACAAGTGCAGTTGCGAGATTGTCAGCCTGCTTTTCTGCCCCAGAGCTGTCAATAATAATGGCCAGGCGGGAGGTTTGTTCTGTCACGTGCTTTTCTCCGGGCAATAAAAAACCCCGCCAAAGCGAGGTTGGAACTTTTTGAAACTGTCGGGTCTTTACTTCATTGGCGGTAAAACATTATTGTTACGATAATCACCGCAAAGACAGTAATTGCAATTCCAGCGATTAACTTTACATTTACATCAGCCAGCCTATCACTAGCTCCAGTATTGTCAGTGTTAGCTATTTTCTTCAAAGGAGTTACATCACTCCCGCAATGCTTTCACTTCACCGCTTCGGAATTTATTAATTCTGCGCAGTAAGGGCATTTGACTGAAGTTCCGGACGCTTTTAGCTTATCTCCCACCAGAGCAATAATGATACCTGCGATGGCTACGAAACCTCCAAATATCATATAATTTTGGCGCGATGACATTAATCCAAGATTGTTAACCCTATAGCCACCGCTTGTCGCTACTGTCACATCCATAAATAGCGCCGATACAGCAAAGATCACCCCTATTACAATCGCTAAGTATCCAATAATCTTCACTTGTCTACCCCATAAATTAAAAAGCCACCCGATGGTGGCTTTATCATTCAGCTTGCGTTCTCACAACCCGGCAGGCTGCGGTCAATCACAAGATTACCCTCAACACGCAGACCAATCTTACCGAACAGGAAGGAGTGGTTAAGTTGAGTGACAACTACGTCAGACAGACCAACTGCACAGCGATCTTTTTCAATCGCTCGATCAGCGGCTGTTTTAACGTTCGGGATGCCAAGAGGGAAGATGATAACCGGATAGCTATCTTCTGCTGTTACACGTTTCCCTTTATAGAACTTACCCCCATTGAGGTTGTAATTTTTAGTACTCGCCACAGTCAAATCTGCAACACGTACTGTACAACCAGAAAGTAACAGCGCTCCAAGCGCCAAAGCGATGACTTTTTTCATTATATGTTTCCTTTGATTGCAATCGGAAACATCCTATCATCGACTTTCAGGAGCATGGACCACCATTAATGGTAGGTCAGTTGCTTCCTTTCTTATCCGCTGCACGTTTCTGTGCCTCTGCCCACTCAGCCCTCCAGGCATCATCAAGAGCCAGTATCGCTGCGTCAAACTCAATGCGGTCGATCAGGATGGTGCGCGATGCCAGGTAAAACTCAATATCGTTCAGGGATAGAGGGAGCGGCACTCCGGCCATGCCGGCATACTTCCTGCCGCGCGATATCATGGCGTAAGCGTTGAGGATCTCCCCAGTGACTGCATCGATTTCAGGCTCCGGAATGGGCGGGAGATTTAGCTTCTCCCTGCGCCACTTTGCTTTCTCGCCCTGCTCGCCGGCGAATTCCTTTAGCCACTTTTGGGCCTCTATGGCTTTTTTACGGTTTCCTGAGTCTGCTGCTCCTTACCCTGAGCAATATTCGCCGCCTCAGCCAGAATAAGCCAGTACAGAGAGGGGTTTTGCTTCAGTAACGCAACACCACGCTCCGGTGTATACGCTACCGCCGTCTCCGTACCATCCACCAGTTCCCCCACGCCTTCCCAGTCTTTCAGAAGAAAGCGCGCGCAATTGTCGATGAGAAGATCATCAACCGAGTCGATCTCGCCCACACTGGCGAGATCGAAAGCATCCGTACCGACCTGGTAGCTCGCGTCCATTTTGTCGATATGGCGCCGCACCAGCGCATTGCGTGAGCGGTATTGTGGATTCTCGCTACTGGCCACCAGCAGACGGAGTTTAAATAGCGCCTCGTCTTCCGGCGTGAATTTCTTTTTACTTCCTGCTGGCTTTTTGAAAGGGAAAAACCAGCGTTCTCCGTTCAAATCAATTTGAGAAGAAATAATCAGCATAAAGACTCCCAAAAAAGCCCGATCCGCGATGACTGCAGAACGGGCCAGGTAAATTAAGGCGCGGTAACGGTGATTTCAGACGTTGCGGTAAAGGTGCGGGCCTTACCAGTGATGATTGCAGTACCGGCTGCGTTACGCGTGACCTTCGCTGTTTTCTGCCCGGTAGAAACCACACTGGCGATAGTCGGATCCGATGACGTCCACTGGACGGTATCAGTTGAATCAGCTGGCGTAAGCGTGGCGGTTAACGTCACAGTAGAACCCACGGCCCCAGTTGAAGTGGCTGGCGCAACACTGATTGCCGTCGCCGGCACTTTAGGCACGCGCGTAATCGTCGGCGGAGTATTGGCCGCGGTGATATCCAGCTGAACCTGAACAATGTCAGTGCTCCCCGCATCCGGCCAGTCGCCGGAGATCTGCACTTCCGGGAAATCGAAGGTATAGGCGCCTTCAGCGTTCTCCAGGGTGAAGCTAAACGGCACCGTTTCGCCGGTGAACGTTTTTTTGTAAACCTCCCATGCAGCCTTTGACCATGACAGCGTGATTTGACCTGACGGGGTAAAGGTTGTCGGAATGTTTGCGCCGGCGAATGCCGAACCGGTACCGATGCAGCGCTGAGTCTGCATATTGTTGTTGAACTGGATGTTGAAGGTGTCGACGCAGAAACCTGTCCCGCCATCAACACCATTTAGCCGGATGTTCGTGACCTCCTTGAAGGAGTAGCGCAGGGCCCCCGCTAAATCAACCGGCGTGGTGAAATAGCTGGTATCGTCCCCCTTCGTCTCCCAGTCCAGCCCTGCAAACGTAACGGTTGCGGTGATATCACCATCGGCCGGGATTTCCATCTGGAAGGTGCCAACCTGGCAACCGCGGGCAATCTGGGCGATCCCCACATCACTGGCAAAAGTCGCCACGGAGAACGTAATGCGACCATTACCCATCGTCAGCACGTTATTTAGCCATTCGGAACCGAAGCAGCTGGCAAGAAAATCATCATGCTGGTTCCAGCGAAACCGCGTGCCGACATCGCCGCCGACATCCACTGTGCCACGTGAAACGCCCTGCGCCATGCGGTCACTAGCGATTTCGTCATTGTCGTTGGTGTTCTGCGTTGGTTTCAGACCAAATGAAGAACGACGCAGCAGGTTCCACGCCCCTGCTGTAGGCGTGATTCCTGGCGTTGTCTCGCGAATAAACGCGGCTACTACTTTTGCACCTGAGCTCACAGGAGCCTCCTGTTTTTTGTGCGCTACAGAGCGCGATAAGGAATTTGAAGATTGAGCTGTAACCAGCCATCGGTCTCACCCGCCGGCACAGCAGATACAGCGAAATAACTTAGCTTTCCGTCGTCCTTAAACTCGAATAGCTCCGTTAGCTGATCGGCCGTTCGGGAGATTAGCAACGTCCCGGAACCGACCGGAACAAACAGCTGAATGATGAGCAAGCCCGTCCTGTGGACGACCGGCCCATCCCCGATCTCAGTTGCGCCAGCCTGCCCAGCAATGTTGGTTAGGCGGGCCCAGATATCGCGGTTACTGGGGTCAAATACCGGGCCATTGGGATAATCCACCGCATCAGAGGCAATAGCGGTCTGTGCCGCCATTCGGGAAATGACAGCGTTTCTGATTTCTGTGAAGGTCATTTGTAGGCCTGAATCACACCATTAAACGAGACGGCATAGACGCCTGTCGGCGCTTGCGTTGAGTGGCCATTCTCCAGAGGCACGGAGTAAGGCAGGTTCGACTGGATGTAAATCACCGAGTAGGCTGGCGCCTGGTCAATGATATTTTTGCCATTAAGAAACGTCATTGTCCCGCGCGGATCCGGTTCGGTCGGGACGGAATGATTAGGTTCGCCGATGCTGACAAAATGCGATGCCCTGAAGGTTCCTGCGCGATACTCAGCCGGCCGCCTGATATCCATGCTGTCATTAACACGGACTTTTTTTCTGAGACGGCCCGTCTTTGTCAGGTTGGCAGGATCGGCATAAAGAGATTCGTTCCATTCCCCAACAGCTTTGTTGTATTGAACCGCGGTCGCGTTGATGGCCCACAGCTCCGGGTTTCCTACCGGCGACCGTTGAACAATTTCATTCAGCAGCTGAATGGCGATGGTTCTCTGCCGTAACCTCACATCGTCTTCCACTAGCCCGGCGAATGCCGCCGGGTCGATGTTCCAGCCCTTAGCCATATTACGCTCTCCGCAGTTGAATGGAGTACGCAACGCCAGCAGAGTCGGAAGAAGCGGTGATGACCTCGTAGCGCTGAAGCTCACCCGTAATCGGATCTGGTGCGGTGATGATATGCCCGACGGCCGGCTTATCAGTCACCTCGTTAACCAGTGCGGTTAGCTTCACATCACCATGCAGAATGTTAACGCCATCGATACGGCGCAGCTTATAGCGCGCCAGCACTCCACGCCCCGAGTAAGTCACATGCGTTTCAGTGCCGGTTTCCGTCACCGGGTCCCAGGCACCCCGAACGGTATATGACCCAGTGAAATCCTTAACGGCATCCTGCAGGTCGGTATCGAATGCCGCGGCGACTTCGGTTTGCAGCTCGTCACGAATGCCCATTGCACCCACCAATACGCTGCTGAGGTTTAACGATCACTGTACCGTGGAGTTTGCGGGTATAAATTTTGCCATTGCGCTTAACCCGCAGCGGGAGCGGAGCAAACTCTACAACACCCTTTGCCTGGTTTGCGTAAACGACATGTCTGATCGGGTTTCCATTCACAAACACATCGCGGGGACCGAGCCCGTCGCCGGCATAATGCACATATGGATTTTGCATGTTACCCCCTTACCGCCGCTCAATATGAGCATGGATAAAGTCGGTTTTAAGCGACTCCATAGCGCCAACCATCACATAGGGGCGTCCACCGTTATGCCAGCAATCAATCGCGTTACCCTCATCATCAAGCAGTATCACTGCGACACTGTGGCAGCCGCCGTTTTCGGCTCGCTCCAGAGCCTGTTTCAGCAGGCGAATAACCTGGTCGTTATCGAGGTTGTGATGGCTGGGCTTTTGAAATGGGACCACCTTCAAATCGGACATATCACGCCCTCACAAAGAACGTCTGGAAAGGGTTAATCATCCACGGTTTGAGCATATCCAGCGCCAGCTGCAAATCAGGATCGAGTAATTCAGTGCTGGTGGTTGAAAGCTCGGCAAAAGTGCGGGAAACCTTCACATCGTCGGCCTCAACGCTTTTGCTCGTCACCACGCCGGAATCTGTTTTTTGCTGATACAGATTGCCTGCAGCGGCTACGGAAGCGATAAACGCTCCGGCTTGCTTAACTTCTTCAGGAATATGCTCCGGGTCGATATCCTGAAGGTTAAGCGCCGTCATCCAGGTGTTTGCCTGGAGCACGGCTTTAACCTTTTTGTCGGCGGCAGCCCAGGTATCCCCCAGCAACTCGTCAACGTCCTGGATTGTTATATAAACGGTCATCGGATCCTCACCAAAAGAAACGGGGCTTTCGCCCCGTCAGTTAACCTCCCGCTGGAGCAGTGAACGCGATCGCTTCAGTTGTTTTCACCACGCCGTCAACGGTAGCCGTCACCGTGAAGGAGCCGGCCGTAGCAGAGGTGAGTTTCACCGTCGAGCCACCAGCAGACCCTGTCTGTGACGTCGAAGCACTTAGTGTGCCGCCTGTAGACGTCCACGCCACAGATGCGCCGGAGACTCCTGCACCATTTCTGGTGTACTTGAGCGAAACGGTCACCGCGTCGGTACTGTCAGCAGTTGCGGAAGTTTTATCCACTGACAGGGTTACTCCCCCGCAGGGGCTTCCAGCTTAATCAGTACGCCTGCAGTGGATTTGTTACTGGTGAAATGTTTCTTCCAGTTCGCTCCGGTGCCGATTTTGGTCAGGTCTGGGTTAGCGCCCTTCGTCTCATCCCAGCTGTAACCCAGCAGTTCAACGTTAACCGTACCCTCTGCGCGATAGCCAATGGCAAGGTTTTCCTGGTCGTTGATATCGTAGGAACGGAAGCCCGGAGCCTGTGATTCCGTTACGGATACCGCGCCGGCCACCAGCCCCAAAATCGCATCAACTGGCATGGTGTCAGTTACCAGCACCGGTTTACCCAACGTGCCTGGCTGTCCGCCATAAACCACCACGCCAGCTTCTTCGTAAATTTTGTTGTCGATAGCCTGATCAACAATGTCGAAATAGGTCGTGGAATGCATAACGAACAGCGCAACACGGTTAAATTTATCGCCGTATTTACGCAGGCCACGGGTCAGCGTTTTCTTACCATCAGTGGCAATATCCGCGGATACCGTCATGTCAGCATTTGCGCCAATGGCTGCAACAAGACCCTGTAGGGCATACTTGATATAACCTTCAAGCGTTGCATCAGCGACGTCGACGCCGATCACCTCGGAGAATTCGCTAACGTCGCGACCCCGACGTTTAAACGCCTCCTCCGTGGTTTCATACGGGCCGTATTTCCACGGCGCCTTAACGCTGACAGATTCACCGGCACCGATTTTTTTACCCGTTACCGGGTCGGTGGAGTTAACGTTGCGCGATTCGATAGAACCACCAACTTTATAGAAGGTGCGCTTGCGAAAATCACCCTCGATCAGTTCGTTGTCGAGAATGATTGCGCCGTTTGAAGCGGCGTTGAAGACTTCCAGATTATCCTGGCGACGCTCAAGAAACGCAGTCTGCGCGAGGTCGTCATAGATAATCAGGTCACTGTTTACGGTCGTAGGCATTGATTAGTCCTTACTTAGGCAATTTGAGATAGGCCTGCTGGCCATGTTTGCGGATGTAGTCCGCTTTGTCGCTTGAGCTCATTTCTGAACGTTTCAGACTACCGCCACCGCCACCGGGTTTATGACCACCAGCCCCGGAGCCTTCGGCGCGCGGGAACAGGTGCGGGGCCGTCTCTTTCAGAGATTCAGCCCACTCAACCGGGGTGAGCGGAGTTTTGCCGTCTTTACCGAACAGAACATCGCCATTTGCATCAACTGCTACGGCCTCGCCTTCGTCGTTGAGCTGGAATGTGCCTTTAGCACGAAGAATCAGATCGTCGGATGCTTCTGGCAGCGCGCCAGCCTTAAGCGCTGCGCTGCGGATAGCATCACCCAGGACACGATCACGGAATTTGTTGGAGAACGCTTCCGCCTTTTCAGCGCGTTCATTAGCGGCTTTGATTTGCTTATCAACATCAGCACGTAGCCGCTCAGTGCGTTTATCCAGTACCTCGTCAATTTTCCCGGCGGCGATCAGTTGCGCCTCTTCATCATCAGAGAAACGCTGGAGAATAGTTTTCACCGCGTCAGGATCGATACCTTCAAAACGCTTAAGCGACTCAGTGGACTCTTTGAGCTTACCGAGTAACTCACTATTTTTATTTTTCAGGCCTGAAACCTGAGCACTGACCTGCTCATCGATCAGCTTTTGGATTTCCGGCGTAATCTCGGGCGCACCACTACCGGAGCCACCGCCATCACCACCTTCACCACCAGCTGCCGAATAATATTTAATGAGCATGTTACGAATAAGCATGTTGTCCCCTTGGGATAGTAACTGTGGGCCTGGCCCAATAAAAAAGGCCGCCCTTAGGCAGCCTGTTGTAAATTTCAGATAATAAAGAAGCCGCGCTAAGGCGACCTCTTCATTTAGCTATTTTCTAGCATGTATTCTTTTGCATCTTTAATGGCTTTATCCATTCTCTGCAAAGAAGACTTTGGCTCTGCAATGCTTCGCACTGTGCAAATCTCTTTAATGAGCCCTCTTGCGATTACCAGCTCTTCATACAGGCTTGCAATAAGGTCTCTTTGTTTTTGTGAATCCATAACAACCTCGTCTCGTTGCTTGTCGGGTTATTGGTGGTAGGCGGTGACGATTCAGCTTTTCGGGAGCGACCCTAGCCACTGACAATACAATTAGGTGTGGTGGCCGATGCTGCCACGGCATTCTGATACTTCAGAACGGCGGGGACTCACCGAAGTGAGTCTGGTTTCCGGCTTGCCCGTTTCTCACGGGACGCTTTGGCGCGCAGGTCAGCATCCTGCATTCACCACGAATTTACTCTATCACACTCTGGCATCCTTAAACGCCTGCGCGTCAAGGTTGCGCAATTGGTCAAGCGTCAGCCACTCGCCCCTGTCGTTGTAGAACTCATCGGGAGACATGCCGCCATCACGAATCAGCCTGGCGCGCGTTTCTCCGACAATCTCAGCTTGTCGCGTGAACGACTGCCGGGAGAACCAGTCCTGGTAAGTCGTATCAGCCGGAACCTGTCCATCCATACTGGCGCGCGAGCTGTCCTTGATTTCGCCGACTTTGATACCCAATTCCTCGGACGATTTCAGTATGTATGTTTCGGTGCTACGACAGCAAAAGTGGATTTTCCCCGGTCCCTGCAAATAAGGCACCTTGTGCCCTATCGGTTTGTTATCCAGCGTGTACTTGAGGCGGTCGCGGATCCGACAATCCTTTGATGTCCGGTTATCCAAAGTGGATAACCACTGCTTACCCTTCAGAATTTCGTCGTTCGCCGACGCAAAGCTTTGTCTTGCTGTTGATGCAAGATGCCCTACTGCTGTTTTCGCTATGCTGGCCGCATTGGCCCGGCTCATCTGAAGCGCACCATCCTGGTAGCCGCGGTTAGCATGTCCACGAACCTTTTTTGCGATCTGCTCATGCGTATCGCCCAGGAGAAAACCCTGCCGCACCGTATTGGATATGCGCGCCATACGATCAGCTTCGAGGTTGCTGGCCCATTCGCTTAGCAACCGCCCCTGAAATGGACGCGCCATCGCCGCGGCATAAACTGCATCCGGGGAGATGCCAACCAGTGGATGAAGAGCCAGAACATCGTCGGGAATGGCAAACTGGAAGAGGCTCATCTGAAAACTGGCCTCATGCTTCGCCAGCTCCTGCAGCTCGGTAGAGAGGGCTGCATACATGGACTGTATGGCATCCTTGTTTATGGCCCTGACACTGACCAGTAACGCTTCCAGCCTAGAAACGGTAAAGCTCTCAGCGTCCAGCGTATCAATAGCCACCAGCAACCTTGCGGTAAGTTCGGCGTCGCTGTCATTCAGAACTTTTATCATCCTGTTGGCAACGCCGGTGCTATAGCGACTAACCCATATAGCGTGGGCTAAGGATTCATCCCGTAGTTTGTCATTCGCCGTTGCCATTATTGCCACCAATCAGGTTAGGCGAGCCGTTACGAATAGCGTCAATGACAGTTACAGGGTCGTCAGCGGGATCTATCAGGTCAAGCCTCTGCAGAGCTCTGACCATATCCGTGTCGCGAATCGCACCGGACTGCCAGGCATTGACGATTGCCGTTACCATGCCGGATTCAGCGACTTTGGCGATAAACTCCTGATTGATGCTGTAACGGTATTCCTCGCCTTTTATGCCGAGATATCTGGCGCACCAGCCGAGCGCCAGCGTATAGGCCTCCGAGACATTGGAAACGCAAATGCCGAGCACCGATGTGGATGCGGTTTGCTCGCCGCTGGATTGCGTGGCGGTTTTAACCGCGCCGTTCTGCTCGATAAGCCGGGCGCCAAGCTGAACAGAATAATCACGCTTACTGTCCATCGCCTCTTTAGCCAGGGTGTTTGGTTGCGCCTGAGCATAGGTAAAACGCCCCTCCTTCGGCAGCAGAAATGGAGAACGAGAACCGACACGAATTCCCTTATCCTGCAGCCAGTCACGCCAGGCGGTATCAAGACCGGAAATCACCGGCTGAACCTGACCGCAGAAAAATACGCTGTCTTCGTAATCTGCCGAATTACGATAATGGCCAAGGTTAATTTCAACGAGGGGGGCTAAAGGCGACTCGTCGATGGTGGGATCATTATTCTGCGCACCAACGAAGGTAAAGGGGATCTCATCCCAGAAATCCTCACCTTTTGGCTTAGGATGATACTCGGAAGCGACGGAAAAAGAGCCTGCGTCAGCTGACTTTCGCCATACCCGGCAGACAAACTTTCCGTTCTCCAGAGCCAGTTCGCGATACTGGATTTCATCCTCGTACGCAAAACCATCTTCCTTTTCCATGCATTCGCGTAAAACCACCAGCACCAGTTGATCACGTCCATTGATGCGTTTGGTGCGCCAGTTAATGATGCTTTCCGCCTGATAACGAAGTATGATCGCCTCATCAGTCCCAGCCGCATAATCCGTATACAGCCCCTCGCGCGCGGCTTCCAGAATATTTTCTGTAACCTGCTGGGACTGCTGATAGATACTGGCACCAGCACCATCGGCGTTATCACGAAGATAATTCAGCTTATCCGGCGCGGTCATGGTAGGGTCTTTTCGGAATGCCAGCCCCAGCAAACCCACTTTTGTATTGCCCGTTATCGCGTAGAAAACGGCGCGCTGAATGTAATCGGCATTGCGCTTTTTATTGCGTGCAGACTTATCGGACGGATCCAGAAAAGGGAGGTATTCGTTTCCTGCAGCCTTTACAGCATCAGCCCCTTTGCACACGTCACGAATTTTTTTCCACACGGGCATCGCCGCCCTGACCTCAGGGCGGACGTAAGTAATATCATTATTGGCCATATCAGAATGTCGTATCGAGGGTGATATCGAACGCTGTAGCGTTGACAGGGAACAGGTACACGATTGGATAACCACCGCCATCATTGCCGTGGTCAAAGCCGCCTTTCTTATCTGGCTCGCCTTTATCGTTATAGACCTGTCGCTCTAGGCACTGAGTGAATTTCGGGCAAGTTACCGTGTTAACCATCATCCTGCGCTCGCCGTAGGTATTGCACAGCATTGAGTTGACAGCGTTTATTCGGTCCCTTACTGCCGGGTTGCTGTCATTAACCAGCACAGAGAATCCAGCATCATAGAGCAGAGAAATATCCGACTCGCTGGCGTTACTGGACTTCCTGTTTTTACCTGAAGCATCGGGATAGATATTGATTGTGTGCTTCCCTTCCTCGTACCGCGTCTTAATCGCTTCAATCATTGCCGGAGTATCAAATACATCCATGAACTCATCTACCGCCCGGGGAAGCCCATCACGCAGAACATAAACCACTGCCGCCATTTTCCCAACGTTAAAGTCCATACCGATATGCAGCGCTTCACCTGGTTTAACGGTTTCATCAGTATGATTTTTACGGCGATCAAAGCAGTAATAGACAACGCCCTGATAGTTTTCGAACGAAGCTTCATATTCCTGCCTGAACGTTCTGGGATCCATTCGCCGGCGAGCTGCTTCCAGTTCTTCTGGCGGAACATTTCCACCATCCACCGAAGTATAAAGCCAGCTTTTATGGTCAGGCTCTCGGTTGTCCTGTCCGGCAAGCCATGAATCATAGCAATGGTTAAATCCCTTGGGTGTGCCAATCCGGAGAGCATGTCCACCTATAAACTGCACACCATTTACGATATACCGACAAGTCGACAGCATCGGGCGCAATACTTCCTCCCATGCTGCATACGGGCAATCAGCCCATTCATCCACCAGCACGAAAAATAAGCCAGACCCACGCAAATCATCGTAGTTATTCAACCCGACGCATCGCATTATGTGTCCGCTTTTAAGAGTGATGGATAATTCTGTCTCGTTCGGCTTCGATGCCCGCCAGTGTGGAGGTATGGATTGTTTCAGCCTTCGCCAGAAAACACGCTTTGCCTGTTTTTGTGTGGGTGCGCAATACCAGATTTCATCCTCTACACTGACTTTCCATTTCTGCGCCAGTCTGGCAGCCCTGCGCATTTCCGCTTTGCCCAGGAATGTTTTGCCAAACCGGCGACCGCATACAGCATCCCTGAAACGCGCTGAGCGCTGCCATCCCCAGACGTAAATATTTGCCTGTTTCGGTGTCAGGCTGACAGCATCGCTGCTAGAGGATTGGATCATCTGGAGGTTCCTCATCGGGAGTTATTGGCTGAAGTTGATAATCCTCTTCAAATCCCGTCGGGTTTTTATCCAGGGCTATCTCCTGTCGAAGCTGGTCGATCTCCAGTTGCCGGCGCTCGATTTCAATCTGCTGTAGACGCTGGGCGAATTCACTATCAGCCAGTCCGAGACGCTTCATCACCGCCTCGAACATTCGTTCGCGGCTGATAGCGGTTATCTCCACACCGTTCTTTCCGAGCTTAACGCCGGAATAGGCAAGTGCAGCATCAGGCGCCAGCTTGCGCGTATCGGCGAAGAAAGGCTGGCCGATGCCATCACCATTACAGCGAGGACATTTCGGGTTAGGCGAGCTGGTATGGTCGTAACCGTAGCCGCCTCTGTCGTTTGGCTCTTTCCCTTTCTTCGCTAAAGCCTCAGCCAGCTTCTCTTCGAACTCAACCGCATCGCGCCATTGATACTGGTGACCGAAGCCCCAGCAGTAACGGCAGCTCCCGCGGCGATACTGAGAAAGTTGGTTGGCGTCGAATGTTGCCAGCCGCCACATCTGCTCAAGCACTTCATCAGCGCTGCCAAGCGTGCGCACAATGGATGCTTTCTGCTGCTGCGCAATGGCCTGCGCAACTGAAGTTTTCTGAAGCAGCTGATAGCCAATTTGTTCAGCAGTCTTCTTGCTGTACCCGGCACGGATAGCGGCCTGCGTGGCGTTGTGGTCCTTCAGGTATTCTGCGACAAATAAACGTTGCTGATCGGTGAGGCCATCATCATCCACCAGCTCTTCTGCGCACTTTTCCTTTTGCGCAGTGCGCAGTTTCTTCTGCGCAGGTTTTTGCGCAGTTTGCGCAGTGGGTTTCTTGATGTATCGGCGGGCAGTAGCGTAATTCAGTCCCTGCGCTTCACACCAATCCTTCGGTGATACGCCGGTTGCGGCATGATCGGACAGGAACCGTCGCTGAAGCTCGCCCCAGTCCGGTTTTGCCATGGATTATTCCTATTTAACGTGAGGGAGAAAAAGGAATTACTGATTCTCCATAAAATATTCACTTTTATGTTTTGGAATTAAGGCTCTTTAGTTCAGGAGTAATTATGAAAAGAATTATGCTTGCTGTTTTTGTTATCTGCGGTGCGCTGTCTCTTTCAGGATGTATTTTGCCTCCGGGAGGTCCTGGCGGTGGGCATGGTGGTGGTCCTGGCGGCGGATTCTCACATGGCCCGGGTTTGCGGTAATAACAGCAGGCCCTTTTCAGGGCCTATTCGTATCAGGAGGTCTCAGTCGATACCTCCTTTCCTGAACGAGAAACGACAATTCCATAGGCACCAACTGTAATGCCTTAGCTCGCCTGCTCTGCGCCGGTATCAAACAGCGCCAGCGCTTCGGTCGCTTCCTGGATTGCCTTACGGGTCTTCGAGACAATCTCACTTTCAGTGAAGACACGTTCGAAAGAGTCAGCGAATAGCTCAGCTTTCAGATTGCTATCACCAACCCAGTCAATGGCCAACTTGGCCGCTGCGGTGTCGTAGTTAACTTTCTTGATGAGATCCAGCCGGATTTGCTCGGATGTTGTGATGTCTGCCATGTCTTACCTCTGTGCGATGTGGGAAATATTATAGAAACCACTCGGCAGAATAGCTTCTGTAATGCTTTCCCACTATCCGAGGGAGTCACTCTTATGCCCTTGAATTGCTGTCAACCGTCATTGCGGTGCTTGTCGCAGCAGCCTGAGCGGTCCGTAATTATGCTTGCACATCCGCGCTTACGACATGCGGAGGAATTAACGGTGGCATTGGTTACTACTTAGCATTCGAGGCGCAATAAAAAGCCCCGCACAAACGGGGCTGTAGATTCAGATAAATGGTTTGGCTACTGGTAGCTATCTGCAAAATGCCCTTCGATCTGAGATCTGACATCAACAGCTTCGTCTAACTTTAAGGAATCATGGCCCTTAATATGGAAATGAGGCTCATATGCATAAATCGTAATAAACGCATATGATCCTTCATCTCCTGAAAAAATCTCATATTTGACGCGAGAAAGACCGGTACCAACTAACATGTATGTATCCAGAAGCTTATGGGTATTCATCATCCATTCCTTTTCCTTTAAAAATCCTTATCAGCATACATGAATTCGATGGATGACGGCAGCTATGGATCCTTACAGACGTCGAAATAACCTCAATATCAGAGAGTCAATACCCATGCAGCCCCCCAAGAATGCCAAAAAATAAAGCGGCAATCAGCCACGCAAGCGCAGCCTTCTTCATTAACACTCCGTAAAATGCTATGGACATTGCCAGACACAGTGTTATAAAAACTGGCCACATAGTTAATAACAAAAACAAATAACCAAATAATCCACTATTAATAGTTATATTCACTACTGACTTAACCCTGACGTTCAAAATATGAACTGCATCTCATGACAGCATGCAATCTGCTTTTCCTGGTGAACTATAGCATTATCTATGGCACTCAGTGAATGCTCGATTCCTCAGTTGCTGAACTCCGCTAATTGATACACGCCCGCTACGCTTGTTATATCCGAAATGTTACCTAAACTAACTTATGACTTTGCTCTGCCATGACAAAGTCTGCCGTTCTACCCGTGAGCTCAGGGATGAGCCACTCTCAAGCCTTCTAGGCTCTCAGTTTTATTCTCAACCAGTAGATAATAAACCAACTATGTGGCTACAATCCGCCATTGGCTGTTCAGCACCCCGTAGTTTTGGGATTTCCTCCACGGGGTTTTTTATCAGGCTTTAACCCGATTCTTCGGTTTAGCATTATCGAAGCCCCTAGCTCAGGAGCTTCTGTAATGCCTACTGCTGGACCCTGTGTTCGTAACGGGAAATGGTCTTGCCGTTTGCGTTCATCACATAGGCAACCTCTCCCTGCTTCAGGAATACGTTCTGGTCCATTCCCGATACGGCAATACTCTGCTGGTTGGGGTTGAAACCAACACTCAGGCCACAATGAATTTCTTCGCCACCATCTGGTGACATCACTTTTACTGTTAACATGCTTCTTCTCCTGCTTCTGGTAATAAAAAGCCCCGCTATTGCGAGGCCGTGGTTAGTCATAATTTCGGACAGTTGGCCTGTACCGATTTGTTGTGCGCCAGAATGTCACGCTTGGTCTGCATATCCAGCACGTCGATATCGTGGTCGGTCAGGTAGATGATCCGCACCCAGCTGCAGGCCGTATCAACGACTACCGGGGCGGGTAAAGTGCTCGCGCAGCTCCCGATCAACATCGTCATCAGGCATATGGCTAACAGTCTGCTGTACATCACTGGCCCCTTTCGTGACTTCAGCACGGCGTTCTGCCGCGGCGACAGTAGCAGCGGCGTTCTCTTCGGTACGTTGCTGATCAGCTTTAGCTTTCGCCTTACTGGCCCCGCGAGCATGACCAATGCCGAACGCGCCAGCAATAGCACCCAGGATGACGACCACCAGTCCCGCGATAATTTCAAAGCTCATTGCTGCTCCTTCAGTTCGTCGGCCTTTTCTTTCAATGCTGGCTGGCGTACGTATTGCGATAGTACGGCCAGCACCACCAGCGCAGGGCTAATCAACGCAACGATGTTTGGCGGCAGGATGTTTTTGATATCCGGCGGCAGCACCGCCCAGGCGTGCAGCGCAGCATCCGGGAACGACTGCGCCCATACACCAACCAGCGCGCCGATAGCTCCCAGCTTTACAGACCACGTTTTCAGCAGCAAGCTGGCATGCCCTACGAACTCCAGCCGGGTAAATTTGCGCAGAAGTAACAGAACGAGCACAGCCACCAGCACAAGCAAAGCGAAAATGATCATCTTCACAGGACACGCTCCTTAACCCAGCCGTAGAGAAAATCCTCGTTGGCTTCGCGGCCCTCCGCCAGTTCGAGGTATCTGGCACCCTGGCTGCAGTTCAGCGCACGCAACAGAACCTGTTCACCCTCTTTCCCGCGGGCGGAAAGGTATCCCTTAAGCGCGGTGATGGTTCGGGGACCAATGGCACCATCCGGAATCAGATCGGGATACAGCTTTCCGCGCATATTCATTGCGGTCAGCCAGCGCTGGAAAAACTTACTGGCTACAGATGGCCCCATGTTCACGCCAGTGTCGCAAAGCTCATCTGCCAGTAACGTAGATAGAGCTGCCACCTGGTCAAACCGGGGGCCGGTCCAGTAATCGCTCAGCAGGATTTGCTTTGCTGTTTCCCTGGGCAGGTTCCGCATATCACCGGTGTAGCCATGTGCACGGGCGGTGGTCTGCGTGATGCCCCAGCGGGTCGGCCCGCCTTTATCCGACGGATGATCGACATAACCACCCTCCTTGCCGAGGATCCCCTCGATAATCTGATCTGCTGTCATGGCGCCTTAACTCCGGTAATGCGTTCCCATAAATAGGTCAAAGCAACAGAACCCATTGCCCCGCTAATTCCGGAAGTGGCCAGTATCATGTAAATGCTCAGTCCGCTTTCAATGCTCACCAGGCCAGCAATAACGCCGGTAAACCCTGAAACCACCATTTGGGCAAGAGCATTGATCAAGCTCCATGTTGCCTTGCTCTGCTTCACATCTATCAGGTAGCGGACAAGTCCACCCCAGCAAGCAATGATCAGCAGAACCAGCCAGGACATCCCGGCAATGCTCTCTTTGTCTTGCATACGTTTAGCCATAGTTACCGCCTCCGATGGAAGATCGGGAAGCTGTGTGTTTGAAAAGGGTCAGGCCCGTCAGGCTGGATTTAACAACGAAGCGTGTCGATGATGATTCCTGCGGGACCTGATAATAAAAAAGCCATGCAAATGCATGGCCTTGTGATTTGAATCCGTTATTTACAAAATGTATTCGAGACAGTATCTTTCGACTTCCGGACAAAAAAACATATACCGGGACAAAATCTAAATGTAACTGCCTTGCCTGCATGAAACCATGCGGGCTTTTTTTTTGCCCAAAGAAAAAGCCCACCGAAGTGGGCCTTACAGCTATCATCATTTTTTATTAGGTGTGGTGCCGGGTGCCTCCCGGTAAGTCGCCGCCAGTCCACAGACGACTCGCAATGCGCAAAAAAACATATCAGACTGGCAATGCCCCTCCGCATAGGGGGATTCACCACACCAGAAATTTAACATTCAGTCTTTCTGGTTTCAATACTCTGCTTGTCTGAGGTATCGGCTCACCATAACCGCCCAGCCTGATGTTATCAGCGTGTAGCGGCTTGTTTTTCTCTTTGATAAAATTGATTCGCAAATGATTAAAACATCAACTGGTGAAAATATGAGTAAGTACTCAGACCTTTTACAGGTAATCAAGTCCCGGGTTTGTCAAAATAACAACTTCCCCCAAACATTACTGGCAGACTCACACAGTTACAGAGCCAGGCAGGTTTGGTATCGAATAGGACAAATATTCACTCTTGAATGTATTCTCGATGAGTACAGGAAACATTTTTCATCGGATTATTATTATCTTGATAACGATAAGGCTCTTCATCACCTTATCTTCGAAATGACCAAGTGGAAACCTGAAGAGATTAGAAGACTCTCGCTAAACGACTGTCTCTTTATCATTGCCAGTCAACTAAAGCCCAGTTATATGTCAGAAGATGCTGCCGCTGTCCTGGCGTCACTCAATCTGCCGACTGGCCACTATCCTGTTGAGGATTTTCCACAAGAGGACTGGGATCCCAGGGAAAACTCAGTATTCCTTCAAAGCTACCAGTAGCGACTCGCCCAATCTCCGCAGAGATCTGACTCAGTCGCTCCTCAAGAGCGGCTTTTTCTGCTATCAGACGGTTGAAGTGGGCAAGATAGATTTTCTGTTGCCCAAGCCAGTCTTCAAGCTGTTGAGTGGTCATGCCAGGGTTAAAAAAATATGGCTGCTGCATCGCTTCCCCCAGAAAAGCAAAACCCCGCCGGTTGGCAGGGTTCAGAATCAGTTTCATTTGGATGTACGTATCCATGATTAGAATAATACAGGACAATTTTATGCAAAGTCAACTCTATCGTGCAAAAATTTGCCGCCATCTGTTTCGATCACATCAATAAATGGTCGCCTTCTCAAATTCAGCCGCTGCCTGTCTCTCTCCTTTGTGAAGCATATCCACCAGCCCTTCATAGAACGGCTTCCAGTTGCGTGACCACGAAGACTGATGGAGATCCGGGAGACGCTTCAGAATGGCGCGGTGTACCGTCGCAGAGGGTACAACAGAGAAGCCATTACCAGAGCAGCGTTCACATGTTTTGAAAACCGGTGCGCCAAGTTCTTTGGTCGCTTTGCGATCTAAGACCTCCCCTTTACCACTACACCTGCATCGCGCATGGATCACTTTCTTTCCTCCGCACACTCCACAGACCCTTTTCACCAGTTCATTTCTAATCTTTGGGGCCTTCACTTCGACACCGTCAGCATCGAAAATACCGGGGTGCTTAATTACATCTTCATGGCGGGAAATAAAGCCGGTACCGCTGCAGCTTTGACACGTTGCTCTGGTGGCCGCCGAACGTGAGTATTCCGCAAAGGCAAATTGCGCCAGCGTCAACATGCAGGCGCCGAGCTTGTCACCAGCGGCTTTGCGGACATTTTTAGGAGCGTTTTTGATGGCAAACTGCGCCAGCGCCTGAATTGCAAGCTGTTCGTCCGTTTTGCTGATACCAGCCTTTCCGAGGAAAGCGGCAAGGCCGAAGCGCGCACGACTGCTGGTGGTACCGATGGCCGCCATAACATCTGTTCCGGTCAGTCGATTCGGCGATGTGCTTTTCACGTCGTCGCTGATATGCATCCCCTGCGGGCTGAAATGCTTTAACGATGCTTCCAGTTTCATGCGGCCACTTCTCCGATATCAGAAATTAAAATTTGTCCGGATTCACCCCAGACTTTTGTTACACGAAAGTCCCAGATATGTGCGTCATCAGTAAACAGAGCATCCATCAGCGCTTTGATCATGTTATCGGCGTCTGGTTTCTGCTGGTGTGCCTGTCCGTTCATCGTTACTCGCTTCTTCTGGCTCCAGCTCTTTGGCATGGGAACCACGAAGGTTATGTGTCCGCCCTGCTCCGTCATAGCAACGTTCTTCAGACGGACCTCATCGCAGAATGCCCGGTAGCGCATTACCGCCGGACGCTGCTTCCACTTATCAGCTCTGGTCATCCTGGGTTTGCCGATGGGCGTGATATCGTAGATTTTCATGATTTAATGAGTCCCTCTTTCCGCCAGATTTCCAGGGTGCGCATTACCCCCTCCGCGTGCATCAGGCGCAATTCGTCGTAGGTGAAATCGGTGGTTTTAGTTCTGCCGTCGATTACGTCATGGCACCCGTTGCAGGCGATCGCCGTCTGAGTATCGTCAGGCTTGCATCCTGTGCCGCACGTACCCGCCAGGCGGTAATGCGCCAACACGCTGGTTTCCGGGTTGCCGTTGCAGTAACCAGGGATCCGCACTGTACATTCGCGACCTCGGGCCGCTTTGCGAAGGTTCGCCATACTCACCCCCACATTCTGTTGCGCCAGCGAGAGTCTGGCCGAGGCGGATTTTTGTCCTCCACCAGCTGCGCGCTGACGGTCCATGTCATAAAGTCAGGGTTTAAGCTTCGTTCGACCTTTACGCCCCGCTGACGATATCTCGCTACCAATTCGTCGGCCTGCTGCGTTGTGCATTCGAGATGGTGAAACCATGAGTGTTTCATCGGCATCACCCCGCGAAGCTTAAAAGCTGGTTGGCGGCGTTCTCAGCTTCCTGCAGGCTGTTGAATGAACGAGAGAGGATCCAACGCCAGAGAACATCCAGCGATGCTTTGTACAGTTCCTGGAACTCGCATTCGTCCATGCTTGCGAAAGAAATGCTGCGAGGGTGTTTTTTCAGCGTGCCGTCCGGCAGCTGTATGACGTCATAGTGGCCGGCTTCAACGATGACCCACGCCCGGTAAGCATCGAAGGATTTGCAAATACTGATATAGCCGGATCGCTTCTCAGCTATCCGGTCGAGATATTGCCCGGCGGCATCAAGCAACGCCGATTCACTCCCGCCATATGCAGCAAGGTATTTGGCGTAACCTGTGATAAGCCTGCGCTCGTTAGACGAAATCGCCCCGCCGGTAGGTTCCCAATATTCAAAGCCGAGATTGAGTAAAGCAAAGTAACGGCGGTGAAACGCCGGATTGCGGACAAGCTTATAATCGGCTTCCAGAACGGATCCGAGCTTGCATTTTGATTGCAGAAAATCACTGGTCTCCGGCGTCGCGGGGATCAGGATACCTTGAGACTGTTTTATTAAGTGAAGCTGCGCCATCACGTTCTCCGGTGGCGCATTACTGTCAGGTGGCTGGTTGTTCAGACCAGCACTGCAAGTATGATGTAGCTAGCTGTTAAGAGTCAATTTTAGAATTCATTTCCTGAATTATTTCTACCAGGGTTGCTCTTGACCAATGATGCTCATCATGTGTTAATTTTCTCGTAGAGACCTCACCTTTCAGATTAGAAAAAATATACCGCTCATTAGCTTCTAATCGAAATGAACACACTACAGTGCCGCTTCCATCTGTTATAGTGGCCAAAAAAACTCTTTTACTAATTGGTTCAACACCTCTAATTACCCTTTTCTTCGAACGACATTTGCTTACAACATAGAACAATTCACGCCTTTTAACACGTTTAACCACATCACCTCCATATATTGATTAACTGTTACCGAGTTAAACCCATAAATCTCCTAAAAATCACAAGCCTGACCCAATGAAATCATTCAAACAAACACAAACGCCCCAAGGAAATGAAACGACATCGATACAAGCATTACACAACCTAATTAATATCACAACACATAAATACATCAAGAAATATTTCAAAAAAAATTAAAACACAACAAACACAACAACATACCTTAAAGTGACATGTGTTTTAAATAAACACAAATAGCCGCGAAACATCTATAGTGACAAATGAGCATCGAATTACACAAGCAATAAAACAAATTGTTTTGTCAGATAAGAAAACAACCTAAAAAATTGTTTGATGACAACCCGAGAACATTTGACGTTGTTAATCATGGTAAACGAACCTATTAGGTTGCTTAAAATAAAAACACAGCCTTGATACCAACTTTTATAGTTACACAAAAGTGTTTTGCAGCCTCCCCCTCCCAAAAGTTACTTTTTCCCTTCGCCGGTAAAAGTGTTTTACCAACTGCCAAAAAGTAACTTTTCTTAGGGCAACAGGTACAGCTCATCACACTACTGCAAAAGTAACTTTACCCAGCAATCGCAAATACCAAATAACAAGAAAGAAGTCAACAGCCATTTTTGGGAGAGATAGGAGGTTAGTCTGAAACAACAGAAACAAAAATCCCGCCAAAGCGGGTTTTATCATGCTGCAATACTTTTTTCAGGCAAATCTACGGCAGATTGGCCCTTACCACCACTTTAGCATGAAGCGGAGTTACCCCATGGGGGAGATTAGACGTTAAACGCCCTTTTCAAGGTTTTACCAGACTAAATTTTATTGTATCCCGATATACTCCTGGATGGCCTGGCACAAACTTACACTTTTTAATAGCAACCTCAGTTTCCCTGAAGAAAACCTCATCGCCCTTAATGTCTACTGAGTACACTTCGCCTTTATCATTAACCCATGCTGCATAATCGACACGCCCTTCAGTTCTCATTGCCTGAGCCTTGACTGGCATCACTGGCGTGGGACAACTTATACGCGAAGGTGCTATTTCTTGTTTATTATCAAGAGCAAACACCACGGTTGATATAAGGGAAGCACAAACCAGAAGTGATGTTTTTTTCATAAACGATACCAACTGTTGTTTTCCATACGTCCAGAGCTCACTAATACGCATTTTGCATGCAACGCCGGATAACGCAAGGTCAACGTTAACCTTGTTCTGCTCGTCTTTCGGTTTGTCTGCAATGCTCCACTTCGACATACCCCCCTCGGTTGATGGAGGGGGTTATAATTTATTTTTGTTCGTAAGGGTCGCCTTTCATAAGCAAACTTTCGGGTATGGGTTGAGGTTTTAACCTGTCAATAAGAGCATTAATCTGTACTGAATCTGTTGATGCCCCGATGGCAACTGCATATGTTTTCCCATCAAACTTATGTTGAATAACGTCAAACACTAGGACTGGTCTAACTATAACTGGCTCATTGGCAGACTCAACCGTTAACTCAGTAACCCTTAATTTATCTCTTGGATAATCATACCGTTTAATTTGCCCTGTTAGACCTTTTCCTATAAGCAAAAAATCGACTTCCATAAATCCTCCGCATAGTAGGCAGCTGCCCATTTATGCTGACCACATTAGCATTTGGTTTGAATAAAAACATGCGACAGACAATGATTTATCGGCTATTACGTCAAATCTGATGCCTCCTGCGGGGCGGTTGCGAGCATGGCGGCGCGGCAGGTTTTTTCCACCCACTCCAGATACTTCTCTTTCACCCCTTCATCCAGTCCGCCGCAATCGACGAGATTAACAACCAGTTCGCGAGCCAGTTTTTTGAAATCAGGTATTACCGGCGCTGGCTGCGCGTGGCGATAGAGCGTGAGGAACTCTGCATTTTCCCCGGCATTCTCTTTGAGGAATGAGAACTCGTTTTCGGTAAGCTCTTGCCAGCCTGTGGTTAAGCCGTTGTAGGGATTGCGCTCCCGGTACAATATCACCGGCTCGCTGGCCTTTTCGGCCAGCGCCATACGGGCCAGTTCTTTGCTTTCGCCATGCTTCAGGAATCCATCTTCAGCGATTTCCTGCAGGCGCTCTCTGGTTAATTTGCTGGTCATTAGTTAAGCCCTCACCCAGCCTTTGGATGTACTGCGGATTTTTCCAGATTTACGTAACGCCTGAAGCCGGCGATCGAGAATGCGGAAAGGTTCTGGCTTATTCTCATCCTTTGCGATGCGGCTGCATTCTTCTGCTACATCCATGACGTACAGGCTGGAAAATGGCATAGGATGCGCATCAATTTTGCTCATTATTTTTGAGTCGAGTAATTCATATTTGGTCATTGGTTGGCTCCTTCTAACGCCGCTGCTATCTCTTCGAAAAAGCCATCTCGGGTATGGCTGGTCATTGCTGGTAAAAATACGGACATCAGCCTGTTTGTGTTGCAGTTCTCATCGTCTGCGAACAGAGCGATTTTTTTATCCAAGCGCACCTTCGCTTCCTGCAACTGCTCGTTTTTCTTGTTAGTGCGCTGGATATAGTCGGCAATGATTTCTATAGCCTTGTTTGTGTATTTTTCGACGTGTTCAGTCATGTGAACCACCTATCGCCTCAATCGTTTCCAACAACAACCGGCGGCGCGTATTTTCTGCAAAGTGACGGCGCCCGGTTTCTTTGTGGTAAAACTCGTTTTTGCCGACGACCCACATCCGCTCTGTCTGGTGCAGTTTTTTTACCTGCGGACCGTCTTTGGTGATCACGGTGCCTGTATGGGTTTTGATAATTGTCATACGGCCTCCCCAAGCACCCAACGGAGTGCGCTCGCATACTCACCATCGGCAGATTCCAGGGCTTTTGTGATTTCTTTGCGGGTTTTCAGGCGAGGCTTTGCATCACCGAGGATCTGACGCTGACGCCGGGCTCTTTCATGGCCGGTTGCGCCAGCAATTGCCGCTTCGATTTCAGAGACCTTATCCCGCTGCTCTTCTGGTTTAAGCGATGCCAGCTGACGCGCCTGGGTAACGGTGACTGTGCCAGCCTCCACCGCTTCCCTGACGGCCTGAGTAGCATCGAGGAGGGAGAGCGTTGCTCGAACGGTCTGAACGCTGCAGCCAAACAACACCGCAATGTCGTCCTCATCTAGCCCGCGGTCGAGCGCGTCTGACATTTTTTTAGCCCGGCCCAGCGGTGTATCAGGACGGCGAATTTCGTTTTCGCTGACCATGTATTTAGCCATCTGATTTGCTGATCCGCGCTTAACGACTCCGGGAACAAGCAGTGGATCTTTGCCTTCTTTCAGACGTAGTTTATTTGCCTCAAGGGTATGTTTAACGCGCTGACGGCCAACAACTACGCAGGTGAGCCCCGTTTCAGGGTCTTTCCAGACGATGATCGGCTCCAGTACACCCAGCTCCGCAATGTTCAGTACCATCCCTTCCTCGAGCGGCAGGTGTACACGTTCATCGTAAAGTGGGTGGGTCTTATCGGTGACCAGGTGCAGGTTTTCAGGCTCGAAATTGAGCACGTTTGTTTTGCCGCTGGCACCGTATACATCGATTGAATTCTTAGCCATGAATAGCCTCTTGAACATCTAAAACTCGCTGAAAAACAGGACTGCCAAGCAGGCTGTAATTCATCCCAACAGCAACTTTCGGCACCAGGCCAAAACGCTTCATGTCAAAGTCGATGACGGCCCGCTGATCGCGGAACAGCCCCAAACGACCATGCCGGACAACCTCGCCGGTCGCTTGTGCTTCGGAAAAATACCGTTGGACAGTAGCGCGGCTCAGCCCCAGTTTTTTCATTGCCTCGGCGGTCGTGAGTCGCCCCTGATGCCTGGTGATCCGAATCACTGCGCGGACGTACTCTCTGCGCTCAACTGCTGACAATGCTCTAGCCATGATTCCGCCCTCTGCCTAAACCGAATTTCGCGCGGATTTCCGCGATTTTGTTTAAGCCCTGTTCGTTGCTCAGCGGACGTCCGCCAAGCTTTGGGATCTGTTTAACCGGCTCGGGAATCACTTCCCCGGCATTCATGCGACGAACCATACGCAGCAGCTCATCAGAAGCTTTACGGCGCAGTTCGGAATCGCTCAGTGCATTTGCGCGCATGTCGGTATACAGCCCCGTAACCAGCCAGTAATGCTCATTACGTTCCCACGGATAGGATTCAGCATCAGGGTAAAGTCCTCGGGTTCGGCAGTAGCGATAAACCATGTCCATCAGCTCGTTCACGTCAGGAAGACCAGCCGCAACCACTTCCTCAGAACGACACCAGGCTACGAACTGCCCCGGCGACGGCATGAAGGGTTTTTCCTGTTTGCGCGCAACCCGCATTCCTGCGTTAATCTGCTCAACTGTGGTGATCCTGTTCTCTTTGAACGCCAACAACCACTGGCGACGCATCTCGTTGAGGTCTTCCACAGATTTGTTGGCCAGGACCGGGAATACGGCAAGCAGCTGGCGGAACAGCTCGTTGAAGATCTCCGCAGTCTTGGCTGCCTGGCGCTTTACTGCCTGCTCGTCCTGCATTTCCGGAAGCCCGGCAGCTACTCGCTGGAAGTTGTCCCGGTCGAAGTTATGCATGCTTTCTGCGATAGATTTCATTCGAGTACCCCGTCGATCCAGTCGGTATTGTCCAGCGCACTGGCGCCTGATTTGGTTTTTGATGGGCCATGGCTGCGCAGGCGTTGAGTTGTGAGTTGGTCCCACTTCTTACGTAGTTTTGAGGGGCAGAGGATGTTTCCCTGCCAAAAACCGTCCTCATTTGCCCACTTGAACAGTTCGCAGATTTCATAGTGCGTGCGCTTGTCCTGCAGGCGCATCAGGCGGATGGCATTCGCCCATTCAACCCAGTTCGGCTCTGAGAGGGAGGCATTCACGGTGAGGGCTTTATCGAAAATCCATCGCGCGGCTTTGAGGTCGTCAGCTGTTCCCCAGGATTTACCTGCAGGGGTATAAATCCCATCGGCCGCTTCTGGATGACGAGAGAGAAACTTAAAAGTTTCCTCGTTTCGGGATTCTTTAGAATTCCGAGACGAAGAAGATCTTTTACTATTGTTCTTGTTCTTGTATTGGGTGTCTCCCGTTTCCGGGAAAGGTTTTCCCGTTTTCGGTAACACTTTTCCCGATTCCGGGAAGAGTTTTCCCGTTTTCGGCTTGTCTAAAATCCACTCAGATAGCTCAGTATTTATACCGACAATTTTCATCACCCCCTGCTTATGAGCGATGATAATTTTCCGCTCCGCGAGAGATTTGATTGTGTCGGAAATATGCGACTCTCCGAGGTCTGTCAGCTCAGCAATCACCGTGTTTGTTACTCGGTCCTGCTTCTTGTTCCATCCATAGGTAAGCCAGATAACAGCCTCAAGACACTGCCACTCACGACCTGACATCCGCAGACGCGGCTTGAGCTTCTGTATCTCGTTTGCGATCTTGGTATACCCGTTAGCCAGGTCGGCCATTTGACCTCCCGAACGCTCGGTTTTAATCGGAAAATTGATAACTTCAGCGGTATTTGACATACTCACTCCGTGAACTAAGAGCCCTTTTTTCACACCCCGAAGACTGGCTGTGTTGGCGCACAACAGTCTTCACCCTTTCAGAACAACCCAGCCTGGTCGCCGCCCTTTCGCACTTTGCGCTTTGCTTCCCGACGTTCAGCTGCGCTGGTCTGCTTCTCTGCCCATAACTTTGCGTATCGCATAACATCGTCAAACATTCCCCCTTTGCGGCTTGCCTGTGACATCCGCTTGTACATATCGACCGCCTGGTATCCCCCCCCTGAGCCACTGCTTGCGTGAAGCCCAGGCGAAGGAGTTCCTCGCGGACGTTCTTCTCAATAAATTCGATGTGATTCATGGATACCCCGCTTACATCACGCCGAGCATTGAGCTCACGATCGTCATCAGCGCTCCTGTCTGCTCGGGCATTAGCCTGAAAAGTGACGTAATCCCCTCGCTTACTTCCTTCAGTTTCTGGTGCTCTGGCGCGTTCAGCATCACCGCCTGCTTTGCTTCAGCGCATTCCTTCATGGCCGAAGACAGGCGCGACAAAATATCGTCCTGAGGCATCAGACGATGTCGGAACTCCAGCGGAAGAACGGCCATGATTGCCGGGGTAAGAAGGCGAACGTACTCGCGATAGCGCTCAGACTCGGCCGGGTTGTCCAGGTAGCGAAAAAGCTTCTGTCGGGCACGGCTGATATCATCAGGGAACGCGATCTCCTCGCCACCCTGCTGGCGCCACTCATCGATGATATGTGCCGACACAACATCCTGGCCCTCAGCGGCAGCCCAGGCGCGAACGGCAGAACGAATTGCGTCGTGATCTGCCTCTTTCTGTTGATTTCGCTTTATCAGAGCGCCGGTGTTGAATCCGGTATTTTGTTGAAAGGGAAGTGTTTGCATGTTCAGCCTTCCTGTTTCGGCAGGCCGTCAGTTGGGTTTGGGTACGCCTCAGGATCAATTTCATGAGGCGTTACTTCCCAGTTAAGAAAACGGCATAGTGGGACGATGCGTTTTTGAGGCACTCCATTCTCGTAAATCCACTTACCAACAGCCTGACCGCTGATGCCAAAGTGCTTTCCGATACAGGCACGAGATGCTGCCTTACTGATTTTTTGTTGCGTCTCTTTGTTCATGTGCTCTCCTTGGTTTGATCGAGAGAAGCATACATGACGAAAGTTTACGTTTCAACAAACGAAAGAAATTGTTTTAGTGCTGAGTGAAACCTTAGGTTGTAAAATGCACTTATGAATGAGATCACTTACCCAGTTTTTGCCAAAAGAATTCAACAAGTCATGACTGAAAATGGCTGGAATAAATCCGATCTAGCCAAGAAGGTCATGCTCTCGCACACTGCTGTGCAAAATTGGGCTAAAGGGAAAAGTGTTGCGAGTGGTGAGAGGTTAAAGCGGCTTGCTGCAGCAACAGGAAAACCAGAGCACTGGTTCTTTCTTCCCTCAGATGAAACTGATGATAAGCCTGATCAGACGTTATCATCAAATCGTGACCTGGACGAAAAGGAGCTAATGATACTCTCGCTCTTTAACCAACTTCCTGAGTCCGAGAAGTTGCGTCTTATCCTTCACACCAAAGGTGTCCTGCACGATATCGAGTTGCTTAAGAACGACGTCTACGACCTCATAAACAATCAAAAAAAATAGAAAACGTAACCCCCTCCAACCAATGGCACCTTTGCGGTGCCATTTTTTTTGCCCGCCAGCGAAATAAATACTTTCATACTCACTTTACAACCGAAACTTTATGTTGCATTATTTATCACATCGACAACAAACGCATTGTTGTCAGGTGGTAAACGTTCCGCTGGCCGGCGACAAGGCAGAGGTTGAAATGAGTAAACAAGGCATCAGAGCCATGGTCATTTCGGCAGTAATTGGACTCTTCATCTGGATCGCGTTTATCAGCGCACTGAGGGAGTTATTTCTATGATTGATTTCGCACGCAAACCCGCTCGTCAGCAGGCTGTTCGCTTAAGTCCGCTGTCAGCTTTCATCCGCCGGGTGTGTACATGCTCGCGCAAAAAGGAGACCCTTCATGAGCACGATGTTTGCCCTGGTTCTCACCGTCAGCATGCTGACGGGCGGTAATCAGGATGTCCTGCTCGGCGTTTACGACACTGAGAATGACTGCAAGGCAGCTGCAGAAGAGCAACACGTGAAAGCTGAATGTTATCCGCTGAAAGGTGTACTGGACGAGCATCCGGCAGGGTTCACGGTGCAAATGTAGGGGGAAGAATGCAGAAGAAATGCGGTTACTGCCGTAAAGCAATCGAGGGAAAACCAGTGGTAAGCACCCTGTTATACCTCCAGGGGAACCAGCTCGCACGGAAAGAAAAAGAGTACTGCTCTGAACGCTGCGCCTCTTACGACCAGATGGCGCACGAAAGCTAACGTAAACCCGCCGAAGCGGGCTGTACGTCCGGTGCCACCGACCAAAGTTACACCGGAAATTACCAAAACCAATGACCACCCTGAATGGGCGCTACCAATGGCCCGGGGGATTCTACATCCAAAATAGAGGCTATCACATGGAATATTTTTATCTGATAAAAGCGACTCAAAAATCGGGTAAAGCTGATGCCGTAATCTGGCGCACTAATAAATCAGAAGCTCGCGCCCTTCTGCAGTTGGACGTCGATCTCGAAGACGCTGGGATCGAAACAGGCCGTGGCAAAGACTATCAAAAACCTATTCGCACCGATTTCCCGGTATTCAATGACCTGCCGGCGGAAGGTGTTCTCGATTACTCATGGTGCGAACGCTACCAGCTCGGCGACGATGGTCGCACCTGGGCTCTGAAACCCGGTCAGGCGCCTGCGAATCATCACATCGATGATGCCGGAGCCGTTACTGGCGAGCTGGTTGATGCCAATACGCCTATCGACTCGGTACAAGATGAGACCGTGGAAACTTTCGGTAGTGATGAATACCAGGACGATTCCAGCGCGCTTTTTAACGTGGCAGAACTCCCCTTTCGCGCTCAGTTGCTGGCGCAGTACATGGCTGAAGAACGTCATGTTTATCATATCAGCATGCCTCACCGGCAGGAGCTGTCAGCTCTTGAAATGGACACTGATAATGCGGCCGTCCAGGACCTGATCCTGGCCGCCGAGAATGTCCCTGAAATCAAAAAATACGATATGCCGGCGCTCTGGAAATTCACCAGTGCCAATAAAAAAGTCTTCCCGGAAGGGAAGCGGCATGAGCTCGGCAAGCGTATCCAGTTTGCAAAGCTGTGGTTTGCCACTAACGCGATCGACCGCGGCATTCTCACCAGGGAATGGGCTGCCGGTAACTGCATTACTTCAGTTATGAAAACTGATGCAGGTACGAATGCTGGCGGCGGCAATAAAACCGATCGTAATCCTGACTACACCCATACCCTCGATACGCTCGATGTTGAAATAGCCCTGGCCACAATGCCGATGGATTTCGATATCTACAATTTCCCGGCATCAATTCACCGCCGGGCCAAAGAGATCGTCCAGAAGAAAGAAAGTCCGTTCAAGGAATGGTCTGCAGCGCTGCGCAAGGTTGCAGGCATCCTGGATTATTCCCGCGCTGCCATTTTTGCTCTTATTCGTGGCGCCACCAGCGATATTCACCATTTCCCGGTAAGTCTGCAGACCTATATCAATGCGAACCTGACCGAGCATAAGCATGACGCCCCTTCTACTGAGACGCTTGTAAAAGCTGGTCATGTTTCATCTGCCGCCGTCACTTTGGACGCTGTGAAAAAGGCTATCGATGGAGATGAAGGTGTCCCTGACCTGGAAACTCTCCCAACTGACTTTCAGGTAATTGGCACCGAACTGGTGAAAGAAGCTCAAAAGAAACACCCTGACGCTAATCAGGTTCTGGCCGCCGAACGTGGCGAATATGTCGAAGGCATCAGTGACCCCACGGATCCGAAGTGGATAACCGAAGACCTGACCAAACCCAAACAGCCTGAAGTTTCAAACATGGGCAATGGTGTTTTTTCGATTGATGGTCTGATGGATAGCCAGCCAGCACCAGCACTTTCTATCGTGGACCAGGCGCGCCAGCGCGCTGCAGAAGAAAAATTACATCCAGCTAATTCCGGGGAAACCACCAGCGATGTGCAGATGGAAACGGCTCAGCCGGTCGAAGACGAAAATGATAATGCGGTATCAACAGGCGAAGGCGCTGATGAACCTCCTGCGCAAACAACTGCCGTGAACATGAGCGAAATACTGGCTGAACGCTGCCCGGATCTTACCGCCGAAGTGCTGAAAAGCCAGGTTTCTGAGAATGCTCACAGTGATGATGAGGAAGATGTTGAACAAGCAGCGTCAGCATGGCCGGAGTATTTCGAGCCAGGTCGATATGAAGGCGTGCCAAATGAGGTCTACCACGCCGCTAACGGCATCAGCTCCACGATGGTTAAAGATGCGCGGGTATCGCTGATGTATTTCGAGGTGCGCCACGTATCCAAGACCATCCAGAAGGTACGCTCCCCTGTTCTGGATATGGGAAATCTGGTGCATGCACTGGCGCTGCAGCCTGATCAGCTGGAAAAAGAATTCAGTATCGAGCCGGAAATCCCGGAAGGCGCCTTCACCACTACGGCGACGATCCGCGCATTTATCGACGAATACAACAACGGGCTTCCGGTTTTACTCAGCGCAGATGACATCAAAAGATTCCTGGAGGAATACAACGCGAACCTGCCCGCCCAGGTCCCCTTGGGTACATCAGTTGAAGAAACCGGCCAGGGTTATATGTCTTTACCTGCTGAGTTCCAGCGCATTGAAGACGGTCAGAAGCAAACCGCCACCGCAATGAAGGCCTGCATCAAAGAATACAACGCCACCCTGCCCGCCCAAGTGAAAACCAGCGGTGGCCGCGATGCCTTACTGGAACAGCTGGCGCTTATTAATCCTGACATGGTTGCTCAGGAAGCACAGAAGGCGCAGCCCCTGAAAGTCTCTGGCACAAAGGCCGATCTGATTCAGGCCGTGAAATCGGTAAAACCGGATGCCGTGTTTGCCGACGAGCTGCTGGATGCATGGCGCGAGAACCCGGAAGGAAAAGTGCTGGTTACCCGCCAGCAGCTGGCTACGGCACTGGCCATTCAGAAAGCACTGTTGAATCACCCGACCGCTGGCAAGTTGTTGACGCACCCGAGCCGTGCCGTCGAGGTGAGCTATTTCGGCATTGATGAGGAAACCGGGCTGGAAGTTCGCGTGCGCCCTGACCTTGAGATAGACATGGGCGGCCTGCGCATTGGTGCGGACCTGAAAACCATCAGTATGTGGAACATTAAGCAGGAAGGCCTGCGCGCGAAGCTGCACCGGGAAATCATCGAGCGCGATTACCACCTGAGCGCGGCTATGTACTGCGAAACCGCAGCCCTTGACCAGTTCTTCTGGATATTCGTCAACAAAGACGAGAACTACCACTGGATCGCCATCATCGAGGCATCCGAAGAACTGCTGGAACTCGGCATGCTGGAATATCGCAAAGCAATGCGTGCCATCGCGAACGGTTTCGACACTGGCGAATGGCCGGCGCCGATTACCGAAGACTACACCGAAGAACTTAACGATTTTGATATGCGCCGTCTCGAAGCGCTGCGCGTACAGGCATAAGGGGGAATAACAATGTCCAATTTAGTCGCAACTACTGAAAACCAGACCCAGAAGATCGATAACGTTTCTATCCTGACGAACGGTGAATTGTTCAACCGCCTGCGCACGCTCTCGGAAGTAATGGCCAATAGTGGAAACTTCGTGCCTGAGCATTATCGCGGGAAACCAGATGCGTGCATGGCTGTAGTGATGCAGGCAGCGCGTTGGGGTATGGATCCGTTTGCAGTGGCACAGAAAACCTTCATCGTGGGTAACTCCGGTGTGCTTGGCTATGAGGCACAACTGGTGAATGCGGTAATTAACACCATGGCTCCAACCAAAGACCGGATCCATTTTGAATGGTTTGGTGCATGGGAAAATATCGTTGGCCGCTTCATTAAAAAAACCAGCGGCAAAGGTAACGACTACATCGCCCCGGGCTGGGATTTGCAAGATGAAGCTGGCGTGGGCGTCCGCGCCTGGGCAACGCTCAAAGGAGAATCAGAACCTCGCGAGCTTGTGCTGATGCTTTCGCAGGCACAAGTCCGCAACTCTACACTGTGGGCGAGCGACCCCCGTCAGCAACTGGCCTATCTCGCCGTTAAACGTTGGGCGCGACTGTACTGCCCGGATGTGATCCTCGGGGTCTATACCGCCGATGAAATTGACGAACGCGAAGAAAGGGTTATCAACCCGGCGCAGACAGAAAAGGTCACGCTAAATGAGATAACACACTCCGTTGGCGATTCCACCAGCACGCAAGAGCCTGCATCTAACGTTGACTCTGTTGCTCACGAACTCCGAGAGCGGATTGATACAGCTGACTCAGTGGACCAGGCCAAAGCCATTCGTGTAGACATCGAATCACAGAAAGCTCTGCTGGGTACTGCTTTGTATACCGAACTGAAGAGTAAGGCGGTTAAACGCTACTACCTTGTTGATGCGAAGAACAAAGTTGAGGCCGCCATAAATTCACTTCCTAACCCGGGGGATCCGGAAGCCGAAGCGTTATTCGCGAAGGCAGAAAGCACCCTGACCTCATCGCGCCGCCACCTCGGTGATGAACTGTATGACCAGTTCCGCATCGCCCTGGACGACATGAAACCGGAATACGTGGGTTAACCAGATTGGGAGGGGAAACTCTCCCGATAAAGGAATGTATATGCGATTGATTAACCGAAGCAGACACTCCCCTCTGGGCCGCCAGGCGTGCGATGCGGCACTGGCAAAACACGTTGAGCTTTATGGAGCCTACGGGCGACAGAAAACAAAGAGAACTTATACGGTGGTGGTTCAAGGCTCAAAGATCACTGTAGAAGTTGTTAACAGAAAAAGTAGCTATGTGGCCACAGCCATGAGCTGCGCGCGCCGGCTACACCATCTGCCTGGACAATGTAACTAAGGGGTTTTTATGACTAATACATCTCATAAATCAGATGAAATTTTGATAACCGATGACGTTCTGTCCAGATACAAAATATCGCGCAGCACACTCTATTTCTGGAGCACCCCATCCCGGATGCCCTCTTACTTTGCTCAGCCATTCCCGCAGCCTAAAATAAATGGCAGTCCTAAAAGGTGGAGACTTTCAGACCTGCTGGCCTGGGAGGATAACGTGGGGATCAAACCAGAGGCTGACCAACCAGCTTCTCAAGGTGATCCTGCCAAACAGCAAGCCAGTGACGCTGATCATCCAGATAATCATGCAGGTTATAACGTGCCATGACACCTGCCATATGATGGCCAAGCAGTTTTTCCACAACATGTGGCGGCGCACCTAATTCAGAAAGGCGTGTCGCCACTGTTCGCCTGAGGTCATGGAGAGACCAGGGTTTCATGCCTGTTTTAGCTATAATCTGAGCAGAAAACAGAGCGACGTTTGGTTGTAGTGGCGGTCGGTCATCTTCTGGCCCCCTGTAGCGTGACAGTGTCACAACGTGTTTTGAAACTGACGTTTCCTTCTCTGCTAACATCATTCTTACTACTGCCTCGGGAAGTGCCCTTCTGACCGATTTCCCGGTTTTATAATCGCTTGCCGGAATGGTCCACGTTTGCTCATGGAAATCGAACCACTCCCATCTTGCTGTCCTGATCTCTGTACTCCGGCAGCCAGTCATGATGAGAAACTTCATTATCAGTTGTTGTCGGTACTTCATTTCAGGAAGGATGTTCCAAACTGTTTTGATTTCCTCATCACTCAATCTGCGATCTTTGACGGATGCTGTGAGACCTACGTCAGAGCGCCTAAGGCTCTCAATTGGGTTCACATTAATTACCCCTCGATTGGAGCAAAAACGGAACGTACGCTGCATCAGCCCAAGCATCTGACCAGTGACAACTCTTCGCCCCATGCCATCAAAAAGGTTAAGCCAGTGCGCTTTAGTGGTCTGATCAACAATCATGTTCCCCAGCACAGGCGCTATATGGTTATTGAAGTCCCGTCGGTTAACCTTGATTTTCACAAGACCTTCGGGGATGCAGTAATACTTTTCCCAGTAATCGAAAGCCTCTTTAACGGTGAGCGCTTCGACTTTTTTCTGTTTCTCCAGAACTGTTTGCCGTCTCGGATCGAGTCCTTCTGTCAACCAGGCCCTGAACTGCTGTCTACGTTCGCGAGCTTGAGATAAGGAGGTGGTGGGATAATCGCCAATCGTTAGCTGAGCGGCTTTCCCGTTCCATCTGTAGCGGTAAAAGAATGTTATACTGCCGGAAGTAGACAACCGGACATTCAGACCATGGGCGTCCGATATGACCTCGATCTGGTCTCTCTTTTTGCCAAGAGCTTTTCTTAATTTTGTGTCGGTAAGCAATGTGTACACTCCGGAAGATGATATACACATCAGTGTACACATTTTGGTTAAATTGATAACCTTCAAATCAATGCAGAACACACAAAATTAAAGCACTCAATGCTGGCAAGGTGTTGGTATTAGCGGGATTTTTGAAAAGACTTAAAGCATGACTAACAAACTTAAAACGGATTCATATGCCCTACGATAGCGTTTATCTGGAAAAGCGTCCGCCCGGCGCGCTGCGCACCGTATGGCGTAAATTCTATGGCGACACCACGGCGATGATCGGCCTGTACGGCTGCGCGGGGCTGCTGCTGCTCTGCGTCTTCGGCGGCTGGTTCGCCCCCTACGGCATCGACCAGCAGTTCCTCGGCTACCAGCTGCTGCCGCCATCGTGGTCGCGCTATGGCGAAGTCTCTTTCTTCCTCGGGACCGATGACCTGGGGCGCGATGTGCTCAGCCGGCTACTGAGCGGCGCGGCGCCGACCGTCGGCGGCGCTTTTGTCGTCACCCTCGGCGCCACGCTGTTTGGCCTGGTGCTGGGCGTCATTGCCGGATCGACCCACGGCCTGCGCTCGGCGGTGATGAACCATATCCTCGATACCCTGCTCTCCATCCCCTCGCTACTGCTGGCCATCATCGTCGTCGCCTTTGCCGGGCCGCACCTCAGCCATGCGATGTTTGCCGTCTGGCTGGCGCTGCTGCCGCGGATGGTGCGTTCCGTCTACAGCATGGTCCACGATGAGCTGGAGAAAGAGTACATCATCGCCGCCCGCCTCGACGGGGCGTCGACGCTGAATATTCTGTTGTTCGCCATTCTGCCCAATATCGCCTCCGGCCTGGTGACCGAGATCACCCGCGCCCTGTCGATGGCTATTCTGGATATCGCCGCGCTGGGCTTTCTTGACCTCGGCGCTCAGCTGCCTTCGCCGGAATGGGGAGCGATGCTGGGCGATGCGCTGGAGCTTATCTATGTTGCGCCGTGGACCGTGATGCTGCCCGGGGCCGCGATTATGCTCAGCGTACTGCTGGTCAACCTGCTGGGCGACGGTATTCGCCGGGCGATCATTGCCGGGGTAGAATAATGCCGTTACTCGATATTCGTCACTTAACCATCGAATTTAAAACCAACGAAGGCTGGGTGAAAGCCGTCGATCGCGTCAGCCTGACCCTGACCGAAGGCGAAATCCGTGGCCTGGTCGGGGAATCCGGCTCCGGAAAGAGCCTGATCGCCAAAGCTATCTGCGGCGTGACAAAGGACAACTGGCGGGTCACGGCCGACCGCATGCGCTTCGACGACATCGACCTGCTGCGGCTGTCGAACCGCGAGCGCCGAAAGCTGATCGGCCACAACGTGTCAATGATTTTCCAGGAGCCGCAGTCGTGCCTCGATCCCTCTGAGCGCATCGGCCAGCAGCTGATCCAGAGTATCCCCGGCTGGACCTACAAAGGGCGCTGGTGGCAGCGGCTGGGCTGGCGCAAGCGTCGGGCCATCGAGCTGTTGCACCGCGTCGGAATTAAAGATCACAAAGACGCCATGCGCAGCTTCCCCTATCAGCTGACCGAAGGCGAGTGCCAGAAGGTGATGATTGCCATCGCCCTGGCCAACCAGCCGCGCCTGCTGATCGCCGATGAACCGACCAACGCCATGGAACCAACGACTCAGGCGCAGATTATCCGCCTGCTGACGCGGCTCAACCAGAACAACAACACCACCATTTTGCTGATCAGCCACGACCTGCAGATGCTCAGCAAATGGGCGGATAAAATCAACGTCATGTACTGCGGGCAGACGGTGGAGAGCGGGCCCAGTGAAGAGCTGATCACCCTGCCGCATCACCCCTACACCCAGGCGTTAATCCGCGCGATCCCGGATTTTGGCAGCGCCATGCCGCATAAAAGCCGCCTCAACACCCTGCCGGGGGCGATCCCGCTGCTGGAGCAGCTGCCCATCGGCTGCCGGCTGGGGCCCCGCTGCCCGTACGCCCAGCGCGAGTGTATTGAAACGCCGCGTCTTACCGGGGTGCGCAATCACCTGTACGCCTGTCATTTCCCGCTGAACATGGAGAAAGAGTGAAATGGTCGAAACATTGCTGGAAGTGCGCCAACTCAGTAAGACCTTTCGCTACCGCACCGGCTGGTTTCACCGCCAGACGGTGGAGGCGGTTAAGCCGCTGAGTTTTACCCTGCGCGAACGGCAGACGCTGGCGATTATCGGCGAGAATGGCTCCGGAAAATCCACCCTCGCGAAGATGCTGGCGGGCATGGTGGAGCCCACCAGCGGCGAGGTGCTGATCGACGACCATCCGTTGACCTTCGGGGATTACTCCTACCGCAGCCAGAAAATTCGCATGATCTTTCAGGATCCGTCGACGTCGCTAAACCCGCGCCAGCGCATCTCGCAGATCCTCGATTTTCCGCTGCGGCTGAATACCGATCTCGACGCCGAAGCGCGACAGAAGCAGATCATCGACACCCTGCGCATGGTCGGCCTGCTGCCGGACCACGTCAGCTACTATCCCCATATGCTGGCCCCGGGTCAGAAGCAGCGTCTTGGCCTCGCCCGGGCGCTGATCCTGCGCCCGAAGGTCATCGTCTGCGATGAGGCGCTGGCCTCGCTGGATATGTCGATGCGCTCCCAGCTCATCAACCTGATGCTGGAGCTGCAGGAGAAACAGGGCATCTCCTACATCTATGTCACCCAGCACCTGGGCATGATGAAGCACATCAGCGATCAGGTGCTGGTGATGCATAACGGGGAAGTGGTTGAGCGCGGCAGCACCGCCGATGTGCTGGCCTCACCGCTGCACGACCTGACCCGACGTCTGATTGCCGGCCATTTCGGTGAGGCTCTCACCGCCGACGCCTGGCGCAAAGACGGCAAATAGCGTCGTCTCATTCACCTCGCCCGCTGACCTCACGCCGGCGCGTGGCCAGCGGTTCGCTTAAGGATGGCCACCGCGCTGGCAATGTCCGGCGCCAGCCAACGATCGTCCTCCCAGCCAGGCACGCTTTCGCGCAGCAGGTCTCGCGCCCGGCGCGTGCCCGCGGCCAGCTTCTGCGGCTCGTGAAAATCGAGCCCCTGGGCAGCGAGTAAATATTCGATGCCGAGGATCTGATAGAGGTTGCCCAGCAGGCGCTGCAGTTTCAGCGCAGCGCTGGTGCCCAGACTTAAATGATCCTCCTGCAACGCCGAGGTAACAAAATTATCCAGCACCGCTGGCTGCGCCAGCTGCTTGTTTTCCGCGCACAACGACGCGGCGACGTACTGGGCAATCATCATCCCTGAATTCACGCCCGGTCGGGCGACCAGGAACGCCGGCAGCCCGCTCACCAGAGGATTCACCAGCCGGTCAAGGCGTCGTTCAGCGATAGCGCCCAGCTCTGCCATGGCAATGGCCAGCAAATCGCAGGCCATTGCCACTGATTCGCCGTGCGGATGCGCCTGGGAGACCACCCGCCACTGCTCAACGGTCCCCAGGATCAGCGGATTATCGGTACAGGCGTTGAGTTCGATATTTATCTGCGTCTGCGCGTGGCTAAACTGATCGCGGCAGGCGCCATGCACCTGAGGCATCGAGCGAAGGCTTAGCGCATCCTGGGTGCGAAGTCCTTGACTTTCGGCCAGCAGAGGGCTGTCCGCCAGCAGCTCACGCAGCCGCTGGCCGCTGGTCTGGATACCGGGGCTGGCTTTCAGCGCCAGGATCTCGGCATCGAATGCCACAAGCTGGCCGCGCAGCGCTTCAAAGCTCATCGCGCCGGTTACATCGGCCCAGTCCATTAAGCGCTCGGCGTCGTCTAACGCCAGACAGGCCAGACCGGTCATGCACGGCGTACCGTTGACCAGACTCAGCCCCTCTTTCGCTCCCGGCGCGATGGGCTGCAGATTCAGCTGCGACAGGACCTCTGCCGCAGGCCACGTTCGCCCCTGCCACAGCACATCGCCAACCCCCATCAGGGCCAGGCCAATATGCGCCATATGCGTTAAATAGCCAACTGACCCCTGGGAGGGCACCTGAGGGGTGACGCCATGCTGCAAAAACGCCAACAGTTGCTGCACTATCCCGGCGGAGATCCCGGATTTACCGTGGCTGAAATTGGCCACCGCGGCGCACATAATTGCCCGGGTTGGGGCGACCTCCAGCAACGGTCCCACCCCGCAGGCATGGCTGAGCAACGTATTGCGCGACAGCTGGTGCAGCTGCGCTTCCGGCAACGTAATATTGCACAGCGCCCCCAGCCCGGTATTGATCCCATAGGCTACCTGGCCGGCTTTAACGATATGCTGGACGATCGCCCGTCCTTGCGCGATACGCGCCCAGGCGCTGTCGCTGAGGCTCAAGGTCGCCTCACCCCGGGCGACGCAAGCCACCTCCTGCCAGCGTATCGGCGCATCGCCCCACTGGATCATTTTCATACGACCTGTCCTGGCTGTTGATGGCTGGAGATAAATTGCTTAAAGCGCGCGGATCCCTGGCTGCCAAACAGCGCCTCAGGCGCGCCGTCGCAGTCAATCGTCCCCTGGTGCATAAAGACCACCCGGTTGGAGACATGGCGGGCGAATCCCAGCTCGTGGGTGACCACCAGCATCGTCCGTCCCTCCTCCGCCAGGCTGCGCATCACCTTTAGCACCTCGCCGACCAGTTCAGGATCCAGCGCTGAGGTGGGTTCATCAAAGAGCATGACGTCCGGCTCCATCGCCAGCGCGCGGGCTATCGCCACGCGCTGCTGCTGGCCGCCGGAGAGCTGCGCCGGATAAAAATCCTTTCGGTTCAACATCCCCACCCGCTCCAGCAGCTGCTCGGCCTGTTCAATGCAGGTCCGTTTATCGCGTTTGAGCACATAATGCGGCCCCTCAATGACATTCTGCAGGACCGTCATATGCGACCACAGGTTAAAACTTTGGAAGACCATCCCCAGCCGCGAGCGCAGGCGCTCTATCTGCCGGGGATTCGCCGCCAGCCGATGCCCGCGAGCGTGGTGTTTCATTTCAATCGTCTCCCCGCCGACGCTGACCACTCCGGCATCGGGCGTTTCCAGCAGGTTAACGCAGCGCAGCAGCGTACTTTTACCGGAGCCGCTGGCGCCAAGGATCGAAATCACATCGCCCTGCTGCGCCTGGATGGTGATCCCCTTCAGGACATCCAGGGAGCCAAAGGACTTATGAATATCGCTGACCGATAAGGTCACCGGACGTGAATCGAGCATCTTACTCTCCTTTGGTTATCGGCTTGAGCGACACGGTCGCCGGATTTGGCCTGGTATGCGGGGTTAAACGCCGTTCAAGCAGGGCGTACAACTGCACAATGATGAAATTGAGCAGCAGGTAGATGGCCGCCGCGCAGAGAAATACCTCCATCGTCCGGTAGGTACGCTGAATAATCTGTTGGGCCACCCCCGTGACGTCCCAGACGGTCACCAGGCTTGCCAGCGCCGTCGACTTGACCAACAAAATGGCCTCCGTGGAGTAGGCTGGCAGCGCATAGCGCAGCATCACCGGGGCAATGATCCGCCGCAGCAGCAGCCAGCGCGACATACCGCAAGCCTGGCCGGCTTCAATCTGGCCCGGCGGTATCGCCAGCAACCCGCCGCGCAGAATTTCCGCGGTATAGGCCGCCGTACAGAGCGCCAGCGCCAGAACGGCGCAGATGAAGGGTTCGCGCAGCAGCGGCCACAGGAAACTGTGGCGGATCACCCCAAACTGACCCAGCCCGTAATAAATGAGAAACAACTGGATCAGCAATGGCGAGCCGCGAAAGATGAGGATATAGCCTTTGGCGAAGCCGCTTGCCAGTGGCCAGCGGCTCATTCGCAGCGCCAGAACGCCAAGGGCCAGCACGCCGCCAAGCATAAAAGAGCAGATAAAGAGCCCCAGCGTCACCGGCAGCGCCGCGCCGAGCTTCAACAACGTCTCACCGAGGAAGGCAAAATCGATAATCATACAGGCTCCTTACGCCTGCGCGGCGCTGCGACGCAGCCAGGCGCGGTTCAGATGGCTCTCCGCCCGGGTAAACGCGCGGTTAGAGAGCAGCGTCAGGATCAAATAGCAACCGCCGCCGATGAGATAGAACAGGAAATAATCGCGGGTAGAGCCAGCGGCAATCTGGCTGGCGCGCATCAATTCAACCATCCCGGTCACTGATACCAGCGCCGAATCTTTGAGGCTCATCTGCCAGACGTTGGACAACCCCGGCAGCGAATAACGGACAATCTGCGGCAGCAGGATGCGCTGCAGGATCCGCCAGCGCGGCATGCCAATGGCGGTAGCTGCCTCCACTTCACCGGGCATCAACGCCAGGCGAGCAGCACGGTAGACTTCCGCCTGATACGAGGAGGAGATCAAACCAATCGCCAGGGCGCCAATCAGAAATGGCGGCACCTCAATAAAGCCGTCTGCGCCAAACAGGCGGCCCAGCCATGAAATCATCCCTGAGCCGCCAAAATAGAACAGATAGATCACCAGTAATTCAGGGATACCGCGGAATACCACCGACCAGGCGGCGCCGAACCAGCGCGCTGGCGCGTGCCGGGACAATTTTGCGGCGGCGATGACGCCGCCCACGCCCGCACCGACGGCCAGCGCTGCAAGCGACAGCAGCAACGTGGTCAGCGTTGCGCTGAGGATCAGCGTCCCCCACCCGTTTTCACCCAAACTCAGAAGATTTAACATGGTTGCCTCGCTCAGGGAGTCACGTCGCTTTTAAACCATTTCTCACTCAGTTTTTTTACCGTCCCATCGGCCAGCGCCGCCTGAATGGCGCTATCCAGTTTCGCTTTGAGATCGGTATCGGTAAGGCGCACACCCATCGCCTCACCGCCTCCCCAGATTGGGCCGCTCATCAGCGGACCGCTCAATGCCAGATTGCTATTCTCCGGACGCGACAGGGTGGTGTTGGCAAAGGTAATATCATCAAACACCGCATCGATGCGCTCAGCCTGCAGGTCGAGGATCGCATCCGCTGAGTTGTTATATTCCCGGACGTCAGCGATATCCTTGAAATACTTATCAATAAACGGGGTGTAGACGGTGCCGGAAGCGATGCCGATGGTTTTCCCTTTCAACGCCGCGCGCAGAGGCGCAATCGCCGCCTGAATCTCTTTCTCATCATCATGAAGTTTGACCGCCGGGGACGGCGGTAGCAGCGACCCTTTTACCGCAATGAAAGAGGCCGGCGTGGCAGCGTATGCCTGGGTAAACGCCACTACCTTCGAACGCTCTGGGGTGACGACGATAGCATCCATGATCACGTCATATTTTCCGGCGTTAAGTCCGGCAATCATGCCATCCCAGTTCTGCACCACCAGTTTGCATTCGATCTGCATTCGCTGGCATAAATTCGCCATTAGCTCGGGCTCGAAGCCGCTGAGTTTCCCTCCGGGAAGCGTCAGATTCCAGGGCTCATAGCCGCCTTCCGTAGCGATGGTGATCGATTTCCACTCTTTAGCGTATGTTGAGCCACCAGACAGCAGTAGCCCCGAAAACAGGGTGACCAGGCAGGCCTGGCGGAAAGTAATACGCTGTTGCATTTTCATTCTCCCGATCGCGTTTTGTCATGATGGCTCTGGTCACGGCGATAAGATAATTCGCAGATGACTGCTCATGTATATACAAGCATTGACAAACACGCACACGCGCTCAATGATGGATTTGTGAGCCCTGTTGTAAATAATTTGTAAGCACATTGAGACAAGCGTGTAACAAATACTATCCACTCCAGATTTCCGCCGAGCAAACTATGATCACGTATTTTGATTACGCTACTTTACCCGTCACGCCGTGGAAGAACGGTGCCGGCGCCACGCGGGAAATTATCGCCGTTCCTTCCGTAGATGCCCCTTTTCTCTGGCGCGCGAGCATTGCCACCCTGCAGGCCGATGGCCCTTTCTCCCCCTTTCCCGGGGTCGACCGGACGATCGTCCTGCTGGCGGGGCAACCGCTACGGCTGCGCGGGGAGGAGATCGACCATCCGCTGGCGCTCTGGCAGCCGTGGGCATTCCCCGGCGAATGGGAGCTGTCCAGCGTCGGGATCGTTGAGCCTGGACTGGACTTCAATGTCATGACCCAGCGGGGTCGAGCCTCAGCGAAGGTTGAAGTGGTGAGCGACCGGCAGCGAGCGGCCACCGAAGGCGTCGCTTATGTGCTGCAGGGGGAGTGGGATCTGGCCGGGCGGCGCTGCGCCGCCGGCAGCGGTCTCTGCTGGCGCGGCAACGCCCCGGGCGAGCTGCGGCCTCTCGGTGCCGATGGGCGCCTCCTGCTGGCAACGATTGCGCTCAAATAATCAGCTGAGAAAAGGGTATACTTGAACCATCACGATCGGCTTTTGCCCCGCGCGGCGCGGGCCGGCTGAAAAATATCGTGACACAAGGGGTCGTCAGTGGGATATAATTCCTGGCTAAATTTGAGTTATTTTGAAATAACAATGTTAACGTTATGATTGTTAAAGTAAAAATAAGCAATAACGATAAGGATTAAAGCTATGGGTTTTCTTTCCGGTAAGCGCATTTTGATCACTGGCGTCGCCAGCAAACTGTCCATCGCCTACGGTATTGCGCAGGCAATGCACCGCGAAGGCGCGGAACTGGCATTCACCTATCAGAATGAAAAACTGAAAGGTCGCGTTGAAGAGTTTGCTGCCGCGCTGGGTTCTGACATTGTGCTGCCGTGCGACGTTGCTGAAGACGAGAGCATCACCGCGCTGTTCACCGAGCTGGAAAAAGTCTGGCCAAAATTCGATGGTTTCGTCCACTCTATCGGTTATGCCCCGGCTGACCAGTTAGACGGCGACTACGTCAACGCGGTCACCCGCGAAGGTTTCAAAATCGCGCACGACATCAGCGCCTACAGCTTCGTGGCGATGGCCAAAGCCTGCCGCACAATGCTGAACCCGGGCTCTGCTCTGCTGACGCTCTCCTACCTGGGCGCCGAGCGCGCGATCCCGAACTACAACGTCATGGGTCTGGCGAAAGCCTCTCTGGAAGCTAACGTGCGCTATATGGCGAACGCGATGGGTCCGGAAGGCGTTCGCGTCAACGCTATCTCCGCCGGTCCGATCCGTACCCTGGCCGCGTCCGGTATCAAAGATTTCCGTAAAATGCTGGCGCACTGCGAAGCGGTCACCCCGATCCGTCGCACCGTCACCATTGAAGACGTGGGTAACAGCGCAGCCTTCCTGTGCTCCAACCTGTCTGCGGGTATCTCCGGTGAAGTCGTTCACGTTGATGGCGGGTTCAGCATCGCCGCCATGAACGAGCTGGAACTGAAATAAGTTCCTTACCCTCCTCGCCCCGGTGAGGAGGGCTCTCCCTTCCGAGGCCTTGTGCACCCCCTGTTATTCCAATCGGCTATTTGTTAGCACGTATCAATATTTTCTCCTGCTTCCGGGTTACGCCAGGATAGTTCTGCATAAACGATCCGCGGAACGGCGGTTCGCCACATACCGAACAAGGAAAGCCCATGGAGCCACGCCGCGTGAATGGCAAAAACCACTGGTATCACGAAACCCAGTCAACAATCTGCCCGGTGGATGTCCTGCCGCTCGTCCCTGAAGCCGCCCATGTTGAAGACCGCTTTTTGCTGGACCTGACGCTGCCGGACGCCTGGCTACACGCCCACGCAGGCTGGCTACGCCCCGCGCGCCAGCTGGCCGAGCGGCTGTTTCCCGACCAGGTGGCGGTGAGCCGCCTGCAAACCTTTACCGCCTACGATCGCCTGAGCACTGCGCTCACCGTCGCCCAGGTCTACGGCGTCCAGCGGTTGTGTAACCACTATGCCGCCCGCCTGGCGCCCCTGCCGGGGCCCGACTCTTCGCGCGAGAGCAACCGTCGTCTGGCGCAGATCACCCAATACGCTCGTCAGCTCGCCGGTTCACCCTCCGTCATTAACGCCCTTTCCCGCAGCCAGCTGGACGAAGTGGGCCTGACCAGTCGGGATATTATCCTGATCAACCAGATTATCGGTTTCGTCGGCTTCCAGGCGCGGGCGATTGCCGTGCTGCAGGCGGCCCAGGGCTTCCCGGTGCGCTGGATCCCCGGTATGCCGCAGCAAGAGGAGGCGCCCGCCGACCTGTTCGTCAACCCACCAGGAGAGTGGGTAACCGACATTGAGGATCCCGATCTGCAGTATGCCGATGACGAGCGCCAGCGGCGTATCGCCAGCTGGCAGTCACTGCCCGGCCTGGGCCCGCTGGCTCCGTTGCTGGCCTGCGACCCGCAGCTGATGGCGCCTCTGGAGACGCTGTTACGCCAGCTCAGCGGCAACGGTACCTTTGGCCCGCAGGTCGCCTTACTCACCGCGCGCACCAATGGCAGCGCCACCTGTTTTGACGCCTGGCTCTCCCACTGGCACGGTGAAGAAGCGTTCGGCAGCCATTTGCGCGAGGGCGATCAGGCTCTCCATCGCTGGCTTGGGCAGCATCCGCGGTCGCGCGCGCTCGTTACCGCGGTACAGTTGTTAACCCGCTCCCCGGACCGGTTTAGCGCCGCCCAGTTAACACCCCTCGGCGAATATGGACTCTCAGCGGAACAGGCGATCGATCTGTTAACCTGGAGCGGACTATGCGGCTGGATGAATCGTCTGAAAATCGCCCTCGGCTATGTGCGTCAGCAGACGTAAATTGCTGAAACAGCGCTTGCTGCGACAGGCATAATCGCGTAAAAATGTCAGCCGCTCTTTTAGCCACGAAAATACCTAATTATGTTTCAGGATAACCCGCTGCTAGCGCAGCTTAAACAGCAACTGCATTCCCAGACGCCGCGCGCGGAAGGGGTCGTTAAGGGCACGGAAAAGGGCTTTGGCTTCCTCGAAGTGGACGCTCAGAAGAGCTACTTCATTCCGCCGCCGCAGATGAAAAAAGTGATGCATGGCGACCGTATCGTTGCGGTGATCCATTCTGAAAAAGAACGCGAAAGCGCCGAACCGGAATCGCTGGTTGAGCCCTTCCTGACCCGTTTCGTCGGTAAAGTCCAGAAGAAAGACGATCGCCTCGCTATCGTTCCTGACCATCCGCTGCTGAAAGACGCCATTCCCTGCCGCGCCGCCCGTGGCGTTGAGCATGATTTCAAACAGGGTGACTGGGCCGTCGCAGAAATGCGCCGTCATCCATTAAAAGGCGACCGCGGATTTTACGCGGAGCTGACCCAGTTCATTACCTTCAGCGACGATCACTTCGTCCCGTGGTGGGTGACGCTGGCGCGCCATAATCTTGAGAAAGAGGCACCGGACGGCGTCGCCACCGAGATGCTTGACGAAGGGCTGACTCGCCGCGATTTGACCGCCCTCGACTTCGTCACCATTGACAGCGCCAGTACCGAAGATATGGACGATGCGCTGTATGTCGAATCTGGCTCCGACGGCAAACTGTTGCTGACGGTGGCGATCGCTGACCCGACCGCGTGGATTGCCGAAGGCAGCAAGCTGGATAACGCCGCAAAAGTACGCGCCTTTACCAACTATCTGCCGGGCTTCAACATCCCGATGCTGCCGCGCGAACTGTCAGACGACCTGTGTTCCCTGCGTGCCAATGAAGTGCGACCGGTGCTGGCCTGCCGGATGACTCTGGCGGCCGATGGCACCATCGAAGACAATATCGAGTTCTTTGCCGCTACCATCGAATCAAAAGCCAAACTGGCCTATGACGATGTCTCTGACTGGCTGGAAGGCCGCGGCAGCTGGCAGCCGGGCAGCGAGGCGATCGCGCAGCAAATTACGCTGCTGAAGGACGTGTGTCAGCGCCGCAGCGAATGGCGTCAGACCCACGCGCTGGTGTTTAAAGACCGCCCGGATTACCGTTTCGTCCTCGGCGAAAAAGGCGAAGTGCTGGACATCGTCGCGGAGCCGCGTCGTATTGCCAACCGTATTGTCGAAGAGTCGATGATCGCCGCCAACATCTGTGCCGCCCGCGTGCTGCGCGACAAGCTTGGCTTCGGCGTTTATAACGTCCACACCGGCTTCGACCCGGCGAATACCGAACAGCTGGCGGCCCTGCTGAAGACCCACGACGTACACGTTGATCCGACGGAAGTGCTCACCCTGGAAGGTTTCTGCAAGCTGCGCCGCGAACTGGACGCTCAGCCGACCGGTTTCCTCGACAGCCGCATACGTCGTTTCCAGTCGTTTGCTGAAATCAGCACCGAGCCGGGCCCCCACTTTGGTCTTGGTCTTGAGGCCTACGCCACATGGACCTCGCCGATCCGTAAGTATGGCGACATGATCAACCACCGTCTGCTGAAGGCCATCATCAAAGGCGAAACCATTGCGCGCCCACAGGATGAAGCCACCGTGCAGATGGCGGAGCGCCGTCGTCTCAACCGCATGGCCGAACGCGATGTCGCCGACTGGCTGTATGCCCGTTTCCTCAACGATAAAGCCGGTACCGACACCCGCTTTGCGGCGGAGATCATCGACATCAGCCGCGGTGGAATGCGCGTACGTCTGGTGGACAATGGCGCGGTCGCCTTTATTCCGGCCCCGTTCCTCCACGCCGTGCGCGACGAACTGGTCTGCAGCCAGGAAAACGGCACCGTGCAGATCAAGGGAGAAGTGGTCTACAAGGTGACCGATGTTATCGATGTCACTATCGCTGAAGTCCGCATGGAAACGCGTAGCATCATTGCTCGTCCGGCAGCCTGACGTCTCTTCACAGCGGTTCCTTCGGGAACCGCTCCTTCTTTCCTCCCTGTCCCGTCATTTCCGTCGCAACGATTAAGGTTGTGCGTTTTTTTCGCTTCTCTTTTTCACCCATTTTTAGCATCATTGATTTCATTCGTTTTTGTTACCAGGATAATGCCATGTCAGATGTGAATGCCCACCTGCTCGCCCAACGTATCGATACCGTGCTGGATATTCTGGTTGCCGGTGATTACCACTCTGCGATCCATAATCTGGAAATCCTCAAAGCGGAACTGCTGGCGCTGGCGGCAGACGACGCCGAGCAAAACAAACCACCCAAAGCGCCCTGGGAAATCTGATTATCGCCCACATGCCGCAACCGGCGATGCTGACCGGTTGCTCGCCGTATAGCCCCCTAACAGTGATGTTGCTATGAACGCCCGACAACAAAGTATTTTGCAAGTGGTCATCGATAAAGGCCGCATGAGCGTCGCCGATCTGGCGAAGATGACCGGTGTCTCAGAGGTCACCATCCGTCAGGATCTAAACCTGCTGGAGAAACAGAGCTATCTGCGCCGCACCCATGGCTACGCCGTCCCATTGGACAGTGAAGATGTCGAAACCCGCATGATGACCCATTTCGCCATTAAGCGTGAACTGGCCAGCCGCGCCGCGGCGCTGGTGAATGCCGGCGAAACGGTATTTATCGAAAACGGCAGCAGCAACGCCCTGCTGGCGCGCACCCTGGCTGAACGCGGCGATATCACCATCATCACCGTCAGCAGCTATATCGCCCATCTGCTGAAAGAGACGCCGGGAGAGGTGATCCTGCTGGGCGGGATTTACCAGAAACGCAGTGAAAGTATGGTTGGCCCACTGACCCGCCAGTTCATTCAACAGGTGCATTTCAGTAAGGCCTTCATCGGGATCGATGGCTGGCAGGCGGAAACCGGCTTTACCGGCCGCGATATGATGCGTGCGGACGTGGTTAACGCCGTTCTGGAGAAGCACTGCGAAGCGATTATCCTCAGCGACAGCTCAAAATTCAGCGCGGTGCACCCCTATCCGCTTGGCCCAGCCGGCCGCTTTAATCGCGTTATCACCGACGATCGTCTGCCGAACGACTGCCGTGAGCAGTTGTTGCGCAGCGGCCTGACCGTCGATATTGTGCCGTACATCTGATATTCCACCCGCCCCGTGCCCTGCCACCGCGCCGAACGGGGCGAAATTACGCTCTGAGAGTATTCCGAGCCGGTAATTAAGATTTTTTACCTGACGATAAATTTAAAAAAAAGTAGAATTATTATTAGCGATATAACAGGAAGTGACTATCACCTGCGTGATTTTCGTGATACCTGCGCACCCTAACTTCATGGAATTGCCCTAAAGCTGCTTTATCAGGCTATGCTTAAAGGAGCGCTGTAATCCATGAATAGATTATTCAGGAGAAAAAAATGATGACTTCAACGAGCAAAAAAATGGCTGCTGTTGTTCTGGCTGTCACTGTAGCAATGTCTCTGAGCGCTTGCTCTAACATGTCTAAACGCGATCGTAACACTGCAATCGGTGCAGGCGCCGGCGCCATCGGCGGTGCGGTGTTAACTGACGGTAGCGCACTCGGTACCCTGGGTGGCGCAGCAGTCGGTGGTATTATTGGTCACCAGGTCGGCAAATAATATAATTACCTGACGAAATAAAAGAATAATTCATACGAATTGACTTACGCACGTTAAATCATTCAAGGCCGCGGCATTCACCGCGGCCTTGTTATTTCACCTGGCCATTAATTAGGGTTGAAAAAACGATTAGCCGCCGGCTAACTTCACTTTCATCCCTTTCGCCTCTAGCAGCGCCTTAAGTAAATCCCGTTTGTCGCCCTGGATCTCAATCACACCCTCTTTCACCGCGCCGCCGCAGCCGCATTTCTTCTTCAGCTCCGCCGCCAGGGCAGTGAGTGCCGCATCGTCGGCATCAATCCCGCTAATCAGACAGACGCCCTTGCCCTTGCGGCCGCTGGTCTGGCGCTGGATCCGCACTATACCGTCGCCTTTCGGGCGCACCGGCGCCGGTTTCGCCTCGTCGATACGCCCGGTTTCGGTGGAGTAGACCAGGCGGCTGTTGGAATCGCTCATTATGCCCCCTTGCGCAGAGAATCGTTGATCGCCCGCAGCGTCGCGGCAGGATCGATCGACTGGGTAACCGGGCGGCCAATGACCATATAGTCCACCCCTGACGCCTGAGCCTGCTCAGGCGTCATAATCCGCCGCTGATCGCCAGCGTCGCTGCCCTGCGGACGGATACCAGGGGTGACCAGCTTAAACGCCTGTCCCAGCTCATGCTTAAAGCGTACCGCCTCCTGAGCTGAACACACCACCCCGTCGAGGCCGCAGCGTTGGGTCAGCGCCGCCAGCTTCGCCGCGTAATCAGCCGGAGATAAGGTAATGCCCAGATCCTGCAGATCGCTGGACTCCATGCTGGTAAGGACGGTGACGGCGATGAGCAGCGGCGCGTCTTGACCAAAAGGCAGCAGCGCTTCGCGTGCCGCGGTCATCATCCGCGCGCCGCCGGAGGCATGGACATTCACCATCCATACGCCAAGCTCGGCCGCCGCCGCCACCGCGCGGGCGGTGGTGTTGGGAATATCGTGAAACTTAAGGTCCAGGAACACCTCAAACCCACGCTGATACAGATCGCGGACAAACTGCGGTCCCAGCAGGGTGAACATCTCTTTGCCCACCTTCAGGCGGCAGTCGCGCGGGTCGATGCGGTCGACAAATGCCAGCGCTTTATCGCGATTATCATAGTCAAGCGCAACCACAACGGGAGAGGAAGTGACAGCGCGGGAAGATGGGATAGCTGTTGACGTCATGACCAGACCTTAGTGTTGATGGGCGCCAGAGGGCGCAAAAAAGGTAAACGGGCAGCATTCTACCTGTGAAGCTAACAAAATAACAGGCTGCTGTTTTGCCCTGCGCGGACGACGGCGATGCCGGGGCTGCAGGCGGCGACGGGAAAGAAATGATAAGTATGTTGTAACTAAAGCGTCTGTTTTTTTGACCTTACTGGCCGTCGAGGCCGCGAATAGGTTTGATGGTCGCCCAGGAGCGGCAGGACGGACAATGCCAGTAGAGAGTATGAGCGGTAAAGCCGCATTTCTGGCAACGGTAGCGCGGTTTGCTACGCACCTGTTCGCCGACCATGTTTCGCAGCACCCCAAGACTTTCTTTCGCCCGTCCTTCTTCCGCTTCATTGAGATGGTAGTCCATCAGCTTATGGAAGACGCGCATGGTGGGATGGCGTTCCAGCTGCCGGGTGACGTAGTTTTGCGCCGCTTCGACCCCTTCCCGCTGCTCAAGGATCTGCGCCAGCATCAGTTCGGCGGTCGCCCCGGCGTTCTCCTCCACGCAGCGGCGCAGGAAAACTTCCCATTCATCGGCTTTGCCGAGCTGCTGATAGCAGGTCTGCAGCATCTCCAGAGTCTCACCCACCAACTCTTTATCCTGATCGATAACCCGCTCGAGGCTTTCCACCGCTTTGGCGTAGTCGCCCTTCTCCATCCACACCCGACCCATCATGATCGACACCCGGGCGCTGTTGCGGTCCGCGGCGGCGCCTTTCTTCAACAGCGCCATCGCCTTATCCAGATCGTTGGCCGCCATCTGCTGCAGGGCCAGTTCGCACCAGAAGTTGGCGATTTCGCCACGATGCTTCTCTTTGCCCAGCTTCACCAGCCGCTCAGCCACCTCGATAGCCGACTGCCAGTCGCTGGTCGCCTGGTAGATCTGCAACAGTTGCTGCAGCGCGCCGAGGCGAAAATCAGTCTCATCCACCAGCTGTTTGAACATGTCTTCCGCACGGTCATACAGCCCGGCGGCCATATAGTCGCGCCCCAGCTGCTGGACGGCCAACAGGCGCTGATCGTAGGTTAACGATGCGCTTTCCATCAGACTCTGGTGGATACGGATCGCGCGGTCGACCTCACCGCGCGAGCGGAACAGGTTGCCGAGCGTCAGGTGGGCCTCAACGGTACCGGTATCCTCTTTCAGCATATCAAGGAACAGATCGACGGCTTTATCCTGCTGGTTGCTAAGCAGGAAGTTCACCCCCGCCACGTAATCCCGTGACAGGCGGCTCGCGTCGTCCTGTTTGGACTGTTGTGCACTTCTGCGCCCCATGTACCAGCCGTAGGCGGCGGCAACGGGTAAAAGCAGAAACAACAACTCCAGCATAAGAGGTTATTCCTTCACCGCAGGCACGCCTGCGTCGACAGCCGCCGGGCTGACAGGGGCAATCTGGTGCTCAAGGCGCTTAATTTTCCGCTCCGCGCGCGCCAGCGAGACGCGCACCCGCAGCCAGAACAGGCCGCAGATCAGCCAGCCGATGGCAAAGCCTGCGGCAAACAGCACCGCCAGTAGCGTCGAAATGCGGAATTCACCCTGAGCGAGCAAATAGTTGAAAGTGACCTGTTGGTCATTCTGCGCCCCCAGCGTCACTGAAATGACGAAGATTGCTAATACCAGTAAGAAAATGAGTAAATATTTCACATGACTTCCCGTTCTGTGGGTTGCGCGAAAAAAGCCCGCTTTCAGCCCTATAAAGTATCATTTTCGCCGCAGCGGTGGAACGAAAAAGCACGGCAACTCTACAGGATATGCGGTCGGATGCCGCTAAAATCAACATTATTCCGCTTCAGGCATCCTTTTTTTAATATCCTGCGCCTCTTCCCCCGGCGGCGAGAGCGGCCCGCAAAGACGCTGCGTCAGCCAGCAGGCCACCGTGACCAGCACCCAGGAAATCAGCGTGGCGACAATAAGATCCAGCGGCCAGTGCATGCCGAGCGCCAGGCGACTGCCCATCACCGCCATCGCCCACGCCAGCAGTACCGCGATCGTGCCCCAGCGCCGACGCGGCCACAACAGCCCGGCAGCGAGCAGCGCCCAGCTGGCGGCGAACATCGTATGGCCTGACGGAAATGCAAACCCGGTCTCTTTCTGCCAGTGTTTGCGTAAAAACGGCGGGATGTCCTGCGCCTGCGCCAGCTGCTCATGCACCAGTTTAGCGCGTTCTTTGCGCTTTAACGCGTAGAATTGCGTCACCGGCACCTGCCTTGTGTTTTCCAGCCAGATGACAAACGGTCTCGGCTCCTGGACCCGCGCCTTGACCCAGGATTTGGCCCCCTGTCCCACCAGGATGGCGGCGGCAAGAATGAGGAACAGGATCAGCGCCGCGCGCAGGCGAAAGCGCAGGCACCAGAGAAACCAGGCGCACAGCACAACATGGGTGATGATTCCCCACGGCTGGGTCACCGTTTCCGTCACCCACCAGAGGCTTTTCAGCCATGCCACCGGTAGTCCTGGCTGCCACAGCCAACCAGACAGCCAGACCGTGAGGGGCATGACCAGCAGCAGCGCCGCCGCAAGAGCGGTTCGTCGGGCAATCAACAGCATTTTCTCTCCTTCTCCTTTTAGATGAACATCATAGCGGAAAGTAGATCGTTTGTGCGCTTTCCGCGCGGCTAACCGTTCGCGATTAGGAGAACGTCCCGGCGTTGTGGCAAAATAGCGGTAAACAGAAAGCACATTCAGGTGCTGACAGAATCTGGAGAATCACATGCAGCTTAAACGTGTGGCAGAAGCCAAACTGCCAACCCCCTGGGGCGATTTCCTGATGGTGGGTTTTGAAGAACTGGCAACCGGACAGGATCATGTCGCGCTGGTGTACGGCGATATCTCAGGGCAGGCGCCGGTGCTCGCCCGCGTTCATTCAGAGTGTCTGACGGGCGATGCCCTGTTTAGCCTGCGCTGTGATTGCGGCTTTCAGCTGGAGGCGGCTCTGTCGCATATCGCCGAAGAAGGCCGGGGGATCCTGCTCTATCATCGTCAGGAAGGTCGCAACATTGGTTTATTGAATAAGATCCGCGCCTACGCGCTGCAGGATCAGGGGTATGACACTGTCGAAGCGAACCATCAGCTTGGCTTCGCCGCCGATGAGCGCGACTTCACCCTGTGCGCCGATATGTTCAAACTGCTCAACGTAGAGCAGGTGCGACTGTTAACCAATAACCCGAAAAAAGTGGAAATCCTCAGCGAAGCCGGGATTAACATTGTGGAGCGCGTGCCGCTGATCGTCGGACGCAACCCGAAAAACGCCCATTATCTCGACACTAAAGCCGCCAAGATGGGCCACCTGCTCAACAGCAAGCCGGCGGAATAATACCGGCGACAGAGTAAAGAGAGGGCCAGCGATGCTGGCCCTTCGTTTTACAGCATATTGCGGATGACGTAGTGCAAGATGCCGTCGTTGCGGTAGTAGGTGAGCTCGGTCGCCGTGTCGATACGGCACCGGCAGGCGATCACCTCCTGCGAGCCGTCAGCGCGGGTGAGGGTCACCGGCACCGTGGCGCCAGGCTGTAGCGACTGCAGATTACTGACATCAATCCGCTCTTCACCGGTCAACTGTAGCGTTTTACCGGTGACGCCCTGCGGGAACTCCAGCGGCAGAATACCCATCCCGATCAGGTTGGAGCGGTGAATACGTTCGAAGGACTCGGCGATCACTACCCGGATCCCCAGCAGGCGCGGCCCCTTCGCCGCCCAGTCGCGGCTGGAACCCGAGCCATACTCCTTACCGGCAATCACCGCCAGCGGTATCCCCTCGGCTTTATACAGCATCGCCGCATCGTATATCGCCACCGGTTCGCGGTCCGGCAGATGGCGGGTCATCCCCCCTTCCACCCCCGGCACCATTTCGTTGCGGATGCGGATATTGGCGAAGGTGCCGCGCATCATCACCTCATGGTTACCGCGACGGGAGCCGTAGGAGTTAAAGTCGCGCCGGGCAACCCCATGCTCCTGCAGATAGCGGCCTGCCGGACTATCGGCTTTGATGCTTCCTGCCGGCGAAATGTGGTCAGTGGTCACTGAATCGCCCAGCATGGCGAGGATCCGCGCGCCGTGAATATCCTCCACCGGCAGCGGCTCGACGCCCATCTCGTCAAAGAACGGCGACAGGCGAATGTAGGTCGAATCTTCCTGCCAGTCGTAGGTATCTGACGCCTCCACCTTGATCGCCTTCCACTCCTCAGTGCCGGAAAACACTTCCGCGTACTCTTTGCGGAACATCTCCGTGGAGACCTGTTCCACCGCCCGGGCAATCTCCTCCCCGCTCGGCCAGATATCTTTCAGATAGACCGGCTCACCGTCGCTGCCCTGCCCCAGCGGCTCGCGGGTGAGATCGATGTTCATGTTCCCCGCCAGCGCGTAAGCGACCACCAGCGGCGGCGAGGCCAGCCAGTTGGTTTTCACCAGCGGGTGGATACGCCCTTCGAAGTTACGGTTACCGGAGAGCACCGCCCCGACGGTGAGGTCGCCTTTTTTGATTGCTTCTTCAATCGGTTCCGGCAGCGGACCGGAGTTACCGATACAGGTGGTACAGCCATACCCCACCAGATTGAAGCCGAGCTGGTCGAGGTAAGGCGTCAGGCCGGCATGGGCCAGATAATCCGACACCACTTTCGAGCCTGGGGCCAGGGAAGCTTTCACCCACGGCTGCGGCTGCAGGCCGCGTTCGACGGCTTTTTTCGCCAGTAGGCCAGCGGCCATCAGCACGCTGGGGTTGGAGGTGTTGGTACAGGAGGTGATCGCCGCAATGGCCACCGCGCCATCCGGCAGCGAATAGTGATGCCCGTTCAGCGTATACGCCACCGGCTGGCGCTGACGCTGAAGGTGGTTAACCTCCAGCTCACCGCTGGCGGCAAAGGCTTTCGGCACATCGCCGAGCGCCACGCGATCCTGCGGCCGCTTCGGCCCGGCGAGGCTCGCTTCAACGCTGCCCATATCCAGCGCCAGGGTACTGGTAAAGACCGGCTCATCGCCCGGGTAGCGCCACATGCCCTGCGCTTTGGCATAGGCTTCCACCAGCGCTACCTGTTCTTCGCTACGTCCGCTGAGACGCATATAGCTGAGCGTCACGTCATCGATCGGGAAGAAACCGCAGGTGGCGCCATACTCTGGCGCCATATTGGCGATGGTGGCGCGATCGGCCAGGGGCAAAGTATCCAGACCGTCACCGTAGAACTCGACAAATTTTCCGACCACGCCGTGCTGGCGCAGCATCTGGGTGACCGTCAGCACCAGGTCAGTAGCGGTAATACCTTCGCGCAATTTGCCGCTGAGCTTAAAGCCGACCACGTCCGGGATCAGCATCGACACCGGCTGGCCGAGCATGGCGGCTTCCGCTTCAATCCCGCCCACGCCCCAGCCCAGCACGCCGAGCCCGTTAATCATGGTGGTATGGGAGTCGGTGCCCACCAGGGTATCCGGCCACGCCATCCACTTTCCGTTCACCTCTTCGCTCCACACCGCCCGTCCGAGATATTCCAGGTTGACCTGGTGGCAAATCCCGGTGCCCGGCGGCACCACGCTGAATCGGCTGAAGGCCTGCTGCCCCCAACGCAAAAATGCGTAGCGTTCGTGGTTCCGCTCCATTTCCAGGCGGACGTTGTCTTCGAAGGCCTCGTCGTCGCCGAAGCGGTCGACGGTCACCGAGTGGTCGATCACCAGGTCGACCGGCGAAAGCGGGTTCACCTTCGCGGTATCGCCGCCCAGGCGTTTCACCGCCTCGCGCATGGCGGCCAGATCCACTACCGCCGGCACGCCGGTAAAGTCCTGCATCAGGACGCGAGCCGGACGGTAGGCGATCTCCCGGTCGGCATGGGCCTTTTTCAGCCAACCGGCAAGGGCACGAATATCTTCTTCAGTTACCGAGTCACCGTCCTGCCAGCGCAACAGGTTCTCCATCAGCACCTTCAGCGACTTGGGCAGTCGACTGATATCGCCCAGCTGCTTCTCCGCCAGCGGCAGACTGTAGTAATGCCAGGTTTTCTCATTGACCTGCAGCGTGTCCTTACTGGCTTCTCGTAGGGTTGACGACATAGCTCCTCCTTTATCTCAGGGATGGCATACCCCGATTCTCCTCAGGGTCTCCATTAAAGATAACACATGCTGGGCATAACACTTTGATAACAACCCAAATTGCTAAATGCGATAGGACGGAGAGGGATAAAAAGGCAATTATCAGAGCGCAGAGGAAATAGCACCAAAATAGTGCAGAGGAGTCGTTTAAGCGATATTGTATTAGTACACGAGGACAAAAAAAGAGCTAATCATTGCCTGTTGGCTGATTAGCTCTTGTGATTGATTTCAGGTTGGATGAATCCCACGGCAAAATATATTCTCCCTGTATTGCCGGTCACTGATTTTATATTACAGTTTCCTTTCACTGTCATAAAAATGACATGTATCTACAACGATGACCTACAGCTTTAGCTGACAATCCAGATGTTGCAGATGGTGAGCGCGATGATACTCCAGAACATCGCCAGCCCTACCAACACTACGCCCCATACGCGACTACGCAGAACGGGATCGATTTCGGTTTTGTCATTTTCGTATGACATCGCCAGTTTCATGTAATCGAGATTACTTATCATATTGTCACCACCAATTGCTCAAATCATCAGGTACAGATAAATCTTAATTATGGATAAAAGATTAATCCAGCTAAATTAGGTCTGATGGAATATATTTAACCGGTTATTTGATCGCGGTGGGCATAATGACAAACGTGTTGCGAGAAATTATTAATTTTGTGATTGGTTCGAGGTTTAAGTTGTTAAATAAAGACCATGCTAGTTAATGGCACTCCCCACAGGGAATGCCATTATTTTTTACAGGGTTATTTTTCCGGTAGTTTTATATCTTTGAACATCGCTTCAATATCTTCATTCGACCGCAAGGCCACCGCGGTATCCACCACATCCCGGGTCAAATGGGGTGCAAAACGTTGAATAAAATCATACATGTAGCTTCGTAAGAAAGTGCTACGGCGGAAGCCTATTTTAGTGGTGCTGTGGCTGAAGATACCGTTCGCATCCAGCTTCACCAGGTCCGGATCGGAGACCGGATCCACCGCCATACTGGCAATCACCCCTACCCCGAGTCCCAGGCGAACATAGGTTTTGATGACATCGGCATCGGTGGCGGTAAAGACAATGCGCGGCGTCAGGCCCGCACGGTTAAACGCGGTATCCAGTTCCGAACGGCCGGTGAAGCCAAAGGTATAGGTTACCAGCGGATACTGCGCCAGCTCTTCTATTGACACCGAGCCCCTGGAGGCCAGAGGATGCTCCGGCGTCACCACAATCGACCGGTTCCAGTGATAGCATGGCAGCATCACCAAATCGTCATACAGATGCAGCGCTTCAGTAGCAATAGCGAAGTCGGCGTTGCCTTTCGACACGGCTTCAGCGATCTGGGTTGGCGAACCCTGATGCATATGCAGCGACACCCGCGGATAGCGTTCAATAAAGCCCTTGATCACCCCCGGCAAGGCATAGCGCGCCTGGGTATGGGTGGTCGCCACATACAGCGACCCCTTGTCCGGCCAGGTATGCTCCCCGGCGACAGATTTGATGGCATCGACTTTTGACAACACCTCGCGGGCAATACGGATGATCTCCTGCCCGGCAGGGGTCACCTGAGTCAAATGCTTGCCGCTGCGGGCAAAGATCTGGATGCCGAGCTCATCTTCCAGCATACGCACCTGCTTACTGATGCCTGGCTGGGAGGTATAAAGCCCTTCGGCGGTGGATGAAACATTCAGGTTATGGTTAACCACCTCAACGATGTAGCGAAGCTGTTGTAGTTTCATGCTGATATCCGTTTGCGCGTAAAATGAAGCCGCTTAATACACTTTACGTTCAGGCAACTTGTCGCCTGTGAAGGCCAGGCCTCCCGGCAGTTGGCCATAGTGGCGCCGCAACGCATCCTGAAAGCGATGATGTATAAGACGTTTTAATAATAAAAAAGGCATTAACTATAACCACTATATCATTTATACCAACAGTGTATAGCCGGTAACGAAAAATAATATAGGTGGTTATAAGGGGGCGGAAAGCGCGGAGAGAAAGGAAAACGACACGGCAGAGGCATCCATGGCCCCTGCCGGCCGCCAGAGCAGGAAAAGCGCCCTTTTCCTGCCTGATAATGGTCAGTTACTTTTTAGCTTCCGTCCATTTGCCGTCGATAAAGAAGGCTGACCAGCCGGTCGCTTTGCCCTCTTTTTCGGACGCCACATACTGCTGCTTCGTTTTACGGCTAAAGCGCACCAGCGTTTTATTGCCTTCCGGATCCTGCTGCGGCGCATCGGCGAGATAACGCAGTTTTTCCGGCAGACGGTCGCGGAAGCGGTACAGCTCTTCCACCAGCGGCGCACGCGTTTCCCGTGATTTCGGGAAGGTGTTTGCCGCCAGGAAGACGCCCGCAGCCCCGTCACGCAGCACGAAATAGGCGTCAGACTTCTCGCACGGCAGCTCCGGGAGCGGCACCGGATCTTCCTTCGGCGGCGCCACTTCGCCATTGCGCAGGATCTTACGCGTATTCTTACACTCGTCGTTGGTACAAGCCATGTACTTCCCAAAACGCCCCATCTTAAGGTGCATCTCGGAGCCGCACTTCTCGCACTCCACTACCGGACCGTCATAGCCCTTGATGCGGAACTCGCCCTCTTCAATCTCATAGCCATCGCAGGTCGGGTTGTTACCGCAGACGTGCAGTTTACGCTTGGGATCGATAAGGTAGCTGTCCATCGCCGTACCGCACTTCTGGCAGCGGCGTTTGGCGCGCAGCGCGTTAGTTTCGGCGTCATCGCCTTCCAGCACGTTGAGGACTTCGTTTTCCGGCACCAGGTTAATGGTGGTTTTGCAGCGCTCTTTCGGCGACAGGGCATAGCCCGAACAGCCGAGGAAAACGCCGGTGCTGGCGGTACGGATGCCCATTTTACGGCCGCAGGTCGGACAGTCGATACTGGTGAGCACCATCGGGTTCGGCTGCATGCCGCCCTCTTCCGGATCTTTCTCCGCCGTCTCCAGCTGGGCGGTAAAATCGCCGAAGAAGTGGTTCAGCACCTCTTTCCACTCGGCCTGGTGGTTAGCCACCTGATCGAGACGATCTTCCATCTGCGCGGTGAAGTCGTAGTTCATCAGATCGCGGAAGTTCTCTTCCAGTCGGTCGGTGACGATCTCGCCCATTTTCTCCGCGTAGAAACGACGGTTTTCCACTCGCACGTAACCACGATCCTGAATGGTGGAGATAATCGAGGCATAGGTGGACGGACGACCGATACCGCGTTTTTCCAGCTCTTTAACCAGCGAGGCTTCGCTGAAGCGAGCCGGCGGTTTGGTAAAGTGCTGGGCAGGCGTCAGCTCGACCAGGCTCAGCTGGTCGCCCTGTTTGACCAGCGGCAGAGTCCGGTCCTCATCGCCCTTGCGCAGGGCCGGCATCACTTTGGTCCAGCCGTCAAAGCGTAAGGTACGACCGCGCGCTTTCAGTTTGAAATCACCCGCCGCCACGGTCAGCGTCGTGGAGTCGTACTGCGCCGGCGTCATCTGACAGGCGACAAACTGGCGCCAGATCAGCTGATACAGCTTCTGCGCATCCGCTTCCATATCTTTCAGCGTTTCCGCCAGCACGTTCACATCAGACGGACGAATCGCTTCGTGTGCTTCTTGTGAGTTTTCTTTGCTGGCGTACTGATTGGCGCTTTCCGGCAGATATTTTTTACCAAACTTGTCGCTGATGTAGCCGCGAACCATGTTCAGCGCATCCTGACTCAGGTTGGTGGAGTCGGTACGCATATAGGTGATGTGCCCCGCCTCATAGAGGCGCTGAGCCATCATCATGGTCTTTTTCACGCCGAAGCCGAGACGGGTGCTGGCCGCCTGCTGCAGGGTGGAGGTGATGAACGGCGCGCCCGGCTTGCTGCTGGTCGGCTTGTCTTCCCGCTCCAGTACGCTGTAGCTGGCTTTTTCCAGTAGCGATACCGCCGCCATGGTCTCATCGCGGCTGACCGGACGGAACGGCTTATCGTCCTTATGGGTCACCTGCAGCGGCAGCGCGTCGCCGCCCGGCGTGGTGGTGCTGGCATCAACTTCCCAGTACTCTTCCGGGACGAATGCTTTGATTTCACGCTCACGCTCCACCACCAGGCGGACCGCGACGGACTGTACGCGCCCGGCAGAAAGACCACGGGCGATTTTTTTCCACAGCAGCGGCGAAACCATATAACCCACCACGCGGTCCATAAAGCGACGCGCCTGCTGGGCGTTAACCCGATCGATATTCAGTTCGCCCGGCTTTTCGAAAGCCTGACGAATGGCGTTTTTGGTGATCTCATTGAACACCACGCGGCTGTAACGCTGTTCATCGCCGCCGATAACTTCCCGCAGGTGCCAGGCAATGGCTTCCCCTTCGCGGTCAAGGTCGGTTGCGAGATAGATGTGGTCAGCTTTTTCCGCCAACTGTTTGAGTTCTGAAACTACCTTTTCTTTACCCGGAAGTACTTCATAGTGCGCATTCCAGTCATGCCATGGGTCCACGCCCATGCGGTTAACCAGAGCACCACGTTCGTCCTTTTTAGGCTTTTTAGCCCCTTTGGTGGCGGTAGAGTCGGTGCTCTTTTTGGAAGCTGATCCACTGGTCGGCAAATCGCGGATATGACCGACGCTGGATTTCACCACGTAGTCATTACCCAGATACTTATTGATCGTTTTGGCTTTTGCCGGGGACTCAACGATAACGAGAGCTTTACCCATATTCACCTTTACCTAATTTGATTCATCCAGGAATACATCGCACATTCATACACCCTCCACTGGCGACTGCCTCATATGTTGCGGCACCGTCGGTGAATATCAACCCAGAACACCTGTTTCATCTCCGTAAAACCAGGCGCTTGAGTTTACTGACCTTTTTTCGTCAGGTGACATAGCACGAAGAATTTTTGGCCGAATGTCAAGCAAATCTGTTGCCAGATCGCCGAAAGCGTCACACTGTACCTGATAAAATTCGTTACGCAACTTTATTAGCATGCAAAAGCGAATCACGCCAGTAAACGGCTGTTTCTCCACTGGTTACGATTACCCTTGTTTTGTCCATGGAAAATTTGCCCCGTGCCGCCGCGCGGCGTAAACTACGCGTGGAGAAAAAGAGGAGTCCGTTATGCAAGGTACAACCCAACCAATCGATCGCCAGACGCTGCTCGAAAAAGCCAACAAACTTATTCGCGAACATGAGGATACGTTAGCCGGTATCGAAGCTACCGACGTCGTTCAGCGCAACAATGTCCTGGTGTTTAGCGGTGAGTTTTATCTTGATGAGCAGGGTCTGCCGACGCCGAAGAGTACAGCGGTATTTAATATGTTTAAGTACCTCGCCCATGAGCTGTCGGACAAATATCACCTGGTCGATTAAGACCGGCGGAGATTAAGACCGCCCTAAATGAGAACGCGAGGCAGAGCCTCGCGTTTTATCATCTATATCAGCGGCTTCTGTCCGCGCTGCCACCAGCGCAGCAGCAGTCGATCGGCGCTCTCCGCCGCGCTACCGGTGAAGCGGTCGAGCATTTTCTTACGCTGTTGATAACGCACTCCGATCACCTCGTGGCTCTCCATGAGTCCCAGCAGCAGCTCATCACTGGTTTCAACCGCATCCACCAGCCCTTTTTCCAGCGCCTGTACCCCGTACCAGTGCTCGCCAGTGGCCACCTGCTCAATATCAAGGCCCGGGCGCATCCGCTGGACGAAATCCTTGAACAAATGGTGCGTCTCATTAAGGTCTTCGCGAAACTTGCGCCGTCCTTCTTCAGTGTTTTCACCCAGCATCGTGAGCGTTCGTTTGTACTGTCCGGCGGTATGCAGTTCGATATCAATATCTTTGTTCTTCAGGAAACGGTGCAGGTTTGGGATCTGCGCCACCACGCCAATAGAGCCGAGGATCGCAAACGGCGCCGAGACAATTTTGTTCGCCACGCAGGCCATCATATAGCCGCCGCTGGCCGCCACTTTGTCGACCGCCACCGTCAGCGGGATCTGTTTGTCGCGCAAGCGCTGCAGCTGCGATGCTGCAAGCCCGTAGCCGTGCACCACCCCGCCGGGGCTTTCCAGACGAATCACCACCTGATCGCGCGCTTTCGCCGCCGCCAGCACCGCGGTGATCTCTTCCCGCAGGCTGGTGACTTCATGAGCATCCATACTGCCTTTGAAATCCAGCACCCAGGCGCGCGGCTTGCCTTCCGGCTCGGTATTACCCAGCTTCGCCCGCGCTTTCGCCGCCTTCGCCTCTTGTTTTTGCTTTTTCTTCTGCGACTTATGCCACTGCTTCTGCTGCGGGCCGTCCAGCAGGGCCACCGCCAGCGATTCCTTCATCTCTTTATAATGCTCGCTAAGATTCGTTACCCGCAGCTCGCCGCGCTGTTTCTTGCGCTGGGCCAGGTTGACGATAATAGCGGCAATCACCGCGATAGCGACGACAACGGTCGCGATCTTGGCTAAAAATAAGCCATATTGAGCAAGTAATTCCACGTTTTCACCTTGTGTAAAGCACTGACGTTGCTTCACAGTGTACATCAGCCCCTGGCGAGAAGTCTTTGTGCTTTGTGTCCTCTGCGCAGCGGATTCCGTTTTTTTAGGCGAGGCTGAAATCGTTGCAAGATATTAATTTTGTGAATACTTTCCGCTTCGCCGATTGCAATGGCGGGCGCTTTCAGGCATAACAGCGCAAAAGTGAGATACCAAAGATGAAGCGCGATCGAGAGCCGATCGCCAAAGGAGTCGCCGTGCATTATCAACCGCAACGCCACTTGCTGAAAGATCGCATCATTCTGGTCACCGGGGCCAGCGATGGAATTGGTCGTGAAGCGGCCCTGACCTACGCCCGCTACAGCGCCAGCGTTATCCTGCTGGGTCGCAACGACGACAAACTGCGCGCCGTCGCCGAGGAGATTGAGCGTGAGGGCGGTATTCCTCCCCGCTGGTTTACTCTCGACCTGCTCACCTGCACGCCGCAGGCGTGCCAGCAGCTGGCGCAGCAGATCAGCATCCACTATCCCCGCCTTGACGGCGTGCTGCACAATGCTGGCTTGCTCGGCGACATCTGCCCGATGGATGAACAGAAACCGGAGGTCTGGCAGCAGGTGATGCAGGTGAACGTCAATGGCACCTTTATGCTGACCCAGGCGCTTCTTCCTTTATTACTCCGTTCCGAATCTGGTTCGCTGGTCTTTACCTCATCCAGCGTCGGTCGTCAGGGTCGCGCCAACTGGGGCGCCTATGCCGTCTCCAAATTCGCCACCGAAGGGATGATGCAGGTGCTGGCCGACGAGTACCAAAGCCGCCACCTGCGGGTGAACTGTATCAACCCCGGCGGCACCCGCACCGGCATGCGCGCCAGCGCGTTCCCGACGGAAGATCCGCTGAAACTGAAAACCCCCGCTGACATTATGCCCGTCTATCTGTGGCTGATGGGCGACGACAGTCGTCGCAAGACGGGAATGACCTTCGACGCCCAACCGGGGCGTAAACCAGGAATTGCCCAATGAGTGATGAACGCTACCGCGAACGCCAGCAGCGGCTGAAAGATAAAGTGGATGCCCGGGTGGCGGCGGCCCAGGACGAGCGCGGCATTGTGATGGTCTTTACCGGCAACGGCAAAGGAAAAACTACCGCCGCCTTTGGCACCGCGACCCGCGCCGTCGGCCACGGCAAAAAAGTCGGCGTGATCCAGTTTATCAAGGGGACCTGGCCTAACGGCGAGCGTAATCTGCTGGAGCCCCACGGCGTCGAATTTCAGGTGATGGCGACAGGCTTTACCTGGAACACTCAGGACCGCGACAGCGACACCGCCGCCTGTCTGGCGGTTTGGGAACATGCCCGCCGTATGCTTGCCGACGACCAGCTCGATCTGGTGCTGCTGGACGAGCTGACCTATATGGTGGCCTACGATTACCTGCCGCTGGAGGCGGTGCTGAGCGCTCTGCGTGAGCGTCCTGCCCACCAGTCGGTGATCATCACCGGCCGCGGCTGTCATCGCGATATTATTGAAATGGCGGATACCGTCAGCGAGCTGCGCCCGGTGAAACATGCCTTTGATGCCGGCATTAAAGCGCAGATGGGGATTGACTACTGAGGACCGGATACGGCGAAAGGAAGTCCGCGTTCCGGCGCAAAACCACCGGAACGCGCAACATTAACCGTTGGTCTTATTGCGGGTACTGGAACGGCGGTTGCTGTTATTACCCTGGCGCGGGTTAGCGCTGGTCTGGCTGTGACGCTTCACCGCCCGGCGGATCTGATTGGCTTTCAACCGGCGACGATCTTTTTCAACGGCGACCTTGGAGCTGGTTTCCGGAGTAAGTTCCACCAGTTCGCGCAGATAGTTGGTCTGCGCCAGGTCCAGCTCGGTATAGCCGCCGCGCGGCAGGCCTTTCGGCAGCAGAATATCGCCATAGCGTACGCGGATCAGGCGGCTGACCTGCACGCCGACCGCTTCCCACAGACGACGCACTTCGCGGTTACGCCCTTCGGTCAGGGTGACGTTGTACCACTGGTTAATCCCTTCGCCGCCGGTGAATTTGATGGTTTTAAACGCCGCCGGGCCATCTTCTAACTGTACGCCGCGCGACAGCTGGCGCAGCTTATCTTCATCTACCTGGCCGAAAACGCGAACGGCGTACTCACGCTCGACTTCACGGCTCGGGTGCATCAGGCGGTTTGCCAGTTCGCCGTCGGTGGTGAACAGCAACAGGCCACAGGTGTTGACGTCCAGACGACCAACGGCAATCCAGCGCGCGCCGCGCAGTTTAGGCAGACGATCGAACACCGTCGGGCGTCCTTCCGGATCGTTACGGGTGCACAGTTCGCCTTCCGGCTTGTAGTACGCCAGCACGCGGCAGATCTGCTCGGCGGACTCTTTCACCGAGATCAGATGGCCATCGATACGAATTTTTAAACCGGGGACGATTTCCACACGGTCGCCGAGGGTGGCGATTTTGCCGTCGACGCTGACGCGGCCAGCTTCGATTTTCGCTTCAATTTCACGGCGGGAGCCGTGGCCGGCGCGGGCCAGCACTTTTTGCAGTTTCTCGCTCATTGAGCTTCCTTAAGGTGTCGCCTTCCCAGGCGTCTGGTATGCTTTATGAAACAATGAGGCCTGTATCAGCAACTCATTGTTACGTATATACTTTTTACGTAAAGTCTCGCCGGCATGCGCAAAACATTCGCCGCGAGCCCGTATTCGTGGCCGAACATACTACACTAACTTCGCCGGGAAAGCTTCTGTTCGCCACACCGCGCCTTTAGTATGGAACAGATTTTCCTTATTCTCCTGTCTACCCTCACCTGTGTTGGTCTTAGTCGGACAGAGAGCGCCTCCCTGCGCTACGCCTGCTCTTGCGCGACGGCAGAGCGCTGGGCGAGCAGCCAGTCACGAAAACAGCGGTTGGCAGGGGCCAGCAGCGCGGTCTCGTGGTAAACCAGATGATAGGCCAGCGGACAGGCGATGGGCTGCGCCAGAGGATTCACCAGCCGCCCCTGCGTCAGCGCAGGCGCTATGAATGAACGTCGCAGTAAAGCCATCCCCATACCGGCTAATGCCGCCTCCGTTACGCCGTTGCAATCAGTGAACACCGGGCCACGGCGCGCGCGGTGCGCTTCCAGCCCCACGGCCTCGCACCACAGCGCCCAGTCCTCACGATGTTCATCGTGCAGCAGCGGATACTCTAGTAGATCGCTGGCATCGGCGAGGGTCTGGTGCGGAGCAATCAGCTGCGGACTACAGACCGGCATCAGATCGTCATCCAGCAGACGATAAGCCTGCAGTTCCGGCCAGCCCCCGACGCCATGCCGCACGGCAAAATCGATCTCTTCGCTCAGCAAATCCACTCGCCGGTTGGTGGTGCCGATCAGGATCTCTATCTGTGGATAGCGCTGTTCAAAATCAGCCAGCCGCGGCAGCAGCCATTGAATAGCAAAGCCGCTGGTACAACTGACAGTCACTTTTTCTGGCCCCGGGGGCACCTGCAGACGCCGGGTGGCGGCAGCTATCTGATGAAACGCGGGCTGCACGGCCCGGAGGTAGATCTCCCCCAACTCCGTTAACTGTAACCGTCGGGGGGTACGGATAAATAGCGGGACATTCAGCGCCTCCTCCAGGCGGGCAATCTGCTGGCTGACAGCGCTGGGTGTGACGCAAAGTTCACTGGCGGCCAGCTTCAGGCTGAGCAGCCGCGCCGCCGCCTCAAAACAGCGCAACGCATTCAGCGGCGGGAGTTTCATGGCTATAGAACCTCAGTTAAGAAAAACTTAATCATGTAAGCATAACGCGTTTGTCGGCCATTGCACGAGAGCTCTACAGTTAGCTTCCTTACCGTTCACAAGGAGTCAATCATGCGTGTTATCGACTGTGGTCGCCTGCTGCTGCTTGCCGCCCTCTGGGGTGCCAGCTTTCTGTTTATGCGCATCACCACCCCGGCTTTCGGCGCGGTAAACAGCGCCTTTCTGCGCGTGCTGTTCGCCGCCGTCGCTTTAGGGTTGCTGGCCGGCGCGCGCGGAAAATGGGGCGGGTATGAGGGTAAATTCATCGCCACTCTGAAGCTGGGGGTCATCAATTCCGGCCTCCCTTTTCTGATGTACTGCCTTGCCGCGCAATGGCTACCGGCAGGGTACTCCGCCACGCTCAACGCCACGGCGCCGATGATGGGGGTGCTGATTGGCGCACTCTGCTTTGCGGAACCGCTGACCCTGCGCAAAGGCGCTGGCGCGGCGCTGGGCGCTATTGGCGTGGCGGTGATCGCGCGCCCGACTACCGGCCTCGGCGCCGCCCAGCTGCTGCCGGGCGTCGGCGCCTGTCTGACCGCCACCGCCTGCTATGGCCTGGCCGGCTTTCTGACCCGCCGCTGGATCCAACAGCGCGGCGGCCTCGAAGCGGAGCGCGTCGCGTTGGGCAGCCAAATCGGCGCCACGCTGTTTTTATGCCCCTTCTTTCTCTGGTCCTGCGGGCATGGGCTGGCTGTGGACTGGGGTCAGGGCCTGCCGTGGATGGCAATGCTTATGCTGGGTGTCGTCTGCACGGCGGCAGGGTATATCCTCTATTTCCGCCTGATCGCTGATATTGGACCGCTGCGTTCACTGTCCGTGACCTTTTTGATCCCGCCTTTTGCGGTGCTGTGGGGCTATCTTTTTCTTGGAGAGATTGTGGAGAGTGGGTTAATTCTCGGCGCGCTGCTGGTCTGCCTGGCGCTGTGGATGATGGTCGTGCCGTCGGGGAGAAAAGAGAGGGTACCAGGCGGCGCATGAGGCACCGCCCGGCAGGTAGTGTCAGAGAAACGGCCTCACGTCGCCCACGCCTTCGCGCAGCACCACCGGGGTATCTTCCGTCAGGTCGATAACCGTGGTCGGCTGCTGCCCCAGGAAACCGCCGTGGATAATGAGGTCCACGACTTTCTCCAGACGATCTTTGATCTCTTCCGGGTCGGATTCGGTAAAGTCGCTGCCGGGCAGCATCAGCGAGGTAGAGAGCATCGGTTCGCCTAAGGTCTCAAGCAACGCCTGAGCGATGGGGTTGGACGGGACGCGCATACCTATAGTTTTACGCTTCTCCTGCAGCAGCCGGCGCGGTACCTCTTTCGTTCCTTTGAGGATAAAGGTGTAGTTGCCCGGCGTATTGTTTTTCATCAGGCGAAACGCCACGTTGTCCACAAAAGCGTAGGTTGACAGTTCGGACAGGTCGCGGCACATCAGGGTGAAGTTGTGGCCGTCCGGCAGCTGACGGATGCGGCAGATCCGCTCCATCGCGCCCTTGTCTTCAATTTTGCAGCCCAGCGCGTAGCCGGAGTCGGTAGGATATACGATCACCCCGCCCTTACGCACAATCTCCACCGCCTGGTTAATCAACCGCGCCTGCGGGTTATCCGGATGGATATAAAAAAACTGGCTCATACTTCCCTCTCAATTTTTATTCGGTGGCCGCTTCCCAGCTGTGCCAGACGCCTTCCACGCCGGCAGGGAGCCAGAGCTTACGGCCAAGTTCGATCCACGCGCAGGGCTGATGGAAATCGGAACCCTGCGACGCCAGAAGACCAAACTGCACGGCCAGGGCGGCCAGCTGGGCGCGTTCATGGGGCGCCTGCTGGCACTGGGCCACTTCCATGGCATCACCGCCCTGCTCGCTGAAGTGGGCCAACAGCCGCTTAAGCCACTTGGCGGAAAGATCGTAACGCCCGGGATGGGCTATCACCGCCTTACCGCCAGAATGATGAATGACATCAATTGCTTGTTTTATTGTACACCACTGCGGCGGCACGTAACCGGTTTTCCCGCGGGCAAGGTATTTTTTGAAGACCTCCGCCATGTTCTTCGCGTGGCCGGCCTCCACCAGAAAACGGGCAAAATGGCCGCGGGTGACGGCGCCACCGTCCGCCAGCCGCAGCGCCCCTTCCCAGGCGCCGGGGATGCGCGCCTTCTCCAGACGCTCGGCAATCATCTGGCCGCGCTGCTGGCGCCGCGCTTTCTGCTCCTCCAGCAGGGCGGTCATCGCAAGGTGCGCAATATCAATATTGAGACCCACAATATGAATCTCGTGATTTTCCCAGAGGGTGGAAATCTCGACGCCGTTCACCAGGGTCAAGGGTAATCCGGCGCGGGCGATCTCCTCCCGGGCCGCGGGGATCGCCGCCACGCTGTCATGGTCGGTGATCGCCAGCGTGCCTACGCGCATTTCATGGGCGCGATGGACCAGTTCCTGCGGAGTCAGCCGCCCGTCAGAGGCGGTGGTATGGCTGTGCAGATCGTAAATCACTGCGTATTGGCTGTCGCTCAAAAGGACTCCTGCTGGACATCAACGTAAATAAGCGCATTATCATACCGACAGGCAGAGAAAATCTGCAAACAAGGGTTGACTTTATTCCATTGAACTAGTTAACTAGTACGCAAGTTCACATGAAGGGGTATCACGATGAAAATGCACTTTATCACTCTGCACAGCTGGTGGCGCACCTCCTGATAACGGGCGGCGTGATCGCGTTTTGCATTCAGCATACAGATACCCGGCCCGCCAATGAGCGGGCTTTTTATTGGACAAAAATAATACGAACAGGCGAGAACAATAATGCAAACATCCAAACCGGCACTCGAGCTTCTCACCAGCGACGCCATCTACCGGGAGAACCCGACGGCGTTATTCCACCAACTGTGCGGCGCCCGTCCGGCCACGCTGCTGCTGGAATCGGCTGACATCGACAGCAAAGATGACTTAAAAAGCCTGCTGCTGGTGGACAGCGCGCTGCGCATCACCGCTCTTGGTGACACTGTCACCATTCAGGCCCTCTCCGCCAACGGCGCCGCGCTGCTGGAGCTGCTGGACGGTGCGCTGCCCTCCGGGATCGCCAATCAGCGCCAGCCCAACGGCCGGATCCTGACCTTCCCGGCAGTCAGTTCCCTGCTCGATGAAGACGCCCGCCTCTGCTCGCTGTCAGTGTTTGACGCATTCCGTCTCCTGCAGGAGCTGGTGACCGTCCCGGCCAACGAGCGTGAAGCGATGTTCTTCGGCGGCCTGTTCGCCTATGACCTGGTGGCCGGCTTTGAAGATCTGCCGCCCCTGCAGAGCGACACCGCCTGCCCGGACTACTGCTTCTATCTGGCGGAGACCCTGCTGGTCATCGACCATCAGGCCAAGCATACCCGCATCCAGGCGAGCCTGTTCACCCCGCTGGAGAGTGAAAAACAGCGCCTGGAGCAGCGCCTGAGCCAGCTGCGTCAGCAGCTGAACGAGCCGCCGGCGCCGCTACCGGTTACCACCGTGGCCGAAATGCGCTGCGACGTTGACCAGAGCGATGAAGAGTACGGCGCGGTGGTGCGCAAAATGCAGCGCGCGATCCGCGCCGGGGAAATCTTCCAGGTGGTCCCTTCCCGCCGCTTCTCGCTGCCCTGCCCGTCGCCGCTGGCCGCCTATGATGTGCTGAAGAAGAGCAACCCCAGCCCGTACATGTTCTTTATGCAGGACAACGATTTCACCCTGTTCGGCGCCTCGCCGGAAAGCTCGCTGAAGTACGATGCCGTCAGCCGTCAGATTGAGATCTACCCCATCGCCGGCACCCGGCCGCGCGGCCGCCGCGCCGACGGTTCGCTGGATCGCGATCTCGACAGCCGTATCGAACTGGAAATGCGTACCGATCACAAAGAGCTTTCCGAGCACCTGATGCTGGTGGACCTGGCGCGCAACGATCTGGCCCGCATCTGTACCCCGGGCAGCCGCTATGTCGCCGATTTAACCAAGGTTGACCGTTACTCCTTCGTGATGCATCTGGTCTCCCGGGTGGTGGGTGAACTGCGTCAGGATCTCGATGTGCTGCACGCTTACCGCGCCTGCATGAACATGGGCACTCTCAGCGGCGCGCCGAAGGTTCGCGCCATGCAGCTGATTGCCGCCGCCGAAGGTAAACGACGCGGCAGCTACGGCGGCGCGGTGGGCTATTTCACTGCCCACGGCGACCTCGACACCTGCATCGTCATCCGTTCCGCCTACGTACAGGAGGGTATCGCTACCGTCCAGGCCGGAGCCGGCATTGTGCTCGACTCGGTTCCCCAGTCGGAAGCGGATGAGACCCGAAATAAAGCCCGCGCGGTGCTGCGCGCCATTGCCCAGGCCCATCACGCGAAGGAGATTTTCTGATGGCTGACATTCTGCTGCTCGATAATATCGATTCTTTCACCTATAACCTGGCAGACCAGCTGCGCGCCAACGGCCATAACGTGGTGATTTACCGTAACTCCGTTCCGGCGCAGGCGCTGATTGAGCGTCTGGGCACCATGGACAATCCGGTGCTGATGCTCTCCCCTGGCCCGGGTACGCCAAGCGAAGCCGGCTGCATGCCGGAATTGCTGACCCGCATGCGGGGCAAGCTGCCGATCATCGGCATCTGCCTCGGCCACCAGGCCATTGTCGAAGCCTACGGCGGCTATGTCGGCCAGGCGGGCGAGATCCTTCACGGCAAAGCCTCCAGCATTGAGCACGACGGCCAAGCGATGTTTGCCGGTCTGGCTAACCCGCTGCCGGTGGCGCGCTACCACTCGCTGGTCGGCAGCAATATTCCTGCCGGGCTGACGATTAACGCCAATTTCAACGGCATGGTGATGGCGGTGCGTCACGATGCGGATCGGGTGTGCGGCTTCCAGTTCCACCCGGAATCGATCCTCACCACCCAGGGCGCGCGACTGCTGGAGCAGACCCTGGCCTGGGCGCTGCAGAAGCTGGAGCATACCAACACCCTCCAGCCGATCCTTGAGAAGCTGTACCAGGCGGAAACCCTGAGCCAGCAGGAGAGCCACCAGCTGTTCTCCGCCGTCGTGCGCGGCGAAGTGAAGCCTGAACAGCTGGCCGCCGCGCTGGTCAGTATGAAAGTGCGCGGCGAGCAGCCGCAGGAAATTGCCGGCGCCGCCACCGCGCTGCTGGAAAACGCCGCGCCGTTCCCGCGCCCGGACTACCTGTTTGCCGACATCGTCGGCACCGGTGGCGACGGCAGCAACAGCATTAATATCTCCACCGCCAGCGCGTTTGTCGCCGCCGCCTGTGGATTGAAAGTGGCGAAGCACGGCAACCGCAGCGTTTCCAGTAAATCAGGCTCTTCTGACCTGCTGGCGGCCTTCGGCATTAATCTCGATATGAACGCCGATAAATCCCGCGCGGCGCTCGATGAGCTGGGCGTCTGCTTCCTGTTCGCGCCGAAGTACCACACCGGTTTCCGCCACGCGATGCCGGTCCGTCAGCAGCTGAAGACCCGTACCCTGTTTAACGTGCTGGGGCCGCTGATCAACCCGGCGCATCCGCCGCTGGCGCTGATTGGCGTCTACAGCCCGGAACTGGTGTTGCCGATTGCGGAAACCTTGCGCGTACTCGGTTATCAGCGCGCTGCCGTGGTGCACAGCGGCGGGATGGATGAAGTCTCGCTGCATGCGCCCACGGTGGTCGCCGAGCTGCATAACGGGGAAATTAAAAGCTATAAGCTGACCGCCGACGATTTCGGCCTGACGCCTTACCATCAGGCGCAGCTGGCGGGCGGCACGCCGGAAGAAAACCGTGACATTCTGACGCGCTTGCTACAAGGTAAAGGTGAAGCCGCTCACGAAGCCGCCGTCGCCGCCAACGTCGCCATGTTGATGCGTTTACACGGGCATGAAGATCTGAAAGCTAACGCTCAGCAGGTACTGGATGTGCTGCACAGCGGCGCGGCCTATGACAGAGTGACCGCCTTAGCGGCAAGAGGGTAAAGAATGCAGACCGTTTTAGCAAAAATCGTTGCCGACAAAGCGATTTGGGTGGAAGCCCGCAAACAACAACAACCGTTAGCCAGTTTTCAGAATGAGGTCGTCCCGACGCAGCGCAATTTCTATGACGCGCTGGCCGGCACCCGCACCGCGTTTATTCTCGAGTGCAAAAAGGCTTCGCCGTCGAAGGGGTTGATTCGCGAAGATTTCGATCCGGCGGCGATCGCCAGCATCTACAAACACTACGCCTCGGCGATCTCGGTGCTGTGTGATGAGAAATATTTCCAGGGCAGCTTCGATTTTCTGCCGATCGTCAGCAAGGTCGCGCCGCAGCCGATCCTGTGTAAGGACTTCACCATCGACCCTTACCAGATCTACCTGGCGCGCTACTATCAGGCCGACGCCTGCCTGCTGATGCTGTCGGTGCTCGACGATGAACAGTATCGTCAGCTCTCGGCGGTGGCTCACAGCCTGAATATGGGCGTGCTCACCGAAGTCAGCAATGATGAGGAGCTGGAGCGCGCCATCGCCCTGAAGGCGAAGGTGGTAGGCATCAACAACCGCGACCTGCGCGATATGTCGATTGACCTCAACCGCACCCGTCAGCTGGCGGCGCGTCTCGGCCCGGATGTCACGGTGATCAGCGAATCCGGCATCCATACCTATGCCGAAGTGCGTGAGCTGAGCCACTTCGCCAACGGCTTCCTGATCGGCTCCGCCCTGATGGAGCAGGCGGATCTGGAAGCGGCGGTCAAGCGCGTGCTGCTCGGCGAGAACAAAGTGTGCGGCCTGACGCGCCCGCAGGATGCGCAGGTGGCCTGGGAGTCTGGCGCCATCTACGGTGGGCTGATCTTCGTCCCGACCTCGCCGCGGGCGGTAAATGACGCCCAGGCCAAAGCGGTGATCGCCGCCGCGCCGCTGCAGTACGTCGGCGTCTTCCGCAATGCGCCGCTGGATGAGGTGGTCGCCCGCGCCCAGGCCCTGGAGCTGGCCGCCGTACAGCTGCACGGTGATGAAGACCAGGCCTATATCGACGCGCTGCGCGACGCCCTCGCGGATAGCGTCCGCATCTGGAAAGCGCTGAGCGTTGGCGAAACCTTGCCGTCCCGTACACTCCGCCATGTCGATAAGTATCTGCTCGACAACGGCCAGGGCGGCAGCGGCCAGCGTTTTGACTGGAGCCTGCTGCAGGGCCAGGACCTGCGCAACGTCATGCTGGCGGGCGGCCTCGGCGCCGATAACTGTGTGGAAGCGGCCAAAAGCGGCTGTGCCGGACTCGATTTCAATTCAGGCGTAGAGTCGCAACCCGGGATTAAAGACGCCAGCAAGCTGGCCTCCGTATTCCAGACGCTGCGCGCATATTAAGGAGCAATAATGAGCACTTTACTGAACCCCTACTTCGGCGAATTCGGCGGCATGTATGTGCCGCAGATCCTGATGCCCGCCCTGCGCCAGCTGGAAGAGGCCTTTGTCAGCGCGCAGAAGGACCCGGCCTTTCAGGCGGAATTCACCGACCTGCTGAAAAACTACGCCGGTCGTCCGACGGCCCTGACCAAATGCCGGAACCTGACCGAAGGGACCCGCACTACCCTGTACCTGAAACGCGAAGATCTGCTGCACGGCGGCGCGCACAAAACCAACCAGGTGCTGGGCCAGGCTCTGCTGGCCAAACGGATGGGCAAAACCGAAATTATCGCCGAGACCGGCGCCGGTCAGCACGGCGTCGCCTCAGCGCTGGCCAGCGCCCTGCTCGGTCTGAAATGCCGTATCTACATGGGCGCCAAGGACGTCGAGCGCCAGTCGCCGAACGTCTTCCGTATGCGCCTGATGGGCGCCGAGGTGATCCCGGTGCACAGCGGCTCCGCCACGCTGAAAGATGCCTGTAACGAGGCGCTGCGCGACTGGTCCGGTAGCTACGAGAAGGCGCACTATATGCTGGGCACCGCCGCCGGTCCGCACCCGTTCCCGACCATCGTGCGTGAATTCCAGCGCATGATCGGCGAAGAGACCAAAGCGCAGATCCTCGAAAAAGAGGGCCGTCTGCCGGACGCGGTGATCGCCTGCGTCGGCGGCGGGTCAAACGCCATCGGCATGTTCGCTGATTTTATCGAGGAAACCCGCGTCGGCCTGATCGGCGTGGAGCCTGCCGGGCACGGTATCGAAAGCGGGGAGCACGGCGCGCCGCTGAAGCATGGTCGTGTGGGGATCTACTTCGGGATGAAGTCGCCGATGATGCAAACCGCCGACGGCCAGATCGAGGAATCTTACTCCATTTCCGCCGGGCTGGACTTCCCGTCCGTTGGGCCGCAGCACGCGTTTCTTAACAGCACCGGGCGCGCCGACTATGTGTCGATCACCGATGACGAAGCGCTGGAGGCGTTTAAAGCGCTCTCCCGCCACGAAGGGATCATCCCGGCGCTGGAGTCCTCTCACGCTCTGGCCCATGCGCTGAAAATGATGCGCGAGAACCCGGAAAAAGAGCAGCTGCTGGTGGTTAACCTCTCCGGCCGCGGCGATAAAGACATTTTCACCGTACACGACATCCTGAAAGCGCGAGGGGAAATCTGATGGAACGCTATGAGACGCTGTTTGCCCAACTGAAAAACCGCCAGGAAGGCGCTTTCGTCCCCTTTGTCACCCTTGGCGATCCGGGACCGGAGCAGTCGCTGAAAATTATCGATGCGCTGATCGAAGGCGGCGCCGATGCCCTTGAGCTGGGGATCCCCTTCTCCGACCCGCTGGCGGACGGCCCGACCATCCAGGGCGCGGCCCTGCGCGCCTTCGCCGCGGGGGTAACCCCGGCGCAGTGCTTTGAGATGCTGGCGGCGATCCGCCAGAAGCATCCAACGATCCCAATCGGCCTGCTGATGTACGCGAACCTCGTCTTCAGCCCGGGTATCGATGAGTTCTATGCCCAGTGCGCCCGCGTCGGCGTCGACTCGGTGCTGGTAGCCGACGTGCCGGTGGAAGAGTCCGCCCCGTTCCGCCAGGCGGCGATGCGCCATAACATCGCGCCAATTTTCATTTGCCCGCCCAATGCGGATGACGATTTACTGCGCCAGATTGCCTCTTATGGTCGCGGATACACCTATCTGCTGTCGCGCGCCGGGGTGACGGGTGCGGAAAATCGCGCTGCGCTGCCGCTGCACCATCTGGTGGAGAAGCTGGCGGAATATCACGCTGCGCCGCCGCTGCAGGGCTTTGGCATCTCCGCGCCGGAGCAGGTGAGCGCCGCCATTGACGCCGGGGCCGCCGGGGCGATCTCCGGTTCCGCCATCGTCAAAATCATCGAACGTCATCTTGATGAGCCGCAAACCATGCTCGACGAGCTGAAAGCCTTCGTCCAGAGCCTGAAGGCGGCGACCAAAACCGCCTGACCGTCAGCCGCCTGGCATCGCGCCAGGCGGCGATTTCCTCGCGTTAGCTCCCCCTCCACGTCATCTTGCACGCCTGCACATCAGACTGAACGATGATCGACACCTTGACGCCAGGCGATGCGCTTTAACGTGGAAATTGATGGCGGGCGGATACCGAAGATTTGCACCATGTTGAAAGTAAAAATATCGCTCTCCCTGGTACAGGAGAGCGATAGGTCAGGCAATCAATATTGCCCGAATATCATTGACGTTGGTTAACGTTGGGCCGGTCATTACCAGGTCATCGAGCGCATGAAAATAGCTATAGCTATCGTGTGCATCAAGATAACTAGCCGCATTTAGACCACCCATTTTGCCGCGTGTTAGCGTGTCCGGGAATACCAGCGCACCTGCTGCATCTTCCGTTCCGTCGATACCATCACTGTCGCCGGCGATTGCCCATATACCGCTTTCTCCCTGCAACGCACAGGCCAGACTGAGCGCAAATTCAGTATTACGACCACCCTTCCCGTGCTGACCCTGACTTACCGTCACGGTGGTTTCGCCACCCGACAACAGCACTGCCGGACCGGAAACCGGATGACCATATTGCTTCACGGATTTAGCAATCCCGGCCATAACAATGGCCACTTCACGACTTTCGCCTTCTAACGCATCGCCGAGAATAAGCGGCGTCAGTCCGTGTCTGCACGCAACCAGCGCGGCAGCCTGCAAAGCCCGCTGCGGCGTGGCAATGAGTTTTACTTCGCTGTTCGCTGTGCTTTCAACCGGGCCTGCCGGCTGGCTTAGCAGTTTATGAACAGGTTCCGGGGTCTGAATACCGTAGCGCTGAAGCACCCGAAGCGCATCAAGCGGCGTACTGTCATCGGCGACAGTAGGACCTGATGCCACATCTGCCGGGTTATCCCCCGGCACATCGCTGATAATCAGTGACACAATACGGGCCGGTTGCGCCATTCTTGCCAGCTTGCCGCCTTTCACCGCGGAGAGATGACGACGTACCAGATTCATCTCTTTGATATTGGCACCGCTGTGCAGTAGCGCGCGCGTAATGGCCTGCTTATCTTTCAATGTTAATCCTGGTGCGGGCAGCGCCATCAACGCCGACCCGCCACCGGAAATGAGCGCCAGCACCAGGTCATCAGAGGTCAATCCGCGCAGCGCTTCCACAATCAGCATGGCGGCAACTTCGCTCATCGAATCCGATACCGGATGAGCAGCCTCGATAATCCGGATGCGACCAGCAGGCACCGCGTAACCGTAACGCGTCACCACCACGCCAGACACATCCACATCCGGCCAGGCTGCATCCACAGCCGCTGCCATTGCCGCCGAGGCTTTACCGGCACCGATTACCACGCAGCGGCCACGCGGTTTTTCCGGCAGGTTAGACAGGATCGCAGGCCCGGCTCGGGCGCTGTCGACAGCATGCTGAAAAATATCCTGCAGGATCTCTGCAGGCTGTTCATTTATCATGGTTATACGGTCTCGGCGATATTTGCTCTGGCTTCGATAAATTCCACTACAGCGCGGGTGACGTCCGCGGTACTGGCCGTTCCACCGACATCTGGCGTCAGAATGCCTTTCTCACAAACATATTCGATACTTTCCATAATCATCGCCGCGGCGTTACGCTCTCCCAGATGTTCAAGCATCTGTACCGCAGTCCAGAAGGTTGCTATCGGGTTAGCAATGCCTTTGCCGGTGATATCAAAAGCTGAACCATGGATAGGTTCGAACATGGAAGGGAAGCGGCGTTCCGGATCAATATTGGCGGTCGGCGCTACGCCCAGACTGCCCGCCAGCGCGCCGGCCAGATCGGAAAGGATATCGGCATGCAAATTGGTGGCAACGATGGTATCCAGGGTCTGGGGATGCAGCGTCATGCGGTGCGTCATCGCATCGACCAGCATCTTGTCCCACTGCACATCCGGGAATTCCTGCGCCACCTCGGCGGCAATCTCATCCCACATCACCATTCCGTGGCGCTGGGCGTTGGATTTAGTCACCACGGTCAGCAGTTTACGTGGACGAGACTGCGCCAGTCTGAAGGCATAGCGCATAATGCGAGTAACCCCGACGCGGGTGAAGATGGCCACCTCGGTGCCGACTTCTTCCGGTAAGCCACGGTGTGCACGACCGCCGTTACCGGAATACTCACCTTCGGAGTTTTCGCGCACAATCACCCAGTCAAGATCGCCGGGCCCGCGGTTGCGCAGCGGTGAGGTGACACCCGGCAGGATTTTGGTTGGACGCACGTTGGCGTACTGGTCAAACCCCTGGCAAATTGGCAGGCGCAGACCCCAGAGTGTGATGTGGTCAGGGACATCCGGTGCGCCCACCGCGCCGAAGTAAATGGCATCAAATTTTTTTAGTGTGTTCAGCCCTTCTTCCGGCATCATCACGCCATGTTTTTTGTAATAGTCCGACCCCCAGTCAAAGGTCTCCACATCAAACTTCAGCTGCGGATCGTGGCGTGTCAGTGCATGCAGCACTTCAACACCTGCCGAGATGACTTCAGGACCAATACCGTCGGCAGGTATGGCGGCAATTTTATAGTTACGCATAGTAAATTCTCCGGTTAATGAGTATGAGGATGAGTGAGTTCTGCCGTTTGCGGTTTACCCGCCCTGGCAGAAAGGATCAGGACAATGAGGGCCGAAATAGCCAGCAGTCCGGCGACAAAGTACAGGCCCCAGGTGTAGCTACCGGTCTGCTCGCGGATCACCCCAATCATCATCGGGCCGACAAAGCCGCCCAGATTGCCGATGGAGTTAATCGTGGCAATACCCGCGGCCGCAGCCGGGCCGCTGAGGAACACGGTAGGCATACTCCACAGGGGCGGTTTCGAGGCGCTGATGCCTGCGGTGACCAGGGTTAAGGCAACAATCACGGTAAACAGTGTGCTGACGTTACCGGCGTAAATCAGACCGGCTGCTGCCAGCAGGCAGGCACCAATCACATGCCAGCTGCGCTCTCTGGTGCGGTCAGAATGCCGCGCCCACAGGATCATGGCGATGACGCCGATGACCGCCGGGAAGGCGTTGAGGAAGCCAATCTCCAGTGAGGTAGCACCGAAGCTGCGGATGATTTGCGGGGACCAGATGCCAAGTGTGTACAAGCCGGCAGAAGTACCGAAATAGACCAGCGCCAGAGCCAGTACCCGCTTATCCGCCAGTCCTTTCCATGCGCTGCTGTGGTTCTGTTTTGCCGCCCGGGCCAGCTCCTCGGCCTGCATGGTGTTTTCCAGCCATGCACGCTCTTCGTCAGTCAGCCATTTGGCTTTGGCCGGACGATCGGTAAGAAAGAACAGAACCACAACGCCGAGTATCAGCGCTGGCAAGGCTTCCAGCACAAACATCCACTGCCAGCCGGCGTAGCCGAGAAAGCCATGCATCTCCAGCAGGGCGGCAGAAACAGGCGATCCCAATGCTGTAGAGAGCGGGGCTGCGGCCATAAAGATGGCGGTAACCTGCGCGCGTCTGGCTGCCGGGAACCAATAACTGAGATAAAGGATAATTCCTGGGAAGAAACCGGCTTCCGCTACACCGAGTAGAAAACGCAGAATGTAGAAGCTCGTCGTACCCTGCACAAAAGCCATGCAGCCAGAGACCAGGCCCCAGGTGATCATGACGCGGGCAATCCAGATGCGGGCACCTACTTTATGGAGAATTAAGTTTGACGGCACCTCAAACAGAAAGTACCCCAGGAAGAAGATGCCGGCGCCCAGCCCAAAAACGGTAGGTGAAAAACCCAGATCCTGATTCATGGTCAGGGCGGCAAAGCCAATGTTGACACGGTCGAGGAAGGCAATGAAGTACAGCAGCATGATGAAAGGAATAATGCGCAGGGTAACCTTGCGCATCACCTTCTTTTCGAGGTCGTTTTTCATGACGGATGCTCCATAGTGATGTAGGGTTGTTATCGTTTTGTAATAAACCCAGTATGAAGTTTTGAACCGCTTTATCATCGGCATGGCTTTATATAAATAATTTGCATAATCAGGTTTTGGTGAAAAAATGGATATAAATCAGCTACGTTGCTTTGTGGTATTGGGTGATGAGCTTCACTTCGGCCGTGCTGCCCGTAAACTTGAAATGATGCCTGCGTCACTGAGTCGCTTCATCAAACTGCTGGAAGATGATTTGGGGATAAGACTACTGAATCGATCGACCCGCAATGTGTCGCTAACGCCTGAAGGTGCCGCCTTTTTAAATGAGGCCAAAACGGTCATTGCTGATTTCGATGCGCTACGGCAGCGATTCCGTAAAAATAGCCTGCTGCAGAAAAGGACGTTGCGGATCGGAGCTATCGATAGCGCAGCCAAAGGATTACTTCCTGAACTGCTTAATCTTTTCGTCAGGCGTTTTCCGGAGGCAGACATTCATCTTACGGAAGATAAATCTCATAAACTTATCCCCCGACTCATTTCAGGATGGCTGGATGTGGTCTTTGTACGTCCGCCGGAACATATTGATGCCACGCTGACAACACGTTTTATCGCCAATGAAACCTGCGTGCTCGCCGTGCCCGCTAACCACCGCCTGGTCAGTTATGACGAAGTCAGTATCGATGACTTCCGACACGAGCCGGTTATCGTGCCGGAAAGAGGCACCCGGCGTCACAGCCATGACCTGACAATGAATATTTTCAAGGAGGGTGGCAGCATGCCTGTCATCGCGCAGTATGCCGAAGAGAAGCAGACTATCCTGAGTTTTGTTGCCGCTGGACTGGGCATCGCTCTGGTACCTGCGTCATATAAAGATATGAATGCGGACGGCGTGAAATACCTTAAGCTCGCGCCCAAAAAACATATCGAAGGCCTTCCCCTCAGCGCGATGTGGCATCAGGGAAATAACACTATCTATTTGCGATCCCTACTGGAGATACTTTCCGACAACATCGACGAGCTGACCCGTGATTTGTGACGGAAAAAGATGATTGTTGCGCCGGGGCGGCAACACGCGAGAATTTAGTTCGGTTGCTTACAGGCGAGCCCCTGGGCTTCCAGTTTCTTCACCTGGCGACTGACGGTGGTGTTATCGCGCCCTAAATGATCCGCCAGCCCCCCCCACCGGGCCATGGCGCCCTACCGCCACCAGCAGCGGAAACAGCATCTGTTCCAGCTGGACGCCGGCCGCCTGGAGGATCTGCTCATCGCGCACCGGCTGGTTCATCACGCTGATGATATCCAGCAGCGCACGGTCTTTACCCTTGGATAAAAATCGCTTCCGCACAAAAGATGGGGTTGATATCTTAAATGAGAAATATTATCTTTCTCATTACTGAATAGTTGAGTAAATAACTCAGGTATTCAGTACGACATTGCTCACATTGCTTCCAGTATTTTTGCCCGCACTTGTGCGGGCTTTTTTTTTACTCACAACACACCTCACGCACCAGCTGCCGCAGCCGGCGGTCAAGCCGCAGGGGCTGCTGGGCGTGATGTCCTCCGGCCAGGGCAGTCTGACGAACAATCTCGGCGGCCAGCGGGAGCTCTACCGCGGAAGTAAAGCCGCGCTGAATATGTTCATGCGCAGCTTCGCCGCTCGCCCCACCTCAGCCTGCCACCCGCTGGTAGTGATGGCTCCGGGATGGATCCGCACCGAGCTCGGCGGGGCCGACGCCCCCTGACCATCGAAGAGACCATCCCATGCCTGGTGAACATCCTGCTCGACAAGCAGCGGCGCCCGGGACTGGAGTTTCCGGCTTACCAGGGCCGCACGGTGCCCTGGTAAGCCCGCCGGGACGCCTGCCTCCGGGCATCCTCCGGCGCCCGCCCGGCGTCATTGACCCAGGGTCACCACGCTATGTACCGCTTTGTCCCGCCACCTTCGCCGAGCTAATCCGCCTTTTTTGTTCAAAATTTATGAAATTTGTCGGACGCGGGGCTGTCGCCTGCCCGCCAGGACAGTCGACCGGCAGCCCGGTCACCACTGTCGATACCGCTAAATCCGGTAACCTGGTTAACTGGAAGGCCGGGGCGCTGTATCGCTTAACCGAGCAGGGCAATATCTACGTCAACTATGCCATCTCGCAGCAACCGCCGGGGGGCAGCAGCTTCGCGCTGGCTGCCAGCGGTAGCGGCAACAGCGCCAACCGGACCGACTTTAAACCGCAGAAAGCGAAATCCAGCGAACTGGGCACCAAGTGGCAGATCCTCGACAAGCGCCTGCTGCTCAGCGCGGCGTTATTCCGCACCGATATTGAAAACGAAGTGGCCGCCAACGATGACGGAACCTGGTCGCAGTACGGCAAAAAGCGCGTGGAAGGCTATGAGCTCTCCGCAACCGGGAACCTGACCCCGGACTGGACAATCATCGCCGGCTACACCCAGCAGCATGCCACGGTGACAGAGGGTCAGAATGTGGCGCAGGATGGCTCTTCCGCGCTGGCCTACACCCCGAAACATGCCTTTACGCTGTGGACGCAGTATCAGGCCACCAGCGATCTGTCCGTCGGCGGCGGCGTGCGCTATGTAGGAAGCCTGCGCCGGGGCAGCGATGGCGCGGTGGGTACCCCGGATCACACCGAGGGCTATTGGGTCGCCGACGCCAAACTGGGCTATCGGGTCAACAGCAATCTCGATCTGCAACTCAATATGTACAACCTGTTTGATACCGATTATGTGGCTTCCATCAACAAGAGCGGCTATCGCTATCATCCGGGCGAACCCCGTACCTTTATGTTGACGGCGAACGTCCATTTCTGAGTCTGTACGTGGGGCCATCGCGCCCCACCTTTTTGAGAGAACACCGCAATGATGTATCACATTCCTGACGTGCTGACGGCGGACCAGGTGGCTGAATATGGCCGCCTGCTGGCGCAGGCCGAATGGGTTGACGGGCGGGTTACCGTCGGCAGCCAAGGGGCGACCGTCAAACAAAACCAGCAGATCGATACCCGCACGCCGCTGTATGCCCGTCTGCAGGCCGCCGTACTCGACGCGCTGCGCGGCCATCCGCAGTTTTTTTCCGCCGCGCTGCCGCGGACGATTTCCGCGCCGTTGTTTAATCGCTACGGGCCGGGGGAGACCTACGGTTTTCATGTCGATGGCGCGGTGCGCCAGAACGGGGATGCGGGCTGGATACGGACCGACCTCTCGGCGACGCTGTTCCTCTGCGAGCCGGAAAGCTATGAAGGGGGCGAACTGGTGATTGAAGATACCTATGGCCAGCACCGGGTGAAGCTCCCGGCCGGACATCTGGTGCTCTATCCCGCCAGTAGCCTGCACTGCGTCACCCCGGTCACCGGCGGGGTTCGCCAGGCCTCTTTCCTGTGGATCCAGTCGATGGTCCGCGACGATAAGCAGCGCGCGATGCTCTACGACCTGGACCGCACGATCCAGTCTCTCAAAACCCGCTTTGGCGACGGGGAAGAGGTCCTCTCCCTGCTCAATATGTATCACAACCTGCTGCGCCAGTGGACTGAAGTGTGATCCGCAGGCGAAGGTTTATCGCAGGCAGGGGTGAGGAGGCAACAGACTGGCCGTCCGCTGGCCAGTTTGCAGCAGGCGTTAGAACCGATAGCCTGCGGAGAACATAAACACCCACGGATCCAGGCGGGTGCTGACTTTCTGGTCCACGCCGCCGGCTTTGAATTTCACATCGGTATCGATATCCATGTACCACACCGACATATTCAGCAGCCAGTCACGGTTAATCAGGTAATCGAGGCCGACCTGTCCTGCCGCGCCCCAGGAGTCCTTCAGGCTCAGATCGGAAAGCCCGGCCGCCTTGCCGGTATCGTTAAAGTCTTCATTAAAGAAGGTGGTGTAGTTAATCCCCGCCCCCACGTACGGACGCACCTTGCTTTGCGCATCGCCAAAGTACCACTGCGCCATCAGGGTGGGTGGCAACTGATGCACGGTAGCGATGGTGCCGGTTGGCCCGGTACCAACCTTATGGCGGAACGGCGTAGCCGCCAGCAGTTCCACACCGATGTTATCGGTCGCCATATAGGTAAAAGTTAAACCCAGCTGAGTATTGTTACTGACGTTGAAACTGCCCAGGCTGCCCAGCACATTGTCAGAGCCTTCCGTCGGTCGGACGGTGGCGGTCCCGGCACGAATGAAAAATTCACCCGCTTCATGCGCCCAGACGCTGCCGGTAGTAAGAGTGCTTAGAATCAATGCCGCCGCTGCTAACTTCTTCATATCCACTTCCTCATTATGGTTTTTCAGCGCGGCCAAATATACCTATAACGAGTTACGTTTGATCTGTTTTAGATCACACTAAAACCTTAGATTTAACATTTATTGATCCAGATTAATTTTTGATACCGATCGCAATACGCTAAATCCTTCGCACATCAATTTTCACTTTTCGCAAAAAAAATTATTTCTGCCCCTCTTGCCGCCGCTGAGGCGGCTGGATAAGTTAACTGCCGACAATCTGTGTTGATGCGTTTTTTTCAGGTGTAATTATGAGTGAAATCAACCCGTGCATGACGTGCGGTGCCTGTTGTGCGTATTTTCGAGTCTCTTTCTACTGGGCGGAAGCCGACGACGCGGGCGGCCTGGTGCCCGCCGCGCTGACCGAGCCGCTGACCCCCTTCCTGCGCTGTATGAGCGGCACTAATCAACGTCAGAGCCGCTGTGCGGCGCTATCGGGCGAGATCGGCGACGCCGTCCACTGCACTATCTATGAAAACCGTCCTTCGCCATGTCGCGAATTCGCCATGTCCGGGGAAAACGGCGAGGAAAACGACGCCTGCAACCGGGCGCGAGCGCGCTATGGGCTGCCGCCATTGCGGCCTCTTTACAAAGATATACCTGCCCTGACCGGCGCAGAGAGTGCTACGACGGAAGGATTTGCGGTACAATCGCCGGCTAGTTAACACCTGCGACACTCAAGGAGAATGCATGTCTATCACGGCGAAGTCCGTCTACCGTGACACCGGGAATTTTTTTCGTAATCAGTTCATTACCATTTTGCTGATTGCGCTGTTGTGCGCGTTCATTACGGTAGTACTTGGCCATGCCTTTTCACCCAGCGACGAGCAGCTGTCGATACTCAGCGAAGGCGACAACCTCGCCGGTAGCGCAGGCCTGTTCGAACTGGTGCAGAATATGACGCCGGAGCAGCAGCAGGTTCTGCTGCGCGCCTCGGCGGCATCAACCTTCTCGGGTCTGGTGGGCAATGCGATCCTCGCCGGCGGCGTCCTGCTGCTCATCCAGCTGGTCTCTGCCGGTCATCGTGTCAGCGCCCTGCGCGCCATCGGCGCCTCGGCGCCGGTGCTGCCAAAGCTGCTGCTGCTGATCCTCTTCACCACTTTCCTGGTGCAGATGGGGATGATGTTAGTGCTGGTGCCCGGCGTCCTGTTGGCCATTGTGCTGGCCTTTGCGCCAATCATGCTGGTGCAGGACAAAATGGGCATCCTCGGCGCCATGCGCAGCAGCATGCGCCTGGCGTGGGCCAATCTGCGGCTGGTGGCGCCGGCCATTATCGGTTGGCTGGTGGCGAAAACTCTGCTGTTACTGTTTGCTTCCAGCTTTGCCGCCCTGACGCCAAACGTCGGCGCGGTGGTGATTAATACCCTCAGCAACCTGATTTCCGCCCTGTTGCTGATCTATTTATTCCGCGTGTATATGCTTATCCGTAGCTAATTTTAACCTGGACCGGGGAATTTCCCGGTCCGTCCTGACAGACGGGATCGATGTATGAAGCAGTTTCTGGATTTTTTACCGCTGGTGGTCTTCTTCGCCTTCTACAAGCTTTACGATATCTACGCCGCCACCACGGCGCTGATTGTGGCGACCGCCATCGTGCTGATCTACAGCTGGGTGCGCTACCGTAAAATCGAAAAAATGGCGCTGATCACCTTCGTGCTGGTGGCCGTCTTCGGTGGATTAACCCTCTTCTTCCACAATGATGAGTTTATTAAATGGAAGGTGACGGTGATCTATGCGCTGTTCGCCGGCGCGCTGCTCTTCAGCCAGTGGGTGATGAAAAAGCCGCTTATCCAGCGCATGCTGGGTAAAGAGCTGACCCTGCCGCAGCAGGTCTGGTCGCGCCTTAACCTGGCCTGGGCGGCGTTTTTTATCCTCTGCGGGCTGGCTAATATCTATATCGCCTTCTGGTTGCCGCAGAATATCTGGGTTAACTTTAAGGTCTTCGGTTTAACTGCCCTCACGCTGGTCTTTACCTTGCTGAGCGGGATCTACATCTACCGTCATATGCCGCAGGACGACCACCACTAACGCCTCCACCGGCGCGCCACCCGCGCGCCGCGCTCGCCCCGGGTACCCTTGCTGCGCTGGCCAACCGTCCCTGCCACCACCACCTCCGCGCGTAACCTGACAGCTTCCCGGCCCCACAGCGCAGGCTCCCTTCACGATTTCAATCGGCAGCGTAAAAAATTGCGCTAATTGTGAGGATTTTATGGAGATTCATTTCGTTACATTGTAATGATAATTGTTATCATTAATATTCTCGATCTCATTTTGAATTGTTTTGAAAAGGATATTTACATGAGATCGCCGCAATATTATGTCCCCACGACCCTGGCGCTGGTCATATCCAGTCTCCTTGCCCCTAACGCCTTTGCAGAAGAGTCAGAACAAGATACCGAAACAATGATTGTGCGCAGTACGGCGGAAGAGGCGCTCAAGCAACAGCCCGGGGTGTCGATTATCACGGCAGATGATATTGCAAAACAGCCACCGGTCAACGATCTCTCAGACATCATCCGTAAAATGCCCGGGGTAAATTTGACCGGCAACAGCGCCAGCGGCAGTCGGGGCAACAACCGCCAGATTGATATCCGCGGCATGGGGCCGGAGAACACCCTGATCCTGATAGATGGGGTACCGGCCACGTCACGTAACTCGGTTCGCTATAGCTGGCGCGGCGAACGCGATACCCGGGGCGACAGCAACTGGGTCCCTGCCGAGATGGTCGAGCGAATTGAAGTCCTCCGCGGCCCGGCAGCCGCGCGTTATGGTTCCGGTGCGGCCGGCGGAGTGGTCAACATTATTACCAAACGCCCGACCAACAACTGGCACGGTTCCCTGTCTTTTTTTACCAATCAGCCGGAAAACAACAAGGAAGGCACGACTAATCGCGCTAACTTCAATCTCAGCGGCCCACTCGCCGGCGAGGCGCTGACGATGCGCCTGTATGGCAATATCAATAAAACGGAACCCGACGCCTGGGATATTAACCATGCGCAAAACGGCTCCTACGCTGCGGGACGCGAAGGGGTACGCAATAAAGATATTAACGCCCTGCTGTCATGGAAAATGACCCCGCAGCAAATTCTCGATTTCAGCTACGCCTATAGCCGTCAGGGGAATATCTATGCCGGTGATACCCAGTACAGCAACGGCAATCTTAGCCCGAACGGGCTGGTGGATTCCCTGTACGGCCATGAAACGAATCGCCTCTATCGCCAGTCCTGGGGATTGACCTACAACGGTCTTTGGGATTGGGGCCAGTCCAAAGCGGGGGTTTACTACGAGAAAACCAACAATACCCGCCTGCAGGAAGGCTCCACCGGCCGCGTCGAAGGCATGATCAACAGTGAGGATTATGCCACCAGCCGACTGGAATCCTGGCGTACTACCTCCGAATTCAATGTGCCTTTCTTCTGGCTGGCGGATCAGACGCTGACGCTGGGCATGGAATGGAACCATGATCAGCTCGACGACCCGGCATCGATGCAGGCCACTAACAGCAATGGGGAGACTATCCCTGGGACCTCCGGCGACCCTGCGCAACGTCGTACCAAAAACAGCGCCACCCTCACCGGTATCTATCTGGAGGATAATATCGAAGCCGTGCCCGGCACCAACCTGATCCCCGGCATTCGTTTCGATTATCATAATCAGTTTGGCAGCAACTGGAGCCCAAGCCTCAATTTGTCTCAGGCGCTGGGCGATATGTTCACGCTGAAGGCCGGTATCGCGCGGGTGTTTAAAGCGCCTAACCTCTATCAATCCAGTGAAGGCTATCTGCTCTCCACCCGCGGCAACGGTTGTCCAAACACTATCGCCGAAGGCAGCTGCTATCTGCTGGGCAACCCTGACCTCGACCCGGAAATCAGTATTAACAAAGAGATCGGTATCGAATTTAACCTTAATGGCTACGCTGCCGGGGTCACCTGGTTCCGCAACGATTACAAAAACAAAATCGTCTCCGGAACCGAGGTGCTGGGCTATACCTCCAGCGGCAATAATATCCTGCAATGGCAGAACGGCGGCAAAGCAGTGGTCGAGGGGCTGGAAGGCAATCTGCTGATCCCGGTGCTGGCTGATATCCTAAGCTGGCGGACCAATGCCACCTGGATGTTCAAATCTGAAAGTAAAGCGACAGGCAACCCGCTGTCGGTTATCCCGAAATATACCGTTAACACGATGCTCGACTGGCAGGTAAATGACGCCCTGTCGGCGAATGTCAACTGGACGCTTTATGGCCGTCAGAAGCCGCGTCAGTATGCAGAGATCCGCAACGAAACCGGAACCCTTGCCACCACCGAGGTTGGCGCCTATTCCATCGTGGGGATCGGCACCCAGTATCAGCTCAACCGGGATATTCGCCTGAATGCCGGCATAAGTAACCTCTTTGATAAGCAACTGTATCGCGAAAATGCCGGCGCCTCGACCTACAATGAGCCTGGACGCGCGTATTACGCCGGAGTGACCCTCTCTTTCTGAACCACTGCGCCCGCCTCCGCGGGCGCCAGCCCTATTCTCTCTCCGCCGTTTTCATAGTAGCATCCCGCTGATCGTCTTTGACCACAACAGAGTAGAGCATGACAACAACAGATCTCGCCCCGAAGGGCGAAATGGTTTTACGCACCCTGGCAATGCCGGCGGATACTAATGCCAACGGGGATATTTTTGGCGGCTGGCTGATGTCGCAGATGGATATCGGCGGCGCCATTATGGCCAAAGAGATCGCCCAGGGTCGCGTGGTGACCGTGCGCGTGGATGGGATGACCTTTTTACGCCCGGTGGCCGTCGGCGACGTGGTGTGCTGCTATGCCCGCTGCGTGAAGCGCGGCAATACCTCGGTCACCATTAACATCGAAGTGTGGGTGAAAAAAGTCTCGTCAGAACCAATTGGCCAGCGCTACAAGGCGACGGAAGCGCTGTTTATCTACGTTGCCGTCGATAATCAGGGTAAACCCCGCCCTCTGCCGGCCGAATAAGATGGCGCCCGGCTAACCGGGCACCTGGCTTAGAGAAAGCCCAGCAGCGAGAAGAAGAAGTAGCCGATAACAATCACCATCACCGGCAGCACGTACAGCGGGAAATACTGCACCAGGATCGTATGTCGCGGCACCACAATGCGTTCGGCGAGCTGCTCGCGAGTTAACCCTTCCGCGCCTTTCGCCTGCTCGAGGATCAGCTGATCCTCAATCCCCTCGCGGAGAAATTTCGCCTGCCGCGCCATCCGCGCGCCGGAGGCCTGCAGCGCCATGCCGACGAACACCAGAATGAAGATAATCCAGAAGCCGATGTTCAGGCTATGGTGAAAATCCGGCAGCGGTGAGTTGTACCAGAAAAAGTTCAGGAACGGCGTGTTAAAGCGCATCATCTCAATCATGACGTGCGCAAAATCCATCATCACCGCGTCAATGCCGGGTTTCTTTTCACTGTGCTCATACATAAATTTGAGGACAGAAATCAGCGTCGACAGCACGGCGGGAATAAAGATGACCCATCCCAAAATACGTTTGATGACCGCAATGCGTCCAGCTTGTTGGTACGTCATGAGTTCCCCTTGTTAAAGACGCGTTAGTGGTTCGCCTGCCGCCCGTTGCGTGGCGCAGGCGCCCCTCGCTTACCCGAATGTGTCGGGTATAAGTCTATCTTCCACGGCGAATTTCGCCCAATAACGCGCGGTATGATATACCATGAATGCCGATTCGTTTATCTGATTACGCAACAGGAGAAGGACATATGTCAGCGAAGCGCCGCATTGAGGCTGCGATTTTTGATATGGACGGGTTGCTGATTGACTCTGAGCCGCTTTGGGATCAGGCGGAGGTCGAGGTCATGGAGAGCCTGGGGGTGGATACCCGCCGCCGCGATGAACTGCCCGACCTGCTGGGTCTGCGAATCGACCTGGTGGTGGATCTGTGGTACGCGCAGCAGCCGTGGCGCGGCGTTGACCGCGCAGAAGCCACCGCGCGCATTATCCGTCGCGCCATCGAACTGGTGGAAGCCTCACGTCCGCTGCTGCCGGGGGTGCGCGAGGCGGTGGCCCTGTGCAAAGCCCAGGGGTTGAAGGTAGGGCTGGCCTCAGCCTCGCCGCTGGTGATGCTGGAGAAAGTGCTCAATATGTTCGAGCTGCGCGACCAGTTTGATGCCCTCGCCTCGGCGGAGCATCTGCCCTGGAGCAAACCGCACCCGCAGGTGTATCTCAACTGCGCCGCCGCCCTCGGGGTCGACCCACAGCGCTGTGTCGCGCTGGAGGACTCGGTCAACGGCATGATCGCCAGCAAAGCTGCGCGCATGCGCGCTATCGTCGTGCCGGAAGCAGAGAACAGCCGCGACCCGCGCTTCGTGCTGGCGGACGTCAAGCTGCCGTCACTGCAGGCCCTGACCGTCGAGGCGCTGCTCGGGTAAGGCCGCTGGCGGGTGACGCGATCGCCGTCACCCGCCAGTAAAGGAAATCAAAACATCGTTTCATTTTAATTGTAATTTTGTTTTCCTGCCTCTATGCTGGGTACAGGTGGCGTTATCGTACGCCTGAAGATCAGCACACAGAGGTGAATATGGTACTGAACGCCTTCGACCTGACGGGTAAGGTCGCCATCGTGACCGGTTGCGATACCGGCCTGGGACAGGGAATGACGCTGGGCCTGGCGCAGGCCGGATGCGATATCGTCGGCATCAACCGCAAAATTCCCCACGACACTGCCGCGCAGGTTCAGGCGCTGGGCCGCCGCTTTCATGCCATTCAGGCGGATCTCAGCCAACAGGATGATATGACCGTTTTGGTCGACCAGGCGGTGGCGGCGATGGGCCGGGTCGATATTCTGGTCAACAACGCCGGGATTATCCGCCGCCATGATGCCCTGACCTTCACGGAAAGTGACTGGGATGCGGTGATCGATCTGAATCTGAAAGCAGTTTTTTTCCTCTGCCAGGCGGTCGCCAGGCAGTTCATTCGCCAGGGTGAAGGCGGGAAAATCGTTAACATCGCCTCGATGCTCTCGTTTCAGGGCGGGATCCGCGTCCCCTCCTATACCGCCTCGAAAAGCGGCGTGCTGGGGCTGACCCGCCTGCTGGCTAACGAATGGGCTGGTCAGGGTATCAACGTCAACGCCATTGCGCCCGGGTATATGGCCACCAATAACACCCAGGCGCTGCGCGAAGATGAGGAGCGCAACCAGGCAATCCTTGAGCGTATCCCCGCCGGTCGCTGGGGTGTGCCAGATGACCTGCAGGGGCCGGTGGTGTTTCTCGCCTCGTCCGCCGCCGACTATATTCACGGCTATACCCTGGCCGTCGACGGCGGATGGCTGGCGCGCTGAGAATTTGTGACAAAGAGTTACACCGTCACCTCTTCCGTACACTGTATAAAAACCCTATACTGTATGAATCGACAGTTTAGGGTGTGTTATCATGACGGCGGAAGGCCATCTCTTCTTTTCAATCGCCTGCGCAGTATTTGCCAAAAACGCAGAGTTAACGCCGGTGCTGGCGCAGGGCGACTGGTGGCATATTGTGCCCTCCGCGGTCTTGACCTGCCTGCTGCCGGACATCGATCACCCAAAGTCGTTTCTTGGCCAGCGGCTGAGCTGGATCTCAAAGCCCGTGGCGCGGGCCTTTGGCCACCGCGGCTTCACCCACAGCCTGCTGGCGGTGTTTGGTGCGCTGACGCTATTCTACCTCAAGGTGCCTGACAGCTGGATTGTCCCGGCGGACGCCCTCCAGGGCCTGGTGCTGGGCTATCTCAGCCACATCCTTGCCGATATGCTCACCCCAGCCGGGGTGCCGCTGCTGTGGCCCTGCCGCTGGCGCTTTCGGCTACCGATCCTTGCGCCGCGCAAAGGCAACCAGCTGGAGCGCGCCTTATGCATGGCGCTGTTCGTCTATGCCGTCTGGATGCCGCAGACGCTGGCGGACAACACCGCGATACGCTGGTCTTCCGGGGTGATTAATTCCCTGCAGATCACCTTCAATCGCTTCATAAGTCACCAGAGTGGGCGATAAACCGGCAGAAAACACCTTTTGGTTATAACCCATTCCATTTGAATATAAGTCCTTGATAACGCCTTCTGCTAACCTTGCGGTCATAAGAGCTGGTTATCCACCAGCCCAGGTTATAAAAATATCAGGAGAACGGGGATGAACTTTCCATTAATAGCGAACGTAGTCGTGTTCGCCGTATTGTTGTTTGCGCTGGGGCAAACGCGCCATAAACAGTGGAGCCTGGCCAGGAAGGTCCTGGTCGGCCTGGCGATTGGCGTGATCTTCGGTCTGGCGCTACAGCTGATCTACGGGTCTGACAGCCAGGTGCTGAAGGATTCCATCCAGTGGTTTAATATCGTCGGCAACGGTTATGTCCAGCTGCTGCAAATGATCGTTATGCCGCTGGTCTTCGCGTCAATCCTTAGCGCGGTCGCCCGCCTGCACAATGCCTCGCAGCTGGGGAAAATCAGCTTCCTGAGCATCGGGACTCTGTTGTTCACCACCCTGATCGCCGCTCTGGTTGGCGTGCTGGTGACTAACATGTTCGGCCTCACCGCCGAGGGACTGGTCCAGGGCAGCGCGGAGACCGCTCGTCTGAACGCCATTCAGAGCAACTATGTGGGTAAAGTGGCCGATCTCAGCGTCCCGCAGCTGATCCTCTCCTTTGTGCCGAAGAACCCGTTTGCTGACCTGACCGGGGCTAACCCGACCTCGATCATCAGCATCGTCATTTTCTCGGCGTTCCTCGGCGTCGCAGCCCTGAAGCTGCTGAAAGAGGATGTGGAAAAAGGCCAGCGCGTCCTGACCGCCATTGATACCCTGCAGGGCTGGGTGATGAAGCTGGTTCGTCTGGTGATGCAGCTGACCCCTTACGGCGTTCTGGCGCTGATGACCAAAGTGGTTGCCGGGTCGAATCTGCAGGATATCATCAAGCTTGGCGGCTTCGTGGTGGCCTCGTACATCGCGCTGGGCATCATGTTTATCGTCCACGGCCTGCTGCTGGCGATTAACGGCGTCAGCCCGCTGAAGTATTTCCGTAAAGTCTGGCCGGTGATCACCTTCGCCTTCACCAGCCGCTCCAGCGCCGCCTCCATTCCGCTGAACGTGGAAGCGCAGACCCGTCGTCTCGGCGTACCGGAGTCGATTGCCAGCTTCTCCGCCTCCTTTGGCGCCACCATTGGTCAGAACGGCTGCGCCGGTATCTACCCGGCCATGCTGGCGGTGATGGTCGCACCGACCGTAGGCATCAACCCGCTGGATCCGATGTGGATTGCCACCCTCGTGGGCATCGTCACCGTCAGCTCGGCGGGCGTCGCCGGAGTGGGCGGCGGGGCCACCTTCGCCGCGCTGATCGTCCTGCCGGCGATGGGCCTGCCGGTGACCCTCGTGGCGCTGCTGATCTCCGTCGAGCCGCTGATCGATATGGGACGTACCGCGCTGAACGTTAACGGCTCCATGACCGCCGGGACGCTGACCAGCCAGTGGCTGCGCCAGACCGACAAGTCGATTTTCGATAGCGAAGAAGAAGCCGAACTGGCGCATCGCTAAACGGTAAGCACAAAAAAACCGCTGATAATCAGCGGTTTTTTTATTTCTGCAGCAGACTCAGGCTTCAATCTCTCCTTCCTGACGCACCTGGTTAGCCCAGCGCTGCGCCGACTCCGGCACGCTGAACGCCGGTGAACGGCGAAAATGCTCTCCCATCAGCAGAAAGGCGACATACTTCCCGCGCAAAATCCAGACATCGCGAAAATGGTCCATTTTCACGGCATGTTCCGGGGGCGCAGGCTCCACGCGCGGCACGTAGCTAATGACAGGGCGATTTTGTTGGCGCAATGGTTTCATAACAAATGGATTCACTAAGCAAAGCGGGAAACAGAAACCTCTATCATAGCCGATCGTGGCCCCGTTCGTCGCCCCCCTGCCGCCGATGCGCATTTTAGGATAACTCCCTGCCCCCTTGCCGGGCGCAGGCAGCGTAATGTTCTATAGTTAGAAGGGTTTTGGTTTATCAACGACCACTTTTAGCAATGAAAGCAGGAGACGAGCAATGTCTGATAAGCACCCAAACCCTCACCACCAGCAGGCACCGGTCCACGGCAGCGAGGAAGCACAGCCGGGTCTCGACTCGCTGGCGCCGGATGACAGGGAGTGGCGCCCCACGCCGAAACCCACCGCCCCTGGCGCTGAACCGACCGCCCCTGGCAGCCTGAAAACGCCTGATACCCACAGCAAAAAACTCGATGCCCTGGAGCCACAGCGCAAAGGCGGAGAAGACTATCCGCTGACCACTAACCAGGGCGTGCGCATTGCCGACGATCAGAACTCGCTGCGCGCCGGTACCCGCGGCCCAACGCTGCTGGAAGATTTCATTCTGCGGGAGAAGATCACCCACTTCGACCACGAGCGAATTCCGGAGCGTATCGTTCATGCCCGCGGCTCAGCAGCCCACGGCTACTTCCAGCCCTACAAAAGCCTGACAGCCTTGACCAAAGCCGATTTTCTCTCGGCAGCCGATAAAATCACCCCGGTCTTTGTGCGCTTCTCCACCGTGCAGGGCGGCGCGGGGTCGGCGGACACCGTTCGCGATATTCGCGGCTTCGCCACCAAGTTTTACACCGACGAGGGGATTTTTGACCTCGTCGGCAACAACACCCCGGTCTTCTTTATCCAGGACGCGCTGAAGTTTCCCGACTTTGTCCACGCCGTGAAGCCTGAACCCCACTGGGCCATTCCCCAGGGACAAAGCGCTCACGATACGTTCTGGGACTATGTTTCCCTGCAGCCGGAAACGCTGCACAACGTGATGTGGGCGATGTCCGATCGCGGCATCCCGCGCAGCTATCGCACCATGGAAGGCTTTGGCATCCACACCTTCCGCCTGATCAATGCCGAGGGCAAAGCCACCTTTGTTCGCTTCCACTGGAAACCGGTCGCCGGCAAGGCGTCGCTGGTATGGGATGAAGCGCAGAAGCTGACCGGCCGTGACCCCGATTTTCATCGCCGCGATCTGTGGGAGGCCATTGAAGCCGGGGACTACCCGGAATTTGAGCTCGGCCTGCAGCTGATCCCCGAAGAGAATGAATTTGATTTTGACTTCGACCTGTTAGATCCCACCAAACTGATCCCCGAGGCGCTGGTGCCGGTGCAACGGGTCGGCAAAATGGTCCTCAACCGCAACCCGGACAACTTCTCTGCCGAAAACGAACAGGCGGCCTTCCATCCCGGGCATATCGTCCCGGGCATCGATTTCAGCAACGATCCGCTGCTGCAGGGGCGCCTCTTCTCCTACACCGATACCCAGATAAGCCGCCTCGGCGGACCGAATTTCCATGAAATCCCGATCAACCGGCCGACCTGCCCGTACCACAACTTCCAGCGCGACGGTATGCACCGGATGGAGATTGACACCAACCCGGCCAACTACGAACCCAACTCGATCAACGACAACTGGCCGCGCGAGACGCCGCCAGCCGCCAAACGCGGCGGTTTTGAGTCCCTCGCCGAGCGCGTCGACGGCGAGAAGATCCGCCAGCGCAGCCCGTCATTCGGCGAATATTACGCCCAGCCGCGTCTGTTCTGGCTGAGCCAGACGCCGATTGAGCAGCAGCATATTATCGATGGCTTCAGCTTCGAGCTTAGCAAAGTGGTCCGCACCTGGATCCGCGAGCGGGTGGTCGATCACCTGGCCCATATTGATACCCGGCTGGCGGAAGCGGTCGGGGCGAATTTAGGTATCGAACTGAGCGATGAGCAGCGCAGCCTCACTCTGCCCTCCCCGGTCAACGGCGTGGAGAAAGATCCCACCCTCAGCCTCTACGCGGATGCCGAAGGGGATGTGAAAGGTCGTGTGGTGGCGGTGCTGCTCAATGAGCGTACCTCGGCGCAGGATCTGGTCCATCTCCTGCAGGCGCTACAGGCCCGGGGCGTGCACAGTAAACTGCTCTATTCGCGGATGGGGGAAGTCGTCGCCGACGATGGCTCTCCCCTGCCGATCGCCGGCACCTTCGCCGGCTCCCCGTCGCTGACGGTGGATGCCGTGGTGGTGCCCGGCGGCGATCTCAGCGCCCTGAGCCAGAGCGGCGACGCGCGCTACTACCTGCTGGAGGCCTATAAGCATCTGAAGCCGATCCTGCTGGCAGGCGATGCGCGGCAGTTAACGTCGGTTCTGCAGGTCCCGGCCCAGGGCGAAGAGGGCGTCATCGTCACCGATGCTCTCGACACCCCGGCGGCAGATAAACTGCTCGCCCTGATGACGGCCCACCGGGTGTGGTCGAGAAGCCCGAAAATCGCCGCTATACCGGCGTAGCAAAAAGCCCGGCACGGTGTGCCGGGCTTGACTCACTTTCCTTTCCCCGTCGGGTTTACACGTCGCGGTAGGTTCCCAGGCGATAACCCCGGTCGGCCACCGCCGCTTTCAGCGAGGCGGACGTCAGCACATCAAGCTCGCCCAGCCGCGGATAGCAGTAGGCGCTGCCCATGATGGTCTGGTCGACAAAGGCCGGATGACACATCACCTCCAGAGAGCGCTCCTCGCGGGCGATTGAGGCGTCCAGCGTCTGCAGGAACAGCGCCTCAGAGACGGCTTCCCCGTAAAACTCGCTGCTGAAGCCTGCGCTGCTGCGCGCCGCCTGCTGATCGAGACCGCTCTGCGCCGCTACCTGGCGATCGATACGCAACGCGATGCCCTTGTCGCGGGCAAAAGCCGCAACGATGGGGTAGATCGGAGCGATCATATGCACATGGTGATGGCTGTCGAGATGCGTCGGCTCATGACCGAAGAGTTCGATAAAACGACGGTACTGACACGCCAGCTCGTGGGCAATCTCCTCCAGCGGCAGGTTATCTTCTTCCGCCTGCTGCCAGATCCATTTGCCCAGCCGGCCGTCGCGGGTTAACCCCGGCATGGCCGACAGCGGTTCGCCCAGCGTCAGCACAAAGTGCATCCCGACCGCCAGCTCCGGCGTACTGCGGCTCAGCTGGGCGGCGTGGTCAATAGCCGCGCCGTTGACCAGCGCCGTAGTCGATGTCACCACGCCGTTGCGGCAGGCCTCGATAATGCCGTAGTTCTGCCCTTTACTGAGGCCGAAGTCGTCAGCATTGACGATCAATACGCGTTCCATTACCCGCTCCCGTTACGCTTTCAGTTTTTCGATCGTCGCCGCAAAGTTCGGCAGCCATTTTTCATGGGCCAAAATCATCTCCCGCGCCAGCTGCTCGGCGTCACGATCGGAATGGATCAGCGGGCTTAAGTTCAGCGCCAGCAGCACGTCGTTCAGCTCACCGCTGATCGCCGCCTGGCTGGCCGCCACTTCAAACCCTTTGATGGTGTAGATAAGCCCCAGCACCTTCTCGTCGAAATGGGTGATGCGCGGCGTCGGCTTCGCGCCATCGCGACCTAAGGTGCAGCTCATCTCGACCGCCCAGTCCGCCGGGATATTATCGATATGGCCATGATGTGGGATATTCACATAGTGCTCAGTCTGCTTATCGTTATAGATAGCGTTGATCACTTCGCAAGCGGCATCGGAGTAATAGGCGCCCCCGCGCTGCTCCAGCTCCTTCGGCTTGACCTTGAGATCCGGATTTTTATACAGCTCAAACAGCTGCTTCTCCACTTTCTGCACCACCTGGGCGCGCGCGCCGCCCTTATAGTACTCGCCCATCTCAATCGCCAGCATCTCTTTTGGCTTAAAGTAATAGAGCAGATAGGAGCATGGGATCAGGCGCAGGGAGCGGATCAGCCCTTCGCTGAACGGCAGGTCGAAGATATTTTTTACCGAGTTCGCGGTCAGGCGGCCGGAGGCGACGCCGTCCAGCAGTTCATCGAAGCGCGAGACGCCGTTAACCAGCACGTCGCGGACGAACACCAGGTGGTTCAGACCGAACAGGTCGATGTGCAGCTCATCGCTCGGGCTGAGCTGCAGCACGTCGGTGATGAACATCTTCATGCCGATGGGAATGTTGCACACCCCGATAAAGCGTTTGAAACTGGTGTGACGATAGACCGCCTCGGTGACCATGCCCGCCGGGTTGGTGAAGTTGATGATCCACGCGTCCGGGCAGATCTCCTGCACATCTTTCACGATGTCGAAAATCACCGGGATGGTGCGCAGCCCCTTAAACAGCCCGCCCGCCCCGTTGGTCTCCTGGCCAAGATAACCGTGGCTCAGCGGGATGCGCTCATCTTTTTCCCGCGCCTTCAGCTGGCCCACGCGCAGCTGGGTAGTGACGAAATCAGCGCCCTGCAGCGCCTCGCGGCGGTCCAGCGTTTTATAAACCTTCATCGGCACGCCGGCTTTTTCCACCATCCGCTCGCACAGCGCATGGATAATATCGAGCTTCTCCTGGCCCTCTTCCACATCCACCAGCCACAGCTCTGTCACCGGCAGTTCATGATAACGTTTCAGGAAACCTTCCAGTAATTCCGGGGTATAGCTGCTACCGCCGCCAATGGTGGCGACTTTTAATTTCTGGCTCATCTTTTTCTCCCTTAGACGCTGCGTGTAGACGCAGGCCGCTCTCCGCATAAATGCGGACAGTTAACTTAAATTAGTTATGGTGTAAGCCTGGCGGCTAATACCGCCTGGGCTTAATTAATACTGGTCAAATGTTTTCGATAACTACTCGGTGTAAACGAGGTCAGCTTTTTAAAGGTTTTAATAAACAGGCTCGGGCTGCTGTACCCTGATTCATAGGCAATATCCGTCACCGAATAGTTGGTAATTTCCAGCTGCTTTTTGGCAAAATTGATACGGATATCGTTAATTATCTGCATCGGCGTTTTACCATAATAGCGCTGGGTCGCCCGGGTTAAATATTCCTGCGTTTTGCCCGATAGCCGAACCATATTCTCGAGGGCGCTCTCGCCAAACTCCAGTTTATCGTGCATAGCCTCAACGGTATTTTTTAACCATTGCGGGACGACGTCTGCAACCGGCTCTTCGCGATAGTGACGTAAACGGTTAATGACATAAAAGGAGACCAGCTCGATAAATTCGTCAAATTCCGTTTCGCGAAAATTGAGTGAGGCGATGACCGACTCAATGTAGCCGAGAAAAGCGCTCTGCACGGCGTAGACCTGCGACGCCACCAGGCCAAACGGCAGCAGCGGCAGATAATGTTTCTCAAAGAAGCGCCTGCTGATGCCGACGTTAAGGATGCGCGTCGCACCAAATTCATAGAAGCTCTGGTGGTGCGAACCCATCGGGATAAAGACAAAATCCCCGCGCTCCAGCAGCACCCGTTTGCCATTGATCTCCTGGTAATAGCGCCCGGTTAATACGACGGTAAATTCGTAGTAATCATGCTGGTGGAGCCCGCTCACGCTTTCCGTTTTGTTATAGATGACCACATGAAAGTTCTTCCCGTTGAACAACTGCTGTTCTCTGGCGGTACTGATCTCGGTGGTCATCATCCTGGGCTGCCTCATCGTCGCGATGGCCTATTGTACCTTCTCGTGCAGCTCAATCAATTCCGCTACCAGCTCGCGGGCCAGCATGGAGGTCATCAGGTGATCCTGAGCATGCACCAGCACCAGGCTGACCTTCATTTTCCCCTCGCCCTCGTCGCTTTCGATAAGCTGGGTCTGCACCCGATGCGCCTCGCTCAGCGCCTGACGCGACTGCTCCATCATCGTTTTCGCCGCGGCAAAATCCCCCTGCTTGGCCTGCTTCAGCGCGGCATAGGCCAGACTACGCGCTTGGCCGGAGTTGATAATCAGCCCCATCACCACCTCTTCGAGGTCGTTTTCCGGGGTCTCTACCGCCTCGATGTTGTCCAGATCAAACATAATATTTCCCTCATTTCTCAGGCGGTACAGGACGTTGCCCGTACCGCGCGGTATCAGAATTTCAGTGCGTTGGCGATGTCTTCTTCGCTCTCTTCCTGCTCGATAACGGTCTGCGCTTTATTCGACAGCACCACAAACGGCAGGTAGACCAGGGTGGAGACGCCAAGGTTGAACAGGGCGACCAGCAGAGCGGCGACACTGCCGTTACTGTTAAAGAACGCCCCCAGGCCAGTTGGCATGGTCCACGGCGCCAGGTTGGTCACCGGTGGGATAATCCCCAGGCTGTAGGCGGCGAGAGTAATGGCCGCCAGAATCGGCTGGACCAGCACGAACGGGATGAACATCACCGGGTTCATGATGATCGGCAGGCCAAAAAGAATCGGTTCGTTAATCTGGAAGATGCCTGACGGCAGCGCCAGCTTCGCGACCTGACGATGGTCAGCGCGGCGGGAAGCGATAAAGATGGCGATAATCAGACCCAGCGTCGCCCCGGAGCCACCCAGCAGGATGTAGGAGTCGAGCATCGGCTTGGCCCAGAAGTGGAACTGTTTACCCGCTTCGATCGCCGCATCAACCGATCCGTACTGGTTGTACAGGGCGATGTTTTCCAGCGCCCACGGCGTCATGATGCCGTTATCCAGCGCGGTCAGCGCCAGCGAACCGTGCACCCCGAAGAACCACAGCAGGGAGTTAAAGATGACGTATGCCCAGCCGACCACGCTGCCCATCGCCGCCAGCGGCGTAGAGATGGAGTCCATGATGATCTGGTGGAAGTTGCTGCCGTAGCTCGACAGGGCCCACGAGATAATGCCGAAGATGGAGAGGATCAAGAAGCCAGGGATCAGCGCAGAGAAAGAGCGCGATACCGATCCCGGCACGCTGTCCGGCAGTCTGATCACCCAGTTGCGACGGATCACGAAGGTGAACAGTTCCGCGACGACCAGACCGATAATCATACCAGAGATGATGTTCTGCCCGCCCAGCCAGTTGGCGCCGACGGCATAGGCTTCGCCCACGCTGTATGGGGTCACGGTCATGAAGGCCGCTACCGCCAGCAGGCCAGCGGCCATCGGGTCGACTTTGCGTTCTTCCGCCAGCGCGGAGCCGATAAAGAATGGCGCCATCAGCGACATAATGCCGAGGGTGCCGTTATAGACGTTGCCGCCGATAGCCTTAAAACCGTTTAAGGTTTCAATGGTAGAGGCATCCAGGCGAATGCCCATGGAGTAAAAGAAAGAGCCTTCGCCGAAGCTCAGAAAAACGTTGTTAATTAATACAAACATGGCCCCGGCGAGGGTCAACGGCATGAGTTTAATAAATCCATTTTTAATCGCATTAATATGCGGCTGCTTTCCTATTTTCACTGCAAAAGGAAGGAGTACCTTTTCAAGCGAGTCGATCACTTTACTCATAGTCAATACCCTTAAAAGCCGCAATAAACTATTACGGCGATGATGTATGAAATTACTCTTTGACGGGAAAATAAACTCTTTATTTTTTGACGTCCGGCAACAGAATGCCGCCAGGCGTCAAAATACATCGAGTTTTAAAATTTAAAATTATTGTGCTGCAGCTTTCTTAATGGCCGCGACGGCGGCTTTCAATACTCCTAAACCATCCACCTTGCCATACAGAAGAGAATCGATGACTTCTACCGGTTTATTCGGCAGCAGGCGCTGAATTTCCGGTAACATATACGCAATTTGTGGCCCTAATAATACAACGTCGGCTTCCGGTCCCTTTTCACCCGCGAGAGTTTCAGGATAGGCTTCAATAATGACCGGGACTTCGTATTTTTCCGCCTGCGCCCGCATTTTGGAGACCAGCAGTGACGTGGACATGCCTGCCGAGCAGAACAGATAAATGTGTTTCTTTTCCATGAACGCTTCCTCAATGTGTGAGACCAGGGCCTTCAGTAACCGCTGAGAGCCGGTAAGACTGGTAACATCCGGTTAATTCTGTTTATGGGTTGAGTATACGGCAAGCTGAGCCGTCGTGATAATTCCCTGTTGAACAGAATTGTCTCTCATTGACCTCCGGTTTTGACTACCCTCACATTTTCACCCAAATAATTCGCGCAATTAAATAAGCATCAGGACTCACAAAAAAGCCCGACCAGTGGTCGGGCTTACGTACAACTCAGTCAACAGTAGGGCGCTTACTTAGCGTTGCGCGGATCCGTATCATACTCGGCGCAGGTCTGGTAGCCGGAGTTCATCACGTGCCCCGTTTCGTCGAGGGCCACAAAGTAGGTCTCCACTTTACCATCTCGTTGACCGAGGATATAGGTCTGGCAGGTGCCGCGGGCATGGACCATCGTCACTTCCGTTGAAGGTTTGCCTGCGATCTGCATCACCTGCTGACGCGACATCCCTTTCTTCACATCTTTCACCACCGGCTGGGTAAACTGGTCTTTGGTACGATCGTAAGCGGTACAGCCCGCGAGTAAGGTTAACGCGACGGTGACGCCCAGTATTCCTGCTAAGCTTTTGTTCATTTTGGTTCCTCTCTTCCACTGTGTAACGATAAGCCTGGAATAAATAGTGTTATTTTTCAAGCCGAACAGCGAAATCATGTCTGATTGTGTTATTACGTAAACAGGATTGACGCTCCGCTGCCGACCGGCGCTTTCTCCTGCGCGGTGGCATCTATAATGAAATCCTATGTCATTGATTGCCTTCTTTTCCGGCAGTCAAAACCCCGGTCCTTGTCGTTTCAGCGGCAAAGAGGTAGCTTTAAGCCAACAGGTTGCCAAACAGATTCACTTTCGGAGGGCGCGATGACGCTACAACAAGAGATTATTCAGGCGCTGGGCGCGAAGCCGCAGATTGATGCCGCAGACGAGATCCGTCGCAGCGTCGATTTCCTGAAATCCTATCTGCAGACTTACCCTTTTATTAAATCGCTGGTGCTGGGTATCAGCGGCGGCCAGGACTCGACCCTGACGGGGAAACTGTGCCAGATGGCGATCAATGAACTGCGCGCCGAAACGGGCGACAGCAGCCTGCAGTTTATCGCCGTCCGTTTACCCTACGGCGTGCAGGCGGATGAGCAGGACTGCCAGGATGCCATCGCCTTTATTCAGCCTGACCGGGTGTTGACGGTGAATATCAAAGCCTCGGTACTGGCAAGCGAACAGGCGCTGCGCGAAGCGGGGATCGAACTGAGCGACTTCGTTCGCGGCAACGAAAAAGCCCGTGAGCGCATGAAAGCCCAGTACAGCATCGCCGGGATGACCCAAGGGGTGGTAGTCGGCACCGACCATGCAGCGGAGGCGATTACCGGCTTCTTCACCAAATATGGCGACGGCGGCACCGACATCAACCCGATCTTCCGCCTGAACAAACGTCAGGGCAAACAGCTGCTGGCCCATCTCGGCTGCCCGGAACATCTGTATAAGAAGTTACCGACCGCCGATCTGGAAGACGATCGCCCCTCCCTGCCGGATGAAGTGGCGCTGGGGGTGACCTATGAGAATATCGACGACTATCTGGAAGGCAAAACGCTGGACCCCAGCATCGCCAAAACGATCGAAGGCTGGTATCTGAAAACCGAACACAAGCGTCGGCCACCGATCACCGTCTTTGACGATTTCTGGAAAAAATAGTCCCTCCCCCGCCCCGGCCCGCGCCGGGGTTGTTTTTTGCGCTTTTCGCCGCAAAAACCGCCTGCTATACTGGATAGATAGACAGTATCAGGAGTTATTGTGGCCAGAAAGCAATCTGCCCCGCGTCTGGAGTTTGAGGCGGCGGCGATCTATGAATATCCCGAACACCTTCGCCCGTGGCTGGAGGCGCTGCCGAAGCTGCCGGGCGTCTATCAGTTTCACGGCGATAGCGACACGATGCCGCTCTATATCGGCAAGAGCGTCAACCTCCGCAGCCGGGTGCTCTCCCACCTGCGCACCCCTGAAGAGGCGGCGATGCTGCGTCAGTCCCGGCGTATCACCTGGCAGCGCACCGCTGGCGAGCTGGGAGCGCTGCTGCTGGAGGCGCGGTTGATTAAAGAGCAGCAGCCGCTGTTTAACAAGCGGCTACGGCGTAACAAGCAACTCTGCGCCTGGCTGCTTGCGGACGACCGGCCGCAGATTGTCTATGCCCGCGAGGTTGATTTCTCGCACCAGCAGCATCTCTATGGTCTGTTCGCCAACCGGCGGGCGGCGCTGCAGATGCTGCAGAGCCTTGCTGACGAACAGCGCCTCTGTTACGGCCTGCTCGGTCTGGAGCCGCTCAGCCGCGGCCGCGCCTGCTTTCGATCCGCACTGGGCCGCTGCGCCGGCGCCTGCTGTGGAAAGGAGAGCGTGGAGGCGCACCGTCAGCGTCTGCTGGCGCAGATGAGCAAGCTGCAGCTGGTGTGCTGGCCGTGGGCAGGACCGGTGGCGCTGGAGGAGCGCGGCCCGGATATGACGCAGTATCATGTCATTCATAACTGGCTGTGGCTGGGAGCCGTCGACTCGCTCAATGAGGCCGCTGCGCTGACCCGCCTGCCCGCCGGATTCGACCAGGATGGTTACAAAATCCTCTGTAAGCCTCTGCTCAGCGGCAACTACCCGTTGCATCCGCTTGGCTGAAAGACCAGAAAGAAAAACCGCCGGCCCTGCCCAACGCCTGATGGCATTATTGGGCAAGACCGGCGGTCTTGATTCAGTGCGCTACATTATTCAGCGGGTGCAGGCATTTTACCTGCCGGCGCGTTGCGTTCTGTCAGATGCTTCTCAAAATTGGCATTGAACTGTTTTTTCTGCTCTGGGGTCAGAATGTTGTAGATCTTGTTCTGCGTTTCCAGGCGGGACAGCGCCATCGCTTTGTGCTGCGCTTCCATCTTATCGATCTGCGCTTCCGCTTTCGCCTTGTCGAAGGTATCGCTGGCGATCAGCTCGTGCATCGCGCGACGTTCGTCAAGGGACGGACGCTTCATGTTTTCGCGCTGGCTCTTCATGATGTCGCGGATCTGCTGCTTCTGCGCATCGGTCAGGTTCAGCCCTTTAAACATCATGTCATGCTGACCCGGGCCGCCTTTATGATGCATCATCATCGGCTTGCTGTCGCTCGGCGCGGTGGTGGTATCGGCGGCGTGTGCCAGGTTAGCCGCGCCCAGAGCCAGAGTAGAGGCAACAAACAGTGCAGTGAGTTTCTTCATCATTCAATCCTTACTTTACGTTATTCTTACGGCGCGTTGCCGTGTTGACGAGATTAACTTTACGACGTTAATCGTCAATTAGTCAGAGCAAGAGTAAAACAATGAAAGTGTAAAAAACAGTTTCTCACCAATTATGGAGAAAATAAGGAATTTGACGGAAGAATTGCAATAAAAAATAAATAACCTACTGTTTTGAAGAGCAATTATGGAGAGTATAAAGAAGAGGAGATTAAAAACAAAGCATTTTACCAGGAATAATCTGCAAATTTACACTGGCGCACGAAAAAATAAGAAGATGAATAACGACGCGCGAAATAAAGCAGGCCGCCCGGCGGACGGCTTGCCCTCAGGATAATTTTTCCAGCATCAGGCCAGCGCGCAGCCCCCTGGCCACCGCCGGATTGGGAAACAGAACATACTCCGGCTCTGCCCCCACCACATACCGCGTCTCCCCCTCCTCCGCCAGCAGCGTGCCTGGGGCGAAGGGGGTGAAGTTCAGCGTCTGTTCCGCCATATGCAAGCGGAAATCATCGCTATGGCGGGTGATCTGCTGCACCACCCGGTAGCGCAGCGGCGCCGGGGCGTCGGCAATGGCCAGATCCCCCACCAGCAACCGGGAGATAGCCCCCTCGGCGGCGGCAAACTGCGTTAGATCGTTTTCCCCCAACGGCAGCGCTTTGCCCAGTTCAAGAGTGCAGGCCAGCGCCGCGAACCGTTCGCAGCTGAAATGGGTGAAGGTCCCGCCCGGCTGGCGATGAAACACCAGCGCCTCCAGCCCGGCGCCGCCCAACCAGTGAAGAAAATCCTCCTCCCAGGGCGTATCGCGGGCCGGGAGCACGCCGAAGCGCGGATGCAGCGACCCGCGGATCGCGGTATGCAGATCGAGGTGCCAGCGCGGACCATCATGGTCGCGATAGAAGCGGGCCACCGCCTGCTCCAGCCGCTGCGCCCGCTGCGTCTCCTCGCTGGCCGGGAACTGCCGCCAGCGCTCGCCAAACATCCGGTTCATATCGCTGTGCAGATAGCGTTTATTCGCCCGCAGCGCCGGCGGGTTACCGACGATCACCAGCAGCCGCCAGCGCAGGGGGAGTGCCTCCCGGACCAACCGCTGCACCAGCCGGTCGACAATCTCCACTGGCGCCGTTTCGTTGCCATGGATGGCGCAGGAAAGCACCAGCCCGCGCTCGCAGCGCGCATGCGGCGTCAGCTCGAGGATCCCCTCGCCGAGCCAGTGCCAGCGGAAATGGGCCGTCTCGCCGTGAAAGTGATGGGGCAATCGCCCCGCCAGGGTTAATGCCAGAAAGTGTTCCACCGCGCCCCCTTATTGCTGAAATGGATAAACCGAACCGAGCTGCAGGATCTGGGTCAACCGATCCAGCGCATCGCGCCCTTCCCGCAGCAGCTGTGGGTCGGCGAGGTCGGCCTGGGTGAGGCGGTCGCGATAGTAGCGATCCACCCAGTCATTGAGGGTGGCAAACAGCGTATCGTTCATCAGGACGTGCGGATTGACCGCCTGATACTCCTCGGCCGTCAACACCACCCGCAGGCGCAGGCACGCCGGACCGCCGCCGTTGGCCATACTCTCGCGCAGATCAAACACCTGCAGCGCGGCGATGGGGTTATCTGCGGCCAGCAGCTCATTAAGATAGTTCCACACGCCCGGATGCGCCTGGGCTTCCTGGGGCAGGATCAGCGCCATGCTGCCGTCCGCCCGGCTCAACAGCTGACTGTTGAACAGATAGGTAGCAACCGCCTCTTCCACCGTGACCCGGCTGGCGGGAACCACCAACGGGGTAAAGCCCGGCACCTGCTGCGCAAGCTGCTGCAAAACCGCGTCCTGGTCGGCAAAGGCCTGCTCATGGCAGAACAGGACCTGACGGTTGCTCACCGCGATGACGTCGTTATGAAAAACCCCCTTATCGATCGCCGCCGGATGCTGGCGGGCGAAGATGAGCTGGCGGGGATTGACCTGATTGAGGCGCGCCACCGCCTGGCTTGCCTCAAGGGTTTGCCGCGCCGGATAGCGACGCGGCGCCTCCTCGCTTCCCCGACGGCGGCCATAGACAAATAGCTGGACGCCGGGGGCGCCATATTCGCCGCCGAGACGGTTATGGTTCGCCGCCCCTTCGTCGCCAAACCAGGCAGAGGCAGGCAGCGCCGGGTGGATGGCAAATCGCGTGCGGTCCGGGAATATCGCCTGCAGCAGCGCTCCGGTGGTGGGGGCCTCACTGGCGCGGTGGAATTTATCCTGCAGATTCGCCACCGTCAGATGCACCAGGCCATCCAGCGAATCGGCGGAGGGACAAACCGTCGCGGCGTTCGCCACCCACATCGCCGAGGCCGAACTCACCGCCGACAGCAGATCCGGATCCTGCTGGGCCGCACGGGCCACCACCTGCTCATCGCTGCCGCTAAAGCCCAGCTGACGCAGGAGCGGCACGTTGGGTCGTTCCTGAGGGGGGATCACCGCCTGCGGAAAGCCGGCGTCGGCAAGGGCTTTCATTTTTTTCAGCCCCTGCTTCGCCGCCAGCTGCGGGTTCGACACCCGATAGCGGTGCCGGGTGGAGGCCTCATTGCCAAAGGAGAGCCCTGCGTAGTGATGGGTCAGCCCGGGCAGACCGTCAAAGTTGACTTCGCGGGCGGTCATGACGCCTCCCCGGCCCGGAAGTCGAGCCCCGGATTGAGACTGGCGGGCAGCGTCAGGGTCGGCGATTCGAGACTGGCCATCGGCCAGGCGCAATAATCTGCGGCATACCAGGCCCCGGGGCGATGATTGCCTGAGGCTCCGGTGCCGCCGAACGGCGCGGTACTCGCCGCCCCGGTCAGGGGTTTGTTCCAGTTGACTATCCCGGCTCGTGCCTCAAGCAGCAGCCGATCGAACTTCTCTCGTTCCGGGGAGATTAACCCGCAGGAGAGGCCGAAGCGGGTGGCGTTGGCCAGGGCAATCGCCTCTTCGAAAGTATCGTAGCGCCAGACGCCAAGCAGCGGGCCGAACACCTCTTCATCCTCGACCTGGGCCATGTCGCTCATGTTGACAATCCCCGGCGTCAGCAGCGACGTCCCGGCCTGCAATAACCGCGGCTCCAGCAGGGTGACCGCGCCAGCAGCGACCCGCTGCAGCCAGGCCTGATGCACTTTCTGCGCGGCCTGTTCGGAGATAAGCCCGCCGAGAAACGGCTGCGGCTCAGCGTCCCACGCCGCGGGGATCAGCCGTTGGCTGACCGTCACCAGCCTGGAGAGGAAGGCATCCCCCGCCTCTCCGCGCCGGACCAGCAGACGTCGGGCACAGGTGCAGCGCTGGCCGGCGGTAATAAAGGCGGACTGGATGGTCAGATGCACCGCGGCATCGACGTCCCGTGGGTTGTCAACGATCAGCGGATTATTGCCGCCCATCTCCAGCGCGAGGATCTTTTGCGGCTGCCCGGCCAGCTGGCGATGCAGATGAAAACCGGTGGTCGAGCTGCCGGTAAACAGCAGCCCATCGATGTCCGCCTGGCCGCTGAGCGCCTCGCCGGTTTCCCGACCGCCCTGCAGCAGGTTGAGCACGCCGGCGGGCAGGCCAGCTTGCTCCCACAGCTTCACCACCGCTTCGCCGCTGTGCGGGGTTAATTCGCTGGGTTTAAATACCACGGTATTGCCCGCCAGCAACGCCGGCACGATATGCCCGTTCGGCAGATGGCCGGGAAAGTTATAGGGACCAAAGACCGCCAGCACGCCATGCGGCCGGTGACGCAGCGTCGCGGCGCCATCGGGCAGATCGCTGTGCTGTTCGCCAGTGCGGGTGTGATACGCCTTCACCGAGATCGCCACCTTGTTGATCATCGCCGTCACTTCCCCGGCCGCCTCCCAGCGCGGCTTTCCGGTCTCGGCGCCGATAATCGCCGTCAGCTCCGCCTTGCTGGCCTCCAGCAGGCTGGCAAACTTTTCGACGATGGCCTGGCGGTCGGCAAACGGCAGCCGCGCCCAGGCCGGGAACGCCTGGCGGGCAGCCGCGACCGCCTCGGCAACCTGCCCGGCATCCGCCGCCTCGCCCTGCCAGACAATCTTCAGGTTGACCGGATCCTGTTTGCTGAAGCGCGGCCCATCGCCGGGCCGCCATTCGCCGTTAATCCACAGACTCATGCGGTTTTCTCCTCAGGGATCAAGCGCACCATGCGCACCTGGTCGCCAGCATGACACTTCAGCATATCCAGCTCGCGGGCGCTGAGGGTCAGGGTGTCGCCATCCGGGTCGGCACGCACCAGCAGGGCGCGGAACTGGTGATACTGTTCGTTCGCCACGAGGCACAACGGCCAGTCGCCGGGTGGCGTTTCGCCGGCCTCGGTGGTCACCAGACGGCTTTTGCGGATCGCCCGCACCCGGTCGATATCGCACTCCAGGGTCGGGCCACCGTCGAAAATATCGATGTAGTTCAGGTAGCGGAATCCCTCTTTCTCCAGCACCGTCCGGGCCGGGGCGGTCTGCGGATGGACCTTGCCGATCACCGCCTGCGCCTCGGGGGTGAGGAAATCGATATACAGCGGATGCTTGGGCATCAGGGCGGCAATGAAAGCCTTTTGTCCGGTGCCGCACAGGTAGTCGGCGCGGGAAAACTCCATGGCGAAAAAGCGTTTGCCCAGGCTCTCCCAGAACGGGGAATAGCCGTGCTCGTCAATCACCCCGCGCATCTCGGCGACCACCTTCTCATTGAAGCGCTCGCGAAAAGCGGCCATAAATAAGAAGCGCGATTTCGACAGCAGATAGCCATTGCCCTCTTTGCGCCACTGCGGGTCGAGGAACAGGGTGCACAGCTCACTGCTGCCGGTGTGGTCGTTGCTGAGAAACAGCGTCGGCAGCGCCTGGTAGACGTTAAGCTCCTTCGAGGCATGGACCTGAGTGCCGACCCGGTAGTTGTACCAGGGATCGTTGAGGCCCACCGCCACCTCTATCGCGCAGATGCCCACCACCGTGCCGCTCTCGCTCTCCTCCAGCACAAAGACATAGCCCTGCTCGCTTTTCGGCAGCTCGCCGCGCCAGGTTTGCTGCGAACGGGCAATCCGCGCCGCGAGGGTCGCTTCATCCACCGGCAGCGAGGTCAGCCCGCCGCCGGTCTCCGCTGCCAGCTTCAGCAGCCCGGGCAGATCGCCCGGCTCCACCGGTCGAATAACCATCATGATGAGACTCCCGCCAGGAAACGTGCGCAGGCCCGCTCGACGCGATCCAGACCGCTGTTCACCTCTTCTTCACTGACGTTCAGCGCCGGAGCGAAACGCACCACGTTGGCGCCGGCGATCAAGATCATCACCCCCTCTTCCGCCGCCAGGTTGCTGAGGGCTTTCGCCTTCCCGGCCCAGGCGTCGTTCAGCACGCAGCCGAGCAACAGCCCCAGGCCGCGGATCTCCTTGAACAGGCCATAGCGGGCGTTGATCGCCTGCAGACGTTCGCAAAACCACTGATGGCGCTGTCTGACGCCGGAGAGCACTTCCGGGGTGTTGACGATCGACAGCAGCTCGCCGGCCACCGCCCCCGCCAGCGGGTTGCCGCCGTAGGTGGTGCCGTGGGTGCCGACGGTCATCACGCTGGCGCAGGCCTCTGTGGCCAGCAGCGCGCCGATGGGGAAGCCGCCGCCCAGCGCTTTGGCGGTAGTCAGCACATCGGGCGTCACGCCGTAGTGCATATAGGCGTACAGCTCGCCGGTGCGCCCGACCCCAGTCTGCACTTCATCGAAAATCAGCAGGGCGTTGTGCTGGTCGCAAAGCTGACGCAGGCCGCGTAAAAACTCGACGCTGGCCGGCACCACGCCCCCTTCACCCTGCACCGGCTCGACGATCACCGCGCAGGTTTGGTCATTGATTAAGGCCTTTGCCGACTCGAGATCGTTAAACACCGCATGCTGGATCTGCGGCGGCAGCGGAGCAAAATCCCGGGAGTAGGCCGGCTGACCGCCCGCCGAAACGGTGAACAGCGTCCGCCCGTGGAAAGCGTTCTGAAAGGCGACGATGCCGCTTTTCTCGCTGCCAAAGCGATCGTGGGCATATTTACGCGCCAGCTTGAGCGCCGCCTCATTAGCCTCGGCCCCGGAGTTACAGAAGAAGACCCGATCGGCGAAAGTGGCATCAATAAGCATTTTGGCCAGCCGCAGGATCGGCTCATTCGTATACCCGTTGCCGGTATGCCAGAACTTGCCCGCCTGCTCGGTGAGGGCCTGCACCAGACGCGGATGCGCATGCCCCAGCGCGTTCACGGCGATACCGCCGGCAAAATCGATATACTCTTTGCCCTGCTGATCCCACAGCCGCGACCCGGCGCCCCGCACCGGAATAAACGCCGCTGGCGCGTAGACCGGCATCATCCATTCATCAAAGTGGTTACGCGTAATTGACTGAGACATATCGACCTCTTCCGGTAAATTAAAAGTAGCAATAATGTTAATAAATATGAGTTATTACGCTGTAAATGTAGATTGCACGGTTCGTGCCAGCCAGCGATAAAAATGCATAAACCGGATGAGATAACGCAATATCAACGAGTTACAACCTAACGCTATTCATATAAAATGCATATTTAGTGAATAACTATCCGATAAAGGGGGATGAACAGTGATTAAAGAAGATAAGTTATGCAACGGTAAGATATAATTCTGTAATTGTGATCTTCTGCGAAATTTATCGTAGATATTTGCCCTTTTTTGGCGCGGCGTGCCCGCAAAAGGGGCACCCACGGCACGATCATGCGCAGCGATTGGCAGAATGACGCATCGGATGGCAGCCAGCCTGGCGAATTTCTGCTACCATCCCTGCACTATTCACCTTGCACAGTGGCAGCGACTATGAAATTCGTCTCTTTTAATATCAACGGCCTGCGCGCCCGCCCACACCAACTGGCCGCCATCGTCGAAAAACACCAGCCGGACGTGATTGGCCTGCAGGAAACCAAAGTTCACGACGACATGTTCCCTCTCGAAGAGGTCGCCAGACTCGGCTATAACGTCTTTTATCACGGCCAGAAAGGCCATTATGGCGTCGCGCTGCTGACCAAAGAGACGCCGATTGCCGTCCGCCGCGGTTTCCCTAACGATGGCGAAGAGGCTCAGCGCCGCATCATCATGGCGGAGATCCCGTCGCCCTTCGGTAACGTCACGGTGATTAACGGTTATTTCCCGCAGGGTGAAAGCCGCGATCATGAGACCAAATTCCCGGCCAAAGCGGCGTTCTATCAGAATCTGCAGAACTACCTGGAGAGCGAGCTCAATAAAGAGAATCCGGTACTGATCATGGGCGATATGAACATCAGCCCTACCGATCTCGACATCGGTATCGGTGAAGAGAACCGCAAACGCTGGCTGCGCACCGGCAAATGTTCCTTCCTGCCGGAAGAACGGGAATGGATGGATCGCCTGCTGGGCTGGGGCCTGGTAGATACCTGGCGTCAGGCTAACCCTGACAATCATGAGCACTTCTCGTGGTTTGATTACCGCTCCAAAGGCTTTGACGATAACCGTGGGCTGCGCATCGACCTGCTGCTGGCCAGTCAGCCTCTGGCCCAGCGCTGCGTGGAGACCGGGATCGATTATGAGATCCGCGGGATGGAAAAACCATCCGACCACGCGCCGGTGTGGGCCACCTTCCGGCCGTAAGTCACGTCCTTCTCTCGCCTCCCGCCGCGCGGGGGGCAGAATTTCCTGAGCAAAATCAACAAAGCGACGGTAAACCATTGTGACCGTCGTCGGAACAGGATACTGTCGCGCGCACTTTTTGACGTCCACCGCGTCCAGGCTGTACAGGAGACCCCTTCATGAAAAAGAAGCCATCATCCGGCCATTGGTAAAGGGCTGGTACTTCTCGCGCTGGCGGCCACGCTGGCCGTTATCAGCCACCGCGTTGGTCTTCACGATCTGCTGACTCACCTGCATCTGCTGCAGGAGACCCTCCGCCATCATGGCGCCTGGGGCTATCTGGTCTATGTTGCGCTATTTATCATTGCCACCCTGTGCCTGATCCCCGGCAGCCTGCTGGTGATCGCCGGCGGGGTGCTTTTCGGCCCGCTGACCGGCTCTCTGCTCTCGTTTGCCGCCGCCACCGTCGCCTCTTCGTTGTCGTTTTTGATCGCCCGCTGGCTGGGGCGCGATCTGCTGCAGCGCTATGTAGGCCATACCGCCGTCTTCCAGGCCATTGAGCGCGGTATCGCCCGCAGCGGCAGCGATTTCCTGATCCTCACCCGCCTGGTGCCACTCTTTCCCTACAACATTCAGAATTACGCCTACGGCCTGACGGCGATCCCCTTCTGGCCTTTTACTCTGATCTCCGCCGTGACCACCCTGCCGGGCCTGGTCATCTATTCGGTGATGGCCAGCGAACTGGCCCGCGAAGGAGCGACCCTCGCTTTCGCGCTCAAGTTGAGCCTCGCCGGCGGGCTGCTGTTTGCCCTGGTGCAGATGGGCAAACGGTTTGCCCGCGCCCGCCGTGTGGCAACGCCCGGCGAGGAGGTGCGCCATGACCCGACCTGATCGCCGTCACCTGCGCCGCGCCAGGCTGGCCCTTGCCGTGGTGGCTGTCGCCGGGCTGACCGCCTGGCTGTGGTTCCCCGACGGGCGAGCCTTTCTGCAACACAGCCTGACGGCGTTAGCGTCGCTGGATCCCCAGTATGTCAAAAACTTTATCGCCGCCTGGGGGACGCAGGCGGCGCTGGTCTCTTTTGCGCTAATGATCCTCCAGGCGATCGTCGCCCCGCTGCCGGCCTTCCTGATCACCCTGGCGAACGCCGCGCTGTTCGGCGCCTTCTGGGGAGGCATGCTGTCGTGGTTCAGCGCCATGGTCGGGGCCGGGCTCTGCTTTTGCATCGCCAGAGCGCTGGGGCGCGAGATGGTGGAGAAGCTCACCGGCCGCACGGTGCTGCGCAGCGTCGACGGCTATTTCGCCCGCTATGGCGCGCAGACGATCCTGATCTGCCGCCTGCTGCCGTTTGTCCCTTTTGATCCGGTCAGCTATGCCGCCGGACTGACCTCGCTGCGCTTCTGGCCCTTTATGCTGGCCACCGGCGTGGGCCAGCTGCCGGCGACCATCGTCTATTCCTGGGCCGGGAGCCTGCTGACCGGAGGCGCCTTCTGGCTGGCCACCGGCCTTTCGCTGCTTTTGGCCCTGGCGGTGGTCATCTCCATCGCCAAAAATATTTACCGTGAACGTCATAAGAGATCGTCGCCATGAGCTTACCCCCGCTGGATACTGTCCCCCTGATCCTTCGTCCGCAGGCCTGGCTGCACCGCCGGCATTACGGCCAGGTGCTGAGCCCCATTCGCTGGTGGGGACGGATCCCGTGGCTGTTTTACCTGGTTTCGCTGTTCGTGGGCTATATTGAACGCCGCCGCTCGCCGTTGGATCCAGTGCTGCGCTCGCTGGTCAGCGCCCGCATCGCCCAGCTGTGCCACTGCGAATTCTGCATCGATATCACCAGCATGACCCTCGCGGCGCGGAGCGGGAGCCAGGACAAGCTGCTGGCGGTCGCCGACTGGCGCAGCAGTAAGCTGTTCAGCGAAAAAGAGCGTCTGGCGCTGGCCTATGCCGAAGCCGTCACCCAGACGCCGCCGGAGGTGGATGATGCCCTGCGTAGCGCGATGGCCGCGCATTTTGACGCCCGGGCGCTCACCGAGCTGACCGCCCTGATTGGCCTGCAAAATTTATCGGCGCGGTTCAATGCCGCGATGGCGATCCCTGCCCAGGGGCTGTGCAAGATACCTGGTTCTTCCCCGCACCATAAGGAGTAACGATGCGCCGTTTGCGTGATTTCAGCCTCTGTCTGTGCCTGCTGCTTCTCTGGCCGCTGGTGGTTCAAGCCGACGACAGCTGGCGGCAGACCCAGACGGAAGCCCGCGGCCAGACCGTCTGGTTTAACGCCTGGGGTGGAGACCCGGCCGTCAACCGCTATCTGGCGTGGGTCAGCGAGGAGGTCAAACGCCACTACGCGATCGACCTGCGTATTGTCCCTATCGCCGATGCCGCCGACGCGGTGAAACGCATCCAGACTGAGGCGCAGGCCGGCCGTCGCCGCGGCGGGTCGGTGGATCTCCTGTGGATCAACGGCGAGAACTTTCACACCCTAAAACAGGCCAACCTGCTGCTCACCGGCTGGGCAGAATCGCTGCCCAACTGGCGCTATGTCGATCTGCAAAAGCCGGTTCAGGAAGATTTTTCTGTCGCCACCGAGGGCGCGGAGTCGCCGTGGGGCAGCGCCCAGTTGACGTTTATCGCCCGCCGCGGGCAAATGCCGCAGCCACCCACCAGCCCGCAGGCGCTGCTGGCCTTCGCCAGAGCCCATCCCGGCAGCGTGACCTACCCGCGGCCGCCGGACTTTACGGGTACCGCCCTGCTGGAGCAGCTGCTGATCGCCCTCACCGACCAGCCTGCCGTCCTGCGCCAGCCGCCGGAGACGGCGACCTTCTCGGCGGTCACCGCCCCGCTGTGGCGCTATCTCGATGCGCTGCACCCGACGCTGTGGCGGGCGGGTAAGGATTTCACGGCGTCGCCGGCGCGGATGGACGCCATGTTCAACCAGGGCATCCTCCGCCTGTCGCTGACGTTTAACCCGCTCCATGCCCGCCAGAAGGCCGTCAGCGGGGAGTTACCGGCGGACAGCTACAGCTTCGGCTTTACCGGAGGGACCCTCGGCAACGTCCATTTCGTTACCATCCCGGCCAACGCACGCGCCGTCGCCGCGGCCAAAGTGGTCGCCAATTTCCTGCTTTCCCCTGAGGCGCAATTGCGCAAGGCGGATGCCGCCGTCTGGGGCGATCCAAGCGTACTGGACCCGCAGCGTCTGCCTGACAAACAGCGTCAGGCGCTGGCGGCCACCCTGCCGCAGGATCTGCCGCCGGTGCTTGCCGAGCCACATGCGGCGTGGGTTGACGCGCTGGAGCAGGAATGGCTGCGCCGCTACGGTACCCACTGATCCTGCTGGCCTGGGGGACGATGGCGGCCATTTATCTGCCCTTATTCCCCGCCGCCGCAGGGCTGATGTGGCCGGCGCTCTCCCCGGTCCACTGGCGGGCGCTGTTCGCCGACCCGCAGCTGGGCCAGGCGCTGGCCGCCACCCTTGTTTCCACGCTGCTGTCGGTCGGCGGTGCGCTACTGATCGCCCTGACCATCGTCGCCGCTCTCTGGCCTTCGGCCCGCTGGCGGCGGCTGGCTTCCCGCCTGCCTTTGCTGCTGGCGGTGCCCCATCTTGCCCTGGCGACAGCGGCGCTGCTGCTGTTCGCCGAAGGCGGCTGGATCTGGCAGCGGCTGCCGTTTTTGACGCCGCCGGTCGACCGGTACGGCATCGGGCTTGGCCTGACGATGGCCCTTAAAGAGAGCGCCTTTGTGCTATGGGTGATCTACGGCCTGCTGGGGGAGGCGCGCCTCGCCGACCAGGCGACAGCGCTAAAGAGCCTCGGTTACGGCCGCTGGCAGTGCCTGCGCTGGCTGGTGCTGCCTGCGCTGCTGCCCGCCCTCGGCATGGTGCTGCTGGCCGCCGCGGCCTGGAGCCTGTCGACGGTAGACGTCGCCCTGGTGCTGGGGCCCGGCAATCCGCCCACCCTTGCCGTGCTGGCGTGGCAGTGGTTAAGCCAGGGCGATGACATGCAGCAGGCGAAAGGGGCGCTGGCCAACCTGCTGCTGCTGGCGATCCTCGGCGGGCTGGCGCTGGTCGCCTGGGGCGGATGGCGGCTACAGCGTCGGCGTCTGCCCGATCTGCGCGGCATTCGGCATCCCCATCCCCACGCCCTGCCCGGCCGCCTGCTGGCGAGTGTCCTGCCGCTGAGCGGCCTGCTGTGCGCGCTATTGCTGGCGGGGCTGGCGCGCTCGGCGCCGCCGCAGATGGATGCCCTGGGCAACAGCCTTGGCCTCGCGCTGATGGCTTGCGCCCTCGGCGCGGCCGTCTGCCTGCTGTGGCTGGCCTGCGGCCCGAAGCGGGGAGATGGCTGGGTCTGGCTGCCGCTGGTGCTGCCGGCCCTGCCGCTGGCCGATGGCCAGTACCGGCTGGCGCTGTACGCCTGGCTAGACGGCGAATGGTGGACCGTCCTGTGGGGCCATCTGCTGTGGGTGGTGCCGTGGATGCTATTTATTTTGCGCCCGGCCTGGCGCCAGCACGATCCGCGGATGACGGTGATCGCCCGCACGCTCGGCTGGGGACCCACGCGTATTTTCTGGCTGTTGACTCTGCCCTCGCTGACCCGCCCACTGCTGACCGCCCTGGCGGTGGGCTTCTCGGTGAGCATCGCGCAGTATCTGCCAACGCTATGGCTGGGGGCAGGCCGTATCCCGACGCTCACCAGCCAGGCGGTGGCGCTCAGCAGCGGCGGCGAGGCGCAGACGCTTGCCGCCCAGGCGCTGTGGCAATTACTGCTGCCGGCGGTATGCTTTATCCTGACGGCCCTGCTGGCCTGGCTGGCAGGCCGCTATCGACGAGGACTTCGCTAGTGCTAACCGTAAACCATCTGACCCTGAGCGTGAACCGTCAGCCGCTGCTGCGGGAGGTCGACTTTTCGGTGGCCCCGGGTGAAGTGCTGACGCTGATGGGCCCTTCCGGCAGCGGAAAATCGACGCTGTTTGCGTGGATGATTGGCGCCCTGGCCGGCGACTTCCGCGCCGAGGGCGAGCTGTGGCTCAACGGGCGGCTGTGCGATACGCTGCCCACGGAGCGCCGGCGCATCGGCATCCTGTTTCAGGACCCGTTGCTGTTCGACCATTTCAGCGTCGGGCAAAATTTACAGCTGGCGCTACCGGAAAGCGTGCGCGGCGAGGCGCGAAAAGCCGCGGTGGAGCAGGCGCTCAGTCGCGCCGGGCTGCATGGCTTCGCCGCGCGCGATCCGGCCACGCTCTCCGGCGGACAGCGGGCGCGGGTGAGTCTGCTGCGCGCCCTGCTGGCGCGCCCCGAAGCGCTGCTGCTGGATGAACCCTTCAGCCGCCTGGATGCCGCCCTGCGCGCCGCGTTCCGCCGCTGGGTATTTGAGGAACTGGCCCGCCAGGCCATTCCGGCGATCCTGGTGACCCACGATCGCGAGGACTGTCCGCCGACGGGGCGCTGCCTGACGATGGAGCGCTGGCAATGAAGAGCAATAGCGTGCAAACCTGCGTTACCGCAAAGAAATCAACGCCTGGCAAGCGGAGAATACGCCCTCCACTTTTTACCGTCGGGCATTTCGATGAAACGTGTTTCTCAATTGACCGCACTCGCCCTGTTCATGGGGCTTGCTGCTTCCACCACCTTCGCCGCTGAAACCATGCCAGCGCTCACTCTTTCCCACCTGCAACAGCAGCACGGCGTGGCCATCGACACCCGCCTGAGCGCTTATTACAACGGCTGGCCGCAGCGCGCCAACGGCCCGGAAGGGCATGAGCCGGAGGCGCTGAATCTTTCCGCCCACTGGCTCGGCGCCATGAGCGACGAGCAGCTCCGCGGCTGGGCTAAGCAGCACCAGCTCCAGGCCGATACCCCCCTCGCGCTGTACGGCAGTCCTGAGGATAACGCCAGCGTCGCGGCGCGACTGAAACAAGCGGGCTTCACCCGGCTTAACACCCTGAGCGACGCCCTGAGCCAGGGAGACCGTCTGCAAAAGCTGCCGCACTTTGAACAGCTGGTTTATCCGCAATGGTTGCACGACCTGCAGCAAGGGAAAAGCGTGGCCGCCGCCCCGGCCGGTGACTGGAAAGTAGTTGAGGCCGCCTGGGGGGCGCCGAAGCTCTATCTGCTGAGCCATATCCCGGGTGCGGGCTATATCGATACCAATGAGGTGGAGAGCGAACCGCTGTGGAATAAAGTGTCCGATGCGCAGCTGAAGGCGATGCTGGCGAAGCACGGCATCCGCCATGACACCACGGTGATCCTCTACGGTCGCGACGTTTACGCCGCGGCGCGTGTGGCGCAGATCATGCTGTACGCCGGCGTCAAAGACGTGCGCCTGCTGGACGGCGGCTGGCAGACCTGGTCCGACGCCGGTCTGCCGGTGGAGCGCGGCATGCCGCCGACGCCGCAGCCGGCGCCAGATTTTGGCGCGCCGATCCCCGGCCAGCCGCAGCTGATGCTGGATACCGAGCAGGCCCGCGGCCTGCTCCACCGTCAGGACGCCTCGCTGGTCAGTGTCCGCTCGTGGCCGGAGTTTATCGGCACAACCAGCGGCTACAGCTATATCAAACCGAAGGGCGACATCGCCGGCGCCCGCTGGGGCCATGCCGGAAGCGACTCCACGCACATGGAAGACTTCCATAACCCGGACGGCACCATGCGCAGCGCCGACGATATCGCTGCCCTGTGGCGCCAGTGGAACATCCTGCCGAACCAGCAGGTGGCGTTCTATTGCGGGACCGGCTGGCGGGCCTCGGAAACCTTCATGTATGCCCGGGCCATGGGCTGGCCGCACGTCGCTGTCTATGACGGCGGCTGGTACGAATGGAGCAGCAACCCGCACAATCCGGTCGCCCGCGGCGAGCGCGGCCCGGAAAGCAGTCAGTAACACACCCCACCAGCGCGCGTCCCCAGCCGGCGACGCGCGCTTTCCCGCTCACGCCACCCGCTTTAAGGTCTCGTAGCCGCTGGCGATACGCGTCGCCGTCGTCAGCCAGCATAGCGCGCCAAACAGCCACGCCAGCCAGGCAAAATGTGCCGGAAACAGGCAGCTGAGGACAAACAGCAGGATGGTTTCCGTCCCCTCCGTCAGCCCCCCGAGGTAGTGCAGCGATTTATGGGCATAGCCGGGATTGGCGATCTGGTGCTTTGCCGCCAGCGCGGCAAAGGCGAGAAAGCTGCTGCCGGTGCCGATAAAGGCAAACAGCAGCCAGCCGCCCGCCAGGGCGTTATTCTGCGGATCCGCCAGGATAAAACCGAACGGCACCAGGGCATAGAAGAGAAAATCCAGTGAGATATCGAGAAAACCGCCGGCGTCGCTCAGCCCGCGCCGCCGCGCCAGGGCGCCGTCCAGGCCGTCCAGCAGGCGGTTGAGAAGAATGGCCGCCAGCGCCGCGCCATACCACCCTAATGCCAGAAATGGCAGAGCCAGCACGCCGATGGCAAAACCGAGCAGCGTCAGCCTGTCTGGTGAAATACCCGGGCGGTCAAGCGCGCCGGCGACAGCGTTAAGGAGGGGTTTGAGGCGAGGATGCAGGTGGCTATCAAGCACGAGGATCTCCAGCAGAGTTGGCGGTTGTCAGTGAAGGTCTATGGCGGTGATAATAGGCCAGTTTGGCCTTATTAACGTTGATGCTTATGCTAAAAATGATTGAAGTTGTCGCCGCCATTATTGAACAGGATGGCAAAATTCTGCTGGCGCAGCGCCCGCCCCACGCCGACCAGCCGGGAATGTGGGAGTTCGCCGGCGGCAAAGTGGAGCCAGGTGAAAGCCAACCGCAGGCGCTGACCCGGGAACTGCAGGAGGAAATGGGCATCATCGCCCACCCGGCATGCTATATCGCCAGCCATCAGCGGGAAGTCTCCGGTCGTCAGATCCATCTGCACGCCTGGTGGGTGCCGGATTTTCAGGGCGTGCCGCTGGCCCACTATCACAGCCAGCTGCGCTGGTGCCTTCCTGCCGACGCCTTAACCCTCGATCTCGCCCCGGCCGATATCCCCCTCCTGCACGCCTTTATCGCCCGGCGCCCGTCCCTTTCCCTCCGCTGATCCGCTCGCCGCCTCGTCATCGTTTTTAGTTATGACGGGCGGGCAATTATAAATTTTGCTGACGGCTTAATTTTTCCTTGCTTGCCTAAGGATTAGCGGTGTTATAGTCGGAAAATCGGTTTTTTCAAGGACCGAATCATAATAAATACATGCAACCACAACCATAAGGGGAACTTATATCTATGGATCAGACGTGCACTCTGGAAGGCTTTCTCACCCGCGTTCAACAGCGCGATCCCCATCAAACCGAATTTGCTCAAGCCGTCCGGGAGGTCATGACCACCCTGTGGCCTTTCCTTGAGGAAAATCCGCGCTATCGTCAGCTTGCTTTGCTGGAACGTCTGGTGGAACCGGAGCGCGTGATCCAGTTCCGCGTGGTGTGGGTGGACGACCGCAATCAGGTCCAGGTCAACCGCGCGTGGCGCGTGCAGTTCAACTCGGCCATCGGCCCGTATAAGGGCGGAATGCGCTTCCACCCGTCGGTAAACCTGTCGATTCTCAAATTCCTTGGCTTCGAGCAGACCTTCAAAAACGCCCTGACCACGCTGCCGATGGGCGGCGGGAAAGGCGGCAGCGATTTCGATCCTAAAGGCAAGAGCGATGGCGAAGTGATGCGCTTCTGCCAGGCGCTGATGACCGAGCTTTATCGCCATCTGGGCCCGGATACCGACGTACCGGCGGGCGATATCGGCGTCGGCGGCCGCGAGGTCGGCTTTATGGCCGGAATGATGCGTAAGCTCTCCAACAACAGCGCCTGCGTCTTCACCGGTAAAGGCCTCTCATTCGGCGGCAGCCTGATCCGTCCGGAAGCCACCGGTTACGGCCTGATCTACTTCACCGAAGCGATGCTCAAACGTCACGGCCTCGGCTTCGAAGGCGCTCGCGTGGCGGTTTCCGGCTCCGGCAACGTCGCGCAATACGCCATTGAGAAAGCGATGGAGCTTGGCGCGCGGGTGGTCACCGCCTCCGACTCCAACGGCACCGTCGTTGACGAAGCGGGCTTCACCAAAGAAAAACTGGCCCGCCTGATCGACATCAAAGAGCGTGCCCACGGCCGGGTGGCCGACTACGCCCGCGAATTTGGCCTCACCTATCTCGAAGGCCAGCAGCCGTGGTCAGTGCCGGTGGATATCGCTCTGCCTTGCGCCACCCAGAACGAACTGGATGCCGACGCCGCTCGCCAGCTGATTGCCAACGGTGTGAAGGCCGTGGCGGAAGGCGCCAACATGCCAACCACCATCGCCGCGACCGATCTGTTCCTTGAAGCTGGCGTGCTGTTTGCCCCGGGCAAAGCGGCCAACGCCGGCGGCGTGGCGACGTCCGGTCTGGAGATGGCGCAGAACGCCGCGCGCATGGGCTGGAAAGCGGAAAAAGTGGATGCCCGTCTGCATCACATCATGCTGGATATCCACCACGCCTGCGTGCAGTACGGCGGTGAAGCGAAGCAGACCAACTACGTGCGCGGCGCCAATATCGCTGGTTTCGTCAAGGTGGCGGACGCCATGCTGGCCCAGGGCGTGATTTAACCTCCCCTCACGCCATCCCGGCGGCTGCCCGCCGGGATGTCTCTCACGATGACATCGTGATCACCACTTTCCCCAGATGCTGACCACTGTCCAGACAGGCATGCGCCTCGGCAATTTCCGCCATCGGGTAGCTGGCGTAGATCATCGGCTTGCATTTCCCAGCCTCAAGCAGCGGCCAGACGTGGCGCCGCAGCGCCTCGGCAATCTCCTGTTTCTCCGCCGCCGTCCGGCCGCGCATGGTGGAGCCGGTGACGGTGGCCCGCTTGAGCATCAGGGTCTGAATGTCGACCTCATGGGCCATTCGCCCGCCCATAAAGCCGATGATGACCAGCCGCCCGTCCTTTTTCAGCAGCCCCAGGTTGCGGTTAAAGTAAGGGCCGCCCACGATATCCAGAATGACATCCACCCCTTCATCGTTGGTCAGCTGATGAATTTTCTCAGCGAAATCTTCGGTTTTGTAGTTGATCGCCGTGGCGTAGGGCCGCAGCGCGGCAATTTTTTCGTCCTGGCCGACGGTGGCATAGACGGTCATCCCCAGCGCGTGACACAACAGGATCGCGGTGGTGCCAATCCCGCTGGCGCCGCCGTGGATCAGAATGCTCTCGCCGGGCTGCAGCTTACCGAGCTGGAAAACGTTCGCCCACACCGTGAAGAAGGTTTCCGGAATGGCGGCCGCTTCGCTAAAGCTGAGGCCAGCCGGGATCGGCAGCGTCTGGCCTGCCGGGACGGCGCAGTATTCGGCATACCCGCCGCCGTTGGTCAGCGCGCAGACGCGATCCCCGGGGGCAAAGGCCGCAACCTGCGCACCAACCTTCACGACCACGCCCGCCACCTCGAGGCCGGGCACGGGGGTAACCCCCTCAGGCATGGGATACAGACCCTGGCGCTGCAGAATATCCGGCCGGTTGACGCCCGCCGCTTTCACCTCGATGAGCACCTCATGCTCCCCGATAGTGGGGATCTCACCTTCGCGGATCTGTAAAACCTCCGGGCCACCCGGTTGGCTGATAGCGATATATTTCACGGGTCCTCCTTATCGCCTGTCAGAGAATTAAGCAAGGCATCGGGAAGGGCAATGGGCGCCCCCGTTCTGCGGGGCGATCGTCCCCCCCTTCCCGGCTGTTTAGTGTAGACCATTGACCAGTCTGGCGGAGAAACGGCGGCCGTGGGGAATGGCCTCCTCACGGCCGCCGGGCGGGTTATTGCGGCGGCGGCGCGGCATCCTCTGCCGCTTTTTTGCCTTTCGCTTTGCCTTTGCCTTTGCCTTTACTGAACGATTTTTTCGCCCCGCCCGGCGCCACCAGACCGCGGAACTGGCGCACCGGCGTGCTGCGCGCCTGCTCGATTAGCTGATACAGCGTGCCCACCAGCGGCTGCATAAAGTCCTGATAGCGGCACTGTTTCTCGCTGATTTGCGTCAATACCGACTCCCAGTGGGCGGTCATGTCCGGTCGACCGGCCATCTCCGGCAGGGAATGAATCAGCGCCCTTCCGGCCTCCGAGGAGTGGATATAGCGCCCCTTTTTAGTCAGGAAACCGCGCTTAAACAGCAGCTCGATAATCCCGGCGCGGGTTGCTTCGGTGCCGAGGCCGTCGGTGGCGCGGAGGATCTTCTTCAGATCTTTATCCTGCACGAAGCGGGCAATCCCGGTCATCGCCGACAGCAGCGTGGCGTCGGTAAAGTGGCGCGGCGGCTGCGTCTGGCGCTCCACCACTTCGCCCCTCTCGCACAGCAGTTCATCGCCTTTGGCCACCACCGGCAGCGGCGTGCCGTCGTTCTCTTCATCGCGCTCTTTGCTGCCAAGCAGCGTCCGCCAGCCCGCCTCGGCCAGAAAACGCGCTTTGGCGACAAACTTACCGTTGGCGATCTCGAGGTCAATCTGGCATTTACGGAACACCGCGTCCGGGCAGAACTGCATCAGATACTGGCGGGCGATCAGGGTGTAGACCTTCGCTTCGTTATCGGTGAGTTTGACCTGGCTGCTGCGGGCGGTCGGGATAATCGCATGGTGCGCGTCGACCTTTTTATCATCCCAGCAGCGGTTGCGGATCTCCGGATCCACCACCGGCTGCGGCAGCAGATCCGCCGCATGGACGGCAATCGCATTCAGCACCGCATGGCGGCCGGCGAAATGTTCTTCCGGCAGATAGCGGCTGTCCGAGCGCGGATAGGTGATGAGCTTGTGGGTTTCATACAGCTTCTGGCAGATATCCAGCACGTTTTGCGCGCTGAAGCCGAAACGTTTGGCCGCCTCAATCTGCAGCGCCGACAGCGAAAACGGCAGCGGCGCGGGTTCGGAATCGCGCTTATCGTTATAGCCGGTCACCAGCGCCGGCTGGCCTTCAATACGCTTAACCACGTGCTCGGCCAGCGGACGATGCAGCAGGCGCCCTTCTTCATCCTGGTAAGGTTCGCAGGCTTCGCTCGGCACCCAGGTCGCGACAAAGCGCTCCTCCTGCGGCGTGACGATATGCGCTTTGACATCGAAGAAGTCTTTGGCGACGAAGTTTTCAATCTCTTCATCGCGGCGCACCACCAGGCCGAGCACCGGGGTCTGCACCCGCCCCACGGAGAGCACCCCCTGATAGCCGGCGTTGCGCCCCAGCAGGGTATAGGCCCGGGTCATATTGATGCCGTACAGCCAGTCGGCGCGCGCCCGCGCCAGCGCCGACACGCAAAGCGGCACAAACTCGCTGTTAGCGCGCAGGCGGTTGATCGCCCGCTCAACCGCCTGCGGGTTGAGATCGTTTATCAGACAGCGCTGCACCTGCTGACGCTTCTCCGGCGCCAGCTGCAGGTAGTCGAGTACCTCATCCACCAGCAGCTGCCCCTCACGGTCGGGGTCGCCGGCGTGGATAACCTCCTCGGCCTCGCCGAGCAGGCGCTTGATGACATTCAGCTGTTTGGTGACCGAAGGTTTTGGCTGCAGCTGCCATTTCTCCGGCACAATCGGCAGATCGGTGAGATTCCAGCGGGCATAGCGGCTGTCATAGACGTCCGGCTGCGCCTGCTCCAGCAGGTGACCGATACACCAGGTGACCACCTGCCCATTGCCGCACTCAATAAAGCCATCGCCTTTGCGATGCGGTTTAGGCAACACATCGGCGATAGCCCGACCGAGACTCGGTTTTTCTGCAATAAACAACCGCATCGAATCAACGGATCTCGATCATGGGTCGTCCGCCGCGGGCGGTCACCAGCTCGCCGATGGCGGCCAGCTTAATACCGAACTCCGCTGCGGCAGCCTGCACTTCCGCCTCCGCCTCCGGGGTCACCGCCAGCAGCAGACCGCCGGAGGTCTGCGGGTCGCAGAGCAGATCGCGCCATTCCGTCGGCATCTCGCCCATCAGATGGCCATAGCTGGCAAAGTTGCGCCCGGTGCCGCCCGGCACCGCGCCGGCGGCGATATACTCCTCCACCCCCGGCAGTTTCGGGATATCGGCATAGCGCAGTTGCGCCTGCACGCCGGCTCCGCGGCACACTTCGCTGAGGTGGCCGAGCAGGCCAAAGCCGGTGACGTCGGTCATCGCCTTCACCCCGTCGATAGCGGCAAACGCGGCGCCGGCGAGGTTCATCTGGCACATGGTCTCCGTCGCCAGCCCGTGATGCTCCGGCTTGAGCAGCGATTTTTTCTCTGCGGTGGTCAGCACGCCGATCCCCAGCGGTTTGGTGAGATACAGTTTGCAGCCCGCCTGCGCGGTGCTGTTTTTCTTGATGCGCTCGGTGGGCACCACGCCGGTGACCGCCAGACCGAAGATCGGCTCCGGGGCGTCAATGGAGTGGCCGCCCGCCAGCGCGATCCCCGCCTGCTGGCAGGCAAAGCGCCCGCCCTCCACCACTTCGCGGGCGATTTCCGGTGCCAGGGTGTTGATCGGCCAGCCGAGAATGGCAATCGCCATAATCGGTTTCCCGCCCATGGCGAAAATATCGCTGATGGCGTTGGTGGCGGCAATGCGGCCAAAGTCGAACGGATTATCGACAATCGGCATAAAAAAGTCGGTGGTGCTGACGATTGAGGTGCCATTACCGAGATCGTAAACGGCGGCATCATCGCTGGTTTCGTTGCCGACAAGCAGGTTCGGGTCGACGAACTTCGCCTGCTCGCTATGCAGGATGGTTTCCAGCACTTTCGGGGAAATTTTACAACCACAACCGGCTCCGTGGCTGTATTGCGTTAAACGAATGGCTTGCTCGCTCATGGACATCTCCTGTCATTGCAATCCCGCTATGTTAGCGCCCAAACGCCAGGGTGGTAAGTACGACAGTCTGAAATCGCGTATGGTTGCTCATTAAGCAGACAAAAAGCCGTTTTTGCGAGACGCGGCAATTTTTTCCCGACCATTTTCACTTTTACTTAAAGATGACAGAAATGTGACAACACAGGACTGTCTTCTCTGGAATGATTATGACGTAAGGAAATTCTAATGAAAAAGCGTGTTCTTGCCCTTTGCCTGGCCAGTTTCTTCTCCGTCAACGCCTTCGCACTGGTTCCCCCCGGTAACGATGTCACCACCAAGCCCGATCTCTACTATCTGACCAATGCCCAGGCCATCGACAGCCTGGCGCTGTTGCCGCCGCCGCCGGCGGTGGGCAGTATCGCGTTCTTAAACGATCAGGCGATGTATGAGCAGGGGCGCCTGCTGCGCAACACCGAGCGCGGGAAGCTGGCGGCAGAGGATGCCAACCTCAGCGCGGGCGGCGTGGCTAACGCCTTCTCCAGCGCCTTTGGTTCGCCGATCACCGAAAAAGACGCGCCGCAGCTCCATAAGCTGCTGACCAATATGATTGAAGACGCCGGCGATCTGGCGACCCGCGGCGCGAAAGAGAAGTATATGCGCATTCGCCCGTTTGCCTTCTACGGCGTCTCCACCTGCAACACCACCGAGCAGGACAAGCTGGCGAAAAACGGCTCTTACCCGTCCGGGCATACCTCCATCGGCTGGGCCACCGCCCTGGTGCTGGCGGAGATCAACCCGCAGCGGCAGAACGAAATTTTGAAGCGCGGCTATGAGCTTGGCGAGAGCCGGGTGATCTGCGGCTATCACTGGCAGAGCGATGTCGATGCGGCGCGCATCGTCGGCTCCGCGGTGGTCGCCACGCTGCACACCAACCCGGCCTTCCAGCAGCAATTGCAGAAAGCCAAAGACGAATTCGCCAAAACGCAGAAGTAACGTCATCGCCGCTGAACTCCCGGATACGGCGCCTGGCGCGCCTTGTCCGGGCGACAAATCGCGATTGATTCGAAGGGTAGGGTTTGAAGGCCGGGTCAGGCGCCAGCCGCCGCCCGGCATAGATGCGGCTCCGAGCTTGCTGCCGTCGCCCGGCGGCGCTGCGCTTGCGCGGCCAGCCGGACGGTTCCCTCTCCCTCCGGGAGAGGGCCAGGGTGAGGGGAAGCACTGCAGTGTGGTTGTTTATGTTATCTGTGGCTTCAGCGTAGTTTGCGCTCCCGGTTAATCGTCTGCGTTATGTCACTCATGGCGCCGGGAGCGCACAGGGGGCGGCCAGTCGCCGCCGCCCCCTGTACCCCCGGGCTCCGGCCAGCAAAATCGCCGCTGCGCGGTCCCTTCGACTTATCCCTGCAGGCTTCGGGTCGGGCCGAGGCAGCGTCCATGCAAAACACGGCCCTCAGCCCGCATCCATGCGGGCTGCCCCGGCCTGCCGGGAACGTCTCAGCGATTTTGAGGCCGCCAGCACCGGCAGTTTCAGCAAGAAAAGTGAATAAATTAACGACAGGTCGTACGAACGTAGGCCGGGTAAGGCGACAGCCGCCACCCGGCACAAAATCGGCTCCGTACCCGCTGTCCTTGCCCGGCGGCGCTGCGCTTGCGCGGGCCTACAGACAGTCAGAGCCGGATGCGTTGGCCGGGTAAGGCGCAAGCCGCAGCCCGGCATAACACCCGCTGACTCAGAATCGCGTCACAAACGGCGCGGTATCCGGCAGGGCAATGGTGGTTGAGGCTTTCAGCTGCGGCGTGCCCAGATAGAGGAAACCGACGATTTTATCCTGCTCGCGGCACTCGAAACCGGCGCGCACCACCGGGCTCTCGGTCAATGCTCCGCTGCGCCAGATGCCGTTGAATCCCTGAGCCAGGGCCGCCATCTGCATCGCCATCACCGCGCAGCCAGCGGACATCTCCTGCTCCCAGCGCGGCACCTTCGGGTGGTCTTCACAACGCGCCACGACGGTAATGATTAGCGGCGCGCGGAACGGCGCATTTCGGGCTTTCTCTATGCCCTTCTCATCCTGACCGGCCTCCCTGGCCCCCTTTTCCAGCAGCTGACTGAAGCGTTCGCGGCCGTCATCGGCGATAATGAAAAAGCGCCACGGCTGCAGGGTGCCATGATCCGGGGCGCGCAGCCCGGCGCGCAGTATGTTTTCCAGCTGTTCGCCGGCCGGGGCCGGTTCCGCCAGGCGGGAAGCGCTGCGGCGATTAAGCAGTAGGTCGAGAGCATCCATCTGTATAACTCCTGTGATGTCATTTTTCATAAAATTAACATGCACAAGGATTTTGTTACAGCGCGGTCGGTGATTCCTGCTGACAACCGACGGCTCACTCTTTAGGATAGCCAGACGCGGCGGCCCCTGCGGCCTGCCCATTTTTAGATAACGTTAGGGAGAAGACATGCGAACCCTTTGGCGACTGATTGCCAGCTTTTTTAAATGGACGTGGCGGATACTCAACTTTATTCGCAAACTGGCCCTCAATGCGATCTTCCTGGTACTGGTGCTGGTGTGTATCGGCATCTGGAGCCAGTTCAGCAGCACCACCAGCGAACATACCGCCCGCGGCGCGCTGCTCCTGGATATTACCGGCGTGGTGGTGGATAAACCTTCCGCCAGCAGCAAACTCGGCGTGATAGGCCGCCAGCTGTTTGGTGCCAGCTCGGACCGTTTGCAGGAGAATTCTCTGTTCGATATCGTGCAGACCATCCGTCAGGCGAAGGATGATCGTAATATCACCGGTATTGTGCTGGATCTGAAAAACTTCGTCGGCGGCGATCAGCCGTCCATGCAGTACATCGGTAAAGCGCTGCGCGAATTCCGCGACAGCGGCAAACCGGTCTATGCCGTCGGCAGCAGCTACAGCCAGGGCCAGTACTACCTGGCGAGCTTTGCCAACAAAATCTGGCTCTCGCCGCAGGGCGAGGTAGACCTCCACGGCTTCGCCACCAACGGGCTGTATTACAAGTCGCTGCTGGATAAGCTGAAAGTCTCCACCCATGTCTTCCGCGTCGGCACCTATAAATCCGCCGTCGAGCCTTTCATTCGCGATGACATGTCCCCTGCCGCCCGCGAAGCGGACAGCCGCTGGATTGGCGAACTGTGGCAGAACTACCTCAACACCATTGCCGCCAACCGGCAAATCACCGCCCAGCAGCTCTTCCCGGGCGCCCAGGGCATTATCGATGGCCTGCGTAAAGTGGGCGGCGATACGGCGAAATATGCGCTGGACAATAAGCTGGTGGATGAGCTGGCGACCTCCACGGAAGTGGAAAAAGCGCTGACCAAACAGTTTGGCTGGAGCAAAGCGGATAACAATTATCGGGCGATTAGCTATTACGACTACAACGTGAAGACGCCGTCTGACCAGGGTTCCGCTATCGCGGTGATCTTCGCCAACGGCGCCATCATGGACGGCGAGGAGACCCCGGGCAACGTCGGCGGCGATACCACCGCAGCGCAAATTCGCGATGCGCGCCTCGACCCGAAAATTAAGGCCATCGTTCTTCGCGTGAACAGCCCTGGCGGCAGCGTGACCGCCTCGGAAATCATTCGTGAAGAGCTGGCGGCAGCCAAAGCCGCGGGTAAACCGGTGGTCGTTTCAATGGGCGGCATGGCGGCGTCCGGCGGCTACTGGATCTCCACCCCCGCGGATTACATCGTGGCGAACCCAAGCACCCTCACCGGCTCCATTGGCATCTTTGGGGTGATCAACACCGTGGAAAATACCCTCGGGTCGATTGGCGTCCACACCGACGGCGTCGCCACGTCGCCGCTGGCGGATATCTCCAGCACCAAAGCGCTGCCGCCGGAAGTGCAGCAGCTGATGCAGTTGAGTATTGAGAACGGCTATCAGCGCTTTATCACCCTGGTGGCTAACGCCCGTAAGAGCACGCCGGAGAAAATCGACCAGATAGCCCAGGGCCACGTCTGGACCGGGGAAGATGCCAAAGCCAACGGTCTTGTCGACAGCCTCGGCGATTTCGACGACGCGGTGGCCAAGGCCGCCGAGCTGGCGAAGCTGAAAACCTGGCACCTTAACTACTATCAGGAAGAGCCAACCTTCTTCTCGATGGTGCTGGACAGCCTGACCGGCTCGGTACGCGCCTCGCTGCCGGCCGCCATTCAGGCCTGGCTGCCTGCGCCGGTGGCCGCGGCGGCCGAGACGGTGAAAGCGGAAAGCGACAAGCTGGCGGCGTTCAACGACCCGCAGAACCGCTATGCCTTCTGCCTGACCTGCGCCAACATTCGTTAATACGCAGCGGCTGCCCCGTATCACGGGGCAGCCTTTTTTCCGCACCTGCCAGCGTCGCCACAAAGCGAGCGGCCAACACTGTATTTTTTCCTCCGTCTCTTTATACTGCGCCTGTCTACGACCAACCTAAGCGATGCTATGCAAAAAAAATCGATTTACGTTGCCTACACCGGTGGGACCATCGGTATGCAGCGCTCCGAACACGGCTATGTACCCGTTTCCGGCCATCTGCAGCGTCAGCTGGCGCTGATGCCGGAGTTCCATCGTCCGGAGATGCCGGACTTCACGATCCATGAATACCATCCGCTGATGGATTCATCCGATATGACCCCTGAGGACTGGCAGCACATCGCCGACGATATCCGCAGCCATTACGCGGAGTATGATGGCTTTGTGATCCTCCACGGTACCGACACCATGGCGTTTACCGCCTCAGCGCTGTCGTTCATGCTGGAAAATCTCGGCAAACCGGTGATTGTGACAGGGTCACAAATCCCGCTGGCCGAGCTGCGTTCCGACGGCCAGATCAACCTGCTCAATGCCCTGTACGTCGCCGCCAACTATCCGATTAACGAAGTGGCGCTGTTCTTCAACAATCGACTGTTCCGCGGCAACCGTACCACTAAAGCCCATGCCGACGGCTTTGACGCCTTCGCCTCGCCCAACCTCGCGCCGCTGCTGGAGGCCGGGATCCATATTCGCCGTCTCGGTACCCCGCCGGCGCCGCAGGGCCGTGGGGAGCTGATTGTGCACCCCATCACCCCGCAGCCGATTGGCGTGGTGACGATTTACCCCGGCATCTCCGCCGACGTGGTGCGTAATTTCCTGCGCCAGCCGGTGAAAGCGCTGATCCTCCGCTCCTACGGCGTCGGCAATGCCCCGCAGAATGGCGAGTTTATTCAGGTGCTGGCGGAAGCCAGCCAGCGCGGCATTGTGGTGGTCAATCTGACGCAGTGTATGTCCGGCAAAGTGAACATGGGCGGCTATGCCACCGGCAATGCCCTCGCCCAGGCGGGAGTCATCAGTGGTTTCGATATGACGGTGGAAGCGACGCTGACCAAGCTACACTATCTGCTGAGCCAGCAGCTGGACGTTGACGCCATTCGCGCGGCGATGCAGCAGAATCTGCGTGGCGAACTGACCCCTGACGAAGCTTAAGGAGGACGTATGGCACATCGAGCGCTGTTACTGGTTGATTTGCAGAACGACTTCTGCGCCGGCGGCGCGCTGGCGGTTCCCGAAGGCGACAGCACCGTCGAGGTGGCCAACGCGCTTATCGACTGGAGCCTGGCGCGCGGCGAGCCCATCGTCGCCAGTCAGGACTGGCATCCGGCGGATCACGGCAGCTTCGCCAGCCAGCACCAGGTGGAGCCCTACACTGTGGGCGACCTGGACGGCCTGGCGCAAACTTTCTGGCCGGATCACTGCGTTCAGCACAGCGAAGGCGCGGCGCTGCATCCCCTGCTCAAGCAGCAGGCGATCGCCGCCGTGTTCCACAAAGGGCAAAACCGGGTCATCGACAGCTACAGCGCTTTTTTTGACAACGGTCACCGGCAGAAAACCGAACTGGACGGCTGGCTGCGTGGTCAGGGGATCGTGGAGCTGACCGTTCTCGGCCTCGCCACTGATTATTGCGTGAAGTTTACCGTGCTGGATGCTCTGGCGCTCGGCTACGCGGTCAACGTCATTACCGACGGCTGCCGCGGGGTGAACCTTCAGCCGCAGGACAGCAGCCAGGCGTTTATGGAGATGGCCGCTGCAGGCGCCACGCTCTATGCCCTTGATGACTGGCGGGAAACCCACGCCTGATCCTTCACCCGGCGCTTCCGCGCCGGGTCTTCTTCTGCCGCTTCGTTATCGTCCATAAATTGAACTCTCTCGCAGTTTCAACAAGTTATTGCTGGTAGTCTGGCAAGGCTGTTTTTTCGCCACGCCATTTCCGTGGCGCGGTTATTTTTTTATGTCAAAGAGGAACCACTATGAAACGTTTGCCCTTGCTGGCAGCCTTGCCCCTGCTTTGCGCTTCCGCGCTCTCTGCCCAACCGCTGATGTCCGTCGGCTATTTCAACGGCGGCGGCGACGTCACTGCCGGGCCGGGCGGGGATATCGACAAGCTGGACGTCCGGCAGATCACCCATCTCAACTACTCGTTTGGCCTTATCTATAACGATGAAAAAGACGAGACCAATGCGGCCCTGAAGGATCCTGACCATCTGCACGAGATCTGGCTGTCGCCAAAGGTGCAGGCGGATCTGCAAAAGCTCCCTGCCCTGCGTAAACAGAACCCGGACCTCAAGGTCCTGCTGTCGGTCGGCGGCTGGGGGGCGCGCGGTTTCTCCGGCGCGGCGGCAAGCAAAGAAACCCGTAAGGTGTTTATTCAGTCTGCGCAGGAAATTGTTGAAAAATATGGTCTGGATGGGATTGACCTCGACTGGGAGTTTCCGGTCAACGGCGCGTGGGGGCTGGTTGCCAGTCAACCGGCCGATCGCGATAACTTCACCGCGCTGTTAAAAGAGCTGCGCGCAGCGTTTGGTACGAAGAAACTGGTTACTATTGCCGTGGGCGCCAACGCCGAGAGCCCGAAAAGCTGGGTGGATGTCAAAGCGGTGGCCCCGGTGCTGAACTACATCAACCTGATGACCTACGACATGGCCTACGGCACGCAGTACTTCAACTCGAACCTGTATGACTCCAGCCACTGGCCGACGGTCGCCGCGGCGGATAAATACAGCGCCGATTTTGTGGTCAACAATTACCTGGCCGCCGGGCTTAAACCCAGCCAGATGAACCTCGGGATTGGTTTTTATGGCCGGGTACCAAAACGGGCGGTCGAGCCGGGGATCGACTGGAGTAAAGCGGATGCGCAAAAGAACCCGGTCACCCAGCCCTATTTTGGTCCACAGCAGATCGCGCTGTTTGCCTCGCTGGGCTATGACCTGAGCAAAGACACCTACGTGAAATACAATGATATCGTGGGCAAATTGCTCAACGATCCGCAGAAACGCTTTACCGAGCACTGGGACGATGAGGCGAAAGTTCCGTGGCTGTCGGTGCAGTCCGCGGAGGGCAAGCCGCTGTTCGCCCTCTCCTATGAGAACCCGCGCTCGGTAGCCATCAAGGCGGACTACATCAAGGCGAAGGGCCTCGCCGGGGCGATGTTCTGGGAGTATGGCGCCGATGACCAGAACCAGCTGGCCCGCCAGCTGGCGGAATCCCTGGGGATCAAACACTAATCGCGGCTGTTTCGCCGCATCGCCGCCGCCGGGCGGCGTGACGCAGGCAGCATCGCCTGCAATGCAGGTATATCGCGCCGCCCGGGATAGGTTATGATGCCTGTTATCCGCTGCGCCAGGGGCTGGCGCAGCTTAACCGTTTGACAGGAGGCAGGGGGCCATGGCCTATATCCCCAAAAATTACGCACGTCTGGAAGTGGGTTATCGCGAAAAGGCGCTCAAGCTCTTTCCCTGGGTATGCGGACGCTGCTCGCGGGAGTTTGTCTACTCCAATCTGCGCGAGCTGACGGTGCACCATATCGATCACGACCACTCCAATAACCCGGAAGATGGCAGCAACTGGGAGATGTTGTGCCTCTACTGTCACGATCACGAACACTCCAAGTACACCGAAGCCGATCAGTATGGCTCCACGGTGGTGGCCGGCGAAGATGCACAAAAGAGCGTCGGCGAGGCCACCTACAATCCGTTTGCCGACCTGAAAGCGATGATGAACAAAAAGTAAGCAAAGCGGCTGACCGTCGAGCGCGGTCGTAGACGCTGACCCTTCCGGCGCCGGATCACCCGACGCCGGAACCTCTCCCCGCCGGCCGGCGGTTTATTGCAGCTTCACGGTGGCGATCGGCTTCGGCACGATACCGAAATCTTCCTTCAGCTGCTGTTTGCTCTTCATCACCATCTGCCCGCGAGTATTGATGGTCATATGCTGGGCGTCGGTGTTATACCGGGCCTGCCACAGCATCACCAGCTGCAGGCTATTTTCCTTCTGCTCCGGCGTCAGCGCCACGCCATCCGGCCATTTTCCCAGCTCCACCGCCGTCGCCAGACGCTGATACACTTCCGGGGTCATGCTGTCGATAATTTGCTCAATATCCATCTTCCGCTCATCTCCACCAGGAATAATTTGCTGAATCGTTTCTTCAACCCTTGATCTGCTCGCCGTTCTGCTCATCGGTGAAGCTGAGCGACGCCGAATTCACACAATAGCGCTCGCCGGTCGGCTGCGGGCCATCCGGAAACACGTGACCGAGGTGGGCATCACAATTTCCGCAGCGGATCTCAATGCGCTGCATGCCGTGGGAGCTGTCGTCCAGATAGCGAATGGCCTCTTCGCTTACCGGCTCGTAGAAGCTCGGCCAGCCGCAGCCGGAGTCGTACTTGCTCTGGGAGTTGAACAGCGGCGCATCGCACACCAGGCAGTGATACACGCCATTTTTCTTGTTGTGCAGCAGCCGTCCGGTGAAAGGCGGTTCGGTACCATGATGTTGGGTCACGTAAAACTGCATTTCGCTCAAGCCGTTTTTCAGCTCTTCCGGGGAGGGTTTATTTGCCATGGGCTTACATCTCGCTTTGCAATGGACAACTTTCGCCCCAATTCTAACAAAACATTAACAATGAAGCGTACACTTTTGTTCTAAACTTATCCGGTGCCCACAGGCAGCCAGATAATTGTGACTTAAATCACGTTTTTATCTTAAATGCCCTTTAAAATTCCGCGCGCAGCCCCCATATGGAATTGGGCTCAAAGGGAGAGTGAGGCAAATCAATCGCGCAAAGGTCTGCTCAGGATTGATTTGTCGCAATGATTGACACGATTCCGCTTGACGCTGCGTAAGGTTTTTGTAATTTTACAGGCAACCTTTTATTCACTAACAAATAGCTGGTGGAATATATGACTATCAAAGTAGGTATCAACGGTTTTGGCCGTATCGGTCGCATTGTTTTCCGTGCTGCTCAGAAACGTTCTGACATCGAGATCGTTGCAATCAACGACCTGTTAGACGCAGAGTACATGGCTTACATGCTGAAGTATGACTCCACTCACGGTCGTTTCGACGGCACCGTTGAAGTGAAAGACGGTCATCTGGTCGTTAACGGTAAAAAAATCCGTGTTACCGCTGAACGTGACCCGGCTAACCTGAAGTGGGACGAAGTTGGTGTTGACGTTGTTGCTGAAGCAACCGGTATCTTCCTGACCGACGAAACCGCTCGTAAACACATCACCGCTGGCGCGAAAAAAGTCGTTCTGACTGGCCCGTCCAAAGACAACACCCCGATGTTCGTTCGCGGCGCTAACTTCGACACTTACGCTGGCCAGGACATCGTTTCCAACGCATCCTGCACCACCAACTGCCTGGCGCCGCTGGCTAAAGTCATCAACGACAACTTCGGTATCGTTGAAGGCCTGATGACCACCGTCCACGCTACCACCGCTACCCAGAAAACCGTTGATGGCCCGTCTCACAAAGACTGGCGCGGCGGCCGCGGCGCAGCTCAGAACATCATCCCGTCCTCTACCGGCGCTGCTAAAGCAGTAGGTAAAGTACTGCCAGAACTGAACGGCAAACTGACCGGTATGGCGTTCCGCGTTCCGACTCCGAACGTATCCGTTGTTGACCTGACCGTTCGTCTGGAAAAAGCAGCGTCCTACGAAGAAATCAAGAAAGCTATCAAAGCCGCTTCTGAAGGCGCAATGAAAGGCGTTCTGGGTTACACCGAAGACGACGTTGTTTCTACCGACTTCAACGGCGAAGTTTGCACTTCCGTGTTCGATGCTAAAGCGGGTATCGCACTGAACGACAACTTCGTTAAACTGGTTTCCTGGTACGACAACGAAACTGGCTACTCCAACAAAGTTCTGGATCTGATTGCCCACATCTCCAAATAAGTTGAGATGAAAAAGTAATCTGTAAGAGCGACTTCGGTCGCTCTTTTTTTTGTCTGCAGAGATAGGATTGCACAATGATAAATAAAATTTTTGCTCTCCCGGTGAATGAAACCATTTCGCCCGTTATCTCCCGTCGCCAGCTGGACGACCTGGAGCTGATTGTCATCGACCATCCGCAGGTGAAAGCCTCTGTGGCGCTGCAGGGGGCGCATCTGCTCTCCTGGAAACCCGCCGGTGAAGAAGAAGTCCTGTGGCTGAGCAACAACACCCCGTTTAAACAGGGCGTCGCCCTGCGCGGCGGCGTGCCGATTTGCTGGCCCTGGTTTGGCCCATCGGCGCAGCAGGGCCTGCCGTCGCACGGCTTTGCCCGCAACCTGCCGTGGACCCTGGAAGGCCATGATGAAGACGACGGCGGCGTGATGTTGACCTTTGCGCTGCAGAACAGCGCCGAAACCATGAAGCTGTGGCCGCATGAGTTCACCCTCTATGCCCGCTTCAAGCTGGGCAAGACCTGCGAAATCGAGCTGGAAGCCCACGGCGAATTTGAGACCACCTCTGCCCTGCACAGCTACTTCAACGTCGGCGATATCGCGGCGGTGAAAGTGAGCGGTCTTGGCGAGCGCTATATCGATAAAGTGAAAAATGCCGAAGAAGGCGTTCTGAGCAACGGCGTGCAGACCTTCCCGGATCGTACCGACCGCGTCTATCTCGACGCCGAAGGCTGCAGCGTGATCCACGACGACGCGCTCAGTCGCACTATCGACGTGGTGCATCATCATCAGCACAACGTGGTGGCCTGGAACCCGGGCCCGGCGCTGTCCGTCAGCATGGGCGACATGCCGGACGATGGCTACAAAACCTTCGTGTGCGTCGAAACCTGCTGCGTGACCCAGCCGCAGAAAGCCAGTGAAGAGACCCCGTCTCGCCTGGCGCAAACCATCAGCGTGAAAAAACGCTAAGCGCAAAAAGCCCCGTTTATCACGGGGCTTTTTCTCTTCTCCACCAGGATGCGCTGTGGGTTAAACCATATCCAACCGGGTTTTCCGCGGCGGCGGTGGATAGAGGCGGTCCAGCTGCGCAAGCTCTTGCGGGCTGAGAACGAGATCAAGCGCGGCGGCATTCTGCACCACATGTTCAATACTGGCCGCTTTCGGGATCGCCAGCATTCCCGGATGACGAATCACCCAGGCCAGCAGCAGCTGCGCCACCGTCACGCCCCGCTCGTTAGCCATTTTGATGATATCGGTATGCTGAAAAAGTCCATCACGTAAGCGCCCCGCCTGCGCCAGCGGACAATAGGCCATCACCGGCAGGGTGTGCTGCTGGCACCAGGGCAGGAGATCGTATTCAATGCCCCGCGACGCGAGATGATAGAGCACCTGATTGGTGGCGCAGCGTTCGCCACCCGCCGTGCGCCACAGCGCCTGCATATCGTCGGTGTCCAGATTGGAGACGCCCCAGCGGCGGATTTTACCCTCGGCCACCAGCCTTTCCATCGCCTCGACCGTCTCCTCTAGCGGGATATCGCCCCGCCAGTGCAGGAGATACATATCCAGATAGTCGGTCTGCAGCCGGCGTAGACTGTTTTCACAGGCGCGGGGCATCGCCGCGCCGCCGGCGTGCCAGGGATAGACTTTGGAGACCAGCACCACCCGGTCGCGCAGGCCGCGGACCGCCTGGCCCACCACCTCCTCCGCCCCGCCGTCGGCATACATCTCAGCGGTATCGATTACCGTCAGGCCATGGTCGATGCCCGCGCGCAGTGCAGCCACCTCCTGCTGACGCTGCGCCGCGTTCTCGCCCATATACCAGGTCCCCAGCCCGATGGCCGGAACTGCCGCCTGCTCGCCAAAGCATACTGTTTTTTTCACCATCGTCTCCTCCTTAGCGCCCTGCACCACCATAAAGCAAAACAGGGCACGAAGCCCTGTTTTGATGCATAAAGCGCACTGTAATAATGCACAATCAGAAGGTGTAAGTGATCCCGGTTGAGATCAGACCGCTCCAGGATTTGTCCACCATCGGGCTATCGGTAATTTCATCCGACAGACGGGTGTAGCGCGCAATACCGTATACGCTCCAGTCGCCGAGGAAGCGATAGTTGGCCGACAGCTCCAGATACGGGTTCCAGCTGCTGTCCGGATCGTAGCTGCGCATGCCGCTACGACGGGACTCGTGCTGCGAGACGCCATAATAGTATTCGTTCTGATTGTCGCTGTTCCACTCCACGCCGATGCCCGGCGTCAGCGTCAGGTTCCCGTTGGTGTAGCGGTACAGCCAGGCGAGATCCCAGTTGATGCCGTTGCTGTTATCCAGCGTATCGCCGGCAATCGTCGTGCGCAGGAAACCATAGGGCGTGTTGTGGACATAAGAAAGACCGGCCATCACGGTTGATTTACGTTTATCCAGGCGACGCATTTGTTCGCTATCGCTGTCGCCCGGCTTGAAGTACATCGGCGACCAGTAAGCCGTTATCGACAGCTTATCATTGGTGTCATTCCACAGGTAGTAACCCCCACCCAGACCGTGGAACCAGAAGTTATCGCTCTCATAACTAATGACCGGCACCGGATACACATCCGCATCATACTGCTTGTACGGATGCTCAACGATGCCGACGCCAGCGCCAAGCGTGAACTTCCCATCGGCATGCGCCGCGCTGGCGGAGGTCGCAATCAGCACGCCGAGTGCCAGAAGTTTGATTTTAGTCACAATCCATATTCCCGTTGTCAAATAATCAGCCCGTGCAGTTTACCGTCGTAGGTCTCATGCCTCAAATTCTTTACCCGATATGACACAAATCGTTCACTTTCCCACCCTTCTCTTACCATCTGGTGACAGCCCGATGACAGCTTCACGTCCCGGCGAAGCAAAAAGCGTCTTTTTCAGGATGAGTTATTGATATGTCATTGAAATTGATTTTCTGCGTCATGCAAGATTTCTAAATGCATCTACGCTTAAATTTAGAAGGTGTAATTGCAGGGCACATTCACGCTACCCCACCCGCAACCTGGCATAAGGGTTGCTGGATACCAGGAGAGCGATGTTCAGCTTATGTCTTCCGGGGGCCCCCACTATTCATATGAACGGCTCTCAACCTGTGCTAAAAAACGAAAGGACGGCATGCCATGAATATATTCGATCACTATCGCCAGCGCTATGAAGCTGCCAAGGACGAAGAGTTCACACTGCAGGAGTTTCTTACCATCTGCCGGCAAGATCGCAGTGCCTATGCCAATGCGGCAGAACGTCTGTTGATGGCCATTGGTGAACCCGTCATGGTTGATACGGCTCTCGAGCCGCGGCTATCCCGTCTCTTTTCAAACCGGGTTATCGCACGCTATCCGGCGTTTGAAGAGTTTTACGGTATGGAAGACGCCATTGAGCAGATCGTTTCCTACCTCAAGCATGCCGCCCAGGGGCTGGAAGAGAAGAAACAGATCCTCTATCTGCTGGGACCGGTGGGCGGGGGTAAATCATCGCTGGCTGAACGGCTGAAAGCCCTGATGCAGCGCGTGCCTATCTATGTACTGAGCGCCAACGGCGAGCGCAGCCCGGTTAACGATCACCCGCTGTGCCTGTTCAATCCGCAGGAGGATGCGCAGATCCTTCAGAAAGAGTATGGCGTCCCTACCCGCTATCTCGGCACTATTATGTCGCCATGGGCGGCCAAACGCCTGCATGAGTTTGGCGGCGATATCACGAAATTCCGCGTGGTCAAAGTCTGGCCATCGATTCTCGAACAGGTCGCCATCGCCAAAACCGAACCGGGCGATGAAAACAACCAGGATATTTCGGCGCTGGTGGGTAAAGTGGATATTCGCAAGCTGGAACACTATGCGCAGAACGACCCGGACGCCTACGGCTACTCCGGTGCGCTGTGCCGCGCCAACCAGGGGATCATGGAGTTCGTCGAGATGTTTAAAGCGCCGATCAAGGTGCTGCATCCGCTGCTGACCGCGACTCAGGAAGGTAACTACAACGGGACCGAAGGGATCTCCGCCCTGCCGTTTAACGGGATCATCCTTGCCCACTCTAACGAATCGGAATGGGTGACCTTCCGTAATAACAAAAACAATGAGGCCTTCCTCGACCGCGTCTATATCGTCAAAGTGCCTTATTGCCTGCGGATCTCCGAAGAGATCCGTATCTATGAAAAACTGCTCAACAGCAGCGAGTTGACTCATGCGCCATGCGCCCCGGGCACTCTGGAAACGCTGGCGCACTTCTCGATTCTGTCGCGCCTGAAAGAGCCGGAAAACTCGAGTATCTACTCGAAAATGCGGGTCTATGACGGCGAGAGCCTGAAAGATACCGACCCGAAAGCGAAATCCTATCAGGAGTATCGCGACTATGCCGGGGTGGATGAAGGGATGAACGGGCTCTCCACCCGCTTCGCCTTTAAGATCCTCTCAAGGGTGTTTAACTTCGACCATGTTGAAGTGGCGGCCAACCCGGTGCATCTGTTCTATGTCCTGGAGCAGCAGATTGAGCGCGAACAGTTCCCGCAGGAGCAGGCCGAGCGCTATCTGGAGTTCCTCAAAGGCTATCTGATCCCGAAATACGCCGAGTTTATCGGCAAAGAGATCCAGACCGCCTATCTGGAATCCTACTCCGAGTATGGGCAGAACATTTTCGATCGCTATGTCACCTACGCTGACTTCTGGATCCAGGATCAGGAATACCGCGATCCGGACACCGGCCAGCTGTTTGACCGTGAATCATTGAATGCCGAGCTGGAGAAAATTGAGAAGCCGGCCGGGATCAGCAACCCGAAAGACTTCCGTAATGAAATCGTCAACTTTGTGCTGCGCGCCAGAGCCAACAACAGCGGACGTAATCCGAACTGGACCAGCTATGAGAAACTGCGCACGGTTATTGAGAAGAAAATGTTCTCCAATACCGAAGAGCTGTTGCCGGTCATTTCGTTTAACGCCAAAACCTCAACCGATGAGCAGAAAAAACACGACGACTTTGTCGACCGCATGATGGAGAAAGGCTACACCCGCAAACAGGTTCGCCTGCTGTGCGAGTGGTACCTGCGGGTTCGTAAATCGTCCTGATGCGTCCAGCCCGGCGGTGCGCCGCCGGGTCAACTGCAGCTGAATGATGATAAGTAAAGTTGGCTAATGCAGTACAGGAGGGCATATGACCTGGTTCATAGACCGACGCCTGAACGGGAAAAACAAAAGCGCCGTCAATCGTCAGCGCTTTTTGCGCCGTTATAAGGCGCAGATTAAACAATCAATCTCCGAGGCCATCAACAAGCGCTCGGTGACCGATATTGAGAGCGGAGAATCCGTCTCGATCCCGACGGACGATATCAACGAGCCGATGTTTCATCAGGGTCGCGGCGGACTACGCAACCGCGTCCACCCGGGTAATGACCATTTCGTGCAAAACGATCGGATCGAACGCCCGCAAGGGGGCGGCGGCGGCGGTGGCAGCGGTCAGGGGCAAGCCAGCGCCGATGGCGAAGGGAAGGATGAGTTTGTCTTCCAGATTTCAAAAGATGAGTACCTGGATCTTCTGTTTGAAGATCTCGCCCTGCCGAACCTGAAGAAAAATCAGCACCGGCAGCTAAACGAGTTTAAAACCCATCGCGCGGGTTTTACCTCTAACGGGGTGCCGGCCAACATCAGCGTGGTGCGTTCGCTGCAGAACTCGCTGGCCCGCCGGACGGCGATGACCGCCGGCAAGCGCCGTGAACTACGCGCTCTGGAGGAGGATCTGGAGACCATCAGCCGCAGCGAGCCGGTGCAGCTGCTGGAGGAGGAGCGCCTGCGCAAAGAGATTGCCGAACTGCGGGCTAAAATTGAACGGGTGCCGTTTATCGACACCTTTGACTTACGCTACAAAAATTATGAAAAACGGCCAGAGCCCTCCAGCCAGGCGGTAATGTTCTGCCTGATGGACGTCTCAGGCTCGATGGACCAGGCCACCAAAGACATGGCCAAGCGCTTTTATATCCTGCTGTATTTGTTTCTCAGCCGGACCTATAAAAACGTCGATGTGGTCTATATCCGCCACCACACCCAGGCGAAAGAGGTGGATGAACACGAATTCTTCTATTCTCAGGAAACCGGCGGCACCATCGTTTCCAGCGCCCTCAAGCTGATGGATGAGGTGGTGCAGGCGCGTTATGACCCGGCGCAGTGGAACATCTACGCCGCCCAGGCGTCGGATGGCGACAACTGGGCCGATGACTCCCCACTGTGCCACGAACTGCTGGCGAAGAAAATTCTGCCGGTGGTGCGTTATTACAGCTATATCGAAATTACCCGCCGGGCGCACCAGACCCTGTGGCGCGAGTATGAACACCTGCAGGCGACCTTTGATAATTTCGCCATGCAGCATATTCGCGACCAGGAGGATATCTACCCGGTATTCCGCGAACTGTTTCACAAGCAGTCCTCTAAAAGTGAAGCGTAGTTAAATAAAATCAGCCAGTTAGCGTCACCTGCTGGCTGATTTATTTTTTAAATGCTTTTATTTCTCTATTAATCAATACGCTCATTTTTTGTGCAGAATAGATGCAACTGCCTCATCGCAAAATGCTTCTTTCCCCCATGTTGTACATTCCAGGTACAAATCCCTAACCCTGTGTATTATAACTGCCTAATCTGCTTCAAACATTCACGCGATCGTCAGCGTTGCACTGTTTCCACTCTCAGGAGCCTGCTATGACCCCTTTTTATCAATTGACCGCCACCCGCCTGCGCGGCCAACCTCTCTCCATGGCTGACTATGCTGGCAAGGTGGTTCTGGTGGTGAATACGGCCAGCCATTGTGGCTTCACGTCACAGTATGCTGGCCTGGAAGCGCTCTACAAAAAGTACGCGGCTCAGGGGCTGGTGGTGCTTGGTTTTCCGTGCAACCAGTTTGGCAAGCAGGAACCCGGCGGTGCGGATGAAATCGAGCAGACCTGTCACGTTAACTACGGCGTGAGCTTCCCGATGTTTGCGAAAGTGGACGTCAACGGCCCCGCTGCACACCCGCTGTTTCGTTATTTGAAACAAGCGTTGCCCGGCGTGCTCGGCGGACGGATCAAGTGGAATTTCACCAAGTTCCTCATCGGTCGCGACGGCACACCCCTCACGCGTTTTGCGCCGTTCACGACACCGGAGAAAATGGAGGCTTCCATTGTTGCCGCCCTCAAGCGCTGAGTGTGCAGTCATTCCACGTTCACCCAACGGTGGCTGTCTGCCCATACAAGATAGATGTTGGTTCCTGGCCTGTAGCCGACCGCGCCAGCTGTCGCCGGAACGCCCTATTTCACGTCAGGGGCTGTAAACGCGCAAAACCGTAAGATGCTATATGCGAAGCGCCTGTTTCTGGTTGACGAACTTATCAGTTGCGGGAGAATAATGCTGACAAACGCATGCCAGCTTATTCCCGTCAGGATCGCGCAGGTAGGCCACATAAAAGTCGGGGCCATAGGCGGGGCGTGTGCCCGGTGCGCCTTCATTTTGCCCTCCTGCAAGAAGGCCTGCGGCATGGAACTGTCTGACAATCTCTGCGTTATCAGCCTGGAATGCAAACATTGTCCCGTTTCCCGCCGTTGCGGAATGTCCGTCAAAAGGAGGGCAAATACAAAAGCTGAACGCCTTATCCGGATTATTTTTATCTCCCCACATTGCCCAGCTGTCTGTCCAGGCAGGCAGACGTGAGTAGCCAAGAACATTAAAAATAGCGTCATAAAAATCTACTGAGCGCTGAAAATCATTGGTACCTATCGTGATATAAGCCAGCATCTTATGACATCCTCTTTGCCGTTTCCCAGAACAGGCAGGATACCTCTTAACGTAACCATAAACGATTTCCTCTGATGCGCCTGACGCCGTTTGCCGTCTGAGCATCGGCGGTTTCGACATAGCCCGACCTGTTAAACGCTGGCGCAGTTGAGCGGTCCAGGGTTAATTAACCGGTGACGTCAGTCGATCTCACGCGGCCAGCAACCGTCTGTTGCTGGCCGATCTTCCACCTGCCCGGTCATCAGTCTACAGCGGCGACACGGCCTCAACTTCATGCTGAAACACGTAGGGGTCGGAGAGGAGTTCGAATACTTCATCGTCCGGATAGGTGACCGCGACGTGATAGTCTTCGCCTGCGAAGGCTTTGACCGCCGCGAGATCCTGCCAGTAGGTGGCGAGAAAGAAATGCGCCCATTCGCCCTGGTTTTCCCGGCGCACCAGGGCGCCTCTGTTGCCGGCGATGCTCTGAGCGTGTTCCACGCCGGTCCGCTCGAGGTGGCGGGCAAACCCCTCAGCATGCTGCAATGGCACACAGCCGTGCCAGGTCCTGACAATCATTTGCATTCTCCTGTGGTGATAAACATCTCACCCTAACATCGACAGGCATTTCTGGGGGAGCGCAACAATGCGGCGCTGGCCACAACACAAAATTATTTTGCCGGACGGGGATATCCTCTCACTCTGCACTATTTTTGACTGCGGAGCAGCATTGGGCCGAATATTGCGCGGCGAGTATCGCTGTTAGCTGGCGCGGAAAAAATCGTGGCTCGTCAGCCTCGGGCAGTCGTATCGCTACACGCCCAAGCCGCGCCCCTTCAGGGCATCGCCAGCCGATCTTGATGGGCCGCAAAGAGGGTGATGAGATGGTCGGCGATAACCCGCACGCGTCTGGACCCGGCCAGGTCGGAATGCATCACCAGCCAGAGAGTCTGATCCGCGCCGATCTCCGGCTGCAGGCACTGCAGGCCGCTGGCCCGTGCCATAAAGTGCGGCAGAACGCCCAGTCCGAGGCCCGCGGATACCGCGGAAACCTGGGCCACGAGCGTATTGGCTTCGACTTTACACGGCCGGCCGCGCAGGGTGCGCGCGATCCATTGGGCGGCCGGCAGGTGCTGGTGAGTTTCCGGCCACCCCACAAAGTCCGCCTCGCTCAGCGACAGGCCCTCCGCACCGGCCAGATAGCCGGCGGCGCCATAGACGCCAAACCCCACCGTCCCCAGTCGCTTTAACGTCAAATGCCCGGCCTCAGGCTTGACCATGCGGATCGCCAGATCGGCATCCCGACGGTGCAGGTTCACCGGCTGCACGCCGCTCAGCACCTCCACCCGCAGCTCGGGATAATGGTCCAGGAGCCCTTTCAGGGAGGGCAGAATAAAATGCGTGGCCAGGTTATCCGAGGTGGCCAGGCGGACAACCCCGGCGACATGCCCCTGCAGTTGCGCCGCTTCGCCAAACGCCAGGCCTGCGTATTCCAGCGCCTCGGCCCGCGCGAGCAGGGCTTCGCCATCATCGGTCAGGCGATAGCCGCTCTGATGGCGGCTGAAGAGCGGAACGTTCAACGCTTGCTCCAGCCGATCCAGCCGACGGGAGACCGTGGCAATGCCCATGTTAAGCTTGTCGGCGGCGCCGCTCAGCGTTCCCGCCCGGGCGATGGCGAGGAATATGCGCGCATCATCCCAGTTAAATTCTGCAGTCATCTATTTTCCATTTATGGAAAATGGCTATCCGTTTTCCACTCTTTTTTATCATTTTCGCAGGGATGATACTGCACGCCACTCGCGGAGACAACCAGGCCATCCGGTCGCCTGCTCTCTCCTCACCTGAACGTCCGTGTACCGCGCGGAACGCTCCTTTCCTAAGGATACGCCTGATATGAAAGAGATTGCTTTACCCCTCCACCCGGCACCGGCGCGCGTCTGGATAGCCGTCGTTGCGCTCGGGATCTGCGCCTTTTCAATCGTCACCAGCGAACTGGCGCCGGTGGGCATGCTCAGCGCCCTGGCGGCGGATTTTCACCAGACTGAATCTGGCATGGGTCTCGCCGTCACCGCCTATGGCTGGGTGGGCGCCCTGGCGGCTCTGCTTTCCGGCGCAATGCCGGCGCGTATTTCCCGCAAGGCGCTGCTGGTCGGGCTGATGCTGATCCTCGCGCTTTCCTGCCTCGCCGCAACCCGGTCTTATTCGATGTTCGCCCTGATGAGCGCCCGCATGATTGGTGCCCTGGCGCATGGCGCCTTCTGGGCCTTAATTGGCATCGTCGCCGCGCAGATGGTGCCGCCGCACCGGCTGGGGCTGGCCACGGCGATCATTTTTGGCGGCGTGTCGGCGGCAAGCGTAGTGGGGGTGCCGCTGGCGAGCTTTATCGCCACCCTGGCGGGCTGGCGATACGCGTTTATGGCGATGGCCTTGCTGTCACTGGCCGCCGCTGCGGTGCTGTGCTCGACGCTGCCCGCGCTGGCCGCCCCAGCCCCCGTCAGGCTGCGCGTTTATCGTGATATTTTCCGCAATCCGCTGCTCGGTGGCCTGTATGGCGCCACGGCATGCATCATTACCGCTCACTTTGCCGCCTTCACCTACATTGAACCGCTGCTGATAAATCTGCAGGGAGTCCCGACGACCGCCCTCTCCGGCCTGCTGCTGCTGTCAGGGGTTTCCGGGCTGCTGGGTAACGTTATCGCGGGGAAACTCATTGATCGTCATCTGAAGGGGCTGATTTTCGCTGCGCTGCTGCTGAGCGGGGGCGCGCTGGCGATCCTTGGTACCGCCCGTTTTGCGCCACTGCCATTCTGTTTTAGCGGGCTACTGTTAGCCCTGTGGGGCGCCGGCATCGCGATTGTGTTCGTCGGCTTACAGACCTGGCTACTGCGCAGCGCGGGCGCGGTCGCCCAGCCGGCGTCAGCCATTTACGTGGCCATTTTTAATGCCGCCATCGGCACCGGGGCGCTTGTCGGCGGCCAGCTGATCGCCTCAGCTGGCCTGTCGGGAATGGTGTGGCTGGCGGCGGGGATCATGGTGGGCAGTACGCTGCTGATCGCTCTGCTGAAAGCGCCCTCGGGCCGCTAAACGCTGCCCTGTAAAACCGCGTTTTCACGGTCCAGCGTGAAGACCTGCCACACGACGCGGGTCGCGCTCAAGGTAAAAATGGCCGTCGCCAGCGTATTTTCCTCATCAGGATCGTCGGGAGACAGCCGGTAAATCGGTAACAACGGATCCTGCTGGTCGGAGAGCATCGCTTTCGCTGTCACGCCATCCAGCGGCGGGTCCGTCGCCAGCCACGCGTCCAGGCGCCGCTGGCGCGAGCCGGAGCTGCCGGTCACGATCTGTTCAATGACCGCAAGCTGGGGATGGATCAGATGGTTGGCATGCCCGCTGGTGGCGGACAACGCGAGCACCGAGCTGCCGGAGCCGGTGGCTTCCACGCTAAACAGACGGCTATCGCCCATCTGGCCCAGGGTGTGGTGAAACGCGCCCGCGCGCGGCGTGGCGCTCAGCAGAGTGACGGCTTCCTCTAAGGTGGTGGCGTTCAGTGAGGCGCGGGCCAGAATCTGGCGCGGCATCCCGTCCGGACGATGCACGGCGCGAATATTGTTGACCGTATTGACTATCCCCTTCTCATTCACTGCGAAGGTATGTCCGCACAGGGAGCCGGGATAGGCGAAGCTGGTAAAGGCGAGGCCCACGTCCGGGGTTATGCTGACGATGGCGCAGTCTTCACGCAGCTGCGGGAAGCCGTCTTCATTGTGCGCAATGATCAACTCGCCCTCTGCGCTTCTCCCCGCCAGGGTGGTGCAGCCATCCGACGTCGAACGCACCAGATCGCCGCGACAGTTCCAGGCGAACACCTCATCCACCGGCGCCTGCAGCCCCTCCGCCATGCCCTCCAGCTCCTGCCAGATCAGCGGGAACTGAGCCTGCACGGCTGCGCGCATGCGCTGGGTCTGTTCCGTCGTTTTCAGGGCGGCCACCGTTTGCCACAGCGCCGTTTGCCTGATTTTTGTCTGCCAGGCCTCACGACCAAACGCGCCAAGCTGCTGACCGACCGCAAAAGCGGAACCTCGGATTGCGATTGTTTTCATATTGTCATTATTCACTTATGTTCAGGATACGTGTTGCAAAAACTCTTGCAGACGCGGATTGCTGCTGGCCGTGAGCAGCGGCTCAGGTGAACCATCTTCGGCAATAGTGCCGCCATCAATAAAAATCAACCGGGAAGCCACCTCTCTGGCAAAGCCAATCTCATGGGTCACAATCACCATCGTCATGCCCTCGTCGGCCAGCGAGCGCATGACCTTTAACACCTCATGCCGCAGTTCAGGATCGAGGGCGGATGTTGGCTCATCAAATAACATCATTTTGGGTTTCACCGCCAGGGCGCGAGCTATCGCCACACGCTGCTGCTGACCGCCCGAGAGCTCGGCAGGATAGTGGTTAGCGCGTTCACGCAGCCCCACGCGATCCAGCAACGCCAGCGCCTGCTCCCGCGCTGTGGCCTTGCTCTGCTTGCGCACGCGAAGCGGACCGAACATGACATTCTCCAGGGCGGTCAGATGCGGGAACAAATGAAACTGTTGAAACACCATACCGGCTTCGCGGCGAATATCACACTCATTCGCGTGCGGATCCGTAATATGCATGCCCGCCACCAGCAGCGTGCCGGAGGAGATCTCTTCCAGCTTGTTAATACAACGCAGCAGGGTCGATTTTCCCGAGCCGGAAGGACCGATGATCACCACCACCTCGCCCGCTTCAATCTTTAAATTGATATCGTGCAGCACCTGAGTGGCGCCGAAGTTTTTCGCCACCGCGCTAAATTCAACCATGCTCATAAAATATGGATCCTTTTCTCAACTTGTTTTAGCAGGAAGCTCAGGCACAATGTCAAAAACAGATAAATCATCGCCACCGCCGTCCACACCTCCAGCGCCCGAAAGTTGCCGGCAATAATCTCTTGTCCCTGACGGGTTAATTCTGCCACGCCAATCACAATAAACAGCGACGTATCTTTAATACTGATAATCCATTGATTGCCTAATGCCGGGATCATCCGCCGAAAAGCCAGCGGCATAATGACATGCCACAGGGTGCTGCGCGGCGATAACCCCATCGCGAGGCTGGCTTCTTTAAATCCTTTATTGATCGACAGAATCGCGCCCCTGGTGATCTCCGCTATATAAGCCCCGGAGTTAATCACAATGGTGATAATGGCGGCAGGAACCGGGTCAATACGCACCGGCAACACCATCGGCAGGGCGAAGTAGATAAACATCACCTGCACCATAATTGGCGTCCCGCGGATTAATTCCACAAACACCAGCGATACCGTTTTGGATATTGTCCCACCTAATGCGCGGCAGGTCCCGGCCAGCAAACCAATGATTAATCCACCTAACAAACCTGATAACGAAATAATTAGCGTCAGCTGCAAGCCTTGCATCAGCAGCGGCAATGCATCCCAAATATAGCGACTGTCAAAGTTCATGCTTCTACCCGTAAAGAAAATATGAGGTCGGATCGCTCCGACCTGGCAGGGTTATTTCGGCTGTTTAGCAAACCACTTTACGTAAATCTTGTCGTAGGTACCATCGGCGCGCAGGGCCTGCAGGGCCTGGTTGACTTTTGGCGTCAGGCTGCTGTTTTTCTGCATCGCAAAGCCATACTGCTGTGGCAGAATGCTGTCCGTCTCACCAGTGGATTTGACCTTGCCATTACCCGCCGTCTTCACGTAGTAAAGGACATTCGGCGAATCATGAACGACGGCATCGAGATTACCGGCCTGCAGGTCAAGGTAAGCGTTATCAATATTCGGGAACTCGATATAATTCGCTTTATATTTGCTTTTCATAAAGCTGGCCGCCGCCGTCCCCTGCTTAAGGCCGACTTTTTTCCCGGTCAAATCACTGAATTTAACAATGGAATTATCATTACTTTTCACGGCTATTAACAGGTCGGCATTATAATATCCTTCACTGAAGTCCACGACCTGCTTGCGCGCATCGGTAATCGTTATTCCCGCCATCGCCACGTCCAGATTACGCGACTGCAGACCGGGGATCAGGCCGCCGAAATCCATCGGCCTTAATTCGTAGCTGATATGCATTTTCTTCGCAATCGCGTCCCACAGATCGATATCAAAGCCGACATATTTATCGCCTTGTTTAAATTCAAATGGAACAAAGGCAGTATCGACACCCACCGTTATTTTATCTTCTGCTGCTGTAACAAAACTGGCTGAACAAATAACTAATGCCAGCGTCAGCTTTAATTTCTTAAATAATCCACTCATAATTACCCTCAGCGTCAGTGAGATAGCCTACAACGAACGTCACCCTGCGAAATATCTCGCCGGAAGAACCAATAACAAGAGTTGATATACCGGGCGCAGTTTTATGCGCCCGAATAAAAACGATAACTTATGCAGAAAACAGAGAGTCAGAGGTAGCCGGTGCTGGCGTCTGGGCGCTGTTCATCACCATGGAGAGAAAACTGTAATAACCGTTTATTCCAATCAGATCCACCACGCCCTTCTCGCCCCATAACTCAATGGCTTGTTGCCAGGTCTCATCGCTGACCTTTTGCTGTTGATGCAGCTGCTGACAGAAGTCATAGACCGTCTGCTCATCGGGCCGGAGATCCACGGGCCGGCGCCTTTCCTTAATCGCCTGCACCGCCGCGGCAGCAATCCCTTTCTCGCGTGCTATCGGCGCATGGATCGCCCACTCAACCGGCTGCGACCAGTGCCGCGCGGTCAGCAAAATCGCCAGTTCAGAAAGACGCTGGCCCAGCGCGCTGCGATAGCGCAGGTACTCCCCCATACGCTGGGCATGGGCCATCAGCTCGGGGCTCCGCAGCAGCGGTTCAAAGGGCGGCAGCAAGGCGCCGCGCGGTCCGTTGATAATCTCTTCCGCTAACTGACGCTGCTGAACGTCCCATTCCTGTTCCGCCAGGGGCGGTAAACGATTGCTCATAATTTCCCCGTCTCTTCACGGATCACGCAGTTCAGGGTATCGACCACAAAATCGAGCTGCGCCGGGGTGATGATAAACGGCGGTGCAATCAGAATGTGGTCGCCAGACTGGCCATCGATGGTGCCGCCCATGGGATAGACCATCAGTCCACGCGCCATGCAGTTTGCTTTGATCGCAGCGTGCAGCTTCAGGGAAGGATCGAACGGCGTTTTGTCGTCTTTATCACGCACCAGCTCGACCCCCGCAAACAGGCCGCGTCCGCGCGTATCACCGACATGCGGTAACTCCCCCAGCACCTCGCGCAGCGCCTTGTGCAGATAGGCGCCCTGCTGTTTGACGGCGTCCAGCAAATTATCCCGCGCGATCACTTGCTGCACCGCCAGGGCTGCCGACGCGGCGGTGGCATGACAAATGTAAGTGTGACCATGCTGGAACAACCCGCTGCCCGCCTTCAGCGCGGAGACGATAGTCTCACTCGCCAGCACCGCCCCAATCGGCTGATAGCCTCCGCCGAGTCCTTTGGCGATGGTCACTAAATCGGGCACCACGTCATCCTGTTCAAACGCATGCAGCGTCCCGGTCCGCCCCATACCGCACATCACCTCATCCGCGATGTACAGGATGCCGTATTTGTCGCACAGGCGGCGGACCCCTTGCAGATAGCCCGGCGTCGGCGGCGTGGCTCCCGTCGTCGCCCCCACCACGGTTTCGGCACAGAAACCGATGATCGTTTCCGGGCCGGCCTCAAGGATGGCTTGCTCCAGCTCATTAAGCAGGCGCTCGGTATATTGCTGTTGGGTCTCGTCAGCCCGACGATCGCGGTACTCATTGCAGGCGGAGACGCGGATAACATCCATTAATAAGGGAGCAAACTGACGACGGCGCCATTCGTTCCCCCCCACCGCCAGCGCGCCCAGCGTATTGCCGTGATAGCTCTGTTTACGGGCGATAAAGCGGGTGCGCGATGGCTGGCCGATCTCCACAAAGTACTGCCGCGCCATCTTCAGCGCCGTCTCTACCGCCTCAGAACCGCCCGAGACAAAGTAGGCGTAGTTAAGCTCGCCGGGCGCCGTACGGGTGAGATGTTCGGCAAGCTGCTCGACGGCATCGCTGGTGAAAAAGCTGGTATGCGCATAGGCCAGCCGATCGATCTGGCGGTGCATCGCCGCCAGCACATCAGGATGCGCGTGTCCGAGGCAGGAAACCGCCGCCCCGCCGCAGGCATCAAGATACGGTTTTCCCTGGGCATCAAAGATATAGGCCCCTTGCGCACGTGAAGCCACCATCGGCGTGCTACGCAGGCTGCGGTGAATGACATGACTCATACTGGGTTCTGCTCCTGAATCCGCTACATGAATTGAGCGTATCTTGCAGGATCCATTTGGATCACGTCAACGAATTAAAGATATAAATGCATCCGTTATTCTTATAACTGATACATTTGAATCATTTATCAGGACTTACCGGGGATCACGTAGGCGCCAGACTCAATAAGATAGCGTTCGGCATTTTCAATTTTACTCACCGCCTCCCGACCGTGGCGCACCACCAGCATCGCCAGCAGGCACTCCGCCAGGCCCATGCCGGAGACCACGGAAGGGAAAAATGACGGACTGTCGATGGAGAACAGCAGCGTGCAGTCTGCCGCCTGCGCTAAGGGGGAAACCGGCGAGTCGGTAATGGCGAGGATCTTCGCCCCGGCCTGCCGGGCTGCCTGTAAAACATCCAGTGATTCGCGTGAATAGGGAGCAAAGCTGGTGAGTAAGACGCAGTCCCGGGCGGTTAGTTCGCGGGTAAAAACTTCGATATTGCTGGCCAGGCCATCGATCAATGACACCTGGCGGTTAAACAGTCGATAGACATAGAACAGCGACCACGCGATCGGAAAGCTGGCGCGGAATCCGCAGATATAGACATTCTCCGCGCTATCGAGCAAGGTCACCGCCTGCTCCATCTCCTGGGCATTTTCATTTTGCGTAAAGGTCAGATTCGCCTGATGCGCCTGAAAAACCTCTTTATACAGCTGCGTTTGCGTCCCGCGGGCCATCATTTTTTCCGCTTTTGATACGTATGTATCATTGCGCAGCCCCAGATCGTCAATGAAATCACTTTTCAGCTCGCTCCAGCCGCGGTAGCCCAGTCGCTGCGCCAGACGCAGCAGCGTCGCCGGTTTTACCCCGGCTTCCGCCGCGAAGGCACGCATTGATAACACCACCAGCTGACTGGCATTTTGCAGTGAGAACTCGGCGGCGCGTTGCAGCTCGGGCGACAACCCGCCGAATTCATTAATGATTTTTTCCCTGAGATTCATGGCAGCCACTGACTGGTTTTAAGTGAAAGCTATCTAATCATATTTGAGATCAAGACTCTATAGGCTGGTCTAACACCCGGGGGCCATCCTTTGCGCTCCTGAGCATGGCGAACCGCGCTGCCCGTCACTTCTCCAGCCAGTCGATAAAAAACGCCATAAACGCCGACACCTGCGGCGGTTGCAGCTTTCGCTGGGGAAAGACAAACTGCAGCCCAACCTCCTTGCGGTCTAAGGGGCTGAATCCGGTGAAGCGATCGGCAAACAGCACCTGAAGCCGCCCCTCCTCGACATCCCTCTTCACATCCCACCATGATTTACCGGCGATCCCCGACCCGCTGAGCGCCCACTGCCGCAGCAGCGCCCCATCGTCGCAGACCATCGCCGGCGTCACCCGGATGATCTGCTCTTTTCCCGCCTCCTCAAAGCGCCACTCGTTCATCACCACACCATGCCGCTCCAGCGCCAGGCAGCGGTGATGATGCAGCGCCTCGGGCGAAGCCGGCGTTCCACGGGCGGCAAGGTAAGCCGTCGAGGCCACCAGCACCCGGTGGTTAGGACGGATGTGGCGGATGGCCAGGCTGCTGTCCGGCAGATTACCGACGCGAATGCTCATATCCAGCCGGTTGGCGACCAGATCCTCCACACGCTCGCCTAAGTAGACGGAAAAGGTCACTTCCGGGTGACGGCGGGTAAAGTCGACGATGGCCGGGCTAAGGTATTGTCGGCCAAAGTCGGAGGGGGCGGAAAGGCGAATATCGCCGCTCAGGACGCCCTCTTTTTGCGTCAGCAACGACTCGGCGTGGCGCGCCTCCTCCAGTACGCGCCGCGCGGCATGATAAAAATCTTCCCCCGCGTTGGTCAGGGTGATAGCGCGCGTGGAGCGATGGAACAGGCGGGTCTGGTAACGCTCTTCCATCGCCTTCAGGCGGGCCGTCATGGTGGCCGGCGAAAGCGACAACCGTCTACCGGCGGCGGAGAGTCCCCCCGCCTCGGCGACTGCCACCAGTAGCGCCATATCTTCCAGCTTGCCCATTTTTCGTATATCCCGAAAAGTGAATCTATTTTTCGTCTAATTATCAAAATCAGCTCCCGACTGTAAAGTGATTTCCATTCCACTTCGCAAGGGACACCACTATGAACACGCTCTCACTTTTTGATCGTCATCGCATCGGTACGCTGCCGCTGAAAAACCGTATCGTCATGGCTCCCATGACCCGGGCGCGCGCGCTGCAGCCGGGAAATATCCCCTCCGCGCTGATGGCGGAGTATTACCGCCAGCGCGCCAGCGCGGGATTGATCGTTACGGAAGCGACGCAAATCTCTCCCGAGGGACAGGGGTATTCCTGGACGCCCGGCCTGCATTCCGCAGACCAGATTGCCGGCTGGCAGTTGACGACCCGCGCCGTACATCAGGCCGGCGGCGTTATTTTTTCTCAGCTCTGGCACGTGGGACGCATGTCGCACGCCCGTTTTCATACGGATGGTCAACCCGTGGCCCCCTCGGCGCTGGCGCCGGACGCCCAGGTCTGGGTGGTGGATGAGCAGGGCCGGGGCCAGATGGTGGACTGTTCACCGCCGCGGGCGCTCTCCCGGTCGGATATCCAGCGTATTGTCGCCGATTACCGTCAGGCAGCGCGCAATGCGATCGCGGCGGGGTTTGACGGCGTGGAAGTACACGGCGGCAATGGCTATCTGATCGACCAGTTCCTGCGGCGGACCGCCAACCAGCGTACCGATGAGTACGGCGGCAGCCTGAACAACCGGATCCGTTTTGCCCAGGAGGTGCTGACCGCCATCGGCGACGCAATCGGCCGCGAGCGGACGGGCATCCGCCTTTCCCCCTTCATTACCCAGCGCGGGATGAATGACCCGCAGGTGATCGATGCCATCCTTGCCCTGGCGGCCTGGTGCGAACAGCAGGGCATCGCCTTTATCCATCTGGCGGAGGCGGACTGGGACGATGCCCCAGCCGTTCCCCGACACTTCCGCGACGCGCTGCGCGCGACCTTCAGCGGCACGCTGATCGTGGCCGGGAATTACGATCAGCAGAAGGCGGAGCGCATTCTTGACGCCGGTCTCGCCGACCTCGTGGCTTTCGGCCGGACGTTTATTGCTAATCCCGACCTGCCGCAGCGGCTTCTGCATCGCTGGCCGCTGGCTACCGTCAGCGATCCCGGCACGCTGTTTGGCGGCACGGAGGCGGGCTATACCGACTATCCCTTCTATACGGAGCATAAAGAGTGAAAATGACCCGCAAAATGTTACCTGCCGGCCGTGGTGTCGCGGTTGCCCGCACGCTGGCCAGACGCGGCCTCACGCGCCATCGCTGCGCCACCGCGCTGCTGCTTGTCGCAATGTCCGGCTCCGCGTATGCAGCCCAACAGGATCTGCTGAAGCCGGCGCAACTCATCGCTGACGGCAGCCTTCCCGCGGCCACACGCGCCGCCAATGAATATGTCGCCAGGCAGTATGCCACGTTCTGGAATACCGGTGATGCCGCGCTGGCCCGGGCGGCGCTGGCGGAGAATTTTATCGATAAAACGCCCCCGGAAGGTCGCCGACAGGGGCCGGAAGGGGCGATCCTCGCCTCCAGAGCGTTTCGCCAGGCGGTGCCGGATTTACGCTGTGATGTCGAACAAATGATCGTGGCCGGTGACCGGGTGGTCTCACACTTACATTTTCATGGCCACTTTACCGGGACCTTCGGCACCCGGCAGGGTAAGGGACAAAATATCGATTTTATCGCCACCGATATCTATCAGATCCGCGGCGGTAAAATTACCGCCAACTGGCATATTGAAGATAACCTGACGCTGATGAAACAGCTGGGCGCGCAATAAGCTGCCTCCGGACGGTGCGTCAGCGATCGCCAACACGGCGAGCCGCCCCGGTCTCCGCTGGGACGACTCGCCTGGCGTCAGCCGGCGCTTAGATTTGCGCCAGCCCGCCGTCGACATAGATCTCTGCGGCGTTAATAAAGCTCGACTCATCCGACGCTAAAAACACCACCGTCCGGCCAATCTCCTCCGGCTCGCCCAGCCGCCCGAGCGGTACGCCGGCGGCCAGAGCATCGAACAAGCCCTGGCGATCCGCCTCCGCCACCAGCCCTCCCAGACCCGGGGTACGTACCGGCCCCGGGCTGACCACATTAATGCGGATCCCGCGGTCGCTAACCTCCAGCGCCCAGGAGCGCGCCAGGCTGCGTACTGCGGCCTTACTGGCGCTATAGATGCTGAAGTTAGCCGTCCCTTTTACCGCCGCCGTAGAGCCGGTCAAAATCACCGAGGCGCCGTCGGTGAGCAACGGCAGCGCTTTCTGCACGGTGAACACCACCCCGCGCACGTTAGTGGCAAAAATCCGGTCAACGTGCGCTTCGGTAACGGCGCTGAGCGGCAGCATTTCTCCGCCGCCGGCATTGGCGAACAGTACATCCAGCCGGCCGGACTCGTCGGCAATGGTCGCAAATACCGCGTCAAGGTCGCTTAACACGCCGGCATCAGCGCGGATCCCGCGGGCGGCGGGTCCGATGAATCTTACCGCCGCATCCAGCTCCTCCTGACGGCGGCCGGTGATGTACACCTTCGCGCCCTGCTCCGCCAGCGCTTTCGCCGACGCCAGGCCAATCCCGGCGCTGCCGCCGGTGACTAACGCCACTTTATCCGCAAGTTTTTTGCTCATGGTGCATTTCCTTGGTTAGAGTATAAACAGGCCAGGCTCGCGAAAGCGCCCGCCGGGTATGGAAAGCACTGTAATCGTCCCGGCGAGGCGGAAAAATGGCCTAATCTGAAAAACACTCTTCCCCTCGGTGGATAATCACCTCCAGTAACCAGGATAAAGCGAATAATGGACCGGTTTTCAGCTCTTAAAGCCTTCACCCGCGTTGTCGAAGCCGGCAGCTTTACCCGCGCCGCGGACTCGCTGAATATGCCCAACGCCACCCTCAGCAAAACCATTCAGCAACTGGAGGCGCATCTTGGGGTTTCTCTCCTGCAGCGCACTACGCGGCGTATCACCGTGACGCCGGAAGGACGGGAATACTATGAAAAGGCCCGGCGCCTGCTGGAAGACCTGGAAGAGATCGACGCCGCCTTCAATACCGCCCGCAATAAGCCAAAGGGCCATCTGCGGATCGCCATCGGCGGGTCGACCGCGCGCGATGTGCTGATCCCGCTGCTGGCGGACTTTATGACCACCTGGCCGGATATCCGTATCGATTTGCAAGTGGCCGATAAGCCCTCGGACCTGATCGGCGGCAATATTGACTGCGCCATCCGCGGCGGACCGATGGAAGACTCGACGCTGATTGCCCGTAAAATCGGCGAGGCGGCGCTGGTTACCTGCGCCACCCCGGGCTATCTTCAGCGCTATGGTACGCCCGCCTCACCGAATGAACTGAACCATGGCCACCGGCTCATCAGCTACCTGTCGCCGGCCAGCGGCAGAGCGTTTCCGTTTCGTTTTGCCCGTCACGGCGTCAGCACCGAGCTGAAGACGGAGCACCATCTCGGCATCAATGAGAGCAACGCGCATATTGCCGCCGGCGAGGCGGGCTTAGGCATTGTGCAGACCTTTACCTATTCGCTGAAACCGGCGCTGGCGAGCGGCAAGCTGGTGGAGATCCTCAGCGCCTGGCGCCCGGCCCCCTATCCTTTTCACGTTGTCTATGCCCGGCACCGGCACGTCCCGCCCCGGCTCCGCGTCTTTATTGACTGGCTGGCGGCGGTTTTTCCGTCTGCGGTGCAGGGATAGCGCGCGTTATCTGACGCGGAGCAGGTCGCCGTATCGCGTGGTGTAGCGCGGCGATAGCATCTCTCGCTTCATCTGCCACTGCTGCTGGACCCCCTGGCCGGCAAAATAGAGCGCCCCCCTGCCGTTTTTCGCATTCAGCTGGTCGAGCACCTGCATCAGCCTGGCGCTGTTCTGCCGCGGGGCAAGCTCGTCGAACAGGTTCAGCTGGGCGACGCCCTGGCTGTAGAAATCGCCGAGCATCACCCCGGCCTTCTGATAGCGATGCCCCGCTTTCCAGATGGCATCCAGGCAGTTTGTCGCCGCGGCGATAATATCCCGGGAATCCTGCGTCGGCGTCAGCAGCTTCAGTGAGGCGCTGTTGCCGTAATAGGGTTCATTCAGCGCGAAGGGGCTGGTTTTGACAAAGGCGGAGACGAACCGGCAGTACTGATGCTCACCGCGCAGCTTTTCTGCTGCCCGCGCGGCATAGCTGCAGATCGCCTGGCGCATATCCTCATAGGCCGTAATGCGATCCCCGAACGAGCGGCTGCAGATAATTTCCTGCTTAGCGGGAGCAAACTCCTCCAGCGCCAGGCAAGGCTCGCCGCGCAGCTCCCGTACCGTTCGCTCAAGCACCACCGTGAAGTGCTTGCGGATAAAGCGGATATCGCTCTCCGCCAGCTGGAGTACCGTGCCGATCCCCATTGCCTCGAGCTTTTTACCGATCCGCCGCCCGATGCCCCAGACCTCACTCACCGGCAACAGCGCCATCAGCTTCCGCTGCCGCTGCGGGCAGGATAAATCCACCACCCCGCCCGTCTGCCGCTGCCACTGCTTCGCCGCGTGGTTGGCCAGCTTCGCCAGGGTTTTGGTCGGGGCGATCCCGACGCCCAGCGTCAGATGGGTGCGCTGCTGCACCGTGGCGCGGATTTCCCGGCCAAAGTCGGTCAGATCTTTGCAGTGGCGCACGCCGCTGACATCGCAAAAGGCTTCATCGATACTGTAAATTTCGCAGCGCGGGGCGAGCTCTTCCAGGGTGGTCATTACCCGGTTGGACATGTCGGCGTACAGCTCATAGTTGCTGCTGAACGCCACGACGCCGTGGCGAAGAAACGCCGCCTTCTGCTTAAAGTAGGGTTCGCCCATTTTCACAAACGGCTTCGCCTCCGCCGAGCGGGCGATCACACAGCCATCGTTGTTCGACAGCACCACCACCGGCCGCCCCTTCAGGTCTGGCCGGAAGGCGGTCTGGCAGCTCGCATAAAAGGCGTTCACATCACAGTGCGCGAACATGATCAACCCGCCGCCTTGATGATGTAGGTCACCACGCCGAAAATATCGAGCGTCTCCTCGCGGCCGACCACGATGGGCGAATAGGCCGGGTTCATCGGGTTAAGCTGCACCCGGGGCAGAAGTTGCAGCTTTTTTACCGTAAATTCGCCGCCGACGGCGGCAATGACGATATCGCCATGCTCCGCTTTACGCGCGCTGTCCACCACCAGCAGATCGCCTTCGTCAATGCCGGCATTGATCATGCTGTCGCCTGCGGCTTTGACAAAATAGGTCGCGCTGGGATGCTGCACCAGCAGCTCGTTGAGGTCGATTCGCTTCTCGACATAGTCCTGGGCCGGGCTGGGAAAGCCGCACTGCACCAGGTCGGCAAAAAAGGGAAAGGAGACAATCTGACGTAGCTCAACCGGCGTGTAAAAGTTCATTTTTTAACCCACCACATAAAACTGAATATATATACAGTAGTTTTGCCTGTTTTGCCGGTCAATATCGGCTCCAGCTATCAATCGCCAGCACTGAAATAACTCCTTGATGTCAATGGGGGTCCTCTTCAGCGCCCGCGAACCGTTTGCTGCTTTTGCGCGCAGCCCGCCCGCCGCGCGAGGTGGTAGATGCGCCGCGCCGCGGCATTCGCTTGACACTGTACATTAATACAGTAAAACTAACGCCCGCGATCAGCATACAGAGGACAGAAGATGTTTGTGGAACTGATTTATGACAAGCGCAATTTTGCCGGGCTGCCGGGCGCCAGAGAGACCATTCTTAACGAGCTGACCAAACGCATGCAGCGCATTTTCCCGGAGGCGGAAGTGCGCGTGAAGCCGATGATGACGCTGCCGGCGATCAACACCGACGCCAGCAAGCATGAAAAAGAGCTGATCAGCCGCACGGTGCAGGAGATGTTTGAAGAGGCGGACATGTGGCTCACTGAAGAGTAATGCCGCCCGTTAGTCGCGGCGCCCCCCTCTTTAAGAGCTTTCCCGGATGTGGCAGAGCCACGGGCAACAGTACAATAGCGGCGGTTGCAGACTGGCAATGCAACCTTCGCTCACCTGCTGGCTCTTGCATACGGCCAGCAGGTGAGCTTCCCGGGCATGCCTGCCGACCTTTCCTCATCGCCCTCACAGCGTCTCCGGTAGCGCCGCTATAATTTTATCCACCAGTTCGCGATGCTCATGCACCTTCCCGCATTTAACAATAATCTGTCTGGCGTTGTCATAGCCCGGCGCCCACAGCCGATTATTAAGCAGAACGTCCTTGTAGACCGCGATCAGCGGTTTGTTCCACGCCGCCGCCATGTGCACCACCGAGGTGTCCGGGGAGATAATCAGCTCCGCCTGGGCAATCAGCGCCATCGCATGGTGTAACGTGTTAAATGGGTTAATCACCACCTCCGGCGGCAGCGGGATGCGGATCTCACGCCGGTGATCGAGCAGAATAACCGCGATCCCCGGATGGCGAGCCAGCAGCTTGTCAAGCAGTTCGGCCAACTGCGTCTGCGAGAGACTGCGGTCGCCATGGCCGGCAAAAATATTAATCACTACCGCTTTTCTGCTCAGCGACGCCAGATACTGCGCCACCTCCTGCATAATCGGCCCGGGCACCGCCAGGTCGTAAGCGTCCAGCCCGCGGGTGTCCAGTTTGAGATAATCGGCGATCAACTCGAACGTTTTCGTCACGTGCCAGCGCTGGCAGTCAAAATCAAAAGAGTGGGAATAATGCTTAATCGACGGCCATTTATTAAACCCGAGCACCGATTTCGCTTTTATTTGTCGGAAAAGCCGCAGGCGATGCACGGGAATATCGAACAGCGAAGGGTCAATAATAATATCGTACTTATTATTAGCCAGTTCATTAATAACATCGCGGGGAACGTTATGATTAAATTTTCGCAAAAAATCGGCGGACGTAACCGGTTCAGCTTCATAAATATAGCGGATCCGCGGGTTATAACGCATCACCTGGCTATTAGAGGTCGTCAGCAGGAAATCAACGATATAGCCTGACTGATGCAGGCATTTCACCAGCGCGGAATCCACCACCACATCGCCGACCGCCCCCTCATTGCGCATCAGTAAGACGGTTTTCGCGGACGACAAATCCACCGGCTGACGGCGCCGGAGATCCCAGAGCGCTTTCGCCACGCCCACCCGCAGGGCATTACGTACTTTCTTAGTAAAGTAATTTCGCCGTCTGTTGAGCTCCCTTATTTTATTAAACTTCTTGCGTGGGGAACCCTGCATGGTTGCATCGTGCATCATCCTAACCTCATTACGGCAATCATTAATATTCTGTGTCGTCCGATAGAGACTGAGCGAAATAAAAAAAGTTCGATTGAAAATGAAAATCATTCTTTTTTTTATTTACAAAACTCATCCAGCCCTGCGGGATTGCACCACAGCACTGTGAAGCAATAATGAGTGAATCGTGAATTTGCCGGCCCACCGTTGGCAGGCCGGCGCAACAGCGCTAAGCTGGCTGCTTTATGAAGTCAGGAGGACGCTATGCTTGAAGCAGTAGAAGGTAATATCCATCAGCGGCTGTGCGCGCTGCTCGACGAACATCAGGCGCGCTATCGGGTGATGGCGCACGAGGCGGTCGGCCAGTGCGAAGCCGTCTCGGCGATCCGCGGCACTGCGCTTGGCCAGGGCGCGAAAGCGTTAGTCTGTAAAGTCAAAGGAAACGGCGTCAACCAGCATGTGCTGGCGATCCTCGCCGCCGATCGGCAGGCCGACCTCGCCAGCCTGGCCCGGCATATCGGCGGCAGCAAAGCCTCGCTGGCCAGCCCGGCGGAAGTGGAAGCGCTCACCGCCTGCGCGTTCGGCGCCATTCCCCCCTTCAGTTTCCATCCGGCGCTGCGGCTGGTGGCCGACCCGCTGCTGTTTGAGCGCTTCCCACAAATCGCCTTTAACGCCGGGCGCCTGGACCGATCGATCATTCTCGATACCGAAGACTATTTACATATCGCCCGACCGGAGATCGCGACCTTTCGCCGTCTTAGCTAACCGGGCATCGGCCCTGATTTCCGCCGCATGGCGTAAAAATCCTGTTTATTCACGCCACGATGCGTAGAGTCAGCAGGATATTTTTTGGCATTCTTTTTTTGGCAAGGACCTCTGTACATGTTTGATACCACCCTGTTGATCCTGCTGGGTCTGGCGGCGCTCGGCTTTATCAGTCATAACACCACCGTAGCAATCTCCATCCTCGTGCTGATTATCGTGCGCGTCACGCCGCTGAACGCCTTCTTTCCCTGGATTGAGAAGCAGGGCCTGACCGTCGGGATCATCATTCTGACTATCGGCGTGATGGCGCCCATCGCCAGCGGCACGCTGCCGCCATCGACGCTGATCCATTCCTTTATGAACTGGAAATCGCTGCTGGCGATTGCGGTCGGGGTGTTTGTCTCGTGGCTTGGCGGACGCGGCGTCTCGCTGATGGGCTCCCAGCCGCATCTGGTGGCCGGGCTGCTGGTCGGTACGGTGCTTGGCGTCGCCCTGTTTCGCGGCGTCCCGGTCGGGCCGCTGATTGCCGCCGGGATCATCTCGCTGTTTATTGGGAAGTCGTAGCCAGGCTGCCGTGATAGCGGCCCGGCGTCTGCCCCAGCCCTTTCTTAAACATGGTGATGAAGGCGGTGGTGGAGTCGTAGCCCAGCGCCTGGGCCGTCTGCTGCACCGTCTGCCCGCGGATCAGCAGCTGCAGTGCAAGGATCAGCTGCAGCTGATGGCGCCAGCGGCGAAAGCTCAGCCCCGTTTCACGCACCACCAGCCGCGCCAGATTGCGCTCGCTCATCGCGAACTCCGCCGCCCACTGGCTCAGGGTCTGCCAGCGCGCCGGATCCTCGGCCATCATCGTCACCATCTGGCGAATTTTCGGGTGGTTCGATACCGGCAGCTGCAGGTGCTCCTGCGGCTGACGGGGCAGCTCATCAAACAGAACCTGCACCAGCCGGGCCGTGGCGGGGGCGGCCAGCGACTCCCCGCCGCGTTCCGCCAGGGCGAGGATCAGCTCCCGCACCAGCGGGGAAATCTTTAACGTACAGCAGCGGTCCGGCATCGGCGCGGCGCCCGGCTCGATGAACAGGAAGCACACCAGGGCGCCGGGGGTGGCGCGGTTACTGTGGGAAAGCTGCCCCGGGACCCACACCGCATACTGCGGTGGCACCATCCACATCGCGTTCTCCACCTCGCAGGTTAAGGCGCCGTGCAGGGCGAGGATCAGCTGCCCCTTACGGTGGGAATGCGCCGGAATATACTGCTCCGCCTCCACCACCCGAATACGAAAGGCAATGGCCGATTCGTGGCCACTGTCCGGTTCATAACCATCCAGACCCAGTCCGATCATCATGTTGTCCGATATTAGCGATAATCTGTCATTTTAGCTTGATTTAAACAGAGGACAAAGTCGCTATCGTAACCCCCCTCTTTAGTTACCTTGAGAATGATATGTCTTCTGTGACCTCCTCCACCGGCCGCCGCTCCGCGCTGCTGATTGCCGGTATCCTGCTCATCGCCACCACCCTGCGCGTGGTCTTTACCGGCGCGGCGCCGCTGCTGGACGCGATTCGTAGCGACTATGGCCTGACCACCGCGCAGACCGGGCTGCTCACCACCCTGCCGCTGCTGGCCTTTGGCCTTGTCTCGCCGCTGGCGGCAGGGGTTGCCCGCCGGTTCGGCATGGAGCGCAGCCTGTTGCTGGCGATGCTGCTGATCTGCGCCGGCATTGCCCTGCGCTCCCTGCCCTCCGCTGCATGGCTGTTTATCGGCACGGCGGTGATCGGTTGCGGCATTGCGCTGGGAAACGTGCTGCTGCCCGGGCTGATTAAACGGGATTTCTCGCAGCATGTCGCGCGGATGACCGGCGCCTATTCCCTGACGATGGGCGGCGCAGCGGCGCTAGGCTCGGCGCTGGTGGTCCCCGTGGCGATGGCCGGATTCGGCTGGCGCGGGGCGCTGCTGCTGCTGATGATCTTTCCGCTGCTGGCGCTCCTCAGCTGGCTGCCGCAGTCCCGGCGTCAAGCGGAGGCCCCGCTGACCGGCTCAGGCGCCATGCATAACCGGGGGATCTGGCGGTCGGCGCTGGCCTGGCAGGTGACGCTGTTCCTCGGCATCAACTCGCTGGTCTATTACGTGATTATCGGCTGGCTGCCGTCGATTCTGCAGAGTATGGGCTATAGCGAAGCGCAGGCCGGCTCGCTGCATGGCCTGCTGCAGCTGGCGACCGCTGCGCCCGGCCTGGCGATACCGCTGATCCTGCATCGGCTGCGCGACCAGCGCGGGATCGCGGTGCTGGTCGCCCTGATGTGCGCCATCAGCGCCGCCGGGCTGTGGCTACTGCCAGGGCTGGCGATCGGCTGGACGCTGCTGTTCGGCTTTGGCTCCGGAGCCACGATGATCCTCGGCCTGACGTTTATCGGCCTGCGCGCCAGCTCGGCGCACCAGGCCGCGGCGCTGTCGGGGATGGCGCAGAGCGTCGGCTATCTGCTGGCCGCCTGCGGGCCGCCGCTGATGGGCAGGATCCACGATGCCAATGGCGACTGGCATATTCCGCTGCTGGCGGTGGCGCTGATTTCGCTGGTGATGGCGATCTGCGGCGCCCTCGCCGGGCGCGACCGGGAGATTCATCCCTGAAGATGACCGGCAGCGGGCGCTGCCGGTAGGGTTATTGTGCCGCGGCGCGCAGCAACGCCTGCACCAGCGGCGCAGGACGCCCGTCCAGCGCGTGGCGCTCATGCTGGAACAAGGTGGCGACAAAAAACGGGTGCGTCACCAGCTCGACGGCGCGGATCTCACCCTCTTCATCCCAGCCGGTGACGCGCAGATCGCCCTGCTCCAGCTCCGCGGCAAACGCGCTGTCCACACCGTAGCGGCAGTGGTAGCCCTCTTCAATGCTCTCCCGACCATAGGCGCGGGCAATCAGCGTATTCGCCCGCAGCTCGACGACGGCAGAAGCCTCCACCAGCGAGCAGCTGAGGGGCGCGATCACCATCCGCCCTTCGCTGTCGGTTTCCGCATGACCGGCATCCTGCCAGCCGAGCACGTTACGGGCGTATTCAATCACCGCGTGCTGAAAGCCGCCGCAGGTGCCGAGGAAAGGAATGCTGTTTTCACGGGCATAGCGGATAGCGGTAAACGCGCCTTCCGGGTGACGATACGGGCTGCCGGGAACGACCCAGACGGCATCGTACTCCGCCAGCGCGTCGCCGGAGGCGATCGACGGGGTGGCGAGCCAGTCATATTTCACCGGCTGCTCCAGCACGGCGGCAGCATCGTCTATTGCCAGGGGAATGGCCTGATGGGCAACAATATCGGGGTGATAATCGCCGACAAGGGCGAGGCGTAAAGGAGTTTTCATAGCAGGTTCCTTATGTCTGGACGAGACGAGCAGCACAAGGCACGTCAGGATAGCGATCCCCTCTGTGGAACACAATCCTTATTTTCACCCCACCGCCGTGGCCGGCGGGTGAGGTATACTGGAGCAAGCGCAAAAGGGAGAGAGGATGAAAAGTAAGCTTTTGGTCAGCGCCTGCCTGATGGGATTCCAGGTGCGATATAACGGTAGCGAGAAAGCGCAGCTGGCGGCGACCCTGTCCCGCTGGCAGCAGGCGGATCGTCTGGTGATCCACTGCCCGGAGCTGGCGGCCGGTCTGCCGACGCCCCGCCTGCCGGCGGAGATCGTCGACGGCGCCGGCGGCGATGTGCTTGCCGGGCGGGCGCGGATCGTGGAAAGCGACGGCCGCGACGTCACGGGACATTATCAGCTGGCTGCCTGGCTGGCGCTCAGCGCCGCCCGGGAAGCGGGCTGTCAGGCGGCGTTACTCACCGACGGCAGCCCCACCTGCGGCAGCCAGTTTATCTATGACGGTTCCTTTCGCGGGCGGCGCAAAGCGGGCGCCGGCGTGGCCGCCGAGCTGCTGCGCGCCCACGGCATCACGGTGTTTTCCGACGGGCAGATCCCGCAGTTGCTCGCCTGGATGGCACAGAGGGAGCAGGATGATGATTCAATGTAAACGGGTGTACGATCCGCAGGAAAGCAGCGACGGCTACCGGGTGCTGGTCGACCGTCTCTGGCCGCGGGGGATTAAAAAAGAGGCGCTGGCCTGTGATGAGTGGTGTAAAGAGTTAACGCCGTCCGCTGAGCTGCGGAAAGCCTTTCACGGCGAGGCGATCGATTTCGACCACTTCAGCCAGCACTATCGTCAGGAGCTCGACGCCCATCGCGACACGGGCCTGCGGCTGGCGGCGCTGGCGCAGCGCCAGACGCTGACGCTGCTGTACGCCGCGAAGAACACCGAGCAGAATCATGCCCGGGTGCTGGCCGCCTGGCTGGCGGCCCTGCCGGTTACGATTTAGCCGGATGGTCCCGGCGCCATAGCGCCCACTCATCGAGGGTTTCGCCGCTGGGCAGCTTGCACTGGGTGCTGACGCCCTGCGGCGTTTGCACCGGCACCCGGGTGCCGCCGGATTGCTGGCAGTAGACCGCCGCGGGATTGGGCATGCCGATGGTTTTCGTCGGCGCGGTGGGCTGCGGCTGGGCACAGCCGGCCAGCGCCAGGGGCAATATAGCCAGTAACTTTTTCATCTTTTCTCCCTTTCTCCAATTCCCGGGGATTTTAGCCTGAATCTCCATGGTTTCTCCATCTTGCCTGCACTTTTCCCCCGTAGAGTAGCCCCTGTTCTCGAACTGACCAGAGAACAGATCATTCCATAATCAATGAGTTTTTCCCCGTCGCCCCCGACGGGGCTTTTTTCCCGGCGAGTCGACAAGTATTCCCCAGAAAGATGTGATAAATTTAAAAATATCACTGTTTATTCGACGCTGATGTCCGTTTGCAGCCCAATATGCTGGGGTGACGTTTGGCGTGCTGGAGCTGTATTATTCATGTCAGATTTTATTCTTGCCCGGGTGTCGCAAACCCTCGCTACGGAACAGTCCCTGGAAACCCTGGTGCGCCAGCTGCTGGAGATGCTGGAGGCGGTGACGCGAATGGAGTCCACCTACCTTACCCGCATCGATATCAACGCCCAGCGGCAGCAGATCATGTTCGCCCACAACAGCAGCGAAATGCAGATCCCGGAAGGGTTTTCCGTCCCCTGGGATGAATCCCTGTGCAAACGCGCCCTTGAGGATCAGTGTACGTTTAGCAATGACGTCGCCCGTCGCTGGCACTCCTGCATCGCCGCCCAGGAGCTGGGGATCGCCACCTTTTTAAGCATTCCTGTGCGCCTGGCCGACGGATCTCTGTTCGGTACCCTCTGCGCCACCAGCCGGCAACAACAGCCTTATAACCTTGAAGGTGAACAGGTCATGGGCCTGTTCGCGAAGCTCATTTCCCACTACGTGGAAAAAGACACCCTGGTGCAACAGCTGCAGGCGGCAAACGTCGCGCTGGAGCTGCACTCGTCTACCGATGAGCTCACCCAGCTCCCTAACCGCCGCGCGCTGTTTAAGCAACTGGCGCTACGCTTTGCCTCCGCCCGCGCTCAGCAGCAACAGGTCGCGCTCATTTTTATCGATCTCGACGGTTTCAAAGCCATTAACGATCGGTTCGGCCATCCGTGCGGCGACAGCTTTCTGGTGCAGGTCGGTGAACGACTCACCGCCGTCGCGCGCCGTGAAGATATCGTTGGCCGCCTTGGCGGCGATGAGTTTTTGATCGTCGGTAGCGCCCAGCCGCCTGCAGCGCAGCAGGCGTATGTCACCACCCTGCGCCAGGCCCTGTGCGGGGTCTACTTCCTCGGCGAACAGCGTATCAACTATGAGGGCGCCAGCTTCGGGGTGGTCATCTGCGATCCGCAGAGTATCGATGTTGAAGCGGCCTTACGCGCTGCCGATGAGGCGATGTATCAGGATAAAAAGTCTCGCCGGCAGGAGAATTTTATTCATATTGACTAAAGTCACGCGATATCCAGTATCATGCAGGGCATCATTCGTGGGTACAGGGACACTATCATGAAATTGGGTATTCTTTTCCCGGTGGCGATCTTTATCATCGCCGTCGTCTTTCTCGGCTGGTTTTTTGTCGGCGGCTATGCGGCGCCGGGCGGGGCATAATGAAAAAAAGCACCATTATTATGCTGGTTGTCGCCATCGTGGCGGTGGCCGGCGCCCAGTTCGGCTGGTGGTGATCGCCGCGACGATATTGCGGAGTTGTCCTATCCCATCAATAAGTTAACGCTTTACACTCACGTTATCCGCCGCGGCATTCTCGGCCACGGGGAAAGAAAAATAGCGGGAGAAGTAAGGATGAAAAAGCCGATCGTGTTACCGTTGATTATTGCGCTGTGCACGCTGTTATCGGGATGCATTGTTGACGATGGGTATCACCACCATCGCAACCACCACCATCACCACTATCATGACGATGATTAATGCTTCACGCTGTTGATGAGCCGATAAGACAGGGCGAACCGCGGTTCGCCCGTTGACGCTTAATCCTGACGCTCGTCGCCGAGGAAAATAAAGCCGAGCGGAATAGCGAAGAGCGCGGTAAAGACGATGCTGTAAACTGTCACCATCGCCCCCTGCAGGAAGAACATAGACGTCGTCCACTCCGAGTACGGCATATTGTACTCGCTCACCACGCCGCCAAAGGTCGCCCGTCCCACCACCGCCAGCGCGATAGCAAACACCGCCGCGAGCGACAGACAGTATTTTTTGCAGTTTTTATTGCTGAGGAGTTTTTGCAGAATCATCCGGGCTTCCTTTTTGCTGAGCGATAAACGGCTGTATATGTAACACCAATGCAATAAAAAATGAAGGGTTTTTGTTACAGGACAGAATAAGAGGCGGCGGGCCGGTCTGTGGGTAACCGGCCCGTGGGGATCAGGACTGCAGGGTAGCCAGGCGCGCGGCGAACCCAACGAAAACCAGGCCAATCAGGCTGTTGCCAAGTTTAGCCAGCTTCTTGCGGGTTTTGACGTAGCGGGTGACAAACGAGCCGGAGAGGATCAAAAAGCTCATATAGCAGAAGCTAATCACCTCAAGGGTCAGCGCCAGAATAAAGAACGCCACCCCGGGGGCTTTGGCGTTGACATCGATAAACTGCACGAAAAACGACACATAAAACAGAATCGCTTTCGGGTTGGTCAGGCTCAGGGTCAGGGAACGCTTGAGGATCGCGCTCGCCGGCTCTGCGCTGGCGTCGGCCTGGCCGTCACGCTGGGTCAGCACCGCATAGAGCATTTTGCCCCCCAGCCACAGCAGGTAAATCGCCCCGAGGTAACGGACGACGTTAAACAGCACCGGCGTGGTCTTAATCAGCGTCGCCACGCCGGCAAAGGCCAGAAACATCAGCACCGCGTCGCCAATAAAGACGCCCGCCGCCGCCAGATAGCCTTTCTTCACGCCGTGGGCAATGCCCGTCTTCAGCACAAAAAACGTATTAGGGCCAGGGACGAGGATGATAAACACCGCCCCGACCAGGTAAGTCAAATAATTCAGAACACCAAACTCAGCGAACACTCTGCACTCCTTCGCGCACGACTAAAACATGATCCGGCTCACGTTACCCCAACTGTCGGGATTTTGAAAGCGCAGCCTGTGCGGGAAGGTTAATAGACGGAAGGTTCACCCAGCGGGCGGGTTTTAAAACGGCGATGCACCCACAGATACTGCTCAGGGGCGCGGAGGATCTCGCGCTCAATCACCTTGTTGATATAGCCGGCGGCGATCTGCTTATCCTCACCCGGATAGTCATTCATCACTTCGCTAATGTGCAAGCTGTAGCCCTGGCGATCCAGCTTGCGCACCATGCTGATGCTCAGCATTTTCGCCCCCGATAAGCGGGAAAGCACATAGGTGCCGTTGGTGGTTGCCGCCTGCGGGACGGAGAAAAACGGCGCAAACACGCTGCCCTTGGGGCCGTAATCCTGGTCCGGAGCAAACCATACCGCTTCTCCTGATTTTAAGGCATGTACCAGGCCGGTCAGGTTGTTACGATCGATCATCGCTTTGTTCGAGCGCAGGCGACCGCGGGTTTGCACCCACTCCATCAGCGGACTGTTATGCGGACGATAGGTGGCCATCATTGGACGACACAGCCCCATGGCGCGCCCGCCCAGCTCCAGCGACATAAAGTGCACGCCGACGACCATCACCCCTTTCCCGCCGCTAAGCGCATGATTAAGGTTGGCAAAGCCCTCGACATCAAACCATTTTTTGACCCGTTCGTCGCTCCAGAACCAGGCCATGCCGGTTTCAATCAGCCCCATTCCCAGCGACATAAAGTTTTGATCGATCAGGGTCTCGCGCGCCGCCGGCGACATCTCCGGGAAGCAGAGTTCAATATTGCGCCGGGCGATATGTTCGCGGCGTTTGAGAAAACGTCGGGAAAGACGACCCGCGCTGGTGCCGATAAAATGCAGCAGCGGATAAGGCAGTTGTACAATCAACCAGAGGATGCCGAGCCCAAACCAGGTCAGCCAGTTGCGCGGGTGTAAAAGTTGTTTATTAAATACGCAGGCCATGATTTTTCCTGTAAACATTAATTATGTGGTAACGCTTAAGGAAAACAGAATCCATTTATCATCATTAGGCGGTACGTACAGCAAGTAGGACAATACTAATCCGCTGAAATTCCCTCCGGCAAGTAAAAAACAGCGTGCTGACAAAAAAACATAATTGCGGCACAAATGTTACCAAATGTAAACTTAAATCTTGATATCCTCTTAATATATTCATCATGTATATCATTTTCACGCTAATCATCCGCGTTACTAGCAGAAAAAACCGAATCCTTCGCCGGCGACGCCCTGTCTACGGGGCGTTGTCGTCCGCCAAACCGCGCGGACAGCGGCGTGGTGCATAATGTTGCGTCGTCGTTTGTGGACGCGATAAATAAAGCGCGTGCGCCGCGGAATGCATCATGTGTAATCAATCAGCATAAGGAAGATTAAATTCGCCTTAAGAGAATAATTAAGAATAGGCTTATTTAAGCCTGCTTTAAAAATAATCGTCTTCCCTTGCGCAGGCATTTTAATGCCGCCCTCGCCGGCTGATAAAAAAATATTTCTTTACCTCCCGCGCGCAAAAATAGGCGGGATGAATGACGGACAATGACCCGGCGCCGGTATGCACTCGCGTCGGGTCATTGCGAGAACAGCACGGCCAGGGCGCGAACAATGCTCTGGCCGTAGAGGATCAATAGGTGTGGAAATATTGCTGGATCAGCAGCGGATCTTTCGTTTGCGTCAGCGCCGTCATCAGCAGAATACGCGCTTTCGCTGGATTGAGGGAATCGGCCACCAGCCCGGGCTGGCTCTCGTCCGGCGGCACCACGCCACTGCCGGTGCGGGAGGCGCGCACCACCACGATACCCGCCTGCTGCGCTTTTTTAATACCAGCGGCGCTACGTACCGACACCGAACCTGCCCCCGTGCCGGCGTAAATAATACCGTCGGCATGATGGGCGATCGCCGCATCATACATATACTCCGGGTCGTCCTGGTAACCATAGATGATCACCACTTTCGGCAGGGCCTTCAGCTGACGCACATCGAAGACCGAGCGCAGGGTGTGGATCTTATCCACCCGCGTTTCAAACTGGGGTTTTCCCCCCACCACGACGCCAAGATAACCCTCCTCCGACGCCCGGAAAGTATCCAGCGAGGTGGCATTGGTTTTGGTGACGAAGCGCGCCGCGCCGATGCGGTCGTTAAGCACCACCATTACCCCGCGCCCGCGGGCATCCGGGTCGGCGGCGACGGTGACGGCTTCCAGCAGATTCATCGGTCCGTCGGCGCTGATCGCCGTCGCCGGACGCATCGCGGCGGTAAAGACCACCGGTTTATTGCTTTTCACCGTCAGATTGAGGAAATAAGGGGTTTCATCGAGGGTGTCGGTGCCATGCGTGATCACCACGCCATCGACATCATCCCGGGCTAATAACGCATTCACCCGCTTCGAGAGCTGCAGAATAATATCGCTGGTCATATTCTCACTGCCGATATTCGCCACCTGCTCACCTTCGACGTGGGCAATTTTACTGATTTCCGGCACGGCGTTAATCAGCGTCTGCACGCCAATTGCCCCGGCTTTATAGCCCGTCGTCTGGGTATTGCTGGCCGCCGAGCCGGCAATCGTCCCGCCGGTGGCTAAAATGACAATATGCGGTAAACGCGTCTCGCTAAACGCCAGGCTGCTTATCGTCAGTAACGCAATGGCAAGTAATGCTCTAAAATTCATACAGGTCACTCCCTTCATAGACATTAATCAAACTTACGCTTGCTTAATGCAAAGGGCTTGCCAGAATTGATATCTTTTACGGGGGGTAAATGGTTAACTATCAGACAATAATAAGGTTCTCGCCTCAACATCGCCCAAATCTGGTGCATGACTGGATCTGAACCGGGCAGGCGCCATGACCCCATACATTATGAGATTTTACCCGTTCAGCAACACACAACACGCATTGCGATCAGATTATCGACACTTCCGTCACCCTCAAGGTCATTTATGCCCGCCAGGTGACGCGAACGGAGAACAGAAATGCGCATTGCCCTGAAGTCGGCCCTGATGCTGACCACCAACGTCATTCAGATCATTAACCCTGAACTGCACCGGCATATGCAACGAACGGCCTTAATCGCGCTGACGCTGGCGCAAAGGCTGGAGCTGCCTGCCGAGCGTCAGCAGACCATTTTTTGCGCCGCGCTGCTGCACGATATCGGCGTACTGGGTGATAGACGCACCATCCATTCGCTGGATGCCATCGATAATATCCACGATCCGCATCAGCGCCAGGGGGCGGCGATGCTTGAGGGGTTAGCAACCTTCCAGCCCATCGTCCCCTTTATTCGCGACCACCACTTTAGCCCGGAGCACCGCGGCAGCCGCGAACAGCATATTGTCTATTTCGCCGATGCCTTTGAACGGCTGCTGCCGGCGGATAGCCGCGTGGCCGCGTGGCCCACGCGGGCAGTGGTGGAGCAGTTCGTCACCCTGCACCGGGAGATCGATCCGCTGCTCTGCGATACCCTGTGCGAGGTCGCTGAAAATGCGAGCTTCTGGCAGCACCTGCATCCCGGGCATATTCAACGGCTGCTGGAAATTATTGCCCCCATCAACACGCTATATCTGGATATTGACGGTCTGAAAGATGTCTGCCTGCTGATTGCCAAAATTGTCGACACCTACAGCAGCTTTACCGCCAGCCACAGTATTATGGTCGGGGAAATCGCCCGCCAGCTTGCCCATTGGATGCAGCTGCCAGAGCCCACCTGCCAGCAAATACAGGTTGCCGGCTATCTGCATGACATTGGTAAAGTTTATATCCCTCTTTCTATTCTGGAAAAAGAGGGGGAGCTGGATGACGACGAGCTGAGTCAGGTACGCGAGCACAGCTACATGACCGGAGATCTCCTGAGCGACTACAGCGAGCTTGGCGACATTATCAACTGGGCCTCGAATCATCATGAAAAACTGGATGGCAGCGGCTACCCTCTGCATCTCGAAAAGGATCACCTGACCCTCGCCGACCGGATTATCTCCATCGCCGATATTTTCACCGCCCTGACCGAAAATCGCCCTTATCGTAAAGGGATGGCCTGGCAGGAGGCCTTACAGATTATGGAAACGGATGTTATAAATGGCGCTCTGGATCGCGATGTCTTTCTCGTTTTACGCCACCATGCGGAAACGCTACACGCCATCATTCTTCAGACCCTTGAACACCCCCGCAGCGAGCACCGTCCCTGAAGCGGGCCGCCGTCATAACCGGGGGCGGGTTCTATAATTAAAACCGCTTCATCTGCATGCAAGGAAACACAGGGTGAGAATCGCCACCATCACCAACTGGGCCTACGGGATCACCGTCGGCCTGACGCTGGCATCCGGGAGCGCCATGCTCATGGCCTCCAGCGCTGACCGCGTCGAACGCCAGGCGGTACAGCAGCGCCAGGTCTTTGATACCCTCTCCGACGAGGTGGAAAACGACGCCTGGGCGCTGTCTGACCTCGCCCGGCTATACGTGGTTAAGCCCTCGCCGGAGACGCTGGAGCAGTATCAGCAGCTGCAGCGGAGCGACAAAAGCATTGAGCTGCGGCTGGCCAGATTGAAAGATAACGGCGCCAGCCGCGAGGAGCTGGCGCTGCTGCACGATGGCCTGCAGATTGCCGCTGAACTTCAGGATGAACAGCAGGCCGCCCTGGCGCATGTCGCCAACGGCGATGCGCCAGCGGCCATCGCGATACTGTATGGCAAAGCGTACGAGACCGAGCTGGAACGTATGCAGACGCAGATCGATCGCTTCCGCCAGATGCTCGAAAATCGCGCCGCCGTTGCCATTGACCAGGCCACCGACCGCTCGCGGATCTGGCGAACCCTGTCGGAAATCATGGTCGGCCTGACCGCCCTGATGTTTTTGTTCGTCCTCGGCTTTATTCTCAAACGCCGGGTGCTCTACCCGGTGGTTCGCCTGAGCGACGTGGTGCAGCGTCTCGCCTCCCAGGACTATGCGGTGGAGACGCCGCAGTTCACTCAGGTGGATGAGATTGGCGATATGGCCCAGGCCATCCGCATTTTTCGCGAGAACGGCCTGGCCCGCCAGCAGCTGGAGCAGCAGCGCGACGCCGACTGGGCGATCCGCGAACTGCTGGCGCGCATGACCCAGCGGCTGCAGGGCTGTGAAACCATTGAGGATGTGATTAAGGTGGCAGAACTGTTTGCGCCGAATATCGCCCCGACGATCCCCGGGAAACTGTATATTCTGGATACCGATCCCTGGCAGATGCGCTGCGTGGCGCAGTGGCTGGCGCCCGCCGGGGAGACGACGCCCTTTTCACCCGACGACTGCTGGGCGATACGTCGGGGACTCAGCCATCCGCCGGTGCAGGGCGAACCCGATATCACCTGCTATCATCTGCCGGAGGAGCACGCCGGCCAGTCGCTCTGCGTACCGCTTATCGCCCAGGGCGAAGCCATCGGGCTGCTGACCTTTCAGAACGTTACCGCCAGTGACGCCCCTTCCCGGGCCTACCTTGAGCTGATGGCGGAAGCGCTGGGCCTGGCGCTGGCCAATCAGCGTTTACGCAGCGCCCTGCTGGAAAAAGCGCTGTTCGATTCCCTGACCGGCCTGCGTAATCGCCATCATCTTGACGAAGCGCTGCATTCACAGATGGCGCTGGCGGTCCATACCCACACCCCGCTGAGCTGTCTGATGATCGACATCGATCATTTTAAAGCCATCAATGATCGCTACGGCCACGAGGCCGGGGATCTGGTGATTAAGAGCGTCGCCACCATCGTGCAGCGCGCGGTGCGCGATATCGGCATGGCTTTCCGCTACGGCGGCGAGGAGTTTCTGGTGCTGCTCCCCGGCATTGACGAAGCCGAGGCGCACCAGTGCGCCAGCGAGATCTATACCCAGGTGCATAATATGACGCTGCGCGATGGTCTGACCGAAATAGGTCAGGTGGATGTGTCGATTGGTATCGCCAGCTATCCGCAGCATACCCAAAGCGACAGCCTGCTGCGCGCGGCGGACGCCGCGCTGTACCGGGCGAAAGAGCTGGGCCGCTCAAGGATTGTCAGCTTTGGCCGCCTGAAGACCGGTTAACCGGGTGAGTGCTCAGTCGCATTGAGCAGCGAGATGACTTTCCGTACTACCGCCGAACGGATATGGCGGTGGTAAACCATGCTCAGCTCACTCTCCGCCAGCCGGTCCTGAAGATCGATGTACACCACGTTATCGAGGCGTAAGGCCCGCGCCGAGACCGGAACCAGGGCCACCCCGACCCCGGCGGAGACCAGGCTAATCATCGAGGTGACGTCGTTGACCCGCTGCGCCACCTGCGGCGTAAAGCCCGCGACGCGGCAGGCGTCAATAAATACCTGCTCCAGCCCGGTGCCCTGCGGATCGTTAAGAGAGATCCAGTTATCCGCGCGCAATGAGGCCAGATTGAGCGCCCCTACCCCTGCCAGTGGATGCTGCTGATAGAGCGCCAGACAGAGCTTTTCCCGCACAAACGGCCTGACCACCAGCGCGTCCGGCGGCGAGGCCAGCGGCGCGCGGATGATGGCGATATCCAGGCGCAGATCCAGCAGCGCTTCGTAGAGCATTTGCACATCGCCATGCACCAGCGACAGCTCAATCCCCGGCCAGTCGGCGCGCAGCTCGCGCAGGAGCCCCGGCAGTTTGCTGTCGTACATCGCGCTGGAGACATACCCCAGATGCAGTCTTCCCTGCTCGCCCCGCGCGGTGCGCTGGGCGTCCAGTGCCGCCTGGTCGACCATCTCCAGCGCCAGCCGCGTCTTCTGCCAAAAGGCCTCGCCCGCGGCGGTCAGGGTCAGACGGCGGTTAGCGCGGGAGAAGAGCACCACCCCCAGACGCTGCTCGAGCTGTTTGATCTGCTGGCTGAGGGCGGGCTGGGCGATATGCAACCGCTCCGCCGCCCGGTGCATATGTAACTCTTCGGCAACGACCACAAAGTGGCGTAACGCTCGCAAGGACATGGCCGGACTCCGGTGGGTTTGATTGATAATAAAAATATTATCAATAAAGCATAAATGATGCAATTGATAACCATTAGCCTGCGAAGCATACTGTGCGCATCGACACGCTAAGGAGAACATCATGACCGCACCGATTCAGGATCTGCGCGACGCCATCGCGCTGCTGCAACAGCATGACAATCAATACCTCGAAACCAATCATCCGGTGGACCCTAACGCCGAGCTGGCCGGCGTCTATCGCCATATCGGCGCCGGCGGCACCGTGAAGCGCCCCACCCGCATTGGCCCGGCGATGATGTTTAACAATATTAAGGGCTATCCGCATTCGCGCATTCTGGTGGGCATGCACGCCAGCCGCCAGCGGGCAGCGCTGCTGCTGGGCTGCGAAGCTTCGCAGCTGGCGCTGGAGGTGGGTAAAGCGGTGAAAACACCGGTCGCGCCGGTAGTGGTCCCGGCCGACAGCGCCCCCTGTCAGGAGCAGATCTTTCTGGCCGACGATCCGGACTTTGATTTGCGCACTCTGCTCCCGGCGCCCACCAACACCCCGATCGACGCCGGCCCCTTCTTCTGCCTGGGCCTGGCGCTGGCCAGCGATCCTGACGACGCCTCGCTCACCGACGTCACCATCCACCGCTTGTGCGTGCAGGGCCGGGATGAGCTGTCGATGTTTCTTGCCGCCGGCCGCCATATCGAAGTGTTTCGCCAGAAAGCCGAGGCTGCCGGAAAACCGCTGCCGATAACCATCAATATGGGTCTCGATCCGGCCATCTATATTGGCGCCTGCTTCGAAGCCCCCACCACGCCGTTTGGCTATAACGAACTGGGCGTGGCTGGCGCGCTGCGTCAGCGCCCGGTGGAGCTGGTGCAGGGCGTCAGCGTCCCGGAGAAAGCCATCGCCCGCGCCGAGATCGTTATTGAAGGCGAACTGCTGCCCGGCGTGCGCGTCAGAGAGGATCAGCACACCAACAGCGGCCACGCGATGCCGGAATTTCCCGGCTACTGCGGCGGCGCCAACCCGTCGCTGCCGGTGATCAAAGTCAAAGCGGTCACCATGCGGCACAATGCGATCCTGCAGACGCTGGTGGGACCGGGGGAAGAGCATACCACCCTCGCTGGGCTGCCGACGGAAGCCAGTATCTGGAATGCCGTCGAGGCTGCCATCCCGGGCTTCTTACAAAATGTCTACGCCCACACCGCGGGCGGCGGTAAATTTCTGGGGATCCTGCAGGTGAAAAAACGTCAGCCCGCCGACGAAGGTCGTCAGGGACAGGCTGCGCTGCTGGCACTGGCGACCTATTCCGAACTGAAAAACATCATTCTGGTTGATGAGGATGTCGATATCTTTGACAGCGACGATATCCTGTGGGCGATGACCACCCGCATGCAGGGGGATGTCAGCATCACCACCCTCCCCGGTATCCGCGGTCACCAGCTCGATCCTTCCCAGACGCCGGAATACAGTCCGTCGATCCGCGGGGAAGGTATCAGCTGCAAGACGATTTTTGACTGCACGGTCCCCTGGGCGCTGAAGCCACACTTTGAGCGTGCGCCGTTTGCCGATGTCGACCCGCGTCCGTTTGCTCCGGAGTATTTCGCCCGTCTGGAAAACGGCCACGGTCAGTAAGTCAGTCAAGCTGGGCGACTGGCGCCGGACACGCGGCGTCTGTCGCCCGATTCAGCGCCATCCGGAGCGGATGGCGAAGGCCGGGTTAATTAATCGCCGCGGCGAGGTCTTTTTTCACCTGCTCACGCTGCTCGGCAGTCAGCACCTGGCTGACGTCAAAGTAGTATTTCACACGATAGTAGCGCACCTGCTGATCCAGCTGGCCAAAAGCAGCCAGCTGCTGTTTGACTTTAGCTTCATCCCATTTCCCGGAGTGAATAACGTCGGCCAGGGCGCCGTCCTGATAGCCGCTGATTTTAATCTGGCTCACATTGTTTTCGAATCCCTGACGCAGCGCCTGGATTTTGGCGACCTGCTCCTCACTCAGCTTCAGATGCTGGACGACCGGGTCCTGCGAGACAGACGGCACGTCAGCCGAGGTCGACGCCTGGCTGGCGGCAGTGAAGCAGGTGGTCAGCGCAATGGCGATCAGGGTGTTACGCAAGCGTGTATTCACAATGAGTTATCCTTCAGGCAAGTAAAAGAGACGGGATTATCATCGCGGGAATAAAGCCTATCTGTAACAAAGCATTCGTTTAAAACTGGATAAGAAAAGAATGGCAGGTCACCGAAACCTCGCCCCGGTGGCGCTCAGCAGCAGAGAAAGATATATTCATCCTTCCAGTAACGGCCCTGACCAATGATATCCCCGGCCGCAGTGATTAACCGTTTTTGCTTTTCGGTTTCGATCCCCTCCACAATCACATGCCCGGTCAGGGTATGAATAGCCTGTAACAGCCCAGGCAAAGCGGGATCGTTTTCTTTGTCCCAGAAATAATCTTTATCCACTTTGACGCAATCGAAGCGAAATCGCTCCAGCAGCCGGAAAGTCGTGCGTCCGCGTCCAAAGTCATCCAGCCAGACCGGACAAAGCGCCGCCAGCGTGCTCAGCGCCGTCAGTTCGCGACCGGCGATAAACTCATGAAAATTCTCATTTATTTCCAGGGCGATGTATTTACTGGCGCGCAGAAAATCACACAGATAGCGATCGGTCAGAATAAAATGGCTTAATAAATCATCAATATTCAGCGATATCGGCTTATTATCGACCTGGGAAAAATCAAAGACGGAAAGCAATTCGATTTGCCGGGTAAATAGTGCAAGCTTGTCGCGTTCGGTGAGCGTGGAGAAAGAAAACGTGGGCGCGGAGGTGTTATTTTGTGCGGGTGCTATAATGTCTTTAGTGAGCAATTCCCACGAGTGGTAGGCACCATCATCGCTAATAGCGGGCTCCAGAACGAAGCGATAAGAGGTATTTTTCACGTTTTCTTTAACCATTTAAAAAATACCAGAAATAAGAAAGGGTTAAAGCATGTCATATATTTCCCGCCAACAAAAATAGTTTAAAATGATCGATAAGAAACATTCGATAGCCAAAAGCTATCAAGATATAATTTATTGATCGGTAAAGTGAATTAATATAAATTTGCCACCGCTGTCATCCCCACCTAAGTCAAAATTAAAATATCGTTTCAAACCAGCCAGTTACAAAATAATCCATCACCAGGCATTGCGGCTTCATGCTTTTTCCCTACGGGGAAAAAAGCATGGAGTAATAAAACCGAAAAAAACAAGCCGCCAGTTTTTGGCATTTTTATGCCGAAGATCAATAACGCATCACCCGGCACGGCCCGCCTGCCACGCCTGCCACGCCGTCTGCAGGCGATAAATCAGGCAGACGGGTCAACGAAACGTCATATTTTCCCGCTATCTTACTGGCAAAAGAGGCGAAGTGGGAAAAGGGTAGTGAGAAGAATATACGGGGTTCCGCTGGCGCTGATGCTAGTCATGCTCAGCGCCAGCGCGTGGCTGGAACCGGCTCCGCGGCATGCCGCCAGAGGCCTGTGCGTCTGGTTTGATGGAGCAATGGTCGACTGCCTGCAGAGGCAGCGGCTGGGCGAAGGGAGGCCCGCTCACGCGCTGGCCAGACGATAAACCGGTACCCGCCGGGTGGTATTGAACAGAGTGTCGCAGACCTCCACCTCCTCAGTGATAATGGCCATACCGGACCGGCGCAGCTGGGCAATGTCCGCCGCTACCCGCTGACAGCCGAACCAGAACAGGGCATCCAGCGCGGTTACCGGCAGGCCGGCGATTAATGCCTGCCGGAGTCGATCCCGGGCTGGTTTAATCTCCCGGGCGATCTGCTGGTACGGCGCCGCCGTCTGGCCCGTCGCCTCGACGCGACGAATACGGTTTGTCAGGTGGTAATGAAAGCTCTCCGGTACAGCCTGTAAATCCTGCTTCAAACTGTAGACGCAGCCGTAACGTTTGCCGTTGAAAACGGCGGCTTTACGACTGAGCTGCAACGTCTCGCGGACGTCGGCGATCAGCTGCGGCGCGCGCACCAGCAGCAGGCGAAAAGGCAGCTCGAAGCTGGTGACATAGTCGACGTTCAGCAACGCAATGCGCAGACGCTCCTCTGCCCCGGCCTGCAGCTGACGGCACTCCTGATAGACTTCTCGCCACTGCTCCCGCAGCCGCGACGTTTCACCGGCTTCGGTAAACTGGTATTTTTCAATATCGTAATCAATTCTCCCGAGCACTGCACATTCCTTCCTGAATCAGTCCCGGCGTTATACTATCATCCTCCGGCGCGGTACCCTATGCCCAGCGCCGTCGCCTCTGTCGGTTATTTACGATAAAGATAACGGGTGATGACCACATCAAGAACAAACAGCAGGAAAATAACGCTGCTTAACCACAATAAGCCTGCGAATAAATCAAGTAATTGCATCGTTGTTCCCTCGCCGTTGGCCATAAAAATAAAGCCCCATCACCATAAGGTAGTTAAGAACTACCTTAACAGCCACAGATTAAAAATTATTTAGCGATATGAAATCCCGAGCCCTTGCAGGTTCATTTTACTGACATCAAATTGTCATCAAACAATGTCTATCATCAGCCGACGCCGCAGGATGGTTCCTGCCGTCATGGTATCGCCGGCAAACGCGCGACCGCACGGTTTAACAACACGGAATAATATCGCCCTACCTCACTCTTACTGTCATTGCATAATCTTATATCAGGCGCCATTACCATTCTGCTGAATAATCCGGAATGCGCTATAAGTCATAAACGCCCTGCTGATTGGTTGACCATGGAGAAATACGATGCCCAGCGAAAAAGCCCGCAGCCTTGACCATTTCTATGAGTTACTGGCGACAGGACAACATCAGAAAATCGAACTCGATTTTGACGTCGCCGCAGACGATTTTTTTAAAATCGCCACCGAGTTTGGCGACATTGGCGCGAGGATCACCCGGGTGAATGAGCGATTTATTATTAAGATCAAGTCGCCAAAAGCGTAAGCCTCTGCCCGCCTTCCCCGGCGGGCGTCAGGCCAGCATCATGCGGGCTCTGTGGCTCGCAGGGAGTCACAGCCTGCCCCTGATTGAACGCACATCGCGTGGGTACGCTTTCCTGTTGGCGGGTAACACCTTGCGCCTGTTGAACTTTGCCGCCGTCTCCACGCCCGGAACCCTTTTTGACCCCGCGGTGATCCGGGTGGAGAAGATAACGATCGGTATCTTAAGCGCCGACCTGACCGACGGCTTCGGGCTGCCGGTGCGCCCCCATATTGACACCCTGCCCAAGCAAGGAGGGAACGGATCGCCGGTCTGCCCGCGACTATCTGGTTCATTCCCGGGCCGCCGGCGCGTATCTCGCTCAGTGATAGCCTTCACTGCCGGACACTTTGCCGCGAAAGACGTAATAGCTCCAGGCGGTATACATCAGGATCACCGGGATGATCAGCAGCGCCCCCGGCAGCATAAATACCTGGCTGGAGGGCGGCGCGGCGGCATCCCACAGGGAGATGTGCGGCGGAATAATGTTCGGCCAGACGCTGATTCCCAGCCCGCTGAAGCCGAGGAATATCAGGCCCAGCGTCAGGATAAAGGGACGAGCATGGCTTGCGGGGCGCGCGCTCAGGCGCCAGATCCACAAGCTCAGGGTCAGCACCAGGATCGGCACCGGCACAAACCAGAAGAAATTGGGCAGCGTAAACCAGCGTTCCGCCACATAGCGCCAGCCCAACGGCGTCCAGACGCTGACCACCGCGATCACCGCCATCAACGCCAGCAGCGCCTTGCGGGTCAGTTCGCGCATCCGTTGCTGCAACGCGCCTTCGCTTTTCATGATCAGCCACGTGGTGCCCAACAGCAGATAGGCTACTACCAGCCCCAGGCCGCAGAACAGATTGAAGGGGGTAAGCCAGTCCAGCGTCGAGCCGGCGAAGCGGCGGTCAGCCACCGCAAAGCCGTTGATAAACGCGCCGACAACAATCCCCTGGCTGAAGGTCGCCAGCAGCGAGCCGCCAGCGAAGGCATAGTCCCAGAAGGTGCGATGCGAGGGAACCGCTTTAAAACGAAACTCAAACGCCACGCCGCGGAAAATCAGGCCGATGAGCATCGCCGTCAGCGGGATAACCAGCGCATCGGTGATCACCGCGTAAGCCAACGGAAAGGCGCCGAACAGCCCTGCCCCGCCGAGCACCAGCCAGGTTTCGTTACCATCCCAGACGGGCGCCACGCTGTTAACCATCACGTCGCGCTCTTCGGCGTCATGCACCACGCTGAACAGCATTCCGATGCCTAAATCGAAACCATCCATCACGATATACATCAACGTGGCGAAGACAATGATGACAAACCAAATCACCGAGATATCGATGCTCATGATGCGTTCTCCTCATCCCGCACCGGCTCTGCCGCCGAGAGCGGACGCGCCGGGGTGCCTGCGGTTTGCGAGGTCAGCTCCGTCACCGGCTGCGGCCCTTTTTTGATAAGCCGGAAGATATAGTAATACCCCACGCCAAACACCGCGCAGTAGACCACGATAAACACCAGCAGGCTAATAGCCATCTGCAGCGTACTGTGCAACGACACCGCGTCCCGGGTGCGCAGCAAACCGTAGATCACCCACGGCTGACGGCCCATCTCGGTGGTCACCCACCCGGCGACCAGCGCAATCAGACCGGCGGGACCCATACAGAGCGCAAACCACTGGAAGGGACGCGAATGGTACAGCCGCCGCCGATAGCGAAGCCAGGCGCTGCAGATCCCTAAGGCGATCATCAACACCCCCATCCCAACCATAATGCGAAACGACCAGAACACGGCGGGCGAATAGGGCCGGTCCTCTTTCGGGAAATCTTTCAGGGCCGGCACCTGCTTATGCAGGCTATGGGTGAGGATCAGGCTGCCGAGCGCCGGGATCTCCAGGCCATAGCGGGTGCGCTCCTGCTCCATATCCGGCAGACCAAACAGCAGCAGCGGGGTGGCCTCGCCGGGCCGGTTTTCCCAGTGCCCCTCAATCGCCGCAATCTTCGCCGGCTGATGCTCAAGGGTGTTAAGGCCATGCATATCCCCCACCACCGCCTGGATGGGCGCCACCAGCAGCGCCATCCACATCGCCATCGACAGCATTTTGCGGATGGCCGGCGAGTCGTTGCCGCGCAGCAGATGCCAGGCGGCGGAGGCCCCGACGAACATGGCGCTGCTGAGGAACGCGGCGATCGCCATATGGAACAAGCGATACGGGAACGAGGGGTTAAAGATAATCGCCAGCCAGTCCTGCGGGATAAGGTGGCCATTTTCGAGGGTAAAACCCTGCGGCGTCTGCATCCAGCTATTGGAGGCGAGGATCCAGAAGGTGGAGACCAGGGTGCCAAGGGCTACCATGCAGGTGGTAAAAAAATGCAGCGCCGGCGGCACCTTGCTCCAGCCGAACAGCATCACGCCGAGGAATCCCGCTTCGAGGAAGAAGGCGGTCAGCACTTCATACAGCAGCAGCGGGCCGGTAATACTGCCGGCAAACTGGGAGAATCCGCTCCAGTTGGTGCCGAACTGATAGGACATGACTAATCCGGAAACCACGCCCATGCCAAAATTGACGGCGAAAATTTTCAGCCAGAAGTTGTAGAGCGAGCGCCAGACGTTATCCCGGGTTCGCAGCCACATCCCTTCCAGCACCACAAGGTAGCTGGCAAGGCCGATGGTGATGGCCGGAAACAGAATATGGAAGGAAACGGTAAAGGCAAATTGCAGTCGGGCCAGATGAAACGCGTCAAATTCAAACATAATCCGCACCCATCATTATGAAACGCCCCGGCCGCAGCCGGGGCTTATGCGAACATCACTTAGCCGATGATGAGGTGTTTTGCTTACCGGCGCCGAGTTCGGCGCCGGTCAAAGGATCACCCTGCGGGTCAGACTCTGTTCGCTTCAGCATCGCTTTGCACAGCGCTTCCTGCTCCGGCGTCAGGCCGACAGAGGCGCTGCCATCTCCGCCATCCACGGCCGGCTGCGGATCCTTGACATAATCGAAGTGTTTGTCACTGTTCCAGCTGCCGCGTACTTCTCCACCTTCAGACATATTGTAGTAGGTGTTCGCGTACTCGCTAATGGGCGGCAGTTTGCCCGGCGGATAGTTGTTGCGAATTGACTGCAGCGCCTTCTCAAAAGAGAGCTGATGCGCCGCTTCGCGGGTCATGAGGAACGCCAGCGCGTCTTTTACGCCGGGATCGTCGGTCACGTTGATCAGCCGTTCATAGACGATCTTCGCCCTCGCCTCCGCCGCGACGTTCGACCGCAGGTCGGCGGTGGGTTCGCCGATAGTATCAATGTAGGCCGCCGTCCACGGCACGCCCGCCGAATTGGTCAGCGGGGTACCGCCGCCGTACAGTAACGACGTAATATGGCTGTCGTTGCCGTTGGCGGTGAGCGAACGATAGAGTTCCGCCTCGCTCTCGGTGCCCTCCGCCAGCGCCCCTTTGGCGCCTTTATTTAGCATGCCGACCAGGGTGCCAATGATCTCCAGATGGCTTAGCTCCTCTGTCGCGATATCCATCAGCATGTCTTTACGGCCGGGATCGTCATCGCTTAATCCCTGAGCGAAATAACGACACGCGGCGGCCAGCTCGCCCTGAGGGCCGCCAAACTGTTCGAGCAGTAAATTCGCGAGCCCCGGGTTGGGTTCAGCAACGCGCACGGTATACTGCAGTTGTTTCACATGACGAAACATAGGCCTGCCTCCTGGGTTATTTTTTCGCTTCTACGCCGTCAGCTTCTGAACGCAGGAGAAACTGCTCCGTGGTCTGAGGAATATGTTTGATCAGCCAGTCGGCCATTTCCCGCTCTTCCGCCAGGATGGCCTCAATGGCTGGGATGGAGGCGGTATCGCCCGCTTTTTCAGCGGCCGCCAGCAGAGAGGTATAGCAGGCGATCTCAAACTGCTCGAAAACGTACCCGCTGATCGAGCCTTTGACGATTTCATCGGAAGGAAACATTCCGCCAATGGACTGGCCAAGAGCCGCCATTTTACTCATCGAATCTTTAATCACCGAGCGCGAAATGTCGTTGCGGTCGAGGATCTCTTCCAGCACGGTAATTTGCCGTTTGGTCTCATTAATATGCTGTTCGATTCTGGCACGGAGATCCGGATAATTATCGATACGGCCAGCCATTGATTCCAGCATGGATTCTGCCTGTTTTTCCATGGCATGCGCATCTCGTAGCCAGTCATGATAATGTTCAATGTGATTCATCGTGATTTCCTCGTGTCAGGGAGCGTTTATTTTTCCGCTTTTTTATTAATATTACCTACCGCCAGGTCGGTTAATTTAACATCGGTTTGCTTTTCTTCTTCCAGGGTTTCGGCCAGCAGTTTGACCGCTTTTTTATAACCCAACTGTTCCGCCAGGGTAACCAGGGTACCGTAACTGGCAATTTCGTAATGCTCGACCTTTTGCGCAGCGGCAATTAACGCGGCATCGCGTACCTCATTTTTTTCCGTGCTCTCAACGACTTCATTGGCCTCTTCGATCAATCCTTCCATGGCCACGCATTTCATGCGTTTTATTTTCAGACCAGATTCCTGCTCAATAATCTGGTCGATACGTTCAATCTGGCCCTGGGTTTCTTCAAGATGAGCATTGAACGCCGCGCTGAGTTTTTCACTGGACGCCGCTCTGGCCAGTTTTGCCAGCCCGCGGGTTAATTGTTTCTCTGCGCTGTAGGTATCTGAGAGCAGGTGAATAAATACATCTTCAATGCTTTTCATATTCATAGAAATACCTTCTGGAGTCAGAAAATAACTGCGAGTCTGTGACAGACTCGCAGGAGATACTTTCACTTCAGGGTGCAAGGAAAAGGATAATCAGGAATTATCGGACTTGCGGCCACCACCGTGGCTGTTTTGTCCGCCTTTTTTACCCGCTTCAGACGCACGCTGCGGATCGTTTTTAAAGTTCCCGCCGCTGTGCTGACCACCTTTACGACCTGCTTCAGAAGCTTTTTCACGGTCTTCAGCAAAATTTCCGGAACCACCACGATGCTCTGCCATATTTCACCTCATGTATATCGGTTATGTCAGTACGATACGAAAATATTCCGTATCACTCGTCGCTCGATATTTAAATCTAGCGGGTAATGCTGGTTAGTCAAATTATTATCCCGTGTTTTTGATGCCTTTTAGGAGTAATTCGGAATAATTCTACAAAACACATCAAAAATAACCAGACGGTACATTCCCGCTAACTTACTGTGTTCAGGGAAATAATGCACACAGAGCACCACTGTGGCAAAGAATTATTTATACCGGCGGAGTACTCCTGTTGGGTTATATAACGAAGCGGCAGTAACGCCCTTAGTCTGGTTGAAATTCAGATTTTTTCTTTTTTTAAGGCCAAAAAAAAAGCCGCTGGGGAAGCGGCTGGAAAATAAAACGGAGCGAATATCATGCCCGATTAAGCCTGGCATACATAAGGGGAATAGGCAAATAACCTAAAATAACCTCAACAAACCAGCCGCTAAATAAGCGAAGCGTGGAATACATTCACTGAGTGGAATATCACGCAGTTCCATTATAAGTACTCTACGCTTTATTTTTACTGTGGTTTATCGGCGGCAATAACGTTAGGTCACAATGCCTTTTCGCCTGCTGCTATCAGCCATTCTCTCCAGGAGAAGACTTTATGAAAGCACTCACTTATCATGGCCCCCATCATGTCAGCGTCGACACCATGCCCGACCCGGCCCTTGAGGCGCCGGACGATATTATTCTGCGCGTCACGGCGACGGCGATCTGCGGTTCCGATCTGCACCTTTACCGCGGTAAGATCCCCGGCACGCACCATGGTGATATTTTCGGCCATGAATTTATGGGGGAAGTGGTGGAAGCCGGTTCCGAGGTCACCGCGGTTCGTAAAGGCGATCGGGTGGTTATCCCGTTTGTCATCGCCTGCGGAGACTGCTTCTTTTGTCGCCTGCAGCAATATGCCGCCTGCGAAAGCACCAATAGCGGCCAGGGGGCGACGCTCAACCGAAAAGGCATTTCGCCACCGGCGGCCCTGTTCGGCTACAGCGATTTGTACGGCGGGATCCCTGGCGGCCAGGCGGAATATGTGCGCGTTCCCAAAGCCAATACCGGACCGTTTAAAGTGCCGGACACCTTACCCGATGAAAAGGTGCTGTTTCTGTCAGATATTCTGCCTACCGCCTGGCAGGCGGTAAAAAACGCCGAGGTCAAACCCGGCAGCAGCGTGGCTATTTTTGGCGCCGGCCCGGTTGGCCTGCTGTGTGCCTCCTGCGCCAGGCTCAATGGCGCAGAGCAGATATTTATCATCGATCATAACGATTACCGACTCGACTTCGCGCAGCGGCGCTATGGCGCGATCCCGATAAACTTCGACCACCATGACGATCCGGCGCAGTGGATTATCGACAACACCGCCGGCCATCGCGGCGTCGATGCGGTGATTGACGCCGTCGGCTTCGAGGCGAAAGGCAGCCTTACGGAAACCGTCCTCAGCACCCTGAAAATCGAGGGCAGCAGCGGGAAAGCGCTGCGCCAGTGCATCGCTGCCGTGCGCCGCGGCGGCATCGTCAGCGTGCCCGGGGTTTACGCCGGTTTCATTCACGGATTTATGTTTGGCGATGCCTTTGATAAGGGGCTGACCTTCAGAATGGGGCAAACCCACGTCCATGCCTGGTTGCCGGATCTACTGGCGCTTATTGAGCAAGGGTTGCTCACCCCGGAGGAGATTGTCACTCACCATATGCCTCTGGAGGAGGCCGCGCGCGGCTATCAGATCTTTGAGAAACGTGAAGAGGCATGCCGCAAAGTGATCCTCGTGCCGGGGATGCAGCCCGGAAAGGCAACGCTTTGAGGCGGAGATTAACGCAGCGAAATCCCTCGGAGGCCAGTCTGCGCCGTGCTATAAAAACAGCATGCGCTGGCCGGCCGTCGCTGATACAGCCGTTAACCACAGGGGAAGGAAATGCTCGAGTTACGCCCGAATTGCGAATGCTGTGATAAAGATCTGCCGCCAGACTCACGCGAAGCGTTTATCTGTTCGTTCGAGTGCACCTTTTGCCAGGACTGCATGACGGCGCGGCTTAACGGCCATTGCCCGAACTGCGGCGGCGAACTAGTGCGGCGTCCGGTGCGTCCCGAAGAGGCGCTCCGGCGCCACCCCGCCTCCACCCTGCGCCGCCATGGGCAGTAAAACCGGATGAGCAGGCGTAGCGAAAAGGAGCCCTCGGGCTCCCTTTCTTCATCCTTATTTCGCTGCCGAAAAGCGCCACTCTGCGGCGGTCGACAGCGTCACAAATGGCCCGGCAAGGGTGACAATGTGATGGCCAATGATGTCAGGCGCTGATAAACGTTCGTTATCCATGGTTGAGTGCGCATCTGAGATCAGCACCGTCCGTAATCCCAGCGCCGATGCCGCTCGGCAGGTCGTGTCCACGCAGAATTCGGTTTTCATCCCGGCAATAACCAGCTGTTTTACGCCGGCCTGAGCGAGCTGATGCGCAAGGTCAGTTTGCTGAAAACAGGAAGGGTACTTTTTAATAAAGACGATATCCCGCTCGCCGTTAACACCCATCTCAGGCAGCAGTTGAGTTAATGGACTTTGCGCGGAGAACGGAGAGTCGTCAGCTCCGGTATGGCGGGCAAAGAAGACGGGCACCTCAGCCTGTCTCGCTTTTTCAATCAGCAGGCAAACGTTCGCCAGAAGCGCATCGGCCTGATACGGGGAAACCGGGCCACGGAAAAGCCCCTGCTGCATATCGATAATTAACAGGGCATCCTCAGATGAAATCATGATGGGTCTCCATTCAGTCTGTCACGAACGGAGAGGTCTCTCCCCGTCCACATTGGCGGGGAGTGAGGATCTGTTTGTCAGGAGCCGGTCACAGATACGCCCACACCACCGCAGGTTACGGTCGTGGTGGTGACGGTGGTGGTTGGCTGCACTGACGTAATCATTATCTGACCTTCACTTATTCCTTACAGATAAAACATAAGCGCCATTAAAACGGCTCTTTTCTTATAGCATTGAGCTGAGACGGATGGCAATTTATGCGTGAACAACGCAGCCGCTTTACGCAACCATTAACGGCTTACAATATAGGCGCGAAGGATTTCACCTGCTGAAAGAATATGTTTCACAGTATATGCCCGAGCCTCCTGTGGATTATTTTGCTGGCAGGCCATCAGGATCTGCTGATGCTCATCCTGGAATTTCAGCGTATCCGACAGCAGTCTGTTCTGAAAAAGCTCATATCTTTCAATCTGCTCGCGCAATTCACCGATCATCTTCAACAGGCGCTGATTGTTACACTTCCGATACAGCAGTTCATGAAACTCCCGGTTATACCTCCCCTGCTGCTCGGGTTCAGAAGCGCTACTCAGCAGCTGATGCACCAGCTCTGCCCGGGCAAGCGTTTCCGGGTCCATATTCTCCAGGCTATGAAAAATGGCTTCACCTTCCAGGAGTGCCCGCAGCTGATAAATTTCATCGACATCTGCGGCCGTCAGCGTTTTCACCACCGCGCCACGATTTCTGAAAATCTCAACCAGACCTTCGCGCTCAAGCTGCTGTATCGCTTCTCTCATTGGGATACGGCTGACAGAAAACTGGCAGGCCAGGTCGCGCTCCACAAGCCGGTCGCCATCTCGCAATGCCCCCTTGTTGATTAAGATTTTTAACTCACTGGCAAGGATATCGGCGGTCGAACGGGTAGCAGCGTTCATTTGGCTCTCTTTACATCATTCATAAATGGTATACCATTATACCATTCGAGCCAACGTCATGACAACCTTGCGATTCTACCTGCGGCTTCGTTCAGGCAATGCAACTGGACGATACCGCAGTGAAGAAATTCATCCCTCTATAGAGAAAGGCAAACCAATGGAACACGCTTATACCAGTCATATCACATGGACCGGCAATCAGGGCACGGGTACCTCGGGTTACAAGGCTTATGCACGAACCTGGGATATCGCGGTAAAGGGAAAAGAACCCATTCATTGTTCAAATGATCCATTACTGGGCGGCGATCCCGGCAAAATGAACCCGGAAGATCTCCTGCTCTCTTCTCTCTCTGCCTGTCACATGCTGTGGTACTTACATCTGGCCTCAGATGCCGGCATTACGGTCATGGAATATCAGGACTCGCCGGTGGCAACGGGCGAAGTATTAAAAGGGGGCGCGGGTCGCTTTATTTCTGCTACCCTCCGGCCGAAAATCACCGTATTACCAGGTACCGATCTCGACGCCGCCGCGGCCCTTCATCAGCAGATCCATCACGTCTGTTTTATCGCCCGCTCGGTCAATTTCCCGGTCAGCTACCAGCCTGAATTTATTATCTTTAACGCAGAGTAACTCGTTTCTGGCGCGATCATCCGGTGCGCAGGAAATGTGGCTGGGGTATCCAACCTCAGCCACACTTCGCTGCACACCGAAGCATCCTGCTCTGGCCGTCATTAGACTGCAGGGAAATTCACCACGGAGCAGACTTATGATTGCGGTACTTTTTGAGGCCGACGCCTTACCGGAAGCACAGGAAAGATATCTTCAGCTGGCGGCCGGGCTGACGCCTTTGCTTTCAGACACGCCGGGGTTTATCGCCATCGAGCGTTTTCAGAGCCTGAATTCACCCGGCAAAATCCTTTCGCTATCCTGGTGGGAAGATGAAGCATCGGTGGCCAACTGGCAGCAAAATGAGCGGCATCTGGCTGCCCAGCGCGAAGGCAAAGCATCGATTTTTTCATATTACAGAATACGCGTTGCCCGCGTGTTCCGGGATTACTCATCGGATCGGGGAGCACAGCCAGATGTATGATATTCACGTCATTCTCAGCAACACGCCGGGCTCGCTTGGCGCAATGGGTATAGCGCTGGGCAACAACGGTGTGGGTCTCGAAGGTGGTGGGGTATTCACCACGCCTGATGCCGGACATGCGCATTTTCTGGTAGAAGACGGTGAGACAGCCCGCAGGGTGCTGACCGAGGCCGGATTTACGGTCAGCGATGTATGCCGTCCTCTGATACGCAAGTTACCCCAGGAACGACCCGGGGAGCTGGGGGACATTGCCGACACCCTGGCCCGCAACGGTATTAATATTCTGGTACAGTACAGCGACCACCGTAACCGGCTCATTCTCCTTACCGATGATGACACCCGGGCAGCGGAAGTGACCAAAAAATGGGCCATACTTTCTGAATGAATCTCCTGAAAACGCAGCAAGACAGTGAGCCAGAGGCGGCACTGGAAACCGCGATGGCGATGGTGGCCTCTGCCCTCTCTGACCCGTCAAGGGTCAGCATTCTCTGCGCGCTGATGGACGGGCGCGCATGGACGGCGACCGAGCTCAGCACGGTCGCCGAGGTCTCCGCCTCCACCACCAGCGGACATCTTGCCCGGCTGCTCAGCAACGGGCTGGTAGTGTGTCTCGCGCAGGGGCGCCACCGCTATTACCGCCTGGCGGGCCCGCATATCGCCGGGCTGCTGGAAAACCTGATGGGCGTCTCAATGCAGGCGCATAAGGCGCTGGCCACCAGCACGCCGGTGACGCTTCGCTACGCCCGCACCTGCTACGATCATCTGGCGGGCGAGCTGGCGGTGAAGATTTATGAGTGTATGCTGCGGGAAAAATGGCTGGCGGCCGATGGGCAGTCCCTGACGTCAGCCGGTAAAACCCAGCTTGAAAGCCTGGGCGCGGTACTTAACGCTCGCCCGCGACGTAAGCCTTGTTGCCCCTGTCTTGACTGGAGCGAAAGACGTTTTCATCTGGGAGGCGACGCCGGTTCGGCGCTGATGGCGCTGTTTGAGCAGAAAGGATGGATAACCCGTGCGCCGGGATATCGGGAAGTGCAAGTGACGGATAGCGGCAGAGCGGCGCTGTCCCGGCTGTTTAATCTGAAGGTGGGTGGATAGCCTGAGTTTAGGCTACATCACATTTTCGCCGAACGGCACCGGTTTAAGCCGGTCGGGCCATCAGTAAGACCCCTGGCGTTCAATCCATACCCACTTGCGATCTCGCGGTAAACTGAGCTAGCCCTGTTGTAAGCGCATGGCTTTGATGGACATTGTGTTGCGGGAAATCGACCATGGCACCGCGCAGCGAGCGTCCGGCAAAATAACGGCCTGAATGCGATAAAAAAACGGGAGCCCATCGGCTCCCGCTTTAACTTAATCCACTAACGGGATTACATGTTCGCGATAATCGCGTCGCCAAACTCTGAACATTTCAGCAGTTTAGCGCCTTCCATCAGACGTTCGAAGTCATAGGTCACGGTCTTGGCGGCGATAGCGCCTTCCATGCCTTTGACGATCAGGTCTGCGGCTTCGAACCACTGCATGTGGCGCAGCATCATTTCTGCGGACAGGATGATGGAGCCCGGGTTCACTTTGTCCTGGCCAGCATACTTCGGCGCAGTACCGTGAGTCGCTTCGAACAGCGCGCACTCGTCGCCGATGTTGGCGCCCGGGGCGATACCGATACCGCCAACCTGTGCCGCCAGCGCGTCAGAGATGTAGTCGCCGTTGAGGTTCATACAGGCGATAACGTCGTATTCCGCCGGACGCAGCAGGATCTGCTGCAGGAAGGCGTCGGCGATCACGTCTTTTACCACGATCTCTTTGCCGGTGTTCGGGTTCTTGATTTTCACCCACGGGCCGCCGTCGATCAGCTCGCCGCCGAACTCTTCGCGAGCCAGCTGGTAGCCCCAGTCTTTGAACGCGCCTTCGGTGAACTTCATAATGTTGCCTTTGTGCACCAGAGTGACGGAATCACGATCGTTGGTGATCGCATACTCAATGGCTGCACGAACCAGACGTTTGGTGCCTTCTTCAGAGCACGGCTTGATGCCGATGCCGCAATGTTCCGGGAAGCGAATTTTCTTCACGCCCATCTCATCGCGCAGGAATTTGATCACTTTGTCTGCTTCAGCAGAGTCGGCTTTCCACTCGATGCCTGCATAGATATCTTCGGAGTTTTCACGGAAGATAACCATGTCGGTCAGTTCCGGGTGCTTAACCGGGCTCGGGGTGCCCTGGTAGTAACGTACCGGACGCAGGCAGACGTAGAGATCCAGCTCCTGGCGCAGCGCCACGTTCAGGGAACGAATGCCGCCGCCGACTGGGGTAGTCAGAGGACCTTTGATAGCAACGCGGTAGTCACGAATCAGATCGAGGGTTTCAGCTGGCAGCCAGACATCCTGGCCATAGACGTGTGTCGATTTCTCACCGGTGTAAACTTCCATCCAGGAAATTTTACGCTCGCCCTTATAGGCTTTCTCAACGGCGGCATCAACCACTTTCAGCATCGCTGGGGTAACGTCAACGCCGATACCGTCACCTTCAATGAACGGGATAATCGGATTGTGAGGGACGTTCAGTTTGCCGTTTAGCAGGGTGATTTTTTGACCTTCCGCCGGAACTACTACTTTGCTTTCCATTAACCTCTCCTTCGAGCGCTTCTGGTTCTGCTCTTCCCTCTTCACGCGAGCCTGGTGTTGGCTGAGTCGGCCAGCTTCGGAGTACCGGGTCTTCCCGCTAACCGGAGCTATCGCGTCCGTGTCGCCTTCCTGCCTGTAGTGCGAATCGGTTTGAGCAATTTTTTGTTAATAATTTGTAATGAGCATGTCAATACTACCTGAATGTTTGCGTCCATGAAAGGCATTCGTAATTAGGCTATAATGCGGCAATTGATAGAGCCTGAAAATACCATGCAGAAAACTTCATTTAGAAAACATCGCGTTGAGCGATTCAGCACACAACAAGTCACCAGACAACGTAAAGAACGCCAGCCAAAAACTGTGATCTTGTTCAATAAACCCTATGATGTGTTGCCGCAATTTACCGACGAGGCCGGGCGCAGCACGCTGAAAGATTTTATTCCGGTGGCGGGCGTCTATGCTGCCGGTCGGCTCGATCGCGACAGCGAAGGCCTGCTGGTGCTGACCAACGACGGCGCACTGCAGGCGAAGCTGACCCAGCCGGGTAAGCGCACCGGCAAGATCTACTATGTTCAGGTGGAAGGCGAACCCACGCCCGAGGCGCTGACCGCCTTGCGCGACGGCGTCACCCTCAACGACGGCCCCACCCTGCCTGCCGAAGTAGAACTTGTGGAGGAACCCGTCTGGCTGTGGCCGCGCAACCCGCCGATTCGTGAGCGCAAATCGATTCCCACCCGCTGGCTGAAAATTACGCTCTACGAGGGACGCAACCGCCAGGTGCGCCGGATGACCGCCCACGTCGGCTTCCCCACCCTGCGTCTGATCCGCTACGCCATGGGCGGCTATACACTCGACGGACTGGCCAACGGCGACTGGCGCAAAGCCGAATAACTGAAAAGGAAAAGCGATGTTTAAACCTCATGTCACCGTTGCCTGCGTGGTTCACGCCCAGGATAAATTTCTCATCGTCGAAGAAACCATTAACGGCAAAGCACTGTGGAACCAGCCGGCGGGCCATCTCGAGGCCAATGAAACGCTGCTGCAGGCCGCCGAACGTGAACTGTGGGAGGAGACCGGCATTCGCGCCACGCCGCAGCACTTCATCCGCATGCATCAGTGGCTGGCTCCCGATAACACCCCGTTTCTGCGCTTCCTGTTCGCTATCGAACTTAGCGATCCGTGCGCCACTGAACCGCACGACAGCGATATCGATCGCTGCCTGTGGCTCAGTGCTGAGGAAATTCTTAACGCGCCAAACCTGCGCTCGCCGCTGGTTGCCGAAAGCATTCGCTGCTACCTGCAGGACCCGCGGCAGCCGCTGTCGCTGATTGGCGCATTTAACTGGCCGTTCACAGGGGGTGAATGAACGGTGAGCGCGTGCTAGAATACGCCGCCTCGAAGTTCAATGTAGCGAGTATTTCCATGTCAGAAAGCCAGAAAAAAGTGATCGTCGGCATGTCCGGCGGCGTCGACTCCTCGGTCTCCGCGTACCTGTTGCTGCAGCAAGGGTATAAGGTGGAAGGCCTGTTCATGAAGAACTGGGAGGAAGACGACGGCGAGGAATACTGCACCGCCGCCGCCGACCTTGCCGATGCGCAAGCGGTCTGCGATAAGCTGGGCATTGAACTGCACACCGTTAACTTTGCCGCCGAATATTGGGATAACGTCTTTGAGCTCTTCCTGGAAGAGTACAAAGCCGGCCGCACGCCGAACCCGGATATTCTGTGCAATAAAGAGATCAAATTTAAAGCCTTCCTCGAGTTTGCTGCCGAAGACCTCGGCGCCGACTACATCGCCACCGGGCACTATGTGCGCCGCGCCGATGTAGACGGTAAAAGCCAGCTGCTGCGCGGACTCGACGGCAATAAAGATCAGAGCTACTTCCTTTATACCCTTAGCCACGAGCAGATTGCCCAGAGCCTGTTCCCGGTGGGTGAACTGGAAAAACCGCAGGTGCGTAAGATCGCCGAAGAGCTGGATCTGATCACCGCGAAGAAAAAAGATTCCACCGGCATCTGCTTTATCGGCGAGCGTAAATTCCGCGATTTCCTTGGCCGTTACCTGCCGGCGCAGCCGGGCAAAATCCTCACCGTCGACGGCGAGGAGATCGGTACCCATCAGGGGTTGATGTACCACACCCTGGGCCAGCGTAAAGGGCTGGGTATCGGCGGCACCAAAGAGGGTAGCGAAGATCCATGGTACGTGGTCGATAAAGACGTTGAGAATAATATTCTTATCGTCGCCCAGGGCCATGACCACCCGCGCCTGATGTCCGTCGGTCTGATTGCCCAACAGCTGCACTGGGTAAACCGTGAACCGCTGCAGGGCACCCTGCGCTGCACGGTGAAAACCCGCTATCGCCAGACCGATATCCCCTGCACCGTTACCGCGCTGGATGAAGACCGTATCGAAGTCCGCTTCGATGAGCCGGTCGCGGCGGTGACACCGGGCCAGTCCGCGGTATTCTATTTGGGTGAAGTGTGTCTCGGCGGCGGAATTATTGAACAACGACTGCCTCTGCAGTCCTGAACGCGCGTTATTTCCGCCGGGACGAACCGCCCCGGCGGCTGACAAGGAGTATGTGTGGCGAAGAATTACTATGACATCACCCTGGCGCTGGCTGGCGTTTGCCAGGCGGCGCGACTGGTTCAGCAACTGGCGCATCAGGGACATTGCGACAGCGATGCCCTGCATGTGTCGCTGAACAGCATCATCGACCTCGATCCCGAGTCGACGCTGGCGGTGTTCGGTGGCAGTGAAGCCAATCTTCGCCTCGGCCTTGAAACGCTGCTCGGGGTGCTCAATACCAGCAGCCGTCAGGGCCTCAATGCGGAACTCACCCGCTATACCCTGAGCCTGATGGTGCTGGAGCGCAAGCTCGCCGCCAGTAAAGGGGCGATGGACACGCTCGGCAACCGCATCGCCGGCCTGCACCGTCAGCTGGAGCACTTTGACCTGCAGTCCGAAACGCTGCTCAGCGCCATGGCAGGCATCTATGTCGATGTGATAAGCCCGCTGGGCCCGCGTATTCAGGTGACCGGCTCCCCTGCCGTGCTGCAAAGCCCGCAGGTGCAGGCGAAAGTTCGCTCAGCGCTGCTTGCGGGTATTCGCGCCGCGGTGCTCTGGCATCAGGTGGGCGGCGGACGTCTCCAGCTTATGTTTTCCCGTAATCGTCTGGTTAACCAGGCAAAGCAAATTCTTGCTCATTTAACCCCGGAGTTGTGATCTATGGAATTATCCTCACTGACCGCCGTTTCCCCTGTAGACGGCCGCTACGGCGATAAAGTCAGCGCGCTGCGCGGTATCTTCAGCGAATTCGGTTTGCTGAAATTCCGCGTTCAGGTGGAAGTACGTTGGCTGCAAAAACTGGCCGCCCACGCAGCGATCAAGGAAGTTCCTGCTTTTGCTGCCGACGCAAACGGTTTCCTTGACAAAATCGTTGCCGATTTCAGCGTCGAAGACGCCGAGCGCATCAAAACCATCGAGCGCACCACTAATCACGATGTGAAAGCGGTAGAGTACTTTCTGAAAGAGAAAGTCGCTGACATCGCCGAACTGCACGCCGTGTCGGAGTTTATTCACTTCGCCTGTACGTCCGAAGACATCAATAACCTCTCCCACGCGCTGATGCTGAAAACCGCCCGCGACGAAGTGGTTCTGCCTTACTGGCGCAAACTGATTGACGCGGTAAAAGATCTGGCGACCCAGTACCGCGATGTGCCGCTGCTCTCCCGTACCCACGGCCAGCCAGCGACACCGTCCACCATGGGTAAAGAGATGGCCAACGTCGCCTACCGTATGGAGCGCCAGTACCGTCAGCTGAACCAGGTGGAAATCCTTGGTAAAATCAACGGCGCGGTGGGTAACTACAACGCCCACATCGCCGCTTACCCGGAAGTCGACTGGCATCAGTTCAGCGAAGAGTTTGTTACTTCGCTAGGCATTCAGTGGAACCCGTACACCACGCAGATCGAGCCGCATGACTATATCGCTGAGCTGTTTGACTGCATCGCGCGCTTTAACACCATTCTGATCGACTTCGATCGCGACGTGTGGGGCTACATCGCGCTCAACCACTTCAAACAGAAGACCATCGCCGGGGAAATCGGCTCCTCCACCATGCCGCACAAGGTGAACCCGATTGACTTCGAAAACTCCGAAGGCAACCTCGGCCTGGCCAATGCGGTCATGCAGCACCTGGCCAGCAAACTGCCGGTTTCCCGCTGGCAGCGCGACCTGACCGACTCCACCGTTCTGCGTAACCTCGGCGTGGGCATCGGCTATGCGCTGATCGCCTATCAGTCCACCCTCAAAGGGATCAGCAAGCTGGAGCTGAACCAGGATCGCCTGCTGGACGAACTGGATCACAACTGGGAAGTACTGGCTGAGCCGATCCAGACCGTGATGCGTCGTTACGGTATCGAAAAACCGTACGAGAAGCTGAAAGAGCTGACCCGCGGCAAACGCGTGGACGCGGAAGGGATGAAGCAGTTTATTGACAGCCTCGCCCTGCCGGAAGAGGAAAAAGTGCGTCTCAAAGCGATGACCCCGGCCAACTATATCGGTCGGGCAACCACCATGGTTGACGAGCTGAAGTAATCGCCCTGCCCCTCTTTCCGCCGGAAAGAGGGGCGTTTTATCGCCGGAAAGCGATCAGATCCAAACGTCGTTCACCGCCGTCCGCTCGCCGCCCTCGTGGCCGGTATTTAACACCCCGCGCGGTTCAATCAGCATCAGCTTCGCTTCCGTCTCCGTCGAGGTCTTATGTTCCACCCCGCGCGGCACGACGATCATCTCCCCGGCCTTAACCAGCACATGTCCGTCGCGAAAGTCCACGCGCAATACCCCCTCCACCACCATCAGCGTCTCATCGGTTTCCGGGTGGCTGTGCCAGATAAAGTCGCCGGCGATGCGCACGATCTTGAACTGATAGTCATTCATTTCGGCCACCACTTTGGGCTGCCATTGTTCGCTGAACAGGGAAAATTTCTGAGCAAGATTAACGAGTTGATACATAGGCTGTCTCCTTGTGATAAAGGCAGTCAGCATAGTTCGCCTCGCCGCGTTGACGCTTGAACGATTGTGCAACCTGCGCCGCCTTAGCCGCGGATCGCCCGCAGCCAGCGCCCCGGAGAGAGGCCAAAGCGGCTGATAAACTGGCGCGTCATGTGGCTCTGGTCGGCAAAGCCCGCGTCAGCGGCAATATCCACCAGACGCTCCCCGGCGCGCATCCGCTGGCGACAAAAATCGAGCCGGCGCATCATGACGTAGCGCCACGGGCTGGTGCCGTACAGCGTTCTGAAATCACGGCTCAGGCTCCAGCGGTCCCGGCCGCTGACCTGCGACAAGGTGTCGAGGGTCATATCCTGCATAAAACAGGCATGGATATACTCCCGAGCCCTCTCCGCCGCCTGATAATCAAACGCCTGGCGACGGGAACGCTGCCCGCCGACCACGGCCAGGGTCTGCGCCAGGTCGTACAGGGCGTCTTCTTCCTCCAGCGGCTCGAAGGTATCCGTGACCGCTTTCAACAGCGGCTGCACGGCGCGACCTAGCCGTGGATCCGCCGACAGGCCGCCGGGGATAAACGGCAATGGCCTGCCGCCGAGTATCTTCTGGATCAGCGCTGGCTCAATGTAGACCATGCGGTAGTGAAACCCCGCCTCGGTGCCCGCCTCGCCATCGTGTATTTCGTCCGGGTGAAGGACCATCGTCCCGCCGGGCAGACTGTGCTGTAGCCCGCCGCGATAGTGAAAGCTCTGCACGCCGGCGATCGTCTGGCCGATGGCGTAGGTATCATGCCGGTGCGGCTCGTAGCCGTGGCCGCCGAAGAAGGCTTCGATGCGCTCCGTGCGGCTGGGCGATTGCGCCAGCCTGACCCAATCCGCGCTCTGCTGCTGAGACATAATGAATAACCTGCGGCGTTCTTGAGGGAGGATTCGAGCACTATTACACAAAAAATTAACATCACCAACCCGCTCACTGCCGCGCCCAGCCGCTGGGCGTTTGCTGAAATTACGCATAGAATGAAGGAGTTCCATACCCGCTGCGCAAAAGGCGCCGCTCAACGCCGGCCTGCCCGGCGATGCTCCACGCCGTTTGTATAAAAAGCTTTATTTAACAGCTGTTTATATTTTGCGTATATAATAAACGTCAGACTACTTTCGAAATTGCAAGGGAGAACAGCCATGCGCGTACTCGTGGTTGAGGATAATGCCCTGCTGCGTCACCACCTCAAAGTTCAGCTCCAGGAGCTGGGCCATCAGGTCGATGCCGCAGAGGATGCCAAGGAAGCGGATTACTATCTGGGCGAACATCTCCCGGATATCGCCATCGTCGATCTCGGCCTGCCGGACGAAGATGGATTATCGTTGATCCGTCGCTGGCGCAGCCATGACGTGTCGCTGCCGGTGCTGGTGCTGACCGCCCGCGAAGGATGGCAGGATAAAGTCGAAGTGCTGAGCGCCGGGGCGGATGATTACGTCACTAAGCCTTTCCATATTGAAGAGGTTGCCGCCCGCATGCAGGCGCTGCTGCGCCGCAACAGCGGCCTGGCCTCGCAGGTGATCTCTCTGCCGCCGTTTCAGGTCGACCTCTCCCGCCGCGAGCTGTCGGTGAACGATCAGCCGATCAAGCTGACGGCCTTTGAGTACACGATTATGGAAACCCTGATCCGCAACCGCGGCAAAGTGGTCAGTAAAGATTCCCTGATGCTCCAGCTTTACCCGGATGCCGAACTGCGTGAAAGCCATACCATCGACGTGCTGATGGGCCGGCTGCGTAAGAAAATTCAGGCTGAATACCCGCAGGACGTCATCACCACGGTGCGCGGCCAGGGCTATCTGTTCGAACTGCGCTGATGAAGGGACTGTTGCGGCATATTTTCCCGCTGTCATTACGGGTTCGCTTCCTGCTGGCGACCGCCGGGGTGGTGCTGGTGCTCTCCCTGGCCTATGGCATGGTGGCGCTGGTGGGCTACAGCGTCAGCTTCGATAAAACCACCTTCCGTCTGCTGCGCGGCGAGAGCAATCTCTTTTATATGCTGGCCAAATGGGAGAACGGCGCCATTGATGTCGATATCCCGGAAAATCTGAATATGGAAAGCCCGACGGTGACCCTTATTTACGATGAGAAGGGCAAACTACTGTGGGCGCAGCGCGATGTCCCCTGGCTGACGAAGCGCATTCAACCGGATTGGTTGAAACGCAATGGCTTCCATGAAATTGAAGCCGATGTCGACAGCAGCAGTATGCTGTTGCGCAATAACCATGAGGTTCAGGAACAGCTGGACGCCATCCGCGAACAGGGCGACGATTCGGAGATGACCCACTCGGTGGCGATCAACTTCTACCCAGCCACCAGCAAAATGCCCCAGCTCAGTATCGTGGTGGTCGACACCATCCCGGTGGAGCTCAAGCGCAGCTATATGGTGTGGAGCTGGTTTATCTACGTGCTGGCCGCCAACCTGTTGCTGGTGATCCCCCTGCTGTGGGTCGCCGCCTGGTGGAGCCTGCGCCCCATCGAGTCGCTGGCCAAAGAGGTGCGCGAGCTGGAGGAACATCACCGCGAGAAGCTCAATCCCAACACCACCCGCGAGCTGACCCGACTGGTGAGCAACCTTAACCGGCTGGTTCGCAGCGAGCGTGAACGCTATGACAAATACCGCACCACCCTCACCGATCTCACCCACAGCCTGAAAACGCCGCTGGCGGTGATGCAGAGCACGTTGCGCTCTCTGCGCGGCGAGAAGATCAGCGTCGACGAGGCGGAGCCGGTGATGCTGGAGCAGATAAGCCGCATTTCGCAGCAGATTGGTTACTATTTGCATCGCGCCAGCATGCGCAGCGGCGGTACCCTGCTGAGCCGGGAACTACACCCGATCGCCCCGCTGCTCGACAGCCTGACCTCCGCCCTTAATAAGGTCTATCAGCGCAAGGGGGTCAATATCTCGCTCGACATCTCGCCGGAGATCAGTTTTGTCGGCGAGCAGAACGATTTTATGGAAGTGATGGGCAACGTTCTCGATAACGCCTGTAAGTACTGTCTGGAGTTCGTGGAGGTTTCCGTGCGCCAGACCACCGACAGTCATCTGCACATCCTGGTGGAAGACGATGGGCCGGGGATCCCACCGAGCCAGCGCCGCGCCGTCTTCGACCGCGGCCAGCGGGCGGATACTCTGCGTCCCGGCCAGGGGGTGGGGCTCTCCGTCGCCCGGGAAATCGTCGAACAATATGACGGGGAGATCATCGCCGGCGAGAGCCTGCTCGGCGGCGCCTGCATGGAGGTGGTGTTTGGCCGCCAGCTGATGGAAGATAAAGAGAGTTAATCGTTGAGTTTTTTCACGGCGCCTGCATCGCCGGGGCGCCGCATCCGTTATAATCCCTGTCAGACACCTGCAGTGGAATATCAATATGGATTATCAATTAACGCTTAACTGGCCCGACTTTATCGAACGCTACTGGCAAAAACGGCCGGTGGTATTGAAGCGCGGCTTCGCCAATTTTATCGACCCGCTGAGCCCGGACGAACTGGCTGGACTGGCCATGGAGAGCGAGGTCGATAGCCGCCTTGTCAGCCATCAGGATGGAAAATGGCAGGTCAGTCACGGTCCCTTCGAAAGCTACGATCACCTGAGCGAAAACAACTGGTCCCTGCTGGTGCAGGCGGTTAACCACTGGCATGAGCCGTCTGCGGCGCTGATGCATCCGTTCCGCGCCCTGCCGGACTGGCGTATCGACGACCTGATGATCTCCTTCTCAGTACCGGGCGGCGGCGTCGGCCCGCATCTGGATCAGTATGATGTGTTTATCATTCAGGGCACCGGCCGTCGACGCTGGCGCGTCGGGGAAAAAGTGCCGATGAAACAGCACTGCCCGCATCCGGACCTGCTGCAGGTTGACCCCTTCGAGGCGATTATCGATGAAGAGATGGAGCCGGGGGATATTCTCTATATTCCGCCAGGATTCCCGCATGAGGGGTATTCGCTGGAAAACTCGCTCAACTATTCGGTCGGCTATCGCGCGCCGAATGCCCGCGAGTTGTTCAGCGGATTTGCCGACTACGTTCTCCAGCGCGAACTGGGCAGCCAGCGCTACGCCGATCCGGACGTGCCGTCGCGCGACCATCCGGCGGATATTTTACCGGCCGAACTCGACCGCCTGCGCGAGATGATGCTGGGGCTGATTAACCAACCGGAGCACTTTAAGCAGTGGTTCGGCGAGTTTATCACCCAGTCGCGTCATGAACTTGACGTCGCGCCGCCGGAGCCGCCGTATCAGCCTGACGAGATTTATGATGCCCTGCAGCAGGGCGATACCCTGGAACGCCTGGGCGGCCTGCGGGTGCTGCGCATTGACGGCGAGGTGTTCGTCAATGGGGAGAAGATCAACTCCCCGCACCGTCCGGCGCTGGACGCCTTAGCTACCCACCTGACGCTGCGCGCCGACCATTTTGGCGATGCGCTGGAAGATCCTTCCTTCCTCGCCATGCTGGCGGCGCTGGTCAACAGCGGCTACTGGTTCTTTGGCGACTGAGTCTCCATCCTGCCCGGCGGCGCTGCGCTTGCCGGGCCTACGGGTTCTGTAGTCACCGGCTGGACCGTAGGCCGGATAAGGCGAAGCCGCCATCCGGCACTTTGTGGTTTCGATGGCGACAATGTCTTACCCGAGCATTATCGCCTCTCGCCTGCATCAAATTCGCTTACCTCACCCGCCCAATCCGGCGGATACCCTCCCTGACGCACATCGCGATGAAAGGTCGAATACGGCCAATCCTGCACCCTACGGACATGACCGTGCTTAACAGGATTGATATAAACGTAATCCATATGCCGCCGGTAATCTTCTTCATTACGGATGGTATGTTCCCAGAATCGCGGCTGCCAGATATGGTGCTGCGCCAGCGCTCGGGTAAACATTTTTTTAATGTCCCGCCAGCGACCGGAATAATCGGTATCCCCCTCAGGCAGGGTCCATATGCAGTGCATATGCTCTGGTAAAACGACCCAGGCGTTAATCAGAAACGGTTTTTTGCTTTTAACAAACGCTGTAGCGGCACGCAGATGAGCAATATGCCGCGTCAGGAGATCGCTGCGCCGATTTTGCAGGTTAACGGTGAAGAACCAGCAGCCGCCGGGGATATAACTGCGACGATAATCAGACATGTGAGGTTCCCTCCTCAGTATTAGCCTTATTGCTTTTGCCCGGCGGCGCTGCGCTTGCCGGGCCTACGGGTTCTGCGGTCATCGGCTGGACCGTAGGCCGGATAAGGCGTTAGCCGCCATCCGGCATGAAGACAGGTGCCCGCTCTGCTGTTCACCGCCCGGCGGCGCTGCGCTTGCCGGGCCTACGGGTTCTGCGGTCACCGGCTGGACCGTAGGCCGGATAAGGCGAAGCCGCCATCCGGCATGTAGACAGGTGCCCGCTCTGCTGTTCACCGCCCGGCGGCGCTGCCCTTGTCGGGCCTACGGGTTCCGCGCTCACCGGCTGGACCGTAGGCCGGATAAGGCGAAGCCGCCATCCGGCATGTAGACAGGTGCCCGCTCTGCTGTTCACCGCCCGGCGGCGCTGCGCTTGCCGGGCCTACGGGTTCTGCGCTCACCGGCTGGACCGTAGGCCGGATAAGGCGAAGCCGCCATCCGGCATCTTATGCGACAAGCAGAATGACCGGTCTGGTTGCGAAGGTTATTTCCCTGTTCGTGCCGCCGTCAGCTCGGCGATACGCACGATCACCTGCACCGCTTTCTCCATCCCTTCCAGGGTGACAAACTCATGTTTGCCGTGATAGTTGTAGCCGCCGGTAAACAGGTTCGGGCACGGCAGTCCCATAAACGAGAGCTGCGCGCCGTCGGTACCGCCGCGGATCGGTTTCATCTGCGGTTCGATATCGCAGTCCACCATCGCCTGGCGGGCAATATCGACCACGTGCGGGTGGGCGATCACCTGCTCATGCATGTTGTAATAACTGTCCTCGATCACCAGCTCGATATAGCAGTCCGGATGTAGCCCCTTGCCCACCTTTTTGGCGATCTCCATCATCTTGCGCTTGCGCGCCTCAAAGTGCTTGCGGTCAAAATCGCGGATGATGTAGTGCATCTCGGCCCGATCGACGCTGCCTTTGATGCTGGTGAGGTGATAAAAGCCTTCATAGCCTTCTGTGGTCTCCGGCGCCTCGTCGGCCGGCACTTCGGCATGAATGCGCGCGGCCAGCGACAGCGCGTTGACCATCACCCCTTTCGCGGTGCCGGGGTGCACGTTGTTGCCGACGATCTTAATGGTCACCGAGGCGGCATTGAAATTTTCAAACTCCAGTTCGCCGACCCCGCCGCCATCTACGGTGTAGGCCCAGCGGGCGTCAAAGGCCTCGACGTCGAAATGCTTCGCCCCTTTTCCCACCTCTTCATCGGGGGTGAAGGCCACGCGGATATCGCCGTGGGGGATGTTTTTCGCCTGCAGGGTCGCCAGCGCGGTCATGATTTCGGCGATGCCGGCCTTGTCGTCCGCCCCCAGCAGCGTCTTCCCGTCGGTGGTGATCAGCGTCTGCCCCAAAAGCTGATGCAAAACCGGGAACATCACCGGAGAGAGCACCTCATCGCCAATGCCGAGCGCGATATCGCCGCCGCGATAGTTTTCGACAATCTGCGGGTTAACGTTTTTGCCGCTGAAATCCGGGGAGGTGTCGACGTGAGAGATAAAGCCGATGGCCGGGATATCGCCCTCAACGTTGGCGGGCAGGGTTCCCATTACCGTCCCTTTTTCACTCAGCGTTACCTTGACCAGTCCCATTTCTTCCAGCTGCGCCTGCAACAGGCGTAACAGCTTCCACTGCCCTTCCGTGCTGGGGACCTGACGAACGCCAGGCTTCGACTGCGTGTCCAAAGAAACGTACTGCAAAAAACGCTCAAGCAATTTATCCATGTAGCCACCCTCTTCTTTTGTGACAACATTATTGATAAGCCAGAAAAGACAAATATTGCGTCAGGTCATTTTTAGCCCGTAAAGCGAAATTTAATAACGGAACCGACGTTATGGTGTAAAGGTAGACTATGCGGGCGTATCAAGGATTGGCGATTACCCTCGTTTGCCGTAGAATGCTGGCCCTTATTAAAAACGTGCAACCCCAAAGGTGGTTAATCACAAACCCCGCAGCGGCCGGAAATTTCCGTTGCGTCTACATGGGACAGAGTCAAAAATTGAATATACAACCGCGTTCGCGTTCGCCGCTGGTGCATCTGGCGGGAATTCGCAAGAGCTTTGATGGTAAAACGGTCATCGATAACCTTAACCTGACCATCAACAATGGTGAGTTTCTCACCCTGCTTGGCCCCTCTGGCTGCGGTAAAACCACCGTTCTGCGCCTTATTGCCGGCCTGGAAAACGTCGACAGCGGACGGATCCATCTCGAAGATCACGATATCACTCATGTTCCGGCGGAAAACCGCCACGTTAATACCGTATTCCAAAGCTACGCCCTGTTTCCGCATATGACGGTGTTCGAGAACGTCGCCTTTGGCCTGCGGATGCAGAAAACCCCGGCGGCGGAAATCACACCGCGGGTGATGGATGCCTTAAAGATGGTGCAGCTGGAGGCCTTTGCCCAGCGCAAACCGCACCAGCTCTCCGGCGGCCAGCAGCAGCGCGTGGCCATCGCCCGCGCGGTGGTCAACAAACCGCGCCTGCTGCTGCTCGATGAGTCCCTTTCGGCGCTGGATTACAAGCTGCGCAAGCAGATGCAGAACGAACTGAAAGCGCTGCAGCGTAAGCTCGGCATCACCTTCGTCTTCGTCACTCACGACCAGGAAGAGGCCCTGACCATGTCCGATCGCATCGTGGTGATGCGTGATGGCAAAATTGAGCAGGACGGCACCCCGCGCGAGATCTACGAAGAGCCAAAAAACCTGTTCGTCGCCAGCTTTATCGGCGAGATCAATATCTTCGACGCCACGGTCATTGAACGCCTCGACGAACAGCGCGTGCGGGCCAGCGTGGAAGGGCGTGAATGCAACATCACCGTCAATTTTGCGGTGGAGGCCGGCCAGCGCCTGCATGTCCTGCTGCGCCCGGAAGATCTGCGCGTCGATGAGATCCACCACAACAGCGACGCCGACGGCCTGATAGGCTATGTCCGCGAGCGCAACTATAAGGGCATGACCCTCGAGTCGGTGGTGGAGCTGGAAAACGGCAAAATGGTGATGGTCAGCGAATTCTTTAACGAAGACGACCCGGATTTCGACCACTCTCTTGATCAGAAAATGTCTATCAATTGGGTAGAGAGCTGGGAGGTGGTGCTGGCCGATGAAGAACACCAGTAAATTCCAGAATGTGGTGATCGCCACCATCGTCGGTTGGCTGGTGCTGTTTGTCTTTCTGCCCAATCTGATGATCATCGCCACCAGCTTCCTGACCCGCGACGACGCTAACTTCGTCAAGCTGGTCTTCACGCTGGACAACTACTCGCGGCTGCTGGATCCGCTCTATTACGACGTGCTGCTGCATTCGCTGAACATGGCGCTGCTGGCGACCCTCGCCTGCCTGGCGCTGGGCTACCCGTTTGCGTGGTTCCTTGCCCGGCTGCCGCAGAAGGTGCGCCCCCTGCTGCTGTTCCTGCTGATCGTTCCCTTCTGGACCAACTCGTTGATCCGCATCTACGGGCTGAAGATTTTCCTCAGCACCAAAGGCTACCTGAACGAGTTTCTCCTGTGGCTGGGAGTGATCGACACGCCGATACGCATTATGTTCACCCCGTCGGCGGTGATTATCGGCCTGGTGTACATCCTGCTGCCGTTTATGGTGATGCCGCTCTACTCCAGCATTGAGAAACTGGACCGTCCGCTGCTGGAAGCGGCGAAAGATCTCGGCGCCAGCAAGCTGCAGACGTTTATCCGCATCATCATTCCGCTAACCATGCCGGGGATCATCGCCGGCTGCCTGCTGGTGATGTTGCCGGCGATGGGGCTATTCTACGTTTCCGACCTGATGGGCGGCGCCAAGAACCTGCTGATCGGCAACGTGATCAAGAGCCAGTTCCTCAATATTCGCGACTGGCCGTTCGGCGCGGCAACCAGCATTACCTTAACCCTGGTGATGGGCCTGATGCTGTTGATTTACTGGCGCGCGGCGCGCCTGCTGAATAAAAAGGTGGAGCTGGAATGATCGGTCGACTGCTGCGCGGCGGCTTTATGACCGCCATCTACGCGTATCTCTACATCCCTATTATTATCCTGATCGTTAACTCATTTAACCGGTCGCGCTTCGGCATCAACTGGCAGGGGTTCACCACCGACTGGTATAGCCTGCTGATGAACAACGATAGCCTGCTGCAGGCCGCCCAGCACTCGCTGACCATGGCGGTGCTTTCGGCGACCTTCGCCACCCTTATCGGCTCGCTGACCGCCGTGGCGCTGTATCGCTATCGCTTTCGCGGCAAACCGTTCGTTAGCGGTATGCTGTTTGTAGTGATGATGTCGCCAGATATTGTCATGGCTATCTCCCTGCTGGTGCTGTTTATGCTGATTGGCGTCCAGCTTGGCTTCTGGTCGCTGCTGTTTTCGCATATCACCTTTTGCCTGCCGTTTGTGGTGGTCACCGTATACTCCCGGCTGAAAGGCTTTGACGTGCGGATGCTGGAGGCGGCGAAAGATCTGGGCGCCAGCGAGATGACCATCCTGCGTAAAATCATCCTACAGCTGGCCCTGCCGGCGGTGGCCGCCGGATGGCTGCTGAGCTTCACGCTGTCGATGGATGACGTGGTGGTCTCCTCGTTCGTCACCGGTCCGGGGTATGAAATCCTGCCGCTGAAGATCTATTCGATGGTCAAGGTCGGCGTTTCGCCAGAGGTGAACGCCCTGGCAACGATACTGTTGGTTCTGTCGCTGGTGATGGTCATCGCCAGTCAGTTAATTGCACGTGATAAAACTCAGGGGACGTTAAAATGAAAAAATGGTCACGCCACCTGCTCGCGGCGGGCGCTCTGGCAATCGGCATGAGCGCTGCCCACGCGGACGACAGCAAAACGCTCTACTTCTACAACTGGACCGAATATGTGCCGCCGGGCCTGCTGGAGCAGTTCACCAAAGAGACCGGCATCAAGGTTATTTACTCGACCTACGAGTCGAACGAAACCATGTACGCCAAACTCAAGACCTATAAAGACGGAGCGTACGATCTGGTCGTCCCGTCGACCTACTTCGTCGACAAGATGCGCAAAGAAGGTATGCTGCAGAAGATCGATAAGAGCAAGCTGACTAACTTCAGCAACCTCGATCCGCAGATGCTGAACAAACCGTTCGACCCGAATAACGACTACTCCATCCCCTACATCTGGGGGGCGACGGCTATCGGCGTCAACAGCGACGCTATCGATCCGAAAACCGTCACCAGCTGGGCCGACCTGTGGAAACCGGAATACAAAAGTAGCCTGCTGCTAACCGACGACGCACGCGAAGTGTTCCAGATGGCGCTGCGTAAGCTGGGTTATTCCGGCAACACGACCGACCCGAAAGAGATTGAAGCCGCCTATAACGAGCTGAAAAAACTGATGCCCAACGTCGCGGCGTTTAACTCCGATAACCCGGCGAACCCGTATATGGAAGGCGAAGTGAACCTCGGGATGGTATGGAACGGCTCGGCTTACGTCGCACGCCAGGCCGGTACTCCGCTGGAAGTGATCTGGCCGAAAGAAGGCGGCATCTTCTGGATGGACAGCCTGTCGATTCCGGCAAATGCTAAGAACGTCGACGGCGCGCTGAAGCTGATTAACTTCCTGCTGCGCCCGGATGTCGCCAAACAGGTCGCGGAAACCATCGGCTATCCCACGCCAAACCTGGCGGCGCGCAAAATGCTCAGCCCGGCAGTGGCCAACGATAAATCGCTCTATCCGGACGCCGCCACCATCGAAAAAGGCGAATGGCAGAATGACGTCGGCAGCGCCAGCACCATTTATGAAGAGTATTACCAGAAGCTGAAAGCGGGCCGCTAATCCCGCAGGGCGGAACCGCGGTTCCGCCCTTTTTTTGCCCTCACTTTAGCCTCTCAGCGCGCGCCAGAGGATCGCCGGCAGCTTGCGCCAGCGCGGCCGATGGTAAAAATCCGCCAGCCGCTGCGCCACCGCTTCCTGCCCCCGGTGGGTAATAAACCAGGGCGGCAAAGGCATCAGCGTCAGTTCGCCATGCCACAGACTGCGCGGAAACGGCCGAAACGGCGCCTCAATCACCGTGCGCTCGGTTTTCTCCAGCATAAAGCTGTTATGCACCTTGCCCCGCCCGCTCTGAATATCGTCGAGCGTATGGCCAGGGAACGCCCCCCACGGGCAAGGGGCTAACAGGAAGGCTACCCCGCTCCAGCAGTTGATCGCCACCGTGCCGTAGCGCAGCTCGGCGATCAGCGCGTTAAAACGCTTACGCCCTATCGCTTTACGGGTGCGCGGGTGGATCACAATATTGGCTCCCAGCGTGCCCTGCAGCCGCTGATTGGCATAGCCGATCGCCTGACGCAGAAAGCTTTCCGCGCTGTCGGCCTCAAGGCTGGTGATCGACAGCCCCGGACCAAAGACCTCCTGCTGGCAGAAGTCGGGGTCATCCTCGGTGTTCGCCACAATCAACGGCAGCGCATCGCCGCGCGCTATCTCCAGCGGCTGGCGGGCGCGCAGGCGAAAGTTAGTCAACCGGTTTTCCGCACCGGGGTAATAGTCCTGGCGGGTATTGGCGGCGATCAGCCGGTACAGCTGGTTAAGCAGGGCCGACGCCGGCTCCCAGCCCTGCTGCAGGATCAGCACCTGGCTGGCCACGCAGTTAAACCCGCCGTTGTTCATTTTCTGCGTCGCCAGCTGCTGCGCCTGAAAAGCGATATCCGCCTCGTTCCATGGCCCGGGGACGATAATGGTGGGGCTGACCCCGCCCAGCTCTGAGGTCACCCGGCGCGGGTTCAGCGGCGTCCCGGCGGCCCGACGCTGGCGAGCGGCCTCACCGTCGCCCCAGACGATGGCGTCATGGCTCTCCCGCGATCCGGTGATATGGATCTCATCGACAGCGGGATGGGTGGTCAGCCACGCCCCCGCCCGGGCGTCGCCGGTGACAATGCGGAGCGCATCCATGGCGATCAGCGGCGCCAGAGCCTGAGCCAGCAGATCGTGCAGATAATCATTCACCGGGTTGAGCTTCAGCAGGCAGACCTGATTTTCAATAAACAGCTTGTGTAACACGTCCAGCGGCGCGATAGAGGCCACATTTCCGGCGCCGAGTACCAGCGCCAGCTTGCCCTGCCGCGCGGCCGGCGGGGTGTCGTATGCGGCTGCCGCGCAGCGATCGAGATTGGCCCGGGTGACTCCCGGCTGCATCCAAATTTCAGCGCGAATACCGGAGAGCAGCAGCCGATCCCAGAGCGTGCCGGGCACCACCCGCAGCGCCAGCCGGCCGTCCGCCAGCGTCCTCAGCGGGATCCGCCGCAGAAAGGTTTTCTCCTCCAGTTGCTCCAGGGTGGCGATAAGCCCGTTGCAGCCGACCATTAGCGCGCAGGGGCCCGCCAGCCATTCTTCGCCCGTCAGCGGATCCCCCGCCGGCAGCCCTTTAGCCCTCGCCGCCGCCTCCACCCACGCCGGCGCTATGCTGGCCAGGGCATCCTTGATCTGGCGCAGGAGCGCCAGACGACGGTTCACTGAGGTTTCCGCCCAGCGCTGGCGCGCCGCCGACAAGGCGTGCAGCGCTGCGTCATACTGAGAGCAGGTCGTCAGACCGGGTCGCGCGTGGCTCATTGTCCCTCACTCATTAAAATTTCCCCGTAGGCCTGGCGCAGCTGGTTTTTAAGCACCTTACCCGTGGCGCTGACCGGCAGCGCATCGACAAATATCACCCGGTCCGGGATCTGCCATTTAGGCACCCGTTTCTCAAACCAGGCCAGCAGATCGCTCTCCTCCACTTCCCCCCCTTCCGCGCGGACGCACAGCAGCACCGGCCGTTCGTCCCAGCGCGGGTGGCGGGCGGCGATGGCCGCCGCGCTGCGTACCGCCGGATGCGCGATGGCAATATTCTCCAGCTCAACGGTGGAGATCCACTCGCCACCGGACTTGATAATATCCTTTGCCCGATCGCTGATCACCAGATAACCATTGGCGTCGAGCTTACCGATATCGCCGGTATCAAACCAGCCTGCCGCGGTCAGGGCGCTTTCGTCCTGACCATAGTATTGCTCTACCACCCAGTGCCCCCTCACCTGCAGATACCCCTGACTTTGACCATCCCGGGGCAACGGTTCGCCATCCACGTCGACCACCTGCAGCTCGATGCCAAAAATAGGCCGCCCCTGACCGGTACGCTGCTTTTGCTGCTCCTGTGCCGGGAGGGCGTCATGTTTGCTCAACAGCGTGTTGATGGTGCCGATAGGCGATGTTTCGGTCATTCCCCAGGCGTGGGTCAGCGCAATGCCGTAATCGCGCTGAAAGGCCTCGGCCATCGACGGCGGCAGCGCGGAGCCACCAACCAGCGCACGTTTGAATTCAGGCATTCTCACGTCTGCCCGACGCATCGCCGCCAGCAAGCCGGCCCAGATCACCGGCACGCCAAACCCCACGGTTACTTTCTCGGCAGCCAGCAGCTGCAGCAGGCTGTCGCCATCGAGGTGCGGCCCCGGCAGCACCAGCCGCGCCCCGACCATGGCGGCGATAAACGGCGTCCCCCACGCGTTGACATGGAACATCGGCACCACCGGCAACAGGCTGTCCCTGGCCGATATCCCGGCGGCGTCCGGCTGATTGCCGCTCAAAGCGTGCAGGACCAGCGAACGATGGGTATTCAACACCCCTTTCGGCCGGCCAGTGGTTCCCGAGGTATAGCAGAGCGAGGCCGGCGTCAGTTCATTCAACTGCGGCCAGCGGTAGTCTACTGTCCCCTGCTGCAACAGATCGTCATAAAACAGCAATGAGGGCAGCTGGCTGAGCGCCGCTTCGCTGCGCGGCTCCATCAGCACGACGTGTTTCACCGTCGGCAGCTGCGCCAGCAGCTGCGTCACCAGCGGCAAAAAGGTCTGATCAAAGAACAGCACTTCGTCGGCAGCGTCGTTGAGGATATACAGTAGATGGTCAACCGATAGCCGCGGATTGACGGTATGCGTTACCCAGCCGCCGGAGGCGACGGCAAAATAGATCTCCAGGTGGCGACGGTTGTTCCATGCGAGGGTGGCGCAGCGGGCGCCCGGTGGCAGCCCCAATGATGCCAGCGCCGACGCCAGCCGCTGAGCGCGGCTGGCCACCTCCCCCCAGCTGCTGCGCTCCTTCTCACCGCCAGCGCTCACCGAGACGATCTCGGTCTCGCTGTGGTATTGCGCCGCATGGCTGAGCAGCGCGGTGGTGGTGAGATCCTGATAAATCATCGGTGACGGCATGGCGGGGTCTCCTTTGCAGACTTCCGGCGGAATTGAGGGGTGCGGCGCGATCGCGCGGGCGCCTATTGAATCTGGTCTACATTTGCCGGTCTGCACAAAAAAACGTACAGAAATCAGCGGTCACGCACAAAATAGAGTGGTAAATGGTTCAGGAAGGAGAAGACGAACGCATGACCGGAAGATCATTACTCAGGGAGCGTATCGCCCGACACCGGGCCGGGCGATAGCGGTGGGGATTTACAGCAGCGCTTTCGCTTTAGCGACCACGTTGTCGACGGTGAAGCCGAACTCTTCGAACTGCTGCTCAGCCGGCGCAGACTCACCGAAGGTGGTCATGCCAACGATCGCCCCGTTCAGGCCAACGTATTTGAACCAGTAGTCAGCAATACCGGCTTCCACGGCAACGCGCGCGGTCACGGCTTTCGGCAGTACGGATTCACGATAAGCCGCATCCTGCTTGTCGAACGCGTCGGTGGACGGCATGGAGACCACGCGCGCCTTCACGCCTTCGGCAGTCAGTTTGTCCCACGCGGCCACCGCCAGCTCAACTTCCGAACCGGTGGCGATGAAGATCAGCTCCGGCTGGCCGGCGCAATCTTTCAGCACGTAACCGCCGCGGGCCACGTTCGCCAGTTGCTCTGCGGTACGCTCCTGCTGCGCCAGGTTCTGACGGGACAGGATCAGCGCGGTCGGGCCGTCCTGACGCTCAACGCCATATTTCCACGCAATTGCGGATTCAACCTGGTCACACGGACGCCAGGTGGACATGTTCGGGGTCACGCGCAGGGAAGCGACCTGCTCTACCGGCTGGTGAGTCGGGCCATCTTCGCCCAGACCGATGGAGTCATGGGTGTAGACCATCACCTGACGCTGTTTCATCAGCGCCGCCATACGTACCGCGTTACGCGCATACTCGACGAACATCAGGAAGGTGGAGGTGTACGGCAGGAAACCGCCGTGCAGCGCGATACCGTTGGCAATCGCGGTCATACCGAACTCACGCACGCCGTAGTGGATGTAGTTCCCGGCAGCGTCTTCGTTGATCGGCTTAGAGCCAGACCACAGAGTCAGGTTGGACGGCGCCAGGTCAGCGGAGCCGCCGAGGAATTCCGGCAGCAGCGGGCCAAACGCTTCGATGGCGTTCTGCGAGGCTTTACGGCTGGCGATTTTCGCCGGGTTGGCCTGCAGCTTCGCGATGAACTCGTTGGCTTTGGCGTCGAAGTCAGACGGCATCTCGCCTTTCATGCGGCGGGTGAATTCGGCGGCTTCCTGCGGGAAAGCTTTGGCGTAGGCAGCGAACTTCTCGTTCCATGCCGCTTCTTTCGCCTGGCCGGCTTCTTTGGCATCCCACTGCGCATAGATGTCAGACGGGATTTCAAACGGCGCGTATTTCCAGCCCAGCGCTTCGCGGGTCAGGGCGATTTCGGCGTCGCCCAGCGGTGCGCCGTGGGAGTCGTGGGTACCGGCTTTGTTCGGCGAACCGAAACCGATGATGGTTTTGCACATCAGCAGGGACGGTTTGTCGGTAACCGCGCGCGCTTCTTCTACCGCGCGTTTGATGGCGTCAGCGTTGTGACCGTCAACGCCGCGCACCACGTGCCAGCCGTAGGCTTCAAAGCGTTTGGCGGTATCGTCGGTGAACCAGCCTTCAACGTGGCCGTCGATGGAGATGCCGTTGTCATC
>NZ_JBNRLG010000009.1:0-98441 GCF_050378715.1 Klebsiella sp. 2-CIP_Kleb.
CGCCGTAGCGCCGATGGTAGTGTGGGGTCTCCCCATGTGAGAGTAGGGAACTGCCAGGCATCAAATAAAGCAGAAAGCTCAGTCGGAAGGCTGAGCTTTTTTGCGTTTGTGCCATCCGGGAAGGGTGCCGGCATGCCCCCCCGGTGGCGCTGCGCTTACCGGGGCTACTGATCCGACATGGGGCTACGCCCCGGTCGCCCGGCCAGGGGCGTAGCACCGCCTTTGGGAAAAAAATCGCCTGAATACCTGCTACTGCCTCGCTAACCAGCCGACAATAAATGACGCAATCTGCGGAATATTATTTAAATCCAGCAGCGGAAGTGAGGTCGCGATCGATACATCGCTGGCCACGGCGATCGTATGCTCATCAGTCGTTAACTCTTCCACACAATGGCCGCTGTTTTGCCGAAAAAGCAGGATCTTAGGCACTGCTTCATGCTTGAAACCCTCGACCAAAACCAGATCCAGTCTGCTGGCATCCATTCGACTAACCAGCCACGTGAGATCTAATTCCGGCTTCTCTGGCGTCTCGGTCATCAATGCCCACCGCTGTTCGCTGGCGACAATAGTTTGCGCAGCGCCCGCCTTACGCAGTTCATAGCTATCTTTGCCCGGCTTATCCACGTCCATATCATGATGGGTGTGCTTTATCAGTCCCGGGCTTAATCCTAGAGCGCAAAGCTCAGGGATAAGACGCTTTAATAATGTTGTTTTTCCGGTACCGCTCCATGCGGCGATCGCCAGTAATGGGATCATGATGGCTCCTGCATCTGCTGCAAATCTTCGAGCGTATTTACATTAATGAAAGCAGTTTTCACATCGCTGAAATTCACCGGGCGCCCACCCATTTGTCGCATAAAAACCATCACCCTGCGCTCTCCATGTGCCAGATAAGCCTCCAGTTCCGGAATGATTTGACGATGAACTAATGCAACGGCGGGATGATCCCGTTCGCCGTCATGGGCCCAAACCACCGGTGCAGCGCCTTTTTGCTGGATAAAGCGCTCCACCAAAAAGGACGGAATGAACGGCGTGTCGCAGGGGCAAAAAACAAACCATGGGCTCGCGACCTGCTGCATCACAGCAAGCATTCCGGCCAGCGGCCCCTGAAAACCCTCCTGTATGTCTCGAAAGACCGGATATCCGCTGGCACGCCACTGTTCAAGATGACGATTGGCGCTAATGACTAACTCATCTACCTGCGGAGCTAATGCTTCCGCGACGTGTCGCCAGAGAGGACGTCCATTGAGCAACTGTAATCCTTTATCAATGCCGCCCATTCGCGTGGCCCTGCCGCCCGCCAGCACGACGCCGGTTATCGCCTCGCTTTGCATATGAATATCGCCTCTTTCATTGTGGGATTGACCCTGTTAACTTGTCCCTATCAAGAGTAAGGAGCATGACCATGAAATGTAAACGTCTGAATGAAGTAATTGAACTCCTCCAGCCCGCCTGGCAGAAAGAGCCAGAACTGAACCTGATGCAATTTTTGCAGAAACTGGCGAAAGAGGCTGGCTATGATGGCGAACTGAGCGATCTTTCCGACGATATTCTGATCTATCACCTGAAGATGCGTGATTCTTCAAAAGATGCTGTCATCCCGGGTATTCAGAAGGATTATGAAGAAGACTTTAAAACCGCGCTGCTGCGCGCCCGCGGCGTAATAAAAGAGTAAAAGGTTGTAAGCGCTGCCGCGTAAAGCGCAATGAGATGATATCCTGAACTATTCGTACGATTATCGGATGTCAGGATGCACGATAAGGCTTTTACTTTTCAGACGCTTCGCCCGGATACCATTATCGATGGGTTATTCGATCTGGGTATGCGGGTGGATTCCGGTCTTACCCCGCTGAACAGCTATGAGAACCGCGTTTATCAGTTCCAGGACGAAGAGCGTCATCGTTATGTGGTGAAGTTCTATCGTCCTGAGCGCTGGTCGGCAGCACAAATCCTTGAAGAACACCAGTTTGCGCTTCAGCTTGTAGAAGATGAAGTGCCCGTTGCGGCGCCGCTGTTATTTAACGACAGTACGCTTCATCAGCACCAGGGGTTTTATTTTGCCGTTTTCCCAAGCCTTGGCGGCCGACAGTTCGAGGCGGATAACCTTGATCAGATGGAGTGGGTTGGCCGTTATCTGGGGCGCCTGCACCAGACCGGGCGCAAACAGCGCTTTTCTGCGCGTCCGGAGATTGGCGTGCAGGAATATCTGCTGGAACCACGCCAGGTATTTGAACAGTCGACGCTTATCCCCTCAGGCCTGAAGGCCGATTTCCTGAAGGCGACCGATAAACTCATCGCTGCCGTCATGACGCAATGGCACGGTGGCGGGACTACTTTGCGCCTGCATGGTGACTGTCATGCAGGCAATATCCTCTGGCGCGATGGGCCGCTGTTTGTCGATTTAGACGATGCGCGAACCGGCCCGGCGATTCAGGATCTGTGGATGCTGCTCAACGGCGATAAGGCTGAACAGCGTATGCAGCTGGAGACCATCGTTGAGGCCTATGAGGAATTCAGCCCCTTTAACAGCGATGAAATCGCGCTTATTGAACCTTTACGCGCCATGCGACTGGTTTATTATCTGGCGTGGTTGCTCAGACGCTGGGACGATCCGGCATTTCCGGTTAATTTTCCCTGGTTAACCGGGGAGGATTACTGGCGAGGGCAGACGTCTACTTTTCTCGAGCAGGTGAAGGTTCTACAGGAACCCCCGCTTCAGTTAACGCCAATGTATTAATGTGATATATCCAGGAGAGAGTAAATCATGAAAAAAGTTTGGCTGGCGCTGGCTGGTATGATTCTGGCTTTTAGTGCATCCGCTGCCCAGATCACCGACGGCAAGCAGTACATCACCCTTGATAAGCCGGTTGCTGGCGAGCCGCAGGTGCTCGAATTCTTCTCATTCTACTGCCCGCACTGCTATCAGTTTGAAGAAGTGCTGCATGTCTCTGACAGCGTGCGCCAGAAACTGCCAGAAGGCACCAAAATGACCAAATACCATGTCGAGTTCCTGGGGCCGCTGGGCAAGGAGCTGACGCAGGCATGGGCTGTGGCCATCGCGCTGGGCGTTGAAGATAAAATTACGGCGCCGATGTTCGAAGCGGTGCAGAAAAACCAGACCGTACAGAGCCTGGCTGACATTCGTAAAGTGTTCGTCGACGCTGGCGTGAAAGGGGAAGACTACGATGCCGCATGGAACAGCTTCGTGGTGAAATCTCTGGTCGCTCAGCAGGAGAAAGCGGCAGCCGATCTGCAGCTGCAGGGGGTACCGGCTATGTACGTCAATGGTAAGTACCAGCTGAACCCGCAGGGGATGGACACCAGCAATATGGATGTCTTCGTCGCTCAGTATGCGGATACCGTGAAGCAGCTGGTTGAGAAGAAATAAAAAAAACGCCGGTCACTGACCGGCGTTTTTTTATCTACTTTGCCGTGACTTCCTTGCTTTGTCCCGCATGATGTCAGTTAACTGACGGTCTTTCTCTTCCCATAGCCCATTCAGCCAGCGCTGGAAACCACGCTTAAAGTTCTTATCGTTGACGTAATCGCCGTGTAGCTCTTCGCCAATCGGTACCAGATTGATACGAACCACAATGCGCGTCAGTCGGCCACTTAGCATGTCGTAAAACGGCCTTGCATGATTTTCCGGGTAGCACAGCGTAACGTTCAGCAGTTTATCGAACTGCGAGCCGAGAACATTGAGCGCCATGGCAATACCCGCCGCTTTCGGTGGTAACAGGTTGTGGTAAGGAGAGCGCGTCTCGCGCTTTTTTGCGTCGGTAAAACGCGAGCCTTCCACAAAATTGACGATTGTCGTTGGGTGCGAGCGGAATTTCTCACATGAACGGCGGGTGGTTTCGACATCTTTACCGCGGCGTTCCGGGTGACGAATAAGATAGCTGCGCGAATAGCGGCGCATAAAAGGCATATCCAGCGCCCAGCAGGCGAGGCCTATGAACGGTACCCACGCCAGCTGTTGTTTAAGGAAGTACTTATTCATCGGAATATGCTTGCGGAACAGCACGCATAGCACCACGATATCTGCCCAGCTGTGGTGGTTGCTGATCAGCAGATACCAGTTCTTTTTGTTCAGGCCTTCCAGACCCTGGACGTCCCATTTTAGCCAGGGATTGAGATGCAACAGCAGCGCCAGCCCCTCGCACCAGCAGTACATCATAAAATTGCAAAAAACGGATATAGAGCGCCATACCGCTGGAATGGGGACCAGCAGTTTAATCAGCCCGGCGACGATGATCGGTACAGAGCAGATAACGGTGACTAAGATGGTTAAGGCGATACTCAGCGGAAGTGTTATCGCAGCGAGTAATCTCGACATAGTTAGTTTATTCAGAAAGTTAGGCTGACAAAGAGCGCCTTTAAGCTGCGCAAGAGGCTGATTTTACCAGAAAACGCGGCAAATGACGGGTCTTACCAGAACAGAAAAAAACAAGGATCTTCTATCCACATGGAAGATTAGGTCATCAAATTCATGCCAGGATCGTTGATCTTCTTTTAAGTTATTGATAAATAATGGCTAATACTATTTATTCATTTATTTTCAGGGGCGGATAAGCTGACGTTGTAAAACTATGCACAAAGTTATCCACAAGCTAAGTTGTCGCGCGATCGCGACGATCGTTGAATCTTTTCCGCGAAATGCGGGAAAAATTCAGGATTTCATGCCCGTCTGTGGCATCCTTTATCCATAATCTGATAAACAGGCACGGAAATTATGGTTCAGATCCCAGAAAACCCTCTCATCCTCGTTGACGGCTCCTCCTATCTTTATCGGGCGTATCATGCGTTTCCGCCGCTGACTAACAGCGCAGGGGAGCCCACCGGGGCTATGTACGGCGTACTGAATATGCTGCGCAGTTTGATTCTGCAGTATCAACCGACTCATGCCGTCGTGGTCTTTGATGCGAAAGGGAAAACCTTCCGTGATGAATTGTTCGAACATTACAAATCTCACCGCCCGCCGATGCCGGACGATCTGCGCGCGCAGATTGAGCCGTTGCATAAGATGGTGAAAGCGATGGGGCTGCCGCTGATGGCGGTCCCGGGTGTCGAAGCTGACGATGTGATTGGCACCCTGGCGCGGGAAGCGGAAAGGGCAGGACGTCCGGTGCTGATCAGTACCGGCGATAAAGACATGGCCCAGCTGGTGACGCCGGGGATCACCCTGATCAATACCATGACCAACACTATCCTCGGGCCGGATGAGGTGGTTACCAAGTACGGCGTCCCGCCAGAGCTGATTATTGATTTCCTGGCGCTGATGGGCGACTCCTCAGATAACATTCCTGGCGTGCCGGGCGTGGGCGAAAAGACCGCCCAGGCGCTGCTGCAAGGCCTCGGCGGCCTCGATACGCTGTATGCGGAACCGGAGAAGATCGCTGAACTGAGCTTCCGCGGCGCGAAAACGATGGCGGCGAAGCTGGAGCAGAACAAGGAGGTGGCTTATCTCTCTTATCAGCTGGCGACCATCAAAACCGACGTCGAGCTGGAGCTCACTTGCGAAGAGCTGGAGGTGCAGCCGCCGGCGGCAGACGATCTGCTGGCGCTGTTCAGACAGTATGAGTTTAAGCGCTGGACCACCGACGTTGAAGCCGGAAAATGGCTGCAGGCGAAGGGGGGCAAACCGGCTGCGAAACCTGCAGTGCCTGCAGCAGCGGCAGAAGCGGAAGCAGAGGTTGAGGCCGCTACTGCACTTTCAGCAGAGCACTATGTCACCATCCTTGATGAGGCTACGCTGCTCACCTGGATCGATAAGCTGAAGCAAGCGCCGCTCTTTGCCTTTGATACGGAAACCGACAGCCTGGATAACATCTCCGCCAACATGGTCGGCCTTTCATTCGCTGTTGAGCCGGGCGTGGCCGCCTATGTCCCGGTAGCGCATGATTACCTTGATGCGCCGGATCAGATCCCGCGCGAGCGCGTGCTGGCGCTGCTTAAACCGCTGCTGGAGGATGAGAAGCTGCTCAAGGTTGGGCAAAATCTCAAATACGATCGCGGCATTTTGGCTAATTACGACATTGAGCTGCGCGGGATTGCGTTCGATACCATGCTGGAATCTTACATTCTCGACAGCGTGGCGGGCCGCCATGATATGGACAGTCTTTCCGACCGCTGGCTGAAGCATAAAACGATTACCTTCGAAGAGATCGCTGGCAAGGGTAAGAATCAGCTCACCTTTAACCAGATTGCGCTGGAAGAGGCGGGTCGCTACGCGGCGGAAGACGCCGACGTCACGCTCCAGTTGCATCTGAAAATGTGGCCGAAGCTGCAGCAGCATGAAGGTCCGCTGAATATCTTCCAGCACATTGAAATGCCGCTGGTGCCGGTGCTGTCACGCGTTGAGCGCAATGGCGTTAAAATCGACCCCGCCGTGCTGCATGCGCACTCGCAGGAAATAGCCCAGCGCCTGGTTGAGCTGGAGCAGCGGGCGCATGAGATCGCCGGGGAAGCGTTTAATCTCTCCTCCACCAAACAGCTGCAAACGATCCTGTTTGAAAAACAGGGTATCAAGCCGCTGAAGAAGACGCCGGGCGGTGCGCCGTCCACCTCTGAAGAGGTACTGGAAGAGCTGGCGCTCGATTATCCGTTGCCGAAAGTGATTCTGGAGTACCGTGGGTTGGCGAAGCTGAAGTCGACCTATACCGATAAGCTGCCGCTGATGATTAATCCCAAAACGGGCCGCGTACATACCTCCTATCATCAGGCGGTTACCGCCACCGGCCGTTTGTCGTCTACCGATCCAAACCTGCAAAACATTCCGGTGCGTAACGAAGAAGGGCGCCGTATTCGCCAGGCGTTTATCGCGCCAGAAGATTACGTTATTGTCTCGGCGGACTACTCGCAAATCGAGCTGCGCATTATGGCGCACCTGTCGCGGGATAAAGGCCTGCTGACCGCCTTCGCGGAAGGGAAGGATATTCACCGGGCGACGGCGGCTGAAGTGTTTGGCTTACCGCTGGACAGCGTCAGCAGCGAACAGCGGCGCAGTGCTAAAGCTATCAACTTCGGTCTGATCTATGGCATGAGCGCCTTTGGCCTGGCCCGCCAGCTGAACATCCCGCGTAAAGAAGCGCAGAAGTACATGGATCTTTATTTCGAGCGTTATCCGGGCGTCCTGGAGTATATGGAGCGCACCCGCGCACAGGCGAAGGAGCAAGGGTATGTTGAAACGCTGGATGGCCGTCGACTCTATTTGCCGGATATCAAGTCCAGCAATGGCGCTCGTCGTGCCGGTGCGGAACGTGCGGCGATTAACGCCCCGATGCAGGGGACGGCTGCGGATATCATCAAGCGGGCGATGATTGCCGTTGATGAATGGCTGCGGAGCGAGAAACCTCGCGTGCGAATGATCATGCAGGTTCACGATGAACTGGTCTTTGAAGTGCATAAGGATGAGCTCGATGCCGTATCGAAAAAGATCCACGAACTGATGGAGAACAGCACTACGCTGGCGGTACCGTTGCTGGTGGAAGTGGGCAGCGGAGAAAACTGGGATCAAGCGCACTAAGTATACAAAGCACAACGCGATTTTCTGTAAGTAAGCAACATAACTTATAGAGTTTTGTGAGGATCATTTGAATTTGCTATGTAAATAGTGAAAAAAAACTACAAAAAATGCTTTATCCGTGAGCGAAAGAAGAGTAAAGTTATTCGCGTAGGGTACAGAGGTAAGATGTTCTATCTTTCAGACCTTTTACTTCACGTAATCGGATTTGGCTGAATATTTTAGCCGCCCCGGTCATTTATGACCGGGGCGTTTTTTATTGCGCGAAAGAAAAGTGGCAAAAAGAAGGACACGCTTGTGCTTGACGCTGGAGAGGAACCCGGACAAGGCGCGGCACGCTCTTATCCGGCTGTTGGTGACGATTACTCGTCTACGGTGCTCTCTGCTTCCTGCGGCGGGATTTCGTTAAACCAGCTATCCAGCTTCTGTCGCAGCTTATCCACGCCAGATTTTTTCAGCGAAGAGAAGGGTTCAACCTGAACATCGCCATTGAAGGCCAGGACTGCTTCACGCACCATATTCACTTGCGCTTTACGCGCGCCGCTGGCGAGCTTATCGGCTTTGGTCAGCAGCACCAGCACCTGAATATCGCTTTCTACCGCCCATTGGATCATCTGCTGATCGAGATCCTTAAGCGGGTGGCGAATGTCCATCAGGACCACCAGGCCCTTCAGGCACAGGCGTTTTTCCAGGTATTCTCCCAGCGCGCGCTGCCACTTGATCTTCATCTCTTCCGGGACTTGCGCATAACCGTAGCCGGGAAGGTCGACCAGGCGTTTGCCTTCGGCGACTTCGAACAGGTTAATCAGCTGTGTACGTCCGGGAGTTTTGGAGGTCCGCGCCAGGCTTTTCTGGTTGGTCAGCGTATTCAGCGCGCTGGATTTTCCCGCATTGGAGCGGCCGGCGAATGCCACTTCAATACCGGTATCGGCAGGAAGATGGCGGATATCTGGCGCGCTAGTGACAAAGTGCGTCAGTTGATAATTCCAGTTGGTCAAGACGGTCGTCTCCGTTAAAACAGGCTATGGCAGGGATTATACCTGAACAGCAGAAAAAGGCTGTTTTTACCGCACGCCGGTTCTGTAAGTAAAAACCATGCACTTTGTGAGACATTGGCTATTCTTCGTATAGGACATGCCTGAGAAAAATAAGACTAATAAAGTATAACCTACTGAAAATAAATAGATTACAAGAATAGAGAAATCTGAAAAGTGGAATTTTAACGGCCAGACTGGTTGTCGATTTTTGTCAACAGGGTAAAGTAATACACAACGGCGGGGATGCTGAAAAGGATGAGGACTCAGGACGAGGGGTCAGGAAGCGCCAGGAGGCGAAGACCACAGGATTGTCAGGATGACGCGCGTTTTGGAAACGTTTCAAAGGGAAAAGGAAGAGACAGGGACCGTTGGACGCTAAGGGAAAGACAGGGTAAGTCGTTAGCGAACAGGGAAAGAAGAGCCCGTTAAGGGTGGTCAGTGAGGAAAAAGGCGACAGAGTAATCTGTCGCCTTTTTTCTTTGCTTGCTTTCTGCTAGATTCCGCCTCAATTCTATACTGAATAATACTGTCTGAAGATTACACACCATGAAAAAACCGACATCCGCCACCCGTGGCAAATCCGGCCGCAAGTCGCGTGAAGAGTTAAATCAGGAAGCTCGCGATCGCAAACGGCAGAAGAAACATCGTGGCCACGCGGCAGGAAGTCGCGCGAACGGCGGCGATGCGGCTTCAGCAGGTAAAAAACAGCGCCAGGCGCAAGATCCACGCGTGGGCAGCAAAAAACCCATCCCGCTGGGCGTGAGCGAAAGCAGCGCTCCAGCTCCCAAGCAGCATAAACCAAAGAGCGAGAAACCTATGCTTTCACCGCAGGCTGAGCTGGAGTTGCTGGAGAATGATGAGCGCCTGGACGCGCTGCTGGAACGTCTGGAAGAGGGCGGTACCCTGAATGCTGAAGAGCAGAGCTGGGTGGATGCCAAACTGGATCGCATTGATGAGCTGATGCAGCAGCTCGGCCTCTCTTACGATGACGAAGATGAAGAAGAGGAAGAGCGTCAGGAAGATATGATGCGTCTGCTGAAGGGTGGAAACTAACATTTGCATCCCATCGGATTCCCGGTACTGCTTATAACCCTTCTGGTTATATGTTATCTGCTGTGGTTATTCGTTAAACTACGACGGTTGTCGCGGCGTCAGAAATGGCTGCGCAACCGGCTCATGACCCGCGGTGCGGTGGGGCCGGGACGGCGTACCCGTCGGCGGCACCATCGGAAGGAGTGAGCATGTCTGAGCAGATAATCGACTGGGATCTGGCCCTGATCCAGAAATATAACTATTCCGGGCCGCGCTATACCTCGTATCCCACCGCGCTGGAGTTTTCACCACAATTCGGCACGGGGGAATTCGATGCCGCTGTGGCCCGTTACCCACAGCGTCCCCTGTCGCTGTACGTGCATATCCCGTTTTGCCATAAGCTGTGTTATTTCTGCGGCTGCAATAAGATCGTCACCCGCCAGCAGCATAAGGCCGATCAGTATCTCGATCTCCTTGAACAGGAGATCATCCACCGTGCGCCGCTGTTTGCCAACCGTCAGGTTAAGCAACTGCATTGGGGAGGCGGCACGCCGACCTATCTCAACAAGGCGCAAATCAGTCGCCTGATGGATCTGTTGCGTACCCATTTTCATTTCAGCGCCGAAGCCGAGATCTCCATCGAGGTCGATCCGCGTGAAATCGAGCTGGATGTCCTCGATCATTTACGCGCTGAGGGATTCAACCGCCTGAGTATGGGCGTGCAGGACTTTAATAAAGAGGTTCAGCGTCTGGTTAACCGCGAACAGGACGAAGCGTTCATCTTTGATTTGCTCCGTCATGCGCGGGAGATTGGATTTACTTCGACCAATATCGACCTCATCTACGGCCTGCCGAAACAAACGCCGGAGAGCTTTGCCTTTACCCTGCAAAAGGTCGCCGAGCTCAATCCTGACCGCCTGAGCGTGTTTAACTACGCGCATCTGCCCACGCTCTTTGCCGCACAGCGCAAAATTAAAGATGCCGATCTGCCCTCCGCTGAACAGAAGCTGGAGATCCTCCAGGAGACCATCGGCTCGCTGACGGCGGCAGGCTATCAGTTCATCGGCATGGACCACTTCGCGCGTCCTGATGATGAATTAGCGGTCGCGCAACGTCACGGCGTACTGCATCGCAATTTCCAGGGCTACACCACTCAGGGCGATACCGATTTGCTGGGGATGGGCGTGTCCGCGATCAGCATGATTGGCGACAGCTACGCCCAGAACCAAAAAGAGCTAAAGCAGTACTACCAGCAGGTGGCAGAGCAAGGGAACGCCCTGTGGCGCGGGATCGCGTTAACCCGGGACGACTGTCTGCGTCGCGACGTAATTAAGGCGTTGATCTGTAACTTCCGTCTGGATATTGATGCAGTCGAAGCGCAGTGGGCCGTGGATTTTCAGTCTTATTTTGCTGAGGACCTGAAACTGCTGGCGCCGCTGGCGCATGACGGGCTGGTGGTGGTGGAGAGTAAGGCTATCCAGGTAACGGCGAAAGGCCGCCTGCTGATCCGCAACATCTGTATGTGCTTTGATGCCTATCTGCGGCAAAAGGCTCGGATGCAGCAGTTCTCAAGGGTGATTTAATGTTTTCCCCCTCTCCCGCAGGAGAGGGGGAACAATTAGCTGAACAGCCCGACCAGCGCAGCGCACAGAACGGCAGCGACTGCCGTTTGTGGTGTGTGACTCGCAGCGGCGCCGCTCGATATCATACTCACCAGTGATTCAAACATGATGCTCTCCCCTAATGCCGGGCACGATCATACTCAACTCATCGGAACAGTAAAGTACAAAATAGCAGCACTTTGCGCTGATCGGCTATTTTTCATCACGCCGTTTAACCCTACTCCATACCCAACTCTTTTAGCTTACGCGTCAGGGTATTACGACCCCATCCCAGCAGGCGCGCAGCCTCCTGTTTATGTCCCTGAGTATGACGCAGGGCGGTCGTCAGCAGCGTGCGTTCCATTTCGGGTTGCGCTTCTGAAAGCAAGTTTTGATGACCGGAACGCAGCGCCCGATCGGCCCACTGACCCAACAGCGTCGCCCAGCTGTCTGGCTGCATCTGCGTCGGGCTATCAGGAATGGTGGTCTCAAACAGTTCGCTCGGCAGATCCTGCGTCAGCACCTCCTGGCCGGCGGCCATGACGGTGAGCCAGCGACAGGTGTTTTCCAGCTGGCGAACGTTGCCCGGCCACGCCAGGCGGGTCAGCGCTGTCTCCGTTTCCGGATGCAGCTGTTTGGCTTCAACACCTAGCTCGCGGGCGGCAATCTGCAGAAAATGGCGGGCCAGACGTGGAATATCTTCCCGACGCTCGCGCAGCGGCGGCAAATGCACCCGGATCACGTTCAGGCGGTGGAATAAATCTTCACGGAATTTCCCCTCCTGCACCCGCTGCTCCAGATTCTGATGGGTGGCGGCGATGATCCGCACATCGACCTTCACCGGCGCGTAGCCGCCCACGCGATAAAACTGGCCATCCGCCAGAACGCGCAGCAGACGAGTCTGGACATCCAGCGGCATATCGCCAATTTCATCCAGGAACAGCGTGCCGCCGTCAGCCTGTTCAAAGCGACCCTGACGGACGGTATTGGCGCCGGTAAAGGCCCCTTTTTCATGGCCGAACAGCTCGGACTCAATCAGGTCCTTGGGGATCGCCGCCATATTCAGCGCGATAAACGGCGCTTTTGAGCGCGGGCTATGGCGATGCAGGGCATGAGCGACAAGCTCTTTACCGGTACCGGATTCGCCATTGATCAGCACGCTGATGGATGAGCGCGACAGACGGCCAATAATGCGAAAGACATCCTGCATGGCCGGCGCCTCGCCAATGATATCGGCGGTGGGGCTGCTTATCGGCGCATTTCGCGGCTGCTGCTGCTCCTGATAGTGGCTAATCGCCCGGTCGACGAGGGCGACAGCTTCATCGATATCAAAAGGTTTGGGCAGATAATCAAACGCGCCCTGCTGATAAGCGCTGACCGCGGCGTCCAGATCGGAATGCGCGGTCATTATGATGACCGGAAGCATCGGATGACGCTGCTTAATCTGTTTGAGCAGCGCCAGACCATCCATTCCCGGCATACGGATATCTGACAGCAGTACATCCGGGGTTTTGGTGGTGAGGGCATCTAGCACCTCATTGCCGCTTTCGAACGTTGTGCAGCTCAAGCCGGCTCCGGTGAGCGCGCGTTCAAGCACCCAGCGGATGGAGCTATCGTCATCAACGATCCAGGCTATCCCTCGTTGCATAAACACCTCTACTTCCGAATAGGCAGGTATACCGAAAATTCGGTATGACCCGGCCAGCTGGTGAATTCAATTTTGCCGGAGTGCTGATCGATAAGGCTGCGGGCGATAGATAAGCCCAGGCCAGTACCGCCTTCGCGGCCGCTGACCATCGGATAAAACAACGTATCCTGGAGCTGGGGCGGAATACCCGGGCCATTATCTTCGACGTCAATACGGGCGGCGAGGCGATAACGCACCCCGTGCAGCGTCAGCTGGAAAGCGGTCCGGGTGCGGAGAACAATTTCGCCCCCTTCCGGCCCCAGCGCCTGCAGCGCATTACGGACGATGTTCAGCAACACCTGTTCAATTTGATCCGGGTCGTGGGGGAGCTCCGGCAGGCTGGGGTCGTAATCACGGATCAACTTCACGTTGTCCGGCAACTCCATCGAGACCAGTTTCACTACCCGTTCGGCGACCTTGTGGATGCTTTCGGTAACGTGCATGCCCGGATGCTGTGGGCCGAGCAGGCGATCGACCAGATTTCTCAGCCGGTCGGCCTGCTCGATGATCACTTTGGTATATTCCGTTAGCGCCGGGTCGGGCAGGGCTTTGCTGAGCAGCTGTGCCGCGCCGCGCAGGCCGCCTAACGGGTTTTTTATCTCGTGCGCCAGGCCGCGGACCAGATCGCGGGCGGCGACCTGCTGCGCGTGCTGCAGTTGCTCCTGGCTCAGGCGGCGCTGGTTATCCATCGGCGCCATTTCCAGCAGAATAAAGCCTTCCGGCAGCCGCTGGGCGGTCAGCGACAGGATATGCGAGCGGCCATCGATAACCAGCGTCACTTCGTTATCGGTAAAACCCTGGCCCGCCTGCAGACTCTCCTGCATCAGCCCAATATTTAATGAGAAATAGCTCAACAGCTCAGGTAACGGGGTGCCAAACAGCTTGCGCGAACTCTGCGCCAGCAACTGCTGCGCCGCAGGGTTGGCAAAGTGCACCGCCAGGTCATCATCGACCAGTAAGATACTGTTGATAAGAGAGTTGAGGATCTGCCCAGCATCGGGCAGTGTGCCTGTTGCCATTCGACAGTCTCCTGAAAAAGAGTGCACCAATTTAGTGCAGTATAGCTTTTTATCGGTAAAAAGCTCGCGAGATCAGCGTGTTGGTGGAGAAAAAAGCCCATCCTGAGATGGGCTGAAAGTTTCCACGGCAACAAAATATCCCGGGCATCCCGCGCCACAACACGACATACCCTGGATTTACAGCAAAATTAGACGCTGTAGTACAGTTCGAACTCAACCGGATGCGGAGTCATGCGTACGCGGTCGTTCTCTTCCATACGCAGGGCGATGTAAGCATCGATAGCGTCATTGGTGAATACGCCGCCAGCCGTCAGGAACTCGCGGTCAGCATCCAGGGCCTGCAGGGCTTCTTCCAGAGAACCGGCAACCTGCGGGATCTCTTTCGCTTCTTCCGGCGGCAGGTCGTACAGGTTTTTGTCCATTGCTTCGCCCGGATGGATTTTGTTCTTGATACCATCGAGGCCAGCCATCAGCAGCGCCGCAAAGCACAGGTACGGGTTAGCAGCCGGGTCCGGGAAGCGCACTTCGATACGACGCGCTTTCGGAGAGGTCACCACCGGAATACGGATGGAGGCAGAGCGGTTACGGGCAGAGTAAGCCAGCATAACCGGCGCTTCGTAACCCGGGACCAGACGCTTGTAGGAGTTGGTGGTCGGGTTCGCCAGGGCGTTGATGGCTTTAGCGTGTTTGATTACGCCGCCGATGTAGAACAGCGCCTGCTCAGACAGACCTGCGTATTTGTCGCCGGAGAACAAGTTAGTCCCGTTTTTCGCCAGAGACATATGGCAGTGCATGCCGGAGCCGTTGTCGCCGAACATTGGTTTCGGCATAAAGGTCGCGGTTTTACCAAAGCGGTGAGCGACGTTGTGAACAACGTATTTGTAAATCTGAATTTCGTCCGCTTTTTTGGTCATGGTGTTGAAGCGGGTTGCCACTTCGTTCTGACCTGCGGTAGCCACTTCGTGGTGGTGAGCTTCAACAACCAGGCCCATCTCTTCCATGATCATACACATGGTGGAGCGGATATCCTGAGAAGAGTCTACTGGCGGAACCGGGAAGTAACCCCCTTTCACGCCCGGACGGTGACCTTTGTTACCGCCTTCGTATTTGGTGGAGGAGTTCCACGCACCTTCGATATCATCGATCGCGACATGGGAGCCGGAGATAGAGGCGCCGAAACGGATGTCGTCGAACAGGAAGAATTCTGGTTCTGGCCCGAACAGGACGGTGTCAGCGATGCCGGTAGCGCGCAGGTACTCTTCAGCGCGTTTCGCGATGGAGCGCGGGTCACGGTCATAACCCTGCAGGGTGCCTGGCTCGAGGATATCGCAGCGGATGATCAGGGTCGGTTCTTCGTAGAACGGGTCAATGACCGCGGTGGAAGCGTCCGGCATCAGGACCATGTCAGATTCGTTGATACCTTTCCAGCCACCAATCGAGGAGCCATCAAACATTTTGCCTTCTTCGAAGAATTCGGCATTTACCTGATGAGACGGAATCGTGACGTGCTGTTCTTTACCTTTGGTATCGGTGAAGCGCAGATCGACAAACTTCACTTCGTGCTCGTTCAGCATCGTCAAAACGTGTTCAGCGGACATACTTAAACTCTCCCGGATTGGTCATTGTCGTCGTGGTAACGAAAACTTCATACTGCTTAAAAGTGGCGTTGTTGCCTTAAAAAATATAAAGCGAAATCTGTGCCAACTTTTAAATGCCCCATAAAACGCTGTATCATGCGCACCATAGTGCAAAAGGACTGCACCATGATGGAGATAATGCACCAAAATAGTGCCTCAGTGTGAACATTGAGCACCATTTTGGTGCAATTTTTGTTACGGTGCCCTTTTATCGCTCCGTGAAAGCGGTCACAAAGAAACTCTGCAATACTTGTTTGCGGAGGATGTTTGTGATCCTGTTCAGTCCTTCGCTTAATACGTGTACAATAACGCGCTATTTCTAATGCCTGAGGCAAAGTTGTGATCGAAAATCTGCGTAATATCGCCATCATCGCGCACGTTGACCATGGTAAAACTACCCTGGTTGACAAGCTGCTACAGCAATCCGGTACGTTCGACGCACGTACTGAAGCACAAGAACGTGTGATGGACTCCAACGATTTGGAGAAAGAGCGTGGGATTACCATCCTCGCGAAAAACACCGCAATCAAATGGAATGATTACCGTATCAACATCGTTGATACCCCTGGGCACGCCGACTTCGGAGGTGAAGTTGAGCGTGTTATGTCCATGGTTGACTCTGTGCTGCTGGTGGTAGATGCCTTTGATGGCCCGATGCCGCAAACGCGCTTCGTGACCAAAAAAGCTTTTGCCCACGGTCTGAAGCCGATCGTGGTCATCAACAAAGTTGACCGCCCGGGCGCGCGTCCGGACTGGGTTGTCGATCAGGTGTTCGACCTGTTCGTTAACCTCGACGCGACCGACGAACAGCTGGACTTCCCGATCGTTTACGCGTCCGCGCTGAACGGTATCGCGGGTCTGGACCACGAAGACATGGCTGACGACATGACCCCGCTGTACCAGGCGATTGTCGATCGCGTGCCGGCGCCGGACGTTGACCTTGACGGTCCGCTGCAGATGCAGATCTCCCAGCTGGACTACAACAACTACGTTGGCGTCATCGGCATCGGCCGCATCAAACGCGGTAAAGTGAAGCCGAACCAGCAGGTCACTATCATCGATAGCGAAGGCAAAACCCGTAACGGTAAAGTCGGTAAAGTGCTGACTCACCTGGGGCTTGAGCGTATCGAGAGCGACGTAGCTGAAGCTGGCGACATCATCGCGATCACCGGTCTGGGCGAGCTGAACATCTCCGACACCATCTGCGACCCGCAGAATGTCGAAGCGCTGCCGGCCCTGTCCGTTGATGAGCCGACCGTTTCCATGTTCTTCAACGTCAACACCTCTCCGTTCTGCGGTAAAGAAGGTAAGTTCGTTACCTCTCGCCAGATTCTGGACCGCCTGAACAAAGAGCTGGTGCACAACGTGGCGCTGCGCGTTGAAGAAACCGAAGACGCTGATGCGTTCCGCGTTTCCGGCCGTGGTGAACTGCATCTGTCCGTTCTGATTGAAAACATGCGTCGCGAAGGTTTCGAGATGGCGGTTTCCCGTCCGAAAGTTATCTTCCGTGAAATCGATGGCCGTAAACAAGAGCCGTTCGAGAACGTGACGCTGGACGTCGAAGAGCAGCACCAGGGTTCTGTTATGCAGGCGCTGGGCGAGCGTAAAGGCGACCTGAAAAACATGAATCCGGACGGAAAAGGCCGCGTACGTCTCGACTACGTGATCCCAAGCCGCGGTCTGATCGGCTTCCGTTCAGAGTTCATGACCATGACCTCCGGTACCGGTCTGCTGTACTCTACCTTCAGCCACTACGACGACGTTCGTCCGGGCGAAGTGGGCCAGCGTAACAACGGCGTGCTGATCTCCAACGGTCAGGGTAAAGCGGTAGCGTTCGCGCTGTTCGGCCTGCAGGATCGCGGTAAGTTGTTCCTCGGTCACGGTGCGGAAGTTTACGAAGGCCAGATCATCGGTATTCACAGCCGTTCTAACGACCTGACGGTAAACTGCCTGACCGGTAAAAAACTGACCAACATGCGTGCGTCCGGTACTGACGAAGCCACGGTTCTGGTTCCGCCGGTTAAGATGACCCTGGAGCAGGCTCTGGAGTTCATCGATGACGACGAACTGGTAGAAGTCACTCCGACCTCTATCCGTATCCGTAAACGTCACCTGACCGAGAACGACCGTAAACGCGCAATGCGCGGTGCAAAAGAAGAGTAATTCATTCTTCTTGCTGTTCGTAAAACCCCGCCTCTCCGGCGGGGTTTCTTTTTTTGATTCCTGCATCACACGCCAATAGTCAAATCCTGCCTTTCCCGCTAAAGTTAATTTTCCACGGCGCGGAAGGAGACGAAAATGCTCTATATCTTTGATTTAGGTAATGTGATTGTCGACATTGACTTCAACCGGGTATTGGGGGCCTGGAGCGATTTAACCCGCATCCCGCTGGCGACGCTGAAGCAGCATTTCACCATGGGAGAGGCTTTCCATCAGCATGAGCGCGGCGAGCTCAGCGATGAAGACTTTGCCGCCGCCATGTGTCATGAAATGAATATGTCCCTCAGCTATGAGCAGTTTGCTCACGGCTGGCAGGCGGTGTTTGTCGCGCTGCGTCCGGAAGTGATTGCGATCATGCAAAAACTGCGTGCCCAGGGCCATCGCGTGGTGGTGCTCTCCAATACCAATCGTCTTCACACCACGTTCTGGCCGGATGAATACCCGGAAGTGCGCGCTGCCGCCGATCGCATCTATCTGTCACAGGAGATGGGAATGCGTAAGCCTGAAGCGCAAATTTATCAGCGAGTACTGGACGAAGAGGGCTTTTCCGCCGCAGATACGGTCTTTTTTGATGATAACGTCGATAATATAGCAGGGGCTAACCGGTTGGGGATCACCAGCATTCTGGTGACCGGGAAGAAGACCATCCCTGACTATTTCGCGAAACAGCTATGCTAAGAACCGTTCATCAAAAATTACTCCACCATACCCGGCCGCTGCTGGCGTGGCTAAAGCTGCTGTGGCGGCGTATTGATGAAGACCATATGACGACCCTGGCGGGGAACCTCGCCTATGTGTCATTACTGTCCCTGGTGCCGCTGATTGCCGTCGTGTTCGCGCTATTTGCGGCCTTCCCCATGTTCTCCGAAGTCAGCGTGCAGATCCGCCATTTTATCTTCGCCAATTTTATTCCGGCGACCGGGGATGTGATCCAGGGATATATCGAGCAGTTCGTCGCCAATTCCAGCCGCATGACCGCCGTAGGCGCCTTTGGCCTGATCGTCACCTCGCTGCTGCTGATGTACTCGATCGACAGCGCGCTAAACACCATCTGGCGCAGCACGCGCAGTCGCCCCAAAGTTTACTCCTTTGCCGTTTACTGGATGATCCTGACCCTTGGTCCGCTGCTGGCGGGCGCCAGCCTGGCGATCAGTTCCTATCTGCTGTCGCTGCGCTGGGCAAGCGACCTGGACGGCGTAATTGATAATCTGCTCCGCCTTTTCCCGCTGATCCTCTCCTGGGCGGCATTCTGGCTGCTCTACAGTATTGTACCCACCACCCAGGTACGTAACCGCGACGCGGTGATCGGGGCGCTGGTGGCGGCGCTGCTGTTTGAGGCAGGTAAAAAAGCGTTTGCCCTCTATATCACCACCTTTCCGTCCTATCAGCTCATTTATGGCGTGATTTCGGTGGTGCCGATTTTGTTCGTCTGGGTGTACTGGACCTGGTGTATCGTCTTGCTTGGCGCTGAAATTACTGTCACTCTCGGTGAATACCGCAAACTTAAAACAGAAGAAACAGAACAACCATGATTGCATTAATTCAACGCGTATCCCGTGCAAGCGTTACCGTGGCGGACGAAGTGACGGGCGAAATTGGCCCGGGGCTTCTGGTGCTGCTGGGAGTCGAAAAAGACGATGATGAACAAAAAGCGAATCGCCTCTGCGAGCGCGTGCTGGGCTACCGCATCTTCAGCGATGCGGAGGGGAAAATGAACCTGAACGTTCAGCAGGCGGGCGGCAGCGTGCTGGTGGTTTCGCAATTTACGCTGGCGGCGGATACCGAGCGGGGAATGCGGCCAAGCTTCTCGAAAGGCGCCGCTCCTGACCGCGCTGAGGCGCTGTATGAGTATTTCGTCGCCCGCTGTCGCCAGCAGGAAATGAACACCCAGACCGGAAGATTCGCTGCGGATATGCAGGTTTCTTTGGTCAATGATGGTCCCGTGACCTTTTGGTTGCAAGTATGACCCAGCTTCCGGGCAGGCTGCGGGTAACAAAAGAGAGTACGACTATGTATCACCTTCGTGTACCGCAAACAGCAGAAGAGTTAGAGAGCTACTATCAGTTCCGCTGGGAGATGCTGCGTAAGCCGCTGCATCAGCCTAAGGGTTCGGAACGTGACGCCTGGGATGCGATGGCGCATCATCAGATGGTGGTGGATGAAGAGGGCAACCTGGTGGCTGTCGGCCGGCTATATATCAATGCAGAGAATGAAGCCTCCATTCGCTTTATGGCCGTTCATCCCTCGGTGCAGGATAAAGGGCTGGGTACGCTGATGGCGATGACCCTGGAGTCCGTCGCGCGTCAGGAAGGGGTTAAGCGGGTCACCTGTAGCGCTCGCGAAGATGCGGTGGAGTTTTTCGCCAAGCTCGGCTTTATCAATCAGGGGGAGATCACCACCCCGACCACCACGCCGATCCGTCATTTCCTGATGATTAAGCCGGTCGCATCGCTGGACGACATTCTCCACCGTGGCGACTGGTGTGCGCAGCTACAGCAGGCGTGGTATCAGCATATCCCGCTGAGTGAAAAAATGGGCGTGCGCATTCAGCAGTACACCGGGCAGAAATTTATTACCACCATGCCGGAAGCGGGAAATCAGAATCCGCACCACACGCTGTTTGCCGGCAGTTTGTTCTCGCTCGCCACCTTAACCGGATGGGGGCTTATCTGGCTGATGCTGCGCGAGCGGCACCTGGGGGGCACCATCATTCTGGCGGATGCGCATATCCGCTACAGTCAGCCCATTAGCGGCCGCCCCAGCGCCATCGCCGACCTCGGTTCGCTGAGCGGCGATCTCGACCGTCTGGCGCGTGGGCGTAAAGCCCGCGTGCAAATGCAGGTGGAGCTTTTTGGCGACGATAAACAGGGCGCCGTTTTCGAGGGGATCTACATCGTGCTGCCGGCGAAGCCCTTTGGCTCTTACGAAGAGGGCGGCAACGAGGAAGAGTAAGCCGCGGGCGGTTATCGTCCTGGCGATGCTAAGCGCCAGGCGATATCCCGCATGGCATCTCGCGCGGCGCGGCTGATCCCACCCAGCTGAAAGAAGCCGTGGATCACCCCCAGATAGCGCTGACAGGAACTCTCCACCCCTTGCGCCATCAGCCTTCGATGCAGCGCTTCGCCCTCGTCGCGTAAAGGATCGAACTCCGCCGTCAGAATATGCACCGGCGGCAGACCGTGAAAATCGTCGCGCCAGAGTGGACTGGCATCCGGATGGTTCGCTGGCGTCGAGGCGAGGTACATTTCATAGCCGCTCAACAACGTGTCCCGGGTAATCACATAGTCAGCGCCGTTGCTGACGTAGCTCGCCATGCTGGCGGTGGGGTCGAGCATGGGATAAATCAGAATCAGTTGCGCGGGTTGCCACGCCGCATTCGCTTTCAGGCGCAGGGCCGTTACCAGAGCGAGGTGCCCGCCGGCGCTGTCGCCAGCCAGTGTGATGCGTGAGGCGTCAACGCCAAGCTGCTCCGCGTGCCGGTGGATGATCATGACACCTTGTTCTGCGTCATCGTGCGCCGCCGGAAAGGTATGCTCCGGCGCCAGGCGGTACTGCACGGCGATCACCCGGCAACCGCTGAACCAGGCTAGCTGGCGGAGCTGATTGTCGTGGGTGGCAAAGCCGCCGCTGACAAAACAGCCGCCGTGATAATACACAATGGTGGGTAGTAAGCCGTTGCTTTTTGGCGGCGAGACGACGCGCAAGGTCATGCCATCGAGCGCGATGTCTTCAACCTGCACCCGCGTTTCTGTTTCCCCTGCGAGAACGGCGCTGGCGAGATAGCCGTTTCTCCGGTCATCAATACTCTGTTCTCGCGATGATGGCCGCCCCGCAGCAATAAACTCCTCAACCAGCGAAGCAATCCCTTTTTCCAACGTCATGGCAAGTCCCTTTTACTGGGTTAATATCCAGTGTTATAGCCTGGTTATTGCGAAAAAGATATACCGAATAAAGCCGCGATCGCATTGTGGAAAGCGGCTCGCAGAAGCGTATTTCTCAGCAAAGATCTGCTTTTTCTTCGTTTTTATCAGGTGTAATTTGCTCGTTATCCGGTGCGCCGTAATACCTTGTCCTTCTGAACAGCACCCTAAAAGTTGAACAATATCTGGAGAAGCAGAAACGGGCTAAGGAGAGCATTTCCGGCGTGTTCACACCGTATGAATGATAACGAGCGACCTGAGTCGCCCGTTATAGGAGCGCAGAACTTATTCCCCTTCGCCGGGGAACATGAACGGGTTAATTGAGCTTCTGGCGAAGCCTTCCTGCTCCATGCGGGCGTCAAGCACCAGGGATGCCAAATCGTCGGCGACGGCTTCGACTTTCGGATCCTTCTCCTGATACATAATCTTCAGGTAAGTTCCGCAGTCGCCACAGCTTTCGGCTTTCACCGCAGCCTGCTCGTTGTCCAGCGACCAGTAGTGCAGATCGCGGCTCTGTTCGCAGTTGCTACATTTGACGCGTACCACGTGCCACTCGGTTTCGCACAGATTGCAGTGCAGATAGCGCAGCCCCTGGGTGGTGCCGATCTGCACGATGCTGGAGACCGGCATCGAGCCGCACACCGGGCAGAACTGGCGCTGTTCGCCGTATTCAGCGCGCGCTTTCCCCGGAATCAGGCTGGCCATCTGCGCCCAGTAGAGCGACAGCGCGGCCCAGATGAACGGCGCTTTATCGCTGCTGACCGAGGCGAAGTCGGAAGCAAACAGCGCGCTGGCCATCTGCTCCAGCTCCTGCTCAGAGGCTTTTTCCAGATTCTCAATGACCGCCAGCGCTGGGCCGCTCATCTCCGGCTTCAGCTCGGCAATCAGCGAGTGCAGCAGCTTGTGCCAGTGTTTGTCGCGCGGCAGGACGTGGATATCCAGCGGCGGCTTGCCCTGTTCGCTGGCCGCTTTAATACGGGCGGTGAGATCCATCTGCAGCGGATGGTCGTACAGCACCACTTCCTGGGCATGGGCGATCAGCGCGGCAAAGCGCAGGTAATCGCCCAGCGGGTTATTGGCGGCCAGCTCGCGCAGACGTTCAGCGCGGCGGTTATACAGATTTTTCAGCCTGGGGAACAGTAGCGGCGGAATTGCTTCCGCCGTGCGTTTCTCGCTCGAACCCAGCTCGTCTTGCGGGATTATGCGAATACTCATTCAGATGACTTTTCCTGTTTCTGGCGGACCTCTCGGTACCAGCGCGGGTGATGTTTCTTCGCCCACGTACTGGTGACCCAGCCTTCCACCATCGCGGTAATGGTGCCTTTCACCCAGAGGGCGGCGTAGATATGCACCATGATAACCACAATTAACGCCACTGCGGCAAATGAATGCAGCATCAGCGCAAATCGGATCACCGGGATTGAGAAAGCCGGCGCAAAATACGGACGCCAGATGATCACACCGCTCACCAGCAGCAGTACCAGGAAGATAATCGCCGCCCAGAATACGCATTTCTGGCCGAAATTATAGCGTCCGGTATCGCCCACCTCCTCGTTGACGACGATCTTACGAATATTCTTCGCCCAAAAGATATCATCCCGATTGATTAGGTTGTGGTGCCAGTAACGGAAAAACATGATGATGAACGACGCGAACATCACCACCCCGACGAACGGGTGGAGAATTCGCGCCAGCTGCGGCGTGCCGAGGATATGCATCAGCCAGTTAAAGGACGGGAAGAAAAAGCCTAACCCGCTTACCGCCGCCAGGATGAAGCAGAAGGCGGTGACCCAGTGGTTGATGCGTTCCGGCGCCGTGTAGCGCACGATGGTGTCACGTCTTTTCATTTGCGCACCTCGTCTTTCTCTTCATGCAGGTTGTCCTCTTCCTCTTCCGCGTGGTTCGGACCGACGCCGACGTAGTGGAAGATACTGGCTGCGAAGGTCGCGGCGAAGCCGACGGCCGCCAGCGGTTTCCAGATGCCTTTCCAGAACTTGACGGTCTGGCTGATCTCCGGGTTTTCCGGCAGGCCGTGGTACAGATTCGGCTTATCGGCATGGTGCAGCACGTACATGACGTGGGTACCGCCGACGCCGGCCGGATCGTACAGGCCCGCATTGTCGTAACCGCGGGTTTTCAGTTCAGCTACGCGCTCGCCGGCCAGCGTTTTCATATCCTCTTTGGAGCCAAAGTGGATGGCGCCGGTCGGGCAGGTTTTCACGCAGGCCGGTTCCTGGCCGACGGTGACGCGGTCTACGCACAGGGTACATTTGTAGACGCGGTTGTCTTCCGGGTTCAGACGCGGTACATCGAAAGGACAGCCGGCGATACAGTAACCGCAGCCGATGCACTGCTCGGACTGGAAATCGACGATGCCGTTGGCGTACTGAATGATCGCGCCTTCTGACGGGCAGGCCTTCAGGCAGCCCGGGTCAGCGCAATGCATGCAGCCATCCTTGCGGATGAGCCATTCAAGCTTGTCGTTTTGCTCCACTTCCGAGAAGCGCATCACCGTCCATGACTTGGCGGTCAGGTCCGCCGGGTTGTCATACACCCCAACGTTGTGACCGACTTCATCACGAATATCGTTCCATTCGGAGCAGGCCACCTGACAGGCTTTGCAGCCGATACAGGTGGTGACGTCGATAAGCTTCGCCACCTCCTGCTGGTGGTCCCGCGCCTGAGGCGCGGGGGTGAAACCGTTAGTCGCGGAACGACGAATAATATCTTGCGATTGATAAGCCATAAGTCGTCTCCGTTACACCTTTTCCACGTTCACGAGGAAAGCTTTGAACTCCGGCGTCTGCGTGTTCGCATCACCGACGAACGGCGTCAGGGTATTGGCTATAAAGCCTTTTTTCGCCACGCCCTCATAGCCCCAGTGAATAGGAATGCCGATGGTATCGATATCCTTACCGTCAACTTTTAGCGTGCGAATACGTTTGGTCACCACCGCCTTGGCCTTGATGTAGCCGCGGTTGGAGGAGACCTTGACGGTATCGCCATGGCTGATGCCAAGCTTATTCGCCAGTTTTTCACCGATCTCCACAAACTGCTCCGGCTGCGCGATGGCGTTAAGCAGCGCGTGCTTGGTCCAGTAGTGGAAGTGTTCGGTCAGGCGGTAAGTGGTGCCGACGTACGGGAATTTCTCCGCTTTGCCCATCTGCTCGAGATCGCCTTTGAAGACGCGAGCGGCCGGGTTAGAGACCACGTTCGGGTGCAGCGGGTTAGTCCCGAGCGGCGTTTCAAACGGCTCGTAGTGTTCCGGGAACGGTCCTTCCGCCATCTTATCGATAGCGAACAGACGGCCCATCCCTTCCGGCTGCATGATAAACGGACCGACGTCGCTGCCAGGCGCAGCGGCGCTGTAGTCCGGAATATCCACGCCGCCCCATTTCGCGCCATCCCACTTCAGCAACTGACGCTTCGGATCCCACGGTTTACCCTGCGGGTCCGCGGAGGCGCGGTTATACAGGATGCGGCGGTTGAGCGGCCATGCCCATGCCCAGCCCAGCGTATTGCCGAGGCCTGACGGATCGGCGTTATCCCGGCGCGCCATCTGGTTACCTTCCGGCGTCCAGCTTCCGGCGAAGATCCAGCAGCCGCTGGAAGTCGTGCCGTCGTCGCGTAGCTGTGCGAAGGAGCTCAGCTGCTGGCCTTTCTTGACGATCACCGCGCCGGTTGCCGGGTCGGTAATATCCGCCAGCGCTTTACCGTTGCTCTCCATCGCCACTTCTTCTGACGCCGGCTCGTGTGGCGTGGAGTAGTTCCACGTCATGTTGAGCACTGGCTCTGGCGCCGGGCCACCCTCTTCGGCATACATCTTACGCAGGCGCGTAAAGATACCGGCGAGGATTTCACCATCGGTGACAGCGATCCCCGGGGCGTCCGCGCCTTTCCAGTGCCACTGCAGCCAGCGGCCGGAGTTGACGATAGACCCATTCTCTTCGGCGAAGCAGGTAGACGGCAGACGGAACACTTCGGTCTGGATTTTCGACGGGTCAACATCGTTCGACTCACCGTGGTTTTGCCAGAAGGTGGACGTTTCGGTATTGAGCGGGTCGATGGTCACGAGGAACTTCAGCTTCGACAGGGAAGCGACGACCTTGTTTTTGTTCGGGAACGAGGCGACCGGGTTAAAGCCCTGGCAAATATAGCCATTCACTTTGCCCTGATTCATCATCTCGAAGTACTGCAGAACGTCGTAGCTCTTATCCCACTTCGGCAGCCAGTCAAAGCCCCAGCTGTTTTCTGCTGTCGCTTTATCGCCGAAGAAGGCTTTCATCATGGAGACAAAGAACTTCGGATAGTTGCCCCAGTAGTTGACCTGGTCTTTCAGCAGCGGCTTCGGCGTGTTAGCCGTCAGGTAGGTCTGCAGGTCGGCCTGTTTTTCGTTCGGCAGCGACATGTAGCCTGGCAGGCTGGTGGAGAGCAGGCCGAGGTCGGTCAGACCCTGGATATTGGAGTGGCCGCGCAGGGCGTTGACGCCGCCGCCCGCCATCCCCATGTTGCCCAGCAGCAGCTGGATCATCGCCATGGTGCGGATGTTCTGCGCGCCGATGGAGTGCTGGGTCCAGCCGAGAGCGTACAGGAACGACGCGGTCTTATCCGGCGCGCTGGTTTCAGCAATGTATTCACAGACTTTGAGGAAGTCGGCCTTCGGCGTACCACAGATGTTTTCGACCACATCCGGGGTATAACGGGAAACGTGCTGCTTCAGCAGGTTCCAGACGCAGCGCGGATGCTGCAGCGTAGTATCGCGTTTGGCGAAGCCGTTTTCGTCCAGCTCATAGTTCCAGCTGGTTTTGTCGTACTGGCGTTTTTCTGCGTTATAGCCGCTGAATAGCCCGTCGTCGAAGCTGTAGTCCTCACGCACGATCAGGCTGGCGTTGGTGTAGGCTTCGGTGTATTCGCGGTTGAATTTTTCGTTATTCAGCAGATACAGGATCACGCCCGACAGGAAGGTAATGTCGGTACCGGAACGAATCGGGGTATAGAAATCAGCCACCGACGCTGTACGCGTGAAGCGCGGATCGATAACGATGAGTTTGGCACCGTTATGGATTTTGGCTTCCATCGCCCAGCGGAATCCCACCGGATGCGCTTCAGCGGCGTTACCGCCCATCACCACGATCAGGTTGGCGTTCTTAATATCCACCCAGTGGTTGGTCATCGCACCGCGACCAAATGTTGGAGCAAGACTTGCTACCGTTGGTCCGTGTCAGACACGCGCCTGGTTATCCACCGCCAGCATCCCGAGGGCGCGGGTGAATTTTTGCGTTAAATAGCCGGTTTCGTTACTGGAGGCGGAGGCGCACAGCATCCCGGTGGTCAACCAGCGGTTGACGGTGGTGCCAGCGTCGTTTTGCGCGATAAAGTTGGCGTCGCGGTCCTCTTTCATCAGCTTGGCGATGCGATCGAACGCTTCGTCCCAGCTGATTTGCTGCCATTTATCGGAGCCTGGCGCGCGATATTCCGGGAATTTCAGGCGGCTTTCAGAATGGATAAAGTCCACCAGACCAGCCCCTTTCGGACAGAGCGCACCACGGTTGACCGGATGATCCGGATCGCCTTCGATATGGAAAATGGATGCTTTGGCGTTTTTCGCGCCGTCGCCGAGGCTATACATCAACAGCCCACAGCCGACAGAACAGTATGTGCAGGTGTTACGGGTTTCGCGCGTGCGCAGCAATTTGTACTGCCGTGTCTCCGCGAGCGCAGTCGCCGGGGCAAAGCCCAGCGCTGCTGCCGTGGTTCCCGCCATACCGCCAGCGCAGATCTTAAAGAACTGCCTTCTGCTGACCTGCATGGTTCGCTCCTTGTTTCGACATTGTCACATGTAGTTATTTGCTTTGCGGTGAGAGCCGCAAAGGTTCAGAATTAGGGCATATTTCCCTCATTCCTGAAGGGATAAAAACAGAATACCACATTGTGTGTATGCCTGTTCCAATACGGTTAAAGCAAAGTGAACAAGAAGCCTCTCGAACAAATCGAAAATGTGACGAATGTCACAGGATATCGCCAGGTCTCCCTCTGGAAGCGCGAGGATCTGCAACATCCTCAGCCAGATGAGTTAGCGGAAGAGGTACCGGTCGCGCTGGTCTACAACGGTATCTCCCACGTGGTGATGATGGCCACGCCGAAAGACCTGGAGCAGTTCGCCGTCGGCTTCTCCTTATCCGAAGGGATTATTGAGCATCGGCGGGAGATTTTCGGCATGGACGTGGTGTCGGTATGCAACGGCCTTGAGGTGCAGATTGAACTCTCCAGCCGGCGTTTTATGGGGCTCAAAGCCCGGCGTCGCGCGCTGGCCGGGCGCACCGGCTGCGGGGTCTGCGGCGTCGAGCAGCTCAATGATATTGGTAAGCCGGTTCAACCGCTGCCGTTCACTCAGACGTTCGATATCGCCAATCTCGACCAGGCCCTGGCGCATCTTAACGACTTTCAACCGGTCGGCCGACTCACCGGCTGTACCCACGCGGCCGCCTGGGTCCGGTCGACGGGCGAACTGGCGGGAGGTTTTGAAGACGTCGGCCGGCATGTGGCGCTGGATAAACTGCTGGGCCGGCGGGCGGAAATCGGTGAGGGCTGGCAGCAGGGCGCCGCGCTGGTCTCCAGCCGCGCCAGCTATGAAATGGTGCAGAAAGCCGCGATGTGCGGGGTCGAGATCCTGTTCGCGGTATCAGCAGCCACCACCTTAGCGGTGGAGGTCGCCGAGCGCTGCAACCTGACGCTGGTGGGCTTTTGCAAGCCGGGCAGGGCGACGATCTACACCCACCCGCAGCGTTTGATCGCGGGTTAAAAGTTAATCAGTAAATTTGAATAATGACAGCAAATCCTTCCGCTTTTTGTTTGGTGATGTGCGGGCTACTATTTAACACATCAAGGCACAACGCCTTATCTAAACAACTAAATGAAAGGGTTTATATCATGAAAAGCATCAAAACTTTTGTCGCAGTAATCGCTATGGCCGCCTCTTTTGCTTCCTTCGCCGCTGAAACCGTCACCGCTACCGCTGCAACGATGGACGGCGCGGAAGCGAAAATCGCCGCACAGGCCCAGGCAGCAGGCGCGTCGTCATACAAAATTACCGAAGCCTTTACCGGCAACCGCGTGCATATGACTGCCGAACTGAACAAATAAGCGTAACGCTACTGTTGAAAGAGCGCCTCAGGGCGCTTTTTTTGTTTCCGTTTCGGCAAAAAACAGCCACTATTCCCCACCGCCGCGAAAAAAATGTGGCAGTACTCACGTTTCCGTTCTTTTCTTAACTCCCCATTATTACCGCCAATGAAACATCTTCACTGTTGAATATCTCGATATTTTAACGCTATGAAATATAAAGATATTAAAAAGGAAAAGCGATGAAGAACACGCTCTGCATGTGCGATCTTTGTCACAAAAATAAGCCCGCCGTTGTGACTGTCAACTATTCATGTACGTAATTTAATAAGCATTATGTGATCTCCATTGCAAATACAAGTCTTGCAGTCAGGGAAAAATGTCGTCAGGCAAATGAGCGAGGAGGCGTCATGAAAATTGGCATCGTTATTAGCGGCGGGGATGTTTCGGGAATGAATAATTTTATATTCCAGATTGCCAGGCAGGCTGATGCCGACATCACGCTGTTTAATGGCGGTATTCCTGGCCTGCTGGAGAAAAATCATCAGGATATCGCGTGGCGCGATCTGGTTGATTTCTCCATTACCGCGGTGCCGATCATTACCTCCGGACGAACCAGTCGCAAACTACAGCGCAGCGAATATGAAATGATTGCTAAAAAACTGAAATCGCTGCGTATTGACGTGCTTATTATGGCCGGGGGGGACGGCAGCCTGCAGTTTCTCAATACCCTAAGTGAATTTGATATTAATTGCTTTGGCGTGGGAATGACTATCGATAATGACGTGTATGGCAGTGATTATACGATTGGTTTTTCCACGGCCTGCGAGCAGATTATTAAAGAAGTCTCCCGTTTAAGAAATACCGGAAGAGCGCTGCCGGGGCGGGTTTTTATGGTTGAGATATTAGGAGGTTATTGTGGAGAATTAACGTTACAGTCCGCCATTAAATGCAATGCGGATATTGCCCTGATCCCGGAGGCGCAGATGCCGCTGGCCATGCTTGCGGAGCGGATTACCCGGAAGCTGAGCACGCAGAACAGCGTCGTTATCCTCTGCTCAGAAGGCTACACCAAAGAATACTCTCCCGGCTTTCAGGGAGCGATTGATACCATGATCAAACAGCTGGAACCGCAAATCGGCGTCCGAATCCGTAAAACGATTGTCGGTTATGGCCTACGCAGCGGTGACCCGACCTGTGAAGAGATTTATCAGGGCACCATTATGGCCAGTGAAGTGGTTCGCTGTATTCAGTCAGGTATGAAAAATAAAGCCATAATAATTAATTCCAGTAACAAACCTATTCCGATTGATTTAGTCAGTATGAAAAAACGTCTGGTCGATACTGAAGGACATCATTATAAACTTGCCAAGCAACTCAATATTATTTGAGGAGACCCTCCATGCTGAAAATTTTATGCGTATGTGGCTGCGGCCTCGGTTCAAGCTTTGCCATTGAAATGACGGCGAAGGCAGTTTTAAAAAAGCTGGAAATTCCCGCTCATATTGAACACACCACCGTATCCGAAGCCGGAGCCTTTAAATCGGATATGATTTTGACGCAAAAAACCTTTGCCGACATCTTAACCGCCGATGCTACTGAAGAGGAAATTAAACGCGTCGTGGTGCTCAATAAGCTTACGGATAAAGAGGAAATTGAAACCAAGATCGTCGCATTCTTAAAAGAACGTCATCTGAAGGTGGCTGATTATGAATAGCTTCGTTGCGTTTATCGTTAAGGATTTACTTGGCCAGGCATCCATTCTTATTGCTTTTATTGCCATGCTTGGCCTGATCCTGCAAAAGAAATCGCCGGGCAAAACCGCGGAAGGGACGTTTAAAACGCTGCTTGGCTTCTTAATTATGATGGCGGGGATCAACATCATTGTCGCCACGCTAACCTTTCTGAACGATATCTTCACCCAGGGATTTGGCATGAAAGGCTATATTACCGATGTGGCCGCCATCGCCGGGTTAGCGAATCGGGAATTAGGTTCGGAAGTGGCGCTGACGCTGCTGGTGATCTTTGCCGTCAATATTATTATCGCCCGTCTGACGCCGCTTAAATATATTTTCCTGACCGGCCAGGCGCTGCTGTGGATGGCGACGATCGGCGCCGTGATTGGCTATAAGTCCGGGCTCACCGGCGTACCGCTGATTTTAACCGGGGGCATCTTCGGCGGCGTGATGGCGGTGTTAATGCCGGCCCTGGCGCAGCCGGTGGTCAGGCGCATTACCGGGTCTGACGACGTAGCCCTGGGGCACTTCTGTACCATCGGTTATCTGGTGCAGGCCGCCGTCGCGAAGGTCGTCGGCAAAGGTTCCCGCTCCACGGAAGATCTCGAGCTGCCTGATAACTTTAAGTTTCTGCAGGATACCTATCTGGCCATGGCGGTGGTGATGGTGCCGATGTATCTCATCCCGGCTATCGCGGCGGGCCCGCAGTACATCGCGCAGTTCTCCGGCGGGATTAACTACCTGATGTATGCCTTTATGCAGTCCATTCAGTTTGTCGCCGGGGTTTTTGTCCTCTATAGCGGTGTGCGTTTATTGCTCAATGAGCTGGTGCCGGCCTTTCGCGGTATCGCGATGCGGATTGTTCCGGATGCGAAGCCGGCTCTCGATTGCCCGGTACTGTTTCCTTATGCGCCGAATGCGGTGATTGTCGGATTTCTGGCGACGACCGTCGGCTCGATTATCGGCATGCTGGTCTTCCCAATGTTCGGTCTGGCGATGATCCTCCCCGGGCTGTTAACCAACTTTTTCGCCGGCGGCACGGCAGGGGTATTTGGCAACGCGCTGGGCGGACGCCGCGGGGCGATGATCGGCGGGGTTATTCACGGCCTGTTTATCACGTTTCTGCCGGCCATTCTGGTGCCCATGCTGGAGAGTTACGGCTTTACGGGCGTCACCTTCAGCGACTCTGACGTCATCAGCTCGGGTCTGGTATTAGGCCACGCCTTCCAGAATAACTGGCTCTTTGTCGCCTTATTTATTGTGTTTGTCGCCGCACTGGCATGGTTTGTCAACGGGAAATCCGCTAAGCCGAAAGGGGAAAATGTTCATGAGTCTGTATAATTTCAATGAGATTTTAAAAATTGCCCAAGCGAGAAATTTTAAAGCGATTGGCTCGTTTAACTTGCACTGTATTGAGATGCTGCCGGCGTTTTTCAAAGCCGCGCAAAACAGCCACAGCCCGTTAATGATCCAAATTTCAACCGGGACCGCGGAGTACCTCGGCTATCGTTTGCTGGTCGACGCCGTGCGTTCATTAGCGGACAGTGAAAATATTCCAGCCTGTCTGCATCTTGACCACTGCTCAGATATTAAGGCCATCGAGACGGCAATGAACGCGGGCTTTTCGTCGGTGATGTACGACGGCTCACATTTAAGCCTTGAGGAAAATATCGGTAATACGCGGATTGTGGTGGAGATGGCCCGCCCGCGCAATATTACGGTAGAAGGCGAACTGGGGGCGATCGGCGGGTCTGAGGATGGAAAAGCGGTGGCGGCGGAAGATATCTGTTTTACCACCGTCGAAGACGCGAAACGCTTTGTGGAAGAGACCCAGGTCGATATGCTGGCCGTTTCGGTAGGCACCGTGCATGGCCTCTACACCGGTAAAGCGCAGATACAGCACCAACGGCTGAAACAGATTAGCGCGGCGACCGGCGTGCCGCTGGTGCTGCATGGCGGTACCGGCGTCAGCGATGAGGATATGCGGCTGGCCGTCACCGAAGGGATTAATAAAGTGAACGTCGGGACGGAAATGAACGTGCAGTGGGTTGACCGCTGTAAAACGACGTTTGAGAAAGGGAAGGTGAATGACAGCGTACGGAAATTCTTAATTCCCGCCAACCAGGCTGTCACTGATGTCTTAATGGAAAAAATGGCGTTATTTAAATAACGTTTTCTCCTTCACTCTCTATTTCATTGCCCTGTCTTCCGCCAGGGAGGGAACTTGCTATGTTTGAATCATTGAAAACGTTGTGGAAAAAAGAGCAAACCCCGCTGCAGGATTATGATCAACAGTCCCGTCAGTTGGCGGAGGAAATTGCCAGACTGGAAGGCGAACTACAGCGCCAGCCTGGCAATAGCGAGGTGCAAAAAACATTAATGCTGACTTACAACCGGGCGCTATCGATATATGCCAAAAGCACCACCCATCGGCAGGATATCGATACGCTGTTTCTGCAGATTGATAATTTACGCAATATTATTCGCCGCAATATTTAGGAATACAGAATGACCATAAAAGAACTGCTTATTGAGGCCGATGCCATTCAGGTTGGCGTTGTGGAGTCCGACTGGCAGCGGGTAATAAAGCTGGCTGCCCGCCCGCTGGAGGCAAAAGGCTTTATTTCGACGGAATATAGCCAGGCGGTGATCGACAATACCCTGAACCATGGCGCCTATTACGTCTTCGATGAAGGTATTGCTATCCCCCATGCCCGACCCGAGTGCGGCGTCAGACGCAACTGCTTTAGCCTGGTGCTGCTGGAAAAGCCGATTCCTTTTGCGGACAGTGAAAAAGCCGACATTGTCATTATGTTTGGCGCCCGGGATAGCAATGCGCATATCGAGGAGGGGATCCGCTCCATCGTCGCGCTGCTGGATAACAATGACACGATGGCCAAACTGCGGATGGCCCGCAGCCGGGAGGAGGTTGTCGCGTTACTATGAACAGACATCTGACCCCAGTCTGCAAAACGGCTATTTTAATCAACGGCATTCCGGCCTCGGGGAAGAGTACCATCACCCGTTTGCTGGCGGAGACCTTCAGCCTGCCGGTATTGACGATCGACGGCATCAAAGAGCCGTTTATGGCGCGTCTGGCCCCGGTCGACCGGCCAATGAATCGCCAGCTGGGCTGTGCGGCGTATGAAGTGATCTGGTCGATTGTCGGCGCGTCGCCTGCCAGTATGGTCTGGTTGATCGACGCCTGGTTCGGCTTTCAGCCCCGGGAGACCTTGCAAAAATTGCTGCGGCAGGCGGGCGTGGAGCAGGTGATTGAGATCTGGAACCATATCTCCCCCGAGCTGGCGGTCGCGCGCTATGCCTCGCGGCTGGCGACGCGGCCGCCGGGCCACCCCGGCGAAGAGTATCTGCCCGAGCTGGCCCAGCTGGCCGGGCGCGCGCAGCCCATGTCTTTAGGGCCCCTTTTGACGATAGACCAGCAGCGCCCGCTGGAGATAACGGCGGTTATTCACTGGCTTGAAGGCACAATTAGCGGACAACGTACCGGTTTGGCGAATTACGCCTACCCGTCCTAGGACATACCCGCCAGCCGCAGTAGCGCCGTCACCACCGCCGCGGCGATAATCACGCCGATCAGCGGCACCTTGCGCCAGGCGAGAAACACAGCGACAGCCACGCCCAGAACGCGCGCTATGCCGGCGAAATGCGCGCCTTCATAGAAAGTGGTGGCCAGGGCGACGGAAAAAAGCAGCACCGTCGCCGCATCGGAAAGCAGCGCCTGCGAGCGCTCGGAAAATGCCAGCCGATTACCAAGCTTCGCGCCGCCAAGACGCATCAGATAGGTTCCCAGCGACAGGATGGCGATACCGGCGATAAACAGCGTCATATTGCCCATTATTTTTTCCTCGACAGTAAACCAAACAACGAGAGCAGCACCGGCAGCCCGGTAGGCGCAAACGGCACGGCAGCAAGCGCCAGCGCGGCGCCGCTGACGGCGCGGATCAGCGTGGTACGGTTTTTAAAGGCCGGGATCACCAGCGCCAGCAGGATTGCCGGGAAGACCGCGTCAAGCCCGATGGTTTCCGGCGCCGGCAGCAGTTTGCCGACGGCGGCGCCGGTGAGCGTACCCAAAGGCCAGATCAGCGCTACGCCGGCGCCGCACAGCCAGTAGGCCGCTTTGCGCTGCGCGGGGGTGGGCTGCGACAAGCCAAAGACCACGCTCTCGTCGTTCATAATGTGGCACCCGATAAAGCTCAAGGCGCGCCGACCAACCAGTTCGCGCACAGTCACCCCGAAAGGGATATGGCGCGCGTTGACTAACAGGCCGGCGGCGGCGGCGGCCAGCGGGCTACCGCCGCTGGCGACAATACCGATAAACATAAATTCAGAGGCGCCCGCCAGCACGGACACCGAAAGTACGAGCGGCACCCATAAGGGAAAGCCGTAAGCCACCGCCAGCGACCCATAGGACATGCCTACCACCCCGACGGCGAGGCAAACTAAAACAATCGCTTTTATCGTGTCTCCGCTGAGACTGGAGAGAGTTTGTTTCATATCACTTAGCCATATCGAACGAATTTCCATTATAATGAACACATAATGATCGTTTTTCAAGGCGAACAAATCGTTCGATATAAAAAACAAGGGGCGGGTATGACACAGCCAATCAGCGTTATCGCCAAAAGTCTGGTGCGGGAGCGGGCGCGGACCGGGCTTTCGCTGGCGGAAGTCGCGCGTCGGGCGGGTATCGCAAAATCCACGCTATCGCAACTGGAGTCCGGCAACGGTAATCCGAGTCTGGAAACGCTGTGGTCGCTCTGCGTAGCGCTGGATATTCCATTTGCCAGGCTGCTTGAGCCGCAGGTGAACAAAACGCAGGTGATCCGCCGCGGCGAGGGGACAAAAGTGGTGGCGGAGCAGGCGAACTATCAGGCTATTTTGCTGGCCGCCTGTCCACCCGGCGCGCGTCGGGACATCTATTTGCTGCTCACCCAGCCCGGCGCCGACCGCATTTCGCATCCGCATCCGCCAGGCTCGGTGGAACATATTATCGTGACCCAGGGGCGGGCGCGGGTAGGGCTGACGTCGGCGCCGGAAGAGCTCGGCGAGGGCGACTATATCTGCTATCCGGCGGATCAGGAGCATGTGTTTCAGGCCCTGGAGCCGGATACGCAGGCCCTGCTGATCGCTGAGCAAAACTGACATCGCACCGGCGGGCGTCGCGCTCTCGCTGGACGCCATAGCCGTATTGCGGGACACTAGCCGCATTCTTCCGCGAAGACAGGCATACCTATGTCGCTGAAAGCCATTGCTAAAGAACTTGGGATCTCGGTAACGACCGTCAGCCGCGCGTTAAACGGCTATGATGATGTGTCGCAGGAGACCCGTGCTCGCGTGGAGGCTGAAGCGCAGCGTCGCGGATATCGGCCAAACACGTTCGCGCGTCGCCTGAAAATGGGCAAAATCGACGCCGTTGGCCTCGTTTTCCCCGTGCGCCCCGCGCCGCTGAATAACAACGTCTTTCTCGAAATGGTGGGAGAAATCAGCCACGAGCTGGCGCGCTATGAGATTGATTTACTGCTGATCGCCGATGATGAACAGGCCGATAAACACGGCTATATGCGCATGGTGCAGAGCCGTCGCGTCGATGCGTTGATCGTCGCGCATACCCTGGACGACGACCCGCGCCTGATTCAGCTGCTCTCTTCCGGCTTTCCTTTTCTCGCGCTGGGCCGTAGCCGCCTGCCGCAGCCCTACGCCTGGTTTGATTTCGATAACCAGGCGGGCACGTACCGCGCCACCCGCCATCTGATTAGCCAGGGGCATCGGCGCATCGCGCTGCTGAGCGAAAATAATAATCAGGCGTTTATTACCCAACGCCGCAACGGTTACCTGGAAGCGCTGCGCGAAGCGGGCCTGGCGGAAACCTGGCTGCGCAGCGTGCCGCCCACCCGCCGCGGCGGGTTTCAGGCAACGATGGAGTTGCTGCGCTTGCCTGAACCGCCAACGGCGATTGTCACCGACTGCAATACCCATGGCGACGGCGCGGCGATGGCCCTGGCTCAGCTCGGACGTCTTACCGGCGCCGATCGCGTCTCACTGGTGGTCTACGATGGTTTGCCGCAGGATAGCATTATCGACACCCCGGTGGGCGCGGTGGTTCAATCCACCCGACAGGGGGTGGGCCGCCAGATAGCCACGATGGTCCGCCGCTTAATTGCCGGCGAAGATCTGACCTCGCTTCAGGTGCTCTGGCAGCCCGAATTCATTCCCGGCGAAACCGCCTGATAATTTTCTCCACAGATTAATTTCCTGAACTCGATCACGGATCCGAAACGTTTTGGTTGGCGTCCGAAACGTTTCGGATCAACAGTAAGACATTCCTTGATATGGAGATGTCTAATGTCAGATTCGATTATACGCCTGCAAAGCGCAACGGTTGACGTGGTGATCAAAGTCCGCCCTTTCGCCGAAATTATCTACTGGGGGCCGCATTTAAGCCACTTTTCGCCGCAGGATGCCGACAGCCTGACGCGACCGGTCGCCAATGGCCGCCTCGATGTCGATTCCCCGGTCACTTTAATGGCGGAACTGGGCCATGGTCTGTTTGGCGCGCCGGGCATTGAAGGCCATCGCCAGGGGCTGGATGCCTCGCCGATTTTCGCCACCAGCAAAGTGCGGCACGAGGGCCAGACGCTAACCCTGGTCAGCGAAGACCCGCATGCCGGCCTGCGTTTGTACAGCGAGATCGCATTGGATGCCAGCGGTGTGTTGAGCGTGCGCCATGGCGTGACCAATCTGCGCGTCAGCCCATGGCAGGTGGATCGCCTGGCGGTCACGCTGCCGGTCGCCGAACGCGCTCGTGAGGTAATGGCTTTCCATGGCCGCTGGATCCGCGAGTTTCAGCCTCACCGCCTGACCCTGGAGCACGACAGCTTTGTGCTGGAGAACCGCCGCGGGCGCACCTCTCACGAACATTTCCCGGCCCTGATCACCGGCAGCCACGCCTTTAGCGAGATGCAGGGTGAAGTCTGGGGCGTGCATCTGGCCTGGAGCGGTAATCATCGCCTGCGGGCGGAGGTGAAAACCGATGGCCGCCGCTATCTGCAGGCCGAGGCGCTCTATCTGCCGGGCGAAATGGCGCTGGCAGAAGGGGAAACCTTGTGGACGCCTTACCTGTATGCCAGCTACTCGGCGAACGGGCTGAACGGCATGAGCCAGCAGTTCCATCGTTATCTGCGCGAACGGATTATTCGCTTCCCGGGCAACAAGCCGCGCCCGGTGCATCTCAACACCTGGGAGGGGATCTATTTCGACCACGATCCGGACTACATCATGCGCATGGCGGATGAAGCGGCGGCCCTGGGCGTGGAGCGTTTTATCATTGACGACGGCTGGTTTAAAGGACGCAACGACGACTGGGCGGCGCTCGGCGACTGGTATCTCGATGAGAAAAAATACCCCCACGGCCTGACGCCGGTTATCAACCACGTGAAATCGCTGGGGATGGAGTTCGGTATCTGGGTGGAGCCTGAGATGATTAACCCGGATTCCGATCTGTATCGGGCACACCCTGATTGGGTGCTGGCGCTTCCGGGCTATACGCCGCTTCCCGGGCGTCATCAGTTTGTCCTGAACCTGAATATTCCGGAAGCCTTTGATTATCTGCTGGAGCGGATGAGCTGGCTGCTGGGCGAACATGCGGTGGACTACGTGAAATGGGATATGAACCGCGAGCTGGTGCAGCCGGGCCATAACGGCAAAGCCGCCGCCGATGCGCAGACTCGCCAGTTCTACCGCCTGCTGGATACGCTGGTGGCCCGCTTCCCGCATATTGAATTTGAATCCTGCTCCTCCGGCGGCGGTCGTATCGATTATGAAGTCCTCAAGCGCAGCCATCGCTTCTGGGCTTCTGACAACAATGACGCCCTTGAGCGCAACACCATCCAGCGCGGCATGAGCTACTTCTTCCCGCCGGAGGTGATGGGCGCGCATATCGGTAATCGCCACTGTCATGCCACCTTCCGCCAGCACAGTATCGCCTTCCGCGGCCTGACGGCGCTGTTCGGTCATATGGGGCTTGAGCTGGATCCAGTGAGCGCCGATGAAGAAGAGCGCGCCGGGTATAGGAAATACGCGGCTCTGCATAAGCAGTGGCGCGACGTGATCCATCACGGCGTGCAGTGGCGGATGGATATGCCGGACGCCACCACCCTTGCTCATGGCGTCGTCAGCCCGGATAAAGCGCAGGCGATTTTCCTCGTCAGCCAGCTGGCGATGCCGGACTACACCCTGATGGCGCCGCTGCGCCTGGCGGGGCTGGAGGCGAGCGCCCGCTATCAGGTGACGCTCCTCGATCATCCGAACATTCAGATCACCGGCGAGGGCGGCCACACCATGCGGAAGCTGCCGGCATGGATGACGACGCCGCAGACGGTGAGCGGTGAGTGGCTACAGCAGGCGGGGCTGGCGCTGCCCATCCTCGACCCGGAAAGCGCCATTCTGATTGGCCTGCAACGCGTGTGATGGTATCGGGCCGCGTCGCGGCCCTTCTTGAGGAAAATATAATGAACCCGACCGTCTGTACCCACAAAAACAACCCCAACTTCTGGATTTTCGGGCTGTTCTTCTTTCTCTACTTCTTCATCATGGCCACCTGCTTTCCGTTTCTGCCGATCTGGCTGTCGGATGTTATCGGCCTGAATAAAACTGAAACCGGCCTCGTTTTCTCCAGCCTGTCGCTGTTCGCCATCTGTTTCCAGCCGGTTCTCGGGGTGATCTCAGACAAGCTGGGGCTGAAAAAACATCTGATGTGGATCGTGACCGTTCTGCTGGTGCTGATTGCTCCCTTCTTCCTCTATGTTTTCGCGCCGCTGCTGAAAACCAACATCTGGCTCGGGGCGCTGAGCGGCGGCGCCTATATCGGCTTTGTATTCTCCGCAGGCGCCGGCGCGATGGAGGCCTATATCGAACGGGTAAGCCGCAACAGCGGGTTTGAATACGGCAAGGCGCGCACCTTTGGTTGTCTGGGATGGGCGCTGTGCGCCACCACCGCCGGCATGCTGTTCAGCATTAATCCCGAATGGGTGTTCTGGATGGGGTCGGCCGCCGCGCTGCTGCTGGTGGTGCTGGTGGCTATCGCCAAACCGCAGGCCAGTCAGTCCGCGCAGGTAATAGACTCGCTCGGCGCCAATCGCCCGGCGATCGATTTAAAAACGGCGGTGCGCATGTTCCGTCAGCGGAAGATGTGGATGTTTATTCTGTATGTTATCGGCGTAGCCTGCGTGTATGACGTTTTCGATCAGCAGTTCGCCACCTTCTTCAAATCGTTCTTTGCGACCCCGGAAGCAGGCACCCGTGCCTTTGGTTTCGCCACCACCGCGGGAGAAATATGTAACGCCATCATTATGTTCAGCTCGCCGTGGATTATTAACCGCATCGGAGCGAAGAATACCCTGCTGATCGCCGGGATGGTGATGGCGGCCAGAATGATTGGCTCTTCCTTCGCCACCACCGCCGCGGAAGTGGTGGCGCTGAAGATGCTCCATGCGCTGGAAGTGCCGTTCCTGCTGGTGGGCGCCTTTAAATACATCACCGGCGTGTTTGATGTCCGGCTGTCGGCGACCATTTATCTGGTGGGCTTCCAGTTCGCCAAGCAGGTGGCGGCGATCTTCCTCTCCGCCTTCGCCGGCAATATGTATGATCGGATCGGCTTCCAGGAGACCTATATGATCCTCGGCGGAATAGCCCTGACGGTCACCTTAATATCCGCGTTTACGTTAGCGGGCAAGGCGAAAAGTGAGCCGCTGCGCGATAATGCGATGACCGTTTAATTATCAACATTCCGTGGCACAGGGTGGTGCCTGACAGAGAAGGAAGATGTCATGATGGATATGAAAAAACGTATGAACAGCGGTGAGCTTTACCTGGATGCAGGATATGGCTTGCCGGAGCAGCGGCTGATGGGTAAAGCGCGGGCCTATGAATATAATCATTCGCATCCGTTTAATCAGGAATTGCGCAACGATATTATTCAGCGCATGTTCGCGAAAGTCGGCGAACAATGCTGGATAGAGCCGCCGATCAATATTGCCTATGGGATCCATACGACGATTGGTGATAATTTTTATGCCAATTTTAACCTCACGCTGGTCGACGATGCGGACATTATCATCGGCAATAACGTCATGTTTGCGCCAAATGTCACTATCTCCACCGCCGGGCATCCCATCCACCCCGCGCTGCGCCATACGCATCAACAGTTTTCATTACCGGTAGTGATTGAAGATGGGGTCTGGTTAGGCACGGGGGTGATTATTAATCCCGGGGTAACGATTGGCCAGAATTCAGTCATAGGCGCGGGCAGTGTGGTAAATCGCTCTATACCGGCGAATGTGGTTGCCGCTGGCGTACCTTGCCGGGTATTAAGAGAAATTACCGATGCGGATAAAGACAAATACGCACTTTTCCCCGGATGATGGACGAGAGAAACAGGGGAGCGTAAAGGATCGTGTCCCCTGTTTTGCATTATCGCCGTTGAACCGGCCTCCAGCCCGCATGGGGGGAGGCCGGGGAAAGTACTCTCCGGCGTCGCGGGGTTTCACGCCAGATAAAACACTTCTTTGAGCTCCGCGCTCAGCGGGCTGTTGTCCGGGTTGCTGGGCATCACCTCGCGCATGTATTTCCACCAGCGCTGGCACACTTCCGTGCTGGCGACCGCCTCCCAGCGGGCTTCCGACTCAATCTCCACCGTGGCGAACAGCAGGTTGCGCTCTTTATCGAGATAAATGGCGTAGTGGTGCGCGCCGTGCGTTTTCAGCACCGCCTCCAGCTCCGGCCAGATGGGGTTGTGGCGACGTGCATACTCCTCGTGCGCGTCAGGGTTCACCTGCATCACAAAGGCTTTGCGGATCATAATGCCTCCAGATAGAGCTCGCGTACCTCATCGCGGCTGGCGGGGCGCGGGTTACACGGCGCGCACGGGTCGGCCAGCGCTTTGTCCAGCCAGCCTTCGATATCGGCTTTGCTGACGCCAAGCTGGCTGAAGCCCTGGGGGATCCCTACGCGTTTGCTCAGCGCGCGAATGGCGTTGATGGCCTCCATGCTGGCGGCTTCATCGCTCATGCCGTGGGTATCGACACCCATCGCCTGCGCCACGCGGGCGAAGCGCGCCACCGCGTTCGGGCGGTTAAAGTTTTCGATGATCGGCAGCAGGATGGCGTTGCACACTCCGTGTGGCAGGTTGTGGGTGGCGCCAGGCTGATGGGCCAGGGCGTGTACCAGCCCGAGGCCGGCGCTGTTGAACGCCATGCCCGCCAGATACTGGCCAAAGGCCATCTGTTCGCGGGCCTGCAGATCGTGTCCCTCCTCTACCGCTTTTGGCAGCCACAGGTTGATCAGGCGGATGGCCTCGAGGGCGTTGGCGTCGGTGAGGGGATGGGCGCCAACGGAGACAAAGGCCTCGATGGCGTGGGTCAGGGCGTCCATGCCGGTGGCGGCGGTAACGGCTGGTGGGATGTCGAGCATCACGCTGGCGTCGTCGACGGCGATATCCGGGATCAGGTTCGGGTCGATAATCACCTCTTTTACCTGACGCTCGCTATCGATAATCACGGCGTTGCTGGTCATCTCCGCCGCCGTGCCGGCGGTGGTGTTGATGGCCACCAGCGGCACGCCAGCGTTTTTCACTTTGCCGACGCCGGAGTAGGCTGTGGAGGGGCCAGGGTTGGCGGTGAGGATTTTTATCGCCTTGGCGGTATCAATCGGGCTGCCGCCGCCGAAGGCGATCAGGTAATCGCAGCGGGCCGCCTGGTACGCCGCATAGCCTTGCTGCACCAGCGCTTCGGTGGGATTAGGGTACACGCCGTCAAACAGCTGATAAGCCATCTGCTGTTCATCCAGCGCGGAAAACAGACTGTCCAGCAGGCCCAGCTTCACCAGTTGACCGTCGGTGACGATCAGCGCCTTGCCCCACTGTTTGCCCGCTACCAGCTTGACCATATCACCGATAGCGCCTGCGCCGTGGAGGCTGATTTTAGGTAGTGCCAACATAAAACTCATGATAATTCTCCTTAATGTTGATTTTGGGAAATCCGTTTCCCCTCACCCCGCCCTTCTCCCTTGGGAGAGGGCCAGGGCGAGGGGGAAATTAACATCGTCTTCGCTGCAGCATCCGCCGGGCCATAATCGGCAGGGAGATCACCACGATCAGCATCGCGCCGATAATCACCGACATCACGATGCCGGGTACGTTCAGCAGGCTCAGGCCGAAGGTCACCAGCCCCATCAGAAAGGCGGCGATGATCACCCCGGGCATGCTGCCGGAACCGCCAAGAATATTGACGCCGCCGAGCACCGCCATGGTGACAACCGCCAGCTCCCAGCCCATCGCCAAAGTGGGGCGGGTACTGCCGAGCCGTGAGGTCAACAGGATCGCCGCCAGCCCGGCCATCAGCCCGACCAGCGCGAACAGCGCGAGGTTATGTCGCTTCACGTTGATCCCGGAGTACCAGGCGCCGGTCGGGTTATTGCCGATGGCATAGGTTCGGCGGCCAAAGTTAGTTTTATGCAGCAGGAAGGTGAAGGCGGCCGCGAGGAGGATAAACAGCGCAAACTCAAAAGAGAGCGCCCCCCACACGTACCCCTGGCCGAACCAGGCAAAGCTCTCCGGGTAGTGGTTGAGCGCCTGATCGCCCAGCAGGATATAGGTGATGCCGCGATACAGGCTCATGGTGCCGATGGTGATCACGATCGACGACAGGTTAAAACGCGTCACCAGGATACCGTTGAACAGACCGCATAGCAGACCCACGCCCAATCCGACCAATACCAGCAGCGGCGTATCCATCCCCGCCGCCGCGCAAAAGCCCATCACCGTTGAGCTGAGCGCCATCGTCGAGGCTACCGAAAGGTCAATTTCGCGGGCGATAATCAGCATCGCCATCGGCAGAACGACGATCGCCTTCTCAGTAAAGGTGAAGGTGGCGTCCGACAGGTTCCAGATATTGAGGAAGTAAGGGGAAGCCAGGGCGTTGCCGATAAATACCGCGAGGGTCACCGCCAGTAAAAACCCTTCCCAGCACAGCAGGCGGCGCAGCGGCGACGGCACGGCCGGGGCGTTTTTCATCTCTTCAGATACCATCATCTTGCTCATGATTTCATCCCTTGTTTCTGCCGGGCTAACGCCGCGTTACGCAGGATTAACCGCCCGTGACCGCGATTGCCGCGCTCGTTAAGCAGCACCGCCATGACGATCACTGCCCCGGAAATCGCCATTTGCCAGAACGGCGAAATGCCGATCACCGGCAGGGCATTATTGATGACCCCGAGGAACAGCGCGCCGCACAGGCAGCCCAGTACCCGTCCGCTTCCGCCCATGGTGCTGATACCGCCGATCACGCAGGCGGCGACCACCTGCAGCTCAAAGCCGTTCGCCACATCGACATAGGCGACAGCGAAGCGCGAGATCCACAGATAGCCGCAGAAGCCGGCCAGCGCGCCGGAGAGGCAGAAGCTGACGAACTGCATTTTCCCGGCGTTAATGCCGGTGTAATACGCCGCCGTCGCGTTGCCGCCCGCGGTATACAAGGCCCGGCCGGTGCGGCTGTAGCGCAGGAAGTAACCCACCAGCAGCAGCGCGGCGATGGCGCACCAGCTCAGCAGCGGCAATCCCAGGAGGGTGCTGCGCGGCAGACTGAGAAAATCAGCGCTCATCTGATGTGAGTTAACCCAGCCACCGTCGGTCAGCAGGAAGATAATGCCGCGATAAATGCTCATGGTGCCCAGGGTCACCACGATGGCGGGAATGCCGAGGCGCCAGACCAGCAGGCCGTTAATCATCCCCATCAGCAGGCCCAGCAGGGTTGCCAGCGCCAGCAGCGCTACCACCGGAATACCCGGATTATGGGCATTGAGCAGGGCGACGATCATCCCGGTCAGCGCCAGGTTGGCGGCCATCGACAAATCGATGCCTTTGGTGAGCAGCACCATCATCTGTCCGAGGGCGAGAATGATAAGGATGGCAGTATCGTTAAACATCTCCACCAGATTACCCGGTGAAACGAACGACGGCGCCCGGCTGCCAATGGCGCCGATCATCAAAATGATGACCAGCGCCAGCAGCGCTTCGCGATGCTTCAGCCATGCGTGTCCCATCATGCTGCCTCCTGGCCGATGCCGCTGGCGGCGCTAACGATGGTTTCCGCCGTCGCTTCCCCGGCCCGGTACTCGGCGACCATCAGCCCTTCGTGCATCACGATAATCCGGTCGGCCATGCCCATCACTTCCGGCAGCTCTGACGAGACCATAATCACCGCCAGCCCTTGGCTGACCAGCTCGGACATAAACTGATGCACAGCGGCTTTTGAGCCGATATCGATGCCTTTGGTCGGCTCATCGAGGATGATCACCTCGGGCTGGGTCGCCAGCCATTTGCCGATCACCACTTTCTGCTGGTTGCCGCCAGAGAGGGTCTCCACCGGCTGCCGCCAGCTGGAGGCTTTAACCTGCAGGCGCGAGGCGTACTCGTCCGCCAGCCGCCATTCCCGGGCGTCGTTCAGGACGCCGTTAGGATTGAGCTTGCTCAGCTGCGGCAGACTGATGTTCTGGGCGATAGGCAGGGCGATGATCGCCCCCTGTTTCTGTCGCTCTTCCGGTACGCAGACGATGCCCGCGCGGATAGCGTCGGCGGGTTGGCGAAAGCGCATGGGGCTGCCGTTCAGTCGGATCTCGCCGGAGGAGGGATGCGTTACGCCGGAGAGCGCCTGCATCAGCTCGGTGCGTCCGGCGCCCACCAGGCCGTAAAAGCCGAGAATTTCTCCCTTGCGCAGGCTGAAGCTGATATCGGCAAACTCGGTAGGATGACAAAGATCGTTGACCTCCAGCACCGTTTCCCCTGGGGTACAGTCGACTTTCGGGTAGGTTTGGCTGATCGCCCGGCCCACCATCATCGACACCATCCGCTCTTCGGTAATATCGCTCATTATCCCGGAGCTGACGTACACCCCATCGCGCAGGATGGTGTAATAGTCGGCCAGCTCGAAAATTTCATCGAACTTATGCGAGATAAACAGGATCGCTTTGCCGTCCTGCTTCAGACGCTCAACGATGTGATAAAACTCCAGGATTTCATGCTGGGAAAGCGCGGCGGTCGGCTCATCGAGGATCACCGCCTGGGCGTCGAAAGCCAGCGCCCGGGCAATCGCCACCATGTGCCGCTGGGCGATGCTGAGCGTTTTTAACGTTGCCCGCGGGTCGATCTGGACTTCCAGCCGGGCGAGGATCTCGCCAGCCCGGCGGTGCATCGCCGGCCAGTCGAGCGTTTTGAGCAGCCCTTTATAAAGATACTGGCCGACGAAAATGTTTTCGCTGACCGAGAGTTCGTCAAACAGCACGGTTTCCTGGTGAATGGCGGTGATCCCTACCTTATGCGCCGACTCCGGCGTCGGCAGATGAATGGGAATCGCTTTATAGAGGATCTCCCCCTCTTCGGGCTGATAAATACCGGTCATCACTTTGACCAGTGTGGATTTCCCCGCGCCGTTTTCGCCGATGAGGGCGGTCACTTTGCCGGGCCAGAGATCGAGCTGCACGTTTTCAAGGGCGCGCACACCGGGAAAAATCTTGGTGATCCCCTTCAGCGACAGCAGTGGCGTTGATGCTGACATGATAGTTCTCCGTAAAATCGCCCCTCACCCCAAAGGGGAGAGGGAACGGTCCGGCGCCCGCAGGCCGCATCGCGCAGAGGGCCAGCCATTCCCCCTCTCCCTCTGGGAGAGGGCCGGGGTGAGGGAACAAGGGTTAGAAAATTTTCGAGAACTTATCGATGTTGCTCGCATCGTAGACAAACGGCTCGGCCATCGCGCCATTCCCTTCGGCGTCCAGCTTCACTTTGCCCAGCTTGCCCATACTGGCTTCGGTTTTGGTCGCCGTGCCTTTGACTAAATCGTCGGCCAGATAGGTGGCGGCGTAACCGAGGTCAATCGGGTTCCAGATGGCGAAGCTTTTGCTGGCGCCAGACTTGATCGCGCCGGCCATTTCCGACGGCAGCCCCAGCCCGGTGACATAGACTTTGCCAATTTTTCCCTGGTCCTTCACCGCCTGCGCGGCGGCAACAATCCCCACCGATGACGGCGAAACAATGACTTTCAGGTCCGGATATGATTTCAGCAGGCCCACCGCTTCGCGGTAGCTTTTATCCGACAGATCGTCACCGTAGGCGACGGTCACCAGATTGACGGACGGATACTGCGGCAGCACCTTTTTCATCTCCTCAATCCAGATATTCTGGTTAGTGGAGGTCGGGGTGGCGCTTAACACCGCCACATCCCCCTTCTCCACGTTCAGCGCCTTCAGCGCATCGGCGGCGAGCTTGACGTTGGTCTCGCCAATTAAGGCGTTATTGGAAGGATTAAGATGGATCTGGCGGCCTGCCGGCGCCACGCCGGAGTCCCAGGAAACCACTTTGATGCCGCGCTGCATCGCTTTTTTCAGCACCGGCACCACCGCGTCCGGATCGTTGGCGGAAATGGCGATCGCATCCACCCCCTGGGCGATCAACCCGTTCAGCACATCGATCTGCGCTTCGGCGGTGGTGGTGGTCGGGCCGGTGTAGATCACTTTGACATCACCTAACTCTTTGGCGGCCTGTTGGGCGCCAACGTTGGCGGCTTCGAAGAAGCCATTTCCCAGCGATTTCGCCACGAGGGCGATTTTAACTTCTGCTAAGGCGGAACCGGACAACGCCAGGGCGGCAACGGTGAGGATCAAGCTTGTCTTTGTTTTCATTGCTTTTACTCCACATGAGTCAGTTTTGTAGGGTTTGCAGGTGAGGCTTCGCCCCGTCTCGGTGAGCGGGGCGCGATGTTGTTATGGATAAAGATCTAACGCGGACTGCAGCGGCTGGACGTTGAAGCGTTTGCCAAGAGCGATAAGCTCTTCGCGAGTGATGGTCTGCTTCATCCCGCCCATGGACAGGACTTTCACCAGCACTTCGGCGGACTTCTCGGCAGTGTCGATCAGGCCGAAGGTCTCATCCAGGGTTGGGCCGCTGCCGAAGACGCCGTGGAACGGCCACAGCACCAGCGAGTGTTTTTGCATGGTTTCCGCAGTCGCCTGGCCGATTTCATCGGTGCCTGGCACCATCCACGGCAGAATGCCGACGCCATCCGGGAAGACCACCAGACATTCGGTGCTACCTTCCCACAGCTTGCGGGTGAACAGATCGCTGTGGTTCTCCAGGACGTAGGTCAGGGCGATCAGATTGGTGGCATGACAGTGCATGATCACCCGGTCCTTGCCGTCGGTCAGTTTGATGCGCTCGCTGTGCGACAGGAAGTGTGCCGGCAGCTCGGAGGTCGGCACCGCATCCTCCGTCAGACCCCACAGGATATGGTATCCCGCGCCGTCGCTGTCGACTTTCACCACGCCAAGGTTAGCGGCCGGGTCGAGCTGGACATTACGGAAGAATTTGCCGGAACCGGTGACGATAAACGGCTGGTTGGCCAGGGTTGGCATCGGCTGGCTGAGGGCGATATAGCGGGGTTTAGCGTGGAAATCCGCCGCGTAAGGTTCGATATCCGCCTCATCCAGACGCAGCGTCAGGTTGCCGCCGTTGCGCTCGTCCCAGCCTTTCAGCCAGGCGTCGGAGGTGGCTTTGATCATGCCCTGGACGAACCAGGCGTCGATAATGGTCTGCATAGTCTTGTCTTTCCTGTTGATTCGGTGAGGGGTTGACCCCCTCACCCTAAATATGTGCGTGCCCCCGGATTGCGCCGTAAACGGCTTATCCGGGCTACCGGTTCGTAGCCCGGGTAAGGCGTCAGCCGCGACCCGGGGAAGCCCGTGCATTACCCGCGCTGGCTCAGAACCGCATTCTCATAAGCCCGCACGTTGTCCAGCCACTGGCTGCCCGCCGGCGTGTCGTGACGCTGGCAGTACATCTCCCAGATGGCCTGCCACGGCAGGGATTTTTGCTCTTCGAGTAGCGCCAGGCGGGCGGTGTAATCGCCGTCGTTCTCCAGCTGGCGCAGCTGGTTGGTCGGTTCCAGCAGGGCGCGCAGCAGCGCTTTTTTCATATTGCGGGTACCAATCACCCAGGCCGCGATGCGGTTGATGGAGGCATCGAAGAAGTCGAGGCCGATGTGCACGCGGTCAAACAGGTTATGGCGAATGATTTCGCTGGCGATGGCCTGAGTCTCATCATCCAGCAGTACCACGTGGTCGCTGTCCCAGCGCACCGGGCGGCTGACGTGCAGCAGCAGGCGCGGGATGTAGAGCATGGCGGCGGAGATCTTGTCGGAGATGACCTCCGTCGGGTGGAAGTGGCCGGCATCCAGGCACAGCGCCGTCTGGCGGCTGGTGGCGTAGCCCATATAGAACTCGTTGGAGCCGACGGTGTAGCTTTCGGCGCCGATACCGAACAGCTTGCTCTCGACGGCGTCGATGTGGTGCGCCGGGTCGAATTTTTCGCTGATGACTTCATCCAGCGCGTTCAGCAGCCGCTGGCGCGGCGCGAAGCGGTCAACGGTAATGTCCTTCATGCCGTCCGGCACCCAGATATTCATCACCGACGGGGTGCCCAGCTGCTCGCCAAAATAAGCGGATACGCGGCGGCTGGCTTTGCAGTGGTCGATCCAGAACTGGCGGATCTCATCGTTGGCATGCGACAGGGTAAAGCCGTCGGCGCTCAGCGGATGCGAGAAGCAGGAGGGGTTGAAATCCAGCCCCAGTTTGTTGGCTTTCGCCCACTCGACCCAGTTTTTAAAGTGCTCCGGCTTTATCTCATTGCGCGCCACCGGCGCGTCGGCTTCCAGATAAATAGCGTGCAGGTTGAGACGTTTTGGCCCCGGAATCAGGCTCAGCGCCTGCTCAAGGTCGGCGCGTAGCTCCTGAGCATTGCGCGCTTTGCCCGGGTAATTGCCGGTGGCCTGGATGCCGCCGGTCAGGCTTCCCGCCGGGTTTTCGAAACCGGCGACGTCGTCACCCTGCCAGCAGTGCATGGAGACGGGCAGACGGTCCAGCTGGCGCAGGGCCTCCTCGACATCCACGCCGACGGCGGCGTAGCGCTGCTTAGCAATTTCCCAGGCTTGTTCAAGTTGAGTGGTCATGCGCAAAGCTCCTTGGTCTGTTGTGGCTGAAACTGCGCCACGAAACGGGCAATTTCACTATCAGGATTGGGGGTAAAGGCGGTGAGGGATGCGTTGCCGTGCACCACCTGACGAAACTCATCGACGCTGGCCAGCTCGTCGAGGGTCATTAACTGGATGCCGATATTGCCGAGGGTGGAGGCCTCTGTCGGGCCGGCCACGACGGCGATCCCGCAGGCGTCGGCGCACAGCTGGTTGAGCAGTTCGTTCTGGCAGCCGCCGCCGACGATATGCAGCTGGCTAAAGGGCTGGCCGCGCAGCGCCGCCAGCTCGTTAAGCACCCGGGCGTAGAGCAGCGCCAGGCTGTCGAAAATGCAGCGCGCCAGTTCGGCGTCGCTGTGAGGAACCGGCTGGCCGGATCCGCGGCAGGCGGCCTGGATCTCGGCGCTCATACTGGCCGGGTTGATAAAGCGGTCGTCATTGCAGTCAATGATGAAGCGACACGCCGGCAGTGCGGCAGTGCGGGCGATCAGCCCCTGCAGGTCGCTGACGTTTTGTTCTTTCAGCACCCGCTGCAGCAGCCACAGGCCCATGATATTTTTCAGCACCCGATAGCGGCCTTCGGCTCCGCCTTCGTTGGTGATATTGGCCTGCAGCGCCGCGTCGCAGGTGTAAGGGGTCAGGCTTTCAAACCCCATCAGCGACCAGGTGCCGGAGGAGAGATAGGCGGCGTGGCCGTCGGCCAGCGGGGAGGCGATCACCGCGCTGGCGGTGTCGTGACTGGCGACGGCGACCACCGGAATACGGTTGCCTTGCGGGCAGATCCAGTGGCCTGTCACATTGCCGGGATGCGTCGGGGTGCCAAACCACTCGCGCGGCGCGCCGGTCCAGTTCAGCAGCGTCTCATCCCAGTTATCGCTGTGGATGTTGACCAGCTGGGTGGTGGTGGCGTTGGTATATTCCCAGTTCAGATTGCCGGTCAGGCGGAAGCTGAAATAGTCGGGGATCAGCAGGGCATGGGCGGCCTGACTGACCAGCTCCGGCTGCTGTTCCACCAGGGCGCGCAGCTGATAAAGGGTGTTAAACGGCAGAAACTGAATGCCACTGCGGCGATAGATCTCCGCCCGGCCCAGCTGTTCTTCAGCGTGACGTAGCAGGCCCTGGGTGCGATCGTCACGATAGGAGACCGGCAGCCCGACGCGCTGACCCTGCTTATCCAGCAGGACATAATCCACGCCCCAGGTATCGATGCCGATGCTGTCGATCAGGATGCCCTGCTCACACACTTTCTCCAGCCCGCGGCGGATCTCGCCTTCGAGGCTATCGAGATCCCAGCAGTCGAAGCCATCCACCTTCTGCAGGCTGTTGGTGAAGCGATGAATTTCACGCAGCGTCAGGGCGCGCGGCCCGGACTGATAGCTGGCGAGCATGACCCGCCCGCTGGAGGCGCCTAAATCGACGGCGACACAATGACGAATACTCATGGAAAGACCCTTCTTAAAATCATTGTCCGCAGTCTAAAAAAGGGCGCTGACTCACACCTTCTCGCTACGGACAGCCGAAACTGGCCGCTGGCAAGAAAGCAAAGGTGACCGTGAGGAAAATCACAAATTGCGGTTTTGGGCGGTGGTGAGGAGGATGTGATGGGGTCCGCAGTTCCGCATCTTTCCGGCTGATTCTTGAAAAAGCGGCAGGATTTACGAATTTTGCGGTCAAAAATTGAAGGTCGGATAGCCAACCCTTCATTACTATCAGCCGGTGACTGATAATTTTTCTCATTACGAGGGTGGCATCATGACCATATTGCACAGTACGGATTTCTTTAAGGCCGGGATCTCGACGGTGGCTATTGAACCCCGCCTCCCTCAGTCGGCCTTTCCTGAACATCACCATGATTTTCATGAAATTGTCATCGTGGAGCAGGGTACGGGCATTCACGTCTTCAATGGCCAGCCCTATACCATCGGCGGCGGCTCGGTCTGCTTTATTCGCGATCACGACCGGCATCTTTACGAGCACACGGACAATCTGTGTCTGACCAACGTGCTTTATCGCGCGCCGGATGCGTTTCGGTTTCTCGCCGGGGTCAGCCAGCTGTTGCCCCAGGAGCAGGAGGGCAACTACCCGTCGCACTGGCGGGTGAACCAGACGGTTCTGCAGCAGGTGCGGCATATCGTGGCGCAGATGGAGGCCATGGGGAGCGAAACGGATACCCATGCCGTCGCCAGCCGTGAGATCCTGTTTATGCAGCTATTGGTGCTGCTGCGGAAAAGCAGCCTTGCGGAAGAGGCCACCAACAACGATGCACGGCTTAATCAGCTGCTGGCCTGGCTGGAAGACCATTTTGCGCAGGAGATCTGCTGGGAGGAGGTGGCGGCGCAGTTTTCGCTATCGCTGCGTACACTACACCGTCAGCTGAAGCAGCAGACCGGCCTGACGCCGCAGCGCTATCTCAATCGGGTGCGCCTGATGAAAGCCCGCCACCTGCTGCGCCACAGCGATGAAAGCGTGACGGATATCGCCTATCGCTGCGGATTCGGCGACAGTAACCACTTTTCGACGCTTTTTCGCCGCGAGTTTTCCTGGTCGCCGCGCGATATCCGCCAGGGGCGCGACGCTATTCTTCAGTAACGCGAGAGGAGTCAACGTATTGCGGAGCAAAAACGCGAATAATGCGCCGTTATCCGCGTTGGGAGTGTGAGCCGTGGCCGGTTTGATTCTACGTAAAGAGGAATTTTTCCCTTCCGCCACGCAGGCGGTGGCGGTGGCTGACCGCTACCCGCAAAACGTCTTCGCTGAACACACCCATGAGTTCTGCGAGCTGGTGCTGGTGTGGCGGGGCAACGGGCTGCATGTTCTCAACGACCGTCCCTGGCGCATTACCCGCGGCGATCTGTTCTATATTCGCGCCGAAGATAAACACTCCTATGCTTCCGTTAACGATCTGGTTCTGCAGAACATCATCTATTGCCCGGAGCGGCTGCAGCTCAATTTCGACTGGGCGGGGGCGATCCCTGGCCTCTTCGGCACCCCGTGGAAGCCCCACTGGCGCATGGGCAGCACCGGTATGGCGCAGGCGCGTCAGGTGATTAGTCAGCTTGAGCATGAGTGTTCCCGGCACGATGCGCAGGGGAATGCGATGGCCGAGCTGTTGTTTGCTCAGCTGGCGCTGACCCTCCAGCGGCATCGCTACGCGACGGATAATCTGGCGGCGACGCAGCGCGAAGCGCTGTTGGACAAACTGCTGGCCGCGCTGGCGGCCAGCCTGAGCCGCCCCTTTGTCCTGGAGCGTTTCTGCGAGCAGGAGGGTGGCAGCGAGCGGGCGCTACGTCAGCAGTTTCGCCAGCAAACCGGGATGACCATCAATCACTATTTACGCCAGCTGCGGATCTGCCATGCGCAGTATCTGTTGCAGCATACCGAGCGCTTAATCGGCGATATCGCCATGCAGTGCGGCTTTGAGGACAGTAACTACTTTTCGGTGGTGTTCAGCCGGGAAATCGGCATGTCGCCGGGGCAGTGGCGGCAGCGCAGTCGCGCCGCCGCCTGAAGCGCGTCTTTGTCAGGCAAATGCTCCGGTGCTTAACGGGCCATTCCCAGACCGACGATGTTGGCGGCGATGATGATCACCACGCAGCCGAGGCTCAGGACGCTCACCGGACGACGACCGGCGTTGTTCCACTCCTTCAGCACCAGACCCACCAGACCGCCGCACAGTACGTAGAAGCTCATGTGCAGCATCCAGCTCATATAGTCATACTGCGCCGGAATGCTGGCGTGGCCCCAGGCATAGAAGAAGAACTGGAGATACCACATCAGGCCGCCGAGGGCGGAAAGCAGCAGGTTGCTGATGATGAGGGGTTTGGCCAGCGAGAAATCGGCTTTGACGGACAGGCTCTTCACTTTTGCCAAACGAATAAAGCAGAAGCCAAGGTTAACCAGCGCCCCGCCGCCCATAATCACCACGTAGCTTGGCAGCGCCGCATATAACGGGTCGACGCCGAGCGCCGCGGCGGCATCATGCATCGGTTTGGCGGCGTTCATCGCGAACGACATCCCTGCCGAGAAGATACCGCACATCACCGCCAGCAGAAGCCCTCTCTTCAGATTGAACTCTTCGGCTTTGATGCCCATTTTGCGCTCTTTCAGCTGGCCCGCGCGGGTGACGATGCCAACGCCAACCACCGCCACCAGCACGCCGAGCAGCGTCATTTGACCGCCCTGGGTGTGCATCAGCACTGAAAACTGACCGTTAATAATCGGCGTCATCAGCGTACCGACAATCAGCGTGATGCCAATGGCGATGCCAATCCCCATCGACATGCCGAGATAGCGCATGGTCAGGCCATAGTTGATATTACCGATACCCCACATGGCGCCGAACAGAAAGACCGGCAGCAGCGTGGAGGCGTTAAAGGAGCGGTAGTAGGCCCAGAAATCGGGTAACAGCGTGGCGCTGATGGCCCAGGGCAGGATCAGCCAGGAGACGATCCCCCCGACCGACCACATGGTTTCCCACGACCAGTGTTTTACTTTCTTGAACGGGGCATAGAAACAGGCGGCACTGGCGGCCCCTATCAAATGCCAAAAAATACCCATCGTAATCGCGTGGTTCATTGATTTTATCCTCATCTTTTTTTATCGGAGACGGCGGCTTCCGATGCGATGAGTGTAAAAATTAGCCGCTTTGGCCGCCTTCAGGACGTTGCCACAGGATGGCGAACTCTGGCAACCATGGGCTTAATTAGTTGTTCTACATCACAAAACGGCGGGTATTTCTTCTGGTTATATCCATATGAAAAATACGGCATTGATAAGCATTTTCAATACCATTTAATTAACTATAATGGACAAACTGCTTACGCGGCGTTAACACTTGAGCCGCTCGACAATAATGGAGATGATTATGAGCTATACCCTGCCATCCCTGCCGTACGCTTACGATGCTCTGGAACCGCACTTCGACAAGCAGACGATGGAGATCCATCACACCAAACACCATCAGACCTACGTGAACAATGCCAACGCCGCGCTGGAAAGCCTGCCGGAGTTCGCTAACCTGTCCGCTGAAGAGCTGATCACCAAGCTGGATCAGCTGCCGGCTGACAAAAAAACCGTACTGCGTAACAACGCCGGCGGCCACGCGAACCACAGCCTGTTCTGGAAAGGCCTGAAAACCGGTACCACCCTGCAGGGCGACCTGAAAGCGGCTATCGAGCGCGATTTCGGCTCTGTGGACAACTTCAAAGCGGAATTTGAAAAAGCCGCTGCTACCCGTTTCGGTTCCGGCTGGGCGTGGCTGGTCCTGAAAGGTGACAAACTGGCCGTTGTCTCCACCGCTAACCAGGATTCTCCGCTGATGGGCGAAGCCATTTCCGGCGCTTCTGGCTTCCCGATCCTGGGTCTGGACGTGTGGGAACACGCTTACTACCTGAAATTCCAGAACCGTCGCCCGGACTACATCAAAGCCTTCTGGGATGTGGTGAACTGGGACGAAGCTGCAGCGCGTTTTGCCGCCAAAAAATAAGGTTGCAATGTGCTAAGAGAGAAGCGAGTCTGATGGCTCGCTTTTTTTATATCGGTAGCAAGGAGAGCAGAGATGCATTATCCGGTGAATGTCTTTGTTGGCAAAATCAGGGACTACACGGGCAGTCGTCCCAGCGCGATCGGCAAAATCCAGGTTGACGGCGAGTTGCAGCTCGGCGATCTCGGTCTCGAAGGGGATGAGCAGGCGGAGAAGAAAATCCACGGCGGGCCGGACCGCGCGCTGTGTCACTATCCGCGCGAACACTATGCCGACTGGATCCGTGAATTCCCCCAGCAGGCCGATCGGTTCTGCGCCCCGGCGTTCGGCGAAAACCTCTCCACCACCGGGCTCACCGAACAAAACGTCTACATTGGCGATATCTTTCGCTGGGGCGAGGCGCTGATCCAGGTCACCCAGCCGCGCTCTCCGTGCTTCAAGCTCAACTTTCATTTTTCGATCAATGACATGGCTCAGCTGATGCAAAACAGCGGGAAGACCGGCTGGTTGTATCGGGTGATCGCCGGGGGGAAAGCCTCCAGCGATGCACCGCTCGAGCTGGTCTCTCGCCTGAGTGAGGTCAGCGTCCATGAGGCCGGGGCGATTGCCTGGCATATGCCGTTTGATGACGATCAGTACCACCGCTTATTGTCGGCCGCGGGCCTGTCGGTGAGCTGGAGCAGAACCATGCAGAAGCGCCGTTTAAGCGGTAAGATCGAGGATAGTTCGCGGAGATTATGGGGGAAATAATTCCCCCATATTGAGTATTTCCGGGGATGCTCCCGGCTTAGCGTAGCGCAAGCCGGGATAGCATCAGGTGCGCTTATACAGCGGCAGCCAGAGGGTTAAGCGCAGACCGCCCAGCGGGCTGTCGTCGGCCTTCACCCAGCCACGGTGCTGCTGAATAGCGGTTTCGACAATCGCCAGCCCCAGGCCGGTGCCGCCGGACTCGCGGTCGCGCGCCTCGTCGGTCCGGTAGAATGGCCGGAAAATCTGCTCGCGATCCTCCGGACTGACTCCCGGGCCGTCGTCATCGACGTTAACCGTAATCCCGTCTTTATCCACCGAGAAGCTGACGGAAATCTTCGTGTGCGAGTAGCGCAGGGCGTTGCGGACGATGTTCTCCAGCGCGCTTTCCAGCGCATTGGGGTTACCGTACAGCGGCCACGGGCCAGGAGGATACTCAACGGTGAAGGATTTACCCATCTGCTCGGCTTCAAACGCCGCGTTGTCCAGCACTTCGCTCCACAGCTGATTGGCTTTGACCGTCTCGCTCACCAGGGCGTTTTTCGCCTGATTGCGCGACATCACCAGCAGGTCGTTGATCATGCTGTCCAACCGGTGCGCTTCAGTTTCGATGCGCTCCAGCTCCTTGCTCTCACCGCTGCGGCGGCGCAGCAGGGCGGTGCCCAGCTGCAGGCGCGTAAGCGGCGTGCGCAGCTCGTGCGAGATATCGGACAGTAGCCGTTGCTGGCTGGTCATCATCCGCTCCAGTGCCGTCACCATCTGGTTAAAGCTGGCGCCGGCGGCTAAAAACTCCTGCGGTCCAGCTTCCAGCTCCGGATGCTGCCGCAGGTTGCCCTGGGCGACCTCGTCGGCGGCATTTTTCAGCTTACGCGCTGGTTTCGCCAGGCTCCACGCCAGCCACAGCAGCAGCGGGGCGCTAACCAGCATTGTGACGATCAGCAGCAGCAGCGGCCGGTCAAACAGCAGGTTGATAAAGTCGGATTGTGAGGTGCTGGCGGGACGGATCAGATACAGCTGATAGTTATCCTCCCCATCCCTGACGGAGAACGGGCCCACCATTTCCAGGCGGCCATAGCGTTTTTTCTGCGGATGATCGGCGTTATCGGCCTGGCCGATAAAGTTGCGAATGATCTGCATCTCGTTGCGTTCTGCGCCGATCACGCGGCCTTCGCTGGTCACCAGCAGCAGGCGTTGCCCAGGAGGCGCCCATTTATCGATGGCGCGAAACAGACGACGCCACCACATCAGGTCGTTTGGCGGATCGTTGGCCAGCTCGGCCTCGACGTGCTGCTCGATCATGATGCCTTGACGCTGCTCGCTTTCCAGCAGCTCGGTCATCTGCCGGGAGTCCAGTTTGGGCAACATCAGCACCAGCATCAACACCAGCGCCAGCGTGAGCCAGAAGATGGCGAAGATGCGTGCAGTCAAACTTCCAATCATGAAGCGGAAACCATCAGATACCCGCGGCCACGCAGCGTTTTAAACCACGGATGGCCATCTTTGCGCTCCGGCAGCTTACGCCGCAGGTTGGAAATATGCATATCGATAGCGCGGTCGAACGGCGTCAGGCGCTTGCCTAACACTTCCTGGCTTAAATGTTCGCGTGACACCACCTGGCCGAGATGCTGCGCTAACAGATAGAGCAGGGTGAACTCGGTGCCGGTGAGCTCCAGCGTCTGGCCATCGAAATTGGCTTCCTGACGGCCCGGATTGAGGCTTAAGGCATCCACTTCCAGGGTCGGCGAACCGGCTTCGGTCGTCTGCTGCTGTTCGCTCCAGTGGGAACGGCGCAGAATCGCGCGTATACGCGCCACCAGTTCACGATCGTTGAACGGCTTAGGCAAATAGTCATCTGCGCCCAGCTCGAGGCCGAGAACGCGATCCAGCTCGCTCCCGCGCGCTGTTAGCATGATAACCGGTGTCTGGTGTGTCTGACGCAGCTCTTTCAGCGTATCGATACCGTTTTTCTTCGGCATCATTACGTCGAGCAGCAATAAATCAATGCTGTCGTCCAGAAGGGCCAGCGCCTGTTCCCCATCATGGGCCACCAGCACGTTAAAACCTTCCATATCGAGCAGCTCTTTTAACAGGGAGGTGAGCTCCCGGTCATCATCAACTAACAGGATTTTATTCATTGTTTAAATACCTCCGAGGCAGAAATTACGTCATCAAGGCCCGCTAATCCATGACTTTACGTTGTTTTACACCCCCTGACGCATGTTTGCAGCCTGAATCGTAGACTGTCTCTCGTTGAATCGCGACACAAACGTTTTGGGAGTATGTGATGCGCAATGTTATCGCTGCCGTCATGGCCTCAACGCTGGCGCTAAGTGCAATTAGCCAGGCCGCTGAAGTCGTTACCAGCGTTAACTGGCTCCCCGGAGACGAAGGGGGACAGCGCGGTAGCCAGAGCCATATGTTTGACGGCATAAGTTTAACCGAGCAGCAACGTCAGCAGTTACGGGATCTTATGCAACGGGCGCGCCACGACAGGCTCCCCGTTAATGTTAGCGAAATGGAGACAATGCATCGCCTTGTCACCGCAGAAAATTTTGATGAAAACGCTGTGCGCGCTCAGGCAGAAAAGATGGCGCAGGAACAGGTTGCTCGCCAGGTCGAGATGGCTAAGGTCCGCAACCAGATGTACCACCTGCTTACGCCAGAGCAGCAAGCGGTTTTAAATGCTAAGCACCAGCAACGTATGGATCAGTTGCGTGAGGTTGCAAGGATGCAGAAAGGCTCAGCGATGATGCTTTCGAGTAGTAGCAACACCCTGCAACCCCAGTAACAAACCCTGTTTTCCTTGCCATAGACACCATCCCTGTCTTCCCCCCTCATGATGAGGGGGTTTTTTTTGCCCTTTTTTCGGCAAATCAACTTCTTCGCCTGTCCCGTGAGCGTCACAAGTTCAGGTTATACTAAGCGCAGTGCAGGAGAAGGAGCCTATATGAATCAATCTTATGGCCGGTTGGTCAGCCGCGCCGCTATCGCTGCGACAGCGATGGCCTCTGCGTTACTTTTGATCAAAATTTTTGCGTGGTGGTATACCGGTTCAGTCAGTATTCTGGCTGCGCTGGTGGATTCGCTGGTGGATATTGCCGCCTCGCTGACCAACCTGCTGGTGGTTCGCTATTCGCTGCAACCAGCTGATGAAGAACACACCTTTGGCCACGGCAAAGCGGAGTCGCTGGCGGCGCTGGCGCAAAGCATGTTTATCTCCGGCTCGGCGCTGTTCCTGTTTCTCACCGGTATTCAGCACCTGGTGCGTCCGGAGCCGCTGCAGGCCGCCGGCGTCGGGGTCGTTGTGACGCTGATCGCTCTCGTCAGCACGCTGGCGCTGGTGACTTTCCAGCGCTGGGTGGTGCGAAAAACCCAGAGCCAGGCGGTGCGGGCGGATATGCTTCATTATCAGTCTGATGTTATGATGAACGGCGCCATTCTGGTGGCGCTGGGCCTATCCTGGTACGGCTGGCATCGCGCCGATGCGTTGTTTGCCTTAGGAATTGGCATCTATATTTTATATAGCGCGCTGCGGATGGGCTATGAGGCGGTTCAGTCGTTACTCGACCGCGCTTTGCCTGACGAGGAGCGTCAGGACATTATCACCATCGTGACCGCATGGCCCGGCATCCGCGGGGCGCACGATCTACGAACGCGGCAGTCAGGGCCGACCCGCTTTATTCAGATTCATTTGGAAATGGAAGATAACCTCCCGCTGGTGCAAGCCCACGTGATTGCAGACCAGGTGGAGCAGGCGATTCTGCGCCGTTTCCCGGGATCCGATGTCATTATCCATCAGGATCCCAGTTCTGTGGTGCCAGCGGCGCAGCAGGGCTTTTTTGAGCGTTAGGTTATAGTCTGTAAACTCGATGTAAAAATGTGGGTCAGCTCGGCATTTTTTGTATAAATTACCGCCGTTTGGTCTGACCTGAATCAATTCAGCTTGAGGCGTTTGATATACTATTGTCATTAGCGTCGTGCACTCCTGGTGAGGGAGCGCTTCAGGCAACAGAATTATTTTTTGCTTCCTAAGTTCAGAGGTAGTCATGATTAAGAAAATCGGTGTGTTGACAAGTGGCGGTGATGCGCCGGGCATGAACGCAGCAATTCGTGGCGTTGTGCGCGCGGCATTAACGGAAGGTCTGGAAGTTTTTGGAATCTATGACGGTTACCTCGGCTTGTACGAAGACCGTATGGTTCAGCTCGACCGTTACAGCGTTTCCGACATGATCAACCGCGGCGGCACCTTCCTGGGCTCCGCTCGCTTCCCGGAATTCCGCGAAGAACACATCCGCGCTGTGGCTATCGAAAACATGAAGAAGCGCGGCCTGGACGCGCTGGTGGTTATCGGTGGTGACGGGTCCTATATGGGGGCGATGCGCCTGACCGAGATGGGCTTCCCTTGCATCGGCCTGCCGGGCACCATCGACAACGATATCAAAGGCACTGACTACACCATCGGCTTCTTCACCGCTCTGAGCACCGTGGTGGAAGCGATTGACCGTCTGCGCGACACCTCCTCTTCGCACCAGCGTATCTCCGTGGTGGAAGTGATGGGCCGTTACTGCGGCGACCTGACTCTGGCGGCGGCGATTGCTGGCGGCTGTGAGTTCATCATGGTGCCGGAAGTGGAATATACCCGCGACGATCTGGTGGCTGAAATCAAAGCCGGCATCGCGAAAGGGAAAAAACACGCTATCGTGGCGATCACCGAGCACATGTGCGACGTTGACGAGCTGGCCAGCTACATCGAGAAAGAGACCGGCCGTGAAACCCGCGCCACCGTCCTCGGCCACATTCAGCGCGGTGGTTCCCCGGTTCCTTACGACCGTATCCTGGCTTCCCGCATGGGCGCCTATGCGATTGAGCTGCTGCTCCAGGGCCATGGCGGCCGTTGCGTCGGCATCCAGAACGAGAAGCTGGTGCACCACGACATCATCGATGCCATCGAGAACATGAAGCGTCCGTTCAAGAACGACTGGCTGGATTGCGCGAAGAAACTGTACTAAGTTACGCGCCGGATAAACAAAAGGCCTTCTCATGGAGAAGGCCTTTTTTATGGCGCAAGGCTTATTCGATATCCAGCGGGTCTTCCGACAGGATCATCCCGGTGTTATCGGCATACAGATGGTCGCCGCTGAAGAAGGTCACGCCGCCGAAATTGACGCGCACGTCGCTTTCGCCGATGCCTTCGCCAGCTGCGCCGACCGGAATGGCCGCCAGCGCCTGGATGCCGATATCCAGTTCCTCAAGGTCGTCAACCTGGCGCACCGCGCCATAGACCACCAACCCTTCCCATTCATTCTGTACGGCCAGACGCGCCAGGTCAGCGTCAATTAACGCGCGTCGTACTGAGCCGCCGCCGTCGATCAGGAGAATATGACCACGGCCATTCTGCTCGAGCAGATCGTAGAGCAACCCGTTATCCTCGAAACATTTTACCGTAATGATCTGTCCACCAAACGACGACCGTCCTCCAAAGTTAGAGAACAGCGGTTCCACGACGTTGACATCTTCCTGGTAGATGTCACAAAGCTCGGAAGTATCGTATTTCATAGGCTTAACGTTCAGTTGCTGCGAGAGTTTTTAGTATATCCCGCGAATCGCATTGTTGGCAAAATCATCAATTGTTAATTGATATTTGTCAGTTAAGCCGCCAGCTTACTGGCAATAATCCCGATAACAAACAGCAGGTTGGTCAGTAAAGCCCCTTTGACCGTCTTTTCGAGCATCGGCCGCATCGCCAGCGGATCGGATTCGCGCAGGACGTAACGCGCCTGTTTGACCAGCAGCGGCGTGGCGAGAATAAACAGCCAGCCCCAGGCTGAATGCAGCGCCAGCAGGTTAAACAGCGCCAGACACAGCAGGGCGCCGAGCAGCAGGCAGGCATGATAGCGGCGGGCATTCACCGGCCCCAGGCGCACGGCGAGGGTGTTCTTCCCGTTCTGCCGGTCGCTGTCGATATCACGCAGGTTATTGATGTTCAGCACGGCGGTCGCCAGCAGACCGCAGGCCGTTGCCGGCAGAAAGATGGCCGCTTCCACATTATGCGCTTGCAGATACCAGCTGCCGAGGACGCTCAGCCAGCCGAAGAAAACGAGTACCGAAATATCACCAAGGCCGATATAACCATACGGGCGGGTGCCCACCGTGTAGGTGATGGCGGCCACGATCGACAAGCCACCCAGCGCGAGGAAGCCGATGAAATCGCCGACGCTCTGCCAGGCGACGCACAGCAGCGCCAGACCAAACAGACAGATCAGCGCGACGGTGACAATCAGGGCGCGCTTCATCTGCTGGGGGGTAATCAGCCCTTTCTGCATCCCGCGCAGCGGCCCGATGCGGTCCGGTTTATCGCTCCCCTTGACCGCGTCGCCGTAGTCATTGGCGAGGTTGGAAAGAATTTGCAGCAAGCCAGCGGTGACCAGCGCCAGCAGGGCGACCCAGGGATCAAAATGCCCCTGCTCCCAGGCAAGGACGGTGCCAACAATAATCGCGGCAAATGCCAGCGGTAACGTTTTAGGACGCAGGCTTTCCAGCCACGCCTGAGAACGGCTGATATCAGTCATAGTTATTCTAGCCAATAAAAATGGGGGCGATAGCCCCCATCAACAGTGATGAAAATGCATTGCACCGGATTATAGGATAAAACGGCTCAGATCTTCATCTGCCACCAGAACATCCAGGTGCTTACTCACATATTCGGCATCGATAGTGACGGTCTGGCCGTTCATCTCGCTGGCATCATAGGAGATATCTTCCACCAGGCGCTCCAGCACGGTGTGCAGACGGCGCGCGCCGATGTTCTCGGTGGTTTCGTTTACCTGCCATGCGGCCTGAGCGATACGCTTGATACCGTCTTCGGTAAATTCGATATTCACCCCTTCGGTCGCCATCAGCGCCTTGTACTGCACGGTGATGGAGGCGTTCGGTTCAGTCAGGATGCGCTCAAAGTCGTGGGTGGTCAGCGCCTTCAACTCAACGCGGATCGGCAGACGCCCCTGCAGTTCCGGGATCAGATCGGACGGGCTGGCCACCTGGAACGCGCCCGAGGCGATGAACAGGATGTGGTCGGTCTTGACCATCCCGTGCTTAGTGGAGACGGTGCAGCCTTCCACCAGCGGCAGCAGGTCGCGCTGTACGCCTTCACGGGAGACGTCCGGGCCGGAGGTGTTGCCGCCGCGCTTACAGATTTTGTCGATTTCGTCGATAAAGACGATACCGTGCTGCTCTACAGCGTCGATGGCCTCCTGCTTCAGCTCTTCCGGATTGACCAGTTTGGCCGCTTCTTCTTCAATCAGCAGCTTCATTGCGTCTTTGATTTTCAGCTTACGCGGTTTCTGCTTCTGGCCGCCGAGGTTCTGGAACATGGACTGCAGCTGGCTGGTCATCTCTTCCATGCCCGGAGGGGACATGATTTCAACGCCCATCGGCGCCGCGGCGAGATCGATTTCAATCTCTTTATCGTCCAGCTGGCCTTCACGCAGTTTCTTACGGAACGCCTGGCGCGCCGCAGACGGTTCCTGCGACGGCTCAGTCTGGCCCCAGTTGTTCTTCGCCGGTGGGATCAGCACGTCAAGTACGCGCTCTTCAGCCAGCTCTTCCGCGCGGTAACGGTTCTTTTCAATGGACTGCATACGAACCATTTTGATCGCCGCATCGGTCAGATCGCGGATGATAGAATCCACTTCTTTACCGACATAGCCCACTTCGGTGAACTTCGTCGCTTCAACTTTAATAAACGGCGCGTTGGCCAGTTTCGCCAGACGACGAGCGATTTCGGTTTTACCGACGCCGGTTGGGCCGATCATCAGAATGTTTTTCGGCGTGACTTCATGACGCAGCTCTTCGTTAAGCTGCATCCGGCGCCAGCGGTTACGCAGGGCGATAGCAACAGAACGCTTGGCGGCGTCCTGGCCGATAATGTGTTTGTCCAGTTCGCTGACAATTTCGCGTGGGGTCATTTCAGACATGGGAGATCCTTACGCTTTAGAAGGTAATTCTTCGATGGTGTGGAAATGGTTGGTATAGATGCAGATATCACCTGCAATATCCAACGCTTTCTCGGCGATATCGCGCGCGCCCATATCGGTGTTTTCCAGCAGCGCGCGGGCCGCGGCCTGGGCGTAAGGACCGCCGGAGCCGATAGCAATCAAATCGTTTTCCGGCTGTACCACGTCACCGTTACCGGTGATGATAAGCGACGCGTTTTCGTCCGCGACGGCCAGCAGCGCTTCCAGCTTGCGCAACATCCGATCGGTTCGCCAGTCTTTAGCCAGCTCAACGGCGGCCTTCACCAGATGGCCCTGGTGCATTTCCAGTTTACGTTCAAACAGTTCGAACAGCGTGAAGGCGTCGGCGGTGCCGCCAGCGAAACCGGCAATCACTTTGTCGTTGTACAGACGACGCACTTTTTTCACGTTGCCCTTCATTACGGTGTTGCCCAGCGTGGCCTGGCCATCACCGGCAATAACAACATGGCCGTTACGGCGAACACTTACAATTGTAGTCACGAGCAGACCCCTTGGTTGCAAAAGCGGAACAGGGGCCCCGCGCTGTCCGCGGGGCCGAATGCAATTATAGATGGGGGGGTTTTTGAGGGTTTCAACCCCTGGCGGCGAGACGAATGCAGTTCGCGTGTCCAGCCATCTTCAGGCGGGTGATCATCTCGTTGGCGCTTTCTTTGCCTTTCAGCGGGCCAATGACCACGCGGTTCCAGCCGTTGTTGGTGGTGATGTGCGAAGCAAACCCTTCGAAAGCCAGCTGAGCGCGGACGGTTTCGGCCTGCTCGGCGCCTTTAAAGGAGCCGCACTGGATCATCCAGCTACGATCGTCTTTCTTCTCGGCGGTGGTTTTCGGCGCTTCTTCCACCCGAGTTACCGGCGCCGCGGCCTGGGTACGCGGCTGCGTGGTATTGGTATGCGCTGGCGTCTGCAGCAGATCCTGGTACGGCTGCTGGTTTGACGCGGTCTGCTTCGGCTGTTGCTGCTGGACCGGCTTCGGCTGCTGAACGCGCGGCGGCTGCTGCACGGTCTGCGGCTGAGTTTGCGCCCACTGTTGCTGTTGCGCCTGCTGCTGTTGCTGCGCTAAACGCTGGCGCTGTAGCGTCTGCTGGCGCTGGGCCGGCGTTTGTTCGTTCCACGGCACTTCGGTCAGCTGAGTCGGCTGTTGACGCATATCGGCCTGCATCTGGGCCAGCAGCTGGCGCTGTTCGTCAGTCAGCTGCTCCGGTTTCATCACTTCGCCGCCGGCGGTCGGTTCGGTCGGCGCGCGAACGCCCGGCTGTCGGCTTTCCAGCTCTTTAATATAGCGCCAACGCTCTTCCGGTTTTGGCGGCAAGCCGTTGCCGGCGGCCTGGCGATTTTGCATCGCTTCCGCTTCTTCTTTCTTATGGTGCGTAATGAAATAGAGTCCACCGATAAAGGCCACCAGCACAGCCGCCGCGATCGCCACCATAGCCGGTGAAATTGCCGGAAGGCTGCTTTGCTTATTCCTTGAGCTTCGGGTAGTGCTCTTTTTGCGCCGCGAAGAAGCCGGTTGGCTGCGGCGTACATAATCTCGTTGTGCCACTATCGTTTCGCTGTCTTATATTCGTTCGTCAGCCCGCCATGTTACTTAAGCGGCGGGCCTTTGACCAGAAGAGCAGGCCCGAAAGCCTGATGGTTATCGTCTGATTTTTTGCGTACTGCCGCGAACTATCAGTTCGCAATCGAGCAGGCGCGAGCCGCTGTTCACGTTATGACCCTGCATTTGCTCAAGTAATAGCAGCATTCCTTCACGGCCGATATCAAAACGCGGCTGTGACACGGTGGTCAATGGCGGATCGCAAAATTCAGACAACGCGATGTTATCGAAGCCGACAATCGACAGGTCGTCCGGCACTTTCAGACCGCGGCGTTTCGCCAGCGATAAGGCGCCCAGCGCCATCACATCGCTATGGCAAAAGACCGCCGTGGGCGGTACCGGCTGCGACAGCAGCTGCTCCAGCGCATTGGCGCCAGCTTCGAAGGTAAAGTTGCCGCGAGCGATATAGTGCGGATCAACGGTGATACCGCTGCGGCGCAGCGCCTGCACGTAACCCTGCAGGCGATAATGGCACAGCGGCATATCTTCCGGGCCGGCGATGCAGCCGATACGCTGGTGTCCCAGCTCGTGAAGGTAGTTTACCGCGTTAAAGGCCGCCGTCAGGTTATCGATGTGGACGGTGGGCAGCTCCAGCTCCGGCGCGAACTCGTTCGACATGACCATCGGTGGCAAATTGCGCTGCTCTTCCACGCTGGCGTCAAACGGCAGGCGCGAGCTGAGCAGCACCATGCCGTCAATCTGCTTGGTGATGATAAGGTCGATAAAGGTTTTTTCTTTCTGATTCTGGTGGGCGCAATCGCCGATTAACACCAGATATCCATGCTCGGCGGCAGTGACTTCAATACCGCGGATCACTTCGCTAAAAAAGGGATCGCAGATATCCGGAACGATCACGAGGATCGTCCGCGATTCGTTGCGCTTCATATTGCGTCCGAGCGACTGCGGTAAATAGCCGACTTCCAGCGCCGCCTGCTCGACCCGGTTACGGGTGGCTTGCGACACCTTATCAGGGTTCATCAACGCTCGGGACACGGTTGCCGTGGAAACGTTTGCCTTTAAGGCGACGTCTTTCATGGTGGCGGCAACCACTTGTTTTTTGGGCTTCACCTGGTTTCTCCTCGCTGAATGGCGCTGGCATTTCCCTTGCGCGCTAACTGCTGCATCTTTTTTATCAGATAGTCGCGGCAGTGAGTTACAGAATTTTCATGAAAAACGTGATGCTTGTTGAATTTTTCGATCCGGCTCGCAAGAGAAGGCTTACCCTTCAATAGGATCGACATCCAGCACCCACTTCACTTTTTTCGCCTCCGGCAGCGTATTGATCAGCGCCAGCGTACCGCTGACGATATGCTGCAGGCGCACCCGCGAAGGATGCTGCAGCAATATCTGCCACCGCCAGCGGCCGCCGCGCTTCGGCGCCAGCGCCGGAACCGGACCGAGCACCCATAGCTTGTCGTCGGCCAGCGGACTGGCCTGCAGCAGATTGCGCAGCTGCTGTAAAAACAGCGGCGCCTGCTGGTTGTTATGGTCTTCCGCACGAATCAGCACATGGCTGGTCCACGGCGGTAGCTGCATTGTCTGCCGCTCTGCCAGCGCCTGTTCGGCGAAAGCGTCGTAGCCTTTATACAGCAGGGTCTGCAGCAGAGGGTGTTCCGGATGGTGGGTTTGCAGGATCACTTCGCCCTGTTTTCCTGCCCGCCCCGCTCGCCCGGAGACCTGGGTATAGAGCTGAGCGAAACGCTCGGCGGAGCGGAAATCCGCGGAAAACAGCGCCCCGTCGACGTCCAGCAGGGAGACGAGGGTGACGTCCGGGAAGTGGTGGCCTTTGGCCAGCATCTGGGTGCCAATTAAAATACGCGCCCCACCGCGATGGACGGCGGCGAGATGCTCTTCCAGCGCCCCTTTGCGGCTGGTGGTATCGCGGTCGATACGCGAAATAGGCACGTCAGGAAACAGCGGCGCCAGGGCCTGCTCCAGCTGTTCGGTGCCGATACCCACCGGCACCAGGTGCGTGGAGCCGCAGGAGGGGCACTGGCGCGGGATAGGGCGCTGACTGTCGCAATGGTGGCAGCGCAGATGGTGCTGCGCCTGGTGCAACGTATAGTAGCTGTCGCAGCGCGGACATTCCGCTATCCAGCCGCAGTCGTGGCACAGCAGCGCTGGCGCAAAGCCGCGGCGGTTAAGAAACAGGATCACCTGGTTATCCGCCTGCAGATGCTGACGCATACGGCCAATCAGCGCGGGAGACAGACCCGCCTGCAGCGGTTGCCCTTTGAGATCGAGCACGTGCTGCTGGGCAGGGCGCGCATTGCCCGCGCGTTTGCTTAAGGTTAACTGGCGGTATTTGCCCTGGCGGACGTTATGCAGGGTCTCCAGCGCCGGCGTCGCCGAGCCGAGAATTATCGGGATCTGTTCGCTGTGGGCGCGCCATACCGCCAGGTCGCGGGCATGGTAGCGCCAGCCCTCCTGCTGCTTGTAGGAGCTGTCATGCTCTTCGTCGATGACGATGACGCCGAGGTCTTTAAACGGGGTAAACAGCGAGGAGCGGGTGCCGATCACAATGGCCGCTTCGCCGTTTTTCGCCTTCAGCCAGGCCGAGAGACGTTCGCTGTCATTGAGCCCGGAGTGCAGGACTTCCACCGGCGCGTTAAAGCGCTGGCGAAAACGGGCGATGGTTTGCGGCGTCAGGCCGATCTCTGGCACCATCACCAGCGCCTGGCGCCCCTGCGCCAGCACATTCTCCAGCACGCTCAAATACACTTCCGTTTTCCCGGAGCCGGTAATACCCGCCAGCAGCCAGGCGGAGAAGCGATCGGCGGCGCTGTGGATCGCGCCGACGGCGGTGGCCTGCTCGGTATTAAGACGCAGGCGTTCGCCAGCCACCGAATACGCGCTGCGCCAGTCGGTGAGGGTGGGCGCTTCGCAGGCCAGCTCCGCCAGCCCTTTGCCGCGCAGCGCCTGCAGCGCCGCTTCATTAAATTCCAGTTCGCCGACCTGATGACGCCAGATTTTGCCCTGGCGCAGCGCCGCCAGCGCCTGCTGCTGCTTCGGCGAGCGTTTCAGACCGTTAAGATCGACGGCCTGCCCCTGCTCGGTGGCGAACCAGTACCACAGCGGCGTAGCGCTGGCGGGTTTACCCTGGCGCAGCAGAATGGGCAACGCATGGAACAGCACATCGCCGATCGGGTGATGGTAGTACTCAGCCGCCCACATCAGCAACCGCCAGACGGTACCGGAGAAGACCGGTTCGTCGTCCAGCGCTTCCGCGACCGGTTTTAGCTCGTCCAGCGGCAGCTCGCTGCGCTCGCTGACCGCCGCGACAATGCCGATCCGCTCCTGTTTGCCGAACGGCACCCGCACCCGACAGCCCGCTTTGACCGCCATGCCGTCAGGCAGCAGATAGTCAAAGGTGCGCGGTAGCGGAACGGGTAGGGCAACGTGGGCGACGGGCATGTCATCTTCCTGACTTGAAATCTGGCGGGATAGTATACACATTACGATAAGGCGGCGCGGATCAGTTTGCATATGCTGGTCAAATTCTGTATGATTCGCCGCCTTTGATGCGCTTTATATCGCATTGAAGATTGACCATTACCGTGTGCTTCACGCTGTCAGCAGCGTAGAGGGCGACGGGAAATTACTAATATCGCGTGGTGTCTGGCGTTAGGGCTGGAAGAGCGACGCGGCCTTAACTGAGGTTCTCCCATGAAAAAAGGTATTCACCCAAATTACGACGAAATTACTGCTACCTGTTCTTGCGGTAATGTCATGAAAATCCGCTCCACTGTAGGTCATGACCTGAACCTCGACGTGTGCGGCAAATGCCACCCGTTCTTCACCGGCAAACAGCGTGATGTTGCTACCGGTGGCCGTGTTGACCGCTTCAACAAGCGCTTCAGCATCCCGGGCAGCAAGTAAGTTGCCAGAAGAAGCCGCCTCAGGGCGGCTTTTTTGTGTCTCTCGCCTGCCTGGGCGAGAAAGAAAAAGGGCGGAAGAGTGCTTCCGCCCTTTTTATTGTCTCAGTATTCCCACGTATCCGGGTCGATACCCAGTTCACGCATAATCGCTTTCGCTGCTTCCGGGATCTCATCGCTGCGCTCTTTACGCAGGTCTTCATCGTTAGGCAACGGTTGTCCGGTAAAGGCATGCAGGAACGCTTCGCACAGCAGCTCGCTGTTGGTCGCGTGACGCAGGTTATTCACCTGACGACGCGTACGTTCATCGGTGAGGATTTTTAACACCTTCAGAGGAATGGAAACCGTAATTTTCTTTACTTGCTCACTCTTCTTACCGTGCTCAGCGTATGGGCTGATATATTCGCCGCTCCATTCAGCCATGAGATACCTTAATCCTCTGTTTATTAGTGAAGGGCCAGAATATTCCGCCCGGGCTATAATTGCGCGTAGTTTACCGTAAGCGCAGGCTTTCTGACATGAGATAAGCCGCCGCCGACGTGCGCTAATGCATATAATTTTAACGGCTATTTGCACTTTGCTCAATCTATACGCAAAGAAGTTTAGATGTCCAGATGTATTGACGTCTATTGTGACAATGATTACTCTGGAGCCTGACTTTTCACCGATTCAGCCCAGGAACTTCCCAACATGACGCGTAAACAGGCCACCATCGCAGTGCGTAGCGGTTTAAATGACGACGAGCAGTACGGTTGCGTTGTCCCGCCGATCCACCTCTCCAGTACCTATAACTTCACCGACTTTAATGAACCTCGCGCTCACGACTACTCCCGCCGCGGCAACCCGACGCGTGATGTGGTGCAGCGTGCCTTAGCGGAGCTGGAGGGCGGCGCTGGCGCGGTGCTGACCAATACCGGTATGTCGGCGATCCTGCTGGTGACGACGGTGTTCCTTAAGCCTGGCGATCTGCTGGTGGCGCCGCACGACTGCTACGGCGGCAGTTACCGTCTGTTCGATAGCCTGGCGAAGCGCGGCTGCTATCGCGTTCAGTTCGTCGATCAAAACGATGAGCAGGCGCTGCGGGCGGCGCTGGCGGAAAAACCGAAGCTGGTGCTGGTCGAAAGCCCAAGTAATCCATTGCTGCGGGTAGTGGATATTGCGAAAATCTGTGGTCTGGCGCGCGAAGCAGGGGCGATCAGCGTGGTCGATAACACCTTCCTGAGTCCGGCGCTGCAAAACCCGCTGGCGCTGGGCGCCGATCTGGTGTTGCACTCCTGTACTAAATACCTTAATGGTCACTCTGATGTAGTGGCCGGGGTGGTGATTGCCAGCGATCCGGCGACTGTCACTGAACTGGCATGGTGGGCGAATAATATTGGCGTCACCGGCAGCGCCTTCGACAGCTATCTGCTGTTGCGCGGGCTGCGGACGCTTTCTCCACGCATGGAAGTGGCGCAGCGTAATGCCCTGGCGATTGTCGAGTATCTGAAAACCCAGCCACTGGTGAAAAAGCTGTATCATCCGTCGCTGCCGGAAAACCAGGGGCATGAAATTGCGGCGCGTCAGCAAAAAGGTTTTGGCGCAATGTTAAGCTTCGAGCTGGACGGTGACGAGCAGACGCTGCGCCGTTTCCTGAGCGGGCTGTCGCTGTTTACACTGGCGGAATCGCTGGGGGGCGTTGAAAGCCTGATTTCCCATGCGGCAACGATGACGCATGCCGGCATGGCGCCTGAAGCGCGTGTCGCCGCCGGAATTTCAGAAACGCTCCTGCGTATTTCGACCGGTATTGAAGATGGTGAAGATTTAATTGCCGACCTGGAAAATGGCTTCCGGGCAGCAAACGAGGAATAAAGATGAGTGTGATTGCGCAGGCAGGGGCGAAGGGTCGTCAGCTGCACAAATTTGGTGGGAGTAGTTTAGCGGATGCGAAATGTTACCTGCGCGTCGCGGGGATCATGAAGGAGTATTCGCAGGCGGGGGACATGATGGTCGTCTCCGCCGCTGGCAGCACCACCAACCAGCTGATCAGCTGGCTTAAGCTTAGCCAGAGCGATCGCCTTGCTGCGCATCAGGTTCAGCAGTCGCTTCGCCGCTATCACACCGAACTGATTGGTGGTCTGGTGGAGCCTGCGGCGGCGGATACGCTGATAGCCGCCTTTATCCACGACCTTGAGCGTCTGGCTGGTCTGCTGGACGGCGGGGTTTCCGAAGCGGTCTATGCGGAAGTGGTCGGCCATGGGGAAGTGTGGTCCGCGCGCCTGATGGCGGTGGTTCTCAACCAGCTGGGAATGGAAGCCGCCTGGCTTGACGCGCGCGCGTTCCTGCGCGCGGAACGTGCCGCGCAGCCGCAGGTGGATGAAGGATTATCCTATCCACTGCTGCAGCAGCTGATGGCGCAGCATCCTAACAAACGTCTGGTGGTGACCGGCTTTATCTCCCGCAACCAGGCCGGTGAAACCGTCCTGCTGGGCCGTAACGGGTCTGACTACTCCGCCACCCAGATCGGTGCGCTGGCGGGCGCTTCCCGCGTCACTATCTGGAGCGACGTCGCCGGGGTGTACAGCGCGGATCCGCGCAAGGTGAAAGACGCCTGTCTGCTGCCGCTGCTGCGTCTGGACGAAGCCAGCGAGTTGGCGCGTCTGGCCGCGCCGGTGCTCCATGCCCGCACGCTACAGCCGGTTTCCGCCAGCGATATCGATCTGCAGTTACGCTGCAGCTATACGCCGGAACAGGGTTCCACGCGCATTGAGCGCGTACTGGCCTCCGGTACTGGCGCCCGGATTGTCACCAGCCATGACGACGTCTGCCTGGTGGAGTTCCAGGTGCCGGCCGGTCACGATTTCAAACTGGCGCATAAAGAGCTGGACGCCCTGCTCAAACGCGCCCAGCTGCGCCCGTTAGCCGTTGGCGTCCATGCCGACCGCAAGCTGCTGCAGTTTTGCTATACCTCCGAGGTGGCCGACAGCGCGCTGAAGCTGCTCGATGAAGCAGGTCTGCCGGGCGAGCTGCGTCTGCGTCAGAAGCTGGCGCTGGTGGCGATGGTGGGCGCTGGCGTCACCCGTAACCCCCTGCACTGCCACCGTTTCTGGCAGCAGCTGAAAGGGCAGCCAGTGGAGTTCACCTGGCAGTCGGAAGAAGGAATCAGCCTGGTGGCCGTACTGCGCGCCGGGCCGACGGAAAGCCTGATCCAGGGGCTGCACCAGTCCTTGTTTCGTGCCGAAAAGCGTATTGGCCTGATGCTGTTCGGCAAAGGAAACATCGGTTCCCGCTGGCTGGAGCTGTTCGCCCGTGAACAAACCACGCTCTCGGCGCGCACCGGCTTTGAGTTTGTTCTCGCCGGCGTGGTCGACAGTAAACGCAGTCTGCTGAACTATGACGGGCTGGACGCCAGCCGGGCGCTGGCTTTCTTCAACGATGAAGCGGTGGAGCAGGATGAAGAGTCGCTGTTCCTGTGGATGCGCGCGCACCCGTACGATGATTTAGTGGTGCTGGACGTCACCGCCAGCGAACAGCTGGCCGACCAGTATCTTGATTTCGCCAGCCATGGCTTCCACGTGATCAGCGCCAACAAGCTGGCGGGGGCCAGCAGCAGCGATAAGTATCGCCAGATCCACGACGCGTTTGAGAAGACGGGGCGCCACTGGCTGTATAACGCCACCGTGGGCGCCGGCTTGCCGGTGAACCATACGGTGCGCGACCTGATCGACAGCGGCGATACCATCCTCGGCCTGAGCGGTATCTTCTCGGGAACGCTCTCCTGGCTGTTCCTGCAGTTCGATGGCACCGTGCCGTTCACCGACCTGGTGGATCAGGCGTGGCAGCAGGGGCTGACCGAGCCGGATCCGCGCGTCGATCTGTCCGGTAAAGATGTGATGCGCAAGCTGGTGATCCTCGCGCGGGAAGCGGGCTATGACATCGAACCGGATCAGGTGCGCGTGGAATCACTGGTCCCGGCGCACTGTGAAGAGGGTTCGGTTGATCACTTCTTTGAGAATGGCGAAGAGCTGAACGAGCAGATGCTGCAGCGCCTGGAGGCGGCCCGCGAGATGGGGCTGGTGCTCCGCTACGTGGCGCGCTTTGATGCCAACGGCAAAGCTCGCGTCGGCGTGGAAGCGGTACGCGAAGAGCACCCGCTGGCGGCGCTGCTGCCGTGCGATAACGTGTTTGCTATCGAAAGCCGCTGGTATCGTGATAATCCGTTGGTGATCCGCGGGCCCGGCGCCGGGCGTGACGTGACCGCCGGGGCGATCCAGTCGGATATTAACCGTCTGGCGCAGCTACTGTAATCCCGAGAAAAGGACCAGGCCAGGCCTGGTCTTTTTTGTTAGTGCGCCGCAAAAACCGCTTTAGCGGCAAACAGGCCGTTTAGCGCCGCCGGGAATCCGGCGTAGACCGCCATCTGCATGATCACTTCCGTAATTTCCTCTTGCGTCAGACCAACATTTAATCCCGCGGCAATATGCACTTTCAGCTGCGGCTCGGCGTTACCCAGCGCGGTGAGTGCGGCGATGGTGGCGATTTCCCGGCTGCGCAAATCAAGCCCTGGCCGGGCGTAAATATCGCCGAAGGGGAACTCAATCAGATAGCGGGCGAAGTCGGGGGCGATATCCCGCAGGCTGTCGACGACGGCTTCCCCGCCGTGACCGTCCACGCGCTGAAGCATTTCCTGACCGGTGATATAACGTTCGCTGGACATCGTTTTTTCCTCTCTGTGATGAAGCGTTGAGAGGAAGGGTAGGGAAGTTTGCCGGACTTGAGTAATACCCTTTTCGTGATACCTTTTCAGTATGACAACTTCGCGATTGCATTCTCTCGATATCCGCCTGCTGCGCGCCTTTGCGGTGGTGGCGGAGGAAAATAACATCAGCCGGGCGGCGCAGCGGTTATTTATCTCGCAGCCGCCGCTGAGTCGCCATATGCGCCATCTGGAAGCGCAGCTGGGGGTGACGCTGTTTCAGCGCCATAGCAAAGGCCTGATCCTTACCGACGCGGGCAGAGAGGTGCTGGCAATGATTCGGCCCATGCTGGCGCTCCAGGAACGCACGCTGGCGGCATTGAGTGAGCTCTCCGTTCACTCACCGCCGTCTCTGCGTCTGGGCGTGACGACCGCCTTCGAACAAGGCATTTTCGCCGCTGTTGAATCTGCGCTGAGCGAACATACCCGCGCGTTGCATATCACCCGCCACGCTTCACCGGCGCTGGCTCAGCAGGTGCGCAAAGGCAAACTCGATGCAGCGCTGGTTGCGCTGCCGCTCAATACTGAAGGGCTGCACCTGCACCCATTGCCGTATCAGGAGCCGCTTATCGCGGCAGTGCCAACCTCCTGGCCGGAAGCCGCCACATCAGCGTTAACGCTAAGCGCGCTCAATCACCGGCCGCTGTTCTGGTTTAAACGTGAGCGTAACCCCGATTTCTTTGACTATACGCGACGCATTTTCGACCGGGCTGGCTATACCCCCGCTTATGTGGAAGAGCCTGCCGAACATGATGTGCTGCTGGCGCGAATTGCGCGTGGGGAAGGCATGATCCTCCTGCCGGCGTCCTTTTCCGCAATCCAGCGTCAGGGGGTGGTGTTCTGTCCTGTCGCTGAAGGCGACAGCATGCCGTTAAGCCTTGGGGTGATCTATGCGCCTCACCGGGCAGAATCCGTGCAGCAATGGCTCTCACTGCTGGATGAGCACCTGACGACTGGCTAGCCTCAGGCTGACTCTCGAGCCACCAGCTGTCCGGAAAGGGTAATGCGCTGGGTCGGCAGGGCAGGTTCTTTGATTTTGCGGATAATGAGCGAGGCTACCTGACGTCCTGTCTCTTCGCTGGCGGAAGAGACATAAGTGAAGGATGGCGAGGTCAAATTCACGTGCATCATGTCTTCAAAACCCACCAGCGCCACCTGCTGAGTGAGAAAGACATCTTTTCCCACCGTGCGTCCAACCTGATGAATGCCGCTGAGGCAGCCAATCATTGCATCCGGTGAGTGGCACAGCAGGGCGGTAATGGCATTATTTTTTTCCAGCAACTGGCGGGTAGCGATACTGGCAGCCTGCGTATTGTCGCTGCAGGCAGGAGCAAATTCCTCCCGTACGGTCATGCCGTTTTTCTCCAGCGTACTGTATAAGCCAAGCAGCCGCTGCTGACGAATCAGGTCATTATCCTGTCCGCCAATATAGGCGATGTAGCGATGGCCGCGTTCAATCAAATAGCGGGCGGCGATACTGGCGGCCTGGCGATTATCGCGGACCACCTGGTCATGATGGCCGGAGAGCGGCGTTTGCGAGACGGCGACCAGCGGCAGAGGACATGCTTGTAACGCCGCAGGCAGCGCATTGCTGGTGGTATCGGCATCCAGATATATCACGCCGGCGACGCCCTGCTGTTTAAACGACAGCAGGCAGCGGGCCAGATAGTCATGATCGTCGCGCGGCTGGCCGAGGATCACCATATAGCCTTGCTTCTCCAGCTCCTGGACGATATTCGCCATCACTTTAATGGAAAAACTGTCGTTGAAGTCGCGCAGGATCAGGCCGATCAAATTGGTGGTATTGGCGCGAAGGTTAGCGGCGGCGACGTTATGTACATAGCCAAGTTCCTGGATGGCCGCGTTGACTTTTTCGATGGTGGCGTCGGAGATCTTCCCTTTCTGGCGTAATACCAGCGACACCGTCGAAACGGAGACGCCGGCCAGTTTCGCCACATCTATAATGCTGACTTTCTTCAAAATCGCTCCATGACAACGCGTGTATTACCGTCAGATCGCAGACATAGGCTTACCCACGGTAAGCCTACTTCCACACCATAACACCTTCTTGTTATTTGCCAATCATCCCCGACATGGTTTGCGCGATAAATTGCGCCCTGGCGCCAAAAATAATCTGGATGCCGTTATCGCCGACGAAGACCACCCCGCGTGCGCCGATGCCGTTGAGGCCATCTTTATCAACCGCATCGCGCTCAGCCACTTCCAGGCGCAAGCGGGTGATACAAGCCCCGACGGAATCGATATTTTGTGAACCACCGAGAAGATTGACGATCTCCGTTGCCAGCTCCGCGTCGGTTTTATCATCGGCGGTGACAGTGATATCGGTACGGCCTGGTGTTTTCACATCAAAGCGACGGATAACGAACCGGAAGGTGAAATAATAAATCAGCCCCATCGGCACGCCAACGATAACCGCATTGAGGAAGTGGGTTTGATAGCCGTTCAGCGACGGCAGAATACCGAAGGAGATATAGTCAATTAGCCCCGCCGAGAAGGATTTAGCGATATGCGCATGCAGCAGATACATTGTCATGTACGAGAGCCCCGCCATGATGGCGTTGAAGACGTACAGGATCGGCGCCACGAAGATAAAGGTAAATTCTACGGGTTCGGTAATGCCGGTCAGGAAGCAGGTCAGCGCGGCAGAGAAGAGAATACCGGCCGCGATTTTTTTATTCTTAGTATGCGCTTCGTGATACATCGCCAGACAGGCAGCTGGAAGCGCGAACAGCATAAGCGGGAATTCCCCCTGCATAAACTTCCCAGCGTTTTGGTAGCTATCAGAGCTAAAAGATTTCACTCCTTCTTCCAGCATTTTAAACCAGATGGTCTGGTCGCCGTGGATCACCTGGCCTGCCTGAGTGGTGTAATCGCCGAAAGAGTACCAGAAAGAGGGATACCATATGTGGTGCAGTCCCAGTGGGATCAGCGCCCGTTCAACAAGGCCGAAAATAAAGGTCGATGCAGCCTGGTTGTCGCCGTTTACCACCATCGACAGTGAGTCAATACCAGCCTGGATATGTTGCCAGACATAAGGCAACAGCAGGCCGAGGATAAATGAGAGAAATGCTGTGGCGATCGCCACGAAACGCTTACCCGAGAAGAAGCCAAGGAACTCAGGCAACTGCATCGCATGGAAGCGGTTATAGCACCACGCCGCGAGAATACCGCAGATGAGACCGCCAAAAACCCCCATCTGCAGCGTCGGGATGCCGACGACCATGGCATATTTTCCGCCCTGAGAGGCCATCTCCGGCGTAATGCCGAGCACAGTGCTAATGGTGATATTAGTGATGAAGACGGAGACGGCTGCCGACAGCGCAGCGATACCCGATTCTGATGCCAGCCCCACGGCTGAACCAATTGCGAACAGCATTGGCAGGTTATCAAAAATGATACCGCCGGCGTTCATCATCAAGGGCATATGGAATTTATCCCCGAAGGCCAACAGTAAGCCGGCGGCCGGGAGGAGCGAAATCGGCAGCATCAAGGCGCGGCCGATCATCGACAGTTTTGATAATGATTTTATGAACCCTGACCACAGACTCATGGTGATATCCCAGAATAGATTTTATAAGCATTATTGCGTAAGTAGAACGTTCTAGTAGAACGTTCTACTTACTCTGAACCAAGCGATAAGCGGCTGCAATAACAATCGCTATGGCCAACATGGGGAGATGCTGGTTTTTTGAACTGCTTCAAATTTCATCGGATCGAATTCTTCCTGCGCGGCATCCATTCTGGCCGGAAGATGAATTTTTTTCATATTGGCCGCCTTTTCCTCACTCTTTACGCAGATTTTTCTATTGACGCCCGCGCGCTTTTCCGTCATTTTTACATCTGGACGTCTAAACGTATAGAAGTTCGCAATACAACAGCCATTACATGCGATTGATGAGGTAAGGTATGAGCTTTTTTCACGCCAATCAGCGGGAAGCCCTGAATCAGAGCCTGGCGGAAGTCCAGGGCCAGATTAATGTGTCCTTTGAATTCTTTCCGCCGCGCACCAGTGAAATGGAGCAAACCCTGTGGAAATCCATCGATCGCCTGAGCAGTCTGAAACCGAAGTTTGTCTCGGTGACCTATGGCGCGAACTCCGGCGAGCGCGATCGCACCCACAGCATCATCAAGGGCATTAAAGAGCGAACCGGTCTGGAAGCGGCGCCGCACCTGACCTGTATCGATGCGACTCGCGATGAGCTGCGCACTATCGCCCAGGATTACTGGAACAACGGCATCCGCCATATCGTCGCGCTGCGCGGCGACCTGCCGCCGGGCAGCGGTAAACCGGAGATGTATGCCGCCGATCTGGTCAGCCTGCTGAAAGAGGTGGGGGATTTCGATATCTCTGTTGCCGCGTATCCGGAAGTGCATCCGGAAGCGAAAAGCGCGCAGGCGGATTTACTCAACCTGAAACGCAAAGTCGAGGCAGGCGCCAACCGCGCGATCACCCAGTTCTTCTTCGATGTGGAAAGCTACCTGCGTTTTCGCGATCGCTGCGTCTCAGCGGGCATCGACGTGGAAATTATTCCGGGTATCCTGCCGGTATCCAACTTTAAACAGGCGAAAAAGTTTGCGGATATGACCAACGTTCGTATCCCGGTGTGGATGTCGAAAATGTTCGAAGGTCTCGATAACGATGCCGAAACCCGTCAGCTGGTGGGGGCTAACATCGCTATGGACATGGTGAAGATTTTAAGTCGGGAAGGGGTAAAAGATTTCCACTTCTACACCCTGAACCGCGCCGAAATGAGCTACGCCATCTGCCATACGCTGGGCGTGCGTCCGGCCTGAGTGCTTGCCGTTTCCGCCGCCAGTGGGCGACACGTCCGGCAGATAAACATAAAAAACACCCGGCTGACGCCGGGTGTTTTGTTTTGCTCTGGATTATTCCCATTCCTGCAGGAAGCGCTGGCCATATTGGTCGGCGACCAGCAGCGCGGCGTAGACCTGGTCGGAGTTAACCCCGCCCGGCATATTGTGAATGGTTTCGCCTTCAGCGCAGGCGGCTTCCGCCACCAGGCGCATTTTGGTCGGGATGTCGCCTTTGATATCCAGCTGCGCCAGGGTGATCGGCAGCCCAACGCTGTGACATAGCGCGGCGACGGTCTCGATCTCTTCCACCGGCGCGTTTTCCAGCACCAGCTGCGTCAGGGTGCCGAACGCCACTTTTTCACCGTGATAATAGTGGTGAGCGTCAGGGATGGCCGTCATGCCGTTATGAATTGCGTGGGCTGCCGCCAGGCCACCGCTTTCAAAACCGACGCCGCTCAGATAGGTGTTGGCTTCCACCACCCGCTCCAGCGCCGGAGTGACCACGTGCTGTTCGGCGGCCAGCATCGCTTTTTCACCCTCTTCGAGTAAGGTGTTGTAGCACAGCTCGGCCAGCGCCAGCGCCGCCTGGGTGCATTTCCCGCCCGCCATGGTGGGGGCGCCGCTGCGTGAGCAGGCGCGGGCTTCGAACCAGGTGGCCAGCGCATCGCCAATTCCGGCTGCCAGCAGGCGAGCCGGCGCGCCGGCAACGATCTGCGTATCGACAATGACCATGTTAGGGTTATGCGGCAGCATCAGATAGCTGTCGAACTCCCCTTCGTCGCTGTAAATCACCGACAGCGCGCTGCACGGCGCATCGGTGGAGGCGATGGTAGGGGCGATCGCCACCGGCACCTTCATAAAATGGGCCAGCGCTTTCGCGGTATCCAGGGTTTTACCACCGCCGATCCCCAGCACGGCGGTGCATTTCGCACTGCCGGCGATATCGCGCAGGCGATTGATTTCATTATGCGAACATTCACCGCCAAACGGCGCGATTTCCGCCGCCAGGCCGGCATCGGCCAGGCTTTTGCGTAGCATCTCTTCCGCGAATCCCAGCACGAATTTATCGCCAACGACCAGCCAGCGTTCGGCCAGCGGTTTCAGGTAGTCGCCAAGGCGCTTGATGGCGCCTGCGCCCTGAATGTATTTGCCTGGTGATTGAATAATGCGATCCATTACGATTCCTCCTCGATGACCGTGATGCCGCCCGCAGGCGGCGCGCGGGTCCGGTTACAGGTTCAGCGTGCCAAAGGCGTTATTCCAGTCCTGTTCAAACTTCTCTATGGCTGACTCTACCGCAGGGGTGCCGAGCATTTGTTGCGCTACATCTAGTGGAAGGGTGATGGCTTCGCAGCCAGCCAGCAGGCAATCCAGCGCCTGACGGGGCGTTTTGAAGCTCGCCGCCAGCACTTTGCTTTCGGGCGCATGCATTTCCAGCAGGGATTGCAGCTCCTGCACCATGCGGATGCCGTCCCCGCCCTGAGCGTCGACGCGGTTAACGTAAGGCGCGACGTACTTTGCGCCGGCCAGCGCGGCCAGCAGACCCTGTGAGGCGCTGTAGACGGCGGTGCCAAGGGTTGGGATGCCTTCCTTCTTCAGCAGCTTGATAGCGGCGAGGCCTTCGGCGGTGACCGGGATTTTGACCACGATGCGCGGTACGGCGTTGCTCAGGCGTTTGGCTTCTGCCACCATGCCCTGCGCATCGCGGCTCATGGTCTGCGCAAACAGAATCCCTTCCGGGCCAACGGCTTTTTGCAAGCGCGGCAGTACATCCCAGACCGGTGTTTTTCCGGCGGCGATAATGCTCGGGTTGGTGGTCACCCCGGCCAGCGGGTAGATGCGGGCCAGGCGTTCCACTTCGGCGACGTTGGCGGTATCCAGATAGAGTTCCATAGTGTTTTCCTCAATGCTTAATTCGGTGCTGTCGTTGAGGTAAGCATACGGCTTTCGTTTGAAGGATCGCCAGATGACAAATTTGCCAAAAACTGGATAAATGTACGCATCGCGATTAAGGATGATTTAGATCACATTTATCGACGCAGCCTGGGATGAGAGGAAACTATAGCGCGCACAAAAGTCAGGTTTAACACACAAAAATCTAGTTTTTTGCCGGGGATGATTTTTCCGTCAGCTGGCTATGGTACTGGCGGCGGTATTCAGACGGCGAGCGTTCCGTGGTTTTGCGGAACAGGCGGCAGAAGTAGTTACTGTCGGCGAAGCCGCAGGCGTGGGCGATGTCTTTCACTTTCATATCGTGGCCCTTCAGCAGCATACGGGCCTGTTCGAGACGAATGTGGTTCAGATATTCATTGAAGCCCATTGGCCCACATTTCTGGAACAGATGAGAAAGATAGTTAGGAGAGAGATAGAACGCCTGGGCGACCGATTCCCGGCTCAGCGGCTCCGGGTAATGGACCTCGATGTACTGACGGATTGCCTCGAACAGCGCCTGGCTGCGCGAGGAGGTTTGCGCCTGGCTGCCGAGAAGATCATGGCAGTGGCTGAGCAGGCTGATGACGATGCTGCGGGCGGTTTGCTGCTCCTGCGGCTGCATCCGGATCTCGTTGAGCGCCTGCAGCAGAAAGGAACCGACGCGCGGCCCGCGACGCAGCGCCTGTAGTTTTTCAACAACGGCGATCGTCTTGCCATTCCAGTGCTGCAGCGAGCACTCCAGCTGCTGCTTAGCGAACAGGATGCTTAACAGCAGGCAGGGCGCCTGCCACTGTGGGCAGTTCCAGCTATCGCCAGGAATATAGAGCACGTCATGGGTCTCCAGGGGCGGGGCGTTATCGCCGAGCGCCTGGTCGCGCAATTGCCCATCGAGGAGGATATTCAGACGGGGAAAATCAACCTGCACCACCGGTTCAGCAGGCGAGCGCGTCTCGCCGGCGAAATAAACCCGGCCGAGGCTGGTCTGCTTTTTTAGCAATGCATCAATAAGTTGATTGATATCGTTGTCCATCATTGTTCCGCCCCGCGCATCAACCTTTTCATCATACCGGACATTATTCCAGCGGTAAAAGCGCCAGCCTGTCGCTATTGCTTCTCACTTAAGATATGTTATATCGTAACAATTTGTCGCCATTGATAACAAACTCAGGAGAGAGTAATGACCAGAAAGATCCCCCTGCTGGCCTTGGGACTCGGCATGGCGCTAGCCAGCGCCCAGGCGTTCGCCCACGGCAACCATAGCCATGGGCCGGCGCTAACCGAAGTGGAGCGTCAGGCCAGCGAAGGCATTTTTGCGGATAAAGATGTGCAGGACCGCGCGCTGAGCGACTGGGAGGGCGTCTGGCAGTCGGTGAACCCATATCTGCTCAACGGCGATCTCGATCCGGTGCTGGAGCAGAAGGCGAAAAAGCCCGGCGGCAAGAGCGTGGAGGAGTATCGCGCCTATTATAAGAAGGGCTACGCCACCGATGTGGAACAGATTGGCATTGAAGATGACGTGATTGAGTTCCACGTCGGCGAGACCGTCAACAGCTGCAAATACCGCTATTCAGGCTACAAAATTCTGCATTACGCCTCCGGTAAGAAGGGCGTACGTTATCTGTTCGAGTGCCAGCAGGGCGATGCCAACGCGCCAAAATATGTCCAGTTCAGCGACCATATCATTGGTCCGCGTAAATCGCAGCATTTCCATATTTTCATGGGCAATGAATCACAGGAAGCGTTGTTGAAAGAGATGGATAACTGGCCGACCTATTATCCGTATGCGCTGCATAAAGAACAGATCGTTGATGAGATGTTGCACCACTAGAACGGGTGAGAAATCCCCCGGCCGGGTGGCCGGGGGAAGACATCGATTAGCCGGTGTTACGCATACCGGCGGCGACGCCGGCGATGGTGACCATCAGCGCTTGTTCAACGCGCGGATCCGGGTCTTTGCCCTCTTCTTCAGCCTGGCGTGAACGGTGCAGCAGTTCCGCCTGCAGGACGTTCAGCGGGTCGGTATAGATATTACGCAGCTGGATAGACTCGGCGATCCACGGCAGGTCAGCCATCAGATGGGAGTCGTTGGCGATGGCCAGCACGACGTTGATATCGGCAGCCAGCAGCTTGCGCAGCTCGGTACCCAGCGCCCACAGCTCCGGTTTCACCAGGCGCTGATCGTAATACTCCGCCAGCCACAGGTCGGCCTTCGAGTAAACCATCTCCAGCATGCCGAGGCGGGTGGAGAAGAACGGCCAGTCGCGACACATCGCTTCCAGTTCACTCTGTTTTCCGCCTTCGACTACCTTCTGCAGCGCAGCGCCAGCGCCCAGCCAGGCCGGAAGCATCAGGCGGTTCTGGGTCCAGGCAAAGATCCACGGAATGGCGCGCAGCGACTCGACGCCGCCGGTCGGGCGACGTTTTGCCGGGCGCGAACCCAGCGGCAGTTTGCCCAGCTCCTGCTCCGGAGTGGCGGAGCGGAAGTAAGGTACGAAATCTTTGTTTTCACGCACATAGCCGCGATACATCTTGCACGACACGTCGGACAGCTCGGCCATGATGTCGCGCCACTGCGGTTTGGGTTCCGGCGGCGGCAGCAGGTTGGCTTCGAGGATCGCGCTGGTATAGAGCGACAGGCTGCTGATGGTGACTTCCGGCAGGCCGTACTTAAAGCGGATCATCTCACCCTGCTCGGTAACGCGCAGGCCGCCTTTCAGGCTTCCCGGCGGCTGCGAGAGGAGCGCGGCGTGGGCCGGCGCGCCGCCGCGGCCAATGGAGCCACCGCGACCGTGGAACAGCGTCAGTTCGATCCCGGCTTTCTCACAGGTTTTGATCAACGCATCCTGCGCCTGGTACTGCGCCCAGGAGGCGGCCATCACCCCTGCGTCTTTCGCGGAATCAGAGTAGCCGATCATGACCATCTGTTTGCCCTGGATAAAGCCGCGGTACCAGTCGATATTCAGCAACTGGGTCATGACGTCGTTGGCGTTGTTCAGGTCGTCCAGCGTTTCGAACAGCGGAGCCACCGGCAGGGCGAAGCCAATCCCGGCCTCTTTCAGCAGCAGGTGAACCGCCAGCACGTCGGACGGCGTTTTGGCCATCGAGATCACGTAGGCGGCGATCGATCCGCGCGGCGCCTCGGCGATCACTCTGCAGGTGTCGAGAACTTCGCGGGTCTCTTCGCTCGGCTCCCACTGGCGCGGCAGCAGCGGACGTTTGGAATTCAGTTCGCGGATCAGGAAAGCCTGTTTGTCGGCTTCTGACCAGCTTTCGTAATCGCCGATCCCGAGGTAACGGGTCATTTCGCCCAGCGCTTCGGTATGGCGAGTGCTTTCCTGACGGATATCAATACGCACCAGCGGTACGCCGAAAGACTTCACGCGGCGCAGGGTGTCGAGCAGTTCGCCGTTGGCGATAATGCCCATGCCGCAGGCCTGCAGCGATTTATAGCAGGCGTACAGCGGCTCCCACAGCTGCTCGTTCTGCGTGATCAGTCCCGCCGGTTTCGGCAGCTTCTGACCTTTCAGGCGCGCTTCCAGCCAGGCCTGGGTCTCCATCAGCTGAGTGCGCAGTTTCTTCATCAGATAACGGTACGGTTCCTGAGCGCCCTCGGCGCCGGCCAGGGCGCGCAATTCGTCGGTACACTCCACCATCGACAGCTCGGAGATCAGCACCTGCACATCTTTAAGGAACAGATCGGTCGCTTTCCAGCGGCTGAGCAGCAGCACGTGGCGGGTGATATCGGCGGTCACGTTCGGGTTGCCGTCGCGGTCGCCGCCCATCCACGAAGTGAAACGCACCGGGACAAAGTCCACCGGCAGCTGATAGCCGAGGTTGGCTTCCAGCTGTTCGTTCAGCTCGCGCAGGTAGTTAGGCACCCCTTCCCACAGGCTGTTTTCCACCACCGCGAAGCCCCATTTGGCTTCATCGACCGGGGAAGGGCGGTGCTTACGAATTTCATCGGTATGCCAGGACTGGGCGATCAGCTGGCGCAGACGGCGCATCAGCTGGTGGTGCTCGTAGTCCGCGATATCTTTGTTATCCAGCTGCTTGAGGCAGTTGTTCACTTCCACCATTTTATGGATCAGCGTCCGGCGGGTGATCTCGGTCGGGTGGGCGGTTAACACCAGCTCCAGGGACAGAGATTCCACCGCTTTTTTGATGGTCTCTTCGTTGAGATTGGGTTGGTCTTTGAGCTTTCTCAGGGTACGCGCAATGACTTCCGGATTGCTGGCCGCTTCGCCATTCGGCGAAATGCTGTGGTACTGCTCAGCGGTGTTAGCCAGATTCAGGAACTGGCTGAAGGCACGGGCTACCGGCAGCAGTTCGTCGTTAGACAAATTCTGCAGCGTGGTCAGCAGCTCCTGGCGGTTAGCTTCGTTGCCGGCGCGTGAAGATTTGGACAACTTACGGATAGTTTCGACACGATCAAGAATATTTTCTCCCAATGCATCCTTGATGGTATCGCCCAGCACCTTGCCGAGCATACTGACATTACTACGCAATGCGGAATATTGTTCGTTCATGTTACCCCAGACACCCCATCTCATTTTATTTTGTTATATCCGCTGCGCTGGAACGTGAGCAACGGATAAGCAACCCGTCTTTTATAAAGCCACGTAAATACCCCCACGTCAATTACTGCGAAATCGCTTCAGCAAACGAGTAAATACCCGTAATTTGCGAAATTTAACTCAGGGGGCGCTTGATAAGCATCGCTTATGGAAATGTGACGATCGTCACCGTTCCGCCCCGGGAGAACGGGGCGGAAAAAGAGGGCGATTTTAGTGCCAGCAGAAGTGGTGGACCACCTGGCTAATCAGCTCCCGCGTCGGCTTGATAAAGCGCGTCTCCAGAAACTCGTCAGGCTGATGGGCCTGGTTGATCGAGCCCGGGCCGAGAACCAGCGTTGGGCACAGCGTCTGGATAAACGGCGCTTCGGTACAGTAGTTCACCACGTCGGTCTGGGCGCCAAGCAGTTTCTCAACCACCTGCACCAGCTTATGGTCCGGTGGGCACTCATAGCCGGGGATCGGCGGATGCAGCTCCGAGACCGTCAGGCGGCCTGGCCAGCGTTCGCTGACCGGGGCCAGCGCCTCGCCCAGCAGACCATTAAGGTCGTTGAGGGTCATCCCCGGCAGCGGGCGGATGTCCATATGCAGTTCACAGCAGGCGCAGATACGGTTTGAGGCATCGCCGCCATGGATGGCGCCGAGGTTGAGGGTCGGGTAAGGGACCGTGAACGCCTCGAAGTGGTAGCGCTCTTTTAGCAGATCGCGCAGCTGCATAATCCGGCCGATGGCGTCGTGCATCAGCTCGATCGCGTTGACCCCGCGCGCCGGATCGCTGGAGTGGCCGGACTGGCCCTGAATACGGATCGCGTTGGACATATGTCCTTTATGGGCGCGGATTGGCTGCAGGGAGGTGGGCTCGCCGATGATGGCGCAGTCCGGGCGCAGCTGGGTGGTTTCGGCAAAATAGCGCGCGCCAGCCATGCTGGTCTCTTCGTCGGCGGTGGCCAGAATATACAGCGGTTTTTTCAGCGTGGTGACGTCGACATCGCGCAGGGCGTCGAGAATAAAGGCGAAAAAGCCTTTCATATCGGCCGTGCCGAGGCCGTAGAGCTTGTTATCGTGTTCGGTGAGGGTGAACGGGTCGCGCGTCCAGCGGCCATCATCGAACGGCACGGTATCGGTATGCCCTGCGAGCAGCAGGCCGCCGGCGCCGTGTCCGGTGCTGGCCAGCAGATTGAATTTATGGCGCGTATCCGGCACTGGCTGTACCTCGACGTTGAAGCCGAGATCGCGGAACCAGCCGGCCAGCAAATTGATTAAAGACTCATTGCTTTGATCGAGAGCCTCTTCGGTCGCGCTGATGGACGGTGTGGCGATCAACGCGCGGTAGATCTCGATAAAGGGCGGTAAATTGTTTTTCATTGTTGACACACCTTGGGTCGTGATAGTATCAATATTCATGCATTTATTGTGAATAAAAATACAATATCGTTGAGCGTAAGAAAACCCATCGAATGTAAGGAGATGCGCTTCCAATGTTAAATACGCTGATTGTGGGTGCCAGTGGTTATGCCGGCGCAGAGCTGGTGACCTATATCAATCGTCATCCGCATATGAACATAACCGCTTTGACGGTCTCCGCGCAAAGCAATGATGCGGGAAAATTAATTTCCGACCTGCATCCGCAGCTCAAAGGCATTGTCGATATGCCGCTGCAGCCGATGTCCGATATCAGCGAATTCAGCGCTGGCGTGGACGTGGTGTTTCTCGCCACCGCGCACGAAGTGAGTCACGATCTGGCGCCGCAGTTCCTTGCCGCCGGCTGCGTGGTGTTCGATCTCTCCGGTGCCTTCCGCGTTAACGATGGGGCGTTCTACGAAAAATATTATGGTTTCACTCATCAGCATCCCGACCTGCTCAAACAGGCGGTGTATGGTCTGGCGGAGTGGAGCGCGGATGCGCTTAAAGAAGCGCAGTTAATCGCGGTGCCTGGCTGCTACCCAACGGCGGCGCAGCTGTCGCTGAAGCCGCTGATCGATGCCGGTCTGCTGGATCTCAACCAGTGGCCAGTGATCAACGCCACCAGCGGGGTGAGCGGCGCGGGTCGTAAGGCCGCGATCGGCAACAGCTTCTGTGAAGTTAGCCTGCAGCCGTACGGCATATTTAACCATCGCCATCAGCCGGAGATTGCCAGCCACCTCGGGGCAAAGGTAATTTTTACCCCGCACCTGGGTAATTTTAAGCGCGGCATTCTGGAAACCATTACCTGCCGTCTGAAGCCGGGCGTCGGCCATGCGCAGATCGCGGCGGTTTACCAGCAGGCTTACGCCGATAAACCACTGGTACGTTTATATGATAAAGGCGTGCCCGCTTTGAAAAGCGTCGAAGGCCTGCCATTCTGTGATATCGGTTTTGCCGTGCAGGACGATCATCTCATCGTCGTCGCGGCAGAGGATAACCTGCTGAAAGGCGCCGCAGCGCAGGCGGTGCAGTGCGCGAATATTCGTTTCGGCTTCGCTGAGACGCAGTCTCTTATTTAAGGTGTGATGATGAACCCATTAATTATCAAACTTGGCGGCGTATTACTCGATAGCGAAGAAGCGCTGGAGCGCCTGTTTACCGCGCTGGTTAACTACCGTGAAGCGCACCAGCGTCCGCTGATTATCGTCCACGGCGGCGGCTGCGTGGTGGATGAGCTGATGAAGCAGCTCAACCTGCCGGTGCAGAAGAAAAATGGCCTGCGCGTTACGCCGGCTGAGCAAATCGACATCATCACCGGCGCGCTGGCGGGTACCGCCAACAAGACGCTGCTGGCGTGGGCGAAAAAGCACGGTCTGGCCTCTGTCGGCCTGTTCCTCGGCGATGGCGATAGCGTGAAGGTGACGCAGCTGGATGCTGAGCTGGGCCATGTCGGGCTGGCGCAGCCGGGCTCCCCGGCACTGATCAACACCCTGTTGGCCGGCGGTTACCTGCCGGTGGTGAGCTCTATCGGGGTGACCGATGAAGGCCAGCTGATGAACGTCAACGCTGACCAGGCGGCGACGGCGCTGGCGGCCACCCTGGGGGCGGATCTGATCCTGCTGTCTGACGTCAGCGGTATCCTCGACGGTAAAGGGCAGCGCATTGCCGAGATGACCGCCGAGAAAGCGGAACAGCTGATCGAGCAGGGGATTATCACCGACGGCATGATTGTTAAAGTGAATGCGGCCCTTGACGCCGCACGCGCTCTGGGCCGTCCGGTGGACATCGCCTCCTGGCGTCACGCCGAGCAGCTGCCGGCGTTGTTTAACGGCACGCCAATCGGCACACGTATTCTGGCTTAAGATTTCATGCCCGGCGGCGCGTTGTCTGCCGGGCTTACAAGACCGTAGGCCGGGGAGGCACAACGCCACCGGCGGAACTAATGAATAAAGGAAGCATGTTATGGCACTTTGGGGCGGGCGTTTTACACAGGCAGCAGATCAACGGTTTAAACAGTTCAATGACTCGTTGCGCTTCGACTATCGTCTGGCGGAGCAGGATATCGTTGGCTCTGTCGCCTGGTCGAAAGCGCTGGTAACGGTCGGCGTTCTGAGTGCCGCTGAACAGCAGCAGCTGGAAGAAGCGCTGAATGTGCTACTGGAAGAGGTGCGCGCCAATCCGCAGCAAATCCTCGCCAGCGATGCCGAAGATATTCACAGCTGGGTGGAAGGCAAACTGATCGACAAAGTGGGCCAGTTGGGCAAGAAACTGCATACCGGCCGCAGCCGTAACGACCAGGTCGCTACCGATCTTAAACTGTGGTGCAAAGATACCGTTGTCGAATTGCTGTCGGCGAACCGCCAGCTGCAGAGCGCGCTGGTGGAGACGGCCCAGCAGAACCAGGGCGCGGTGATGCCGGGGTACACCCACCTGCAGCGCGCCCAACCGGTGACGTTCGCGCACTGGTGTCTGGCCTATGTCGAAATGCTGGCGCGCGACGAAAGCCGCCTGCAGGACGCACTGAAGCGCCTCGACGTTAGCCCGCTGGGCTGCGGCGCGCTGGCGGGAACGGCGTATGAGATCGACCGCGAGCAGCTGGCCGGGTGGCTGGGCTTTGCCTCCGCCACCCGCAACAGCCTCGACAGCGTGTCCGACCGTGACCATGTTCTGGAGCTGCTTTCCGATGCCTCTATCGGCATGGTGCATCTGTCGCGCTTTGCGGAAGATCTGATTTTCTTCAACTCCGGCGAGGCGAATTTCGTCGAGCTTTCCGACCGCGTAACCTCAGGCTCCTCGCTGATGCCGCAAAAGAAAAACCCGGACGCCCTGGAGCTTATCCGTGGCAAATGCGGTCGCGTGCAGGGCGCGCTGACCGGCATGATGATGACCCTGAAAGGGCTGCCGCTGGCCTACAACAAAGATATGCAGGAAGATAAAGAGGGGCTTTTCGACGCCCTGGATACCTGGCTCGACTGCCTGCATATGGCGACCCTGGTGCTGGATGGCATCCAGGTAAAACGTCCGCGCTGTGCGGAAGCGGCGCAGCAGGGCTATGCCAACGCCACGGAGCTGGCGGATTATCTGGTGGCGAAAGGCGTACCGTTCCGCGAGGCGCACCATATTGTCGGTGAAGCGGTGGTGGAAGCCATTGCGCAAGGGAAACCGCTGGAAGCGCTGGCCCTGGCCGATCTGCAGAAATTCAGCCCGGTGATTGTGGACGATGTTTATCCGATCCTGTCGCTGCAGTCCTGCCTGGATAAACGCGCGGCAAAAGGCGGCGTCTCGCCGCAGCAGGTGGCGCAGGCTATCGGCGAGGCGAAGGCCCGTCTGAGCTAATCCTTAGATATCTGCCTCCCCTGACCCGGCCGAGCCCAGCGACGCCGGGTTTTTTATGCAAAAAAAAAAGCGGACGCAAGGTCCGCAAAAGTTCACGTTGGCTTTAGTTGTTCGGGTAGAGAAACAGTGTGACGGGCCAGTGGTTTTCAGAGGTTCACCGTCTTTATGGGTGTATTATTGAACAGAAAACTTGATAGGGATAATCGTTCGTTGCTATGCTATCTATCGCCATGGACTATCGTGGCGATGGAGGATGAATAATGAATATTCGCGATCTTGAATACCTGGTAGCGCTCGCCGAACACCGCCACTTCCGGCGGGCGGCTGACTCATGCCATGTGAGCCAACCGACGCTCAGCGGACAGATCCGCAAGCTGGAGGATGAGCTTGGCGTCATGCTGCTGGAGCGCACCAGCCGTAAGGTTCTGTTTACCCAGGCGGGGCTGTTGCTGGTGGATCAGGCGCGTACCGTGTTACGCGAAGTAAAAGTGCTCAAGGAGATGGCAAGCCAACAAGGGGAAACCATGTCCGGGCCGCTGCATATCGGCCTGATCCCGACAATTGGCCCGTACCTGCTGCCGCACATCATTCCGATGCTGCATCAGACCTTCCCGAAGCTGGAAATGTATCTGCACGAAGCGCAGACCCATCAGCTGCTGGCTCAGCTCGACAGCGGTAAGCTCGACTGCGCCATCCTGGCGCTGGTCAAAGAGAGCGAGGCCTTTATCGAGGTGCCGCTGTTCGATGAGCCGATGATGCTGGCTATCTATGAGGATCATCCGTGGGCAAACCGCGATCGGGTGCCGATGTCGGATCTGGCCGGTGAAAAGCTGCTGATGCTGGAGGATGGGCACTGCCTGCGCGATCAGGCGATGGGCTTCTGCTTTGAAGCGGGGGCGGATGAGGATACCCACTTCCGCGCGACCAGCCTGGAAACGCTGCGCAATATGGTAGCGGCAGGCAGCGGTATTACCCTGCTGCCTGCGCTGGCGGTGCCGCAGGAAAGAAAACGCGATGGCGTGGTCTACCTGCCGTGCATTAAGCCAGAGCCAAGACGCACCATCGGTCTGGTTTACCGTCCGGGCTCACCGCTGCGCAGCCGCTACGAACATCTGGCGGAGGCCATCCGCGGCACGATGGATGGCCATTTCGACAAGGCGTTAAAACAGGCGGTTTAAGCCGTTCAGCGCGGCAACCCGGTACGCTTCCGCCATGGTCGGGTAGTTAAAGGTGGTGTTGACGAAGTACTCAATGGTGTTACCACCACCTTTCTGCTCCATGATTGCCTGGCCGATGTGAATGATTTCGGCTGCGCGTTCGCCAAAGCAGTGAATGCCGAGGATCTCCTTGGTCTCCCGATGGAACAGGATCTTCAGGGTTCCCACGCTCATGCCAACGATTTGCGCCCGCGCCAGGTGTTTAAACTGAGCGCGACCCACCTCATACGGCACTTTCATCGCCGTCAGCTGCTGCTCGGTTTTCCCGACGGAGCTGATTTCCGGAATGGTGTAGATCCCGGTCGGGATATCTTCAATCAGATGCGCTGAGGCTTCGCCTTTCACCAGCGCCTGGGCGGCAATGCGTCCCTGATCGTACGCCGCGGAGGCGAGGCTCGGATAGCCGATGACATCCCCAACCGCATAGATGTGCGGAAGGGCGGTCTGATACATGCTGTTGACCTTCAGCTGACCGCGGCTATCGGTCTGCAGACCGATATTTTCCAGCGCCAGAGTGTCGGTATTGCCGGTGCGGCCGTTGGCGTACAGCAGGCAATCGGCTTTCAGTTTTTTACCGGACTTCAGGTGCATGATCACCCCGTCATCCACCCCCTCAATTTTCTCATACTCCTCGTTGTGGCGAATGACCACGCCGCTGTTCCAGAAGTGATAAGAGAGCGAATCTGACATCTCCTGATCGAGGAAGGCCAGCAGACGATCGCGGGTGTTGATCAGATCGACCTTCACCTCCATGCCGCGGAAGATCGACGCATATTCACAACCGATTACCCCGGCGCCGTAAATGATCACATGGCGCGGCTCATGCTGCAGGCTGAGAATCGAATCGCTGTCATAGATGCGCGGGTGGTGGAAATCGACATCCGCCGGATGGTAGGGGCGAGAGCCGCAGGCGATAACGAATTTCTCCGCGGTCACCGTCTCAACCGTGCCGTCATGACACTCCAGCGCCAGAGTATGCTCATCAACGAAGTGGGCATTGCCCTGCAGAATTTCACAGTGGTTGCGCTCATAGAATCCCTGGCGCATATGAGTCTGCTGGTTGATGACGCTGTCGGCATGGTTAAGGATGTCGGCGAAAGAAGAGCGAAGAAGGCGGGAGTGGTCGCTGTAGAGGGGGTTTTGGTTAAACTCGATAATACGGCTGACGGCATGGCGGAGGGCTTTCGACGGGATGGTGCCCCAGTGGGTGCAACCGCCGCCGACATTATGGTAGCGCTCGATGACGGCAACGCGTGCTCCCTGTTTCACCAGTCCCATGGTGGCGCCTTCGCCGCCAGGACCGGAACCAATCACTATTGCATCATAATCCCAAGAGTGTGACATGGCATTACTCACCTGTTTTATACATAAAATAAACACGATGATAACATTCGCTGCGCTTTAACCCAATTATCGTTGTGCTTTTTTGCGGCATAAAAGCAGAAACGGCTCGTAAACAATCATTCACAATCCAGGGCAAACCGATTAGTTTTAATCTCTGGTATAGTGCCAGCAGGGCTATTGGAAGGATTCATACATCGTGATGGGCGTAAGAGCACAACAAAAAGAAAAAACCCGCCGTTCGCTGGTGGAAGCTGCATTCAGCCAACTTAGCGCTGAGCGGAGTTTCGCCAGCCTGAGTTTGCGTGAAGTGGCGCGGGAAGCAGGGATCGCGCCGACGTCCTTTTATCGTCATTTTCGCGATGTCGATGAGTTAGGCCTGACGATGGTCGATGAGAGCGGACTGATGCTGCGCCAGCTGATGCGCCAGGCGCGCCAGCGGATTGCCAAAGGCGGCAGCGTGATCCGCACCTCGGTCTCGACCTTTATGGAGTTTATCGGTAACAACCCGAACGCCTTCCGCCTGCTGCTGCGCGAGCGCTCGGGAACTTCTGCGGCGTTTCGCGCCGCCGTCGCACGCGAGATCCAGCACTTTATTGCGGAACTCGCCGACTATTTAGAACTCGAAAACCATATGCCGCGCGCCTTTACCGAAGCGCAGGCTGAAGCTATGGTCACCATCGTTTTTAGCGCTGGCGCGGAAGCGCTGGATGTCGGCCCTGAACAGCGCCGACAGCTGGAAGAACGGTTGGTACTGCAGCTCAGAATGATCTCTAAAGGCGCGTATTACTGGTATCGCCGTGAACAAGAAAAAATGTCACATCATTCCGAATAACGTGAAGGACGAGCAATGAAACACTCAGTTCAAGATAAAGGTACGCTGCTGCTGGCGCTGATTGCCGGGTTATCTATTAATGGCGCCTTTGCGGCGCTGTTCAGTTCGATAGTTCCGTTTTCCGTCTTCCCCATCTTATCCCTGCTGCTGACGGTCTACTGTCTGCACCAGCGCTATCAGAATCGCAGTATGCCCGTCGGGCTACCGGGCCTCGCCGCTGCCTTTTTTATTCTCGGGGTGCTGTTGTACAGCACCGTCGTGCGTGCGGAGTACCCTGATATCGGCTCTAACTTCTTCCCGGCCGTTCTGTCCGTCGCGATGGTCTTCTGGATCGGCTACAAGATGCGTAACCGCAAAAATACGGCAGCCGAATAAGCCGCCAGTGATAAAAAACCGGCAATATGACGTTGCCGGTTTTTTTTGGCCTATTTCCGGGTCAACAGCACGCCGCATTCCATGTGATGGGTATACGGGAACTGGTCGAACAGCGCCAGCCGGGTAACATTATGCGTCTGGCTTAGCGTTTCCAGATTGCGGCACAGCGTTTCCGGGTTGCACGAAATGTACAGAATGCGCGGATAGGCCTGCACCATTTTTTCCGTTTCACTGTCCAGCCCGCTACGCGGCGGATCGACGAAAATGGTCTCGCACTGATAGCTTTGCAGATCGATACCCTGCAGCCGGTTAAACTCACGCACGCCGTTCATCGCCTGAGTAAACTCTTCAGCCGCCATGCGGATAATCTGCACGTTGTCGATATGGTTGGCGGCGATGTTGTACTGCGCCGCCGCCACCGACGGTTTGGCGATTTCGGTGGCCAGGACGCGATCGAAATTACGCGCCAGCGCCAGCGAGAAGTTACCGTTGCCGCAGTACAATTCCAGCAGGTCGCCGGTCGCTCCTTTGGTGACATCCAGCGCCCACTCCAGCATTTGAATGTTCATTGCCGCGTTCGGTTGGGTAAAGCTGTTTTCCACCTGACGGTAGATCATCTCCCGACCGCCAACCGGCAGACGTTCATCTATATAATCCTGATCGAGCTCGATTTTAGTTTTGGTCGCCCGACCAATCAGATGCACATTGAGCCCCTGGGCTCGCAGGGCGTCACGCAGCGCCTCCGCTTGCTCACGCCAGGCATCATCGAGTTTTTTATGATACAGCAGCGAGACGACCGCCTGATTGCTGAGGGTGGTCAGATAGTCAATCTGGAACAGCTTATGGCGCAGCACGGGATTGTTGCGTACGCCCTCCAGCATGGCGGTCATCAGCTGATTGATGAGCGCGCTGGCGGCCGGGAAGCTGTCAACGCGAATCCGCGACCGGGTCTGCTGATCGAAAATTATATGGTACAGGTCGTCGCCATCGTGCCACAGACGGAACTCGGCGCGCATACGGTAGTGGCTGACCGGCGAACGAAACACTTCCGGAACCGGCGCGGCAAAAGGCGCCATCATGGTTTGCAAACGGACGACTTTTTCTGCCAGTTGCGCTTCGTATTGTTCGGTAGGAAGGTGTTCGGGGGTCATGATGTATCCTGAATAAAATAAGTACGCGGGGATTGTAGGGAAAGCGCCGGGGATGTCCAGCCTCGAATGCCGCGGGAAATATAATTAGCAGTCTGGACATCTATATGATTCTGATTGTAGCATTCGCCTACCGGTCCTGTGAGTTAAAAGGGAACCCAGTGGAAATCTGGGGCTGACGCGCAGCGGTAAGGAAGGTGAGAAATGAGCGCACTCGGTGCAGACACTGCGGTTAGCCGTGGGAAGTCATTATTTCTTGAAACAGCCTCCAAGCCCGAAGACCTGCCGGAATACGTCGCACTGGGTTTTATCGTCGCGAGCAACTGATAAAACCTGCGGCATCCTTTTTCTGTTTCGGATGCTTTTACAATGATTAAAAAAGCTTCGCTGATGACGGCCTTATCCGTCACGGCATTTTCCGGCTGGGCGCAGGATAGCAATTCAGATACGTTGGTGGTGACAGCAAACCGTTTTCAACAGCCGGTCAATACCGTGCTGGCGCCGACCGATATAGTGACGCGCGATGACATCGACCGCTGGCAGTCCAAAGATTTAAACGATGTCATGCGTCGTCTTCCCGGGGTCGATATTGCCCGCAACGGCGGCATGGGGCAGAGCGCTTCGCTGTATGTTCGGGGGACGGAGGCTCGCCACGTGCTGGTGCTGATCGACGGTGTGCCGATGGCGCGTCCGGGGATCTCCAACGGCGTGGATATCAGTCAGATCCCTATCTCTCTGGTCCAGCGGGTGGAATATATCCGCGGCCCGCGCTCCGCGGTGTATGGCTCCGGAGCGATCGGCGGGGTGGTGAACATTATCACCATGACCGACGCTGAGCGTTCGCAGATCAACGCCGGCGCGGGAACGAACGGCTATCAGTCCTATGATGGCGCCTTCAACAAGCGGTTTGGCGATACGCTGGTTACCGCTGCCGGCGCCTATCAGACCACCAAAGGGTTTAACGTCCAGCCGAACTCCTCTTATAGCGGCGACAGCGATCGCGACGGCTACCGCAATAAAATGCTGTGGGGCGGGGTACAGCATCAGTTCGATGATAACTTCTCGGGATTCTTCCGCGGCTATGGTTATTCCGCCAATGCTGACTATGACCAGGGTAACTGGGGCTACGCAGGTGGAAACGATGAAGATCAGTCCTATACCCAATCCTGGGATACCGGTCTGCACTACCACTCCGGAATTTACTCCTCCCAGCTGATTGCGAACTATCAGCGTATTAAAGATTACAACTACAGCAGCGACGCTGGCCGCTATGCCGCGGGCACCACCCTGGATGATATGGAACAGCGCTATATCCAGTGGGGAAATAATGTTGTGGTGGGCCATGGCGCGGTGAGCGGCGGCGTAGACTGGAAACAGGAGAAGCTGAAATCCAGCGGAACGACCAGTACCGACGTGTATAAGCGCGATACCACCGGTCTTTATCTGACGGGCCAGCAGCAGATTGACAGCGTGACGCTGGAAGCTTCCGGCCGTGAGGATCATGACGAGCAGTTTGGCTGGCACGGTACCTGGCAGACGGCGGCTGGCTGGGAATTTATCGACGGTTATCGGACAACGCTCTCGTACGGCACAGGATTCCTCGCCCCCTCCCTCGGGCAGCAGTACGGCGCAGAACGCTTTGGCATCGCCTCTAACCCGAACCTGAAGCCAGAGGAGTCGAAGCAATGGGAAGCGGGCCTTGAAGGGTTAACGGGGCCGGTCGACTGGCGTCTCTCCGCGTATCGCTATGAGATTCAAAACCTCATCGATTACGACAACAACGCCTATTACAACGTCAAGTCGGCGACGATCAAGGGGCTGGAGTGGACGGGAAATGTCACCACAGGGCCGGTAGAGCACCATCTGACGCTGCAGTATGTTGACCCTCGCGATGATGAAACTAACAAGATCCTCTATCGCCGGGCGAAGCAGCAGATGAAATACGAGCTGAACGGCCAGGTCTACGATCTGGGTTGGGATGTGACGTATCACTACATCGGCAAGCGCTACGATTATGATTACGACAATTCGCGTACCGTCAATATGGGTGGGTTGAGCCTCTGGGATGTCGGTTTATCGTATCCCGTCACCTCACACCTGACAGTTCGTGGTAAAATAGCCAACCTGTTCGATAAAGATTACGAGACAGTTTATGGCTACCAATCTGCAGGACGGGAATACACCTTGTCTGGCAGCTACACCTTCTGATCCACGTCCCACCGTGCTGGTGTTTGATTCCGGCGTCGGTGGGTTGTCGGTTTATAATGAGATTCGGCAGCTGCTGCCGAATCTGCATTACATCTATGCTTTCGATAATGTTGCCTTCCCCTATGGCGAGAAGAGCGAGGAGTTTATCGTTGAGCGCGTTGTGGAAATCGTCACTGCTGTCCAGCAGCGTTATCCCCTGGCGCTGGCGGTGATCGCCTGCAATACCGCCAGTACCGTCTCCCTGCCTGCCCTGCGTGAAAAGTTCGCCTTCCCCGTTGTTGGCGTGGTGCCGGCGATCAAGCCCGCCGCCCGCTTAACGGCGAACGGCATTGTTGGTCTGCTGGCGACGCGCGGTACCGTAAAGCGTCCTTATACCCGTGAGCTGATCGACCGCTTTGCCAATGAATGTCGGATTGAGATGCTGGGGTCGGCGGAGCTGGTGGAGCTGGCGGAAGCGAAGCTGCACGGCGAGCCTGTGCCGTTAGAAGAGCTGCGCCGTATCCTGCGCCCGTGGCTGCGGATGCAGGAGCCGCCGGATACGGTGGTGCTGGGCTGCACCCATTTTCCTCTTTTACAGGAGGAGCTGCAGCGCGTTCTGCCGGAAGGCACGCGGCTGATTGATTCCGGCGCGGCGATTGCCCGTCGCACCGCCTGGCTGTTAGAGCATGAAGCGCCGGATGCGAAGTCCAGCGACGAGAATAAAGCATTCTGCATGGCGTTGACGGCAGAAACGGAACAACTTTTACCCGTTTTGCATCGCTATGGCTTCTCGACGCTGGAAAAATTACCGCTTTAACGGCGTTTTGCACAAAAAAGAGACGGTTGAATAATTTTTTGAAAACAGGGCTTGTCAACGTCTCAGAACTCCCTATAATGCGCCTCCACTGACACGGAACAACGGCAAGCGAGCCGCCGGGTCAGCAGGGTTTCGGCGATGAAGTTCAGCGCTGAAAACCGACAGAGAAAAGCAAAATAAAGGCTTGACTCTGAATGAGGAAAACGTATTATACGGGACCTCGCAACGGTGAGCTGAAAGCCGCGTTGCAACTGCTCTTTAACAATTTATCAGACAATCTGTGTGGGCACTCAAAGTGACATGGATTCTTAACGTCCTCGGACGAAAAATGAATACCAAGTCTCAAGAGTGAACACGT
>NZ_JBNRLG010000010.1:0-94674 GCF_050378715.1 Klebsiella sp. 2-CIP_Kleb.
CAAAACCCACAACATCAAGGCCGGGCCGATCGACGTCGAGGTGTACGCCAACTACGGCTTTGACTCGAAGGCGGTGGACAGCGACGCGCGCCTCGAAGCCTGGCAGGGCGGGCTGGTGCTGAGCCACACCAACGACAGCGGGGTGAACAAGGTGATCCTGCGCTACTCCGACAACTCGGATAACAGCGTTTATAACAAAACCGACGACCTGACCACGGTCTACGCCAGCTTCGAGGGCAGCCATAAGTTCACCCAGCAGGCGCAGGTGGAATATCTGCTGGCCTTCCACGACTACGACAACGGCAGGGACAACACCGACAACCGTAAAAACTACGGCGCCATCGTGCGGCCGATGTATTTCTGGAACGACGTGCACTCCACCTGGCTGGAAGCGGGCTACCAGCGCGTGGACTACGACCAGGGCGGGGATAACCATGGCTGGAAGCTGACGCTGTCGCAGAACATCGCCATCGGCATGGGGCCGGAGTTCCGCCCGATGCTGCGCTTCTACGTGACCGGCGGCCAGGTGGACAATGAGCATACCGCGAAGGTGAACGGCACCCAGGACCAGCAGCTGGATTCGCTGAACGTCGGCGGGATGTTTGAGGCGTGGTTCTGATGCGATAGCGTTGTTGAAGGAGCGTTCCCGGCTGGCGCTACGCTTAGCCGGGCTACGACTGGTGCGCTCCATTTATGCCGGATGGCGGCATACATGCCTTATCCGGCCTACGTTCCTTCCTGCGGGCTCCCCCCGTAGGCCCGGCAAGCGCAGCGCCGCCGGGCAGGACACTTCAAGCTCCATACCTGCGGTTGTGCCGGATGGCGGCATAAATGCCTTATCCGGCCTACGTTTCTGAGGAGGCGTGCGGGATACCCTCCCCAGGCCCGCGCAAGCGCAGCGCCGCCGGGCAGGACACTTCAAGCTCCATACCTGTGGTTGTGCCGGATGGCCGCATCAATGCCTTATCCGGCCTACGTTCCGGAGGAGGCCTGCGGGATCCCCCCAGGCCCGGCAGGCGCAGCGCCGCCGGGCGGTCTGGCGCCAGCCCCGCATGACGACATCCACTCTTTATCTCTGACACAAACGACGGGCGATGCGCTCCAGCTTCATCATCAACAGCAGCGTGACGCCCACCAGCACGATGGTCAGCGCCGAGCCATCGGCTATATTACCGCGATCGGTCAGGCTGAAAATGGTCACCGGCAGCGTCGTCCAGCCCGGCGGATAGATCATCACCGTCGCCCCTAACTCTCCCATCGACAACGACAGGCTCAGCGCCAGCGCCGAGATCATCCACGGCGTCATCAGCGGCAGCGTCACATGGCGCAGGCGGTACCACGGTGAAGCGCCCAGGCTGGAGGCGACGTTTTCAATATCAGCGGAAATCCGCGCCAGGCCGGTCGTGACGTTGCTGAAGGTAAAGGCCGAGATCAGCACGAAATGCGCCGCCAGGACGATAAAGAAGGTGCCGTTCATCTGCAGCGGCCCCTGGCTGAAGGCCACCAGAATGCCCAGTCCCACTGAAACCGAGGGGATGGCGCTGGGCAGATAAAACATCAGCCCAAGATATTTCTGCAGCTTCGCGCCAGTCTGGCGCAGCGCCAGCGCCGCCCACATCCCGCACAGCAGCGCCAGCAGGCTGGCGCAGAAGCCCACCACCAGGCTGGAAAACAGCGAATCCCACGCCGCCCCGCGAAACGCGTTAACAAAGTGGGCAAAGGTAAAGCCGGTGGGCAGCAGGCCGTTCCATTGTTTACTCAGGCTGGAGAGTAAAATCACCGCCAGCGGCAGCAGGAAAACGCCGGCAAAAAGCGTCACCGCCAGCGCGCCCGCCGCCGCGCGGCCTTTACGCGACCAAATCAACATCGTTAACTCCTTACGCCAGTGCGCACCGCCGCCAGCCGATAGAGCATAAACAGCCCCAGCGACAGCAAAATATTGATCAGCGCAATCATGCAGGCCACGCTGTAATCCGACTCCAGAATCGCCTTGCTGTAGACCATCATCGGCAGGGTATTGACCCCTTTGGCGCCAATAAACAGCACGATACCGAACTCGTTAGTGGTCAATAACAGGCACAGGCTGCCCCCCGCCATCAGCGCCGGCAGCGCCGCCGGGAAGATAACCTGGGTAATCACCCGTAACGGATGAGCGCCGAGAATACTCGCCGCTTCCAGCTGGCTCTTATCTATCTGCCGCAGTCCCGCCATCAGCGGGCGCATCACCAGCGGCGTAAACACGGTAATCTCCGCCAGAATCACGCCGTTAATCGAATAGAGGAAGTCTACCGGCGGCAGTTCAAAAGCAAACAGCGCCATCAGGGTGCCGTTGAGCAGCCCCGCCGAGCCGTAAATAAAGGTGAACGCGAGAGTGATAAGAAAGGTCGGCAGCGCAATAAAAGTATCAATGACCCGGCCCACCAGTTGGCTGCCGGGGAACGGAATAAACACCAGAATCAGCGCCAGGACGCTGCCGAGCACCAGGCAGCCAAGGGTGGCGAACACCGCAATCTGTAAGGTATTGAGCAGCGCGCCAATAAAGCGCTTAGAGTCGATCACCTGCCAGAAGGTCTCGAGGCTCAGGTTGCCGCTGGCGTCGCGTAACGCCTGTTCGGCGATCAGCAGCAGCGGATAGAAAAACAGCGTCGCCAGCACCAGCAGCGGCAACGCCAGCCACAGGTAAGGGCGCAGGTTTCGCGCCGGACGCGCAAGCGTGAGGGTTTGCGCCATCATTGCACCTCGATCAGAACCGCATCGCCAGGTTCGAAGTAGAGCGCCAGCTTGTCCCCCGCGCGCGGCAGTGGGTTGACCTGAGTCATGACGATCCGCACCGCTTCGCCCGCGACGTCGCACAGCAGATGCGTCAGATCGCCCTGCCAGTGCACCGACATCAGGATGGCGTTGAGGCGATTACTGGTTGCCGATCGCGGCGCCAGGCTCATGTGCTGCGGGCGAATGCATAACAGCTTATTGTTGCCATGCAGGCCGCCCCGGCTGAAGGCGTTAATCAGGCCGCCGCCGCAGCTTACGCTAACCAGCCCCGGCTCGGGGCTGTCTTTCAGCGCCGTCGCCTGCAGGATATTGGCGCGGCCGAGGAATTCGGCGCTAAAGCGGTTCGGCGGATAGTGGTACAGCTCGTGCGTTTCACCGTGGGCGATCAGCGACCCGTCTTTCATAATGCCGATTTTGTCCGCCAGGGTCAGCGCTTCGGTCTGATCGTGGGTAACGTAGAGGATGGTCAGCTCCGGCAGTTCGCGGTGCAGACGGGCAATCTCTTCCACCATGTTATGGCGAATTTGCGCGTCCAGCGCCGACAGTGGTTCATCAAGCAGTAACACCCGAGGACGCACGGCAATCGCGCGGGCTATCGCCACGCGCTGCTGCTGGCCGCCGGAAAGCTGATGCGGATAGCGGGTGGCGTAGTCCGCCATACCGACGATTTTTAAGGCTTCGGTCACCCGCCCGGCGATAAGCCCCCTGGGCTGCTTTTGCGCCCGCAGGCCGAAGGCGACGTTGTCTTCCACCTTCATATGAGGAAACAGCGCGTAGTTCTGCACCACCATCGCCAGCCCGCGCTGGTAAGGCGGCAGGTGGGTGACGTCCGTGTCGCCGATCAGGATCCGCCCGCCAGCCGGTTGCACAAAACCGGCAATCGCCCGCAGCACGGTGGTTTTCCCGGAACCGGAAGGGCCAATCAGCGCCAGCACTTCACCGGGCTCAATGGTCAATGACAGCGGTTTTAAGACCACGTTGCCGTGGTAGGAAACGCGCAGCGAGTCCAGGGTGATCCCGGAGGTCCCCGCCAGCGACGGGGAAGAGATGACGGTGGTTTTCATTAACATCAGGCTTACTCGCTATCGGTCACTTTATGCCAGCGGGCGATATCCGCCGAGAGAGAAACCGCGACGTCGTCCCAGTTGGGTTCCCAGCGCTTCACGCCGTCGAGCGCCGCCTGCGCTGCCTTAAAGTTAGCGTCATCCGGCGCCACGTCGTTGCGCACCGGTAAGCCCCAGGAGCGCGCGCTGACGCTGGATTGCGCCGGTTTATCCAGCAGGAAATTAATCAGCTTCTTGCCGTTTTCGCTGTTCGGTCCGTTCTGCACCAGCCCGATGGTGTAGGGCAGCGCCAGCGCGCTGCGCTCGCCTTTGTCGTCCGCCGGCCAGAAGATTTTGACGTTCGGGTTACGCGCCATCTGCGACAGGTTCATCTGCAGATCGCCGTTGGCGACGTACAGCTCGCCTTTGTTGACCAGCGCCGTCAGCTTGCCGGTGGAGGCCGATGGGCCGACGTTATTGGCCTGCAGCTTGCCCAGATACTCGAAGCCGGCATCTTTGCCGCCAAGGCTGTGGAAGGCCTGCAGCATCACCGCGGTGCCGTCCCCCGCCTGGCCCGGCGTGGAGTACTGCAGCTTATTCTTAAAGCGGCTATCCAGCAGATCCTGCCAGCTGGCCGGCGCGGTTTTCAGCAACTGGCCGTTATAGATGAAGGTCAGATAGTTGTTCACCAGCGGCGAATAGCGGTCATTGGCGCCGGGGATCTGCGCGCTGCCCTGTGGGGTAAAGGTGGCCAGCAGCTGCTCTTTCGCGGCGCGCTGGATAAACGGCGGCACCGTGACCAGCACATCGGCCTGCGGATTGGTGCGCTCCTTCGCCAGACGCTCGACGATCGCGCCAGAGCCGCCTTCCACATACTGCACTTTGATGCCCGTCGCTTTGGTGAAGGCGTCGAACTGGCTCTGATACCAGCTGTTATCGCCGTCATGCAGGCCGTCGGCGGAGTAAACCGTGACGACGCCGTCCGCCCAAACCGGGGAGCTGGTCAGCGCGAACAGGGACAGCAGAGCAAGTCGGGAGAGTTTCATCGTGTTAGCCTCATCGCAGTTAGTTGTTCTGGTGTAGACCAGATTTGCGTTCACGCTACCGAGGGTTTATGACAAAACGATGAAAGAAGTGTGTCGAAAGAGTTAAAGCGAAGGGGATACGTCGCCCCCGGTTAACGCTGACGCCACCGGGGATACGGGAAGGGTTAATACAATAAAATCAATGGGTATCGACTTCGATCCGCAGGCTGTCATGCCGCCAGTATTCGATATCGTAATCAAGAATACGCCCGTGCTGATCATAATTCAGCCTGCGCAGCAGCAGCGCCGGGCGCCCCTCCATCACCCCCAACGCCTCTGCGGCCTGCGGCGGCATGGAGGTGGGATAAAACGACAGATGCATACTGGTATAGATCAGGTCGTAGTGACTCTGATAAATCTCGGTCAGACTGCCATTGAGATCGTGGCGCAGCAGCTCCGGCACCCGGGCCGGCAGGCAGTGGTTTTCGCAATAGCACACCGGACGCCCGTCGGCATAGCGCAGGCGGGTCAGCAGGTAGACCTGATCGAAGGGCTGCAGCGCCAGCGGCGCCATCACATCCAGCGGCACGGCGGTTAAGCGGCCATCAAGCAGCATCGTTTTCGGCTCACGTCCCTGTTCGAGACACAGCTTGTGGAAGTTGGTGTTCTGCGTCGGATCCAGCCACAGACGCTCCGGCGTCACAAACCAGCCGCGGCGGTCGGCGCGGTAGATCACGCCGCTGGCCTCCAGCTGCGCCAGACTCTCGCGCACGGTGATACGGGTTGTGTTGAACAGTGCGCACAGCTCGCGCTCGGAAGGCAATTTATCGCCGCTTTTGAGGGCGCCGTTTTGAATACGCGCCTGCAGCTGCGCCTTAATCATCAGGTATTGCGGCATCTCGCCAGAGGGTGATTTCATGTTTACTCGCTGCCACGTTTGGTGCGCTCATTATACATAGCCAGATGAATTTTTTGTTGCAGCACCACATTTCCTTTGACCCTGCCCCGGCTTTGTCTCCATGATAAATATAAATCTGGTATAGACCAAATGGTGAGACAAATGACTTCACGGAATTACCTGCTGCTGACTCCCGGCCCGCTAACCACCTCCCGCACGGTGAAAGAGGCGATGTTGTTCGATAGCTGCACCTGGGATGATGATTACAATCTCGGCGTGGTACAGACCATTCGCCAGCAGCTGGTGCAGCTGGCCACCCCGGCCGACGGTTATACGGCGGTGCTGTTGCAGGGCAGCGGCAGTTACGCGGTCGAAGCGGTGCTCGGCAGCGTCATCGGCGAACAGGGCAAAGTGCTGATCGTCAGCAATGGCGCCTATGGCGCGCGTATGATTGAGATGGCGCAGCTGATGGGCATCGCCTTTCATCCTTACGATTGCGGCGAAGTCGCCCGTCCGGACGCGGCGGCGATCGCGCGGATCCTGCAGGATGACCCGATGATCACCCATATCGCGATGGTGCATAGCGAAACCACCACCGGCATGCTCAACCCGATCGAAGAGGTAGCCGCGCTGGCGAAGGAGTATGGCAAACGCTATATCGTCGATGCGATGAGCAGCTTCGGCGGCATTCCGCTGGATATCGCCGCGCTGAATATTGACTATCTGATAAGCTCCGCCAACAAATGCATTCAGGGCGTGCCGGGCTTCGCTTTCGTCATCGCCCGCGAATCGGAGCTGGCCACCTGCAAAGGCCGCTCGCGCTCGCTGTCGCTGGATCTTTACGCCCAGTGGCGCTGTATGGAGGATAACCACGGCAAGTGGCGCTTCACCTCACCGACCCATACCGTGCTGGCCTTCGCTCAGGCGCTGAAAGAACTGGCCCAGGAGGGTGGCGTCAGCGCCCGCCATCAGCGCTACAGCCACAATCAGCGCCGACTGGTCGCCGGAATGCGCGCGCTCGGCTTCCGGACGCTGCTTGATGACAGCCTGCACTCGCCGATCATTACCGCCTTTTATTCACCGGACGCGCCGCAGTATCGCTTTCACACCTTCTACCAGAAGCTGAAAGATCAGGGCTTCGTTATCTATCCGGGCAAAGTGTCGCAAAGCGATTGCTTCCGCATCGGCAACATCGGCGAAGTCTACGACGCCGACATCACCGCCCTGCTGGCGGCCATCGACAACGCCATGTACTGGAAACAATAAGGAACCGCCATGAACCGTATCACCGCACTCATCCTCGACTGGGCCGGCACCACCGTGGACTTCGGCTCCTTCGCGCCGACGCAAATTTTCGTCGAGGCCTTCCGCCAGGCCTTCGATATTGAGCTCACCCTTGAAGAGGCCCGCGTGCCGATGGGGCTTGGCAAATGGCAGCACATTGAGGCGCTGGGCAAACTGCCGTCGGTCGATAGCCGCTGGCAGGCGAAATTTGGTCGGCCAATGACGGCTGCTGATATTGATGCGATCTACGCCGCGTTTATGCCGCTGCAAATCGCTAAGGTTGTCGATTTTTCCGCTCCGATCGCCGGCGTGGTCGACACCCTCGCCGCGCTGCGCGCCGACGGACTGAAGATCGGCTCCTGCTCGGGCTATCCGCGTCCGGTGATGGAAAAGCTGGTTCCAGCCGCCGCCGCGCAGGGCTATGCCCCGGACCACTGGGTCGCCACCGATGACCTTGCCGCCGGCGGGCGTCCCGGGCCGTGGATGGCGCTGCAGAACGTAATTGCCCTTGGCATAGACGATGTGGCCCACTGCGTGAAGGTCGATGACGCCGCGCCGGGCATCAGCGAAGGGTTACATGCCGGGATGTGGAGCGTCGGCCTGGCGGTGTCCGGTAACGAATTCGGCGCTACCTGGGAGGCGTACCAGGCGATGTCGAAAGAGGAAATCGCCACCCGTCGCGAGCGGGCGGCAGGCAAGCTGTATGCCGCCGGGGCGCATTATGTGGTTGATACCCTGGCGGACCTGCCGGAAGTGATTGCCGACATCAACGCCCGGCTGGCAAAAGGCGAACGGCCTTAAGCGGGTGAATTCACCTTCACTTTGGCCGCCACCAACAGGCCGGTAAACAGCATTAATACCCCTGACAACACCAGCGGCGACAGCAGCCCTAAGTGGTCAAGCGCAATGCCGCCGACCGCGGCGCCGCAGGTGTTGGCCAGCTGGATCACCGCCACCTGAATCGACCCGGCTTTTTCCGCCTGATCGGAGAGTGAACGGGTGATCCACGTTGACCACCCCACCGGGATCAAGGCGAACGCGAAGCCCCAGATAATTGCCACCGTCGAGGCGACGATTTTGCTTTCTCCCCACAGCACCAGCGCCGCCGCGCAGGCGGTCAACACCAGCGGCGCAATCGCCAGCGCCGCTTTCACCGAGCGTTTGAGCAGCACCGAGGAGAGCGACGTGCCGATGAAGCTGGCGATACCAAAGCTCAGCAGCACCAGCGTCAGGCCATCGACATCAAACCCGGCGAGGGTCATGTAGACCGGGCGAATATAGGTAAAAAAGGCGAACTGTCCGGCAAAGGCCATGAAAATGGCGCACATGCCGGCCATCACCCCCGGCCGCTTCAGCAGGCCAAACATATTTTGCTGCTGAGCCGCCGATTCACCAGGCAGCGACGGCAGCGCTTTCAGCACCCAGAGCGTACACAGTACACCCATCACCGCCGCGCCGTTAAACACGTTGCGCCAGCCGATAAGCCCGCCAAGGAAACTGCCCAACGGGGCGGCGATCACCAGCGCGATGGATACCGCGCCGAAGATAATCGACAACGCTTTCGGCACCACGCGCATCGGCACCAGCCGCATGGTCAGCGAGGCTGACATCGCCCAGAAACCGCCGAGCGCCAGCCCCAGACAGGCGCGTCCCAGCAGCAGCAGGGTGAAGCTATCGGCAAAGGACACCAACAGGCAGGAAAGGGTCAGCAGCAGCGAAAAGAGGATCACCACGTAGCGGCGATCGGTTTTGCCAATGACGGAAGTGATAAACAGGCTGGAAAACATCGCGACGAATGCCGTCGTCGTCACCGACTGCCCGGCCATCCCTTCGGAGATACCTAAATCCAGCGCCATCGGCGTCAGCAGACTGACCGGTAGAAATTCGACGGTAATCAGGCAGGCGACGCAGAAAGCAACCGCGAAGACCGCCGACCAGTTTGGTCGCGCGAGTTCGCGTGCATGGGGTTTGGCTTCATTTGAATGACTCATGAGTGACCTGCGAAGAAAGTGGCGGAAAGCTGCGCAGTGTAACATTTTGTTTGTGACGCATTTAACGTTTTCGCAACTCTTCTCGCTTTTCATAAGAGGATGCGTAGCTGCTCGCATGTTTAAAAAAACGATGCTTGCTATCGCTTTAACAAATCTCAGAAGAATTTAATGTAGCACTATGTGCTATACTTTTAACGACAGGATGTCAGCAATGCGTATCTTCAAAACCAAATGGTTCGCCAGAGAGGCTAGCTCTCATGGCATTTCCGACGACGAGCTCTATCAGGCAATTCAATCTGCGCTTCAGGGCAAGGTGGTTGATTTAGGAGGAGGGGTTTATAAAAAGCGACTCAACAAGAATCGCGATCGCGCAATCATCCTTACCAAAAGCGCAGGGTATTGGTTTTATACCTTTCTATATGCCAAACAGGATATGGCCAATATCAACCATCGCGAGTTAATGGGTTTTCGTGAGTTAGCAAAACACTATGCCAATCTCTCTGAAGAGAAAACGACGGTCTTAGTTAAAAGTAAAGAACTGGTGGAGATTTGCGATGACAGCAAAAAATAAATACAAAAGCCCGGCTTTCGAAGCGATCCATAGCGCTGCGTCGGGGCTATTCAGCGTTGGCGCAATCCCACAGGAAACAATGCGCCATTTTGACGAATCATGTCTCGGTAGCGTAGCCGCACTTCAACCCATTGAAATTAAAGCGCTACGTGAACAACTCAATGTTAGCCAACCCGTGTTCGCTCGTTATCTGAATACCAGCGTGTCTACCGTGCAAAAATGGGAGACTGGCGCTAAGCGACCAAGCGGAATGTCATTAAAATTGCTTAGCGTCGTACAAAAACACGGCCTGAAAATCCTACTGTAGTTATCCTGCCGGATGGCGCTTACGCTTATCCGGCCTACAAGTGACGAGTGCGGAAACCGTAGGCCGGATAAGGCGCAGCCGCCATCCGGCACAAAAAGCGATGAACCCCAGGCCGAATAACAATGAGATCAGTGCAGCCAGTGCACGCCGTCTTCCGGGAGAAACAGGTCGTTATAGCGCTGCTGAAGGTTATGCAAATCGCTCATATCCGGATCCAGCTCGCGCAGAAACCCTTGCGCCAGGCGGATCTGCGCCTCGGTGATCGGCGCCGCTAAACGCGCTTTTTGCATCAGGCGATACCAGTAATGCAGGTTTTTTTCGCTAGCGTCGACAATTGCAACCTGCCAGATCAGCAGCACCTGGGCAGCGTTCTGCAGATGCGCTTCATTCGGCCGTTCAAGGTAACGCAAATACTCATTGCCGGCGGTTTTACCCAGCTGATCGATCATCGATTCCAGCGGGACGGGCGTGATGCCCAGGCGTTCGCTCAGGCGGCGGATCGCGCGGCGTGAATCAGAGGTAAGCACCCGAAATCCCACAACAAATACCACTACCAGGGTGGCCAGTCCTATCCAGATCATGCATCCTCTCATCCAATCGCAGCCTGACTATCATAATGGGAATTTGCCTGCTGTCGACTGTCGGACCTGGCATATTACGCAAGAAATAAAAAAGCCCGGCGCAATGGCCGGGCAAGGTTACCAAATACCTGGTGAATCAGGCAGTCTGCAAAATACGGTTCTTTTTCTCGCGGCGAATTTTACGCTCTTCGAAGATAGCCACGATGGCCATCAGGCAGATACAGCCGATGGCGGCGGCGTCCAGCGCCGCAAAGGTGCCGGCCCAGCCGGTGAGGCCAAAGACCGGGGTGCCGTCGGCGATCATCCCGAGGCCCAGCTTGGCGAAGCTATCGCCGATCAGATAGGCGAAAGTGCCCTTGATCCCATCGGCGGCGCCGATCGCTTTTTTCGGTACGAAGCCAACGGCGGCGACGCCAATCAGCAGCTGCGGGCCAAACACCAGGAAGCCCAGCGCAAACAGCGAAGCCAGATAGACGTACTGATTGCTGGCATGTTGATAAACGCCAAGAGTGGCGATAATCAGCGCCAGCGCGATGCAGGCAACCAGCGCGCGGCGGCCGTTGGCCAGGTCCGACAGCCAGCCCCACAGCAGCGTGCCAACCAGGGCGCCGACTTCAAACAGGGTAAAGCCCTGAATCGCCACCTCTTTCGACAGTTTCAGCTCCTGGAAGGCATACACGGTGGACCATTGATCGATACCGATACGCACCACGTAGAGGAAGATGTTGGAGAAGCACAGCAGCCAGATCACTTTGTTTTTCAGCACGTACTCAACAAAGATCTGCCACTTGGTCATCGCGTTTTCTTCGGTCTCTTTATCCTCTTCGCTGATCGCTTCGCCAAACAGCTCCTCCGCCGTGCCGAGGCCGTAGGATTCCGGCGAGTCGCTACCGTAGCGCAGGCCAATAAAGCCGACGATCAGCGCAATAATCGACGGGAAGATAAACATGCCGATCACGTGGCCGTCGAACAGATAGTTGGCGCCAAACAGCGCCACGCCCGCCGCGCCGGCGCCGCCGAGGTTGTGAGAGATATTCCAGAAGCCGAGGAAGGTGCCGCGTTTGCGTCGTGGCGTCCATTTGGTGATGGTGGAATAGCTGCACGAGCCGCCGGTGCTCTGGAAGAAGCCGCTTAGCGCATAGAAGGCGATCATCAGGAACAGGCTGGTGGAACCCGCACCCATACTGGCGCTAAAGCCCAGCATGCAGATGGCGGAGAGGATCAGCATAAACGGCAGGAACTGCTTGGTGTTTTTGCCATCGGCATAGTAGGAAACCAGGGTTTTCCCTACGCCGTAGGTAATGGAGAAGCCCAGGCCAATCATCCCCAGCTGGGTCATGCTCAACCCGTAGGTGGAGATCATGTCGTTCTGCGCAATATTAAAGTTCTTGCGGATCAGGTACATGGTCAGGTAGCCAATGAAGACCACCAGATAGGACTGCATGAAAGGTTTGAACCACATTTTGCGCCGCACGTCGAGCGGCAGATCCAGGGTCGGCTTACGAACCTGATTCAGAAAGGCCAGCATGGGTATCTCCTGAGCTGATTTTTTATGCCTGCGTCATAGCCAGGCATTGTAAAAATCAGCGCGCCGTCTGGCCTGAGACGGCGTCCAGGTGAAACCGGGAAAATTTCTTAGTTTTGCCCCATTCGCGGCGAAAGAGTGAGATGCATCACGCTTCACTGGCGGCGCGCGGCGCCTGCGCGTTTAAGAACGGCAGCAGCAGCAGCGCGGAAATGCCGGCGGCAATCGCGATCGCCACGAAGAATCCGGTCCAGTGCCAGATATCCATTACCTGCGCCAGCGGCCAGCCGGAAAGCGACGCGCCAAGATATGCGAACAGGCCGACAAACCCGGTAGCCGCCCCGGCGGCCTCTTTATGCGAACACTCCGCCGCCGCCATGCCGATCAGCATCTGCGGGCCGAAGACAAAGAAACCGGTGGTGAAGAAGCAGGCCGCCTGCATCACGTAGCTGGCGAACGGCATCAGCCACAGGCCGCCAACCGACAGCAAAATGCCGGCGGCGAAGATCAGGTTCATCGGTCCGCGATTGCCGTTAAACAGCTTATCCGAGCCCCACCCCGCCACCAGCGCGCCGATAAATCCGCCCAGCTCGAACATGGTCACCGCCGAGTTAGCGGTCACCAGATCGACGCCAAGCGTCTCCGACATATACAGATTGCCCCAGTCGTTAATCGCCGCCCGCACCACGTACACCAGCACATAGCACAGCGACAGCAGCCAGATATAGGGGTTTGCCAGCACGTATCGGGTGAGGATCTCTTTGCGCGTCAGCCCGGCGCCCTCCTGCTGCTGGGCAATCTCCAGCGCATCGTGACGCCAGTCGCCCACGGCGGGTAGCCCCACCGCCTGCGGACGATCGCGCAGCCGCCAGCACAGATATAATCCGGCGAGGATCGCCAGGCCGCCGGCGATGGTCATCCCCGCGCGCCAGCCGTAATGTAGCGCCGCCGCTCCCACCACCATCGGGATCAGCGCGCCGCCCACGTTATGCGCCGTATTCCACAGCGCCCACCAGCCGCCGCGTTCGGTGCGTGAATACCAGGCCGTCAGCAGCCGGGCGCAGACCGGCGAGCCCCACCCCTGAAAGAAGGCGTTCAGTGCCCACAGCAGGGCGAAGGCCCACAGTGAGGAAGAAAAACCGAACAGAATATTCACCACCCCGGTGGCGATAAGCCCCAACCCCATAAAATAGCGGGCATCGGAGCGGTCGCTGACGATACCGGAGAAAAATTTCGACAGTCCGTAGGTGATGTAAAACAGCGTGGCCAGCAGACCGATATCGCTGCGGGTCAGCACGTTGCTGGCGAGAATGTCAGGCACCGCGGCGTTAAAGCTTTTGCGGGTGAAATAGAACAGCGCGTAGCCCAGCCAGATGGTCAACAGGATATGGCGGCGCCAGTAGCGATAACGCGCATCAAGCTCGCGTTTATCGCTAATCGGCGCAGCGTCAGGCGGGGCTTTTAAAAAGGCGAACATCAGCGATCCTCTCAGGCGTAACGCAGCGGTAGATTGACGCACACCCGGGTACCGTGGGTGCAGGAGATCGTCAGCGTGCCCCCCAGGGCGGTCACGCGCTCACGCATGCCGGTCAGACCGAATCCCTGCGCGCTGGATCCCGGCGGCAGGCCGCAGCCGTCATCCTCCAGCACCAGCATCAGACGCTCCTCCTGCTGCCAGCCCTGCAGGGTCACGGCGCTGGCGCTGGCGTGCTTGACGATATTGTTCAGTCCCTCCTGGCAGACGCGGAACAGGGTCACGCGCTGGTTTTCGCTCAGCCCCGCCTCGTTAATCCGCCAGTCGAGATGGCTGACAATGCCGCGGTCCTCCAGCTCCATCTCGCGCATCAGAGAACGTACCGCCTGCTCCAGCGGCAGGTCGTCAAGCTGGCGCGGACGCAGGCGGCCCAGCAGGCGACGCACCGAGTCGTAAACCCCCAGCGAGAGGTGTTCAATCAGCTGGCCGCTCTGGCGAACGCTGGCGTTGTCCGGCGCCAGCCGCTGGACGATCCCCGCCTGGGTGCGTATTGCGGTGATGGTCTGGCCGATATCATCATGGAGCTCGCGCGCGACGTCGCGGCGCACGCTCTCTTCGGTCTCCAGCAGGCGATCCGCCAGACGACGATTACGCGCCAGCTCGTTCTGTAGCGACTGGTTAAGCTCGCGCAATCGCTGGATCCCCGCCCCCAGCAGCAGTCCGGTGAGGCTCTGCGCCAGCAGCGAAAGCAGGAGATCGACGGGGTGATCGTGCCAGGTCTGGCTGGCAATCAGGGCGATAGCGTTCATCAATGTGGCGATCAGCGCGCCCTGCCAGCCGTAGTGCCAGGCGAGGGCGATAATCGGCAGCGCAAGGCAAAACGGGGTAAAGCGGGAGAGCTCAGCGGGCAGCCCAAGCTGCAGCCACAGGCTAATAGTGAATAACAACAGATACCAGATCAGATGCCGCCCGCGCCAGTTTACCGGCTGCGCCACCAGCGACGGCCCCAGGGGCCGCCAGACGGTGCTGGTGAGGTAGTGCCAGAACACCAGACAGGTCGGCGCCAGAGTCAGGCCGCCGGTGAGCGTCAACAGCAGGGCGTTAAGACCCTCGTCCCCCTCCGCCAGCCAGGGCAGCGATTGCAGCAGCGCGGCGGCCATTAACGCCCCGCCCTGACGCAGAAGCGTCAGCCAGTCGCGCTGCTGGCGATACCGCGAGATCAGCGCCACCGGCAGGAGGGTCAGCAGGCTTCCGGTCATCAATATTATCGGGTGCGCCAGCGCCACTTCCTGCGCCAGCCAGAAGATCAGCAGCCACTCGGTTCCCAGCAGCACCGGCCAGTAGCCGCGCGGGCACTGCAGCATCAGCCCCAAACGCAGGCCGAAGGGGAACAGCAGCACCGCCAGATCGGCGCGCTCCACCAGATGCAGGCTGATGCTCCACAGACAAAACCAGGCGGCGGCGAAAATAAAGGCGCAGCCGATCACCGACAGCAGGCGCGGGAGTATGGTCTTCATTGCCAGCTGTCAAACATACGGCGCGCCAGCTCGACGTCATTGTTGACGCCCAGCTTTTCCAGCAGGTTAGCGCGGTGAACGTGGACGGTTTTCGGCGACAGTCCGAGCTCAGCGGCGATCTCTTTCACCGCCATGCCCTCCGCCAGCTTTTCCGCCACCTGGCGTTCGCGTCTGGTGAGCGGATCCTGGCGCCCGGCGGCCAGCTTCATGGCGATATCCGGTGTGAGATAGCAGCCGCCCGCCGCCACCGTGCGCACCGCGGCGATAAGTTCGTCCGGGCTGCAGCGTTTCGACAGAAAGCCCCGCGCGCCGGCGTTAAGCGCCTGCTCGACCAGCGCCGGGCTGTCGTGCACCGACAGCATGATGGTCGCCATCCCCTTCGGCAGCTGGCTGAGCAGCGCCAGCCCGGAAATATCCGGCATTGAGATATCGCAGATACAGACCTGAACGCCGCGCCCCGGCAACCCCGCCAGCGCCTCGCGGCCGCTGCCAAATTCGGCGACAACCTGAAAATCAGTTTCCAGCCCCAGCAGCTGAGCAAAGCCGGAGCGGACAATCAAATGATCGTCAATAAGGGCGATGGTGGTCATGATAGGGTCCTGGTGCCTGAGGCGACAAAGCGCTGTGTCCGTAGGCCGGATAAGCGCAGCGCCATCCGGCAAAGGCGCTTACCTTAACCATAAGCACCTTACCGTTCAAGCCTTGCGCGATTTACTCGAAGAACACCGCAATTTTGTTAAACATGGTGGGATCGGACTGGTTACGCGCCACTTTGGTGACATCTTCCAGCTTTTCAATCTGGCTAATCATCTGCCCGAGACGCTGATCGTCGTTCACCAGCAGCCAGATGCGGCTGTGTTCGCTGCCCTGAATCGGTAGACAAAGAATACCTTCGACGTTAAAGGCGCGGCGGGCAAAAAGCCCGCAGACGTGGGTCATGACGCCGGGGTGGTTGCGGACGGTGAGTTCCAGAATGACGTTATCACAGTGTTTTTGCATGGCTTATTCCCCCACCATTTCAGTATTGGCCGCACCCGGCGGTACCATCGGATACACTTTCTGCTGCGCGTCGATGCGCACGTGGATCAGCGCCGGCCCCGGACGAGCGATGATCGCCTGCAGCGCCGCCTGCGGATCGGCTTCGTTATTTAAATCACAGGTTTGCAGGCCAAAACCGGCGGCAATCTGCATAAAGTTAATCATCCCCGGATAAGTGGCGGCAAAAACGCCCTGCTGATAAAACAGGCTCTGCTGCTGATGCACCAGCCCCAGCGCTTCGTTGTTCAGCAGAATAATTTTTACATCCAGCTGATTTTCAGCGGCGGTAGCCATCTCCTGAATATTCATCATCAGGCTGCCGTCGCCGGAGAAGCAGATAACCTTGCGCTGCGGATTCGCCAGCGCCGCGCCGATCGCCGCCGGCAGGCCGAAGCCCATGGTGCCGAGGCCGCCGGAGGTCAGCCACTGGCGCGGACGGTTGAGCGGGTAGGCCTGCGCCGTCCACATCTGGTGCTGGCCAACGTCGGTAGTGATGATCGCTTCATCATCCACGCAGGCGGCCACGGCGTTAATCAGGCCGTAATGGGAGAGCGGGTCGCTTTCCTGCGGGATGGCGCAAGGGAATTCGCGCTGCAAGTCGGCCACCAGCTGGCGCCATTCCTCGCGCGGCTGCGCCTCAATCTGCGGGTTCAGCTGGGCTAAGACTTCCGCCACATCGCCCTGAATCGCCACGTGCGGTTGCTTGATTTTGCCCAGCTCGGCGCGGTCGATATCGACGTGGATAATCTTCGCGTTCGGGCAGAACTGCTCGGTCTTGCCAATCGCCCGGTCATCAAAACGCGCGCCTAAAACAATCAGTAAATCCGCTTCCTGCAGAATGAAGTTGGTGCTGCGCGCGCCGTGCATCCCCAGCATCCCCAGCGACAGCGGGTGCGCCTTCGGCAGCATGCCCAGCGCCATCAGGGTCATGGTGGTCGGCAGATTGGCTTTTTCCGCCAGCTCACGGATCTCCTGCGGCGCGTTAATCACCCCGCCGCCCAGATAGAGCACCGGACGCTTCGCCGCATTGATCATCGCCGCCGCTTCGCGCACGCTTTCGTGGGCGAATGCCGGCGGAGCGGCGCGCTCGCCCGGTTCCGGCAACGTTTCCAGCTCAATGGTCGCCGACTGTACGTCCTTAGGAATGTCTATCCACACCGGCCCGGGACGCCCGGACTGAGCAATACGGAAGGCGTCGCTGATCACCTGCGGCAGCTCAGCGATGTCGCGCACCAGATAGTTATGTTTGGTGATGGGGATAGAGATGCCGTAGGTGTCCACTTCCTGGAAGGCGTCGGTGCCAATCATCGATGCCGGCACCTGGCCGGTGATGCAGACCAGTGGAATCGAATCCAGGCGGGCATCGGCGATCGCCGTCACCAGGTTCGTCGCCCCCGGGCCGCTGCAGGCCATACAGACCGCTGGTTTGCCTTCGGTACGCGCCATCCCCTGGGCGATAAAGCCCGCGCCCTGCTCGTGGCGCGCCAGGATGTGGCGGATCTGCGTGCTCTGGCTTAAGGCATCGTAAATAGGCAGGATGGAGCCGCCCGGAATGCCGCTAACCATAGTGATACCCTGGCGTTCCAGTAAATGAACAACCAGCTGCGCGCCGGTAAAGCGCATTGTGTTTGATGTGGTGCCCGAACTTGCCATGCTCCAGTCCTTTTCTTCTGGGCCGACTTTACCGGGGGGCTCGCCAACAAAAAACCCCGCTCGGTTTGCGCCGGCGGGGTTTGGAATTCGTGTTGTTCCGGACCCTACGGCGCATTGCCGACGACGACCACCACAGACACGACGACCACCGCGGCTGGCGCGGTTTTTAGTAGGGTCGAAGCGATCAGGGTTGCGTTCATTAGGGACCTGTTGTGTCGAAAAATAAGCTGAATTTATACAAACACAGGTTTTACGTTTTCACAATGGATTTATTTTCATCCACGAAAATTTGCGCGAAAGATCACAGTTCGGCGCAAAAGGGCAGAAAACAAAAAACCCCGCCGGAGCGAGGTTTTTATCAGTATGGTTACAGGTGGTAGCCGCAAGCACACTGTATTACGTCAACGCCAAAAGTATACGCGATCGCTGCAGTTCGCGCAATTTAAGGTCGCTTTTTCTCTGTCATAGAGTATGGGCGAGAGCGGCGGATTTGTCCAAAAAATACTGTTCATCCATACAGTATTTATCTATACTGGGTGTGTTCATGGTGTGCCATTCGGGGGCCGCAAGTTTGACCGGCGCAACGAAGTCCTGGCTGAAACGGGTGGTGCCGTCAGTGCCTTAACCCCGAGAGAGCACACTGTGTTACGTCAACAACGTGCAGTCACTGGTCCGCGCGGCAACGCGTGGTTCAGCGCTGCGCACCCCTGTCGTTGCTGGCGGCGGGCCGGGAAGCCGTCCACGGAAGGAGCAATCATTGGCCAGGGCGACGCCGCCGGCGACAGGCAGGGATAAGCTGGCAACAGGCAGCGGAAAGGTACGTCAGCTTATTGTGCTCCTTAACCACAGGAGACGCGCGTATGGGCGGAATGGATATTATTATTTTAATCCTGAAACTCATGGTTGCTGTGTTGCAACTACTTGATGCAGTCCTGAAACAGTTCCGCTGATTCAGGTTCAAGTCGCACCTGAGGGGGGCGGGAAACCGCCCCCCTGCAGGCGCCCGCCGGGCGTCCCGGGATGACTTGATGGAGGAAGCTATGCCACCCCTGTTAATTGCCGCCACGACGCCGGATGCCCCGGGGTTCGCGGCGCTGCGCACCGAAAGCCTTGAACAGCATTTCAATATGCTGCGCCGCCTGGCGGAAAACTGGCAGAGCGGCAAAAACCGCTTTACCGCGCCGGGCGAAACGCTGCTGGGCGCCTTTGTGAACCACCAGCTGGTTGGGGTATGCGGCATCAATAGCGATCCCTTCAGCCCGCAGCCGCGGGCCGGGCGTATTCGCCATCTCTACATCAGCGAGCGCTACCGCCGCCGGGGGATCGGCCAGCAGCTGCTGGTCTCGGTTATCACCCACTCCAGCGCCTGGTTTGATTTTCTGAACACCCACGCCCCGGCGCAGGCCTGGCCCTTTTATGAAAGACTTGGCTTTCGCCCGGTGTACGATGAACCGCGGGTGACGCATCGCCTGTTTTGTTCGCTGTAGCCCCCGCTGGCTGGCAGCGCGGGCGCGTGTTACAGTCCGGTGACCTTCACTGTTGAACCTGTCTGCGATGACCATCACCGTATTCTGCATTTTGCTGTTCGCCGCCCTGCTGCACGCCAGCTGGAACGCTATTGTCAAAGCCAGCGGCGATAAAATGTACGCGGCGATCGGCGTCAGCGGCTCGGCCGCGCTGATCGCGTTGGTGATGCTGCCCTTTTCCCCGCAGCCCTCGCTGGCCAGCGCCCCCTATCTGCTGGCGTCGTGCGCGTTACAGGTGGTGTATACGGTGCTGGTGGCGAAGACCTATCAGGTGTCGGATATGAGCCAGACCTATCCGCTGATGCGGGGAACTGCCCCATTGCTGGTGGCGGCGATAAGTGTGCTGTTTCTCGGCGATCGCTTGTCGCCGCTGGCCTGGCTGGGCATCGGCGTCATCTGCCTGGCTATTCTGGCGATGGCCTTTAACGGCCGCGCCAGCTCGCGCAAAGGCATCGTGCTGGCGCTGATCAACGCCTGCTTCATCGCCGGCTATACGCTGGTGGACGGCACCGGCGTCCGGCTGGCGGGCTCGGCGCTGGGCTACACCCTGTGGACCTTTTTTATGAACGGCTTCTGCCTGCTAAGCTGGGCAATGATGACCCGCCGCGCTGAAGCCAGCCGCTATCTGCGCCTGCACTGGCGAAAAGGTATCCTCGGCGGTATCGGCACCATGGGCTCCTACGGCCTGGCGCTGTGGGCGATGACCCAGGCGCCGCTGGCGGTGGTCGCCGCGCTGCGTGAAACCTCCATTTTGTTCGGCGCGCTGATCGCTTTTATCGTCCTGAAAGAGCAACTGATGCCGCTGCGCATCTTCGCCGCCTGCGGGATTGCCGCCGGGGCGATCCTCCTGCGCCTCGCTTAGCCTGCAATGGCAACATTAGTTGCCGTTCCTGTTTACATAACCTGCCTGGAATTCCCTCAACAATCGGCACTTTGCAGTTGTTCTGTCATTTTTATATGGTAGATTCCTCCATCGATTACGGGATGTGCCAGTCACATATTCTTCATTTCTCTTTACTCACAAAGTATTCATCGACATGAAACGGCATAAAAACTTCAATTTGTTGTTGATGCTGGTACTGCTGGTGGCCGTTGGCCAGATGGCGCAGACCATATATATTCCGGCCATCGCCGACATGGCGGTCGCGCTGAACGTTCGCGAAGGGGCGGTTCAAAGCGTGATGGCGGCCTACCTGCTGACCTACGGTATTTCACAGCTGTTTTACGGCCCGCTCTCCGACCGCATCGGTCGCCGCCCGGTGATCCTCGTCGGGATGTCGATTTTTATGCTGGCGACGCTGGTCGCCATGACCACCCATAGCCTGCCGGTGCTGATCGCCTCCAGCGCCATGCAAGGGATGGGCACCGGCGTCGGCGGCGTGATGGCGCGCACCCTGCCCCGCGATCTGTACGAAGGCGCCCAGCTGCGTCATGCCAATAGCCTGTTAAATATGGGTATTCTGGTCAGCCCGCTGATTGCCCCGTTGCTCGGCGGCATCCTCGACACCCTGTGGAGCTGGCGCGCCTGTTACGCTTTCCTGCTGGTGCTGTGCGCCGGGGTGACCTTCAGCATGGCGAAATGGATGCCGGAAACGCGCCCGGAGGGCGCGCCGCGCTCCAAACTTCTGGCCAGCTACAAAACGCTGTTCGGCACTGGCGCGTTTAACTGCTATCTGCTGATGCTGATCGGCGGCCTGGCGGGGATTGCGGTATTCGAAGCCTGTTCCGGCGTACTGATGGGCGCGGTGCTCGGCCTGAGCAGCATGGCGGTGAGTATTCTGTTTATTCTGCCGATCCCGGCGGCCTTCTTCGGCGCCTGGTTTGCCGGCCGCCCCAACAAGCGTTTCCCGACCCTGATGTGGCAATCGGTTATCTGCTGCCTGCTGGCGGGTCTGATGATGTGGATCCCGGGGCTGCTGGGCGTCATGACCGTCTGGACCCTGCTGGTGCCAGCGGCGCTGTTCTTCTTCGGCGCCGGCATGCTGTTCCCGCTGGCCACCAGCGGCGCGATGGAGCCATTCCCGTTCCTCGCCGGTACCGCCGGGGCGCTGGTTGGCGGCTTGCAGAATATCGGCTCCGGCGTACTGGCCTGGCTGTCGGCGATGATGCCGCAAAACGGTCAGGGCAGTCTCGGTCTGCTGATGATGCTGATGGGTCTGTTGATTCTGCTGTGCTGGCTGCCGCTGGCCTCGCGCTTTACCCACCATCAGCAGCCGGTATAAGCACCGCTTGGCGCTCCCCGGATAGCGGCTGACGCCTTATCCGGGCTACCTCCCGGTGGCTGCTTTTGTCTTATGTCAGACTATGCAGCCACTCGATAAAGGCGTCGATTTTCGGCCACTGGCGACCCGGCAGGGTGGTTACATAGTAGTGCTGGTGGCATTTCAGCGTCATATCGCCAAACGGGGCGATCAACTCCCCACTCTCCAGCCGCTTCTGCACCAGCCGCTTACGCCCCATCGCCACCCCGACATGATTCATCGCCGCAATCGTCGCTAAATCGGAACGATCGAAGCCAATCCCCGACGATGGCGGCAGTTCCACCGCAAACTGCTGCGCCCAGCTATACCACTCGTCGGTGCCGGAATCGTTACTCCATGCCTGGCGGTCGTGGAGCAACGTACAGTGGCACAGATTGCCCGGATTCGACATTAACTGCCGCTGTTGCGCGTAATTCGGCGTACATACCGGCACGATCGCCTCATCCATCAGAAAATGGTGACTCAGCTGCGACGACGGCGCATCATCAAAATAGATCGCCAGATCGATGCCCGTCCGCTGCAGGTTAACGTTTTCATTGCCGGTCAGCACGGTGAGGGAGATGGCCGGGTAACGGCGGGTAAAGTCACCCAGGGCCGGCACCAGCCAGCACTGGGCGATAGAGGGCCGCGAGTAGACCGTCAGACTGCCGGAGAGCTCCTGGTTTTTGATATCGAGGATCTCCTGATTGAGACCATCCAGCGACGACTTCAGCGCCCAGTAGACCCGCTTACCTTCACGCGTCAGCTCAACTTTGCGATGCGAGCGGACAAAGAGCAGGATCCCCAGCTCCTCTTCAAGTTGATTAATCCGGTGGCTGACGGCGCCAGGCGTGAGCGCCAGCTCGTCGGCGGCCAGGGCAAACGACTCGTGCCGCGCCGCCACCTCAAAGGTCGACAGCCTGGAGAGCTGCCAGCCGTTCAGCAACCGGGTACCTAAGGTTTTTAGCACATCCATCACGCGCTCCTGGCAAATACAGTGGCTGTTGATGATAAAAAAATCACGCCGGTTTTGCCGCAAAAGGGTGAGTTAATTTGACCCATAGCATATTTAATGGTCTGTTTTTGAGCTAAATCACCCATTTGATTCAATTCTCCTCACCCTAAAGCCCATTTTTATCGTTTGTCAGCCCATGACGATTCTCGCTTCAATAAGGCCAGATTATTCACAGGCGAGGTGGAATATGGGTTCGCAAGTCTGGGTTGTGAGCACGCTGCTGATCAGCATCGTGTTAATCGTCTTAACGATCGTCAAACTGAAGTTTCATCCATTTCTGGCGCTGCTGCTGGCGAGCTTTTTCGTCGGCGCGATGATGGGGATGGGCCCGCTGGAGATGGTCAACGCTATTGAGAGCGGCATCGGCGGTACGCTGGGCTTCCTTGCGGCGGTGATCGGTCTCGGCACCATTCTCGGCAAGATGATGGAGGTCTCCGGCGCGGCGGAGCGCATCGGCCTGACGCTGCAGCGCTGCCGCTGGCTGTCGGCGGACGTGATTATGGTGCTGGTCGGCCTGATCTGCGGCATCACGCTGTTTGTCGAAGTCGGCGTGGTCCTGCTGATCCCCCTGGCCTTCTCCATCGCCAAAAAAACCAATACCTCGCTACTGAAGCTGGCTATTCCGCTGTGTACCGCGCTGATGGCGGTGCACTGCGTGGTCCCCCCGCATCCGGCGGCCCTGTTTGTCGCTAACAAACTGGGCGCCGATATCGGCACAGTGATTGTTTATGGCCTGCTGGTCGGTCTGATCGCCTCGCTGGTTGGCGGTCCGCTGTTTCTCAGAGCGTTAGGCAACCGCCTGCCGTACAAACCGGTTCCGGCCGAATTTGCCAACCTTGAGGTCCGCGAGGCGTCGACGCTGCCGTCACTCGGCGCCACGCTGTTTACCGTACTGCTGCCGATTGGCCTGATGCTGGTGAAAACCGTCGCCGAACTGAACATGGAGAAAGGCGGCACGCTGTATACGGTGCTGGAATTTATCGGCAACCCCATCACCGCGATGTTTATCGCCGTCTTTGTCGCCTATTACATGCTCGGCATTCGTCGGCAGATGGGGATGGGCGTCCTGCTGACCCATACGGAAAACGGCTTTGGGTCTATCGCCAACATCCTGCTGATTATCGGCGCAGGCGGCGCATTCAACGCGATTTTAAAATCCAGCGGCCTGGCCGATAGCCTGGCGGTGATTCTGTCGAACCTCGACATGCATCCGATTTTGCTGGCCTGGCTGGTGGCGCTTATCCTGCACGCCGCCGTCGGCTCCGCCACCGTGGCAATGATGGGCGCTACCGCCATCGTCGCGCCGATGCTGCCGCTCTATCCCGGCGTCAGCCCGGAGATCATCGCTATTGCCATCGGTTCCGGCGCCATTGGCTGCACGATCGTCACCGATTCCCTGTTCTGGCTGGTAAAACAGTACTGCGGCGCCAGCCTCAGTGAAACGTTCAAGTACTACACGACGGCGACTTTTATCGCGTCGCTACTTGCACTGGCCGCCACCTTCCTGCTTTCTTTTATTATCTGAGCGCAAAGAGACGTATGATGAAACACGCTGAATTGACCAACTTAACCGCGACCTTCCCGCTTGTGCAGGATCTGATCGCCCTGAAAGAAACCACCTGGTTTAACCCCGCCACCACCACCCTGGCGGAGGGATTGCCTTACGTCGGCCTGACCGCCGACGACGTGCAGGGCGCCCATGCCCGCCTTCAGCGCTTCGCGCCCTATCTGGCGGAAGCCTTCCCGGAAACGGCCGCCAGCGGCGGGATTATCGAATCGGAAGTAGTCGCCATTCCGGCAATGAAGCACCGCCTTGAGCAAAAATTCGGCCAGCCGATTGGCGGCGAACTGCTGCTGAAAAAAGACAGCCATCTGCCGATCTCCGGCTCGATCAAAGCGCGCGGCGGCATTTATGAAGTGCTGACCCATGCGGAAAAGCTGGCGCTGGAAGCCGGACTGCTGACTACCGCAGACGATTATCGCAAATTACTGACGCCGGAGTTTAAACAGTTCTTCAGCCAGTACAGCATCGCCGTCGGCTCCACCGGCAACCTCGGGATGTCGATCGGCATCATGAGCGCCCGCATCGGCTTTAAGGTTACCGTGCATATGTCCGCAGACGCCCGGGCGTGGAAAAAGGCCAAACTGCGCAGCCACGGCGTGACGGTGGTGGAGTATGAAGAGGACTACGGCGTGGCGGTCGAACAGGGGCGCAAGGCGGCGGAATCAGACCCGAACTGCTTTTTCATCGACGATGAAAATTCGCGCACGCTGTTCCTCGGCTATGCCGTGGCCGGCGAACGCCTGAAGGCGCAGTTCGCCAAAGCCGGACGGGTGGTCGATGCCGACCATCCGCTGTTCGTCTACCTGCCGTGCGGCGTCGGCGGCGGCCCTGGCGGCGTGGCGTTTGGCCTCAAGCTGGCCTTTGGCGACCACGTTCACTGCCTGTTCGCCGAACCGACCCACTCCCCCTGCATGCTGCTCGGCGTCTATACCGGGCTTCATGACCAGATAGCGGTGCAGGATTTAGGCATTGATAATCTGACCGCCGCCGACGGTCTGGCGGTCGGCCGGGCGTCCGGCTTCGTTGGCCGGGCAATGGAGCGCCTGCTCGACGGGTTCTATACCCTTGATGACCAGACGATGTATGACATGCTGGGCTGGCTGGCGACAGCGGAAAATATCCGCCTTGAACCCTCCGCGCTGGCCGGAATGGCCGGGCCGCAGCGCGTCTGCGCCAGCAAAGCGTACCATCAGCTGCAGGGGCTGAGTGAGCAGCAGCTGCAGCAGGCGACCCACCTGGTGTGGGCCACCGGCGGCGGAATGGTGCCGGAAGAGGAGATGGCGCAGTATCTGGCGAAGGGGCGCTAATCTTCAGCGCAGCAGCGGCATCAACGCCTCTGGCGGCCGCTGCTGTCGGCGCAGGTCCCGCATCACCCGCATATAGGGCCCGCTGAGATCGTAAAACTGTCGGTAACCCGCACACAGCGGGTCTTCCTGTTCGCCGCAGCGGCACAGGCGTAGCCACGGACAGCCGTAGCAGGCGCTGTTGGCCGCCGGCGCTCCCGCCTGCGTTATCAACTCGCCGCACCAGGCGCTCAGCGTCTCGCTAAACAGCAAAATATTGATACGGCCAATATCTTCCCGCACCCAGCGGTGAAAGACTGCGCAGAGAAACTCACCCCACAGCGCGGCGTCGCCGGCCGCCAGCTGCGGAATAAAATGGATAGCCGTGAGTCCCTGTTGACGCAGCTGCGCATAGAACGCCTGCGGTTGATGGCAATGATGCGCCTCCACAACGACAGCCTGAAAGGGAGTGTCATGGTGCTGGCCGGGGGCATGAGTGAGAGGCAAATTCGCCGGACATCCTGTCATGACATATCCCTAATGAATAAAACGATCTGTTGAAGGTGAGTAACAGCAAACAGGAATGCCAGAGAAAGTACTGCGAGTGCGATCAAAAATTTGTCACGAACCGCCCGCGGCTGTAAAAAATCGCTGTCGTCGACGTCCATCAGATGACGACGGTGGGTATAGCCCCAGAGGATCACCGCCACTATCGTCAGCACGCCGATCGACAGCCAGAAAGGCAGTCCGGCGCGGTGCCAGCTGTGCTTAATCGCCAGCGCCATCAGCGCGCCATAGCCCAACAGGGTGCGAAACCAGGCCAGCGAGGTACGCTCTGGCTGTAGTCCCGGGTCGCTTTCCCGCCGCGCCCGGCGTTTATCCGCCATACAGCACCAGCAGCATCACCGCGACCACCACCGCCAGCAGCAGGATGCTAATCACCAGCAGCGTCCGGGTATAGGGGAGATCCTGCTTCAGGCGCATCGCCTTCTCGTTATTCAGCCAGCGCAGATAGCCATAGATGGCCATGCCGCCGGCAAACAGGCACAGCAGCAGGGCGAGAATTTCACGGATCAGCGGCGTGGCAAAGTCTGGCGCCAGCTGGTCAAGACCGACGCCAGCGGCGAGAAAACCGAGCGCCGTGCGGATCCACGCCAGAAAGGTGCGTTCGTTAGCCAGCGAAAAGCGGTAATCCGGCGCTTCGCCGAGGCGGGAGATTTTCATGACGGTTCCTTGTTCATCGCGCAGCAGGCTTCAGCATAGCGTAAATCAGGAACCGGGGAGAAGAACCGGCGCCCCGCAGGGCGCCGGTCAACGGCGGGGATTAATGCAGCTCCGGCCAGTAATCTTTGTTGGCGGCAATCAGGTCGTCGAGGATCGCTTTCGCCACCGAGGCACTCGGCACGGTTTTCGACAGGGTAATCGCCTGCCACAGCTTGTGGTAAGAGCGCTGTTCCCAGGCATCGACCACCAGTTTTTCCACCGCCACCTGCTGGCTCATCATCCCTTTCTGGAAGTGCGGGATGTCGCCGACCGTCAGCGGCTCCGGCCCGTTGTGACCCACCAGGCAAGGAATTTCCACCATCGCGTCAGCGTCAAAGTTATGGATCGCGCCGTTGTTCGGCACAATCAGCAGCATCCTTTCCTGCGTGTTAAAGGCGATGGCCGTCGCCAGATCGACGATATACGACGCGTGCTCGTCAATTTCCAAATCGCCAGCGGAGGATTTCCCGGCGGCAATAATCGCCCGGCAGGCGCTGAAGACGTTTTTCTCGCGATGATCCATCACCTCATTGGCGCGGGTGCGTTCCGGGTTGGAGTGGGCCACCACGTAGTCCGGGAACAGATAATATTTCAGATAGGTATTCGGCATGGTCTGCGGATCCAGCGCCTGCACATCTTTCGCTTTGGCAAAAGTGTCGTTCCAGCTGGCCTCGGTGTGCGGGTCGTTAGAAGGCGGCACATAGCCGTATTTCGCCACATATTCGCGCAGTTTTGGCATCAAATCGTTGCCGTCGAGATCCTCAATCGAAGTCCACCAGCCGAAGTGGTTAAGGCCGTAGTAGCGCACGCGCATCTGTTTACGGTCTTTGAGGCCAACAATCTGCGCCATCCGCCCTTCGATACCGATTGGCATATCGCAGATGTTGAGGATTTTGGCGTTTGGCCGCAGACGGCGGGTGGCTTCCGCCACAATCGCCGCCGGGTTGGAGTAGTTGAGCATCCAGGCGTTCGGCGAATATTTTTCCATATAATCCACCAGCTCCAGCACGCCGCCGATAGACCGCATACCGTAGGCGATCCCGCCCGGTCCGCAGGTCTCCTGGCCCAGCACGCCGTGGCGCAGCGGGATTTTCTCATCCTGTTCACGCATCGGATATTTCCCGACGCGGATATGCGCCATGACGAAATCAACATCGGTAAATGCCGCCTGCGGATCGGTGGTATAGCTGAATTCAATCTCCGGCGCCTGCTCTTTGAGGATCACTTTGCACGCCTCGGCGATGGTCTCCTGGCGCGCACCGTCGTTGTCGTAAAATTTCAGCGACCGCAGCGGAAAACGATCCTGGTTTGCCAGCAGCATCAGGACAATGCCCGGAGTGAAGGTGCTGCCGCCGCCTGCGATAACAACTGAGAATTTTTTCATGATACTGCCTCCGTCATGGTGGTATGTTCGGTCGAAAGAGAATCTTTCATCAGGTTTTCCAGCTGGTCGCGCACCTGGGGAACGTGCAGGCCGACGATGACCTGAATCCCGTTGCCGCGGCGTACTACCCCGTGGGCGCCCAGCGCTTTAAAGACGTCGTCACTTTGCGTTTTCGCCATATCGACCAGCGCGATGCGCAGTCGGGTGGCGCAGTTGTTGATACTTTCAATGTTGCCGGCGCCGCCGAGGGCCTGCAGGAAGCCAGCGGCCTGGCCCAGCCGGGTCTCTGGCACGGCCGCCGCCGTGGTTTTACCGCGCGCTGCCTGATAGTCGGCCTTGCTGTAGAGCTTGATTTCACTCTCTTCCCGGCCCGGCGTCTTCAGGTTCAGACGCAGGATCAGGGTGCGGAAGACCACGAAGTAGAGAGCGGTGAAACAGAGACCAATACCTATCTGAATGAACATCATCGAGGCGTGGTGATGAAACATTGGGATCCAGTTTTGCGGCAAGAACTGGTCGAGCAGGCCACCGCCGAAATTGCCCACCACCCCGCAGATGTACATTACCGTCGCCATGGACGCCGCCAGCACTGCGTGGACGGCGAACAGCAGCGGCGAGATGAACAGGAAGGTGAACTCCAGCGGCTCGGTGATCCCGACCAGCATCGCGGTCAACGTGGCGGGGATCAGCAGGCCGGCAACCTTGACGCGATTTTCCGGCGCGGCGGTGAAGTAGAGCGCCAGCGCAATACCCACCGAACCAAACACTTTCGAGTTACCGTGCAGGGCAAAGCCGCCCTCCGGGAACAGCGTCTTCAGCGGTTCCGTACTCTGACTGAACGCCTGCAGATGCTCTGCCCAGTAGACCTGTAGTCCCCCCTCCACCACCGCCGGGCCAAAGATGAACGGGCCATAGACGAAGTGGTGCAGGCCGGTGGGGATCAGAATGCGCTCAAGGAAGATGTAAACCCACACCCCAAGCGCGCCGGCAGAGCGCAGGAAGGCCTGTAGCGATTCAATACCCAGCTGGACTTTTGGCCAGCCGAGCAGCGTCAGCCAGGCGCAGGGGATCATCGCGAGGAAGGCGACAATGACCACAAACGATGAGCCCTGGAAGATGCCGAGGAACACCGGCAGGGGTTTATCGAAATAGCGATTATGCAGGGCCGTCACCAGGCCGGAGATGACGATCGCCCCGATAATGCTGGTGTCGAGGGTTTTAATCCCGGCAATCATCGTCAGGCCGCTGCCGGCCGTGGGTTCAACGGAAAAGTCGACGCCGAAGAAGTGGCCCCAGGTCATCCCCATGGCATTGATAAAGTAGTTCCAGGTGAGAAAGCTCACCAGTACCGCCAGACAGGCCCGGCCCTGGGCCTGCTTCGCCAGGCCAATCGGCAGGCCGACGGCGAAAATCAGCGGCATATTACGAAAGACGGTCCAACCGCCCTCTTCGATGATGTGAACGATCTGTGCAAACAGGCTGTCGGGTGCGGTCAGCGCTTCGCCGACGAACATCGGGTTGCGCAACATAATGGCGATACCGACCACGATCCCGGCGAAAGGAAACAATAAAACCGGGGTAAACATGGCGCCGCCAAAGCGTTGTATTTGACTGAGCATTGGGAAATCCTCATATAACAACTCGTAGGGTGAATGGCCTTCTTTTTCTTGGTTACCGGCCTCACTCGAGAATAGGAATTTGCCCGTCCGACAACATGCCGCGCCGTTGCGATTCGTGATCGCTTTCATGGTTTTAATTTGGCCAAAGTTGTCTACTTCGCTAACAAAAGTTAGACATCGATAAGCTAAAGGATGTAATCGATCTAATGAATGGATAATAACTATCTGTCTTAAAACCTATTTTTTGCTGACAGGTGAAGAAAATAACCTCGCCCTTTCCTGTACAAGAGGACTACTGGTGATCTACAAATCCATTGCTGACCGCCTGCGGCTACGGCTGAATTCTGCCGACTTCGCCATCGGCAGCCCGCTGCCGGGAGAGAAAAAACTGGCCGAGGAGTTCGGGGTGGCGCGCATGACCATCCGCAAAGCCATCGACCTGCTGGTGGACTGGGGGCTGGTGGTCCGTCGTCACGGCTCGGGGACCTACGTGGCGCGCAAAGACGTCCATCATGAAACCAGCAATCTCACCGGCCTGGCGGAAGTGCTGCGCAAACAGGGTAAAGAGGTGGTGAGTCAGGTGCTGGCCTTCGAGGTGATGCCCGCCCCGCCGGCCATCGCCAGCCTGCTGCGGATTAAAATTGATGAACGGATCTACTTCTCACGGCGGGTGCGCTTCGTCGACGGCAAGCCACTGATGCTGGAGGATAGCTATATGCCGGTGAAGCTGTTCCGCAACCTGTCGCTGAGCCATCTGGAAGGGTCGAAATTTGATTATATTGAGAAGGAGTGCGGGATCATCATCAGCGGGAACTATGAGACCCTGACGCCGGTGCTGGCGGACAAGCAGCTGGCGCGCTCAATGAACGTCCCGGAGCAGACGCCGCTGCTGCGTATTACCTCCCTTTCCTACAGCGACAGCGGCGAATTTCTTAACTATTCGGTCATGTTCCGCAACGCCAGCGAGTATCAGGTGGACTACCATCTGCGCCGCGTCCAGACGCACAGCCCGCTAGCTCAGCCCCCAGAACAGCACGGCGAGTAGCTGCGGGGTGATAATCCGCAGAAACATCACCAGCGGATAGACGGTAGCGTAAGAGAGCGCCGCCGCGCCGCTGGTGGCGTGCAGATTGTTGGCGAAGGCCAGCGCCGGCGGGTCGGTCATCGAGCCGGCCAGCATGCCGCACAGCGTCAGATAGTTCATGTTCGCCAGCATGCGCGCGAGAATGCCTACCGTCAGCAGCGGGATGGCGGTGATGAAAATGCCGTAAGCGATCCAGCTCAGGCCATCGCCCTGGGTCAGGGTCGCCACAAAGTCGCCCCCCGATTTTAGCCCGACCACCGCCAGAAACAGCACGATCCCCAGCTCGCGCAGCGCCAGGTTGGCGCTCGGCGGCATAAACCAGTACAGCTTGCCGATGCTACCGATACGCCCGAGGATCAGCGCCATAATCAGCGGCCCTCCGGCCAGCCCCAGCTTCAGGGCGGCGGGGAAGCCGGGAATAAACAACGGGATAGAACCCAGCAGTACCCCGAGGCCGATGCCGATAAATACCGGCAGCATCTGAACCTGCTGCAGCTTCTGCTGGGCGTTACCCAGCTCGGCGGCCACGGCGTCAATCGCCTCCGGACGGCCGACCAGGTTGAGGATATCGCCAAACTGCAGGCTGGCGCTGCTGCTGGCCACCAGTTCGACGCCTGCGCGATTAAGCCGGGAGATCACCACGTCATAGCGCTGTTTGACGTGCAGATCGCGTATTTTCTTCCCCAGCACTTTCTCGTTAGTCACCACCACCCGCTCCACCTTCAGGTCGGTGCCGCGCGTTGACAGCGAGGTGGCCACCTCCTGGCCGATCACCAGTTGCGCATTGTGCAGATCCTCCGGCCGCCCCACCAGGTGCAGCAGATCGCCGGCCTGGATAAGGGTTCCCGGCGCAGGCACCATCAGCAGCTCACCGCGCTTCAGCCGCGAACAGACGATATTGTCGCTGTTGAGCATCGGCACATCCTGAATCGCCATCTGGTGGAGGTTGGGGTTCTCCACCCGCACGTTGATGGTGTGCAAATGGGCATGGCCGTTGCCGCTGCTCTCCTCAAACTGCTGGGCCTCTTTCTCGACATTGATGCGAAAGAACAGGCGTACCAGCCACATGGTCAGCAGAATGCCGCAGATGCCGAACGGATACGCCATCGCGTAGCTCATCCCCATCTGATCGACCACCTCGAACGGCACCCCGAGATCGCGCAGGATTTGCTGCCCGGCCCCCAGCGCCGGCGTGTTGGTCACCGCGCCGGAGAAGATGCCAAGCACCACCGGGAGAGGAATATTGAACAGCTTATGCAGCACCGCGGTGACCAGGCCGCCGAGAATCACGATCAGGATAGCGAACAAATTGAGCCGCAGGCCTGAGACCCGCAGCGAGGCGAAAAAGCCCGGTCCCACCTGGATACCGATGGTGTAGACAAACAGGATCAAGCCGAATTCCTGAATAAAATGCAGCATCGGGCTGCTGAGGGCGACGCCCGCCTGATCGACAAAGTGACCGACGATAATGCCGCCAAATAACACGCCGCCAATACCAAAGCCAACGCCGCGGATTTTGACATTGCCGATCCACAACCCAACCACCGCCACCAGCGCCAGTACGCTGACCGTCAATGCTATCTCACTCATGGTACCGTCCCTGTGAATAACATTATTATTAACAGGGATTATGACCGCGGCCAGGCGGGTTGTATGCTGCCTGGCGCACAATACCAGCAAACAGACAGGCACAAAAAAGCCCCGAAAATCGGGGCCTTATAAGTTATTCGCTTAATTAACTATTTAACGCCGGTCGTTCGCTAATGGCGATACGCTGCGGGGCGATCTGCTCAGGCTCATTGCGGGTCAGATCGATATGCAGCAGACCGTTGGTGAAGGTCGCGCCAGAGACCTCCATGTTGTCAGCGAGGGTGAAGCTCAGGCTGAAGGCCTGGCTCACCAACCCCTGGTGTAGCCAGGTGGTCTCTTTTTCCGGCTGCTGCGGCGTGCCTTTTACCACCAGACGGGTGCCTTCCAGTTGAATATCCAGATCTTCCTGACGGAAACCGGCCAGCGCAAGGGTGATGCGGTAGTGGTTATCGTCGCTTTTTTCGATGTTATAGGGCGGGAAGCTCTGGCTTTCACCGGCGGTTTGCAGGGCGCTGGCCAGTTTGTCAAAACCGATCCATTGACGCAGCAGGGGGGATAAATCGTAGTTACGCATACTGTTTTCTCCTTCTAAGAAGCGAGTGAATGTCTGCGAATTGCGTGAATTCGCATCTGCTCCCTGACGGCGAGCAGGTTGTTACATCAGGCCGCCTTGCGGCCTGAGAGAGACAATTAGTTGATTTCGATACGGCGCGGCTTGTTCGCTTCCGGGATCACCCGTTCCAGATCGATATACAGCAGACCGTTTACCAGGTTGGCGCCGCGGACATGAATGTTTTCCGCTAGCTGGAATTTGCGCTCGAAGTTGCGCTCGGCGATCCCCTGATACAGGTAGGTCCGCTCTTTCTGCTCGGCAGCGTGGGCGCCTTTGACGATCAGCAGATTGTCCTGGGCGGTGATCTCCAGTTCGCTTTCAGCAAAGCCGGCCACCGCGATGGCGATGCGATAGTGGTTTTCGTCTACCAGCTCGACGTTATACGGAGGGTAGCCGCCATTGCTCTGGCTTTGATTGTTTTCCAGCAGGTTAAACAGGCGGTCGAAACCAATGGCTGAACGATAAAGCGGGGAGAGATCGAAGTTACGCATAATAAATAGCTCCTGAAAATCAGCGAGAATCAAATGACCTTCCATCGTGGACAGGCCGCGGTAATCCGGAATACCCCTCAGGCGTATTCTCAGCGGGTTACACCTATAAAATGGGTTTCTCCCCGTCCTTTTCAAGGGATTCGGGGCGTTTTTTTTTGCAGTTTGCCGATGATTGCTTAGACTGGGGGGAGGAGCACAAAAAGCAAAGTGCGATGCCCGCCACAGTGCGGCGCAATAACGCTATGCATTCACGGGATGGCCCGATATAACCCAACAAGGTTATCTCAACGCCCGAAACGACGATGGAAGAACAATGAAAAGCAGACGACTGTTAAAGCTGGTCCTGTTCAGCGGGATAATAAGCCTGAGCGGTTGCTCCAGCGTAATGTCACATACCGGTGGCAAAGAGGGAACCTATCCGGGCACGCGATCCAGTGCGCAAACGCTGGGGGACAGCAATACCAACTGGGGTGTGAAATCGCTGGTGGCGCTGGACATGCCGTTCACCGCCGTCATGGATACCCTGCTGCTGCCGTGGGATATGTTCCGCACCGACAGCTCAATCAAATCTCGGGTCGAAAAGAGCGAGAAGGCCACGCTGGCGACCAACTCGGTGATCCCGCCAGCGCCGATGCCTGCCCAGTAAGTTATCGCCCGGTCTGCGTAACCCACAGCTGACGATAACCGTCCACCTCCTCCATCCAGGCAATCTGTTTACCGTCTGGCGAAAAGACGATCGCGTCCGCCGAGGGCGCATGAGCATGCGCCTCGGTTAAAAAGGTGATATCGCCTGTGCCGGCATGACAGCAGGCAATCCGCCCCTCCAGTACAAAGCCCAGCCACTCTCCCGACGGATGCCAGTTAAACGCCGACTGGATACCCGACGCGTGATGCGTCAACTGCCGCGGCTCGCCCCCCCGCGGGGAAATAAGCCATAGCTGCACTACGCCGGCGTCGTCGCGCATCAGAAAGGCTATCGCCGTCGCCTGCGGATTGGCGCGCATCCAGTGGCGCGGAACGTTCACCAGCCCCGGGTAGCGGCGATGGTGGGTGAAGGTCAAACGACGCTGACTGATGCCCGCCGGCGGCACCGGCATCGTGCTTGCGGTGCCCGCCAGCGGCGCCCCGCCGGGCTGCTTCCAGCCGGCTTCATCCTGCGGCAGCTCGACAATAAACAGCTCCGGGACTTTGTCGCCGTTTTCCGCCAGCGTATCGCCAATAAACGCCAGCGCATGGTTCCCGACCCAGCCCTCTTCATAGGCGCGATTAATCTCATCGCTGCCCGGCGCGGGAGTCGGCGTCGTGCGGCTCACCAGCACGCACCAGTGGCTGCCGCCGTATTCGCGCGGATGGTGGCCCGGCGGCGTCACGGGTCCATACGGCGCCGCCACGCCGACGTTGCGCAGATCCAACGCCGGGTCGCGCTCATGCAGCACATGATCGTTGTAGGTAAAACTGACCAGTTGGCCGTTGGGGCTATAGACATGGACGTGGCTGCCGCCGCGCAGCGCCCCGGGGGTGTAAGGGGCGGTAATGTCCATGGCGTCCAGATTCTCGACGGCTCCCTGAAAGGCCACCACCCCGCGACGGTGATGAAAATCATACTGCCACTGTGCATCCGGCCGCTCGGGGCCGTGAATGAACACGTAGCGCTCCTGGGTTGGATGCACGGTCACCACGCCGACGTGCGCGCCTTGCGTGGCACGATAAATGGTCTCCACCGCGCCGCTGTTTACGTTCACTCGCTCTATGGTCTCGCCGGTGAACGACGCGCCGGACGGGCGGACGTCGTACACCAGCCACTGGCTGTCGGGGGTCCAGGTGCGGGTGTTGGTGAGCTGGTGGTTGCGAGGAGCAAAGGTAACTTGTTTCATGGTGTGCTGACCGGGCCGATATGAGAGTAGCCTTAGCATACCGCAATCCGCACCGGGTTGAATGCCCGGCGACGAGCTTAAAACGCTTCGCCGACCTGGAAGTAAAAGCCGCTGCTGCCTTTGCCGATACCGTAGTCGAGGCGAACGTTAACGCGAGGTTTGAATTCAAAGCGGTAGCCAACGCCCGCCGAAGGCAGCCAGCGGTCATTATTCAGCGACGACAGTGAAGGCCCCATGGTTCCCGCCCCGGCCCAGGCGACAATCCCGTGCCGCCAGGTGAGCTGCCGGCGATATTCCAGCTGGCTGCTGAAGACGTTTTTATCCCGGTAGCGCCCCTGGTAGTAGCCGCGCATCCGTTCATCGCTGCCCAGCAGCGGCATCATGCTCCACGGTACCTCGCCCTGGGTGAAGGCGCCATCGGCCTCCCAGGCGAGGACGCTCTTCTCGCTGAGGGCATGATAATGGCTGTAGTGCAGCTGAAATTCTTCAAAGCGGGTATCGCTGCCTAAGCCGGGCGCATAGTGGGTGTAACGGAAGTTGGCATACTGACCCCGGCGCGGATTGGGGACGAAGTCGCGATCGTCCCAGTTGAGCGCGACGCTGGCACCCGAGCTGAATACCGACGGTCCCTGCGGGGTATTTTCAATTTTCGGCAGATCGTTATGGTCCATCTTATCGGCATTCTGCGCCGCCAGCGACCATCCAGCGCCGAGATAAACATTGTCGATGAGCTGCCGGTAGACCGTCGGGCGCAGGGTCAGCACCTGGGCGGTATATTTCTCTTTTTCGTTGTCTTTATCGCCGGCATGAAAGCCTTGTCCCCAGAAGTACGTCGGGGTGTTGGCCATTGAACCATCAACAAAAATTCGCCATCGGTCGTGGTCAAAAAAAGCGTAGTTTTTCACGCTAAGGCCAAAGGCGCCGGTGGAGCTGGCGTAGCCGCTGAGCGTCAGCGTGGAATTCTGGCTGGTGGTATCCTGCGGATCGGGACGGTAGAGACCGACGACGGCAGTGCCGATGCCCAGCCCCAGCTCCGGCGTATAAAACGGACCGGGCATCATGCCCCAGTCAATGCCTTTGCTGGCGTCGAACTTATCGCTGGCGCCGAGATGCTGCAGCCAGCCGTCGATTTGCTCGCGGCTGATGGCCTTGGCCTGGACCGGCGCGCATAGCGCGCATGTCAGAAGCAACAGAACAGGGTTAAGCGGTCGGCTCAAAAGCGATACTCACCGGAGATAAAGAAGCTGTTACGTTCGGCAAAACCAAACTCCGTGGTGATGTTAAAATTCTGCGTCAGCTCATACTGTGCGCCCACCAGCACGTTCCACGGCGACTGCAGATGCTGCTTCACATCGAAGCGACCGTTATTGTCCTGGTTGGCCAGGTTGACCATATTCTGCAGCAGCGGCGACGGCATCGAGAGATCGTTAAGGCTGCCCTTAAACTCCTGCTGCACGTCCTGATACATGCTGCCGACCCACAGGTTCAGCTTACCGGCGGGGAGATGTAGCGCATCGACCGAAGGCGTATTGAAACGATAGCCTACGCGCGGCGAAAAGGTAAACGCATCAATGCTGCCGTCGAGGATATCAAAGCGGGTCTGGGTGTAGTTAGCGTCCAGCACCGTAAACCAGTTGCCGACGCCGCCCACCAGCGTGGTGCCCATCCCATAGGTGGTACCTTTAAAATCGAGGCGAAAGTCGAGGTCCTGCATCCCGGGCATGGGCACCACTTTGCCGTTCGGTCCCTTCAGGCCGACGGCAATCTGCGAAATGGAGTGTCCCTCGGTGTGTCCGACGAGACCATAAACATTCATAAACGGCAGCAGCCAGGCATCCAGCTTGAGCGTCTCGGTTTTGCTGCTTTCCCGCGTATGACCAACGCCAATCTGGAAGGCGTTATCCAGTGAGACCGGCCCCTTAGCGAAAATGTTCTTCACGGCGTGTTTGCAAACAGGATCCTTACCGCAATCGATATTGCGGCCGTCCAGCGACAGGCCGGTGAAGCTAATGCTGTCGACATTAATATTCTGCCGCATATCCATATAATTAATGCTGACGCCAAACGGCAGCGGCAGGACGTAGTCACGTTTTCTGGCCTCATCGCCTAGAAATGGCAATATCGGCGCCGATTCCGCTGTCTCAGTCTCGGTGTCGACCGGCGCCGGCAGATCCGCAGGCTCGGCGCCGTGATAGGCGTACGCCGGCTCAAGCGGCGTCGTTGGTTCCGCGGCCGCGCAAATCTGAACAGAGGCGAATGGCAGCGTAACCAACATCAAATAATGGCGTTTATTCATGAAAAATCTGATGTTAGTTCTGAATTGCAAAAAAAGAGGGCGGGTAGCTTATAGAATCCCCTGTGCGGAATAAGGGATTTAAATGCGGATTAACATCTGTTCATGAAAAAAGAGAAGACAGGCCCGAAGAACGCCGGGCCTGAAGGAAGCTTACGCTAAAACGTATTTTTCAATAGCGAAGGCGACGCCATCATCGAGGTTCGATTTGGTAATGAAGTTCGCCGCCTCTTTAACCGCCGGAATGGCGTTATCCATCGCCACGCCGACGCCGGCAAATTCTATCATCGCGATATCATTTTCCTGATCGCCAATCGCCATAATCTCTTCCGGTTTGATACCCAGCGCATCGGCCAGCGACTTCACGCCGGTGCCTTTATTGACGCGTTTATCCAGTATTTCGAGGAAGTAAGGCGCGCTTTTCAGCACGGTGTACTTCTCTTTCACTTCCGCCGGGATACGGGCGATGGCCTGGTCGAGGATCGCCGGCTCATCGATCATCATGACTTTCAGCAGCTGGATCTCAGGGTCCATCTTTTCCGCTTCGCAGAACACCAGCGGGATGGTCGCCACATAGGATTCATGCACGGTGTAGTAGCTGATATCGCGGTTTGCGGTATACAGCGTATTGCGATCGAGCGCGTGGAAGTGGGAGCCGACCTCGCGGGAAAGCTGTTCGAGGAAGCGATAGTCGTCATAGCTCAACGCGGTTTGCGCCACGGTGCTGCCGTCCCCGGCTTTTTGCACCAGCGCGCCATTGTAGGTAATGCAGTAATCACCCGGCTGCTCCATATGCAGCTCTTTCAGATAGCTGTGAACGCCGGCGTAAGGGCGGCCGGTGGTCAGCACCACGTTGACGCCGCGCTCACGCGCCGCGGCAATGGCGGCTTTCACCGCAGGAGAGATGGTATGGTCTGGCAGCAGCAGAGTGCCGTCCATATCGATTGCAATCAGTTTAATAGCCATAGGATCCCCGGGTAAGATGAGTCTTCCCTCATGCTAACGCGATTCCGCTCAAAAAACAGTAAAAGTGTCGGCCAGAAAGGGGGATGGAACCGCAGCAGAGGATTCCTCTTTTACTGGCAAAGAAAAGCCCGGTCGCGCCATGCGACCGGGCTCAGACATTCCGTTACCCCGGGCAAACTCGCTCCGGGGGAACACGGCTTAGATATCGATATTCGCCGCTTTCAGGGCGTTTTCTTCGATAAAGGCGCGACGTGGTTCAACCGCATCACCCATCAGGGTGGTGAACAGCTGATCGGCAGCAATGGCATCCTTGACGGTGACGCGCAGCATGCGGCGGCTGTCCGGATCCATGGTGGTCTCCCACAGCTGATCCGGGTTCATCTCGCCCAGACCTTTATAGCGCTGGATGGAAAGACCGCGACGGGACTCTTTCACCAGCCAGTCCAGGGCCTGCTCGAAGCTGGCCACCGGCTGACGACGTTCGCCGCGCTCGATGTAAGCATCTTCTTCCATCAGGCCGCGCAGTTTCTCGCCCAGGGTACAGATACGGCGATATTCCGGCCCCATAATGAACTCATTATCCAGCGGATAGTCGGTGTCCACGCCGTGGGTACGAACGCGAATAACCGGTTCAAAATGCTGCAGCTCTTTGTTCTCGTGGAGATCAAATTTCCACTGGCTGCCGTGCTGCTCTTTCTCATTCAGCTCGGATACCAGCGTGTTCACCCAGCGGGTCACCTTCTGTTCGTCAGCCAGATCGGTCTCGGTCAGGGTCGGCTGATAGATAAGCTCTTTCAGCAGCGCTTTCGGGAAGCGGCGCTCCATGCGGCCAATCATTTTCTGGGTGGCGTTAAACTCGGCAACCAGTTTTTCCAGCGGTTCGCCCGCCAGCGCCGGCGCATTGGCGTTAGTATGCAGGGTCGCACCGTCAAGAGCGATAGCGATCTGATACTGATCCATCGCTTCGTCGTCTTTAATGTACTGTTCCTGTTTGCCTTTCTTCACTTTGTACAGCGGCGGCTGGGCAATATAGACGTGGCCGCGCTCGACGATCTCCGGCATCTGACGATAGAAGAAGGTCAACAGCAGGGTACGAATGTGCGAGCCGTCGACGTCCGCATCGGTCATGATGATGATGCTGTGATAGCGCAGTTTGTCCGGGTTGTACTCATCGCGGCCGATGCCGCAGCCCAGAGCGGTGATCAGCGTGGCCACTTCCTGAGAAGAGAGCATCTTGTCGAAGCGGGCTTTCTCAACGTTGAGGATTTTACCCTTCAGCGGCAGGATCGCCTGATTCTTACGGTTACGACCCTGTTTAGCAGAGCCGCCCGCAGAGTCCCCTTCCACCAGGTACAGTTCGGAGAGCGCCGGGTCGCGTTCCTGGCAGTCCGCCAGTTTGCCCGGCAGGCCAGCCAGATCCAGCGCGCCTTTACGGCGGGTCATCTCACGGGCACGACGCGCGGCTTCGCGCGCGCGCGCGGCGTCAATAATTTTGCCGACCACGATTTTCGCATCGGACGGGTTTTCCAGCAGGTATTCGCTCAGCAGTTCGTTCATCTGCTGCTCAACCGCCGATTTCACCTCGGAGGAGACCAGCTTGTCTTTGGTCTGTGAGGAGAATTTCGGATCCGGCACTTTCACCGATACCACGGCAATCAGGCCTTCACGGGCGTCGTCGCCGGTGGCGCTGACTTTCGCTTTTTTACTGTAGCCCTCTTTGTCCATGTAGGCGTTGAGGGTACGGGTCATCGCCGCACGGAAGCCGGCAAGGTGAGTACCACCGTCACGCTGCGGAATGTTATTGGTAAAGCAGTAAATGTTTTCCTGGAAGCCATCGTTCCACTGCAGGGCCACTTCCACACCGATACCGTCTTTTTCCGTAGAAAAATAGAAGATATTCGGATGGATCGGCGTTTTGTTCTTATTGAGATACTCAACGAACGCCTTGATGCCGCCTTCGTAGTGGAAATGATCTTCTTTGCCGTCGCGCTTATCGCGCAGGCGGATAGAGACCCCGGAGTTCAGGAACGACAGCTCGCGCAGGCGTTTCGCCAGGATATCGTATTCAAACTCGGTGACGTTGGTGAAGGTTTCCAGGCTTGGCCAGAAACGCACCATGGTGCCGGTTTTATCGGTTTCGCCAGTCACGGCCAGCGGCGCCTGCGGCACACCGTGTTCGTACATCTGCTTGTGAACTTTGTTATCGCGCTGGATAACCAGCTCCAGCTTCTGCGACAGGGCGTTTACCACCGAGACGCCTACGCCGTGCAGACCGCCGGAGACTTTATAGGAGTTATCATCGAATTTACCGCCAGCGTGCAGGACGGTCATGATAACTTCCGCTGCGGAGACGCCCTCTTCCGGGTGAATGCCGGTCGGGATGCCGCGGCCGTCATCCTGGACGGAGACGGAGTTATCGCTGTGGATGGTCACCACGATATCTTTGCAGTAACCCGCGAGCGCTTCGTCGATAGCGTTATCCACAACCTCGAATACCATGTGGTGCAGACCGGTGCCGTCATCCGTGTCGCCGATATACATACCCGGGCGCTTACGCACCGCATCCAGCCCTTTCAGGACTTTGATACTGGAGGAGTCATAAGAATTCGACATCAACGTTTCTCGCTCATTTAATCTTGGGTTAATCCGTTATTTTACCTTTTTCCACGCGGAACATCTTCGAATTTTTGTCCGACATGTCCATAACGTGCTCAGCGCTGATCGCGCTGACGAAAACCTGCGACTGCGTCGCTTTCAGGCGACTGGATAACAGACCGCGGCGGGCATCATCGAGTTCCGAGGCAAAATCATCTATCAGGTACAGGCAGCGCCGCCCGCTGACGCGGGTGAGGAACTCGCCCTGCGCCAGACGCAGGGCGCACATCAGCAGCTTAAGCTGCCCGCGCGACAAGGTATCTTCCACCGGCGCCCCGTCGGCACGAATACGGAAATCCGCTTTATGCGGGCCGTGGGCGGTATAGGTTAACATTCTGTCGCGCTCGAAATTCCGCTCCAGCACTTCAGCGTAGTCGGTCTCTTTTTCCCAGCCGCGCTGGAAGGAGAAAGAGAGCGAGAATTCCGGTAAAAATTGCTGACAGGTATCCGCCATGTCTTCGACGATAGCGGCGCTGTATTCGGCACGCCAGCGGCTGATCTGCTCCGCCAGCGGGATTAATTCCAGATCCCATGGCCGCAGCTGGGCATAGCGGCTGACCTGACGCAGCGCGGCGTTGCGCTGCTTGACCAGGCGCTTCAGGTTGCTCCAGGCGGTGAAGAATCCGGCTTCGTTATGAAAGCATCCCCAGTCAAGGAATGCTCTTCTGTATTTGGGGCCGCCGTTGAGTAAAGTAAACCCCTCCGGCGTAATCAGCTGCATCGGCATCAGGTGCGCCAGCTCCGCCACTTTGTGGCCGTCGGTGCCGTCGATACGCACCTTGCTGTCGCCCTGTTTGTCTTTGGTCAGGCCGATGGCGGTTTCCCGCTCTTCGCCCTGCAGACGGCCATGAAGAACAAAGGCCTCCTGCTCGTGGCGGATCACCCGGCCAATTTGCAAACTGCGAAACGCCCGGCCGTGGCCAAGCGTGTAGATGGCTTCCAGCACGCTGGTTTTGCCGCTGCCGTTGGCGCCAACCAGGAAGTTAAAGCCGGGAGATAAAGCGAGATCCGCATGTTCAATATTGCGGAAGTCTTTGATCAGGAGTCGGGATAGCGACATATCAGCTCGTCATCATTCAAGGGGCGTGGGTGTCGCAGCCAGTTCGTCTACCGCCAGCGCGCAGAAAGCGGAGCGTACACGAAGTACGTGAGCATTTCGAGCACTGCCGGAAGGCGAAATGGCAAGTAAACCAGCCCCTTTGCAGATTCTACAATCGCATTGGCATGACAACGTAGGCGGCGGATTGCGAAGCCGCATCCTCAATCTGCACGCTCGACACCGAATCCGTCAGCAGAATCCGTACATTCTCGCACTTCAGCGCGTTCAGCACATCCAGCACGTAGCTAACGTTGAAGCCAATCTCCATCTCCGTTCCGGCGTAGGTCACGTCCAGAATCTCTTCCGCTTCTTCCTGCTCCGGGTTATTGGCGGTGATTTTCAGCTGATTTTCGCTCACGTACAGCCGCACGCCGCGGAATTTCTCATTGGAGAGAATCGCCGCGCGGGCAAAAGCCTGCTTCAGAATATCGCAGCCCGCTTCGAGGTGTTTATCCGGATTTTTCGGCAATACGCGGCGATAATCCGGGAAACGGCCATCAACCAGCTTCGAAGTGAAGATAAAATCGCCGACGTGGGCGCGGATGTTATTGCTGCCAATCTGCACGCGCAGCGGCGTATCACCGCCGTCGAGCATCCGCATCAGCTCAATCACCCCTTTACGCGGCACGATCACCGAATGGTTCGGCAGCGACGCTTCCAGCGGCATCGAACAGACCGCCAGACGGTGGCCGTCGGTAGCAACGGTGCGCAGTTCGCTGCCTTCGGTTTCGAACAGCATACCGTTTAAGTAGTAACGAACATCCTGGTGCGCCATCGAGAACTGGGTCGCTTCGATCAGACGCTTCATGGTCGCCTGCGGCAGGGTAAATTCCACCTCGCTCTGCCAGTCGTCAAGATTCGGGAAATCGGCAGCGGGCAGGGTCGACAGCGAGAAGCGGCTGCGGCCGGAACGCACCAGCATGCGATCGCCTTCCAGCTGCACCGCGATCTCCGCGCCTTCCGGCAGGCCGCGGCAGATATCAAAGAATTTACGCGCCGGAACGGTGGTGGCGCCCGCTTCGTGCGGCTGAACCAGCGCCACGCGCGCCACCATCTCCATTTCAAGATCGGTACCGGTCAGCGACAGCGCGCCGTCCGCGACCTGAAGCAGCAGGTTACCGAGAATGGGCAGCGTCGGACGACCACCTAACGGACCGCTCACCTGTTGCAGCGGTTTTAATAAATGTTCACGTTCTACGGTAAATTTCATAGCGTCACGAGGATAATGTTCTGATTAAATTGGAAAAATCTTCTTTAATGTCGTGGCTTTCTTCACGCAGCTGCTCAATCTTGCGGCAGGCGTGCAGCACGGTGGTATGGTCGCGGCCGCCAAACGCATCGCCGATTTCCGGCAGGCTGTGGTTGGTCAGCTCTTTGGCCAGCGCCATCGCCATCTGGCGAGGACGCGCCACCGAACGGGAGCGGCGTTTGGACAGCAGATCCGCTACCTTAATCTTGTAGTACTCCGCCACCGTCTTTTGAATATTGTCGATGGTGACCAGTTTTTCCTGCAGCGCCAGCAAATCGCGCAGCGCTTCGCGCACGAAATCGATGGTGATCGCCCGGCCGGTGAAGTTGGCGTTGGCGATAACGCGGTTCAACGCCCCCTCCAGCTCACGCACGTTTGAGCGCAGACGCTTGGCAATAAAGAACGCTACTTCACCCGGCAGGCGGATGTCGTTCTCATCGGCTTTTTTCATCAGGATCGCGACGCGGGTTTCCAGCTCCGGCGGCTCGATCGCCACCGTCAGCCCCCAGCCGAAGCGGGATTTCAGACGATCTTCAACGCCGTTGATCTCTTTGGGATAACGATCCGAGGTCAAAATGATCTGCTGATTACCTTCCAGCAGGGCATTGAAGGTATGGAAAAACTCTTCCTGGGATCGCTCTTTATTGGCGAAGAACTGAATGTCATCGATCAGCAGGGCGTCAACGGATCGGTAGTAGCGCTTAAACTCTTCGATGGCGTTGTTCTGCAGCGCTTTAACCATGTCCTGAACGAAACGCTCCGAGTGCATATAGACCACTTTGGCGTTCGGTTTACGCGCCACGATACCGTTCCCCACCGCGTGCAGCAGGTGGGTTTTGCCCAGACCCGTCCCGCCATAAAGGAACAGGGGGTTGTAGGCGCCGCCCGGGTTATCCGCCACCTGACGCGCCGCCGCGCGGGCCAGCTGGTTAGATTTACCTTCGACGAAGTTATCAAACGTGTGTTTCACGTTAACGTTAGAACGGTAGGTCGGCTCCGCTGGCGCCGGGACATTATCCCAGCCAGGGCGCACGATCGTCGGCGCCACGCGCGCGGTCTGCACCTGCGCCGCCGGGATAGTCGCTGCGGCCGGGCTTACCGCCCCTTTCTGCAGCGAGCTGGCGGGCTTAGCGCCCACCTCAAAACGCAGCTGCGGGGCGTCCGCACCGCAAAAATCATTGAGGAGTCCATTGATATTATTGAGGTATTTGTCCCTTACCCAGTCGAGCACAAAACGGTTTGGCGCATACAGTGCCAGCGTGTTATCGCTCAGTTCCGCCTGCAATGGGCGGATCCACATGCTGAATTCTGTGGCTGGTAACTCATCCTGCAATCGGGCAAGACACTGCTGCCAAAGCGAAAGTGACACGGCGGACTCCACTCGAACATAAAATCGATATCAAAGAAAAACTGAAACAATCGTGATTGTTGGCACACGTCGACAAGACCCTGCATTAGCCGAAAAGCCCCTGCACAAAAGGGGTGACGTGCGAACCGCTATCTGCGGTTATTTCCCGCTGCGGATCCGGGGATCGCGATCGGGACCGGGGATCATAGCCTAAACTGAGAAAGAGATCTTGTGTTTCTCAACAGATTCTTCCCGATTTATCCACAGGAAGGATCGAAACCGGGTAAGTGTAATCGATCCTGGAAGGAGTGAAGCACGATTTCCGCCGCATATTGGAAAAATTAATGAGCTATGCCGCTTTTGGGCGCAAACGATCTAACAAAGATCCTTCAGGATCCTTGCGCTTTACTGGCCAGGCCGTATAATCCCCCACCCGGCGCGTAATGCCCGTTTTCGTCACACGTCTCAGCTTATTTTTTGTGCGACGAGGTGCGAGAAATAAGGAAAGAGAATTGACTCCGGAGTGTACAATTATTACAATCCGGCCTCTTTAATCACCCACGCTGAGGCGTAAGTCGTTCGAAGTTCGTTCGGGTCTACGCAAAAGTCAGTGAATTTATTCAAGTTTAGGTAGAAATCGCCATGAAACGCACTTTTCAACCGTCTGTACTGAAGCGCAACCGTTCTCACGGCTTCCGTGCTCGTATGGCTACTAAAAATGGTCGTCAGGTTCTGGCACGTCGTCGTGCTAAAGGCCGCGCTCGTCTGACCGTTTCCAAGTAATAAAGCTAACCCTGCGTGGTTAAGCTCGCATTTCCCAGGGAGTTACGCTTGTTAACTCCCAGTCATTTCACTTTCGTCTTCCAGCAGCCACAACGGGCTGGCACGCCGCAAATCACCATCCTCGGCCGCCTGAATTCGCTGGGGCATCCCCGCATCGGTCTCACCGTCGCCAAGAAAAACGTGAAACGCGCACATGAACGCAATCGGATTAAACGTCTGACGCGTGAAAGTTTTCGTTTGCGTCAACATGAACTCCCACCTATGGATTTCGTGGTGGTGGCGAAAAGAGGGGTTGCCGACCTCGATAACCGTGCTCTCTCGGAAGCGTTGGAAAAATTATGGCGCCGCCATTGTCGCCTGGCTCGCGGGTCCTGATCGGCCTGATTCGAGTTTATCAGCGCCTGATTAGTCCGCTACTCGGGCCGCATTGTCGTTTCACCCCAACCTGTTCTCAATACGGAATTGAGGCCTTACGCAGGTTTGGAGTGATAAAAGGCAGTTGGTTGACAATGAAACGCGTATTAAAATGCCACCCTTTACACCCTGGTGGTGACGATCCCGTCCCGCCTGGACCATTTGATACCAGAGAACACTAACGATGGATTCGCAACGCAATCTTCTTATCATCGCTTTGTTGTTCGTGTCTTTCATGATCTGGCAAGCCTGGGAGCAGGACAAAAATCCGCAACCCCAGCAGCAGACCACGCAGACTACGACCACAGCAGCGGGTAGCGCCGCCGACCAGGGCGTACCGGCCAGTGGCCAGGGGAAACTGATTACGGTTAAAACCGACGTGCTTGAGCTGACTATCAACACCAACGGTGGCGATATTGAGCAGGCGCTGCTTCTGGCGTATCCAAAAACGCTGAAATCGACCGAACCGTTCCAGTTACTGGAAACCACCCCGCAGTTTGTCTACCAGGCGCAGAGCGGCTTAACCGGCCGTGACGGTCCGGATAATCCGGCAAACGGCCCGCGTCCGCTGTACAGCGTCGATAAAGAGGCGTTTGTGCTGGCCGATGGCCAGGATGTGCTCGTCATCCCGCTGACCTACACCGACAAAGCCGGCAACGTCTTCACCAAAACCTTCACCCTGAAACGCGGTGGCTATGCGGTGAACGTCGGTTATAGCGTGCAGAATGCCAGCGAGAAACCGCTGGAAGTCTCGACCTTCGGTCAGCTGAAGCAGACCGCTGCGCTGCCGTCCAGTCGCGATACGCAGACCGGCGGCCTGTCCACGATGCATACTTTCCGTGGCGCAGCGTTCTCCACCGCGGATTCGAAATACGAAAAATACAAATTCGATACCATTCTGGATAACGAAAACCTGAACGTCAGCACCAAAAACGGTTGGGTTGCCATGCTGCAGCAGTACTTCACCACCGCGTGGGTGCCGCAGAATAACGGGACGAATAACTTCTATACCGCCAACCTCGGCAACGGCATTGTTGCTATCGGCTATAAATCCCAGCCGGTACTGGTACAGCCTGGCCAAACCGACAAACTGCAGAGCACGCTGTGGGTCGGCCCGGCGATTCAGGACAAAATGGCTGCCGTCGCGCCGCACCTGGATCTGACCGTCGACTACGGCTGGCTGTGGTTCATCTCCCAACCGCTGTTCAAGCTGCTGAAGTTCATCCACAGCTTCCTCGGCAACTGGGGCTTCTCGATCATCGTCATCACCTTTATCGTTCGTGGCATCATGTACCCGCTGACCAAAGCGCAGTACACCTCCATGGCGAAGATGCGTATGCTGCAGCCGAAGATTCAGGCCATGCGCGAGCGTCTGGGCGACGATAAACAACGTCAAAGCCAGGAGATGATGGCGCTGTATAAAGCGGAGAAAGTGAACCCGCTGGGCGGCTGCTTCCCGCTGATTATTCAGATGCCGATCTTCCTTGCGCTGTACTACATGCTGAGCGCCTCGGTTGAACTGCGTCATGCGCCGTTTATCCTGTGGATCCACGACCTGTCTGCTCAGGACCCGTACTACATCCTGCCGATCATCATGGGCGCGACGATGTTCTTCATCCAGAAGATGTCGCCGACCACCGTGACTGACCCGATGCAGCAGAAGATCATGACCTTTATGCCGGTCATCTTCACGGTGTTCTTCCTGTGGTTCCCGTCTGGCCTGGTGGTGTACTACATCGTCAGCAACCTGGTGACCATTATTCAGCAGCAGCTGATTTACCGTGGTCTGGAGAAGCGTGGCCTGCATAGCCGCGAGAAGAAGAAATCCTGATACTCTTCATTCTTCAAGGCAACGCATCTGCGACTTGAATGATTTAGAGTAGTTACGGTAACGTTAATGCCAGAGAAGGCGGTCAATGGACCGCCTTTTTTACATCTACATAGAGAGTCACCATGAGCCATAACGACACTATCGTCGCCCAGGCAACCCCACCGGGACGCGGGGGTGTGGGCATCCTGCGCATCTCCGGCCTCAAAGCGCGCGACGTCGCGCAGGCGGTACTCGGCAAGCTGCCGAAACCGCGCTATGCCGACTACCTGCCGTTCAACGACGTTGACGGTACGCCGCTTGATCAGGGGATTGCGCTTTGGTTCCCCGGGCCGAACTCCTTTACCGGGGAAGATGTGCTTGAGCTGCAGGGCCACGGCGGCCCGGTCATTCTCGACCTGCTGCTTAAACGTATTCTGACCCTGCCGGGCCTGCGCATCGCCAGGCCGGGCGAATTCTCTGAGCGCGCGTTCCTTAACGACAAGCTCGACCTGGCGCAGGCAGAGGCCATCGCCGACCTTATCGACGCCAGCTCAGAACAGGCGGCGCGCTCGGCGCTGAACTCACTGCAGGGGGCCTTCTCCGCGCGGGTTAACCACCTTGTGGAAGCGCTCACTCACCTGCGCATCTACGTGGAAGCGGCGATTGATTTCCCGGATGAAGAAATTGATTTCCTCTCCGACGGCAAAATTGAAGCCCAGCTGAACGAGGTGATGGCCGACCTCGACGCCGTCCGCGCCGAAGCCCGTCAGGGCAGTCTGCTGCGCGAAGGGATGAAGGTGGTGATCGCCGGGCGGCCAAATGCCGGTAAATCGAGCCTGCTGAACGCCCTGGCGGGCCGCGAAGCAGCGATCGTCACCGACATCGCCGGCACCACCCGCGACGTGCTGCGCGAGCATATCCATATCGACGGCATGCCGCTGCATATCATTGATACCGCAGGCCTGCGCGACGCCAATGACGAAGTGGAACGTATCGGCATCGAGCGTGCCTGGCAGGAGATTGCCCAGGCCGATCGAGTGCTGTTTATGGTCGATGGCACCACCACCAGCGCCGTTGATCCGGCGGAGATCTGGCCAGATTTTATCGAGCGCCTGCCCGCTAAACTGCCGATTACCGTGGTGCGTAATAAAGCCGATGTCACCGGCGAAGCGCTGGGTATCAGCGAAGTAAATGGCCACTCACTGATCCGCCTGTCGGCACGCACTGGCGAAGGCGTCGAGGTGCTGCGTAACCACCTCAAGCAGAGCATGGGCTTCGATACCAATATGGAAGGCGGCTTCCTCGCCCGCCGTCGCCATCTGCAGGCGCTGGAAGAGGCGGCGAACCATCTGCAGCAGGGCAAAGCCCAGCTGCTGGGCGCCTGGGCCGGCGAGCTGCTGGCGGAAGAGCTGCGTCTCGCGCAGCAGGCGCTGAGCGAGATCACCGGGGAGTTCACCTCCGATGACCTGCTGGGCCGCATCTTCTCCAGCTTCTGTATCGGCAAATAACGTTTAGTCCGTAAATGTTCACTCACCCGCATTAACGCCGCGTTAATGCGGGTTTTTTCTTGCCCTTTGCGGCGCAACGTTCTCTACTTTTATCTCCCCTTAACCACGAGACTAAAGCATGACCGTTGAATATACCGTGATCGAGAAGGTGCCCTCCGCCGAAGCGTTTTGCCACCTGCGAGAGGTAGCGGGTATGTCGCCGCGCCCCCTGGAAGGCGCCAGAGCCGGGCTGCCGCGCAGCTGTTATGGCGTACATATCCTCTGGCAGGAGACGCCTATCGCCATGGGGCGCATCGTCGGCGACGGCGCAATTAATTTCGACATTGTCGACGTCGCCGTCGATCCGGCTCACCAGGGAAAGGGCCTTGGGCGGCTGGTGATGGAGAAGCTGGTTGCCTGGCTGGACGCTAACGCCTTTGACGGCGCCTACGTTACGCTGGTGGCGGATGTTCCGGAGCTGTACGCGAAGTTTGGCTTCGAAAGCGTTCGGCCGGAAAGCGAAGGGATGGCCCGCGTGTGGCGATGCCGGGGTCGCTAGTTCGCGTTTCCTGCCAGGAAAATAGCGTTGTCCAAATGGCAACTCGTCTTGCGGGACGTTCCTCACTATGCTGAACGCCATTCACATCGCGAGGATCTCATGACACGCTTTCTTCTCTGCAGCTTTGCCCTGGTTCTGCTCTATCCCTCCGGCATCGATATGTATCTCGTCGGCCTGCCGCGTATTGCTCAGGATCTGGGAGCCAGCGAGGCGCAATTACATATCGCCTTCTCGGTCTATCTGGCCGGAATGGCCTCCGCGATGCTGTTTGCTGGCCGTATCGCCGACCGCTCGGGGCGTAAGCCTGTCGCCATGGTGGGGGCGGCGATCTTTGTTATCGCCTCCCTGCTCTGCGCGCAGGCGCACACCAGCAGCCACTTCCTTACCGGACGCTTTATCCAGGGGATCGGCGCCGGCTGCTGCTACGTGGTGGCTTTCGCTATTCTGCGCGATACGCTGAACGACCGTCGACGGGCCAAAGTGCTGTCGTTGCTCAACGGCATTACCTGCATCATCCCCGTGCTGGCGCCGGTGCTCGGCCACCTGATCATGCTGAAATACCCGTGGCAGAGTCTGTTCTACACCATGATCGGCATGGGGGTAACAGTGGGTTTGCTGGCGGTATTTATCCTGCGCGAGACGCGTCCGACGGCGCCTGCGCAGACGGCTATGCCGCAGCATGGCGCGGGCGAATCGCTGTTGAACCGCTTTTTCCTCAGCCGCATTCTCATCACCACCCTCAGCGTGACGGCGATCCTCACCTACGTGAACGTCTCGCCGGTACTGATGATGGAGGAGATGGGGTTCGATCGCGGCACCTATTCCATGACGATGGCGCTGATGGCGATGGTCAGCATGGCGGTCTCCTTCTCGACGCCGTTCGCCCTGTCGCTGTTTAAACCACGCACCCTGATGATAACCTCGCAGCTGCTGTTCCTGGCGGCAGGCGTGGCGCTGAGCCTCGCCACCCAGCAGGTCGTCACCCTGGTCGGGCTGGGCATGATTTGCGCCGGCTTCTCCGTCGGCTTCGGCGTCGCAATGAGCCAGGCCCTGGGGCCATTCACGCTGCGCGCCGGTGTCGCCAGCTCGGTCCTCGGCATCGCGCAGGTGTGCGGTTCGTCGCTGTGGATTTGGATCGCCGCCATCATCGGACTCAGCGCAATGAATATGCTGATCGGGATACTCATTGCCTGTAGCATAGTGAGTCTTGTTCTGCTACTGGTCGCCACTCCGCCGCGGGTTGCGCAACACAATGAAGAAGCCGCTTTCGAGTCTCGATCTTAATTTACTGCTCTGCCTGCAGCTCCTGACCCAGGAGCTCAGCGTCACCCGTACGGCGAAGCGGATGAACGTTTCGCCCTCGGCGGTGAGCAAGTCGCTGGCCAAGCTGCGCGCCTGGTTTGACGATCCGCTGTTTGTCAAAACGCCGCTGGGTCTGGCGCCTACACCGCTGGTCAGCAGCATGGAGCAGGATCTGGCGGACTGGATGCAGATGGGCAACCAGATCCTCGATAAACCGCACCACACCATGCCGAGCGGCCTCAAGTTCGAGCTGGCGGCGGAAACGCCGTTGCTGATGATCCTGTTTAACACCCTCTCCCAGCGCATCTATCAGCGCTACCCGCAGGCATTGATTCGTTTGCGCAACTGGGACTACGACTCCCTGGACGCCATCATCCGCGGCGAGGTGGATATCGGCTTCTGCGGACGCGAAAGCCATCCGCAGTCGCGGGAGCTGCTGAGCCTGCTGCCGTGGTATATCGATTTTGATGTGCTGTTCACCGACCTGCCGCAGGTCTGGCTGCGCGCCGATCATCCGGCGCTCAGGGAGGAGTGGGATCTGGCGGCATTCTTACGCTATCCGCATATCACCATCTGCTGGGAACAACGCGATACCTGGGCGCTGGACGACGTGCTGCAGGAGCTGGGGCATAAGCGTAATGTGGCGCTGACCGTGCCGGGGTTTGAGCAATCCCTCTTTATGGCGGCTCAACCGCAGCACACCATGCTGGCCACCGCGCCACGCTACTGCCAGCACTATAATCAGCAGCATCAGCTACCGCTGGTCTCCCGGCCGCTGCCGCTGGAGCCGCAGCATCTGGAAAAGCTTCGCGTCCCCTTCACCTTGCTATGGCATAAACGCAACAGCTACAACCCGAAGCTTGTCTGGCTTAGAGATACGTTGAAAGCGCTCTATTCCGGTACGCTGTAAGCTTTGTTTCGTGTCCGTAGCACCTTATTTGCGCAATAATTTGTAAAATCCAAACAAATTCCCTTTTCAAGGGGGGATTTCGGCATTAAAACCTGTTAATACCAGGCGATAATAGCGCCCGCAGTTTTCATTCAGACCATTACTCACGGAGCGACGTATGGCAACGCATTTTGCACGAGGGATACTCAGTACCGGGGAGCCGCTATCGACACGTTTGTCAGCGGCCTGTCATCAATCCGCACGTCGGCTCCCTGAATACCGGCAAGCCCGCTTTCGCGCTTCGCGGTCGCTGCTCGCCGAACTGCTGTTTATGCTTTACGGCATCGGCGAGCTGCCTGAAATCGTTAACGAAGCCAATGGCCGACCGGTTTTTAGCGATCGTCACCTCCCCCGCTTCTCTATCTCTTATACTGGCAATATCGTTGGCGTAGCGCTGACCACCGAAGGGGATTGTGGCCTCGATATGGAGCTGCAGCGCACTGTCCGCAGCCACGACGCCGACCGGCAAAATTTCAGTAACAATGAGAATCTGTGGGTTAACATTCAGCATGACCCGGACGAAGCGCGCAGCCAACTGGTGGCGCTGCGGCGCAGCGTGCTGAAGCTGACCGGTGAAACATCAACGCAGCTGCAGCTGCTGCCTGGCTCCGGCCGCCTGCGTACCGCCGGCAGCCTGCCGATCGAAGCCGTCTGTGACGCCGAATCGCTGCTGGTGTGGTCGATTGCCGCTACCCCGAATATCGGCCCCCTGAAGGTCTGGGAGTATGACGCAAAGGGAGGCGACTGGCACAGCCTGGCGGACGCTCAGCGGCGCGCGCGCGAGCCGTCAGCCCGCCTGATGCGCTTTACCAGCCTACCCACGGAAAAAACCTTATCCCTCAATTGACCGGTCTTGCCGGCATCATGATCCAAAGGAGCAATCATGTCAGATACCTTGAAAGTGGTTACGTTACTCGGCAGCCTGCGTAAAGGGTCGTTTAATGGAATGGTCGCGCGTACCCTGCCCGGCATCGCGCCGGCGGGCATGGACATCTCCGCGCTGCCGTCAATCGGCGATATTCCGCTGTACGATGCTGATATTCAGGAAGAAGAGGGATTCCCGCAGCGCGTGCAGGAGATTGCGCAACAGATCCGCGAGGCGGATGGCGTGGTGATCGTCACCCCCGAGTATAACTATTCCGTGCCTGGCGGCCTGAAAAACGCCATCGACTGGCTTTCACGCCTGCCAGAGCAGCCGCTGTCCGGCAAGCCGGTGCTGATTCAAACCAGCTCAATGGGCGCCATCGGCGGCGCGCGCTGCCAGTATCATCTGCGGCAGATTCTGGTGTTCCTCGATGCGATGGTAATGAATAAACCGGAATTTATGGGCGGCGTGATCCAGAACAAAGTGGATCCGCAGTCAGGTGAAGTGGTCGATCAGAGCACCCTCGACCATCTGCGCGGCCAGCTGACCGCCTTTGGCGATTATATTAAGCGGGTAAAAGCATAAAAAAAGCCCGGCAGCGATGCCGGGCTTTTTCATCATGCGTGCGGATTAATGTGCATCAATAAAGACAATCTTCAGCACGAACAGCAGCGAGACGATAATTACGCAAGGGCTGAGGTCGCGCAGACGGCCGGTGCCGATCTTCATCACGCAGTAGGAGATAAAGCCCAGGGCGATACCTTCAGTGATCGAGAAGCTAAACGGCATCATCACCGCGGTGATAAACGCCGGTACCGCTTCCGTCAGGTCATCCCACTTCACGCGCGCCAGGCTGGAGGTCATCAGCACGCCGACGTAAATCAGCGCGCCGGCGGCCGCATAGGCCGGAACCATCCCCGCCAGCGGAGAGAGGAAGATAACCAGCAGGAACAGGATACCGACGACAACGGCGGTCAGGCCGGTGCGCCCGCCTACGGAAACGCCGGAGGAGGATTCGATATACGCTGTTACCGATGAGGTGCCGATGAAGGAACCTGCCACCGACGAGACGCTATCGACAAACAGCGCCTGCTTCATGCGCGGGAATTTACCGTTGGCGTCCGCCAGACCCGCTTTATCCGTCACGCCGATCAGCGTCCCGGAGGAGTCAAACAGGTTGACCAGCATAAAGGAGAAGATTACCCCGGCCAGGCCCAGATTCAGGGAGCCCGCCAGATCGACATGACCGATCACCGAAGTCACGCTCGGCGGCGCTGAGACGATACCGGTGTAGTGCACATCCCCCAGCATCCAGCCCAGCAGGGTGGTCACAACGATAGAGACCAGTACCGCGGCGTGAATGTTGCGCGACGCCAGAATCGCGATGATAAAGAAGCCCAGCACGCCCAGCAGCACGCTGTGGGAGGTAAGATGACCAATGCTGACCAGCGTTTCCGGGTTGGCGACAATCACCCCGGCGTTCTTCAGGCCCATCATACCGATAAACAGGCCGATCCCGCTGGTGATGCCCACGCGCAGGCTCAGCGGAATATTGGCGATCATCCAGTAGCGTACGCGGAAGATCGTCAGTAGCAGCAGGCCGACGGCGCCCCAGAAAATCGCGCCCATGCCGACCTGCCATGGCAGGCCCATCGCCTGCACCACCACAAAGGCGAAAAAGGCGTTCAGGCCCATCGCCGGCGCCAGAGCAACCGGCAGGTTCGCGAACAGCCCCATCATGATACTGCCGAAAGCGGCAATCAGACAGGTGGTCACAAACACGGCGCTGGTATCCATGCCCGCTACGCCAAGAATTTGTGGGTTAACAAAAACGATATACACCATCGTCAGGAACGTGGTGAAACCGGCGATGGCTTCCGTGCGCACCGTGGTGCCGTGCTCGCGCAGTTTAAATACGCGCTCCAGCAGACCCTGGCCAGAAGACTGGCTGGTTTGTTGTTGACTCATTATCGGTTTCCGAACGTAAGGAGGGAAAATTCGACGCTATCCTATACCAAATTACAGCGCCAGGCGCGGTTGTATGGTAATTTTTTTCATTTATTTTGCTTATACGGCAACGATTGCGTCGCGGCATTGGACATGACGAAAACGTTAAACTTGTTAATATGGAATGGCTATGACTCAACCAGAAGCAGTATTTTTTGACTGTGACGGCACGCTGGTCGACAGCGAGGTAATTTGCTCCCGCGCCTACGTGCACATGTTCCAGGAATTTGGCATTACGCTGGAGCTGGCAGAGATTTTTAAGCGCTTCAAAGGCGTAAAGCTGTACGAAATAATCGACACCATCAACGCCGAGCATGGCGTTAACCTGCAAAAGGCCACCCTGGAGCCGATTTACCGTGCGGAAGTCGCCCGCCTGTTCGATAGCGAACTTGAGGTGATTGCTGGAGCCCAGGCGCTGCTGGATGCGGTAAGCGTCCCGATGTGCGTGGTCTCCAATGGCCCGGTCAGTAAGATGCAACACTCTCTCGGCCGCACCGGCCTGCTGCACCATTTCGCTGACCGGTTGTACAGCGGCTACGATATTCAGCGCTGGAAACCCGATCCGGCGCTGATGTTCCATGCCGCAAAGGCGATGAACGTTAACGTTGAGAACTGCATTCTGGTTGATGATTCCAGTGCAGGTGCACAATCGGGAATAGCCGCCGGCATGGAGGTGTTCTACTTCTGCGCCGATCCGCACAACCCGCCAATCGATCATCCCAAAGTGACAACCTTTACCGATCTGGCTGCGCTGCCGGCATTGTGGAAAGCGCGCGGTTGGGATATCACTCGCTAGCCCCCGGCGTCGCCCGGCCGGGCGACGGTTGGCAGCAAGGGTAGCCCGGTAGCGCTGTGATCTCGCCCAGAACAGGATGGCTGGCGACCGGCTTAACTCATTATCTTCGGACACAAGCACTTTCATCTTGTCTTTCTTCACTCGCGGAAAACGGGGGCTAAACGCCCCCTCCGGCTATTTAAACAGTTTTTGCACAAACTCCGCGTAGGCAGGGCGCCAGACGTCCATTTCATGGTTCAGGCCGGGATAGGCGTGATAGTCAAAGTTGATCTTCTGTTTTTCCAGCTCGCTTTTCAGACCCGCGATGTCTTTGCCGGTCACGGAATCTTTTTCCCCGACGACCACGGTAAAGTTACGCAGCTGTTTATTGATGGCCTCAGGATGTTTCAGCTGTGCTTCCACACCAGCATTCGGCACCGTGGTGGTTGTGACGCCGCTAAACGTGGCGAGCCAGCCAAAGCTCTCCAGATGATTCATTCCGGAGACCAGCGCCTGATAGCCGCCCTGCGACAGCCCGGCGAGCGCCCGGCCATCCGCGTCTTTACGCACATTAAAACGCGCATCAATCAGCGGAATGATATCGTTCATCAGCTCGTTATCAGCCGCTTTCGCATTTAGCGGATAGAAGGTTTTGCGTCGCTCCTGCGGCGGGAAGTTTTCCGCGATGGCTTCCGGGATATCGGTTTCGGTATCCGGGACCACCACCAGCATTGGCTTGATCTTGCCCTCCGCCAGCAGGTTATCCATGATTTGCGGGATCCGCCCCTGATCGATGGCCGACAGGCCGCTGTCGCCAAAGCCATGATAGAAATAGAGCACCGGCAGCGGATCGCCGGTTCCGCTATAACCCGGCGGCGTCCAGACATAGAGACGACGTTCCGCATTCAGCGCCTTTGAGTGATAGGTAAGGGTGCGCAGATCGCCGTGCGCGACCGCCCGATCGTCAAGAATACTGCCCGGCACCAGAATCAAACTGGTGTTCACCTGGCGCTGCGGCTTCTGATAGCGGCCGCCGGTATCTACCGAGCGGAAGCCATCCACATCGAAATAGTATTCATAGAGATTGGGCTTCATCGGCTCGCTTTTCCATGTCCAGACTCCGTCCGCTGCCTTGGTCATGTCGTGCGAGACAAAAGAGTCCGGCGTGGCGCCGGTGACTACCGAAACCCGCCGGGCATCAGGGGCAAACAGGCGGTAAGTGATACTTTTATCCGCGTTAACTTGGGTGATAAAGTGGCTCACCGGCAGGGAGGGGTCCGGCACCGCGGGCAACGGTGCCGCCTGAATGGTGAACGCCGCGCCCGCCAGCGCCAGGGCGAAATAAATTGCATGTCGTTTCATCGTTATTCCTCTTATGTTGTGTCCGTTCTGTTATCGTCTCACCACCAGATTTCCGCCTGCGCCCCTACGGCAAACTGATCGTTTTTACCGTCTTCAAAAATGCTGGTGGTGTTATTCGCGGCCTTATCCAGGTCGATATCCTTCGCTTTAATATAGGTGGCATAGAAGCGAATTTCCGGGCGCGAGGTCAGCATACTGGTATTAACTTTGAAGGTATGGAACAGCGTGGTCTTATAGCCGGACTCGTTATATTTTTTGCCGGTAACATCTTTGTTTTGCTGCTTGAAGTACCCCAGTTCGACGCCGGTCTGGTTATATTTATTCCAGATATAAGCCGGTCGCAGGACCGTACGGATGGATTCAAAATCGGAGTGGGCCCCGGTCTCGTAGCTGTAAACGTCGTTACCAAAAGAGTAAACGATGGCATTCGCCATAATAATGTCATCACGTAAATAGGTTTCCCCTTGCGAGGTTAAGCGCACGGCGGTGCCATTGGTATGGTCGCCATAATAGCGGCCGTTAAAGGTGGTATAGGGGCTGGATCCGGCATAGCGCGAGAAGCTGCTGGCAATGGAGTTATTCGCCAGTAAGAAAGAGAATTCGTTAAAGCCGCCGTTAGCAAATTTTTGCGTTAACGAGGTGCCGGCCATCCAGGTATCTTTCCATGGATAATAGCCTTCATTGCCCTCTTTATATTTCTCAGAAGAACTTTGGTTGGCAGCGACATAGCGTCCGCTGACCATCAGGCTGGCTTTATCCCACAGCGGGATCTCTTTGTAACGGATATCAAGGGTATTGGTGTTTATTTGCTGCTTATTGCTCAAGGAACGATCGTAGTCATCAACATCTTCCCGCACCAGCGCGATATCGAATTTCCCGACGCCAACCTGCCAGTTTTCCAGCCCCACGCCAGCCGCCGCATCGGTTCTCTGCGTTTTCCAGTCCAGCATCTGGATCTCGATTTTTGGCGCACCGTGTTTGCCGACCCAGAAATCGGCCTCCGGGGCAAACGGCAGGAATCCTTTGGTGTTAACGTACATATCCGAGAATTGGATGTAGTTTTCGCCGCCGGCATTGTCGCCAAACCAGCCAGTGGAATACTGCTGGCCAACGTTCCCGTCGAGCATCACGATGGCGTCGACGCGTTTATCGCCTTCCTGAAACACCCGCTGCTTCAGCTGCAGATCGAACCAGCCGGAATATTCATTGCCCAGACGGCCAAGCGAGCCGATGGCCCACGATTTTGGCGAGCCATGCGAGGCGGTTCCCCAGCCCGAGCGGAAGTAGCCGTTATAGCTAAAGCCAATTTCATCTTTGACGAACCTGCTAAAATCTTTCAGCGTCATCGCGCTGTAGGCTGGTGCACTGTCTGTAGCAGGTTGTTGATTTTTGACCAGTACCGCATCCGGTTTCACCGCTGCTTTCGGTCCGGCTGCCGCCGCGACGTTGCGCTTCTGGCTCTCTGCAGGCGGAGACCATGAGGCCCAAATCTGGTCTCTTTTTCTCTCCTGGTCTTGATATTTTTTGAGCTCTTTTTGCGTATCGCTGAGCGCTTTTTCCAGCAACTCAAGCCGTTGCTCTACCGTCAGCTGGCTCGCGATCAGGGAGGTTGAATAACAAAGCGGCGCCAGCAAGGCTATCGCCGAAGCGATCCTGGTTTTTCTCATCATAATATTCCCTTATATAAGTATTGGCATTAATAAAAACGACAGCGACAAGCATCGCGCGGGTTCAAATAGCTTTATCCATACCGCTTAAGGGCGCGGGGACTGTTATTTTTGCGCCTGGAAAAAAGCAAAAAAAACCCGAAGAAGACGATCTGCCTTAACAGATAATCCTCTTCAGGTTTTGCCCGCGCATCGCGGTAGCAACCCTTATTAAGTCATTCTTCGCACACATAAAAAAACCTGATATCGCCGCCGTGGTGGCAATATCAGGTTTTGCCTGCTGTCGCAGTAACAATCCGTTTAAAACATTCTGAGCTTGCGCGCTCAGTCAGTGGATGCTGATTGTTACGCGATAAAATGAAGAACTCAAACGGGCAGCCTGTTAATTGTGACGATAATCTCAGCAATATCGCTGCCGGTGGAGGAATCATATCTAATTCTGATAAATCCATTCATCAGAATTAGACAAAATGATTATTACTCTTTCGGATCTTTACCAGCGAGCAATTTATCCAGTTCATCGCCGCCCACATGACGGAAATCCTGGCCTTTGACGAAGTAGAAAATATATTCGCAGATATTCTGGCAGCGGTCGCCGATACGCTCGATGGAGCGCGCGCAGAACAGCGCCGTCAGGACGCTGGGGATAGTGCGCGAGTCTTCCATCATGTAGGTCATCAGCTGACGTACGATGCCTTCATATTCCTGGTCGACTTTCTTGTCTTCGCGATAGATACGTACCGCCTCGTCGAGATCCATACGCGCGAAGGCATCCAGCACGTCATGCAGCATCTGCACCGTATGGCGGCCCAGCGATTCAAGGCTCACCAGCAGCGGCTGATGCTGCTGGGAAAACTTCTCCAGCGCGGTACGGCAGATTTTATCCGCCACATCGCCAATGCGTTCCAGCTCAGCGATAGTCTTGATGATCGCCATCACCAGGCGCAGGTCGCTGGCGGTCGGCTGGCGCTTGGCGATGATGCGCACGCAGGCTTCATCGATCGCCACTTCCATCATGTTGACCTGTTTGTCGCCGTCAATCACGCGTTTCGCCAGTTCGCTGTCCTGGTTATGCATTGCGGTGATCGCATCAGAAAGCTGTTGCTCCACCAGCCCCCCCATGGTCATCACCTGGGTGCGGATATACTCCAGTTCAGCGTTGAACTGGCCGGAAATATGTTTGTTAAGATTTAGGTTGTCCATGGTGTCTCCTGATTGCCCAACTGGTGAGAGCCTGAAAGCACAAGGGCAAATCAACCGTAGCGGCCAGTAATATAATCTTCAGTTTGTTTCTTCGCGGGCTTGGTGAACAGATCATCCGTATTGCTGAACTCAATCAGCTCGCCAAGATACATAAATGCCGTATGGTCGGAGCAACGCGCAGCCTGCTGCATGTTGTGAGTCACGATAACGACGGTGTAGTCCTGTTTCAGCTCGGTGATCAGTTCTTCGATACGCCCGGTGGAGATCGGGTCCAGCGCGGAGCACGGCTCATCAAGCAGCAGCACTTCCGGGCGGATCGCGATACCGCGGGCAATACACAGACGCTGCTGCTGACCACCGGAGAGAGAATACCCGCTCTGGTGCAGTTTATCTTTGGTTTCGTTCCATAATGCGGCTTTGGTCAGCGCCCACTGCACGCGCTCGTCCATATCGGCACGGGACAGTTTTTCAAACAGGCGCACCCCGAAAGCGATGTTGTCGTAAATGGACATCGGGAACGGCGTTGGCTTCTGGAACACCATGCCAACCTTAGCGCGCAGCAGGGCGATATCCTGGGTGTTAGTCAGAATATTGTCGCCATCCAGTAGGATCTCACCTTCCGCACGCTGCTCTGGATACAGTTCAAACATTTTGTTGAACGTGCGCAGCAGGGTGGATTTACCACAGCCTGACGGACCGATAAACGCCGTTACCTGGTTTTTGGTGATATCCAGGTTGATGTTCTTCAGGGCATGGAATTTGCCGTAGTAGAAGTTCAGGTTACGAACTGAAATCTTACCCGGAGCTGTTTTCACCATACTCATCTCAATCTCTTCCTCATTCAGCGCAGCCGTGGCTGCGCCGCAAAAAATTAACCGTGTTTCTTCTTGGCGAAGATAACGCGCGCCAGGATGTTCAGCAGCAAGACGCACAGGGTGATAATCAATACCCCGGCCCATGCCAGTTGCTGCCACTCCGCAAACGGACTCATGGCAAATTTGAAAATGGTCACCGGCAGGTTGGCAATCGGCTGCATCATGTCGGTGCTCCAGAACTGGTTAGACAACGCGGTGAACAGCAAGGGCGCCGTTTCCCCAGCGATACGGGCGATAGCCAGCAGGATCCCGGTCATAATCCCTGAGACGGAGGCTTTCAGGGTGATCGCCGAGATCATCTTCCACTTCGGCGTCCCCAGCGCATAGGCCGCTTCACGCAGGCTATCCGGCACCAGTTTCAGCATGTTTTCGGTGGTACGAATAACGATAGGCACCTGCAGCAGCGCCAGGGCGATAACGCCCGCCCAGCCCGAGAAGTGCTGCATCTGCGCCACCACGATGGTGTAGACGAACAGGCCGACCACGATAGACGGTGCGGAAAGCAGAATATCGTTGATAAAGCGGATAATTTCAGCCAGCACCGACTTGCGGCCATACTCCGCCAAATAAATTCCGGCGAGGATACCCAGCGGCGTACCAAAGACGGTTGCCCACAGGATCAGCAGGCCGCTGCCGGCGAGGGCGTTGGCCAGACCACCGCCCGCGGTATTCGGCGGCGGCGTCATTTCGGTAAACAGCGCCAGACTCATGCCGTCGAAGCCGCGGGTTATGGTCGCCATCAGGATCCAGATAAGCCAGAACAAACCAAACGCCATGGTGGCCATCGACAGCGCCAGAGCGATACGGTTCTTCATGCGGCGTTTGGCCTGCATCTTGCGGCGGGACTCCGCCAGCTCGGCGGTGCTTTGCATTTCAATGGTCGCCATTAGCGTGCCCCCTCATTCTTCGCGAGGCGCATAATCATAAACTTCGACGCCGCCAGAACGATAAAGGTGATAACGAACAGGATCAGGCCCAGCTCCATTAGCGCCGCCACGTGCAGGCCGGTTTCCGCTTCGGCAAATTCGTTGGCCAGCGCGGAGGTAATGCTGTTCCCCGGCATATACAGCGATATGCTGTCGAGCTGGTAGGTGTTGCCGATGATAAAGGTGACCGCCATGGTTTCACCCAGCGCGCGGCCCAGACCGAGCATCACGCCGCCGATCACCCCGTTTTTGGTGAACGGTAAAACGATGCGCCAGATCACTTCCCAGGTGGTGCAGCCGATGCCATAGGCCGACTCTTTCATCATCACCGGCGTCTGTTCGAAAACATCGCGCATGACCGCGGCGATATAAGGGATGATCATGATGGCCAGAATGACGCCAGCGGCGAGAATGCCAATCCCAAACGCCGGGCCGGCAAACAGCGCGCCGACGAACGGGATGGTCGACAGGACGTTACCCACCGGCTCCTGGAAGTAAGTCGCAAACAGCGGGGCGAAAATAAATAGGCCCCACATGCCGTACACGATACTCGGGATTGCCGCCAGCAGCTCAATCGCAATGCCCAGCGGGCGCTTGAGCCAGGCGGGGGACAGTTCAGTCAGAAACAGCGCGATGCCGAAGCTCACCGGGACGGCGATCAGCAGCGCGATAAAGGAAGTCACCAGAGTTCCGTAGATCGGCACCAGCGCGCCGAAGATTTCGTTGGGCGCATCCCACTCTTTGGTCCACAAAAAGGCAAAGCCAAACTTTTGAATGCTCGGCCAGGAAGAGATGATCAGGGAAACGATGATGCCGCCCAGCATCAATAGCACAATCAGCGCAGCCAGTTTTACCAGCGCACTGAAAATTATGTCACCCTTTTTCCCCGGAGGGGTAAATGCAGGCTTGGTTGCAGCCATAGATTACTCTTTACGTATTAAAACTTGTTCGAATAAATGCCCGGTGGCGTTGGCTCCCGGGCCTACAGTCTGAACCGTAGGGCGGGCAGCGCCTGAACGCCCCCGCCATCTTCGTCAAAAATCTACTGTTAGTACAGCGCTTTACCGCTGCTGTCTTTGACGTTGGTTTTCCATGCCGCACGAACCTGCTCTACCACGCTTTCCGGCAGCGTCGCGTAATCCAGCGCATTGGCTTCTTTCCCGCCGTTTTTATACGCCCAGTCAAAGAACTTCAGCACTTCGGCGGTCTGCTCAGGCTTGTTCGTCGCCTTATGCACCAGGATGAAGGTGGTTGAGGTGATCGGCCATGCGTTTTCACCTTTCTGGTTAGTCAGGTCCTGAGCGAAAGACTTGCTCCAGTCAACGCCTTTTGCGGCGTTAGCGAAGTTGTCTTCAGTCGGGCTAACCGGCTTGCCGTCGGCAGAGACCAGTTTGGTGTACGCCAGGTTGTTTTGCTTGGCGTAAGCGTATTCGACGTAACCAATCGAGCCCGGCAGACGCTGAACAAAAGCGGCGATACCGTCGTTGCCTTTACCGCCCAGACCGGTTGGCCAGTTAACGGTAGAGCCTGCGCCGATTTTCGATTTCCACTCTTCATTCACTTTGGACAGGTAGCTGGTAAAGACGAAGGAGGTACCGGAACCATCGGCGCGGCGAACCACGGCGATATTCTGCGACGGCAGCTTCAGACCCGGGTTGAGCTTAGCGATCGCTTCGTCATCCCATTTTTTAATTTTACCCAGGTAGATATCGCCGAGGGTTTTGCCATCCAGCACCAGCTCGCCGGATTTCACGCCAGGCAGGTTAACCGCCAGCACCACGCCGCCAATCACGGTCGGGAACTGGAACAGGCCTTCCTGGGTCAGTTTGTCATCAGCCAGCGGAGCATCAGAAGCACCGAAATCCACGGTGTTGGCAATAATCTGTTTAACGCCACCAGAGGAACCAATACCCTGGTAGTTCACTTTATTGCCAGTTTCTTTCTGATAGGTGTCAGCCCATTTGGCATACACCGGCGCAGGAAAAGTTGCACCTGCGCCAGTCAGGCTTGCTGCTGCGAAAGCAGAGAAAGCGCTCATCGATAAGGTCGCGGCGACAACTGTTGCGACGGTGGTACGCATAACGTTCATAATGTCTCCTGCTGGGATTCGTAAATCATTGTTTCGAGGCTATGGTGAGCAAAATAGGTCAAAGAGGTGACAGTAAAATGTACGAATTATGACAGTTTTATGACACGCCGGGAGGGGGGATTTCACGTCAAATAATACGCTTATAACTCAAATGGTTATCTACTAGCATGACCACACAATGACAGAATAATTTTCTTTTTATGACAGCGAAATCACAGAGCAAAACGATCGTTTGTCATCTATCGCCTCCCCAGATATTGCGCACAAGATCGGCGAAAAACAGCAGGTAAAAATAAAAAAGGGCCGCCGCCGGCAGCCCTTTGCAAAAGAGATAATACGTTACTCAACCGTGACCGATTTCGCCAGGTTACGCGGCTGATCAACGTCAGTGCCTTTGATCAGCGCAACGTGATAAGCCAGCAGCTGCAGCGGTACGGTGTAGAAGATAGGCGCGATGCTCTCTTCGACATGCGGCATCTCAATGATGTGCATGTTGTCGCTGCCGTTGAAGCCGGCGTCACCGTCGGCGAAAACGTACAGCTCACCGCCGCGGGCGCGAACCTCTTCGATGTTGGATTTCAGTTTTTCCAGCAGCTCATTGTTCGGCGCCACTACGATCACCGGCATTTCCGCATCAATCAGCGCCAGCGGGCCGTGCTTAAGCTCGCCTGCCGCGTAGGCTTCCGCGTGAATATAGGAGATCTCTTTCAGCTTCAGCGCCCCTTCCATAGCGATCGGGTACTGATCGCCACGGCCAAGGAACAGCGCATGATGCTTATCAGAGAAACGCTCTGCCAGCTGCTCAATACGCTTGTCCTGGGAGAGCATCTGCTCGATACGGTTCGGCAGCGCCTGCAGGCCGTGGACGATATCATGCTCAATGGACGCATCCTGGCCTTTCAATCGCGCCAGTTTCGCCACCAGCATCAGCAGCACCGTCAGCTGAGTGGTAAAGGCCTTGGTCGAGGCCACACCAATTTCCGTTCCGGCTTTGGTCATCAGCGCCAGATCGGATTCACGCACCAGCGACGAGCCCGGCACGTTGCAGATGGCCAGCGAGCCGAGATAGCCCAGCTCTTTCGACAAACGCAGCGCCGCCAGGGTATCGGCGGTTTCACCAGACTGGGAAAGGGTGATCATCAGGCTGTTACGACGCACCGCAGACTTGCGATAGCGGAATTCGGAGGCGATTTCCACATCGCACGGCACGCCGGCTAACGCCTCGAACCAATAGCGGGAGACCATCCCGGAGTTATAGGAGGTCCCGCAGGCAACAATCTGAATATGTTCAACCTGAGCCAGCATTTCATTGGCGTTCGGCCCCAGCTCGCTGAGATCGATTTCGCCGTGGCTGATACGCCCGGTCAGGGTGTTCTTAATCGCATTTGGCTGTTCGAAAATCTCTTTCTGCATATAGTGGCGATAGATACCTTTATCGCCGGCGTCATACTGCAGATTGGATTCGATCTCCTGACGCTTCACTTGCGCAGCGGATTTATCGAAAATCACCACCGAGCGACGAGTCACTTCCGCAATGTCGCCTTCTTCAAGGAAGATGAAGCGGCGGGTAACCGGCAGCAGCGCCAGCTGGTCGGAAGCGATAAAGTTTTCCCCCATGCCCAGACCGATAACCAGCGGGCTACCGGAGCGGGCCGCCAGCAGGGTTCCCGGGTCGCGGGTATCCATGATTACGGTGCCGTAAGCGCCGCGCAGCTGCGGGATGGCGCGCAGCACGGCTTCACGCAAGGTTCCACCTTGTTCCAGCTCCCAGTGCACCAGATGGGCGATAACTTCGGTATCGGTCTCAGTGACGAAGACATAGCCGCGAGACTGCAGCAATGCGCGCAGCGGCTCGTGGTTTTCGATGATCCCGTTATGGACCACCACAATGTGTTCAGAAACATGCGGATGCGCATTGCTCTCAGACGGTTCGCCGTGCGTCGCCCAGCGAGTATGGGCGATCCCGGTACCACCGTGTAACGGTTGCTCTTCGACCGCCTGAGCCAGCATCTGTACCTTACCCAGGCGACGCACGCGAGTCATATGACCTTCGCTGTCGACTACCGCCAGACCGGCAGAGTCATAGCCACGGTATTCCAGACGACGTAAACCTTCGAGAAGGATTTCAGCAATATCACGCTGCGCGACTGCGCCAACAATTCCACACATAGTTAAATTTCCTGATAATGGCGATATGCCATGCGTTGTCGCTGACCTGTATTTGCCCGTTTCCCGGGCGCCCCGAGCCTTGTAGAGAGTGGGGTTATTGTTATGGTACTGCCTGCGGACGGGGATCTATGTTGACCCTCTCATCCTGGTTCGCCGGGCGTTGTACACCCCCGGCGACAATTCTGTTCATTTTTTCTTCACCGGACGCTGCCAGCCCTGCTTATGGACCTGCGGCACGCGGCTCAACACCAGTTCGTTATCGGCGATATTGCGTGTGACGGTGGTGCCGGCGGCGATAGTGACGCCGTTGCCTACCGTAACCGGGGCCACCAGCTGGGTATCCGAGCCGACAAAGACATCGTCGCCAATAATCGTTTTATGTTTATTCGCGCCATCGTAGTTGCAGGTGATGGTGCCCGCGCCGATATTGACGTTATCACCGATCTCCGCATCGCCCAGATAGGTCAGATGACCCGCCTTGGAGCCTTTGCCGAGACGCGCTTTTTTCATTTCCACGAAGTTGCCAACGTGGGCGCCTTCCAGCAGTTCGGCGCCCGGGCGCAGACGGGCAAATGGACCGATGGTGCAGGCCGCCTGCAGCTGGGCATCTTCCACCACGCTGTAGGGGCTGATTTCGCAATCATCGCCGATGGTGCTGTTTTTGATCACGCAGCCGGCGCCGATTTTCACACGATCGCCCAACACCACGTTGCCTTCCAGAATAACGTTAGTATCGATCTCCACATCGCGCCCGTGCTGCAGCTTACCGCGCAGATCGAAACGCGCCGGATCGCGCAGCATCACTCCCGCCAGCAGCAGCTTTTCCGCTTGCTCAGCCTGGTAGACGCGCTCCAGGCGCGCAAGCTGCAGGCGGTTGTTGACGCCTTCGACTTCGCTCAGGCGCTGGGGATGCACGGCAACGATCTCGCGACCTTCCTGATGCGCCATGGCGATGATATCGGTGATGTAGTATTCGCCCTGGGCGTTGTTATTGGTGAGATTCGCCAGCCAGCGCTTGAGGTCTGCTCCGCCGGCGATCAGGATCCCGGTGTTGATTTCCTGGATCTGGCGCTGCGCCTCGCTGGCATCTTTGTGCTCAACGATGCCCGTCACCTGGCCATTTTCACGGGTAATGCGGCCGTAGCCGGTTGGATCATCCAGCTTCACCGTCAGCAGACCAATCCCGCCCTGCGGCTTCGCGGCGCGCAGGCGCTGTAGCGTCTCGACGGAGATCAGCGGCACGTCGCCATAGAGCATCAGGATGTCTTCATCATCATTGAAGAACGGCGCCGCCTGCTGCATGGCGTGTCCGGTTCCGAGCTGCTCGGCCTGTAGCACCCAGTTCAGGTTGTCTTCATGCAGCGTCTGACGCAGCAGATCGCCACCGTGGCCATACACCAGGTGTACCGCACATGCGCCTAAATCGTTAGCGGCATCAATGACATGCTGCACCATTGGCTTCCCGGCCAGGGTATGCAGCACCTTAGGAAGATCGGAATACATGCGGGTCCCTTTGCCTGCGGCAAGGATAACCACGCTCATCGCACTATTTGACATACTCATCCTGACGGTAGTTAGAACGAAAAGTAAAAGCCTTTCACGTTGAAATTTCTACATATTTTTCATCATAAAACGAGACGTGGAGAAAACGTCCAGGCTCACTGCTATACACCATTTTATGACGCTATTTTTAACCACTGCAAATCAGTTTAACGCTGAAAAAGGAGGGCGGGGAGGATAATCATTGACTATCTCACTGCTTTTGCTGTTTTTTCGCCACCTGAATAAAGCCGCTGCGGAAAGCGATTTTCAGTACCCACAGCGGGAAGAACTAGGATAATCGTCGCCAGTCGCTGGCGGGGGAGGGCGGCAAAGTGATTGATGTAGCGATAAAAAACGAAAGGCCACCGTCAGGTGACCTTCTTTGCCCGGTTTCACATCGCCAGTGTTGTCGTTTTGATGGGCGATACGTCGTGTCAGCGGGGGGGATAGCGCGGAGCTTAGAAGCTCAGGACGCTAAATTTAGCGATGATTTTATGGAACAGTTTCATGATGATTTCCTGACGCAGGTGCAGTTTGATAACGCTATTTTATGTGATATACATCACATAAAATAGAGTCTACGCTTCATCATTTAACTAATCAATAACAATTAAGGGTGAATTCTGTTTTCACTTCATCCGCTCGTCAGCAGCTGGGCATAAAAAAAGCCAGCCTGGAAACCAGACTGGCTTTTTACGTTCAAGCCGGTGTTACATCGCTTTTTTGGTCAACTCGATAACGCGCAGTTTAGCGATCGCTTTGGCCAGTTCCGCAGACGCCTGAGCGTAATCCACATCGCCGTGAGAGCTCTTAATGTGCTCTTCCGCTTTGCGTTTCGCTTCCAGCGCTCGCGCTTCGTCGAGGTCCTGACCACGAATTGCGGTATCCGCCAGGACGGTCACGCTGCCAGGCTGCACTTCAAGAATGCCGCCGGACAGATAGATAAACTCTTCATGACCGTGCTGTTTAACGATGCGAATCATACCAGGCTTAATGGCGGTGAGCAGCGGTGCGTGTCCCGGGTAAATACCCAGTTCACCTTCGCTACCCGTTACCTGGATTTTTTCGACCAGACCAGAGAACATTTGTTGCTCTGCGCTGACGACGTCCAGGTGGTAAGTCATTGCCATATCACCCTCCGATTAAGGCGTTAAAGTTTTTTGGCTTTTTCCACGGCTTCGTCGATGGAACCGACCATGTAGAACGCCTGCTCTGGCAGGTGATCGTATTCGCCTTCCATGATGCCTTTAAAGCCACGGATGGTGTCTTTCAGCGCCACGTATTTGCCCGGAGAACCGGTAAAGACTTCAGCCACGAAGAACGGCTGGGACAGGAAGCGCTGGATCTTACGTGCGCGAGCTACCACCAGTTTGTCTTCTTCAGACAGTTCGTCCATACCGAGGATGGCGATGATGTCTTTCAGTTCCTGATAACGCTGCAGGATGGACTGCACGCCACGCGCGGTGTCGTAGTGTTCCTGACCAACAACCAGCGGATCCAGCTGACGGCTGGTGGAGTCCAGCGGGTCAACAGCCGGGTAGATACCCAGGGAAGCGATCTGACGGCTCAGTACTACGGTTGCATCTAAGTGAGCAAAGGTAGTGGCTGGGGATGGGTCAGTTAAGTCATCCGCCGGTACGTATACCGCCTGTACGGAGGTGATAGAACCGGTTTTGGTGGAGGTGATACGTTCCTGCAGAACGCCCATCTCTTCCGCCAGGGTCGGCTGATAACCTACCGCTGAAGGCATACGACCCAGCAGTGCGGATACTTCCGTACCGGCCAGGGTGTAACGATAGATGTTATCGACGAACAGCAGTACGTCACGACCTTCATCACGGAATTTCTCAGCCATGGTCAGGCCGGTCAGCGCAACGCGCAGACGGTTTCCCGGCGGCTCGTTCATCTGGCCGTACACCAGGGATACTTTATCGATAACGTTGGAGTCGGTCATTTCGTGGTAGAAGTCGTTACCCTCACGAGTACGCTCACCTACGCCCGCAAACACGGAGTAACCGGAGTGCTCGATCGCGATGTTACGGATCAGCTCCATCATGTTTACGGTTTTACCGACACCCGCACCACCGAACAGACCGACTTTACCGCCCTTCGCGAACGGACACATCAGGTCGATAACTTTGATGCCGGTTTCCAGCAGTTCCTGAGAGCTGGACAGCTCTTCATAGGACGGTGCTGCGCGGTGGATAGCCCAACGCTCTTCTTCGCCGATGTCGCCTTTCATGTCGACCGGTTGACCCAGTACGTTCATGATACGACCCAGCGTAGCTTTACCAACCGGGACTTCGATCGGGTGCTCGAGGTCTTTTACATCCAGACCGCGGCGCAGACCATCGGAAGAACCCATAGCGATGGTACGCACGATACCGCCGCCCAGCTGCTGCTGAACTTCCAGCACCAGAACTTCATTACCATTCTGTACCTCAAGGGCTTCGTACACGCGTGGTACGGCATCCTGAGGGAACTCGACGTCGACCACGGCGCCGATTACCTGGACAATTTTTCCAGTAGCCATCTTAAATCCTCTACGAAATAACCTGGTTAAACCGCGGCGGCCCCCGAGACGATCTCGGTGAGTTCCTGAGTAATGCTGGCCTGACGAGCTTTGTTGTATACCAACTGCAGCTCTTTAATCAGGCTGCCGCCATTATCGGTCGCGGCTTTCATCGCCACCATACGGGCGGCCTGCTCGCTGGCCAGGTTTTCAACCACGCCCTGATAAACCTGAGACTCGACGTAGCGGCGCAGGAGGGTATCCAGCAGCGCTTTCGGATCGGGCTCATACAGGTAATCCCAGGATTTACGTTTCAGATCAGCGTCTTCTGATGCCGGTAACGGCAGCAGCTGAGTGATCGTCGGAACCTGAGACATGGTGTTAATAAATTTGTTGCTGACAACGTACAGCTTGTCCAGACGGCCTTCATCATAGGCCTGCAACATCACTTTTACCGGGCCGATCAGTTCGGACAGGGATGGGTTATCCCCCATACCGGTCACCTGTGCAACAACGTTGCCGCCAACGGAGTTAAAGAAAGAGACGCCCTTAGAGCCGATCATTGCGAGGTCGCACTGAACGCCTTTATCGGACCATGCTTTCATTTCCGCCAGCAGTTTCTTGAACAGGTTAATGTTCAAGCCGCCGCACAAACCACGGTCGGTCGACACCACCAGGTAGCCCACGCGCTTAACGTCGCGTTCTTCCAGGTAAGGGTGCTTATATTCCAGATTACCGTTCGCAAGGTGACCAATCACTTTGCGCATAGTATCTGCGTAAGGACGGCTGGCCGCCATGCGCTCCTGCGATTTACGCATTTTGGAAGCGGCGACCATCTCCATCGCTTTAGTGATCTTTTGCGTGTTCTGGACGCTTGCGATCTTACTACGTATCTCTTTTGCGCCGGCCATGAGCTTCTCCTCAATGCCTTGCGGCCTGCCCTAAGACAGACCGCCAGACGTTACCAGGACTGGGTTGCTTTGAAGGAATCGAGGATGCCTTTCAGCTTGCCTTCGATTTCGTCGTTATAGCCACCGGACTGGTTAATCTCTTGCATCAGCGGAGCGTGATCACGGTCGACGTAAGCCAGCAGTGCGGCTTCGAAGCTACCGATTTTCGCCAGTTCTACATCAGCCAGATAACCACGTTCTGCTGCGAACAGAACCAGAGACTGCTGCGCGACGGACATCGGCGCATACTGTTTCTGTTTCAGCAGTTCGGTCACTTTCTGACCGTGGTCCAGCTGTTTGCGGGTTGCATCGTCGAGGTCGGATGCAAACTGGGAGAACGCCGCCAGTTCACGATACTGCGCCAGCGCGGTACGGATACCACCGGACAGTTTCTTCATGATCTTGGTCTGCGCTGCACCACCCACACGGGATACCGAGATACCCGGGTTAACCGCAGGACGAATACCGGCGTTGAACAGGTTGGTTTCCAGGAAGATCTGACCATCGGTAATGGAGATTACGTTGGTCGGAACGAACGCGGAAACGTCACCCGCCTGGGTTTCGATAATCGGCAGCGCGGTCAGGGAGCCGGTTTTCCCTTTCACTTCACCTTTGGTGAAGGCTTCAACGTATTCGGCGTTAACACGCGCAGCACGCTCCAGCAGACGAGAGTGGAGGTAGAATACGTCGCCCGGGAACGCTTCACGTCCTGGCGGACGACGGAGCAGCAGGGAGATCTGACGATAAGCAACAGCCTGTTTAGACAGGTCATCGTATACGATCAGCGCATCTTCACCGCGGTCGCGGAAGTATTCGCCCATTGCGCAACCGGCGTATGGCGCCAGGTATTGCAGTGCAGCAGATTCGGATGCAGTCGCTACCACCACGATGGTGTTAGCCAGCGCGCCGTGCTCTTCCAGTTTACGCACCACGTTAGAGATGGTGGACGCTTTCTGGCCGATAGCAACATAGACGCACTTGATGCCGGAATCACGCTGGTTGATGATGGCATCGATAGCCAGCGCAGTTTTACCGGTCTGACGGTCGCCGATGATCAGTTCACGCTGACCACGACCGATTGGGATCATGGCGTCAACGGATTTATAACCGGTCTGTACCGGCTGATCGACGGACTGACGTTCGATTACGCCCGGCGCGATCGCTTCAACGGCGGAGAAACCGTCGTTTTCCAGCGGACCTTTACCATCAATTGGCGCGCCCAGGGTGTTAACCACGCGGCCCAGCAGGCCACGACCAACCGGAACTTCCAGGATACGGCCAGTACATTTCACCTTCATGCCTTCGGCGAGGTCAGCGTACGGACCCATCACCACCGCACCGACGGAGTCGCGCTCCAGGTTCAGTGCGATAGCGTAACGGTTACCCGGCAGGGAGATCATCTCACCCTGCATACATTCGGCAAGGCCGTGGATGCGGATAACACCGTCACTTACAGAAACAATAGTACCTTCGTTATGAGCTTCGCTCACAACATTGAACTGAGCAATGCGCTGCTTGATCAGTTCGCTGATTTCGGTGGAATTCAGTTGCATGCTCCAGTCCCCTTAAGACTGCAAGACGTCTGCAAGGCGATCAAGACGGCCGCGTACGCTGCCATCAATGACCATATCACCCGCACGGATGATAATACCTGCCATAACAGACTTATCGATTTTGCAATTCAGCTTAACTTTGCGTGACAGACGTTTTTCCATCGCGCTGACGATCCTGGCAAGCTGTTCATCACTCAGTTGGTTGGCAGATATGACTTCTACCTCTGCGATGGCCTCACTGGCCGCGCGCAGGTGAATGAATTGCTCAAGAACGTCCGGGAGCACCTTCAGACGATTATTTTCCGCCATCACCTTAATCAGGTTCTGGCCGTTTTCGTCAAGTTGCTCGCCGCAGATAGCGATAAACGCTTCTGAGAGCGTTTCCGGCGCCAAAGCACCGGAGAGAAGCTCTGCCATTTGATCGTTTTTGGTCACTTCGGCGGCAAACGCCAGCATATCCTGCCAGCGTTCAACACTGTTGTGTTCGACGGCAAAGTCAAAAGCTGCTTTGGCGTAGGGGCGAGCTACCGTTACAAATTCAGACATCAGCCCCTCCCTCCTTACAGTTCAGCGACAAGTTTATCCACGATGTCGCTGTTAGCAGCTTCATCCACGGAACGTTCGATGATCTTCTCGGCGCCAGCAACAGCCAGGATAGCGACCTGCTTACGCAGCTCCTCGCGTGCACGTTTACGCTCAGCATCAATTTCAGCCTGCGCTTGTGCAACGATTTTGGTGCGTTCCTGTTCTGCTTCAGCTTTAGCTTCGTCCAGAATCTGAGAGCGGCGCTTGTTCGCCTGCTCAATGATTACCTGGGCTTCCGCTTTCGCTTTTTTCAGCTGGTCGGTCGCGTTGGCCTGTGCAAGGTCCAAATCTTTCTTAGCGCGTTCTGCAGAAGCTAAACCGTCAGAAATCTCTTTCTGGCGTTTTTCGATGGCAGCCATTAAAGGCGGCCATACGTACTTCATGCAGAACCATACGAAGATAACAAACGCGATGGCCTGGCCGAGGATTGTTGCGTTCATGTTCACAGCACAATACCTCTTTAATTAACTCTGTGGCTTAGGTTTCTAACAACTTACTACGCGACGGCGAACATCACGTACAGACCCAGACCTACAGCGATCATCGGGATAGCATCCACCAGACCCATAACGATAAAGAACTGAGTACGCAGCAGAGGGATCAGATCCGGCTGACGCGCTGCGCCTTCCAGGAATTTACCTCCGAGGATGCCGATACCGATCGCAGCACCGATTGCCGCCAGACCCATCATCACAGCGGCAGCCATGTACAGCAGATCCATATTCAGGTTTTCCATGACAGTCTCCAGTTTGTTTCAGTTAAAACGTAGTAGTGTTGGTAAAAATCAATGCTCTTCAGACGCCATCGATAGATAGACAATCGTCAGAACCATGAAGATGAAGGCTTGCAGCGTAATAATCAGGATGTGGAAAATGGCCCAAGGCACATTCAGAACCCACTGTGACCACCACGGCAACAGACCAGCAATCAGAATGAAAATCAGCTCACCGGCATACATGTTGCCGAACAGTCGCAGACCGAGAGAGACCGGTTTGGACAGCAGGCTTACCCCTTCAAGGATTAAGTTGACAGGAATGAACGCCCAGTGATTGAACGGCTGCATGGTCAGTTCTTTAACGAACCCACCCACGCCTTTCATTTTGATGCTGTAGAAAAGAATCAGGATGAACACGCCAAGCGCCATCGACAGGGTGATGTTCACGTCAGCAGACGGAACCACGCGCAGTGCAGGCAGGCCGAAAATGTGTTCGCCGATATAAGGAAGCAGGTCGATTGGCAGCAGGTCCATCAGGTTCATCAGGAAGACCCAGACGAACACGGTCAGCGCCAGCGGCGCGATAACCTTGCTCTTGCCATGGTACATGTCTTTGACGCTACCATGGACGAAGCCGATGATCATTTCGATGAAGGTCTGGAATTTCCCTGGTACGCCGCTGGTCGCTTTCTTAGCAACGCTACGGAACATGGCCAGGAACAGCAGACCGAGAACCACCGAGAAGAACATGGAGTCAATGTTGAGCGTCCAGAAGGTGGCCGGGGGGTTGTGCGGATCCACCAGCGAGAAAGTACGCAGGTCAATCTGAAGGTTGTTCAGATGGTGACCTATGTATTCCTGCGGCGTCATATTTTCTGAAGCCATGATGCCTTTTACCCTTTGTTGTTGATTACAGCTGGCGCCAGAACTTGTACCACCAGCACCAAAACCCACGTCACGATCAGTGGCAAAAATACCACTTTTAAAACGGCCAGCGCCACCGCCAGGAGGGCGAAGGTCAGCAACACCTTGAAGGCTTCACCGAAGGCGAAGGTCCAGGCCACACGGCCTTTTGCTGGTGTATGCGCCTGATGACGCCAGGCAAAAATCATAAACATCAGATTTGGCAAAACCACTGCCAAACCGCCGCATACCGCGGAAATGCCCCAGAAGGGGTCTTTGAGGCTGAACAGCAGTCCACTTGCCATTACTGCCAGTAACTGAATAAACAGAAGCTTGCGAGCAACGTTTCGACTCAAGAGCGACACTGACATCACGTTTTTACTCCTGCTCCCTTTGAGGTATGTCGCGTGTCGTATAAAACGTCCTTTAAGACGAAGAGTCAAGCATCAAAAAGCGGACAAATTATACGGTGACGCCCCGTGATTTCAAACAATAAGTAGCAAAATAGTGAATAAATGTTTAATTATTTTCCAACGGACAACTTTCCGCGCATTTCAGCGTTCTGTGAGCGGTCATACAAAACTGCAAATAACGTGGAAACACGGCAATTAAAGCGTGCATTAGATCACATAATAAACATTTCAAGCGCCCTTTAATGAATCAAGGACATAAAACACTATTTTTCATGCTTTTGATATTCAAGATAAAAAGTGAGGACATTATCTAAAACAACCCCACATACAATAAAAACCTTTTATTGACATTTATAATAAAAATTTAACATCGCTATGCTGTTTATCGTTGTCGATTTTTAGCACCCTGATATTTTCAAAGTTGACTATTTTGTCAGTGAATCAGTTACGCTAAGTTAACCGCAAGAAAAACCATAGTAAAAGCATGGTTAAATGCAGCCCGATAATATCGGGAGGTGATCTTTATTTTTGTAACATTCACGGGCCACATTTTTTCCACATTTTTTGATAAAAATTAACTCGATTTTGGCGTAATCACCACCAGGTGCCGCTCCCCTTCCAGCTGAGGAACATGTAGCTCAATGACCTCGGCTATGGCATACCCTTCCGGCAGGTTTTCCATTTCGTCTTTTTGCGCTAACCCTTTGAGCGCATAGAAGTGACCGTTCGCGGCCGGCAAATGATGGCACCAGCTCACCATATCATTAAGCGATGCGAAGGCGCGGCTTATCACGCCATCAAACGGCGGCTCAGCCGGGAAAGCTTCCACGCGGCTCTGCACCGGGGTAACGTTATCCAGCTTCAGCTCATGCTGCACCTGACGCAGGAAGCGCACGCGTTTGCCAAGGCTGTCCAGCAGGGTGAAATGCGACTCCGGGCGCACGATAGCCAACGGGATCCCAGGCAGCCCCGGTCCCGTACCGACATCGATAAAGCGCGAGCCCTGCAGATAAGGCGCGACGACGATGCTGTCCAGGATATGACGCACCAGCATCTCATTTGGATCGCGAACGGAGGTCAGGTTATAGGCTTTGTTCCACTTATCGAGCAGCCCGACGTAAGCCACCAGCTGATTTTTCTGGTGATCGGTGAGCAAAATACCCGCTTCATCCAGCAGACGAGAAAGTTTGTTGAGCACGGTAAGTACCTTCAAAAAATAATGAGCCCGGAGGCGCTAACGCTTACCGGGCCAGGAATGATAAAGGCGAACGCTGATTATGCAACTGGGAAATCAGCGCGGCAGGCTGCCGCAATCAGGCGCTGCGACGCAGCATCCCCTGCTTTTTCAACCAAACCAGCAAAATAGAGATCGCCGCCGGGGTGATCCCGGAAATACGTGACGCCTGCCCTATCGACGACGGTTTATGGTCGTTTAGTTTAGCGATCACTTCATTAGACAGTCCGGTGACCTGACGGTAGTCGAGTGTCGCCGGTAACAAGGTATTCTCGTTGCGCTGCTGTTTCTCGATCTCATCCTGCTGGCGCGCGATATAGCCTTCATACTTCACCTGGATCTCAACCTGCTCAGCCGCCTGCCGATCTTCCAGCCCCGGCGCGAACGGCGAGAGCTGAACCAGCTGCTCGTAGGTCATTTCCGGACGACGCAGCAGATCTTCACCGCTGGCTTCGCGCGACAGCGGCGCGGTCAGGTGAGCGTTCACTTCGTTAGCGCTCTCAGCCTGAGGGTTCACCCAGGTCGATTTCAGGCGCTGGCGTTCACGCTCAATGCTTTCCAGCTTCTCGTTGTAACGCGCCCAGCGTTCATCATCCACCAGACCCAGCTCACGCCCCTGCTCAGTCAGACGCAGGTCGGCGTTGTCTTCGCGCAGCATCAGACGATATTCTGCACGAGAGGTAAACATGCGGTACGGTTCTTTGGTACCCAGAGTACACAGGTCATCCACCAGCACGCCGAGGTAGGCCTGATCGCGACGCGGTGCCCAGCCCTCTTTTTCCGCCGAGAAACGAGCAGCGTTAAGACCGGCCAGCAGACCCTGAGCCGCAGCTTCTTCATAACCGGTGGTGCCGTTGATCTGACCGGCGAAGAACAGACCCTGAATGAATTTGCTCTCGAGCGTCGGCTTCAGATCGCGCGGGTCGAAGAAATCGTACTCAATAGCGTAGCCAGGACGGACGATCCGCGCATTCTCCATCCCCTGCATTGAGCGGACGATTTGCATTTGCACATCGAACGGCAGGCTGGTGGAGATGCCGTTCGGATAAATTTCGTTTGAGGTCAGGCCTTCCGGTTCGAGGAAGATCTGATGTTGGTTGCGATCGGCAAAGCGCATGACTTTGTCTTCGATCGACGGGCAGTAGCGTGGACCGATCCCTTCGATCACCCCGGCGTACATGGGGCTGCGATCGAGGTTATTGCGGATCACGTCATGGGTTTTCTCGTTAGTGTGGGTGATATAGCACGGCACCTGGCGCGGATGCTGATCGGCAGATCCCATAAACGAGAAGACCGGCATTGGGTTATCGCCATGCTGTTGCGCCAGCACGCTGAAATCGATGGTGCGCGCGTCAATGCGCGGCGGGGTCCCGGTTTTCAGCCGGCTTACGCGCAGCGGCAGTTCACGCAGGCGACGAGACAGCGGGATCGACGGCGGGTCGCCGGCGCGTCCGCCGCTGTAGTTATCCAGACCAATATGGATTTTGCCGTCAAGGAAGGTCCCGACGGTCAGTACCACCGCTTTAGCACGGAATTTGAGGCCCATCTGGGTGACCGCGCCTACGACACGATCGTTTTCGACAATCAGATCTTCCACTGCCTGCTGGAAGATCATCAGGTTCGGCTGGTTCTCCAGCGCAGTGCGTACCGCCTGACGGTACAGCACGCGGTCAGCCTGGGCGCGAGTGGCGCGCACCGCGGGGCCTTTGCTGGCGTTTAGTATCCTAAACTGAATGCCTGCCTGATCGATCGCTTTGGCCATCAGACCGCCGAGCGCGTCCACTTCTTTTACCAGGTGTCCTTTCCCAATGCCGCCAATCGCCGGGTTGCAGCTCATCTGCCCCAGCGTGTCGATATTGTGTGTCAAAAGCAGGGTCTGTTGACCCATACGCGCTGCGGCCATTGCGGCCTCAGTGCCTGCGTGACCCCCGCCAATGATAATGACGTCAAAAGGATCCTGATAAAACATGGTGGTCTGCCTCGCATAACGCGGTTTGAAAATGGATTGAAGCCCGGGCCGTGGATTCTACTCGGCTTTGGTCTTTTGAGAAAGACTCCGGGATCCTGAGTATTAAAAAGAAGATCTTTATATAGAGATCTGTTCTATTGTGATCTCTTATTAGGATCGACTCTCTTTGTGGATAAGTCGGATCCACGAAGTAAGATCAAAAGCTTAAGAAGGATCACTATCTGTGAATGATCGGTGATCCTGGTCCGTATAAGCTGGGATCAGAATGAAGGGTTATGCACAGCTCAAAAACCATACTCCGGTTATTCTTTGGATAACTACCGGTTGATCCAAGCTTTTAAGCATGGTTATCCACAGAAGAACGGACGATCTTTACAATTCTCAGAGCAAATTTTTCCAGGATCCCAGCCAGATTTCCGCCGGATCCTCCGGAATTTCATGTTCCAGCACGTTGATCTTCAGGGTCTCGCCGATCTGTTTTGCCCCGCAGGCCTTCAGCGCCGCTTCTAATTTATCGATCGCGCCGCAAAAAGTGTCGTATTCACGGCTGCCGATCCCGATGGCGCCAAAGCGCACGGCGGAAAGATCGGCCTGCTGCGCCAGCAGTACGTCATAGAAGGGAACCAGGTTGTCGGGAATGTCGCCGGCGCCATGGGTGGAAGAGATAACTAACCAGATCCCTTGCGCCTGCAGATCGTCCACCAGCGGGCCGTGCTGGATTTCAGTGCTGTAGCCTGCTTCTTCCAGCTTTTCTGCCAGATGCTCCGCTACGTATTCCGCACTGCCCAGGGTGCTGCCGCTGATAAGTGTAATGTCTGCCATAGATCGCCGATCGCCCGCTCAACTGTTCAGAGTGGCGTATTGTACGCTGTGAGCGAGCTGGGATCTACCTGTGGAAAAATGTGGGATTAAAAAAAACGATCAGGGCTTAATGGTGCGCATGATCGGGTTCTGCAGCACGATCAGGGTTTCAGTGGACTGAATTTCATCAATTGTTTGGATCTTGTTGATAAGTACCTGCTGCAGGGCATCGATGGATTTACACATCACCTTAATAAAGATGCTGTAGTGGCCGGTGGTGTAGTAAGCCTCGGTCACCTCCTCCAGGCTTTCCAGGCGGGCGAGGGCGGAGGGATAGTCTTTGGCGCTCTTGAGAATAATGCCGATGAAGCAGCCGACGTCATAGCCCAGCTGTTTGGGGCTGACGTCAATGCGCGCGCCAGTAATGATGCCCGCCTGTTTCATCTTTTCGACGCGCACATGAATAGTGCCCGGGCTGACGCTGAATTGTTTGGCCAGTTCGGCATAGGCGGTACGGGCGTTGGCCATGAGCGCATCGAGAATGCCGCGGTCCAGATTGTCGATCTGATAATTTTCCATATCTTTTTCTTATGAAGTTTGACGGTTCTTACTATTTTAGCTCTATATTTTGTTGAATTAAAAGTTGACGAGCCTTTTTATTGATTGATTATTGTATTGGCGGCCTGTTTTGTTGCTTAATCAATGGCAACAGGACGCAGGAGTCATAAAAATGAAAACCGCTTATATCGCAAAACAACGCCAGATCAGTTTCGTTAAATCCCATTTTTCCCGTCAGCTGGAAGAGAAGCTTGGCCTGATTGAAGTCCAGGCGCCAATCTTAAGCCGCGTGGGCGATGGGACGCAGGATAACTTGTCCGGCTGCGAGAAAGCGGTTCAGGTGAAAGTGAAAACACTGCCCGACGCCCAGTTCGAAGTGGTTCATTCGCTGGCGAAATGGAAGCGTCAAACCCTGGGACAACACGACTTCAGCGCGGGCGAAGGGCTGTACACGCACATGAAGGCCCTTCGCCCCGATGAAGACCGTCTTACGCCGATCCACTCCGTCTATGTCGACCAGTGGGACTGGGAGCGGGTGATGGGGGATGAAGAGCGCCACGTCGGCACGCTGAAGGCGACCGTCGAAGCGATCTACGCCGGGATCAAAGCCACCGAGCTGGCGGTCAGCCAGGAATTTGGCCTGACGCCGTTCCTGCCGGAACAGATCCACTTTGTTCACAGCCAGGCGCTGCTGAGTCGCTATCCGGATCTTGATGCCAAAGGCCGCGAGCGAGCGATTGCCAAAGAGCTGGGCGCCGTCTTCTTAATCGGCATCGGCGGCAAACTCTCTGATGGCAAGCGCCATGATGTACGTGCGCCGGATTATGATGACTGGAGCACTGAGGTTTCTGAAGGCTTTGCCGGACTGAACGGCGATATCCTGGTGTGGAACCCGGTGCTGGAAGATGCGTTCGAGATCTCATCAATGGGGATCCGCGTTGACGCCGCGGCGCTAAAACGCCAGCTGGCGCTGACTGGCGACGAAGATCGCCTGCAACTGGAGTGGCACCAGGCGCTGCTGCGCGGCGAGATGCCGCAGACTATCGGCGGCGGCATTGGCCAGTCTCGCCTGACGATGCTGCTGCTGCAGCTCGACCATATCGGCCAGGTGCAGTGCGGCGTATGGCCGGCACAGGTTCGCGAAAGCGTTCCCGCGCTGCTGTAACGATTAGCGCCGCCAGCGTCGCAGCAGGCGGCTACGCAACCCGGTATCAAAGCGCCAGATATGATCGAAGATGCGCATGATGCCGGGTTTGCCGTGTACCGACATCGCCACCGCGTGAAAACGGTGCTGATGCTTTCGCTGTAGCTCCCCCACCTGCGCAATCACCTCATCCGGCAACCGCTGGGCAATAAAGTCGGAGATCACCACGGCATCCGCATCCACCCACTGCGGGTTTTGCAGACGTTCAATAATGGCGCGAAAACAGCTGGCCAGATCGGTGCCGCCGCGAAAGCGCTGGCTCAGAAAGCGGATCGCCTGCTCCAGGCCGCCCTCGCAGGTCAGTTCGTAGTGCACCACTTCGCTGGAGAACAGCATAATAAAGCAGCGGCGGTTATCCGCCAGCGCGACGCGCATCAGGGCCAGACAAAAGGCTTTGGCGCACTGCTCGTTAAAACCGCCCATCGATCCTGAGGTATCGACGCAGACAATAAAGGGCCCGCGAGGCTGTTCATCAAAATCCTGCCGCGTCACCGGGCGTTCGGTGATTTTTTCGCGCCAGGCGTCACCGTGCAGCCGGTAAGTCAGGAGCTGTTTCTCCACCAGCTTGCGATAAAATTCAAACTCCAGCTCCGTGATGCCGAGCGTCGCCAGCTCCGGCGGCAGCAGGCGCAGAATGTCATCGCTCTGCTGGAGGCCGTCGACCTGTTCCGGCACCGTCGCTGGCTCGCGCACCAGACTACGGAAGGTCTCCATCGGCGCGTCTTTCTTCGGCACGGATTTCGCTTCCCGTGAACGCCCCAGCTGTTCCGCCAGCTGCAGCAGCTCCGGCTGCTGGTTAAGAAAATCGCCATAGCGCACAATCAGCTGATAGTCGCCACGTTTCAGTTCGCCGGCACTCATATCCCACAGGCGTCCGGCGGCGGTGTCATTCTCCGCCAGCACCGGATCGAGCTGACCGCTGAGTGTCATTCGTTCCTGGACCTCACTGAGCAACTGATCGCGCTCCTCATCCAGCAACTGCTGATTAAGGCTGGTGGCTTGCACCACCAGGCTTAGGCGCCAGCGCTGTAAAAACAGCGTATGCAGCGCCGGGGTAAAGGTAGCATTGTCGTCCACCAGCTTCTGCGCCTGGGCGGCAAAAGGGGACTGGAGCTGGTGCAGCTTGCCGAGGATCTGCGGTAGCTGGACGATAAACTGTGAGGTAGAGAGCAGTTGAGCCTGCTGATAGGTTTGTACTTCGGCGTCCAGATCCGGCGGGATGTTAACCTCTTTTAAGCGGGCGCGAACGGCTTCCCGCCAGCGCGGAATATCCGCCGCGATGATGTTTTTCAGGCGGGGAAATTTCTCAAAGAAAACCGCCAGCTGCGGAGAGGCCAGCAGCGCCAGCAGCATCTCCTCGATCATTCCCTCTTCGCTGACTGCCAGCATGACATTCAGCATATCCAGCGTCATGGCTGCTTCGCCTGTTTAATCTGCGCGCCGACGTCCTGCAGGCTGGCTTCGATTCTTCCCAGCCACTCGACCGGGATAAACAGGCACTTCTGCTGCTCGCTGAAGCGGTTATGTTGCTGGTGCCACTCATCGTCCAGCGCCTCCAGCTGCTGGCGAATTTCCGCCGGCATGTTCTCCTGCGACGCGCTGCCGGGCAGCGCGAGGCGTGAGCCCTGCAGGCTGACGTCGCGAACGACCAGATGCTGGCTGGTGTCGACATCCATATTGAGCAGTTGGGCAAAGCCGATCCCGTTGAGCTTGCCGCGGATCTCGCCGCCTTTTTCCAGCCAGCTGGCTAACGCCTCGCGCTCAAAAGTAATGTGGATCACTTCCATATCGTGAAGTTTGAGCGGCTGCTGCAGCAGCAGGGTCAGGGTGGATCCCTGGATCTCCGCCGGCAGCTCATAGTGCGGCTTGCGGCTAAACATGCCGCCAAGGCGGGTGACCTTTAGCGCCGTTTTGTCACTTTGCTGCTGTTGGATTTGAATGCGTCGCTGCACAATCGCCCCGAGCCGCGTCAGCATTGCCTGCTGCTGCCAGGCGTGGCAGGTCATCAGCGTTTCCAGCTGCTGCGACATCAGGTGCATGCTCTCGACGTTGTGCCACAGACAATCTTTCAGCAGGATAAGATCTATCGGCGCGATGCTGTCGCGGCCGCTGAAGAAGGCGCTGGCCTGCAGCAGGCGAATGGCCTTTTTCCAGCGGCGATCTGAAACGTACGGCGCGTTTGGCAGGGCATCCAGCTGCTGGCGCAGCTGGAATATCAGCTCAAACACCGCGTCCGGTAGTTTGATATTGCCGATCTGCTGCTGCCATTGCGTAAACTCCTCGTCGCTTACCTGCAGCGCGCTGGGCACCGGATTGCTGTTTTCATCCTGCTGGCTGACCAGCATCGAACGGAAATTTCCTTTATCCTGCACTTTATCAAGCCACAGACGGATCAGCATTCGGTCATACAGCGCTTCCAGGCTGCTGTCGGCTTCGGGGAGTTCGTTCGAGGCGGCCACCAGCAGGCGCATTGGGATTTTCTCTTCGTGAGCGCCATTGCGGAAGTGACGTTCGTTAATCGCCGTCAGCAGGGTGTTGAGGATAGCCGGACCCGCTTTCCATATTTCATCGAGGAACACGATTTCTGCTTCCGGCAGGTAGCCGGCGGTTAAACGCTCGTAGCGCCCTTCATCTTTCAGCGCCTGAATGGACAGTGGGCCAAAAACCTCTTCCGGGGTGGAAAAGCGGGTCATCAGGTATTCAAAAGCGCGCGCCTGCTGGAAGGCGAACTTGAGGCGGCGGGCAATCAGGCTTTTGGCGATCCCCGGCGGACCGAGCAAAAATACGCTCTCGCCGCTGAGCGCCGCCAGCAGGCACAGGCGTATCGCGTGGCTGCGTTCAAAGAGTCCTTTTTCGAGTGCCGCGCTGAGTCGGGAAATTCTTTCAGCCAGTAAATGTGTTTGAGCCATAATTGAGTTGCGTGCTTTGTCATGTATCGTTATTGGGACGAGTATAGATGTTAGAGCAGGGGCGGTAATAGCCTGAAGAATCGATTTATTTTTTTTGAGCCAGGTTAATATGGTGTCTGTTAGGGGTACGATTTCACAAATAATCGTGCATACTGTGCGCTTTTTGTGGGCCAAGGGACTAGGCACACATTTGTTTTATAAACGAAAAGACTAGTCTATGAGCACTGATAATAAACAATCGTTGCCGGCGTTAACGCTGGCGGCCATCGGCGTGGTGTACGGTGATATCGGTACCAGTCCACTGTATACCCTGCGTGAATGCCTGTCAGGTCAGTTTGGCTTTGGCGTTGAGCGCGATGCCGTTTTTGGCTTTTTGTCGCTGATTTTCTGGCTGTTAATCTTTACCGTATCGATTAAATACATCACCTTCGTGATGCGGGCGGATAACGCCGGGGAAGGCGGGATCTTAACGCTGATGTCACTGGCCGGACGCAATACCTCGGCGCGGATGACCTCTGTGCTGGTGATCCTCGGCCTGATCGGCGGCAGTTTCTTCTATGGCGAAGTGGTGATAACCCCGGCGATTTCGGTCATGTCGGCGATAGAGGGGTTAGAAATTATCGCCCCGCAGCTCGATAGCTGGATTGTGCCGATCTCCATTATCGTGCTTACCCTGCTGTTTATGATCCAGAAGCACGGGACCGGGATGGTCGGCAAGCTGTTTGCGCCGATTATGCTGATCTGGTTCCTGTTGCTGGCGGTGCTTGGCGCGCGAAGCATTTACGCTAACCCGGAAGTTCTGCAGGCGCTGAACCCCTACTGGGCGGTGCACTTCTTCCTACAGTACAAGACCGTTTCCTTTATTGCGCTTGGCGCGGTGGTGCTGTCGATTACCGGGGTGGAAGCGCTGTACGCCGATATGGGGCACTTCGGCAAACTGCCGATCCGCGTCGCCTGGTTCTCCGTCGTACTGCCTTCGCTGGTGCTGAACTATTTTGGCCAGGGGGCATTGCTGCTTAAGCATCCGGAAGCGATTAAAAACCCGTTCTTCCTGCTGGCGCCGGAGTGGGCGCTGATCCCGATGCTGATTATCGCCACGCTGGCGACGGTTATCGCCTCGCAGGCGGTGATCTCCGGGGTCTTCTCCTTAACCCGTCAGGCGGTGCGTCTGGGCTATCTGTCGCCGATGCGCATCATCCACACCTCGGAAATGGAGTCCGGGCAGATCTATATCCCGTTTATTAACTGGCTGCTGTATGTCTCGGTAGTGATCGTCATCGTCAGCTTCGAGCACTCCTCTAACCTGGCGGCGGCGTACGGTATCGCGGTAACGGGCACCATGGTGCTGACCTCCATCCTTTCGGCAACGGTGGCTCGCAAAAACTGGCACTGGAATAAGCTGTTCGTTGGGCTGATGCTGGTGGCCTTCCTGTGCATTGATGTTCCGCTGTTCTCGGCGAACCTCGATAAGATTGTCTCCGGCGGCTGGCTGCCGTTATCCCTGGGTCTGGTGATGTTTACGGTGATGACCACCTGGAAGAGCGAGCGCTTCCGCCTGCTGCGTCGGATGCACGAGCACGGCAACTCGCTGGAAGCGATGATCTCTTCACTGGAGAAATCGCCGCCGGTACGCGTCCCGGGTACCGCGGTGTATATGTCCCGCGCCCTGAACGTGATCCCGTTTGCCCTGCTGCATAACCTGAAGCACAACAAGGTGCTGCATGAGCGAGTGATCCTCCTGACCCTGCGCACCGAGGACGCGCCTTACGTGCATAACGTTCGCCGGGTGCAGATTGAGCAGCTGTCGCCCTCGTTCTGGCGGGTGGTGGCCAGCTACGGCTGGCGGGAAACGCCAAATGTCGAAGAGGTGTTCCATCGCTGTGGCCTGGAAGGACTCAGCTGCCGGATGATGGAGACATCGTTCTTTATGTCCCATGAGTCGTTGATTATCGGCAAACGGCCGTGGTATCTGCGTCTGCGCGGCAAGCTTTATCTGCTGTTGCAGCGTAACGCCCTGCGCGCGCCGGATCAGTTTGAAATCCCGCCAAACCGGGTTATCGAGCTCGGTACTCAGGTCGAAATCTGATGTCAAAAAAGCCCTTCCGTTGCGAAGGGCTTTTTGTTTCTCACTCCGTTTGTCATGTCCTGTCGCTGTCTCGCGAAACGTTTCGATGGCGATCACATTTCTCTCTTCTGGTGATGGTTTTCTGCTCACACATTGATAATAATTATTGTAGCGAAACGTTTCGCTAGTGGAGCAAAAGAGAAAAATGAAAAAAGGCACCGTACTTAACGCTGATATTTCCGCGGTCATCTCCCGCCTGGGTCACACCGATACGCTGGTGGTCTGCGATGCCGGATTGCCGGTTCCCCGCAGCAGCGCGCGCATCGATATGGCGTTAACCCAGGGCGTACCTTCATTTATGCAGGTTCTGGAAGTGGTGACGACGGAAATGCAGGTTGAAGCGGCTGTCATCGCGGAGGAAATTAAGACGCATAATCCGCAGCTCCACGCGACGTTGCTCAACCATCTTGAGCAGCTGCAGCAGCACCAGGGAAATACCATTGAAATTCGTTACACCAGTCATGAGCAGTTCAAAAAACAAACCGCAGACAGTCAGGCGGTAATTCGCAGCGGGGAGTGTTCCCCGTTCGCGAATATCATTCTCTGTGCCGGCGTTACGTTCTGAGGTCGCCGTCATGGAAGCCTTATTGCAACTGAAAGGGATCGATAAAGCGTTCCCTGGCGTCAAGGCGCTCTCCGGCGCCTCGCTGAATGTCTATCCTGGCCGGGTGATGGCGCTGGTGGGTGAGAACGGCGCCGGTAAATCCACCATGATGAAAGTGCTGACCGGGATCTACACCCGTGACGCCGGCGCTTTATTATGGCTCGGTAAAGAGACCACCTTTAACGGCCCAAAATCTTCCCAGGAAGCCGGGATCGGCATTATCCATCAGGAACTGAACCTGATCCCGCAGTTGACGATCGCCGAGAACATCTTCCTTGGCCGCGAGTTCGTTAACCGCTTTGGCAAAATCGACTGGAAGCGGATGTATGCCGAAGCCGACAAGCTGCTGGCGAAGCTGAATCTCCGTTTTACCAGCCAGAAGCTGGTAGGCGATCTGTCGATTGGCGATCAGCAAATGGTGGAGATCGCCAAAGTGCTGAGCTTCGAGTCGAAGGTCATCATTATGGATGAACCGACCGACGCGCTGACCGATACCGAAACCGAATCGCTGTTCCGCGTGATCCGCGAACTAAAATCGCAGGGGCGCGGCATCGTCTACATCTCCCACCGCATGAAAGAGATCTTCGAGATTTGCGACGACGTGACCGTGTTCCGCGACGGGCAGTTTATCGCCGAACGCGAGGTCTCCTCGCTGGATGAAGACCGTCTGATCGAAATGATGGTTGGCCGGAAGCTGGAAGATCAGTATCCGCATCTGGCTAAGGCACCGGGCGCGGTGCGTCTGAAAGTCGATAATCTCTGCGGCCCGGGCGTGGAAAACGTGACCTTTACCCTGCGCCAGGGGGAAATCCTCGGCGTCGCCGGGCTGATGGGCGCCGGGCGGACCGAGCTGATGAAAGTGTTGTATGGCGCACTGCCGCGCAGCAGCGGCTCTGTGACGCTCGACGGTCACGAAGTGGTGACCCGTTCGCCGCAGGATGGTCTGGCGAACGGCATTGTCTATATATCCGAAGACCGTAAGCGCGACGGCTTAGTGCTCGGGATGTCGGTAAAAGAAAATATGTCCCTGACCGCCTTGCGCTACTTTAGCCGGACGGGAGGGAGCCTCAAGCATAAAGATGAACAGCAGGCGGTCAGTGATTTCATCCGGCTGTTTAACGTGAAAACGCCGTCCATGGAGCAGGCGATCGGCCTGCTCTCCGGCGGCAACCAGCAAAAGGTCGCCATCGCCCGCGGGCTGATGACCCGGCCGAAGGTCCTGATCCTCGATGAGCCGACCCGTGGCGTCGACGTCGGGGCGAAGAAAGAGATCTACCAGCTCATCAATCAGTTCAAAGCCGATGGCCTGAGCATCATTCTGGTCTCCTCCGAGATGCCGGAAGTGTTGGGCATGAGCGATCGCATCATAGTGATGCATGAAGGGCATCTCGGCGGTGAATTCACACGCGAGCAGGCCACCCAGGAAGTATTGATGGCTGCCGCTGTGGGCAAGCTTAACCGTGTGAATCAGGAGTAAGAAAGATGACAACCCAGGCTGTTTCTGGTCGCCGTTATTTCACGAAAGCGTGGCTGATGGAGCAAAAATCGCTGATTGCCCTGCTGGTGCTGATCGCGGTGGTATCGACCATGAGCCCCAACTTTTTTACCGTCAATAACCTGTTCAATATTCTGCAGCAGACCTCCGTTAACGCCATTATGGCGGTAGGGATGACGTTGGTCATACTGACCTCGGGGATCGACCTGTCCGTCGGTTCCCTGCTGGCGCTCACCGGCGCGGTGGCGGCGTCGATCGTTGGCATTGAGGTGAATGCGCTGGTGGCGGTCGCTGCTGCCCTCGCATTAGGTGCGGCGATCGGCGCAGTCACCGGGGTGATTGTGGCGAAAGGCCGCGTGCAGGCTTTCATCGCCACCCTGGTGATGATGCTGCTGCTGCGCGGCGTGACCATGGTGTACACCAACGGCAGCCCGATCAATACCGGCTTTAGCGATAATGCCGATCTGTTCGGCTGGTTTGGTATCGGGCGTCCGCTGGGGATCCCGACGCCGGTATGGATCATGGCGATTGTCTTCCTGGCGGCCTGGTACATGCTGCACCATACTCGCCTGGGCCGTTATATCTATGCCCTTGGCGGTAATGAGGCAGCGACGCGTCTGTCCGGGATTAGCGTCAATAAAGTCAAAATTATCGTTTACGCGTTGTGCGGGATGCTGGCGTCGCTGGCCGGCATTATCGAAGTGGCGCGCCTCTCCTCCGCACAGCCAACGGCCGGGACAGGCTATGAGCTGGACGCCATTGCGGCAGTCGTGCTCGGCGGCACCAGCCTGGCGGGCGGCAAAGGACGCATTGTCGGCACGCTGATTGGCGCGCTGATCCTTGGCTTCCTGAATAATGGTTTGAACCTTTTAGGCGTTTCTTCCTATTACCAGATGATCGTTAAAGCGGTGGTGATTTTGCTGGCGGTACTGGTAGATAACAAAAAGCAGTAACTAAGAACTCTACAGGACATCTTAACTATGAATATGAAAAAACTGGCGACCCTGGTCTCTGCTGTTGCGCTAAGTGCGACCGTTAGCGCGAACGCGATGGCCAAAGACACCATCGCTCTGGTTATCTCTACTCTCAACAACCCGTTCTTCGTGTCTCTGAAAGACGGCGCGCAAAAAGAAGCTGACAAACTGGGCTACAACCTGGTGGTGCTCGATTCCCAGAACAACCCGGCGAAAGAGTTGGCTAACGTTCAGGATTTAACGGTGCGCGGCGCGAAGCTGTTGCTGATCAACCCCACCGACTCTGATGCCGTCGGCAATGCTGTGAAGATGGCGAACCAGGCGAAAATCCCGGTCATCACCCTTGACCGTCAGGCGACAAAAGGCGATGTCGTGAGCCACATCGCCTCTGACAACGTGCAGGGCGGAAAAATGGCGGGCGATTACATCGCGAAAAAGCTGGGTGAAAGTGCGAAAGTCATTGAGCTGCAGGGCATTGCCGGGACTTCCGCGGCGCGCGAGCGTGGCGAAGGCTTCAAACAGGCTGTGGCGGCGCACAAGTTCAATGTTCTGGCCAGCCAGCCGGCCGATTTCGACCGTACTAAAGGGCTGAACGTGATGCAGAACCTGCTGACCGCCCATCCTGACGTCCAGGCGGTGTTCGCGCAGAATGATGAAATGGCGCTCGGCGCCCTGCGCGCGCTGCAGACCGCAGGCAAGTCCGATGTGATGGTGGTTGGATTTGACGGCACTCCGGATGGCGAAAAAGCAGTAAACAGTGGCAAACTGGCGGCGACCGTCGCACAGTTGCCGGAGCAGATCGGCGCGAAAGGCGTTGAGACTGCTGATAAGGTACTGAAGGGCGAAAAAGTGGAGGCTAACTACCCGGTTGAGCTGAAGCTGGTCGTTAAGCAGTAATATGCGATTCGGACTGGCAACGGTCCGAGGGACAATATAAAAAAGAAAAGCAGGGCATGCGCCACCGGATCCCGGTGGCGCGCTTTCCCGGGAACAGAAACGATGAAAACTGCAGGCAAACTTGTCGTCCTTGGCAGCATCAATGCCGATCACATTCTCAACCTTGACGCTTTCCCGACACCGGGTGAAACCGTCACCGGCAACCACTACCAGCTGGCGTTCGGGGGGAAAGGGGCCAACCAGGCGGTGGCCGCCGGGCGCAGCGGGGCGGATATCGCGTTTATCGCCTGCACCGGCGATGACGACATCGGTGAACGCATCCGCCGCCAGCTGGCAAGCGATAAAATCGATGTGGCGCCTGTGCGCGCGGTCGCCGGGGAAGCAACCGGCGTGGCGTTAATCTTCGTTAACGCCGAAGGTGAGAATGTCATCGGTATTCATGCCGGCGCCAATGCGGCATTATCCGTCGCTCAGGTAGAGGCGGAAAAAGCGCGGATCGCCAGCGCGCAGGCGTTGTTGATGCAGCTCGAGTCACCGCTGGAGAGCGTGCTGGCGGCGGCGAAAATCGCCCATCACCATCAGACCACCGTGGTGCTTAATCCCGCGCCAGCGCGTGAACTGTCCGATGAACTGCTGGCGCTGGTGGATATCATTACCCCCAACGAAACCGAAGCGGAAAAGCTGACGGGTATTCGCGTTGAGAGTGACGAGGATGCGGCAAAAGCCGCCGACGTGCTGCATGCCAAAGGCATTGGTACCGTGATGATCACCCTCGGCAGCCGCGGCGTCTGGCTCAGTGCCGAAGGCGAAAGCCGCCGGATCCCAGGGTTTCGTGTGCAGGCTATTGATACTATCGCCGCCGGCGACACCTTCAACGGCGCGCTGGTAACCGCGCTGCTGGAAGGGACCGACCTGCCGGAGGCGATCCGCTTTGCGCATGCCGCGGCGGCGATTGCCGTAACCCGCAAAGGCGCGCAGCCTTCCGTGCCGTGGCGCACAGAGATCGATGAATTTTTAGCGCAACAGGGGTAATGCTTGGCTACGATGAAAGATGTGGCCCGCGTAGCGGGCGTTTCCACATCGACGGTGTCACACGTCATCAATAAGGACCGCTTTGTCAGCGAGGCGATCACCGCCAAAGTCGACGCCGCGATCAAAAGCCTTAACTACGCCCCCTCTGCGCTGGCGCGTAGCCTCAAGCTTAATCAAACCCGCACCATCGGCATGCTGATCACCGCCAGTACCAATCCGTTTTATTCGGAGCTGGTGCGGGGCGTGGAGCGCAGCTGCTTTGAGCGGGGTTATAGTCTCGTACTCTGTAATACGGAAGGTGATGAGCAGCGAATGAATCGTAATCTGGAGACGTTAATGCAAAAACGCGTCGATGGATTACTGCTGCTGTGCACTGAGACCCACCAACCCTCTCCGGAAATTATGCAGCGCTATCCGTCGGTTCCGACGGTCATGATGGACTGGGCGCCGTTTGATGGCGATAGCGATCTGATTCAGGATAACTCGCTGCTCGGTGGTGATATGGCGACCCAGTACCTGATCGATCAAGGGTATTCACACATCGCCTGCATTGCCGGCCCGCTGGATAAAACCCCGGCGCGTCTGCGCCTTGAAGGTTACCATGCCGCGATGGCGCGCTGCGGTCTGCCCGTAGCCGAGGGATACGTGGTGACCAGCGATTTTGAGTTTGGCGGCGGGTTTAGCGCGATGCAGCGGCTGCTGGCGTTGCCGCAGCGGCCGCAGGCGGTGTTTGTCGGTAACGATGCCATGGCGGTTGGCGCTTATCAGGCGTTATACCAGGCCGGGCTGCAGATCCCGCAGGATATGGCGCTGGTGGGTTACGATGATATTGAACTGGCTCGCTATATGACGCCGCCGTTGACCACCATTCATCAACCGAAAGATGAGCTGGGGGAACTGGCCATCGACGTGCTGATCCATCGCATGGCCGACCCGCAGCAAAAACAGCAGCGCGTACAGTTAACCCCGGAGCTGGTGGTCCGCGGTTCCGCTTAGCGTTTGTGCCGCTCGCTAATCAGGTTGCGGCCATCCTTCGCTCTTAACAGCATAAACATCAGCGCCGACACGATGGTTATCACGCCCATGGTAATAAAGGTGTAGTGAAACTGCTCTACGGTGCTGGCGCTGTCAAAACCTTCATAGAAGCGCAGCACCGCAGCGCTGATGGCCACCCCGAGACTGATGGAAAGCTGCTGGGTGACGGCCAGCAGGCTGTTGCCGCTGCTGGCATTGTCATCCGTCAGATCGGCCAGGGTAATGGTATTCATGGCGGTAAACTGCGTGGACATCGCCATCCCCAGCACGAACAGCGGCAGAAGAAGCATCCACAGCGGCATTTCTGGCGACTGCAGCGAGAACTGGGCAATCATAAGGCCAATAAACACGGTGATCCCCACCAGGGTCTTACGATAGCCAAACCAGCGCAGCACCTGGGTAACGGTAGATTTCGCAATAATCGAGCCGATAGCGGTGGGGGCGATCATACAGCCGGCGATAATAGCCGGATAGCCGAAGCCAACCTGTAGCATGAGCGGCATCAGAAACGGCACGCAACCGGTACCCAACCGCGTGGCAAGGTTGCCGGCAATGCCAACCGAGAACGTATGGGTCTTAAATAAAGAGAGCGAGATAAGCGGCGCAGGATGGCGGCGCGCGTGACGGACATAGGCCAGGAGCAATATCAGACTGACGGCGATCACCGCCAGCGCCAGCCATGTCGCCACAATTTTTTCGCCAAACAGTTCAATACCGCTGGAAAATAACACCAGGCTTAAGCCAAATAACAGAAAACCGGTTATATCGAAGCGTCGGCGCGGCGTTGTGAAATTTGGCATGTATTTACGGGCGTACAGAATGCCGATCACGCCGATGGGTATGTTTATCAGGAAAATCCAATGCCAGCTGGCCCAGGTAACAAATACCCCGCCGAGCACCGGACCCAGAATCGGTCCCACCAGTCCTGGCATGGTGACAAAGTTCAGAACCGGCAGCAGTTCGCTGCGCGGATAGGCGCGCAGGAGGGCCAGCCTCGCCACCGGCATCATCATCGCCCCGCCGATCCCCTGAATGACGCGAAAAATGACCAGTTCCGTTAATGAACTGGAGAGCGCGCAGGCGAGGGAGCCGAGAGTAAACAGGCTAACGGCGATGATAAAGACCCGACGCGTGCCGAAGCGATCGGCCAGCCAGCCGCTGACCGGGATCAGCATCGCCACCGTCAGCGTATAGCTGATGATGGCCGACTGCATTGCTAACGGGGAACGATTCAGGCTGTGGGCGATAGCCGGGAGGGCAGTGTTAAGAATGGTGGCATCCAGCGCCTGCATAAAGAAGGCCATCGCCGCAATCCACGGCAGGCCGGCCATGCTGCGCCCTTTTTTTCCGCTCATGCCAAATCCTTGTTATTGATTTACGTGGTGGGGGGCGTTTAGCAGCGCCTGGCAGGCAAGTAAGGCACCCGGCGCATCACTGTTGAGAATGGCATCGACAATCGCCTGGTGGAGATCGAGCTTCACCACTTCATTTTGCGTAATTGATGTGAAGTAAGTGTGGTAGACCGAATGAAATAAAGAAGCGAATGAGCTGAGGAAAGGATTACCGCTCATTTCATAGATATGTTCATGCCAGGCCATATCGACTGCTATCCAGCGATCGCGCTGAAAATGGCGTTTCAGGGCAATCATCTCTTCCATTAGGGTATTGAGCTGCGCTTTCTGCTCTGCGGTGCCGTGGGCGGCGGCGAGAAAACAGGCCTGTGGCTCCAGGCTGCTGCGCATGACGAGAAAGTGGCTCACCACCTCTTCGAAGTTATCTTCTGTTAGCCACCAGGAGAGGAGCTCTTTATCAAGGAAGTTCCAGCTGCTGCGCGGCATGACCCGGGTGCCAATGCGAGGGCGGGGCAGCAGCATGCCTTTTGCAGTGAGTGTCTTCACCGCTTCGCGGACGGCGGTACGACTCACGCCGAACTGCTCCCCTAACTCCATTTCGCCGGGAAGAATGCTTTCCGGCTGATATTCGCCAGTCAGTATTTTTTGGGCGAGCTTCTCGGCTAGTACCCAGGAGATGTTCTTTTGTGCCGCCAGTTGCTGTGCGCTTAAAGACATAAATGCCGTTCCTTTCTTTTCTCTACTCTAACAGTATGCCACCAGGCGCCCCGTTTCGTCGGTTAAAACAGCAAAACGGCGGTTTTTTGCGACATTCCTCGCCGCATTGTTGAAAAAAGAGACGGTTGAAAAGTTTTTTTGCATTTCCCCTTGTCACCTCGGAATTACTCCCTATAATGCGCCTCCACTGACACGGAACAACGGCAAGCAAGCCGCCGGGTCAGCGGGGGTCCGGTGAGAACCTCGCAGAGAAAAGCAAAAATAAATGCTTGACTCTGCAGCGGGAAAGCGTAATATGCACACCCCGCGCCGCAGCGAAAAACGAAGCGGCACTGCTCTTTAACAATTTATCAGACAATCTGTGTGGGCACTCAAAGTGACATGGATTCTTAATGTCTTCGGACAATAAATGAATACCAAGTCTCAAGAGTGAACACGTAATTCATTACGAAGTTTAATTCTTTGAGCATCAAACTTAAATTGAAGAGTTTGATCATGGCTCAGATTGAACGCTGGCG
>NZ_JBNRLG010000011.1:0-84045 GCF_050378715.1 Klebsiella sp. 2-CIP_Kleb.
AAGAATCCATGTCACTTTGAGTGCCCACACAGATTGTCTGATAAATTGTTAAAGAGCAGTGCCGCTTCGTTTTTCGCTGCGGCGCGGGGTGTGCATATTACGCTTTCCCGCCGCAGAGTCAAGCATTTATTTTTGCTTTTCTCTGCGAGGTTCTCACCGGAACCCCGCTGACCCGGCGGCTTGCTTGCCGTTGTTCCGTGTCAGTGGAGGCGCATTATAGGGAGTAATTCCGAGGTGACAAGGGGAAATGCAAAAAAACTTTTCGTTCGCTCGCTTTTCCATCAAGACGCTGTTTAAACGCCCTGTTTGCTGATCATTTGCGCGATTTCTCGGGCAAATCGGGAGACCTGTTGCCAGTCGGTATAGACCACTTCTTTACGGGTATCCGTTTCGCCCCCGGTCATTTTCATAATCAGGCGGATCATAAACCGATCGTACCAGCGGTAACGCGGGTAACGTAGCGCCCCGGCAAACACCGCGCAGCTCTGCGGCTGCCAAGGCGAGTTGAGCAGAAACTTGCGCGTATAGCTATTGGTCTGCGGCGTGCGCTTTTCGGGTTTGCGCGCAACCAGGTTCACCGAAAAGAATGCCCCCGGCAGCGCCTGCAATGCTGCCAGGTGCTTTTTCACAAAGCGGTCCACCGCCGGATGAAAGTGTCCGTAGCGAATCGATGCGCCAATCACCACGCGATCATAATGATGCCATTCCACGTTATCGGTACGGTTCAGATTCAGGGTATCCGCATCGATACCCAGCTCTTTCAGCTCCGAGGCGAGAAACGAAGCGATTTCACGGGTCTGCCCGTCGCGGGTGGAAAAGAGAATTAAAGTTTTCACGAGCACTCCTGTTATTCGCGCCAGAAAGTGGGAGTAAAGAGCACCAGTAAGGTGAACACTTCCAGACGACCAAACAGCATATTAGCAATCAGGATCCATTTCGCGACCGGGTTCATGGTGGCAAAGTTGTCCGCGACGACGCCGAGCCCAGGCCCGAGGTTGTTCAATGTCGCCACCACGGAGGCGAAAGCAGAGAAGTCATCCACCCCGGTGGCGATAATAGCCAGCATACTAATGATAAAGACCAGCGCATAGGCGGAGAAGAATCCCCACACCGCTTCCAGAATACGTTCCGGCAGCGCGCGGTTACCTAATTTAATGCTATACACCGCATTCGGGTGAACCAGACGCTTAAGCTCACGGTTGCCCTGCTTGAACAGCAACAGGATACGGATCACCTTTAAGCCACCGCCCGTGGAGCCAGCGCAGCCGCCGATAAATGCGGAGCACAGCAGCAGCACCGGCAGGAACAGCGGCCAGCGCGCAATGCTATCGGTGGTGAATCCTGCGGTGGTCGCCATCGACACCACCTGGAAAAACGCCTGATTCAGCGTCGTCAGCACCGAGCCGTACACGTTATGAAGCCATAGCACCAGCGTACAGACGATGACCAGCGTCAACTGGACGCCAATGAACATTCGAAACTCAGGGTCACGCCAGTACACCTTCAGGCTGCGTCCGCTCAACAACGAAAAATGCAGACCGTAGTTACAGCCGGAGATCAGCAGGAAGATGGCAATGATGGAGTTGATCATCGGGCTGTTGAAATAGCCGACGCTGGCATCGTGAGTCGAGAAACCGCCGATAGCGATGGTGGCGAAGCTGTGCCCTATCGCATCGAAGGCCGGCATACCGGCAAACCAGAGCGCCAATGCGCAGGCGACCGTTAGTAACACATAGATAAGCCACAATGTCTTTGCCGTCTCGGCGATGCGCGGGCGCATCTTGTTATCTTTCAGCGGGCCGGGCATTTCCGCGCGGTAGAGCTGCATTCCCCCGACGCCGAGGATAGGCAGAATGGCCACCGCCAGCACAATGATCCCCATGCCGCCGAACCACTGCAGCATCTGCCGGTAAAAAAGGATAGCGTGCGGAAGCGAGTCCAGCCCCACCAGGGTGGTCGCCCCGGTCGTCGTCAGGCCGGAAAATGATTCGAAGAAGGCATCCGTCACCGTCAGGTTCGGCTGTTCGGCGAATATAAAGGGCAAGGCCCCTACGCTACCCAGCACGGTCCAGAACAGCACCACGATCAGAAACCCTTCACGAGATTTCAGTTCGCCCTTTTGCTTACGGTTCGGCCACCACAGCATGGAGCCGATCGCCAGAGCGACAAAAAAAGTTTGAGTGAAGGCCCGTCCCGCACCATCGCGATATATCAGGGCCACTAATCCCGGGACGATCATTGTCCCCGAGAATAAGATGACCAGCAGTCCAACGATTCGGGTTATGGCGCGAAAATGCATCTCTGGCGCTTCCTTTGATAGGCAAAAAAACAGAGGGGATTATTCGTTAATCTTCAGTAATTGCAATGAACCGCGACTAAAATCAGCCAGTTTTGCTGAAAAAGCCGCCACTTCGGCCTGGGGAAGCGCCACGCGCAGCCGAACCGACGCCAGATATTCGCTTTCAACGACATTCCCGGAAAATTGGGCGAGCAGCGCTTCAACGCCGGCCAGTTGCCCATATTCACATTGCAAAGTATATGCCGTTAACGGCGTCTTGCGCAGCGTCGTCAACTGCGCCAGCGCCTGATGGACACCGCCGCCATAGGCTTTCACCAGGCCGCCGGTGCCCAGCAGGATACCACCGTAATAACGTACGACGACAGCGGTTATCTCACCGACGCCGCTACCCATCAACTGCGCCAGCATCGGTTTACCCGCCGTTCCCGCCGGTTCGCCATCGTCTGAGAACCCAAGCTGTTGCGAATCATCAGGCGGTCCGGCGACCCACGCCACGCAGTGGTGGCGAGCATCGGGGTGATCCGCTCTGACCGACTCGACAAAGGCTTTCGCCGCCGCCACGCCGTCGGTATGCGCCAACAGCGTGATAAAACGGCTCTTTTTGATCTCCTCAACGACGGAAACTGGCGCCGCCGGGATTAACCAGCTCTCCATCAGGCCAGCTTCAGATCGCGCGTCATGTTTTCGATACTGTTTTCGTGAACCACCACGTTATCTTCGATACGGATCCCGCCGAATGGCTTCATGGCGTCAATTTTTTGCCAGTTGAAGTGCTTGCTGAACGGGCCTTCACGCCACGGCGCCAGTAACGACTCGATAAAGTAGATGCCGGGTTCAATGGTCAACACCATCCGCGGCTCGATAATACGGGTGCAGCGCAGATACGGGTATTTCGCTGGCGCCGCCAGATGCGTACCGGAGTCGTCTTGCATAAAGCCAGCAACATCATGCACCTGCAGACCCAGCGGATGACCAATCCCGTGCGGCATAAATGGCCCGGTCAGATCGTTCTCCACCATCGCCTCTTCGCTCATGTCAGTGACTAACTGGTGTTTACGCAGCAGCTTCGCAATACGCTGATGGAACTGGATATGGTAATCAACGTAGCGCGTCCCGGCTTTCATGGTGCTAATCAGCGCCAGCTGCTCGTCGTTAACGTCTTTAATCAGATGGGCGAAATCGTTATCGCCGTGTGCCGCCCAGGTCCGCGTCAGATCCGCGGCATAGCCGTTATATTCCGCGCCGGCGTCGAGCAGGAAGCTGCGCATCTCCGCCGGAGCGCGATGGTCCAGTTTGGTGTAGTGCAGGACGGAAGCATGCTCGTTCAGCGCCACGATGTTGCTGTAAGGCACGTCGGTATCGCGGTGACCGGTGGCGGTAAGATAGGCCTGGTTGATATCGAATTCGCTCATCCCGGACTGGAAAGCCTCATAGGCCGCACGATGACCATTCACCGCCGACTTCTGCGCTTCACGCATACAGGCCAGCTCGTAATCGGTTTTGTAAGCCCGGTAGTAATGCAGATAATCGATAACCCCTTTCGGGTTGATCTTATCCGCGGCGATTCCCAGGCCCAGCGCGCGCTCCGGCACCGGCCCGATATAGCCAATATTACCGCGAGCGGCAGGCAGTTGGCTGCCGATGCCATCGGCCTTCGGCAGCGCGACCACATCGACCTCTTCGGTCCAGAACGAGGTCGGCAGCGGCTCAACGTTATGCCAGTAATCAACCGGCAGATAAAACCACAGCTTCGGTTTATTCACACCGTCCACCAGCAACCAGCAGTTAGGCACCTGAGTCACCGGCACCCAGGCTTTGAACTGCGGATTGACCTTGAACGGGTATGGATGGTCATCAAGGAAGACGTTAACCAGCTCGCCGGAGTGAATCAGCAGAGCATCCATCTGAAAACGGGCCAGGACGTCGCGGGTACGTTCTTGTAGGGTAACAATATGATTTTTATAGAGCGCGGCCAGGGATTCCATCTTTTGTCCTTTGCTTTTATGGGATCGTGATACTCCGCATCTTAGCACATCGACCTGCGTGCGGGTGATTTCCGCCGGATGTGATCCGACCAGCAATTATTTAAAGAGTAATTTGCAATTCTTTAACATAAATTCCACACTCCGTTTCATCTGGTATGACCAGATCATATTGCTGGATTCAGGAGACTGACATGCTCTACAAAGGCGACACCCTGTACCTCGACTGGCTGGAAGATGGCATCGCCGAACTGGTGTTCGATGCCCCAGGTTCGGTCAACAAGCTTGATACCGCAACCGTAGCCAGCCTCGGTCACGCGCTGGATGTACTGGAAAAACAAAACGATCTCAAAGGCCTGCTGCTGCGCTCTGAAAAAGCGGCGTTTATCGTCGGCGCGGATATCACTGAATTCCTCTCACTGTTCCTGGTCCCTGAGGAGCAGTTAAGCCAATGGCTGCATTTTGCTAACAGCGTCTTCAACCGTCTGGAAGATCTTCCCGTCCCCACTATCTCTGCCGTCAATGGTTACGCGCTGGGCGGCGGTTGTGAATGTGTCCTGGCGACCGATTACCGCCTGGCGACGCCGGATCTGCGCATTGGTCTGCCGGAAACCAAACTCGGCATTATGCCAGGCTTCGGCGGCTCAGTTCGTTTGCCGCGTCTGCTCGGCGCCGACAGCGCGCTGGAGATCATTGCTGCCGGGAAAGATGTCGGCGCCGAGCAAGCGCTGAAAATCGGCCTGGTGGATGGCGTGGTCGCTGCGGAAAAACTGCGCGACGGCGCGCTGGCGATCCTGCGCCAGGCGATTCAGGGCGACCTGGACTGGAAAGCGAAACGTCAACCGAAGCTGGAGCCGCTGAAACTCAGCAAAATTGAAGCGACGATGAGTTTCACCATCGCCAAAGGCATGGTCGCGCAAACCGCCGGGAAGCATTATCCGGCGCCTATCACCGCGGTGAAAACCATCGAAGCCGCTGCGCGTCTTGGTCGTGAAGAAGCTCTGGTGCTGGAAAATAAAAGCTTTGTCCCGCTGGCTCATACCAACGAGGCCCGCGCACTGGTCGGTATCTTCCTGAACGACCAGTACGTCAAAGCGAAAGCGAAAAAACTGACCAAAGATGTCGAAACACCGAAGCATGCTGCCGTACTGGGCGCTGGCATTATGGGCGGCGGTATCGCATACCAGTCGGCCTGGAAGGGCGTGCCGGTGGTGATGAAAGACATTAGCGACAAATCGCTGACCCTTGGGATGACCGAAGCGGCGAAGCTGCTGAATAAACAGCTGGAACGCGGCAAAATTGACGGTCTGAAGCTGGCCGGAGTCATAAGCACCATTCAGCCGACGCTGGAGTATAGCGGTTTTGATCGCGTGGACGTGGTCGTTGAAGCGGTGGTGGAAAACCCGAAAGTGAAGAAAGCGGTACTGGCGGAAACCGAGGCAAAAGTGCGCCCGGATACCGTACTGGCATCCAACACCTCAACGATCCCCATCAGCGAGCTGGCCAGCGTTCTGCAGCGCCCGGAGAACTTCTGCGGCATGCACTTCTTTAACCCGGTGCATCGCATGCCGCTGGTTGAAGTGATTCGCGGCGAAAAAACCTCGGATAAGACCATTGCCAAAGTGGTGGCCTGGGCCAGCAAAATGGGCAAGACGCCAATCGTGGTCAATGATTGTCCCGGTTTCTTCGTCAACCGCGTGCTGTTCCCCTACTTCGCCGGATTTAGCCAGCTGCTGCGCGACGGGGCGGATTTCCGCAAAGTCGACAAAGTGATGGAGAAACAGTTTGGCTGGCCGATGGGCCCAGCTTATCTGCTGGACGTGGTCGGCATCGATACCGCGCACCATGCTCAGGCGGTCATGGCGGCGGGCTTCCCGCAGCGGATGCAGAAAGATTATCGCGACGCTATCGACGCCCTGTTTGACGCCAACCGTTTCGGGCAGAAGAACGGCCTCGGCTTCTGGCGCTATAAAGAAGACAGCAAAGGTAAGCCGAAGAAAGAAGAAGATGCTGCCGTCGACAGCCTGCTGGCCGACGTCAGCCAGCCGAAGCGCGATTTCAGCGATGAAGAGATTATCGCCCGCATGATGATCCCGATGGTTAACGAAGTCGTCCGCTGCCTGGAAGAAGGCATTATCGCCAGCCCGGCGGAAGCGGATATGGCGCTGGTATACGGCCTCGGCTTCCCTCCGTTCCACGGCGGCGCCTTCCGCTGGCTGGATACCATCGGCAGCGCGAAGTATCTCGATATGGCGCAGCAGTACCAGCACCTTGGGCCGCTGTATGAAGTCCCTGCCGGTCTGCGAGACAAAGCGCGCCATAACGAAGCGTATTATCCCCAGGTAGAGCCAGCCCGTCCGGTTGGCGCTCTGAAAACGGCTTAAGGAGTCACAATGGAACAGGTTGTCATTGTCGATGCTATTCGCACCCCGATGGGCCGTTCAAAGGGCGGCGCATTTCGCCACGTGCGCGCGGAGGACCTCTCCGCGCACCTGATGCGCAGCCTGCTGTCGCGCAACCCGTCGCTTGAGGCAAGCGCGATAGACGATATCTACTGGGGCTGCGTACAGCAAACCCTCGAGCAGGGTTTTAACATCGCCCGTAACGCGGCGCTGCTGGCGGAGATCCCGCATTCGGTACCGGCAAACACGGTTAACCGTCTGTGCGGTTCTTCCATGCAGGCGCTGCACGATGCCGCACGCATGATCATGACCGGCGATGCCAGCGTCTGCCTGATTGGCGGCGTGGAGCACATGGGCCATGTGCCGATGAGCCACGGCGTCGATTTCCACCCGGGCCTGAGCCGTAACGTGGCAAAGGCGGCAGGGATGATGGGGCTGACCGCTGAAATGCTGGCGCGTCTGCACGGCATTAGCCGGGAAATGCAGGATCAGTTCGCCGCGCGCTCCCACGCCCGCGCCTGGGCTGCGACCCAGTCCGGCGCATTCAAAGCCGAGATTATCCCCACCGGCGGCCACGATGCCGATGGCGTACTGAAGTCCTTTAACTATGACGAAGTGATCCGCCCGGAAACCACCGTCGAGACGCTGTCTACCCTAAGGCCGGCGTTTGACCCGGTGACCGGTACGGTAACGGCGGGCACCTCTTCCGCCCTTTCCGATGGCGCGGCGGCGATGCTGCTGATGAGCGAAAGCCGCGCCCGCGAACTGGGTCTGAAGCCACGCGCCCGCGTCCGTTCGATGGCGGTGGTCGGCTGCGACCCGTCTATTATGGGCTATGGCCCGGTTCCCGCTTCGAAGCTGGCGCTGAAAAAAGCGGGCTTATCCACCAGCGATATCGACGTCTTTGAAATGAATGAGGCCTTTGCCGCGCAGATCCTGCCGTGCATTAAAGATCTGGGCCTGATGGAGCAGATCGATGAGAAGATCAACCTCAACGGCGGGGCGATCGCGCTCGGTCATCCGCTGGGTTGTTCCGGGGCGCGTATTAGCACCACGCTGATTAATCAGATGGAGCGTAAAGATGCCCAGTTCGGCCTCGCCACCATGTGCATCGGCCTGGGACAAGGGATCGCCACCGTGTTTGAGCGGGTGTAAATTTACAAAAGGATATCTCACAGCCAATGGCGTCAGAACAAGGCGGCAAGCGAGCGAATCCCGATGAGCTTACTGAAGTAAGTGATTCGGGTGAGCAAGCGCAGCCAACGCAGTGATGACGTCATTGGCGAAGAGAGACAGTTTAGTTGCCGTTCTTCCCGCCTGTCAGGGGCGGGTTTTTTATTTGCAGATATCAGATAAAGGCAAACGCGTCGCCAAACAGGCGATCTTCGCGCGCGCCGCGTTCGTTGCAGAACAGGTCGCGAGCAATCTTAGCCATCTCGAAACGCCCGGCAATATAGATATCGTGATCGGCCAGGGTACCGTAATCCTGCAGCACCGCGGTCAGCACGGTGCCGGAACGCCCACGCCAGCCCTCTTCCGGCTGCTCAACCACCGGCTCGATGCGCAGATTTGGATGCTTGACGCTCAAGGCTTCCAGCTCGGCCAGATCGTACAGATGTTTGGTCTCGCGACCGCCCCAGTAAATCGCGATATCGCGCTGAGGATTGCGTGACAGCGCGGTGAGCAGAATAGAACGCACATAAGAGAAGCCGGTACCGCCGGCAATCAAAATCAGCGGGCGGTCTTCATCTTCACGCAGCCAGGCTTCGCCATGCGGAATATCAACCTCAATTTCACGCTCTTTCAGGATGCGATCCATGACCGCCATCGCGTACAGATTGAGCTCCGAGGCGCCGATATGCAGTTCGATAAACTCCTGTTCCGCCGGCGTGGAGGCCATGGAGAATGGGCGTTTGTCGCGCTCATCCATTACCACCATCAGATACTGGCCAGCGCGGAAAGAGAATGCCGCTTCCGGTACTAATCGAACACGATACACGGTATCGGTAATCGCCTCCACCGAGGTCACTTTACAGCTTAAGGTTGTCATGCGTCCCCTCTGTCGGGTCTAAAGAGCAAAACAGCGGCGTTAGCCCCGCTTACTGTTGTTTAAAGATGGCCAGATCATCCCAGATGGCGTCAATGCGCGCCGTGACGGCAGGATCTTTTTTGATTGGGCGACCCCATTCACGCTGGGTTTCGCCAGGCCATTTATTGGTGGCATCCAGCCCCATTTTTGAACCCAGGCCGGAAACCGGCGAGGCAAAATCCAGATAATCAATTGGCGTATTCTCTACCAGTACCGTATCACGAGCCGGGTCCATACGGGTAGTGATCGCCCAAATCACATCGTTCCAGTCGCGGGCGTTAACATCGTCATCGCAGACAATCACGAATTTGGTGTACATAAACTGGCGCAGGAACGACCAGACGCCCATCATCACGCGCTTTGCATGGCCTGCGTACTGTTTTTTCATCGTCACCACCGCCAGGCGGTAGGAGCACCCTTCCGGCGGCAGATAGAAATCGACAATTTCAGGAAACTGTTTCTGCAGGATCGGGACGAAGACTTCATTCAGCGCCACGCCCAGCACCGCAGGCTCATCCGGCGGACGGCCGGTATAGGTCGAATGATAAATCGCGTCTTCACGCTGGGTAATATGGGTGACCGTAAACACCGGGAACTGGTCTACTTCATTGTAGTAGCCGGTATGGTCGCCATACGGACCTTCCGGCGCCATCTCCCCGGCCTCGATATAACCTTCCAGCACAATCTCTGCGCTGGCAGGCACCTCAAGATCGTTCGAGACGCATTTCACCACTTCGGTTTTGGTGCCGCGCAGCAGCCCGGCAAAGGCATATTCCGACAGCGTATCCGGCACCGGGGTCACTGCACCAAGAATGGTCGCCGGGTCGGCGCCGAGTGCCACAGAAACCGGGAAGCGTTCCCCCGGACGCGCCGCGCACCACTCCTGGAAATCCAGCGCGCCGCCGCGATGAGACAGCCAGCGCATAATCAGTTTGTTTTTGCCAATCAGCTGCTGGCGATAAATCCCCAGGTTTTGCCGATCTTTGTGCGGCCCACGGGTCACCGTCAGCCCCCAGGTGATCAGCGGCGCGGCATCTTCCGGCCAGCAGGTCATAATCGGGATTTTCCTCAGGTCGACGTCATCGCCCTGGATGATTTTTTGCTGACAGGGGGCGCCGCGCAGACGTTTGGTGGGCATATTCAGCACTTGCTTAAACTGCGGCAGCTTATCAAACAGATCGCGGAAACCTTTGGGCGGCTCAGGCTCTTTCAGAAAGGCTAACAGCTTACCCACCTCGCGCAGCGAACTGACGTCCTCCTGGCCCATCCCCAGCGCCACGCGCCGCGGCGTGCCGAACAGGTTGCACAGCACCGGCATGGTATAGCCTTTCGGATTCTCAAACAGCAGCGCAGGACCGCCAGCGCGCAGGGTGCGGTCGGCAATTTCGGTGATTTCCAGGTGAGGATCGACCGGCAGAGTGATACGTTTTAGTTCGCCCTGTTGTTCCAGGAGTGTCAGAAAGTCGCGAAGATCGTGATATTTCATGAAAGTGTTATTGACCTCTCTACAGGCGGCTAATTATACGGTGTTCAACGGCGAGATGCTGTAATTTTGTTAAATTAGCGTGAAAGAACGCTGAAATTTGGATTTCAATTATAATGGCTTTCGCGATTACACCAGCCATTTGTTATGCTTGCCGTTATTAGAAGTGGAATGAGTCATTATGCAAGCCTGGTACTTACTGTATTGCAAACGTGGGCAGCTACAACGAGCCCAGGAACATCTGGAACGTCAGTCAGTTAACTGCCTGATGCCGACGATTGCGCTGGAAAAAATCATTCGCGGTAAACGCACCATGGTCAGCGAACCGCTGTTCCCGAACTACCTGTTTATTGAGTTCGATCCAGAGGTGATTCATACCACCACCATCAGCGCCACCCGCGGGGTTAACAACTTCGTGCGCTTTGGCGCCCTACCCGCTATCGTCCCCTCGGCGGTCATCCACCAGCTCTCTATCTACAAACCGGAAGGCATTACCGACCCGGAAACGCCGCATGAGGGCGATAGCGTACTGATCACCGACGGCGCGTTCGAAGGCTTACAGGCTATCTTTACCGAGCCGGACGGTGAAGCACGCTCTATGTTGCTGTTAAACCTGCTGAATAAGCAAGTCCTGCAGAGCGTTAAAAACACCGATTTCCAGAAAATCTAAGCGCCGTTAACGTCGACGCCAAACAGCGCCCTGACGTTGGCGTCCGTTTGCGCCTCCAGCCACTGCGCTTCCTCGCCGCGCCAGGCCGCGACGCTGGCCAGGATATGCGGCAAATACGCGGGCTCGTTACGACGCGAGGCGGGTTTCGGCTTGAGGTCGCGCGGCAGCAGATAGGGCGCATCGGTCTCCAGCAGCAGACGTTCCGCCGGGATCGCCGGCAATAGCGCTCGCAGCTCGAGCCCTCGCCGCTCATCGCATACCCAACCGGTAATACCGATAAACAGCCCCAGATCCAGACATTCCTGCACCTCGCTGCGGCTGCCGGTAAAGCAGTGCAGCACCGCGCCCGGGATCTTCCCGAGCCAGGGTTTAAGCAGCGCCAGAAACCGGTCGTGGGCGTCGCGGCAGTGTAAAAACACCGGCATCGACAGCTCGGCGGCCAGCGCCAGCTGGGCACTAAACGCCTCCTCCTGCTCCTGGGGCGTGGAAAAATTACGATTAAAATCCAGACCGCACTCCCCTATCGCCACCACCTGCGGCTCGCGGGCGAGGGCATAAATCGCCTCGGCGACCGCTGGCGTCCAGCTGCTGCCGTCATGGGGATGAACCCCCGCCGTGGACCAGCAGCCGGCGTAATGACTCGCCATTCTCTGCGCCTGCTGGCTCTCCGGTAAATTTGTGCCGGTCAGCAGCATGCCGTGAACCCCTGCCGCCCGGGCGCGCGCCACCACCTCATCATGGTCGCGGGCAAACTGTGAACTGGTCAGATTAACGCCGATATCAAACATGATCGCTCCATATGACAACCGCCCTGACGGGCGGTTGGCGGTATTACTCTTCTCTGTGCTCAGCGGCTTCAGCTTCGGCCGCGGCATCGTCATCACGCGTCAGGCGCTTCCCGGTGTAGAAGCGGGCGAAGAACACCCCGACTTCAAACAGGCAGTACATCGGAATAGCCAGCAGCGTCTGCGAGAACACGTCCGGCGGCGTCAGCAGCATCCCCACCACGAAGGCGCCCACCAGTACATACGGCCGCTTTTTGCGCAGCTCTTCCGGCGTGGTGACGCCCATCCAGCAGAGCAGCACAATGGCGACCGGCACCTCAAAAGAGACCCCGAACGCCATAAACAGCGCCATCACGAAGTCGAGATAGCTGCGGATATCGGTCGAGACCAGCACCCCCTCCGGGGCAGCATGGGTCAGGAAGCCGAACGCCAGCGGAAACACGACAAAATACGCGAAAGCCATGCCGATATAGAACAGCAGCGTGCTGGAGACCAGTAAGGGCACCACCAGCCGGCGCTCATGCTTATACAGCGCCGGCGCGACGAAGGCCCATACCTGATACAGAATAATCGGCACCGACAGGATCACCGACACCATGAAGGTCAGCTTTATCGGCGTAAAGAAAGGTGAAGCGACATCGGTGGCGATCATCGTCGCGCCTACCGGCATCTTGCTGATAAGCGGGGCCGAGACCAGCTGATAGATATCATTGGCGAAATAGACCAGCGCCAGGAAGATCACCAGGATAGCAATGATGCTGTTGAGCAGACGCTTGCGCAGCTCAATCAGATGCGAAATTAGCGGTTGTGTATCGTCTACGCCCATGTTTACGGTTTATCACTCGATGCGGGGGAAGAATGGGGGGCAGCCGCCGTAGCGGATGTTTTCTCTGCCGGTGAAGCGGATTGCTCGTCGGCCACGGGATCCGGCGCATGAACCGGAGCGCTGGCCTGATGTTCTGCCGTCGCCGGCGTGACGTCCTGCCGCTGCGCTTCGCTGCCTTTCACCACCGGATTATGGATGGTATTCGCTTCGTCACTGGCCTTTTCCGGGTCGTGGGCGCTATAGGAGCGCTTCATCGACTCCGCGGCCTCACGCAGCTCATCCATGGAGGCTTTCAGCTCCGGCGTCAGGTTATTCAGGCTGGCCTTTTCCACCTTCTTGAGGCTCTCCTGGAACTCCTGCAGTTTTAGCTCCTGAGCCAGCTCATTCTGTACCGTGGTCGCCAGCGACCGTAGCGTACGGATCCAGCCAACCACCGTTTTAACCGCGACGGGAAGCCGCTGTGGCCCCAGAACGATGAGGCCAATCACAAACACCAGCAGTAGTTCACTAAAACCAATATCGAACACGAGTTACACCTGCTCTTTGTCGTGGCGTTTTGTCTCGTCTTTTTTTGCATCATCCTGTTTATCGGCGATAGTTTTCGCCGTGAAATCTGCGTCTGGCGCCGACTTTTCAGGTTTATCATCATCACTCATGGCTTTTTTAAAGCCTTTGATGGATGCCCCTAAGTCTGACCCCAGTGAGCTCAGCTTCTTCGTCCCGAAAAGCAGAACTACGATGACGACAACAATTAATAACTGCCAAATACTGATACCACCCATACACGTTCCCCTATGACAGATGATGAATTATGTGGACGCATTATACACGCCATCCTGCCAGCCGCCTCGCCGTCAGGCCACCGGCATGATTTTGCGCAAATAAGCCTGCGTCATGAAGAGGCGAACCGATCAGCGGGTTTTTCGCCAGCCAATCAGCCAGGTCACGATACCGCCGGCCATCAGCCAGCCGGGCATCATTCCCCACTCAGGGCGATGGATAAAGAGCAGCGTACCACTGAGCAATAAAACCGCGCCTATACCAAACAGATAGCGGGATTGGCCCTGGCGCACATGACGCACATGCATATCCCGCACGATAGTATCGACGCTGGTCTGCAGCTGTTTGCTCTGCTGCAGGCTCTGATACACCAGCTCAGGTATTTCAGGCATTCTTTCGATCCAGAACGGCGCTTTGTCTTTAAACGCACGCACCAGCGCCGGAATACCGACCTGATCTTTAATCCACGACTCAAGGAAAGGCTTCGCCGTTTTCCACAAGTCTAACTGAGGATAGAGCTGCCGGCCTACCCCTTCTACGTAAAGTAATGTCTTCTGTAGCAAAACAAGCTGCGGCTGGACTTCCATATTGAAGCGCCGCGCGGTGTTGAACAGATTTAGCAGCACGTGGCCGAAGGAGATCTCCGCCAGCGGCTTCTCAAAGATGGGCTCGCAGACCGTGCGGATCGCGAACTCAAACTCTTCAACATTGGTGTCCGGCGGAACCCAACCGGAGTCGACGTGCAGCTCGGCAACCTTACGATAATCACGGTTGAAAAAGGCGATAAAGTTTTCCGCCAGATAGCGCTTATCTTCTTTGTTCAGCGAGCCGACAATGCCGCAGTCGATGCCAATATACTGCGGATCTTCCGGGTGCTCGTAGCTGACGAAGATGTTGCCAGGGTGCATATCGGCATGGAAAAAGCTGTCGCGGAACACCTGGGTGAAGAAGACCTGCACACCCCGCTCCGCCAGCAGTTGCATGTTGGTTCCCTGAGCCTCCAGCGCCTCCACGTCGGACACCGGAATACCGTAGATGCGCTCCATCACCATCATGCTTTCGCTGCAGTAATCGGGGTACACTTCCGGCACATACAGCATCGGGCTGTCTTCGAAATTACGCCGCAACTGAATGGCGTTGGCGGATTCCCGCAGCAGATTCAGCTCATCCAGCAGCGTTTTTTCATACTCACGAACCACCTCCTGCGGGCGCAGACGGCGGCCGTCAGGCAGCAGTCGCGGCACCCAGCGCGCCAGGCGGTAGATGAGCTTCATGTCCGCTTTAATGATCGGCAAGATATCCGGGCGGATAACCTTGATCACCACCTCTTTGCCGTTCTCTTTCAGACGCGCGGTATGCACCTGGGCGATAGACGCCGAGGCTAACGGCTCAACGGAGAAATCATCAAACCAGGCCTCCACCGGCAGGCCACCCATCGCTTTTTCTATCTGCTGCTGCGCAAGCTTCCCTTCAAAGGGCGCCACGCGGTCCTGCAACAGCGCCAGCTGATCGGCAATATGCGGAGGAAAGAGATCCCGCCGCGTGGAAAGCATCTGGCCGAATTTAATCCACACCGGCCCCAGCTCCTGGAGCGCCAGCCGCAGACGGGCGCCAAGAGGTTGATCCTGATGGCGGTTTGGCATCCAGAAGAGCATCCGCCGCCAGATACGCAGCGGCAGCGTGATCCGCATTTTGGGGATAAGCTCATCGAGCCCGTAGCTCAAAAAGGTGTGGATGATGAAATACAGGCGCCGTAATTCTCCTGGCGTCATTTGCCCTCCAGCGTTTCCAGCCGTTTTTCCAGTGCGGCCAGCGCGCGTTCAATAGCCGTCGTCTCTTCAGCAAACCAGGCCAGCTCCAGCGGCCCCGGTGCCAGGCGCCACTCTTCAGTGATCGCTTCAGCGACATAACGCTGCTGGCGCTGCGCGCCCTTCAGTAAAAACTGAGCGCCGCCGCGGAGGACTTTACCGACGCCTTCGGCCACGATGTCACCGGTATAAGGCGCCAGCAACTCAGCGGGATCGAACTCTGCCAGATCGCACAGGGTGACCATGTTCTGCACCACCTGCAGATCGCCCTGCACTTCCAGCTCGCCGCTACGGATAAGCGCCGTCAGTTGTTGACGGTTGCGTAGTTTTGGCAGCACGCTGAGCCGGGTAATCACGGTGCAGTCAGCCTCTCCGTCCCAGGCGCTCAGAACATCAACCTGGCGTTCACTGAACACCAGCACCACGGGCGTAGCGAAATCCTGCAGCTGTACCCGCAATACCTTGCCCAGCAGGCGCTGGCGGGCGGGTTTTAGCGCTTTGTCGCGCCAGAGGAAAGTATTTAGCGCCGTTTCAATGCCAGCGGTCACCAGGGGTGTGAAAGGCATAGCGTCCCTCCTGTCAGAACTTGTAACCGCGATGCAAAGCAACGATACCCGCCGTCAGGTTGTAGTAGTCCACGCTTTCGAAGCCTGCATCCTGCATCATCCCTTTCAGGGTTTCCTGGTCCGGATGCATACGAATAGATTCCGCCAGGTAGCGATAGCTGTCGCCATCTTTTGCCACCAGCTCGCCCACTTTCGGCAGGATATGGAAGGAGTAAGCGTCGTAGGCTTTGCTCAGCGGTTCGATAATGGGTTTAGAAAACTCCAGCACCAGCAGACGTCCACCCGGCTTCAGCACGCGGTACATCGAGCGCAGCGCTTTCTCTTTGTCGGTCACGTTACGCAGACCGAAAGAGATGGTGATGCAGTCAAAGGTATTATCAGCAAACGGTAGGGCTTCCGCGTTGGCCTGAACATACTCAACGTTACCCACGATGCCGATATTGCGCAGCTTTTCGCGGCCCATTTTGAGCATTGAATCATTGATATCAGCAAGCATAACGCGGCCGGTTTCCCCTACCAGACGGGAAAACTTAGCCGTCAAATCACCGGTCCCCCCCGCCAGATCCAGCACGGTCTGCCCGCGACGTACGCCGCTGCAGTCGATGGTGAAACGCTTCCACAAACGATGGATACCAAACGACATCAAGTCATTCATCACATCATACTTTGCGGCGACAGAATGGAATACATGCGCCACCATGTCTGCTTTCTGCTCTTTAGCGACCGTCTGAAAGCCAAAGTGCGTCGTTTCTTGTGAATCCTCAACCATCTTTATGCCTGCTTGCTTTTCAAGAAAATGTTCACTGAGTGTATCAGACTCAGCGCATTTCCCATACGTTTCAGCGTGGCGGAGCCGCCTCCCGGCTACGCACCGGCTCGGCAGAGTCGGGTGAAAATGCCTCATTTTCCGGCAGGTTATCCTCCGCTTCGAGACGATATGGATCGTCCTGAGCAATGGCTTGTTCGACTAAATCAGGATTAATCCCGCGCTTGACCTCCACGCCCAACCCGCGAAAAGCCTCCGCCTGGGCCAGAAGATTACCGCGCCCGGAAGCGAGCTTTTTCATCGCCTGGCGATAGTTCTCTTGCGCTTTATCCAGACTCTGGCCGATAGCGGACATATCGTCCACAAACAGGCGCATTTTGTCGTAAAGGCGCCCCGCCCGCTCGGCGATCTTCTGCGCGTTGCGGCTTTGGTGCTCATAACGCCACAGATTGGCGATGGTGCGCAGGGCCACCAGCAGCGTCGTCGGGCTAACCAGCATAATATTATTTTGCAGCGCCTCGCTGATGAGCTCGGGCTGACGGTCGATGGCCAGCAGGAATGCCGGCTCGACGGGAATAAACATCAGCACATAGTCTAGGGAGCGCAGGCCTGGCAGTTGCTGATAATCCTTGCGCCCCAGCAGGCGAATATGATTTCGCACCGAAGCAAGGTGCTCCTGCAGCGCGACTTCGCGGGTGTAGTCGTCCTCGGCGTTGAAATAACGCTCATAGGCGACCAGGGTCATTTTGGCGTCGATAACCACGTCTTTACCCTGCGGCAGGCGCACGATGACGTCCGGCTGCATCCGCGAGCGGTTGTCGGTCTCGATGCTGACCTGGGTTTGGTACTCATAGCCTTCCCGCAGGCCGGAGGCCTCCAGCACGCGGGTGAGAACCACTTCCCCCCAATTGCCCTGGGTTTTGTTATCGCCCTTCAGCGCTTTGGTCAGGTTCAGCGCCTCCTGCGCCATCTGCGCGTTCAGCTGCTGCAGGTTGCGGATCTCATGCGCCAGGGTGTGCCTTTCTCGCGCCTCCTGACCGAAGCTCTCCTGCACCTGCCGGCGGAACCCGTCCAGTTGTTCCCGCAGCGGTGTCAGCAGGCCATGCAGGCTCTGGCGATTTTGCTCATCGACGCGTCGGTTGCTGTGTTCGAAAATGCGGTTGGCGAGGTTTTCAAACTGCTCGCTCAGGCGCTGCTCGCTGTTCACCATCTGGCGGATCTTATCTTCCGCATGCAGCTGGGTGGATTCGAGCCGGGTGGTAACCTCACGCAGATCGGCCTCCAGCGAGGTATTGATATCCCGCAGGCTGCGCAGCTCGTTGTTCAGCAGCTCGCACTCTTCACGCCAGTGGGCTTCCTGTACCAGTTGCTGACGGGCAGCGCTCAGCTCAATATCCAGCTCTCGCCGCTCCTCGATAAGATCGGCCCGAATTTGATCGGCGCGCGCTTTGGTCGCCAGCCAGCCGACGATTAACCCGGCAGCCAGTGCGATAACCGCGCTGATAATAATGGAGAGATCCACGACGCCCCCTGCGATAACCTGATGACACAAAATAGAATTGTGCTGTACAAACGTCCAGTTTAAAAGGAATTTCCTGCGAGAGGCGACGCAAAAAAAAGGCCGGAGGATCCGGCCTGAAGGGAAAGCGGTTTAATTACAGCAGACGGCGCGCCGCTTCGACGACGATTTTCACCGCGTGGCTTTCGGTTTGCTTCATGGTTTCGGCGTTAGGGATCTCTTGCTGGGTACGGTTAACGATAACCCCAGCCACCATCCCGGCGCGCAGGCCCTGGCTGGCGCACATGGTCAGCAGCGTAGCGGATTCCATTTCATAGTTCATCACGCCCATCGCCTGCCACTCTTCCATAGAGCCTTTGAAGCGGCTCACCACGCGACCGGAGAACGTGTCGTAACGCTCCTGGCCCGGGTAGAAAGTATCCGAGGAGGCGGTCACGCCGATATGGGTGGTGGCGCCAATGGATTTCGCCGCTTCCACCAGCGCGGTGGTGCAGGCGAAATCTGCGACGGCCGGGAATTCCATCGGCGCGAAGTGCAGGCTGGCGCCGTCCAGACGCACGGAGGCGGTGGTGACCAGCACATCGCCAACGTTGATGTGCGGCTGAATGGCGCCGGTGGTGCCAATGCGCAGGAAGGTACGTACGCCAAGCTGCGCCAGCTCTTCCACAGCGATAGACGTAGACGGGCCGCCGATGCCAGTGGAGCAGACGATCACCGGTTTGCCGTCCAGCTCCGCGCGCCAGGAGGTAAATTCGCGGTGGGATGCCAGCTTAACCGGCTTATCCATCAGCGCGGCGATCTTTTCCACACGCTCCGGATCGCCAGGGACGATAGCCAGCGTAGCCCCTTGTAAATCGTTCTTGGTGAGGCCGAGATGAAAAACATCAGACTTGGACATAAAAAACTCCTCTGTGGGTCGAATTATCAGCAGAAGCAAAACGGTACTGTACAGAAGCCCCAGGCAACATTTTGTGATGATAGTCACCAAGAACAATAAAGATTGCAGTTGTTTTTCAGTAAATAGTGATACACATCACATTAACAAGTTATATTCATCGTCACAGAACAAAAGATAGCCGCTTTCAGGCACTGTGCTTTATTACCGCCCGAACTAAAGGTAAAGGGTCTATAGTTACTGATGCGCTAATAAATAAGGGTACGGAGAATACCATGACCACCACCAAGCAACCTGGATTCGCACCTGCAGCCTCGCCGCACGCCGCAACCGCCGTTCATACGCCGGAAGAGCATATTGTCGCCGGAGAGACCTCTATTCCCTCTCAGGGTGAAAACATGCCGGCTTACCATGCCCGTCCGAAAAACGTCGATGGCCCATTGCCGATCGTCATCGTGGTACAGGAAATTTTCGGCGTGCATGAGCATATTCGCGATCTTTGTCGCCGCCTGGCGCAGGAGGGCTATCTGGCTATCGCGCCTGAGTTGTACTTCCGTCAGGGCGATCCGAATGAGTATCACGATATCCCAACCCTGTTTAAAGAGCTGGTTACCAAGGTGCCGGACGCGCAGGTGTTGGCGGATCTCGACCACGTCGCCAGCTGGGCGGCGCGTCATGGCGGCGATGCCCATCGTCTGCTGATCACCGGCTTCTGCTGGGGCGGACGCATCACCTGGCTGTATGCCGCACATAACCCGCAGCTTAAAGCGGCAGTGGCCTGGTACGGCAAGCTGGTGGGAGAAAAATCGCTGAATTCGCCAAAACATCCGGTGGATATCGCCGTCGATCTCAACGCCCCGGTGCTCGGCCTGTACGGTGCGAAAGACGCCAGCATTCCGCAGGACACCGTCGAGACGATGCGTCAGGCGCTGCGGGCGGCTAACGCCACAGCGGAAATCGTGGTCTATCCCGAAGCCGATCACGCCTTTAACGCCGACTATCGCGCCAGCTATCACGAAGAGTCAGCCAAAGACGGCTGGCAGCGAATGCTGGCCTGGTTTGCGCAGTATGGCGGAAAAAAAGGGTAATCGCCCAAAGCATGAAAAAAGGAGGCAAATGCCTCCTTTTTGATTTTTCCGGTGACGATCAAGCGGACTGGCGCAGATTCCGCGCCGCTTGCACCATATTCGCCAGCGCGGCGCGCGTCTCCGGCCAGCCGCGGGTTTTCAGGCCGCAGTCCGGGTTGACCCACAGCCGCTCCGCCGGGATACGCTGCGCGGCTTTTTCCAGCAGCGCTTCGATCCACTCCACGCTCGGTACGTTTGGCGAGTGAATATCATATACTCCCGGCCCGATCTCATTGGGATACTCGAACACTTCGAACGACTCCAGCAGTTCCATGTCGGAACGCGAGGTTTCAATGGTGATCACGTCAGCATCCAGCGCGGCGATGGAGTCCATGATGTCGTTGAACTCGCAATAGCACATGTGGGTATGGATCTGAGTATCGTCTTTGGCCACCGCAGCGTTAAGACGGAAGGCTTCCACACCCCACTGCAGATAGGCATCCCAGTCGCTGCGCTTCAGCGGTAAACCTTCGCGCAAGGCTGGCTCATCAATCTGGATGATGCCGATACCGGCCGCCTCCAGATCCGCCACTTCATCACGCAGGGCCAGCGCAATCTGTTTCGCGATGGTTTCACGGCTGACGTCTTCCCGCGGGAAGGACCAGCACAGAATCGTCACCGGTCCAGTGAGCATTCCTTTCACCGGCTTGTCGGTCAGCGACTGCGCGTACTTCGCCCATTCGACGGTGATCGCCTGCGGACGGCTGACGTCGCCGATCACCACCGGCGGCTTCACGCAGCGGGAGCCATAGCTCTGCACCCAGCCGTTTTGCGTGAAGATGAAACCGTCCAGATGTTCACCGAAGTATTCCACCATATCGTTCCGCTCGGCTTCCCCGTGCACCAGTACGTCTAATCCTAACCGCTCCTGCTCGACGATCGCCTGCTTAATATGTTCCGCAATGCCGGTACGATAATGACTGGCGTCAAGATTTCCCTTTTTGAAGTCCAGGCGCAGGCCGCGGATCTCGGTCGTCTGCGGGAATGACCCGATGGTGGTGGTCGGCCAGGCCGGCAGGTTAAAGCGTTGACGCTGTGCCTGAGCGCGAACCTCATAGGGGCTGGCGCGCTGGCTGTCCTGAGGAGTGATCGCCGCCAGCCGTTTTTCCACCGCCGGGTTGTGCACGCGAGACGAATGGCGACGAGCATGGACTGGCGCGCTCCACTCGGTAATCGCCGCCGTATCGCCGCTGTTCAGCGCATCGCGCAGCAGCGCCAGCTCACCGCATTTTTGCAGAGCGAAGGCAAACCAGCTCTTCACTTCCGCATCAAGGCGCGTCTCCACGCTCAGGTCGATCGGGCTGTGCAGCAGAGAGCAGGATGAAGCGACCCACAGCTCGCGCTTACCGACGAGGTCTTTAATTTGCGCATACTTTTCGGCGAGATCGGCGCGCCAGACGTTACGCCCGTTGATCAGGCCTGCGGACAGCAGCCAGTCGGCCGGCAGACGTTTATGCAGTTCGGCGACATCATCTTTACCGTGGACCAGATCGACGTGCAGCCCCTGGACCGGTAGCGCAGCAATGGTCTCGAGATTGTCGCTAACGCCTTCAAAATAGGTGGTCAGCAGCAGTTTGACCTGGCCCTGCAGGGCGTCATAGGCCGGTTTAAAGGCCTCCAGCCACGCTGGCGGCAGCTCCAGCACCAGCGCCGGTTCATCAATCTGCACCCACGCAATGCCGCGCTTCGCCAGTTCGGCCAGCACCTGCTGATAAACCGGCAGGATGGCATTCAGCAGGCTCAGACGGTCAAACGGTTCGCCTTTCACTTTGCCCAGCCACAGATAAGTCACCGGCCCCAGCAGCACGGGCTTGATCTTGTGGCCCAGCGCCAGCGCTTCGTCCACTTCATCCAGCAGTTGGGTCCAGGTCAGTTTGAACTGCTGGCCCTGCACGAACTCCGGCACCATGTAGTGATAGTTGGTGTTGAACCACTTGGTCATTTCCGCGGCGGCCGCTGGCTCGCCGGTGGGCGCGCGGCCGCGGCCAATGCGGAACAGGGTATCGATATCGACAGAGCCGTCTTTGTTCTGATGACGAGCCGGCACGTTGCCAAGCAGCAGGCTGGTGGTCAGAACATGGTCGTACCAGGCGAAATCGCCCACCGGCAGCAGGTCAATACCGGCCTGCTTCTGCTGCTCCCAGTGACGGGCGCGCAGTTCCCGGCCTACCGCCAGCAGCTCCTCGCGAGTGGCATTGCCCGCCCAGTAGCTCTCTTGCGCTTTTTTCAGCTCGCGACGCAGGCCAACGCGAGGAAAACCGAGGGTGTGGTTAATAATTGTCATTTTTGTTCCTCTCTTATTTCATTGAATCTGAAGAAAAACTCTAAATAGTTCGGCTTGCAGGAAGGCGGCAACGATGCGCATCCCCAGGAGCTTACTGAAGTAAGTGACTGGGGTAAGCGAGGCAGCCAACGCATCTGCAAGTCGAAATATGACGAGTTTTAGACGTCCAGATGTTTACACATCCATAATTGGCAGTTACTGTATATTCCTCAAGCGCAAATTGCTCATGGCGAAGTGAAGGACTTTCATGATCGAAATTAAACATCTGAAAACGCTGCAAGCGTTGCGGAACAGCGGTTCACTGGCGGGCGCAGCGGCTGCCCTGCACCAGACCCAGTCCGCCTTGTCTCACCAGTTCAGCGATCTGGAACAGCGTCTTGGCTTTCGTCTCTTTGTGCGTAAGAGCCAGCCGCTGCGTTTTACCCCTCAGGGGGAGATCCTCTTACAGCTGGCCAACCAGGTGCTGCCGCAGATCGCCCGCGCCCTGCAGGACTGTAACGAACCGCAGCAGACCCGGCTGCGGCTGGCTATCGAATGCCATAGCTGTATTCAGTGGCTGACGCCGGCGCTGGAGAATTTCCGCGCCCGCTGGCCGCACGTGGAAGTCGACTTCCATTCCGGCGTCACCTTCGACCCGCAGCCTGCGCTGCAGCAGGGCGAACTGGATCTGGTGATGACCTCCGATATCCTGCCGCGCAGCGGTCTGCATTACTCGCCAATGTTTGATTATGAGGTGCGCCTGGTGCTGGCGCCTGAGCACCCGTTAGCCATGAAGACCCTGATTACGCCGGAGGATCTGGCCGCGGAAACGCTGCTGATTTATCCCGTACAGCGCGGACGCCTCGACATCTGGCGCCATTTCCTGCAGCCGGCCGGTATCAGCCCGCAGCTGAAAAGCGTCGATAACACGCTGTTGCTGATCCAGATGGTGGCAGCCCGGATGGGCATCGCCGCGCTGCCGCACTGGGTGGTGGAAAGTTTTGAACGCCAGGGTCTGGTGGTGACCAAAACCCTGGGAGAGGGATTATGGAGCCGGCTGTACGCGGCCGTTCGCGATGGCGAGCAGCGTCAACCGGTCACCGAAGCGTTTATTCGCTCTGCGCGGAACCACGCCTGCGATCATCTGCCGTTTGTCCGGAGTGCGGAGCGACCCAGCGTCGATGGACCCACAGCGAGGCCAGGATCACCAACGCTCCGCTAATAAAGCTCGGCCAGTGCGGCTGCTCCTGCCAGATGGCAAGGTTAACCAGCAGCCCGGCGGGGACATGGACGTTATTCATGATCCCCAGCGTGCCGGCATCCACCTGGGTGGCGCCATAGTTCCACATAAAGTAGCCCAGCCCGGAAGCCACCACGCCGAGCCACACCAGCACGCTCCACTGCAGCGTGGTGGTCGGCAGCTTCTGGGCGTTGCCGAGCATAAACCACGCCGCCACCGCCACGATAAAGGCCCCGACATAGAACCAGGCAAAGGCATTGTGCTGCGGCATCGGACGCACCTCCATCAGGCGCTTGTAACCCACCATCCCGATGGCGAAGCAGAGGTTTGACAACTGCACCAGTAACAGCCCGGTCCAGAAATGATCGCTGACTTTGTCGTAACGGATAATCGCCGCCCCCAGCACCGCCAGCGCGGCGCTCAGCAGATAGCCCCAGCGCAGTTTCCGTCCGCTGAGCAGATCGTAGATCAGCGTGATATACAACGGGGTAAACACGGTAAACAGCAGGAATTCCGAGACCGTCAGATAGAGATAAGCGCGGAAGGCCAGCAGATACATGATGCCAAGCTGCATCGCGCCCACCAGCATATAGAGCACGATCGTGCGCGGAGACTGGCCTCGCGTGCGCAGGAAAGGCAGGAACACCAGCGCCGCCAGGCCCACGCGCATCAGTACCGAAAAATAGCTGTCGACGCTACCGGCCAGGTACTCGCCAATCAGGCTAAAAGAAAAGGCCCACAGGATAGTGGTGATAATTAACAGCGCCACAATGGTCGTCTCGTTGGATAAAGAACAGGCATTGTAGCGAAGAGTCAGGTTGACGACTGGGCAATTATTCGCCAGTCGTCAATCTTTGTCAGTCGAGGTACAGCTTACGCAGGTAGTGTGGGACCGCATCGTCGGCGTTGCTACCGATCACTTCCAGTTCCGGATGCAGATCCTTCAGCCGCTGGTGGGCGTTGGCCATAATGCAGCCTTTGCCGGCCATCGACAGCATCTCGGCGTCGTTCATGCCGTCGCCGAAAGCGATGCAATCTGACAGACTGTAGCTGAGCATTTTCGCCACTGCCTCCAGCGCATGCCCCTTCGATACCCCGCCCGCCATCACCTCCAGGCAGGTTAAGGTGGAGAAGCTGACGTTCACGCGATCGCCCCAGCGGGCGTTCATCGCCTGCTCAAGCGGTAGCAAATGTTCGTGATCCTCACAGGTAAAGAACACCTTGCTGATCCCCTGCGGATCCAGTTCGCCCGGCTCATACAGCTTGTAGTTAAACACCGCCTCTTTGAAAAAGCGCATCTCTTCCGGGCGATGGCGGTTCATATACCACTCATCTTCCCGATAGACGTTAGTGACGATTTTCGGGTCGTTACGCACGATCTCAAACAGGTCGGCGGCAATATCACGGTCGAGGTTATGGGCGAAGATTTGCTGACCATCGCTATCGTGAACGCGGGCGCCGTTAGAGGTGATCATGTACGACCGGATGCCGAGGTTATCGCGGATCTGCCCGACGTCGATGTAGTGTCGGCCGGTGGCGAAGACGAAATTGATCCCACGGGCGGTAAGCAGCTTCAGCGTCTCTTTGGCATAGGGGGTCAGGAAATGATCGGGGGAAAGCAGCGTGCCGTCTAAATCAGACGCAACAACCTGGTACATAAAAAAGTTAACCTCTAAGCAGGGCGACGAGCGTTATCGTCGGATTAAGTATGTCGATTGAAAAACTCGACGATGGCATTGAGCGCGACTGAGCGCATAGCGTCCTTTTCAAAAAGGATCTCATGGTATGCCCCTTCAATGACGAGCGGCTTTCCGCCCTCACAGGGATGGCCGGCGGCGGCCCGTAATTCACAATAGCGGTCGTGCATCAGATTATCGACCACCCGCTCCTCCTCCGCCTGCAGCAGCAGCGTCGGGGCGGTATCTTTTTCCACATTCGCCAGCACTTCGTCACCGGCCAGCATGCCTTCGCGCACCCAGTGCCAGGTCGGGCCGCCGACCTGCAGTCGCGGCTCGTCGGCATAGAAGCGCAGGTTACGACGATAGCGTTGTCGACTGTGCGTCAGCACGTTAACGGCAAAAGGCAGCGCCCGCCAGCGTCCGGTGCCGATGGCATACTCTTCGCGAATGCGCTGATGGCCCTCAGCCCAGTCGAGAATATGGCGCACCATCCAGTCCGGCAGCCGAATGATAATCCCGAACATCGGCGCGCAGAGCGCAATCGCATCGCAATGCGCCTGGTAGCGTTGCAGAAAGAGCGTGGCAATCGCCCCGCCCATAGAGTGAGCGAGGATAAACCGTTTTCGCCAGTGGCCGGGGACCACCTGCTGCTGCCAGAGCGCAGCCAGGTCATCAACATAATCGCTGAAGTTCACCACGTGCCCGCGGTGAGTATCAGAGAGCAGACGACCCGAGCGACCCTGACCGCGATGGTCGATGATCATCACGTCAAAGCCGCTGTGAAAGAGATCGTAGGCCACTTCAGCATACTTCACGTAGCTTTCAATGCGCCCAGGGCAAATCAGCACCAGTCGATCGTGATTTTGCGCGCAAAAGCGAACAAAGCGTACCGGTACATCGTCGACGCCTTTAAATTCAGCCTCTTCGCGCTGTCGCCAGAAATCCGTCAGCGGCCCCATGCTAAAGGCCGCAAACGCGTTTTCTCGTGTTTCCCAGTCCTTTTTCTGCCCAAACATCGGGTTTACACCCCTGTTAACCGCTGAAAATCGTTTTTTTGCCGTGTATCACACAATGCTGACACAATAGCGTATTGTGGCATAAAAACAGACAATCAGGGAGTTTCTCATGACCATTGAGTGGTGGTTCGCCTACCTGCTGACATCAATCATTCTCAGCCTGTCCCCGGGTTCCGGAGCGATTAATACCATGACCACCTCCATTAACCACGGATACCGCGGCGCGGCGGCGTCAATTGCCGGTTTGCAGACCGGGCTGGCCATTCATATCGTGCTGGTCGGCGTCGGTCTCGGCACCCTGTTCTCCCGCTCGGTGCTGGCCTTTGAGGTGCTGAAATGGGCCGGCGCAGCCTATCTTATCTGGCTGGGTATCCAGCAATGGCGCGCGGCAGGGGCCATCGACCTGAATACGCTGGCGAAGGCGCAGACGCGCGGCAAACTGTTCCAGCGTGCGGTGTTCGTGAATCTCACCAATCCCAAAAGCATTGTTTTTCTGGCCGCCCTGTTTCCGCAGTTTATCCTGCCCCACCAGCCCCAGGTGATGCAGTATCTCGTTCTGGGCGTGACCACTATCGTCGTCGATATCATTGTGATGATTGGCTATGCGACCCTGGCGCAGCGCATTTCAGCCTGGATTAAAGGGCCAAAGCAGATGAAGGCGCTGAACAAAGTCTTTGGTTCACTGTTTATGCTGGTTGGGGCGCTCCTCGCCTCCGTCCGTCACGCCTGAATGATGAAATCTCGCTCGCAAAGAGAGGTTCGCCTGGCGGGCGAAGCTATCTCTCTGCGCGAGCCGGCGCGCAAAGTGGGAAATTAATTTTTTTGCCCGCTGTCGACGCAGAGCCCACCGTGTCAGGATGCCGCCAGATAGGTGATTCACGGATGAACGGCGATGGCAGAAACGGCGACCCCTCATGATGCGGTATTTAAAACTTTTCTCTCACGGATAGAGACGGCGCGCGATTTCATCGAGATCCACCTGCCTCCGGCGTTAACAGCGATCTGCAAACTGGATACCCTACGTCTGGAATCCGGCAGCTTTCTTGAAGACGACCTCAGGCCCTACTACAGCGATATTCTCTATTCGCTGGAAACCACCCGCGGTAAGGGGTATGTCCATGTTCTGATCGAGCACCAGAGCGCCCCCGATAAACTGATGGCCTTTCGCTTAATGCGCTATGCCGTCGCCGCCATGCAGCGCCATCTGGAGAACGGCCATAAAACGCTGCCTCTGGTTATCCCGGTCCTCTTCTATCAGGGACGACGCAGCCCCTATCCCTGGTCTATGAGCTGGCTGGATAATTTCGCCGATCCCGAGACCGCCCGCCAGCTCTATAGCGGAGCGTTTCCGCTGGTCGATATCACGGTGATCCCCGACGACGACATTATGCAGCACCGCAGCATGGCGGCCCTGACGCTGGTGCAAAAACACATCCGTCAGCGCGATATGGCGCAATTGCTGGATAAGTTGACCCAACTCTTAATGCTGGAGCAGATGAGCGGACAACAAATCACCGTATTGGTAAACTATATGGCTCAGGCAGGGGATGCCGAGGATACTCGGACACTCTTATACGGGCTGGCACAGCGCGTGCCGCAGCATGGAGGATTACTGATGACGCTGGCGGAAACATGGCTCGCAGAAGGTATGGAAAAAGGCATCAGGAAAGGCGTACAGCAAGGTATAAAGGAAGGTATAAAGGAAGGCAAACATCAGGCCCTGCTGCAGGTTGCCGAAGCGATGCGCAAACGCGGTATTGATGACGAAGCGATTATGGAAATGACCGGTCTGTCTGAAGACGAGCTGCAGCGGCTTCGCCACTGACACTTTCTCCACCCGGATATAGCCGGGTGGAGCATCACGCCAGGTTAACGCGAGATAATCAGGTGGATGCCGAAGCCCGCAAACAGCGTGCCGGCGATACCGTCGATCCACTTCGCCATCCGCTGATAGCCGCGGCGCATCCCCGGCAGGGCGAACAGGCTGGCAACCACCATAAACCAGGCCAGCGTCTCCATGATAATCAGCAGAAAAATACCCCAGCGCGCGCCGGCGCCAACGCTGTCACCGACGAACAGCGAGAACACCGAGCCGAAATAGATAATCGCTTTCGGGTTCGCCAGATTGGTCAGCAATCCCTTCAGGAAGCTGCGTCCGCTGCGGGCCAGCTCAACCTGCGGCTCTGGCGGGGACACCGCCTCTTTTTTCAACGCGCCGCGCAGCATCTGGTAGCCCATCCAGCACAGGTACAAGCCCCCGCCGACCATAATGATGTTGTGCAGCCACGCCATTCTGGCGAGGATCAGGTTCAGGCCGAGCAGCGCTACCCCCGCCCAGATCATTACGCCGCAGGTGATCCCCAGCACTCCCATCAACGCCTCTCTGCGCGAGCGGCTGATGGCCGTTTGTGAGACAAAGAAAAAATCCGGCCCCGGACTCATCAGCGCAATGATATGCACCAGCGCCACGGTAAGGAAAAGCATCAGCATAGTTAACTCGCAGGAAAATAATGAAGAGGATAACTATTCTGGCACTTTTATAGCCAGCTGACTACTCGTCGTCGCCATCGACATGCGACCGGATCAGCGCCATAAACGGCTTGCCGAAACGCTCGAGTTTACGTGTCCCCACGCCGTTGACGCTGAGCATTTCGCCGGCGGTTAGCGGCGACTGCTCCGCCATCTCAATAAGCGTCGCGTCGTTGAAGACCACGTACGGGGGAATGTTTTCTTCATCGGCAATCGCTTTACGTAATTTGCGCAGCTTGGCAAACAGCTTACGATCGTAATTACCGCCGAAGGATTTCTGCATCGCCTTCGGCTTCAGCGCCACGATACGCGGTACGGCAAGCTGCAGCGGGACGTCGCCACGCAGCACCGGGCGTGCGGCTTCGGTCAGCTGCAGCGCGGAGTGCTGGGCGATATTCTGCGTCACCAGCCCAAGGTGAATCAGTTGGCGGATCACGCTCACCCAGTGCTCGTGACTCTGTTCCCGGCCGATGCCGTATACCGGGAGCTTATCGTGGCCCATCTCACGGATGCGCTGATTGTTAGCGCCACGCAGGACTTCCACCACGTAACCCATCCCGAAGCGCTGGTTGACCCGATAAATAGTGGAGAGCGCCTTACGGGCGTCCATTAAGCCATCGTACTGCTTCGGCGGATCAAGACAGATATCGCAGTTGCCGCACGGCTCCTGGCGTCCTTCGCCAAAGTAGTTCAGCAGCACCAGACGACGACAGGTCTGGGCTTCAGCAAACGCCCCCATCGCGTTCAGCTTATGCCGTTCGATATCCTGCAGCGGCCCGGCGGGCTTCTCTTCCAGACAGCGGCGCAGCCACGCCATGTCCGCCGGATCGTAAAACAGCATCGCTTCCGCCGGCAGGCCGTCACGCCCGGCGCGGCCGGTCTCCTGATAGTAGGATTCAATATTGCGCGGGATATCAAAATGCACCACAAAGCGGACGTTCGGCTTGTTGATGCCCATCCCAAAGGCCACTGTCGCCACCACAATCTGCAGATCGTCGCGCTGGAATTTCTCCTGCACGTCGGCGCGCACGTCGTTTTCCAGGCCGGCATGGTAAGCCGCCGCGCTGATGCCGCGGCTCTGCAGACGCGCGGCGGTATCTTCCACTTTCGAACGGCTGTTGCAGTAGATAATGCCCGATTTGCCGCGCTGATCCTGGACGTAGCGCATCAGCTGGTCGAGCGGCTTGAATTTCTCCATCAGCATATAGCGGATGTTCGGCCGGTCGAAGCTGCTGACCTGTATGAGCGGATCGTTAAGTCCCAGCAGACGGACGATATCGCGGCGGGTGGTGTCATCGGCGGTGGCGGTCAACGCCATAAACGGGATCTGCGGCATCCGCTGACGAAGCTGGCCCAGCGCGGCATATTCCGGGCGGAAGTCATGGCCCCACTGGGAGATGCAGTGCGCTTCGTCCACCGCCAGCATCGCCAGATTCCAGTTCGCCAGATGCTCAAGGAAGTTGTCGAGCATCAACCGTTCCGGAGCGATATACAGCAGACGAACCTGCCCGCTGCGGCAGCCGGCCATCACGTCCTGCTGCTGTTCGCGGCTCTGGGTCGAGTTCAGACAGGCCGCCGCCACGCCGTTGGCCAGCAGCTGATCGACCTGATCTTTCATCAGCGAGATCAGCGGCGAGACCACTACCGTCAGGCCGCCCATGACCAGCGCCGGTACCTGATAACACAGTGACTTGCCGCCACCGGTCGGCATGACCACCAGGCAGTCACGGCCCTCGAGCACCGTCTCGATAATCGTCTCCTGGCCAGGGCGGAACTGCTGGTAGCCGAAGGTCTCTTGTAAAACCTGCTTAGCCAGCGATTCCTGATTTAATACTTCCGCCTGTGCCACGTTGACCCCATTTGCCTGAAAAGAAAACAGGCGCTATTTTCAGCGCCTGCGAGCCAGAGTGCAACGATTAAAACAGATCGTTGAGCATTAGCCCGACGCCGACGCGCGTTTGATTAAAGTTGTAGTCGATAAGCGATTCGCCGTAGCCGCTGTAGATCTGGGTGTAAGCGCGAACATGTTTGGTGATGGGATAGCTCACCCCCAACTCCGCCCCGCCGTAGCCAGTGTTCCAGTTATATTGCCCCTGCGCGCTGAGGATCGCCTCGCCCAGCTGGTAACCCACCTTCAGGCGGTAATAGCCCATATATTTGGTGATGTCCGGGTTATCATCGGTGCTGCCCACCACATACCAGGGTTTCACTTCCACCAGCCAGTTGCCATTTTGCGCCATCAGGCGGGCATAGAGCCGGTTCCAGCTGCGCGAGGTGGGATCGGAGCGGCCATTCGAGTCGTGGTTATATCCCATTTCGATATCGCGCAACGTCCAGCCGGCAAACTGATAGTCGGTGGCAAAGCCAAGAAACAGCTGGGGTTCGTAGTTGGTTTCGCGAAACGGCGCCGACTCTTTGCTGTTGGAGAGCTGCCACCAGGACTTCTGGGTATAGGACGCGCCGAGCAGCGAATTATCCCCCAGGATGCCGCGCCACAGCGGGAAGGCGAGGCTCAGCTGAAATTTGACTTCATCTTTACGGGCATTTTCGGCCCAGTCATAGCTGCGAATCGCCTCTTTATTGAGATCGCTGGTCCACGTGTAGAGCAGATAGTTGCTTTCATAAGGGTAGAGCAGAAAAGGATTATCATGATCCTGTAGCAGGTTGGCGATAATACTGCCGCGCACTGCTGGTTTGTCGTGTACCGACGCATCCTGCGCCATAACACCAGCCGGTAGCGCGCACAGCGCCGCCAGGCAGGCCAAAGAGATACGCATGCTGGTCTCCTGATAAATAGTTTTTATTTTTGTTTAACCTGAAGACATTCTACCTGTTTATTAATCCCCTGCCCCCTAATCCACTCCGAAAGTGGAAATCAATATTTTAGAAGCATAAAATCAACATTTTATTAACGAATGGAACCGGTGTTATGTCTGAACTTACTGCCGAAGCAGCTCTGAAACTGGTGGGGGAGATTTTCGTCTATCACATGCCGTTTAACCGCGCCCTCGGCCTCGAACTGGAGCGCTATGAAAAAGCGTTTGCCCAGCTCAGCTTTAATAATCAGCCGATGATGGTCGGCAACTGGGCGCAAAGCATTCTGCATGGCGGTGTAATCGCCTCCGCGCTGGACGTCGCCGCAGGTCTGGTCTGCGTTGGCAGCACCCTTACCCGCCATGACACCATCAATGAAGAAGAGCTGCGCCAGCGGCTTTCCCGCATGGGAACCATCGACCTGCGCGTGGACTACCTGCGTCCGGGCCGCGGCGAACGTTTTACCGCGACCAGCACCCTGCTGCGCGCCGGCAATAAAGTGGCGGTAGCCCGTGTGGAACTGCATAACGAAGCTCAGGTATATATTGCCAGCGCAACAGCGACCTATATGGTGGGTTGATTGCCCAAAATCGAGTAACATCACTCTCTTTGGCAATGGATTTTACCGATGGATGCGAAACAGACGCGGTTGGGGATTATTCTGGCCCTCGCCGCCTACTTTATCTGGGGTATCGCGCCGGCGTACTTCAAACTTATCTACTATGTTCCCGCCGATGAAATTCTGACCCATCGCGTGATCTGGTCTTTCTTCTTCATGGTGGCGCTCATCAGCGTTAGCCGTCAGTGGCCGCAGGTGAAAAAGCTGCTGAAGACGCCGCGCAAGATCTTCCTGCTGGCACTCTCTGCGGTGCTGGTCGGTGGCAACTGGCTGCTGTTCATCTGGGCGGTGAATAACCACCATATGCTGGAAGCCAGCCTCGGCTACTTTATCAACCCGCTGGTGAATATTCTGTTAGGGATGATTTTCCTTGGCGAACGTTTCCGTCGCCTGCAGTGGCTGGCGATGATCCTCGCCTTTTGCGGCGTGCTGGTGCAGCTCTGGACCTTTGGTTCGCTACCGATAATCGGCCTTGGTTTGGCCTTCAGCTTTGCCTTTTATGGTCTGGTGCGGAAGAAAATCGCTGTCGATGCGCAGACCGGCATGCTGGTGGAAACGCTGTGGCTGTTGCCGGTGGCGGCGATTTGGCTGTTCGGCATCACCGACAGCCCCACCAGCCATATGGGGCAGAACCCCTGGTCGCTCAATCTGCTGCTGATGGCGGCGGGCGTGGTGACCACCATCCCTCTGCTGTGCTTCACCGGGGCGGCAACGCGTCTGCGGCTCTCCACGCTGGGCTTTTTCCAGTACATCGGCCCGACGCTGATGTTCCTGCTGGCGGTGACGTTCTACGGCGAAGTGCCGGGCAAGGATAAGATGGTCACCTTTGGCTTTATCTGGGTGGCGCTGGCGATATTCGTGATGGATGCGGTGTATACGCAAAGGCGGGGGCGTCGGAGCTAGGACATTGCCGGATGGCGGCTCCGCCCTATCCGGCTTACAAAAGTACAGCACTCAGGCCGGATAGGCGCAGCGCATCCGGCACAACAACTACAGCCAGTTTTTACGCTTGAAGTAGAGATACGGCGCCAGGCCAGCCAGCATCATAAAGACGATCGCCCCCGGGTAGCCGAAGCTCCAGTGCAGCTCAGGCATAAATTCAAAGTTCATCCCGTAGCTGGAGGCCACCAGAGTTGGCGGCAGGAACACCACCGACACCACCGAGAAGATCTTGATGATGCGGTTCTGCTCGATGTTGATAAAGCCCATCGCCGCCTGCATCAGGAAGTTCACCTTCTGGAACAGCGATTCGTTGTGCGGCAGCAGGGATTCGATATCGCGCAGGATCTCCCGCGCCTGCTCCAGCTGGCCCGCCGGCAGGCGCGCTTTGCGCACGAGAAAGTTCAGCGCGCGCTGGGTATCCATCAAACACAGGCGGACCTTCCAGCCGATATCTTCCAGCTCCGCCAACGTCGACAGCGCTTCGTCGTACTCATCACCCTGGTGCCCTTCCATAATCACGCGGCTCAGCTTTTCCAGGTCGCTGTAGATGTTTTCTATCTCATCCGCCAGCTGTTCGATTTTGGTCTCGAACAGATCTAACAGCAGCTCGTAGGCGTTGCCGTCCACCAGGGTCTGGTTACGCACGCGCATGCGGTAGAGGCGAAAAGCGGGCAGTTCACGCTCACGCAGCGTAAACAGGCGCCCTTCGCGGATGGTAAACGCCACGGTAGAGTTACCCGCGTGATCGTCGGCATCTTCGAAAAAGAAGAAGGAGTGGATATGTAACCCGTCTTCATCTTCAAAGAAACGCGCGGAGGCTTCGATATCTTCCAGCTCCGGGCGCGTCGCCAGGTTCTGACCCAGTTCCGTCTGCACGCGGCTTCGCTCATCGTCGTCAGGCTCGACCAGATCGACCCACACCGAGCTGGCGAGGTGCTTGATCTCATCGGCTTCCAGGCGCGTTAAACGATTGTTTTCCAGTTGAAATGCGCTCAGCATGACCGGGACTCCCAATGCAAAAAAATTATCGGACAGTTCGGTGGGCACACAGAAACAAATTGGGTTTCAGACCATTAAGCCTGACTCAGCGCGACGGGAATGGGGCAGGTCGCTGACAACCGCTAAGGCTATCAGCATAAGAGGATAGCCTTAGGAGTTGTTCCTGAATGACAGGAAGTTGAGCCAGCATCTACTGGGTGTGTCCAAGGCGAATGTCCTCTTAGCGTAATCGTGCGCGCATGTTACGCCAGCGCAAAATCGGCGTCAACACGCAACGGAACGCGAAAGCGCAAATCAGGCGCCTTAACGTATAAAGGTAGCAGAATATTACAAAATAATGATATTTTTCTTAAAGTTACACTTCCTCGAGCCGGGCGTAAGCCGCGACCAGCCATTTGATCCCCTGACCCTGAAAAGCCACCTGCAGCCGGCTGTGCTCGCCGCTGCCTTCGAGGTTGACGATGGTGCCTTCGCCAAACTTCGGATGCCGTACGCGCTGGCCTAATTTGTAGCCGGTATCGCTCTCGGCAATCGGCGCGCCCAGTCGCTGATGGTTTACCGGGCGGCTCACCGTAGCCCGCAGACGCACTTCTTCTACACACTCCTGCGGCAGCTCTCCAATAAAGCGCGACGGGCGATGGTAAACCTCTTTGCCGTACAGACGGCGGGTTTCCGCGTAGGTCAGCGTCAGCTTCTGCATGGCGCGCGTCACGCCAACGTAGGCCAGACGACGCTCTTCTTCCAGGCGGCCACCTTCATCAAGGGCCATCTGGCTCGGGAACATCCCCTCCTCGACGCCGACGATGAACACCTGCGGGAACTCCAGCCCTTTCGCCGAGTGCAGGGTCATCAGCTGAACCGCGTCCTGCCAGGTATCCGCCTGTCCCTCGCCCGCTTCCAGCGCGGCGTGGGAGAGGAACGCCTGCAGCGGCATCAGATCTTCATCTTCTTCGTTGTAGCTAAACTGGCGCGTCGCCGTCACCAGCTCCTCTAAGTTTTCAATACGGGTCTGACCCTTCTCGCCTTTCTCCTGCTCGTACATCGCGCGCAGCCCGGAGTCTTTAATCACCCGATCGGTCTGGACGTGCAGCGGCATATCGGTGGTCTCCTGCGCCAGCGCGTCAATCAGCTCCATAAAGCGCTGCAGGGCGCTGGCGGCGCGACCGGCCAGCGCTTTATCTTTCAGCAGCTCACGGCTGGCCTGCCACAGCGTCAGCTGACGATCGCGTGACGTCTGGCGCACCACGTCCAGCGTGCGGTCGCCGATGCCGCGGGTCGGCGTATTGACTACGCGCTCAAACGCCGCATCGTCGTTACGGTTGGCGATCAGACGCAGGTACGAGAGCGCGTCTTTGATTTCCTGGCGTTCGAAGAAGCGCATGCCGCCATAGATGCGGTACGGCATACTGGCCTGCAGAAGCGCCTCTTCCAGCACGCGCGACTGGGCGTTGCTGCGATAGAGGATGGCGCACTGCTCCAGCGCCCCGCCGTTCTCCTGCCAGGTTTTTATCCGGTTCACTACGAAGCGTGCTTCGTCGAGATCGTTGAAAGCGCAGTACAGCGAGATCGGCTCGCCGTCGGCGCCGTCGGTCCATAGCTTCTTGCCCAGGCGACCGTTGTTGTTTTCAATCAGGGCGTTGGCGGCGCTGAGGATGTTGCTGGTCGAGCGATAGTTCTGCTCAAGGCGGATGGTTTCCGCACCGGGAAAATCGTTAAGGAAACGCTGAATGTTCTCGACCTGCGCGCCGCGCCAGCCGTAAATCGACTGATCGTCATCGCCGACGATCATCACCTTGCCGGTATCGCCCGCCAACAGGCGGATCCACGCGTACTGAATGTTGTTGGTATCCTGGAATTCGTCGACGAGGATATTGGTGAACCGCTCACGGTAGTGCTGGAGGATATGCGGCTTATTCAGCCACAGCTCGTGGGCGCGCAGCAGCAGTTCGGCGAAGTCCACCAGCCCGGCGCGATCGCAGGCTTCCTGATAGGCCTGATAGACCTTCTGCCAGGTCTGCTCGACCGGGTTGCCGTAGCTCTGAATATGATGCGGGCGCAGCCCTTCATCTTTCTGGCTGTTGATGTACCACATCGCCTGACGCGGCGGCCACTGCTTCTCATCGAGGTTCATCGCCTTAATCAGACGCTTCAGCAGGCGCAGCTGGTCTTCGCTATCAAGGATTTGGAAATCCTGCGGCAGGTTGGCGTCCAGATGGTGCGCGCGCAGCAGGCGGTGGGCCAGGCCGTGGAAGGTGCCCACCCACATGCCGCCCTGGGTGGTGCCCATCAGCTGGCCGATACGGTGGCGCATCTCTGCCGCCGCTTTGTTGGTAAAGGTCACCGCCATAATAGAATACGGCGAGCAGTTCTCCACGCTCAGCAGCCAGGCGATACGGTGCACCAGAACGCGCGTCTTACCACTGCCCGCCCCTGCCAGAACCAGCATGTTGGTGCGCGAGGCCGCTACGGCTTCACGCTGTTTGTCATTAAGGCTGTCGAGCAGGTAAGAAACGTCCATTGGCACCGCCGGAAGAGAAGGGGTTCCACGAACCCCTGTTAATATATACAGAGTAACTGGTGATTATATCAGCGAGGTCAGAGATGCCAACCGTGAAATTTCAATATGCGGCAGCAGGCGGCTGTCCGCGGTGTGCATCAGGTCCGCGCCTTGCGGTTTGATCCAGCAGGCCTGCATGCCACAGCGCAGCGATCCGGCGACGTCAGTGGTCAGGTCATCGCCGACGTGCAGAATATGCCCGAGCGGTAAGTTCAGGCGCTCCGCCGCCAGATGGTACATGTCGGCAAACGGCTTGGAGCGGCCATCCGGCCCGGCGCGCAGCACAAAGCGGAAATAGTCGCTCAGGCCGAACAACTCTGGTCGGGCGTTGCCGTTGGTAATCGCCACCAGCGGCCACTTCTCCGCCAGCTTCGCCAGCGTATCGTGGGTCTCCTGCGGGACATCGACGCGGCTGCGCCACTGGGCGAAGTGTTCCATCGCCGCATCGGCCCCCGCTTTCGCCTCGTCGGCGGAGAGTCCGGCGTTACGCATGCCTAACTCCAGCGCACGGTGGCGCCAGACGGTCACGTCGTGATAGATCTCAGGCTCGGATGCCAACAGCGTCTGGCGCAGCTGATTAAGCTCATGGGCGTCGAACTGGCTGAGCGACGGATGGTAGCTGCGTACAAAGGCCAGCGACTCGTGCATCGTCCGGTCAATGACCGGGCGGTTATCATAAAGGGTATCGTCCAGGTCAAACGTCAGCGCGGAAATCTGGCCCAGAGGTCGGTAAAAACGCATTATTTCCCCCGTTTTGCGCGCGGATGCGCGGCATCGTACACCGAGGCAAGGTGTTGAAAGTCGAGATGGGTATAGATTTGGGTGGTGGAGAGGTTAGCATGACCCAACAGCTCCTGCACACCGCGCAGATCGCCGCTGGACTCCAGCATATGGGTGGCAAAGGAGTGGCGAAGCTTGTGCGGATGCACATGGCTGTTCAGCCCCTGCTTAATGCCCCACTCGGCGAACCGCTTCTGTACGTTGCGCGCCGAAATGCGCTTGCCCAGTTTCGACAAAAACAGCGCGTCGTCGTCAGTACCGAACAGGCCGCGTAAATCCAGCCAGTGCTCAATCCACATCACGGCGTTGCGACCGATCGGCAAGCGGCGCTCTTTGCTGCCTTTGCCCATCACCCAGACCTCGCCGCTTTCGAGATCGAGATGTTTGATATCAAGGTTGACCAGCTCGGACAAACGCAGCCCCGCGCCGTACATCACCTCCAGCATCGCCCGGTCGCGCACCGCCAGCGGATCGTTGAGATCAATATCCAGCAGCCGATTGACGTCATCGACATCGATATTTTTTGGCAGGTGACGGGGAATTTTCGGCGCGGCAATCCCTTTCGCCGGATTGGCGCTGAGCTCGCCCTGGCCGACCAGCCAGTCAAAGAAACTGCGCAGCGCCGACAGGCGAAGCGCCAGGCTTGCCGGGCCTAATCCCGCGCGGCGACTGCGCACCGCAAAACTTCGCACCTGAGCGGCATCGCACTGCGACCAGCTTTTCAGACCCGCCTCATCCGCCAGGGCAATCAGCGCGTCCAGCTGTCGCTGGTAATTCAGTAACGTGATCGGGCTGAGCTGGCGTTCAACGCCAAGGTGGCGCAGAAAGCGGGCGACGGCGGAGAAGAGAGGAGAATCGGTCATGCGCGTTCAATCCAGCGCTCCAGCAGGCCGGGCAGCATCTGGGCGATCTCCTGCAGCAGTTGCGTCCCCTGTCCTGGCTGATAATGCTGCGCATCGCGGCTGCTAAAGAGCATCACGCCAGGGGCATTATCGCCGCCCAGCAGCGACATCGCCACTGACCCAATGGCTTTCGCCTCCGGCAATACCACCAGCAGCTCCGGACCGTTCAGCGGCCCAAGGTAGTGGCGCGCCTGGCCCAGACGCTGAATACGGATCGGCTCAAACGCCTGCCGGCTTAACGCCAGGTGGGTAAACTTCGAAGGCGCGCCCAGGCGCCAGCTGTCAGGGAACAGGCGCACCGTGGCGCCCGCCAGCCCCAGCTCGCGCGCCCAGCGGTGAAGGCGGTTAAGCATATCGTCGAGGCTCTCCGCCGCCGCCAGCCGCGTTTGCAGCTGCAGCAGGCGCTGGAACAGGCTTTCATTGGCTACCGCCTGCTCCATCAGCAGCGACATATTCTCTTCCAGCACATGGATATGGTTACGCGCCCGCATCATGTGCCACTCCACCAGCGAAATCGTACCGCGCACCGGATGCGGGACGCGGAGATGTTCGACCTGGGCGGCATTACGAATAAAAAATTCAGGATTTTGCAACAGATAGTCCACCACTGCACGATCGTTCAATGCGCTGGCGACCTCCTGCTGTTCTTCCCCGATTGGTTTCATAAATGAATAAATCCATCATAGACATGGGCCGCCGGGCCGGTCATAAACAGCGGCTGGCCCGGGCCTTTCCAGGCGATATCAAGACGACCGCCGGGTAATTCCACACGTACCGTTTCAGCGAGCAACCCCTGCTGGATCCCCACCGCCACCGCGGCGCAAGCGCCGCTGCCACAGGCCTGGGTTTCCCCCGCGCCGCGTTCGTAGACGCGCAGACGAATATGGGACCGGCCGACCACCTGCATAAAACCGATATTCGCGCGCTCCGGAAAACGCTCATGGCTTTCCATCACCGGGCCGAGGGTTTCCACCGCCGCCGTATCCACATCATCCACCTGGATAACGCAGTGCGGGTTCCCCATGGACACCACGCCGCACAATACTGTCTGCTCGGCGGCACGCATGATATAGGTCTTTTCCGCTTTGTTGGCGCGGAACGGCACCTGGGAGGGCTCGAAGTTGGGCTCGCCCATATTCACCCGCACCAGATCGTCTTCCGTTACGCTTAATACCATACGGCCGTTGGCCGTACTCACGCGGATATCACGTTTATTGGTCAGGCCTTTCAGCCGGACGAAGCGCGCGAAACAGCGCGCGCCGTTGCCGCACTGCGACACTTCGCTACCGTCGGCATTAAAGATCCGGTAATGGAAATCCAGATCCGGATCGTAGGGCGGCTCCACCACCAACAGCTGATCGAACCCGACGCCAAGGTGGCGATCCGCCAGGCGGCGAATCAGCTCCGGCGAGAAAAAAACATTCTGCGTTACCGCGTCAACGACCATAAAATCGTTGCCAAGGCCATGCATTTTAGAGAACTGCATCATCTACTCCAGTTGCGCGGAACAGAACGTTATCGTTAGTAATTGACCTGGCTCGGACCACCGGTATCGCCACGATCGTTACGATCCGGCGTTGAGCTCTGAATGCCCGGGTTAACCGGTTTGGTCGGCGGCGGCGCAGTTTTATCAGCCGGCGGGAAATAGAGAGGCCCTTTCAGACCGCAGCCGGTCAGGCTGAAGATCGCAAACAAAACGGCAAGCGTAGGAAAAACGTTTTTCATTGATAGTTGCCCGTGATTCATTCTTTCTGCTTTCTATCATCGCAGGAGAAGACGTAAAAGCAAGCCTTTAGCATCCGACTGCGCGCGCTTTTGTTTCGCGCTATACTGCGACCCATCTTCAAAAATCAAAAAAGCAGAATAAAATTATGAACGACAGTGAATTCCATCGCCTGGCCGATAGCCTGTGGATGACCATCGAAGAACGCCTGGATGACTGGGACGGCGATAGCGACATCGACTGCGAAATCAACGGCGGCGTGCTGACCATAAGCTTTGAAAACGGCAGCAAAATCATTATTAACCGTCAGGAGCCGCTGCACCAGGTGTGGCTGGCCACCAAACAGGGCGGCTACCATTTCGATCTCAAAGGCGACGAGTGGATCTGCGATCGCAGCGGTGAAACCTTCTGGGATCTGCTGGAGCAGGCGGCGAGCCAGCAGGCCGGTGAGACGGTGAGATTCCGTTAATGACATGTTTCCCGGATGACGGCGCATTGCGCCTTTTCCGGGCCAAATCTACGAGTAGCGCTGCTGCAGCACCGGCGAGGCGGTAACGTCCTGGCTGGTGGGTATCGCGGCGGCAATCGCCTGGGTGCGGAAAGGGATCACCTGGGTGCGCCCGTCCACCTCGACAATCTGATAGAACTGCGGCAGGTTGAAGTTGATAAAACTGGAGCCGTAGGTAAAACGATCGTGCGATGACGAATAGAAGCGGCTGACGTCGCGCACCAGCTCCTCTTTGCTGCCCTCGCAGTGGTGATAGACCTCAGCGCGGTTGCTCTCATCGAGAATATAGATGTTAAAGCCGCTGTCGTTGTTATCCGCGTCTTCAAAGAAGAACTGGATAATCCCTTCGCTGGCGAATCCGTCCACTACCGCCGGCAGCTTAACGTGATTGGTTTCCACCTGCACCGACAGGCCATGGAGCTTGTTGTGCGAGATAGCGCCGTAGAACTCAATGGCGTTTTCCAGCTTCTGCACCGAAACATTGAGACGCTCGAAGAACAGTCCCCAGGTCTGGCCGGAGACGCGCAGCGCTTTAAAGCGCCCGGTATCCTGACGGGTACTGGAGAGACGCAGTTCGATGCACTCGGAGATCATCTGCTGTACGCGGGTGCGGATCAGGCCGCGCAGATGCTGGCTATAGCAGAAGACCTCCACGCTGTCCGGCGGCGCGGCATCCTGATGCATTTTACCAAGGATCGTTTTCAGCGCTTCAATCATCGCCTGCTCGCCGTTGAAATGCAGCGTACGCACTTCATTCCACGAGTTGCGATACAGCAGGTCGACGCTGCCGATCAGGCATTTTTGCTCTTCGCCGAAGCTGAAGACATCGAGCTTACGGAAATCGAAGTGCACCACCTGATTGCGGAAGGCCGCCGTCGGGTCATATTCGAGGTTGACGATAATCGCCAGGTGGCGAATTTCGCACGGGCTGTATAGCGCTTTTGGCGTGGGCGCCGGCAGGCGCAGCGGGAAGTGGTGCGACACATCGGCCACCATCTCCTGCAGCTTCGCCAGATCGACGATGCCGTTGCCCTTAATAAACAGGCGGGTGCGTGAGGTCAGCAGGCCGTTAAACCAGGCCCAGGCCACCAGCTTATTAAGATAACGGTTATATTCCAGCGGCTGATGGCTGATGATCGATTCCATATCCGGCGCGCGGTTGTACAGATACCAACCGGTACGGTTGGCACGACCCGGCGGCACGTGGATAAAGGTCAGATTCGGCTCCGACAGATCCGGCGAAATTTGCGGGTTCACCAGCGTCACTTTGCCCGGCAGCGCTTCAAAGGCCGCATACAGCTTACGCGTCAGCACGCCGATATCCTGCGGACTGGCGGAGACGCTGAGGTTATTGCGCCGTGCGAAGCGGATCAGATTACGATAGCTCTGCATCATCGCATCGAGCAGTTCGTTGTGCGCCTTGCGCACTTCATCAATTTTCCAGTTCGCCCGGTTGTCGAGCATCATCAGACGCTTTTCATCCCAGCCCCACGCGTTGACCAGCTGGCTGACGACTTCGCGACGCCAGCCGACGCAGGCGCGCTCGCGGCTGAGTTTTTCGCACACTTTCAGGTAGAAGCAGCGGCGCACCAGATCGAGACGAGTTTCATCTTCAATGGCCTGGAGGTAGGTGGTCACGCGCTCCAGCATCATGCAGTAGGGGTCGAGTCCGAAGGAGACGATCTCGCCGTCGTGCAGGCGCTGTTTGATATCTTTCGCCAGCAGGCGGTTGTTGGGGTATTCCCAGGAGTAGGCTTCCAGCAGCAGCGTTTTCAGCACCGCTTTATAGGGCGAGTCGATACTCTTATACAGCTGCCACAGGCTGGCGCCGAAGTACTCTTCCGCCGACAGTGAACTAAGGCCGCCGAGATCGAGCCACTCGTTTGGCGTCAGCACGCCCTGGGCATACAGCCCCATGACGTAATCGTCGTAATGCTCTTCTTCATCGCACGGCACCATATTCCACAGAATACGCTTGCCGGCGAGACGCACCGCGGTGCGGTAGAACTCATCGAGCAGTAAAATATGCTGGGTCGAACCGCAGTCTTCGCCGCCGAGGCTGCCGCTTTCGTTATGGCGGAAGCGGTTTTCGTCGATCAGGAAGAAGCTGACTTCCACGCCGAGCGAGGCCGCCCAGCTCTCAAGCAGGCTGCATTTTCGCTGCAGCAGCTGGCGCTCTTCGCTATCCAGCCAGGCCTGGTGACATACCCAGATATCAAGATCGGAAGAACAGCTCTGGCCGACGGAGGAGGTACTACCCATCGAGTAGACGCCGGTGATCGGCAGCTCGCCTTTTGGCGGCTCCTGGGTCTGCATGCCGCGATGCAGTTCCAGTTCTTCAAGATAGTGGCGTTGGGTTTCATCAGGCGTGTAGAGGCAAATGCCACGGGGAACGTTACCGTCAAGGTAACCCGGCATCAGCGGGTGATGATAATGTAATAACGTTGGCAGTAGACTGTAAACCTGCTGGAAAGCGGGTCCCATGGCAGCAAGCGCGCGATCCACGCGCAATTGGTTGATGGCATCCAGTCTCTGTTTCAGTGTCTCAATATAGAGGTACAAGACATATCGCCTGATGTTCAAAAACCCGAGGTACAATAGTACGGAGGATTTCAGTATTTCAACAAAAACCGTCACCATTCGTCGTCGGTGTGGTTGTGATGAGCAGCGGACGGACAAATGGTTTAAAACGTGATCAATTTAACACCTTGCTCATTGACCGTAAAGAAAGATGCGCTACATACAAGTGTAGCACCGTTTATTACCTGTAAATTCCTCACTACGCCTCCGGCAACCGCCACGCGCATGAAAGGTTAAAAAAGAGTGGGCCGGAGCTATCTCCCACATAAACCGTGAAAACTAACATCCGTAAGACAACAATGTTAGGATGGTTAGTGGTCGACAATGACGGTAACAAGCATGTTAGACAAAGTTTTGAAAATTGCCACACGGCAAAGCCCGCTTGCGCTATGGCAGGCGCAATATGTTAAAGCGCGCCTCGAACACGCGCATCCCGGACTGAAGGTCGAGCTGGTGCCGATGGTCACTCGCGGGGATGTCATCCTTGATACTCCGCTGGCAAAGGTGGGTGGCAAGGGCTTATTTGTGAAAGAGTTAGAGCTTGCCATGCTCGAAGGGCGCGCCGATATCGCCGTTCATTCGATGAAAGATGTGCCGGTGGAATTCCCGGAGGGTCTGGGGCTGGTGACTATCTGCGAGCGCGACGATCCGCGCGACGCGTTTGTCTCCAATCACTATGCCTCGATTGATGAACTCCCGGCCGGCAGCGTCGTTGGCACATCAAGTTTACGCCGTCAGTGCCAGCTGGCCGCCACTCGTCCGGACCTGGTGATCCGCTCTCTGCGCGGTAACGTCGGTACCCGGCTGAGTAAGCTGGATAACGGCGAGTATGACGCCATCATCCTCGCCGCCGCCGGCCTGAAGCGCCTGCAGCTCGAGGCGAGAATTCGCCAGCCGCTGTCGCCGGAGCAATCCCTGCCGGCGGTCGGCCAGGGTGCGGTCGGCATCGAATGCCGTCTCGACGATGCATGGACCCAGGGGCTGCTAGCGCCTCTCAACCATACGGAAACGGCAGTGCGCGTGCGCGCCGAGCGGGCGATGAACACTCGTCTCGAAGGCGGCTGCCAGGTGCCGATTGGCAGCTATGCGGAACTCGTCAACGGCGAACTGTGGCTGCGGGCGCTGGTTGGCGCCCCGGATGGTTCGCAGATGGTACGCGGCGAACGGCGCGGGCCAGCAGAGCAGGCCGAAGCGCTCGGCATCTCGCTGGCGGAAGAGCTCCTGGATAACGGCGCGCGCGACATTCTCGCGGCAGTTTATGATGGAGAAGCCCCACGATGAGCATCCTGGTCACTCGTCCATTACCGCAAGGAGAAGCGCTGGTCAGCCGTCTGCGGGCCATGGGACGCGTGGCCTGGGGCTTTCCGCTGATAGAATTTACGCCTGGCCGGGAGCTTCCCGCGCTGGGCGACGCGCTTGCCCGCCTCGGGCCTGACGATCTGCTGTTTGCGCTGTCCCAGCATGCGGTGGAGTTCGCCCATGCCCGCCTGCAGCAACAGGGGCTGCCCTGGCCCACTTCCCCACGCTATTTTGCCATTGGCCGCACGACGGCGCTGGCCCTGCATACGGTCAGCGGGCAGCATATCCATTACCCGTTAGATCGGGAAATTAGCGAAGTCTTGCTACAATTACCTGAAATACAAAACATTGCCGGGAAAAATGCGCTGATCTTACGCGGCAATGGCGGGCGGGAACTCTTAGGCGCGACGCTGACCGAGCGCGGCGCCAGGGTCACATTTTGTGAATGTTATCAACGTAGTGCAAAGCATTACGATGGCGCAGAAGAAGCGATGCGCTGGCAATCTCGCGGGGTCACCACGCTGGTGGTCACCAGCGGCGAGATGCTGCAGCAGCTATGGTCGTTAATACCGCAATGGTATCGCGAACGGTGGCTCCTGCACTGCCGCGTTGTCGTTGTCAGCGAACGTCTGGCCCTTCAGGCCCGGGAGCTGGGCTGGCAGAAGATTCAGGTTGCCGATAGCGCCGACAACGATGCGCTGCTACGCGCATTACAATAACTCTCAACATTGGAAGCCATAATGACGGAACAACAAAATCAATCCGCCGTGGTTGAAGAGACCAGGGAGGCCGTGGAGACCACACCACAGCCAGAGAACACTGATAAGAAGAAGGCTGGCAACAAAACCAGCCTGGCGCTCAGCGCGATCGCTATCGCCATTGCGATAGCCGCCGGTATCGGTCTGTATGGCCTGAACAAACAGCAGGCCTCGCGTCAAAACGAAACCACCTCTGAATTATCAAGCCAGGTCGCGGCGCTGCAAAAAGCGCAGGAGAGCCAAAAAAGCGAACTGGAAGGCATTATCAAACAGCAGGCCGACCAGCTAAACGAAGCCAAACGCCAGCAGGAGACGCTGGCCAAACAGCTGGACGAAGTCCAGCAAAAAGTGGCGGTCATTTCCGGTAGCGACGCCAAAACCTGGCTGCTGGCCCAGGCCGACTTCCTCGTCAAGCTGGCGGGACGTAAGCTGTGGAGCGATCAGGATGTCACCACCGCCGCCGCGCTGCTGAAAAGCGCCGACGCCAGTCTCGCCGACATGAATGACCCGAGCCTGATCGGCGCCCGCCGGGCGATTACCGACGACATCGCCACTCTCTCCGCGGTGAACCAGGTGGACTACGACGGCATGATCCTCAAGGTTAATCAGCTGGCGAACCAAATCGATAACCTGCGGCTGGCGGATAATAACGATGACGATTCGCCGATGGATTCTGATAGCGATGAGCTCTCCAGCTCCATCAGCGAATGGCGCATCAATCTGCAGAAAAGCTGGCAGAATTTTATGGACAGCTTTATCACCGTGCGCCGCCGCGATGAAACGGCGGTCCCGCTGCTGGCGCCGAATCAGGATATCTATCTGCGGGAAAATATTCGCTCTCGCCTGCTGGTCGCCGCGCAGGCGGTGCCGCGCCATCAGGAAGAGACCTGGAAACAATCGCTGGATAACGTCTCGACCTGGGTACGCGCCTATTACGATACCGATGACGCCACCACTAAAGCCTTTCTTGAAGAGGTGGATAAACTCAGTCAGCAAAGCATTACCATGACGGTGCCGGAGACGCTGCAGAGCCAGGCGTTGCTGGAAAAACTGATGCAGACCCGGGTGCGTAATCTGATGGCGCAGCCTGCCGTTTCCGCGGGCGGCGCGCCCGCACCTGCACCGTCTGCACCTGCTGCACCGGCCGCCCCCGCTGCGCCGCAAGGAGAGTAACGCATGCTGAAAATTCTTTTACTCTTCGCACTGTTGATCGCCGGGATCGTGCTTGGCCCGATGATCGCCGGCCATCAGGGCTACGTCCTGATCCAGACTGATAACTACAATATCGAGACCAGCGTGACCGGGCTGGTGATTATCCTGATCCTCGCCATGGTGGTGCTGTTCGCCATTGAATGGCTGCTGCGCCGCATTTTCCGCACCGGGGCGCATACGCGCGGCTGGTTTGTCGGCCGTAAACGCCGTCGCGCGCGTAAGCAAACCGAGCAGGCGCTGCTTAAGCTGGCGGAAGGTGATTACCAGCAGGTTGAGAAGCTGATGGCGAAAAACGCCGATCACGCCGAACAGCCGGTGGTGAACTATCTGCTGGCGGCGGAAGCGGCCCAGCAGCGCGGCGATGAAGCGCGGGCTAACCAGCATCTGGAGCGCGCCACAGAACTGGCGGGCGATGATCTGATCCCGGTGGAAATCACCCGCGTTCGCCTGCAGCTGGCGCGCAATGAAAATCACGCCGCGCGCCATGGCATCGATAAGCTGCTGGAGATCACCCCGCGTCATCCGGAAGTGCTGCGCCTCGCCGAACAGGCTTATACCCGCACCGGCGCCTGGCAGTCGCTGCTGGATATCATTCCGTCGATGGCGAAAGCTAACGTCGGCGATGAAGAGCACCGCGCCGCGCTGGAACAGCTGGCGTGGGTTGGCCTGATGGACAAAGCGCTGGCCGATGGCGGCAGCGAGGGGCTGCGTGAATGGTGGCGCAACCAGAGCCGTAAAACGCGGGCGCTGGTGCCGCTGCAGGTGGCGATGGCCGAGCGCCTCATCGAGAGCGACGATCACGATACCGCGCAGCAAATTATCATTGATGGTCTGAAGAAACAGTATGACGATCGTCTGGTGATGCCGATCCCGCGCCTGAAGACCAATAACCCGGAACAGCTGGAGAAAGTACTGCGCCAACAGATCAAAGCCGTTGGCGACCGTCCGCTGCTGTGGAGCACCCTGGGCCAGTCGCTGATGCGGCACGGTGAATGGCAGGAGGCCAGCATCGCCTTCCGCGCCGCGCTTAAGCAGCGTCCGGATGCCTTTGATTACGCCTGGCTGGCCGATGCCCTGGATCGCCTGCATCAGCCGGAGGAAGCGGCCACCATGCGCCGCGATGGCCTGCTGCTGACGCTGCAGAATAACCCTCAGCAATAACCTGGTCTGGCTATCGCCTCCTGCGGGGCGATAGCGCTTCTCCCCCGCCTTCGCGTTGACGATCCCCTGAAAGAAAAAAACGCCTGCGCTGAAATCAGGGCAGGCGTTAAAACAGGTCTGTTTGACAACAAATTGGGTGCTTCACTCAACGTAATGTCCATGGTGTTTGATGAGGCATAAATGCGACATCTGTCAGTGGACGATAAGCACCGTAAGAACGGCTCTGCATCATTCCGGAGTTTATGAGGCACGAAGGCGAACATAAGAGATGGAATGAGCATCTACCCGGTTATTATCGCACAGGATCCGGGGAAATTGCATCTACCACAGTGATGAATTGAGAGTTTTCCTGACGCGTATTCTTAAGCAAAGAGAAGATTTTTTATCAGCAAGATCAGGGGAATAAGTCATGGCAGGAAGTAACAGAAAACAAAAAACCCCGCCGAAGCGGGGTTCAAAATTGGTCGGCGAGAGAGGATTCGAACCTCCGACCCACTGGTCCCAAACCAGTTGCGCTACCAAGCTGCGCTACTCGCCGAAATACTGCTTTTTGAATTTTTAGTTCAATTCGTTAAAGTCGTGGTGCGAGGGGGGGGACTTGAACCCCCACGTCCGTAAGAACACTAACACCTGAAGCTAGCGCGTCTACCAATTCCGCCACCTTCGCAAATTCACAACTCTATCAAATAATGGGGTGGCTAATGGGATTCGAACCCACGACAACTGGAATCACAATCCAGGGCTCTACCAACTGAGCTATAGCCACCACTGCAAACCTTTTACGCGGTATTAAAACCACCGCAGCTCCAGCACCGGGTTAATGGTGCGCCCGACAGGATTCGAACCTGAGACCTCTGCCTCCGGAGGGCAGCGCTCTATCCAGCTGAGCTACGGGCGCTTAGCGCCGTTGCGGGGTCGGATAATACGGACTTCCTCCCCCGCTGTCTAGTGCCTTTTTAAAGAAAATTATCGTTTGCTCATGCTTTGTTCGTTTTGACGCTTATTCAGCCGGATTATTGATTTGTCCCTGTCTTCCGAGGCCAAACACCTTATAAATCAGGGTAACGGCAGCAAGGAAAATAATACCGACAAAGAGCGACATCCGGGTTTCATCATTCAGCCCCATCCCGACAAGCACGCAGATCAGGAAAGCCATGGTGAAATAGTTGGCCCACGGAAACAGCAGCGAACGGAACGGATGGCTGGCTATCGCTGCCTGATGTACGCGACGGAAACGCAGCTGACTAATCAGGATCACAAACCACGGCACCATCCCCGGCAGGACGCTGGCGCTATAGACATAGACAAATACCCGCTGGGGATTAGGAATGATGTAATTCAGGCAGGAGCCTACCAGCAGGATCAGAATCGACAGCGCCACGCCGACGGCAGGAACGCCGTTGCGCGATACCTTACCGATCGCCGCCGGCAGCTGACGGTTCTTCGCCAGGGCGTACAGCATACGTCCGCAGCTGTACATCCCGCTGTTGCAGCCGGAAAGCGCCGCCGTCAGCACCACGAAGTTGATAATCCCCGCCGCGGCGGTAATACCGATTTTGGCAAACGTCAGTACGAACGGGCTGCCGTTGGAGCCGATTTGATCCCATGGGAAGATGGTGACGATAACGAAAATCGCGCCGACGTAGAAAATCAGGATCCGCCACAGCACTTTGCCCACCGCGCTGCGTAACGTGACCTGCGGATTTTTCGCTTCACCTGCGGTAATGCCGATGAGCTCCACGCCCTGATATGACGCGACCACGATACACAGCGCCGTCAGGAAGCCCTTCCAGCCGCCGGCAAAGAAACCGCCATGTTCGGTCAGGTTGCCAAAACCGATGGAGTGGCCGCCGTTGCCAAAGCCGAAGAAAATGACGCCCAGGCCCACGACGATCATCACAATAATGGTGGTCACTTTAATCATGGCGAACCAGAACTCGATTTCACCGTACAGCCGGACCGCCGCGAGGTTTGCCAGCGCCACCAGCCCCACGGCAATTAATGCCGGTATCCACTGCGCCATCTCCGGGAACCAGAACTGCACATAGACGCCGATGGCGGTAATCTCCGAGATGCCCACCGCCATCCACATAAACCAGTACGACCACGCGGTCAGGTAGCCGAAGAAGGGGCTCATATAGCGATGCGCATACACCGCGAAAGAGCCGGTGACGGGCTCAAGGAACAGCATTTCGCCCATTGAGCGCATAATGAAAAAGACGAACAGGCCAGCGATAATGTACGCCAGCAGCACGGAAGGTCCAGCCCACTTCAGCGTACTGGCCGCCCCCATAAACAACCCCACGCCAATCGTCCCACCAAGGGCGATCAGTTCAATATGCCGGGCCTCCAGTCCACGCTGGAGCTCCGCTTTTTTCTCAGTCATATATCCTCTTGTGTTTGCCGTATTCCGGGTACTCCCGGTTATTGTTATTAACTGAACTCATAGCCTTGCCGACGCGCAGGTCTCCCCCGCGCGTATAAAGCCTGCGAATGGTTAATTAATTTTGCGGAAATGGCAAATAAAGTATCAGGCGAGTGAAGAGATTACACAGAATATGTATGCAAACTCGCCTGGTTGCAGTGGAATATCAGAGCTTACCGGAATAATGCCAACGTAAATAGCGCAGTAGGCGGAACTGTCTCTTGATGCGGCTCGGCTGTAAAAGCAGACGATAGAACCATTCCAGCCCCAGATCCTGCCAGAACTTCGGCGCCCGATGCACGTGCCCGGTGAAAACATCGTAAGTGCCGCCGACGCCCATATACAGCGCGTGCGGGTACAGACGCCGACAGTCGCGCATAAAGATCTCCTGACGCGGGGACCCCATGGCGACGGTGACGATTTTCGCCCCGCTGTCGCGAATGCGTTCGAATAATGCCTGGCGCTGTTCAGGAGCAAAATAGCCGTCCTGGGTGCCGACGATATTCACCTGCCAGCGCTGGCGCAGGCTGGACGCCGTCTGCGCCAGGACTTCAGGTTTACCGCCGACCAAAAACACCGGTGTGCCTTCAGCGCCGGCGCGCTGCATTAACGCTTCCCAGAGATCGGCCCCTGCCACGCGGGACACCTGGGCTTGCGGATATTTTTTACGCAGCGAACGCACCACGCTGATGCCATCCGCATATTTAAACTCCGCCGCCTCAATCAGCGCCCGCACCTCCGGGTTATCCTCTACGGCCAGCATTTTCTCGGCATTAATCGCCACCAGCGTCCCCTCGCGGAGAACGCCGTCGGCATACAAATAATCCAGAGCGTGCTGCATATCGCGCCAGCCTATGAGCTGCAGCCCTCTTAACAGGTACAACGGCGCGGAAATGGTCCCAGTCATGTCCATCCTTCTCAGACTTGCGGTTGCGAAAGCGGTTTTACGCGCTTATGAATCAGTCCCACGCTATCCAGGAACCAGTACAGCAGTTTCGCCGCCAGCAAGCAGATACCAAAGATCACGAGGAAAAACACCACGCGGGAGCCGAACGAATCCAGGCCCTCGCGCGCCAGCACTATCATGTTGAAGATAGCGCCGAAACAGAAACTGTGCAGGATAGCCGCTTTATAGCGATTGCTCTCCCGGTTGCCCAGCTCATACAGCCAGTCGAACCATTTAATAATCAACCCGACCGCCACGGCGCCCAGCGGCACAAACCAGACGCCGCCCATCACCACCAGCGAGCCAATCAGCGTCGGCGAAATCGCCAGCCCCGAATGGTTGTTTAATACTTCCCAGGTAAAGTAGTTGGCGGTATTGAGCACCATCGTCGGGCGACCGTGCCACATCCAGCTGGGGATAAAGACGTAGAAATCGCGGATCATCGGCGCCAGACCCTGGAAATCGATCTTATCGTAGTTTTGCAGCAGCAGCGCCAGGTTCTCCCACGGCGAGAAGGTATCGCGTGTGAGATAGAGGAAGGTATAAAACGCTTCGTCGCCGCTGACGTTCATCCCGTAGCGCTTCAGCGCCAGCCAGAACATGCCGACGATGCCCAGCACGCCCGCCGCCGCCAGCATCCACAGGCTGATCCAACCGCGAATAATGCCGATAAACAGGAAGATGGCGAAGGCGATGATGATATTGGCGCGCGTCCCGCCGACGATGGCGTAGGTCAGCAAACCAAAGGCCACCGTGCTGACGAGGAAGAAGATCCACGCCTTATAATCCTGGCGCAGGAAATAGACCACCAGCATCGCCGGAATAAAGAAGTAGAAGAAGCGCTTCAACGCCACGCCGGAGACTTCAGCAGAGAAAATCTGGCTGTAGGAGTTGAGCTTAAACAGCAGGAAACCGTTGTGGGCGAAGAAGATGCCAACGCACAGCAGCGCCAGCCCCATCAAAATGCCCCACGCCAGATGGGTTTCTACCCGGTTCATGGTGAACAGCGGCCGATGCGCAACCTCACGCGATGCCGGACGCAGCCGCGTTTTATAGGTCACGTAGTAAATCGCGTAGAAGCACACCGCGATCAGCAGCGTCTGCAGCAAAATCTCCGGCGGCGCCACGCTGACGTCAAAGCGGAACACCAGAATACTGGTCAGCGGGAAACCGAAGAAGAAAGTCAGCAGAAACAGCAACGAGAAAAAGACGTTGAAGTTGAAGCGTACCCGGCGGAACTCAAACCAGGTGGCGGTAGCGATAAACAGCGTCGACAGCAGCCAGACTACCAGCAGCCCGCTAAATTGCATTAACGTCATGCCTGCCCCTCCGCCGCTAACCGTAGCGCCCGCTGCCAGCCCGTCAGATAGTTCGGCCGGAAGAAAGCGATACCCGACTTATCCACGCTCGCCAGTTGGCGCTGCGCTTCGCGCACCACGCTGACGTCCAGCGCATCGCTGGTGAACAGCACCGGCACATGCTGCTCGGTCATATCCTGCCAGAACGGGTTTTCGCGGTTGAGCACGCAGGGAATGCCCGCCTGAATCAGCAGGCACAGGGTGCCGATCCCCTGCTGACGCGCGAACAGGAAATAGCCCAGATCGCAGCGGCGCAGCAGCGCCAGATAATCATGAAACTCCAGTTTCTCGCTGAGGATCTGCAGATGCTCACCGCTAAACAGCGCCGCCCCCGCCTCACGAACCTCATTGATATAGGCCTCGTTATTCGCCGGATAGCCCATCGGCACGATGACGTTTACCGTATCGCCAAACTGCTGATAAATAGCCTTCAGCGCGGCAATATGTTCATTGCTGCGATCCCCTGAGTTACCCACCAGAATGGTCAGCGTGTCGCCGCGCGGCGCGTTTTCGGCCAGGGTATTCAGCGCCGGATCCATACGGGTCGGGAAATAGAGCAGTTCGCCCGGGACGCGCGGATGACGGTTTGCGAACCAGCTCAGATCGCCGCGGGTGGCGAAAACGCGCCCTACCCGCCCCTGCGCCAGGCGGCGCAGCGGATAGAACAGGCGGAACTTCAGGCTGGTGGCGTTTTCGTACAGATCCGCCCCCCAGATATGCCAGTTAAACTGCGACGGGCGGATACCACCGCCCAACAGCGCCAGCCACAGGCCGGTATTGAACTGGCCGTGGAAGAAAAAGCGCTGCTGGCGGTTGGCTTTGGCTTGCGCAATCACCGCCTGCGCCAGCGACTTCTTCCCCGGATAGCAGGTGATGTCCAGCGCCGGATACCCATCACGCACGCTGGCCTCATCACCGACGATCATAAATCTCCTGGCCTGCGGATCGGCGGCCAGTTCGTCGTTAAAGAACCGCAGTACGGTCTGGTTATGATGCGGGATATCTGATCCCAGTACATGTATCAGTGCTGTCATGCCCGTTTACGCCAGAGTAAAAACACGCCACTACAAAGGGCGAAATAAACAATATAAGTGGCCATATACGCCTGCGCCGCGCCAACCGCGCCGTGCGCCGGTATAAGCCAGTGTGAGAATGCGGTCAGCAGTGTGAACTGACTGATTTCCGTCAGAATATAAAAACGCAGCGACGCTTTGGCGATCACCAGATAGCCATAGACGTAGGCGCCTACTTTTAAAACGTCGCCCACCAGCTGCCAGGCGAACAGGTCACGCATCGCGGTAAAGCGATCGGAAAACAGCAGCCAGATGGCAAAATCGCGCAGCAGCCAGACCGTCAGGCTCGCCGCCGCCACTGCCGGCAGGACGAATTTCAGCGACTTGACTATCTCGCGGGTGATATCCGTTTTGGCGCTCAGCCGCGACAGCGTCGGCAGGAGATAGACGCTGAACGAGGCGGTAATAAACTGCAGATAGGCATCAGAGATGCTGCTCACCCCCTGCCAGATACCGACCGCCTCCCAGCCATAATGCGCCGCCAGCAGATTACGCATCATCACATAAGCCACCGGCAGGGTCACTGAGGTTATCAGCGCCATCAGGGTAAATTTCGATAGCTGTCCCGCCAGACCGTTATCCCAGCGCGGACGCAGGGCGCTCAGCGGGATATTACCCCGCCGCCAGAGCATAATACCCGCCGGAACCACCACCAGCGCCGGAACTAACGCCAGCCCCAGCAGCGCGCCCTGATAGCCTCCCAACACGTAGCAAGCATAGTAAGCCGCCACGCCGATCAGGCTCCCGGCAATCAGCGAGAAGGCGTTACCCGCCGCATCGCGAAAGCCTTTCATCAGCGCCAGCAGGAAGTTCGCCCAGGCGATCCCCATCTGTACCAGCGCCACCAGCCGTACCAGATTCTGATAATGAGTATGGCCGAACAGCCCCTGGCTTATCGGCACCGCGGCCAGTAAAAACACCAGCGCCAGCAGTGTGGAAAAGCCAAGCACCATCGCCGACGAGGTGCCCACCACCTGCTTCAGGCGCGGGGGATCGTCGTGATGCTGCGCCACCAGCTTCGTGACGCCATTAAATATCCCGGCCCCGGCCAGCACGCCGAGTACGGTGACCAGTTGCCGGAAGTTACCGGCCTGGCCAACGCCCGCGGGCCCAAACGAGACGGCCAGCAGCTTGACGACCAACAGCCCGGCGCCGATTTTGACCAGCGTCGATGCCGCCGTCCACAATGAAGCTTTTGCTAACGACATATCAGGAGAAGTAGCTCAGCAGCGAGTTAATCACCGTCCGCTGGTTCACCACAGACAGATTGTAAAACAGCGGCAGGCGTACCAAGCGCTCGCTCTCCTGGGTGGTATAGCGGTCTTCACCGTGGAATTCGCCGAAGTGTTCGCCTGCCGGACAGCTGTGCAGAGGAATGTAATGGAATACCGCGAGGATCTCCGCCTCTTTCAGCCAGGCGATCAGCCTGCTGCGATCCTCGATATCGCGCAGCTTAATGTAGAACATGTGCGCGTTTTGCCCGCAGTCGGCCGGGATCGTCGGCAGTTCGATACGTCCCGCGCGTGCCAGCGGCAGCAGGGCGTCATAGTAGTTCTGCCACAGCGCCAGGCGCTGTTGGTTGATGCGTTCTGCCGCTTCCAGCTGCGCCCACAGGTAGGCGGCCTGCAGGTCGGACATCAGATAGCTGGAGCCAATGTCCCGCCAGGTATATTTATCCACCAGGCCACGAAAGAACTGGCTGCGGTTGGTGCCTTTTTCGCGAATGATCTCCGCGCGCTCCACCAGCGTGCGATCGTTGATGAGCGTCGCCCCGCCCTCACCGCCAGCGGTGTAGTTTTTGGTTTCATGGAAGCTGAAGCAGCCGATATGGCCGATGGTGCCCAGCGCACGCCCCTTGTAGGTGGACATCACCCCCTGCGCGGCATCTTCCACCACGAACAGGTTGTACTTGTCGGCGATGGCCATGATGATATCCATCTCGCAAGCTACGCCGGCATAATGCACCGGGACGATCGCCCGGGTTTTATCGGTGATAGCGGCTTCGATTAACGTTTCATCGATATTCATCGTATCGCGACGGATATCGACGAAGACGATTTTCGCCCCGCGCAGCACAAAAGCATTGGCGGTGGAGACAAAGGTATAGCTGGGCATAATCACTTCGTCGCCCGGCTGGATATCCAGCAGCAGCGCGGCCATCTCCAGCGAAGCCGTGCAGGAAGGGGTTAGCAGGGCTTTTGCCGTGCCAAAACGCTGCTCCATCCACTGCTGGCAGCGGCGCGTAAAGCCGCCGTCGCCGCACAGCTTGCCGCTGTTCATCGCAGACTGCATGTAATCAAGCTCGGTTCCAACCACCGGCGGCGCGTTAAATGGGATCATGAGGTCACCTGTATAGCCAGTAGGCGGTGCTTTCCACATTAGCACCGCTGAGAATATAACGTTTAAGCGCGGCGGTGTTGCCCATCTGGGTCGCCACCCGCAGTGTAGAAAGTCCGCGCGAAGCGGCCCAGTACCGCGCCGCCTGCATCAGCTGCGCCCCGGCGCCGCGTCCGGCCAGCAGGCCGATACGCGCCTCGGTGGCATTGAGCTGGCGCAGGGAGACAAAGGCGCGAATATCGCCCTCAGGATGGCGGTAAATCAGGCACTGATGGTCGAAGGTGCCGCGCACCGCATTTTCAATCCACTGGGCATAGAAGCGGCCGCTGGCATCGGCAGCGTACCAGGGCGCACGAAAGCGGCTCAGGGCAAAGGCCTGCGCCGCCAGCTCGCGCAGTGGCGCAATATCCGCCTCCACGGCGACGTCGGCGCCCGCATCCGCAGGGTTGCCCACCGGTAGCGCCAGATCGACCTCGCCTTCCACCAGCTGAAAACCCAGCTGCTGCAGCGCGTCGAGCCGGACGGTGTCGCTGGCGGCTACCTTCGCCTGCACCCGCGACCACCCCGCCAGCGCCTCAGGCGTCAGCAGCGGCGCACGCTCGTCAAAGTGAACGACGGCGCTGTTAACGGCAAAGAAGCGGTTCTCCCACTCCAGGGGATCAATACTGGCGCGGACGGGCACGGAGCAGATCCAGCAGATATTGGCCGTAGCCGGTTTTTTCCAGCCGCTTCGCCGCGCGTTTGACGCCGTCGTCGTCCAGCCAGCCGTTGCGCCAGCCGATCTCTTCCAGACAGGCGATTTTAAAGCCCTGACGCTTCTCGACGGTCTGCACAAACATGCTGGCCTCGATCAAGCTATCGTGGGTGCCGGTATCCAGCCACGCAAAGCCGCGTCCAAGCAGTTCGACGGTTAATGCGCCATCTTCAAGGTACATCTGGTTGATGGAGGTGATTTCCAGTTCGCCGCGCTCGGATGGCTTGACCCGTTTGGCGTACTCCGCCACCTTGCCATCGTAGAAATAGAGACCGGTGACCGCCCAGTTCGACTTCGGCTGCTTCGGCTTCTCTTCCAGCGACAGCGCGCGGAAGTTGTCATCAAACTCCACCACGCCAAAGCGTTCAGGATCCATCACCTGATAGCCAAAAATCGTCGCCCCTTCCGTGCGGGCAGCCACGTTGCGCAGCTTGGGGCTGAAGCTCTGGCCGAAGAAGATGTTGTCGCCTAACACCAGGCACGCCGGTTCACCGTTAAGAAAGGCTTCGCCGATGATAAACGCCTGGGCTAAACCATCCGGCGACGGCTGTACGGCATAGTGCAGCGCAATGCCAAACTCTGAACCATCGCCGAGCAGGCGCTGGAAATCGCGCAGATCGTCCGGCGTGGTGATGATCAGGATCTCACGGATCCCGGCCAGCATTAATACCGACAGCGGGTAGTAGATCATCGGCTTATCGTAGATCGGCAACAGCTGCTTCGACACGCCGCGGGTGATAGGATGCAGTCGCGTTCCGGACCCCCCCGCCAGAATAATACCTTTCATCATTCCCCCCAGAGATGATTAGCCTTGCAGCCCAAGACGCTCGCCCTGATAGCTACCGTCCTGAACCTGGCGCCACCATGTCTCGTTCGCCAGATACCACGCCACGGTCTTACGCATGCCGGAAGTGAAGGTCTCAGCCGGCGTCCAGCCCAGCTCACGGGCAATCTTCGAGGCATCAATGGCATAGCGCAGATCGTGGCCCGGGCGGTCGGCAACAAAGGCGATCAGGTCGCGATAGTGCGCCACGCCCTGCGGCTTATTCGGCGCCAGCGCTTCGAGCAATTCGCAAATGGTTTCCACCACCTCGATGTTTTTACGTTCGTTATGACCGCCGATATTGTAAGTCTCGCCCGGTTCGCCGCGGGTCGCCACCAGATATAGCGCCCTGGCGTGATCTTCCACGTACAGCCAGTCGCGGATCTGCTGTCCATTGCCATACACCGGCAGCGGCTTGCCCGCCAGCGCGTTGAGGATCGTCAGCGGGATCAGCTTCTCGGGGAAGTGATACGGGCCGTAGTTGTTCGAACAGTTGGTAATAAGCGTCGGCAGGCCATAGGTTCGCAGCCAGGCGCGCACCAGGTGGTCGCTGCTGGCTTTCGAGGCCGAATAGGGACTGCTTGGCGCATAGGGCGTAGTCTCGGTAAAGAAATCATCGCTGCCGTGCAGATCGCCATACACTTCATCGGTGGAGATGTGATGGAAGCGAAACGCCGATTTTTGCACCGTAGCCAGCGTATTCCACCAGCTACGGGCCGCCTCCAGCAGCGTATAGGTGCCCACGATATTGGTTTCAATAAACGCCGCCGGGCCGTCAATCGAACGATCGACATGGCTTTCCGCAGCCAGGTGCATCACTGTATCCGGTTGATACTGAACGAAAATACGATCAAGCTCGCCGCGGTCGCAAATATCCACCTGTTCAAAGGCGAAACGCGCATCCTGCGCCACCGTCGCCAGCGACATTAAATTGCCGGCGTAGGTCAGTTTATCCACCACCACCACGCGATCGGCGGTGTGCTGGATAATCTCCCGCACTACCGCCGAACCAATGAAGCCCGCGCCGCCGGTGACCAGAATGGTTCTCACCGCCACACTCCTTTGGTGTCGATGATATACGCCTGGGTGACGCTATCGCCGCTAACGGCTTTAAATTCCTGGTGATCGACCAGCATCACCAGCACATCGGCGCTGGCCAGCGCCGCATCGAGGGTCGCCAGCGTACACAGACCGTCGAGCTTCTTCGGCAGCGCGTGAATGTTGGGCTCAACCACCTGCGTCGTGCCGCTGTGCCAGCGGGCAATCTGCGCGGCAATTTCCATTGCCGGGCTTTCGCGCAGGTCGTCAATATTCGGCTTAAAGGCGAGGCCAAAACAGGCAATGGTCAGTTCGCTGGCCCGTTTGTTGGTGGCATTCAGGCAGTCCGCTACCTGCGCTTTCACCTGTTCGATAACCCATTCCGGCTTGTGGTCGTTAACCTCACGGGCCGTGCGGATTAGACGCGCCTGCTGCGGGTTCTGCGCCACGATAAACCACGGGTCGACGGCGATACAGTGGCCGCCGACGCCCGGACCCGGCTGCAGGATATTCACCCGAGGATGACGGTTCGCCAGGCGGATCAGCTCCCAGACGTTAATGCCCTGGTCAGCGCAAATCAGCGACAGCTCGTTGGCAAAAGCGATGTTGACGTCGCGGAAGCTGTTTTCCGTCAGCTTGCACATCTCAGCGGTACGCGAGTTGGTCACCACACATTCGCCTTCAAGGAAGATTTTATACAGCTCGCTGGCGCGAGCGGAGCAGACTGGCGACATGCCCCCGATAACGCGGTCGTTTTTAATCAGCTCGACCATCACCTGACCGGGCAATACCCGCTCCGGGCAGTAGGCGATATTCACGTCCGCCGCTTCACCCACCTGCTGGGGGAAGCTAAGATCCGGGCGCATCTCCGCCAGCCACTCAGCCATCTGTTCGGTCGACCCGACCGGCGAGGTGGACTCGAGGATCACCAGCGAACCTTTCTTTAACGTTGGCGCAATGGATTTTGCCGCCGACTCGACAAACACCATATCCGGCTCGTGGCGATCTTTAAACGGCGTCGGCACGGCAATCAGGTAGGCATCCGCTGCCACCGGGGTGGTGGTGGCGCTTAAATACCCCTGCTCGACCGCGGTCTTCACCACGCTCGCCAGATCCGGCTCCACGATATGAATCTCTCCACGGTTAATGGTCTCCACGGCATGTTGATTGACATCAACGCCGACCACCCGCTTCTGCCGGGAGGCGAACGCGGCAGCGGTTGGCAGCCCGATATAGCCAAGGCCAATCACTGAAATGGTAGAAAAACTCATAGCGTTACCTGATTATTTTTAAGTGCAGACAAAATTCGACGACATGCTTCGCCATCGCCATAAGGATTATGCGCGCGGCTCATCGCCTGGTATGCGGCATCATCCTCCAGCAGACGCGTCACTTCCGCGACGATGCGCTGGCTGTCAGTGCCCACCAGACACACGGTGCCGGCGGCCACCGCTTCCGGACGTTCGGTCATATCGCGCATGACCAGCACCGGTTTCCCCAGGGAAGGCGCCTCTTCCTGAATGCCACCGGAATCGGTCAGGATGAGCCAGGCCCGATCCATCAACCAGACGAACGGCAGGTAGTCCTGCGGTTCAATCAACATCACGTTGTCGATATGGCCGAGAATACGGTTCACCGGTTCGCTGACATTAGGATTCAGGTGAACCGGATAGACAATCTGCACCTCAGGGTGGATATGGGCTATCTCCGCCAGCGCCTGGCAGATCTGCTCAAAACCGCGGCCGAAGCTTTCCCGCCGATGGCCGGTAACCAGAATCATTTTTTTACCGTGGCTAATGAAAGGGTAGCGCTGCAGCAAGGTCTCCCGTAGCGCTTCATCGCCCAGAACCCGATCGCGCACCCAGAACAGAGCATCGATGACGGTATTACCGGTCACCGTGATGCGACTGTCGGCAATGTTCTCCCGCAGGAGATTCTGCCGCGAGGTTTCCGTAGGGGCGAAGTGGTACGTCGCCAGATGCCCGGTCAACGTACGGTTGCCCTCTTCCGGCCACGGCGAACTTAAATCGCCGGTCCGCAGCCCCGCCTCTACATGGCCCACCGGTATGCGCTGGTAAAACGCCGCCAGGCTCGCCGCCATCGTGGTGGTGGTATCGCCATGCACCAGCACCACGTCGGGTTTAAACGACTCCAGGACCGGCTTCAGCCCCTCAAGAATACGGCAGGTGATCTCGGTGAGCCCCTGCCCCGGCTTCATGATGTTGAGATCGTAGTCCGGGGTGATGGAGAATAGTTTCAACACCTGATCGAGCATCTCCCGATGCTGCGCGGTCACGCATACTTTCGCCTCAAAATGAGGATCCTTTGCCAGCGCATGGACCAGAGGAGCCATCTTGATGGCTTCCGGCCTCGTGCCAAATACAGTTAGTACTTTCACATCGATTCTCTTCGATTAGGCGATGAAGGTCATCTGCCCTTCACCACAGGCCGCAATCACAGGACACGACGACGCGATAACGCCACGCCTGCGCCGATGAGCGCACCCACAATCCCCCACATCACCATCAGAAATACACGGCGCGGGCTATCGCGTTTTACAGGTTCTTCCGGCGTTCGCAAATACCGGTAAGTCTGAAAACGCGGGTCCAACGTTGGACCGACGTTCAACGTGCTCAGCATGGCGCGATTCTGGTCGTAATCGAGGTCATATTCCGGTCCGACGGCCTGCAGGTTTTCCAGTCTGGCCTGCAGCATCGGCCTGCCCAATAAAAATAGCTCTGAATCCGGCAACTGATCGGCAGGAACATCCGTTTCGCTGCGTGAGATGTTATGCTGCTGAGCGACCTTCAGCGCTTGCTCCACGCTGTGGGTCCGGCGGTTGAAAATAGCCTCGGCCACCTCCTCCTGGCGCTTCACCTGCGCCTTCATTTGCACCGTCCGCGCCGCCCAGGCGCCTTTGAGTTCGTCGTTAAGATGGCCGGCCGCCCGCTGGCTGGCGAAAGCCACATACTGGCGCAGCAAATTATTGGCATCCTGCCCAGTCTCGGCAGTCAGTTTGACGCTGTCATTGACGCTCTTGGCCGCATCGCCGGGCATAAACTGGATATTGTTAATCAAATCATCCAGCATCGCCGCATCGGCGCGAGCATTACCCGACTGGCGCTGCTTGTAGTAGTCCGTTTGCAGCCAGAAATCACGCCGGGTGTCCCAGGAGGCCAGCTGCATGATGAACTCTTTATACGCTTCATCCATGGCGGAAGGCTGATCCACCGAGGCCAGGTCGGCTTTGATATCCAGATTGCGTAAGAACTGCTGCTGGGAATAGTACCCCCCCAACATGTTGACAGTAGGCCGATCGGTGATCGCCGTGGCGCTCCACTCCTGGCGAGCAAAGAAGGTGTACACCAACACGATAGCGGCGAAGAGAACAGCGCCGCCGACTATCCAGCCTTTTCCTGCCCATAAAGCGCGAAACAGCCCGCGAATATCCAGCTCGTTCTCAACGTTCACTGCTTGTGCTCCCGGTAATGGTTGAGTCATCACATCCCCAGCTTTACTTGGTTAGTTTCGGATTATTGCCGCTGTGTCGCCGAATTCTGCGTCTGATGCGCTTAACCAGACGCGCCACTTTCCAGGCGCGCTTAATACAGTAGCCATAAAGGAAGAAGGCCACCAAAAAGAGAATTAACATCACCCATTCCGGCACAATGCGGGTATATTCCGCCGCGACGCCAACCAGCGCCAGCAGGGCAGCGGCCAGGGTAATCAGGACGAACGCCTGGCGGGAAGTAAACCCGGCGCGCATGATCAAATGATGAATATGCTGCCGGTCCGGTGAGAAAGGACTCATGCCTTTACGCAGGCGGCGATACATAATCGCCACCATATCCATCAACGGGATAGCGATAATCCACAGCGCAGTGACCGGGCTGATGGGATGCGTTTTACCTTGGGTGGTTTCCAGCAGGATCCAGATGATGGTGAAGCCAATCATGGTGCTGCCGGCGTCACCCATAAAAACTTTATAGCGGCGGCCGAGGGCGCCAAGATTAAGAAGAATATAGGGCAGAATGGCGGCGATCATCGCAAAACACCACATCGCCAGGCTGTACTGGCCATCAAACCAAAGGATGATCCCGGTCGCCGCAAAGGAGACCGATGACAGGCCGCCGAGCAGACCGTCAATCCCATCGACCATATTAAACGCATTGATGGCGGCCCAGACGGCAAACAGAGTAAGGAAGAAGCCGAAGGGCCCCAGCACCAGCTCCCACGAGCCAAAAATAAAGCCCAGACTACTCAGATGCAGATTCCCTGCCATCATCATAATCACGGCGATCGCGGCCTGAATGACCGCGCGAATTTTCACGCTGATGTCAAAGCGATCGTCCAGCGCACCAACCAGCACCAATACCCCCGCACAGGCCAGATACAGCGAGGCGTGAGGAATATAATAATCGGCGATAGCGAAGGTAAAACAGATGCCTGCATAAACTGAGATACCACCGACCAACGGAATCAACCCCTGATGCCGTTTGCGATAGTTTGGTTTATCCACTAACCCAATCTTTTTTGCCACTTTCCGCGCGACAAAAATAAAGAGGGTCGTGAATAAGAAAATACTGATTAATTCAGTAATAGCAGTGAGTAAATTCACAACGCATGTGCTCTCAGCATAGTTAATCCGGGAAGTATAGCGATGATGCCCCAACTCCAGAAGGGGAAAAGCAGAACATTACAAATTTATTGTATAGATTTTAGTCTGTTAAAGCTGTCTCCGCCTGCTGTCCGGCGCCATTATACGACAACTTTCGTCCCGCTTTCTCTGTCTCTGGATCATACAAATCCCAAAATGAAAACGCCACGCAAAGGCGTGGCGTTTCTGGCTTTTTTTACCTTACGAGCGCTTCATCATATCGAAGAAGTCATCATTCGTCTTAGTCATTGCCAGTTTATTAATGAGGAATTCCATCGCGTCGATCTCACCCATCGGATGGATAATTTTGCGCAGGATCCACATTTTCTGCAGCTCTTCCTGAGTGGTGAGCAGCTCTTCTTTACGCGTACCGGAACGGTTGTAATCGATAGCCGGGAAGACGCGTTTTTCAGCAATCTTACGAGAGAGGTGCAGCTCCATGTTACCGGTGCCTTTAAACTCTTCGTAGATAACTTCATCCATTTTGGAGCCAGTGTCGATCAGCGCCGTGGCGATGATGGTCAGGCTACCGCCCTCTTCAACGTTACGCGCTGCGCCGAAGAAACGCTTCGGACGGTGCAGGGCGTTAGCGTCCACACCACCGGTCAGCACTTTACCGGAAGCCGGGACCACGGTGTTGTAGGCGCGCGCCAGACGGGTAATGGAGTCGAGCAGGATGATAACGTCTTTCTTGTGTTCAACCAGACGTTTCGCTTTCTCGATAACCATCTCAGCAACCTGAACGTGACGGGATGCCGGTTCGTCGAAGGTGGAAGCAACGACTTCACCTTTGACCAGACGCTGCATCTCGGTCACTTCTTCCGGACGTTCGTCGATCAGCAGCACCATCAGCACGCAGTCCGGATGGTTGTAAGCGATGCTCTGCGCGATGTTCTGCAGCAGCATGGTTTTACCGGCTTTCGGCGGCGCGACGATCAGACCACGCTGGCCGCGGCCAATCGGGGAAGCCAGATCCAGTACGCGAGCGGTTAAGTCTTCGGTAGAACCGTTACCACGCTCCATACGCAGACGAGAATTCGCGTGCAGCGGCGTTAAGTTCTCGAACAGGATCTTGTTACGGGCGTTTTCCGGCTTGTCGTAGTTAACTTCGTTAACTTTCAGCAGCGCAAAGTAACGCTCACCCTCTTTCGGAGGACGAATCTTACCGGAAATGGTGTCACCAGTGCGGAGGTTGAAACGGCGGATTTGGCTGGGGGATACGTAGATGTCGTCAGGGCCGGCGAGGTAGGAGCTGTCTGCGGAGCGGAGGAATCCAAATCCATCCTGCAGTATCTCCAGTACGCCGTCGCCAAAGATATCTTCGCCACTCTTCGAATGCTGCTTGAGGATGGCAAAAATAATATCCTGCTTACGCATACGAGCCAGATTTTCCAGCCCCATATTTTCGCCGAGAGTAATCAGCTCAGAAACCGGCGTATTCTTTAATTCGGTAAGATTCATAGTGGTGTGGGTTCTTAAACTCGGGGTAAATCTCGAACTTAATGTTGTGAATGGTATGGCAGGAACTTCCATGCCTGTTAACGGCCTTCATCTCGTGTCTGTACGTTGCCTGGTCACAGGAAAGAACGCAGAACTGAAACGACTAGACGGAATGAGTGAAAAGCCCGGAATTAATAGCTTCACGCGCATTTTTTTGCGGGATGCTTCGGGTAAAACAAGATTCAAACAAGGTATGTTTAAAACGAAGTCTGTGGATTAACTTAGCACGACTCCAGCCGGGCGTCCAGAGTTCCGCAAAAAATAGGAATCTGGACGCCGGAACAGCAATTCGCTTACGCCAGGTTGGCGTCGAGGAACTCTTTCAGCTGACCCTTGGACAGGGCGCCAACTTTGGTGGCCGCCACTTCGCCGTTTTTGAACAGCAGCAGGGTTGGGATGCCGCGAATGCCGTACTTCGGCGCGGTACCCGGGTTCTGGTCGATGTTCAGCTTAGCTACGGTCAGTTTGCCCTGATACTCTTCAGCGATCTCATCCAGAATCGGGGCGATCATTTTGCACGGACCACACCACTCTGCCCAGAAATCGACGAGGGTCAGCCCGTCAGCCTTGAGTACGTCCGTGTCAAAACTGTCGTCAGTCAGGTGAATAATTTTATCGCTCATATTTAACTCCACAGGAATAAGCCTGGTGTGTTGGTGTCGTAGCCATCAACGACGCGCTGCAGCTACGTTATGCACGCTATTCTTCAGGATACCTCAATTCTCTGGTCTGCCAACTGGCGCGATCCATCATGGACCCACCTTTTGACGCCAGGGTTGCCCGAACGCGAACTGCATGCTGCAGATTTATCGCTCCCGACTCGCTTAGTGGTCTAAGCTATCCTGGATTCGTTCAGTTACCGTAGACGTACCTTGAATAATTTCGCACACCGCCAACGAAAGGTTGACGTTATTTCACCGGATACGCTTTCTTAATGCAATAGTTAGCTGATATTCTACCACACTATGAGCAAAACACATTTAACAGAACAGAAGTTTTCCGACTTCGCCCTGCACCCGGCAGTCATTGAAGCCCTTGAAAAGAAAGGGTTTCATAATTGCACACCTATTCAGGCCCTCGCCCTTCCGCTGACGCTGGAAGGCCGCGATGTCGCCGGGCAGGCGCAAACCGGTACCGGTAAAACGATGGCGTTCCTGACGTCGACGTTTCATTATCTTCTCTCTCACCCGGCTATCGCCGATCGCCAGGTAAACCAGCCGCGCGCGCTGATTATGGCGCCGACGCGTGAACTGGCGGTACAGATCCACGCGGACGCTGAACCGCTGGCGCAGGCCACCGGTCTGAAGCTGGGTCTGGCTTACGGCGGCGACGGCTACGATAAGCAGCTGAAAGTGCTGGAAAGCGGCGTCGACATTCTGATCGGCACCACCGGTCGTCTGATCGATTACGCGAAGCAAAACCACATTAACCTCGGCGCCATTCAGGTCGTCGTGCTGGACGAAGCCGATCGCATGTACGATCTCGGCTTTATTAAAGATATCCGCTGGCTGTTCCGCCGCATGCCGCCGGCCACTCAGCGTCTGAACATGCTGTTCTCCGCGACCCTTTCCTATCGCGTACGCGAACTGGCGTTCGAACAAATGAACAACGCCGAGTACGTTGAAGTCGAGCCGGAACAGAAAACGGGCCACCGTATTAAAGAAGAGCTCTTCTACCCGTCCAACGAAGAAAAAATGCGCCTGCTGCAGACGCTGCTGGAAGAAGAGTGGCCCGATCGCGCCATCGTCTTCGCCAATACCAAGCATCGTTGTGAAGATATCTGGGGCCATCTCGCCGCCGACGGCCATCGCGTAGGTCTGCTGACCGGCGACGTGGCGCAGAAAAAACGTCTGCGTATTCTCGAAGAATTTACCCGCGGCGACCTCGATATCCTGGTCGCGACTGACGTTGCCGCTCGTGGCTTGCACATTCCGGCCGTGACCCACGTCTTTAACTACGATCTACCAGACGATTGCGAAGATTACGTTCACCGCATTGGCCGTACCGGTCGCGCTGGCGCCAGCGGTCACTCCATCAGCCTCGCCTGCGAAGAGTATGCGCTGAACCTGCCGGCTATCGAAACCTATATTGGTCACTCAATTCCGGTCAGCAAGTACAACCCGGACGCGCTGATGACCGATCTGCCGAAGCCGCTGCGCCTGACCCGTGCTCGCCCAGGCAACGGCCCGCGCCGCAACGGTCCACCGCGCAATCGTCGTCGTTCAGGTTAAGAAATCTATGCTATACGCTCAATCATTCAGAATGTGCCAGGGCGCGCTTCCCCGGCAACCCGCTCAGTTACACGGATTGGGCACAAGCGCCCCGTCGACCAGGGAGCCTTCTGAACGATGAAGAGCATGAGCTCCACCTCGCTGTATGCCGCCATTGATTTGGGCTCCAACAGTTTTCATATGTTGGTGGTGCGCGAGGTGGCTGGCAGTATCCAGACGCTGAGCCGCATTAAGCGCAAAGTCCGTCTTGCCGCCGGCCTGAATAGCGACAACACGCTCTCCGCAGAAGCGATGGAGCGCGGCTGGCAGTGCTTACGCCTGTTTGCCGAACGCCTGCAGGATATTCCGCCGGCGCAAATCCGCGTCGTGGCCACCGCCACGCTGCGTCTTGCCGTCAATGCCGGCGAATTTCTGGCGAAAGCGCAGGAGATCCTCGGCAGTCCGGTACAGGTCATTAGTGGCGAAGAAGAAGCGCGTCTGATTTATCAGGGGGTCGCCCACACCACCGGCGGCGCCGATCAGCGTCTGGTGGTCGATATCGGCGGCGCCAGCACCGAACTGGTGACCGGAACCGGCGCGCAAACGACCTCGCTATTTAGCCTGTCGATGGGCTGTGTGACCTGGCTTGAACGCTATTTCGCCGATCGCAGCCTGACGAAAGAAAATTTCGATCTTGCCGAGGCGGCCGCGCGTGAGGTGCTGCTGCCCGTCGCCGATGTGCTGCGCTATCACGGATGGAAAGTGTGCGTTGGCGCCTCCGGCACCGTTCAGGCTCTGCAGGAAATTATGATGGCGCAGGGGATGGATGAGCGGATCACCCTGACCAAACTCCAGCAGCTTAAACAGCGCGCCATTCAGTGCGGACGCCTGGAAGAGCTGGAGATCGAAGGCTTAACCCTTGAGCGAGCACTGGTGTTTCCGAGCGGGCTGGCGATCCTTATCGCTATCTTCAGCGAACTGAATATTCAGTGTATGACCCTCGCGGGCGGCGCGTTACGTGAAGGTCTGGTGTACGGCATGCTGCATCTCTCCGTTGAACAGGACATCCGCAGCCGCACTCTGCGTAATATTCAGCGTCGTTTTATGATCGACACCGAACAGGCCCAGCGCGTCGCTGGTCTCGCCAGCCACCTGCTCAGCCAGCTGGACGGCAGCTGGGAGCTGGATCCGCTAAGCCGCGACTTGCTCCTCAGCGCCTGTGCATTGCATGAAATTGGCCTGAGCGTGGATTTTAAGCGCGCGCCGCAGCACGCGGCCTATCTGGTCAATAATCTCGACCTGCCCGGCTTTACCCCGGCGCAGAAGAAGCTGATTGCGACGCTGCTGCTTAACCAGACTAACGCCATCGACCTCTCATCGCTTCATCAGCAGAATGCCGTCCCGCCGCGAGTTGCCGAACATCTTTGTCGCCTGCTGCGACTGGCGATCCTCTTTGCCAGCCGGCGGCGTGACGATTTGCTGCCCGCCATCAATCTTGTGGCCGATGATGAAAAACTGTCCCTGACGCTGCCGGAAAACTGGCTGGATAATCACCCGCTTGGGGCTGAGCTGATCGAACAGGAATGCCAGTGGCAGAGCTATGTGCACTGGGTGCTTGAGGTGAAGTAATACGCTGAACATTGCCGGGCGGCGGCTTCGCCTTACCCGGCCAGCTTATCGCTATCCTTTCTCTTTAGCTTTTGCCAGCATGGCGCGAATGTTCGCCACGTTAGCCTGTCCTTTATGCATTCGCTCTTCAGCGGTAATCACTTTGCGCGCCTGCTCCCAAATCAGATCGTCCTGGGGTAGCTCCAGCAGAAAACGGCTCGGTTCCGGGCGCACCACCTCACCATACTGCCGGCGCTCCTTACAGAGCGTAAAGGTCAGCTCTTTCTGCGCGCGGGTGATGCCCACGTAGGCTAACCGGCGCTCTTCATCGACATTATCTTCATCAATGCTGCTCTGGTGCGGGAGCAATCCCTCTTCCATTCCCACCAGGTAAACATACGGGAATTCCAGCCCTTTTGAGGCATGGAGAGTCATCAGCTGCACCTGATCCAGCTCTTCATCCGATTCACCGCGCTCCATCATGTCGCGCAGCGTAAAGCGGGTGACCACCTGCGTCAGGGTCATTGGCTCATCGATTTCGCTGCCTTCCAGCATCTCGGTCATCCAGGTGAACAGCTGGTTGACGTTTTTCATACGCATTTCTGCGGCCTTCGGGCTGGGCGAGGTTTCATAAAGCCAGGATTCGTAGTCAATTCCGCGGATCAAGTCGCGCACGGCGTTGACCGGCTCGCGTTCGGCCAGCTGCTGGATCTCACGCAGCCAGTGGGTGAAGCGGGTGAGTGATTCATACCCGCGCCCGGTCAGCGTCTGGCTGAGACCCATATCAAAGCTGGCGGTGAACAATCCTTTGTTGCGGCCCATCGCCCACTCACCGAGCTTTTGCAGCGTCGCCGGGCCGATCTCGCGCTTCGGTGTATTCACGATACGCAGGAAGGCGCTGTCGTCGTCCGGGTTGGTCAGCACGCGCAGATAGGCCAGCAGATCTTTAATTTCCGGGCGCGAGAAGAACGACGTGCCGCCGGAGATTTTGTACGGGATGCGGTTCTGCATCAGCATCTTTTCAAAGACCCGCGACTGGTGATTGCCGCGATAAAGGATCGCGTAGTCTTTGTAATTGGTTTTATTAATGAAGTGGTGGGCGATCAGCTCCCCGGCCACGCGCTCCGCTTCATGATCTTCATTGTTGGCGGAGAGCACTTTCAGCTCAGCGCCATATCCCAGCTCAGAGAACAGCCGCTTTTCAAAAACGTGCGGGTTATTGGCGATCAGAATGTTAGCGGCTTTCAGAATACGCCCGGAGGAGCGATAGTTCTGCTCAAGCTTTATAACCTGCAGCGCCGGGAAGTCCTGGCTGAGCAGCACCAGGTTCTGCGGCCGCGCGCCGCGCCACGAGTAGATCGACTGGTCATCGTCGCCTACCACGGTAAAACGCGCCCGCTGGCCCACCAGCAACTTCACCAGCTCATACTGGCTGGTGTTGGTATCCTGATACTCATCCACCAGCAGGTAGCGGATCTTATTCTGCCAGCGTTCGCGCACCTCCTCGTTGCGCTGCAGCAGCAGCGTCGGCAGCAGGATCAGATCGTCAAAATCGAGGACATTGCAGGCCTTCATATGCGCATCGTACAGCCCATAGCAGTGGGCGAAAATGCGATCCCGTTCGCCTTTCGCACCCGCGGCGGCCTGCGCCGGGGTTTTCAGATCGTTTTTCCAGTTGGAGATCGTCGAGATCAACTGCTGGAGCACCACTTTGTCATCTTCGATCAACCCTTCGGTCAGCTCTTTGAGCAGCGCCACCTGGTCAGTATCGTCGAATAAGGAGAAGTTAGACTTCATGCCCAGCGCGGCGTATTCCCGCTTGATGATATCCAGCCCCAGAGTGTGGAAGGTGGAAATCATCAGCCCGCGCGCCTCTTTGCGCCCCAGCGTTTGCCCAACGCGCTCTTTCATCTCGCGCGCGGCTTTGTTGGTAAAGGTCACGGCCGCGATATGGCGCGCCTGATAGCCGCAGCCGCGGATCAGGTGGGCGATTTTATTGGTGATCACGCGGGTCTTACCGGAGCCGGCGCCCGCCAGCACCAGGCACGGTCCGGTTACAAATTCGACGGCTTGTTGTTGGCCAGGGTTTAAACGCATGGGAGTCTTGCTCAATCTTCGAACGGGGTGGGGATTGTAGCAGAAAGCGGAGCCGAGATTTACCGACTGATGGTAAAGTGAAGAAATCGCGATTAACCCGTAGAGCAGAACCATGAAAAAGACCGCAGCAGCCCTGCATATCCTGGTCAAAGAAGAGAAACTGGCCCAGGAGATCCTTGCCAAACTGGAACGCGGCATCAGCTTCGATCATCTGGCGAAGCGCTATTCGAAATGCCCGTCCGGGCGTAACGGCGGCGATCTGGGGGAGTTTCAGCAAGGCGCGATGGTCGGCCCATTCGATCAGGCGGTCTTTAGCTGCCCACTTCTCAAGCCCTACGGTCCGGTAAAAACCAAATTTGGCTACCATATCATTAAGGTGCTTTATCGCCGCTGACGCGTGGTATATTGCGCCCCGATTTATCTCAACCTATTCAAGGCACGATCATGGCAAAAACAGCAGCAGCACTGCATATTCTTGTTAAAGAAGAGAAACTGGCTCTGGATCTTCTGGAGCAGATTAAAAACGGCGCCGACTTCGGTAAGCTGGCGAAGAAGCACTCCATTTGCCCATCAGGCAAACGCGGCGGTGATTTAGGTGAGTTCCGCCAGGGCCAGATGGTGCCGGCGTTCGATAAAGTGGTTTTCTCCTGCCCGGTGCTGGAGCCAACCGGCCCGCTGCATACCCAGTTCGGCTACCACATCATCAAAGTGCTGTACCGGAAATAATAAAAAACCCGGGGATCTTAATCTCCGGGTTTTTGCCTGATGGCGCTTCGCTTATCAGGCCTATTAAACAAATCCATTCCTCTATGGATTTCGGCTTGCCGGAAGGCGGCAAGGAAGTACATCCCCGTGAACATAGATTACTATGTGACTGGGGTGTACGTACCGTAGCCAACGCATCGGCAAGTCGAAAGACGACGAGGAATTAGCCGGCTACCGCGATACGCTTCATATCGGTCATATAACCGCGCAGTTTCTTACCAACCTGCTCAATAGCGTGGCTGCGAATGGCTTCGTTAACATCACGCAGCTGAGCGTTGTCTACCGCGCCTTCGGCAATCGCCGTACCCAGGTCGCCAGTCTGCAGGGTGGTCATGAACTCTTTCAGCAGCGGTACGCAAGCATAAGAGAACAGGTAGTTACCATATTCAGCGGTATCAGAGATAACCACGTTCATCTCGTACAGACGCTTACGGGCAATAGTATTGGCGATCAGCGGCAGCTCGTGCAGTGATTCGTAGTACGCGGACTCTTCGATGATGCCGGAGGCCACCATGGTTTCGAAGGCCAGCTCAACGCCCGCTTTCACCATCGCGATCATCAGAACGCCTTTATCGAAGTACTCCTGCTCGCCGATTTTACCTTCATACTGCGGCGCGGTTTCGAACGCGGTTTTACCAGTCTCTTCACGCCAGGTCAGCAGTTTCTTATCATCGTTCGCCCAGTCCGCCATCATACCGGAGGAGAATTCGCCGGAAATGATGTCGTCCATGTGTTTCTGGAACAGCGGTGCCATAATCTCTTTCAGCTGCTCGGAGAGCGCATAAGCGCGCAGTTTCGCCGGGTTAGAGAGGCGATCCATCATCAGGGTGATGCCGCCCTGCTTCAGCGCTTCGGTGATGGTTTCCCAGCCGAACTGAATCAGTTTTTCTGCATACGCCGGATCGGTACCTTCCGCCACCAGCTTGTCGAAGCACAGCAGAGAACCCGCCTGCAGCATGCCGCAGAGGATGGTCTGCTCGCCCATCAGGTCAGATTTCACTTCGGCAACGAAGGAAGATTCCAGCACGCCCGCACGATGGCCGCCGGTCGCCGCCGCCCATGCTTTCGCAATGGCCATGCCTTCGCCTTTCGGGTCGTTTTCCGGATGTACCGCGATAAGCGTCGGTACGCCGAAACCGCGTTTGTACTCTTCACGCACTTCGGTACCCGGGCACTTCGGCGCCACCATCACCACGGTGATGTCTTTACGGATCTGCTCGCCCACTTCCACGATGTTGAAACCGTGGGAGTAGCCCAGCGCCGCGCCGTCTTTCATCAGCGGCTGTACGGAGCGCACAACGTCAGAGTGCTGTTTGTCCGGAGTCAGGTTAACCACCAGGTCCGCCTGCGGGATCAGCTCTTCATAAGTGCCGACTTTGAAGCCGTTTTCGGTCGCTTTACGCCAGGAGGCGCGCTTCTCGGCGATCGCTTCTTTGCGCAGCGCATAGGAGATATCCAGGCCGGAGTCACGCATGTTCAGACCCTGGTTCAGGCCCTGCGCGCCGCAGCCGACGATGACCACTTTTTTACCCTGAAGGTAGCTTGCGCCATCGGCGAATTCGTCGCGCGCCATAAAGCGGCATTTGCCCAGCTGTGCCAGCTGCTGGCGCAGGTTCAGTGTATTAAAGTAGTTAGCCATGTCTGTAACTCCGTGATGTTGTGTCGTGCTTATTGTTCGGTTCGCTTTTGCGAGAATGAACTTACTATATGACAGGAATTTTATTGCGGAAATTGATATATTCACAACGTCACGTTGCATTTTATGAAATACAAAACCGGGGAGTACGCGCCGTGGATTTACGCGATCTGAAAACCTTTCTGCATCTGGCGGAAAGCCGCCATTTTGGCCGCAGCGCGCGGGCCATGCATGTCAGCCCGTCGACGCTTTCGCGCCAGATCCAGCGTCTGGAAGAGGACCTCGGCCAGCCGCTGTTCGTGCGAGATAATCGCACGGTGACCCTTACCGAAGCCGGGGAAGAGTTACGTACCTTTGCCCAACAGACTTTACTGCAGTATCAGCAGCTTCGTCACGTCATCGATCAGCAGGGCCCTTCGCTCTCCGGCGAGCTGCACATCTTCTGCTCCGTCACCGCCGCCTATAGCCATCTGCCGCCGATCCTCGACCGCTTTCGCGCCGCGCACCCCTCGGTGGAGATCAAGCTGTCGACCGGCGACGCCGCCGACGCCATGGAGAAGGTGGTCACCGGCGAAGCCGACCTGGCGATTGCCGGTAAGCCGGAGACTCTGCCAGGGTCGGTGGCGTTTTCGATGCTGGAGAACCTCGCCGTGGTGTTAATTGCCCCGGCCCTTCCCTGCCCGGTGCGCAACCAGGTGACCGTCGAGCGCCCCGACTGGTCGACAGTGCCCTTTATCATGGCCGACCAGGGGCCGGTACGTCGGCGCATCGAGCTGTGGTTTCGGCGGCATAAAATCAGCAATCCGTCGATCTACGCCACCGTCGGCGGGCACGAAGCGATGGTGTCGATGGTCGCCCTGGGATGCGGCGTGGCGCTGCTGCCGGAGGTGGTGCTGGAGAACAGTCCGGAGCCGGTACGCAACAGGGTGATGATCCTGGAGCGCAGCGATGAGCAAACGCCGTTTGAGCTGGGCGTTTGCGCACAAAAAAAGCGGCTGCATGAGCCGCTTATTGATGCTTTCTGGAAAATTCTTCCCAACCACTAACCCGCGAGGAAAAAGCGGAATGCCGGGTTATGCGTTTCGTCGTGGCACTCATAGCCCAGCTCATTGAGACGAGTTTCAAAGTCCGGCTCGTGCTCGCCCAGCTCGAAGGCCGCCAAAACCCGACCATAGTCGGTGCCGTGGCTACGGTAGTGGAACAGCGAAATATTCCAGTGGGTGCCGAGGGTGTGCAGGAACTTCAGCAGCGCCCCCGGCGATTCCGGAAACTCGAAGCTGAACAGCCGCTCCTGCAGCGCTTTGGACGGTCGGCCGCCGACCATATAGCGCACATGGAGCTTGGCCATTTCATCATCGGAAAGGTCAACGACGCTGTAGCCGCCATCGTTCAGTAACTGGAGGATCTCTTTCCGCTCCTCCAGCCCACGACTCAGACGTACCCCGACAAAAATACAGGCGTCTTTGGCATCGGCAAAGCGGTAGTTGAACTCCGTCACCGAGCGGCCCCCCAGCAGCTGGCAAAACTTCAGAAAGCTGCCCTTCTCTTCCGGGATCGTCACCGCCAGCAGCGCTTCGCGCTGTTCCCCTAGCTCGCAGCGCTCAGACACGTAGCGCAGACCGTGGAAGTTGACGTTGGCCCCGGACAGGATGTGAGCCAGTCGCTCGCCGCGAATATTGTGCTGAGCGATATATTTCTTCATCCCCGCCAGCGCCAGCGCGCCGGAAGGCTCTGCCACCGCCCGCACATCTTCGAACAGATCCTTCATCGCCGCGCAAATAGCGTCGCTGTCGACGGTGATGATGTCGTCCAGATACTCCTGGCACAGACGGAAGGTTTCATCGCCGATGCGTTTGACCGCCACGCCTTCGGCAAACAAGCCGACGCGCGGCAGGTCCACCGGATGACCGGCGTCCAGCGCCGCCTTCAGGCAGGCCGAATCTTCCGCTTCCACCGCGATCACTTTGATCTGCGGCATCAGCTGCTTGATCAGAACCGCCACGCCTGCCGCCAGGCCGCCGCCGCCCACCGGGACGAACACGCGGTCGATGTGGGCATCCTGCTGCAGCAGCTCCAGCGCCAGGGTTCCCTGACCGGCGATGACCATCGGGTGATCGAACGGCGGCACCCAGGTAAAGCCCTGCTGCTGCGCCAGCTCAATCGCCCTCGCCTTCGCTTCGTCAAAGTTGGCGCCATGCAGCAGCACTTCGCCGCCAAAGCCGCGAACGGCATCCACTTTGATGTCGGCGGTCGCTACCGGCATCACGATCAGCGCCTTAACGCCCAGCCGCGATGCGGAGAACGCCACGCCCTGGGCATGATTGCCCGCCGAGGCGGTGATCACCCCGTGGGATTTCTGTTCCGCGGTCAGGCTGGACATCATCGCGTAGGCGCCGCGCAGCTTAAAGCTGTGTACCGGTTGGCGATCTTCGCGCTTCACCAGAATAACGTTATCCAGGCGAGAAGAGAGTTTGTCCATTTTTTGCAGCGGCGTTTTCTGCACCGCTTCATAAACCGGCGCGCGCAGCACTGCTCTCAGGTATTCGGCGCCCTCAGGGGCGCCGGACAGGGGTTGTGAATCCGCCATGATTAGCCACCCAGTTTCGATTTATCGCGAACCGCGCCTTTGTCGGCGCTGGTCGCCAGGCTGGCGTAGGCGCGAAGGGCAAAGGAGACCTGACGCTGGCGATTTTTCGGCGTCCACGCCTGGTCGCCACGCGCTTCCTGGGCTTCACGACGCGCCGCAATTTCCGCATCGCTCAGCTGCAGCTGAATGCTGCGGTTCGGAATATCAATCGCGATCATGTCGCCATCTTCAATGAGCGCGATGTTGCCGCCGCTCGCTGCTTCCGGTGAGACGTGACCGATAGAAAGCCCTGAGGTGCCGCCGGAGAAACGGCCATCGGTGATCAGCGCGCAGGCTTTGCCCAGCCCCATCGACTTCAGGAAGCTGGTGGGGTAAAGCATCTCCTGCATCCCCGGCCCGCCTTTCGGCCCTTCGTAGCGGATCACCACGACGTCGCCTTCAACGACTTTACCGCCGAGGATGGCCTCAACCGCATCGTCCTGGCTCTCATACACTTTCGCCGGACCGGTAAATTTCAGGATGCTGTCGTCCACGCCGGCGGTTTTCACGATACAACCGTTTTCCGCGAAATTGCCGTACAGTACCGCCAGGCCGCCGTCCTTGCTGTAAGCGTGTTCCAGAGAACGGATACAGCCTTCGGCGCGATCGTCATCCAGCGTATCCCAGCGGCAGTCTTGCGAGAACGCCTGGGTGGTACGGATGCCCGCCGGCCCGGCGCGGAACATTTTTTTCACCGCGTCGTCCTGGGTCACCATCACATCGTACTGTTCCAGGGTCTGCGGCAGCGTCAGGCCGAGAACGTTTTTGACCTCGCGATTCAACAGCCCGGCGCGGTCCAGCTCGCCCAGAATGCCCAGCACGCCGCCGGCGCGATGCACATCTTCCATATGGTATTTCTGCGTGCTCGGCGCCACCTTACACAGCTGCGGCACTTTGCGGGAAAGCTTATCGATATCGCTCATGGTGAAGTCGATTTCAGCTTCCTGCGCCGCCGCCAGCAGGTGCAGAACGGTGTTGGTGGAACCGCCCATGGCGATATCCAGCGTCATGGCGTTCTCAAAGGCCGCCTTGCTGGCGATATTGCGCGGCAGCGCGGAAGCGTCATCCTGCTCGTAATAGCGTTTGGTCAGCTCAACGATACGTTTCCCGGCGTTAAGGAACAGCTCCTTACGATCGGCGTGGGTCGCCAGCAGAGAGCCGTTACCCGGCTGCGACAGACCCAGCGCTTCGGTCAGGCAGTTCATGGAGTTGGCGGTGAACATCCCGGAACAGGAGCCGCAGGTCGGACAGGCGGACCGTTCCACCTGATTACTCTGCTCGTCGGACACTTTCGGATCCGCCCCCTGGATCATCGCATCCACCAGGTCGAGCTTGATGATTTTATCTGACAGCTTGGTTTTCCCGGCTTCCATCGGGCCGCCGGACACAAAGATCACCGGAATGTTCAGGCGCAGGGAAGCCATCAGCATCCCCGGGGTGATTTTGTCGCAGTTGGAGATACAGACCATCGCATCCGCACAATGGGCGTTAACCATGTACTCCACCGAGTCGGCGATCAGCTCGCGGGATGGCAGTGAATAGAGCATACCCCCGTGGCCCATGGCGATCCCATCATCCACTGCGATGGTGTTGAATTCTTTGGCCACGCCACCGGCGGCTTCAATCTGCTCGGCAACCAGTTTGCCAAGGTCGCGCAGGTGCACGTGCCCAGGAACAAACTGGGTAAAGGAGTTAACGACGGCGATAATCGGTTTGCCGAAATCGGCATCGGTCATCCCGGTTGCGCGCCACAACGCGCGGGCGCCCGCCATATTGCGGCCATGTGTGGTGGTGGCGGAACGGTACTTAGGCATGCTCTTTTTACTCCCATCTGTGTTTATTAAATGGGACGGTGCGTGCCGTCCCATTTTTAATTACTTACTTACCGGATCCAACCAGCCCCATTTATCTTCTGTTTCACCGGTGAAGAGGCCAAAGAAGGCTTCCTGAATGCGTTTGGTGACCGGACCGCGACGGCCTGCGCCGACCTGGATGCCATCCACGCTGCGTACCGGGGTGATTTCCGCCGCGGTGCCGGACATGAAGACTTCATCCGCCAGGTACAGTGATTCACGGGACAATACCTGCTCGCGGACTTCAATACCGAGATCTTTCGCCAGCTTGATGATGGCGTCGCGGGTAATGCCCGGCAGCGCGGAAGAGGTAAACGGCGGAGTGAACAGCACGCCGTCCTTCACTTCAAACAGGTTTTCGCCAGCGCCTTCAGAGATATAGCCGTTAACGTCGAGGGCGATACCTTCCTGGTAGCCATGGCGACGCGCTTCGCTGCCAACCAGCAGCGAGGAGAGATAGTTGCCGCCGGCTTTCGCCGCCGTCGGGATGGTGTTCGGCGCCGCGCGGTTCCAGGAAGAGACCATGGCATCGATCCCCTGCTCCAGCGCTTCTGCGCCGAGGTAGGCTCCCCACGGGAACGCCGCGATGATCACGTCAGTGTTGTAACCCGGAGGCGGGTTTACCCCCATGCCGACATCGCCAACAAACACCAGCGGGCGGATATAAGCGCTGGTCAGATTATTAGTGCGAATGACTTCGCGGCAGGCTTCCATCAGTTCGTCGACGCTCTGGGAGACCGGGAAACGATAAATTTTGGCTGAGTCATGCAGACGCTGCATATGTTCGCGATGACGGAACACCACCGGGCCTTTGTGCGAGTCGTAGCAACGGATGCCTTCGAATACCGAGGTGCCATAGTGCAGCGCATGGGACATCACATGAACTTTCGCTTCGCCCCACGGAACCATCTCGCCATTGAACCAGATGTAATCAGCTTTTTTCGTCGTCATTTTTCTTCCTTTGCGCTCAGGCGCGGATTTGTTGTGATGTGGGTTGCTGGATCTCGACGCAGGCAACGTCGACCAGTTTACTTAATTGACTAAACAGTAATTCGACGGGCCGCGGGCTGGCAACGGTCAATTCGATATTTATGTTCTGTGCGTCCGCTGCGGTTTCCATGTTCATTGCGCAGATTTGAAAACCACGGTGACGGACAACGCGCAGCACGCGCTCTAAGGTTTCCGGGTTGAAACGTGCCTGTAAAGCGACCTGATGTTGCATCATGATAATTTCTCCAGCATTTCAGAGTTACTGGCGCCGGGCGGCACCAACGGCCAGACATTCTCAAGTTCGTCGATTGAGACATGAAGCAGGTATGGCCCCTGGCTCGAAAGCATGGTGTCGAGTGCCGCTTCAACCTGGTCTTTACGGGTGATGTGTTGGCCAGGAATACCGAAGGCGCTGGCCAGCGTGAGGAAATCAGGGTTATCAGTCAGAGTGGTTTCGCTATAACGTTCCTGGAAAAACAGCTGCTGCCATTGTCGAACCATCCCTAACCGCTGGTTGTCGAGTAATACGATCTTCAGCGGTAACTGCTTGCGTTTTACGGTGCCCAGCTCCTGCACATTCATCATGAAGGAGCCGTCACCAGAGATACAGATCACCGTATCGTTAGGGCGCGCCACCTGGGCACCAACGGCGGCCGGCAGGCCAAAGCCCATGGTGCCTAAGCCGCTGGAGGTGATGAAGTTTTCCGGGCGGGTATAGGTCATATGCTGAGCCGACCACATCTGATGCTGGCCTACGTCGGTTGTCACCACGCTGTCCGCCGGCTTGCGGTCGGAAAGCTGTTTCAGCAGCAGCGGCGCGTAGATAGCCTCACCGGGATGATCGTAACGCCAGGCGTGATCGGCACGCAGTGCGGCACTCCGCTCGCGCCAGCCATCGATCGCTAACGGCTGCTGCAGCGCCGGCAGCAAGCGGTTCAGATCGCCGGTCAGACCAATGTGCGCCTGGCGCAGCTTGTTCAGCTCCGCCGGATCGATGTCCATATGGATCACTTTGGCATGCGGCGCGAAGGTGTTGAGCTTGCCGGTCACGCGATCGTCAAAGCGCGCGCCGACAGCGATCAGCAGATCGCACTCCTGTACCGCCAGATTGGCCGCCTTGGTGCCGTGCATTCCCAGCATGCCGAGATAATACGGGTAATCGGCGTCCACCACGCCCAGCCCTTTCAGGGTGCAGGTCGCCGGCATCCGGGTCACTGCGAGGAATTCGCGCAGCGCCGGTACCGCCTGCGCCATGCCGACCCCGCCGCCAACATACAGCATCGGTTGCTGCGATTGAGCCAGCATCTGCAGAGCCTGAGCCACTTCCGCCTGCGGGAATGCCATCTCATCGGCGACCATAGAGAAATGGGGATCGAGATCGCCCTGCGCCATCTGAATATCCTTAGGGATATCAACCAGCACCGGGCCTGGACGGCCTGAGTTTGCCACCTGGAAAGCTTCAGCAATGACCCGCGGCAGCTCGTCCAGAGACTGCACGAGGAAACTGTGCTTAGTACAGGCCAGTGACAAACCGAGAACGTCTACCTCCTGGAACGCATCCGTGCCGATGAAGGGTGCGGCCACCTGGCCGGTGATAGCGACAATGGGGATGGAGTCAAGCAAAGCGTCCGCCAGGCCGGTGATCAGGTTGGTTGCGCCCGGGCCGGAAGTCGCGATACAAACCCCGGTTTTACCGGTTGCTCGCGCATAACCAATGGCCGCCATGGCTGCCCCTTGCTCATGCCGGCACAGCAGGTGCTCCACGCCGCCGTCATACAGTGCATCGTAAACCGGCATAATTGCGCCACCCGGATAGCCAAAAACGGTGTCGACCCCCTGTGTCCGCAAAGCATGTACCACCCACTGCGCGCCATTCATAGTTAGTTCCCCGTCATAAATCGGGAGAAACAGAATTTTATGCTAAAAGTCATCATCTGCTCCTCGCTTAGGTTATTTCAGTTATAAAAAAACCCCCGGACCTTTCGGTGCGGGGGTCTTAGTTCGTTAAGGCTTGATTATTAAGCCTTTCCTCGTCCAAGTGCAGCCCCGCACGGTGGGATAATAATCACCACCACGCTAATCACGACCAGGCTAATCACTCGTAGAAGGGCTGTCATTTTCTGTACTTTCTGGCTTCTTGTTCGAAGGAATACCTAAAGAGGTACCACAGACATCACATAAAACACAAGATTTTTTTATATCTCTGTTGCTGAGCAGCCTAACAGTTTCAGCAAAAATAATTGTTTTATATGAAAAAATTCGAAGATGAAAAAAACTCAGTTTTCTCTCGCCTGCCGCGCTCTTTTGCACCCTCCTTCCCAACGCCGCTCTGTTTTGCGAGCGAACTTCCAGTTTCGGCTAAATGTAATGATATAGCGCGAAAAGTATGGATTTATGGTCCTAACTTCTGACTATTACCGATCCCGTTTTAACACAGGTCAGCCATAATCCTTCCTGGTCCAGGAGGTTTTATGTCGCTCGCCATCGTCTATACCCGCGCGGCGCTCGGTATCGAAGCGCCATTGATTACTGTCGAGGTTCATCTCAGCAACGGTCTGCCCGGCCTGACTATGGTCGGACTGCCGGAGACCACCGTGAAAGAGGCCCGTGACCGGGTTCGCAGCGCCCTGATCAACAGCGGCTACGCTTTCCCTGCGAAGAAAATAACCATTAACCTGGCGCCAGCGGATCTGCCTAAAGAGGGCGGGCGATACGATCTACCTATCGCTCTCGCGCTTCTCGTTGCCTCAGAGCAGCTCAACACGACGCGACTGAATCAATATGAGTTTGTGGGCGAACTCGCCCTCACAGGTGGGTTACGCGGCGTTCCAGGGGCGATCCCCAGCGCAATGGAAGCCATCAAAGCCGGCCGGCGCATCGTCGTCTCCGCTGATAATGCGGCTGAGGTCGGCCTGATCGGCGGCAGCGATTGCCTGGTCGCCGACCATCTGCAGGAGGTGTGTGCTTTTCTCGCGGGGCAGACATCGCTTTCGCCGCCTCTCGCCGAGGCACCCACCGTTGATGAACGCGGCGAAGATCTGCGCGATGTTATCGGCCAGCAGCAGGGCAAGCGAGCGCTGGAGATTGTGGCCGCCGGGGGTCACAACCTGCTCCTGATCGGCCCACCCGGCACCGGGAAAACCATGCTTGCCAGCCGGCTACCCGGTCTCCTGCCGCCATTAAGCAATCAGGAAGCCCTGGAGAGCACGGCCATTCAGAGCCTGGTCAATCTGCATACCGCGAAGACCCGGTGGCGTCAGAGGCCGTTTCGCGCACCTCATCATAGCGCTTCGCTGGCAGCGATGGTGGGCGGCGGCTCGATACCGGTCCCCGGTGAGATTTCCCTGGCCCATAATGGCGTGCTGTTTCTTGATGAGCTGCCGGAGTTTGAGCGGCGTGTACTGGATGCGCTGCGCGAACCCATTGAGTCAGGCAAGATCCATATATCACGCTCGCGCGCCAAAATTGACTATCCGGCGCGCTTTCAGCTTATCGCGGCAATGAACCCAAGCCCGACAGGGCATTATCAGGGCAAACATAATCGTACATCGCCTGAGCAGACATTACGTTATCTGGGACGTCTGTCAGGCCCCTTCCTTGACCGCTTCGATCTCTCCTTAGAGATCCCGCTGCCGCCGCCAGGGATACTGAGCCAGGGCACGCAGGGCGAAGAGTCTAGCGCAACGGTCCGACAACGGGTGCTGGCGGCGCGCGAACGGCAAATGCTCAGACAAAATAAGCTCAATGCGCATCTTGAGAATCGTGAAATGAAGAGCTGCTGCCACTTACGGCGGGAGGACGCTGTCTGGCTGGAACAGACGCTAACGCAGCTGGGCCTCTCTATACGAGCCTGGCAGCGTCTGTTAAAGGTGGCGAGAACCATTGCCGATCTGGCAGAGGCTGAAGAGATTGAACGCCGTCATTTGCAGGAGGCGCTCAGCTATCGGGCGATAGACCGGATGCTAAACCATCTGCAGAAAATGATGGCGTAAAAAAAGGGCTTACGCCCTTTTTTCTTAGTCATCGCTTTCGGTGTAATCGTCAGCGCCTTCCATCTGCGGTTTGCCGCCGGAAAGAGTATGGAAACGCTTCGGCCGCTTGATGCGCGCCATATACTTAATCCATACGCGTTCTGCTTCCGTTACCGGCTCACGCTCACCACGGCACACCGAGACAAACTGTTTTTCATCATCGGTAACAGGTTCGCGTTTACCCAGTTCCAGTTCGTTAAAGGCATAACCATGACGTTCCAGCAGTTGCGCCTCTTTGATGGTGAAATCACCGTGACGGGAGAACCCGCGTGGATAATTTTTATTGTCGAAAAAACGATTAGTCGTCGTAAAGCTTTCCGCCATCCTACACGCTCCTGATTCTTTGGCCGAGCTATTTATGGCGCGGAGTATTAGTTACGCTTGACAGAGCGTCAAACAAAACATTTAAATCATCACGACAAATAATTTTGTGGAGAACGGTGTGGATACGGAATTGCTCAAGACTTTCCTGGAAGTGAGCAGAACTCGTCACTTTGGGCGAGCAGCAGAGGCGCTTTACCTGACGCAGTCAGCGGTCAGCTTTCGTATTCGTCAGCTGGAAAATCAACTTGGTGTGAACCTGTTCACCCGACATCGTAATAACATTCGCCTGACGACCGCCGGAGAAAAGCTCCTGCCCTACGCCGAAACGCTAATGAATACCTGGCAGGCTGCGCGCAAGGAGGTCGCACACTCTTCGCGACATAATGAATTCTCCATCGGGGCCAGCGCCTCGCTGTGGGAATGCATGCTTAATGGCTGGCTCGGCACCCTCTACAGCGCACCTTACAATCTCCAGTTTGAAGCGCGTATCGCGCAGCGGCAGTCGCTGGTTAAACAGCTTCACGAACGCCAGTTGGATCTGCTGATCACCACCGAATCGCCGAAGATGGATGAATTAAGCAGCCAGCTGTTGGGTAATTTTACTCTTGCCCTGTATTGCACATCGCCTGCAAAAAACAGAAATGAATTGAACTACTTGCGCCTTGAATGGGGGCCCGATTTTCAGCAAAACGAAGTGGGTCTGATAGGAAGCGATGATGTTCCGCTGCTCACTACCTCTTCAGCTGAACTGATCTATCAGCAATTATCGCGTCTGAGCGGCTGCTGTTGGCTACCTGTTCGCTGGGCGAAAGAGAAGCATGGGTTACATACGGTCATGGACAGCGCTACGCTGTCCCGCCCACTCTATGCGATCTGGTTACAAAATAGCGATAAGCAGGCGCAGATCCACGAGATCCTGAAAAGCCCTATCCTGGAATAAGCGGTACTCTCCATGGACGGAGAGGAGCAAGGTATTTTGAATAGGGATATTGCAGATGGATAGTAGAGATGAAAAAAAATCCTTTGCCTGAGCAAAGGATTCTTATAAATGGCAGGGGCGGAGAGACTCGAACTCCCAACACCCGGTTTTGGAGACCGGTGCTCTACCAATTGAACTACGCCCCTAAAGCTTTCTTACCACTAAGCCTGCTATCTGAGCAGGCTTAATGTTAAATAAGTGGCGGAACGGACGGGACTCGAACCCGCGACCCCCTGCGTGACAGGCAGGTATTCTAACCGACTGAACTACCGCTCCACCGAATTTTTTCGCTTTATGACCACCGGTTGTCACCCCGGCTTACTGCAATTTGATGCCTGGCAGTTCCCTACTCTCACATGGGGAGACCCCACACTACCATCGGCGCTACGGCGTTTCACTTCTGAGTTCGGCATGGGGTCAGGTGGGACCACCGCGCT
>NZ_JBNRLG010000012.1:0-56819 GCF_050378715.1 Klebsiella sp. 2-CIP_Kleb.
CCTCGCGGCGAACGGCTCTCAAACGGGTGAAGGTTATATCCAGGGGGCAGGTTCAGCAGGTCCCCGCACAAAGTCAAAACCGCGGCCCCGGCAACTCAACGGGTGATGGTTAAAAAATTAAACAGGTGAAGGAGAATAATATGCGTTTAGCATCCCGATTTGGACTTACTCATTCCATTCGTCAGGAACGCCCACTGACTAACGATGAATTGGTCAAGGTTGTACCTTCTGTGTTTTCAGAAGAAAAGCATAATTCACGTAGTGATCGCTATACCTATATTCCAACCATTACACTGCTGGATAAATTACGTGAAGAAGGTTTCCAGCCATTTTTTGCCTGTCAGTCACGAGTAAGGGATGAGGATAAACGGGGGCATACTAAGCATATGGTAAGACTTCGCCGTGAAGGGGCCAATAAAGGAACAGAAGTACCCGAAATTATTCTTCTTAACTCGCATGATGGATCGTCCAGCTATCAAATGATACCGGGTATGTTCCGTTTTGTATGCACAAATGGCCTTGTATGCGGTACGTCGTTTGGCGAGATTCGTGTACCTCATAAAGGTGATATTGTTGGGAGGGTCATAGAAGGTGCTTACGAAGTTCTGGGCATTTTCGATAAAATTACTGAAGGCGTTGATGTCATGAAGTCTATTACATTAACCAAAGAAGAACAGCGTCTGTTTGGACAAGCTGCATTAACCTACCGATACGATGATGAAAATAAAGCACCAGTCAGCATTGAACAGATAATTCATCCGCGCCGTTATGAAGATAAAAAAGATGACATCTGGACTACATATCAAAGGGTCCAGGAAAATCTGATTAAAGGCGGTTTGCCTGGCCGAACTGAAAAAGGGAAAAGAACAACAACCCGGCCAGTAAAAGCAATCGATGGTGATGTCAAACTCAATAAGGCATTGTGGTTAATTGCGGAGAAATTCCGCACTCTTAAAGGCTAATTATAAGCGCCGGGCAGCTGTCCGGCGTTTTGACGGTGGGAATACTTATGTTTGAATTTAAAGCTGTGTGTATCAGTATTTCACATATGGAAGAAGGTGATATCAGAGTTCTTCAGGTGCTTTCATCAACAACCAATTATCTAACATGCGATAGTTACTTAGAGTGGATACATGATACACCTTATGGTTGTGTTATAAGAATGTATGATTTCAAACGCCATCTTCTGGCGCTAAAAAGAGGTGGGGTGTCTAAATTTTTACGCAAAAATCTCATACTAATGCACCGGGAGGGCGGGTATCTGCTTTTTCATTTTGATAGTGATGCCGATTATTATCCAGGTATAGATGCCGTAGATTTTTAAGAAATTCAAGCCTTCTTATATCAGAAGGCTTTTTAGTTCATGGCGATTTTCTGATCTTTAGAAGAAGTTCGTTTGCTTGCTTTGATAGCCGTGTAGTAGTAATGGATCTTCTTCGCATACTCGTAACGTCTTGCTGCCTGGCGCGGGGTCTTTTTGAAGCCTGCATTGTATGCCCCGACTGCATCCCACGAAACGCCCCACTTTTTAAACGCCTGAGCCAGATAATAGGCTCCGGTGTAGATGTTAAGACAAGCATCGCTAAGAAGATGATCCGGTTTTATTCCATATCGCGACAGTTCGTTGAAATGCTGCGAGTCAATTTGCATCAAGCCTGATCCATAACCCGTAACAGGATTACGCCCAATCGCATCAATTTTAAATCGTGATTCTTGCCATGATATAGCACGCAGGAGATCCGGATCAATTTTGTAATCCCTGCCAGCCATATCAAAGCAGTCTGCTGCCATTGATGACAATGGTATTAAAGACAGGATGATACCAAACGCTACTCCCTTCATGAATTCCCCTCCGTGCCAAATCCCGGAATAACCTTAACCCATCCAAGACCGAGACTCAACATATATGCACTCCTCACCACAAAATGACCACACCCCACGCAAAATTAAAATTTTGCAGATTTATTATTTAAACCATAGAGTTATGCTCAACTAAATTACACTATCTTTCATTATGTAATATAAATATGAATCGCAGATGAATCGCTAACGATTCACTTATAAATCGTGGGTGAATCAGTAACGAATCAACCCTTATGAAATCTAGCTTTATTGGCGAATTGACTCTAGATTCAATTCGTGGTGTGATTCGCCTTATGAATCGAGTTTCAAGGCGGTGAATCTAGATTCGAATCGCGAATTGAATCGTTGGTGAATCGTCTGAATTGGTTGGCTGTAAATAGTATCAAGATTTCTTTTTATATTAAGGGATGGATATGGCAAAGATACAGGCATATGTTAGCGATGAAGTTGCTGAAAAAATTAATGCCATTGTGGAGAAACGGAAAGCTGAGGGCGCCAGGGAGAAAGATGTTAGTTTTTCCAGTGTGTCTACGATGCTTGTCGAGTTAGGCTTGAGAGTTTATGAAGCGCAAATGGAAAGGAAAGAAAGCGGCTTTAATCAGATGGCTTTCAATAAGGTTTTGCTTGAAACAGTTTTGAAGACACAATTTGCAACCAACAAAATTTTGGGAATTTCTTGTTTGAGTCCACATATCTCAGGTAACCAAAAATTTGAGTGGCGATTTATGATTGATAACATTCTGGAAGACACTAAAGAAGTGGTCGATACATTCTTTCCAGAATCAGAAGATGGTGACGAAGAGTAAACTACACAACATTAAGTTATCTAGATTATTAAACTAAAATATAAAAAATAAAAGCGGAATGATCTGCGTATTTTTAATGACAGGGAAGTGGGTTACATTTATCATAGTTTGAGAGGCTAAGGTCTCACAAAATTTGAGAATCGCTGATGTGAAGGGTTGGCCCCCTTCACATCAGCTGCCCATAGAATCCTGTTGAGGAGGCTCCTATGTGTTCGATGGATCGTATTGAAAACACCAACTGTAGTCAATTGGATTTCTTTCGTGAAATGCAATTAACTGTCAACCTTTCTAGCCATCCTGCTTGTATAAGGCTCCGTGATGGATCCTTTTCCCATTTCAATCATTCTTTCGCTACAACTTTTCTGCACAATATTAACGTTAACATATGGTTTAACCGTCTGGAAATCTCCTCTTCTTTACGTCTGTCAGCTCTTGACGCAGAAGTTTACTCAGGCGATCGAAAAATGCTCGTTGAGGAAAATTTGCCCATTAATGGGAACCGATGGGATTTTATAATAGAACGGATGTCATTTGATGGAACAGAGTTCACTCTGTGGAAGTTCTGTCATCTTCAACGAGGCGGTTTTTTACTGTCTCCTGTTCGTTCAGGTTTTATAAAAAAAATCAACGAATTTAAAAATGCAGTCGGTTTTTTAACTGATGTTCAGATTGAGACTCTGGCTCTATATTCTTTTGGTGCCTCCCACAATCAGATCTCAGAGGTTTTAAATATAGCAATTGGAACATCGAAAAACAGGGTGAATCGTATTCTTGCTGCTTTACCAATCCGCACGAGAGAAGAGGTATTTTATTTTTTATTCGCCAGTGGAATGGCCTTTTCATTCTGTAAGGTTGTTACAGACTTAATTGGAAGTCGTGTTAATAAATTGTTAAATAAATAGTGACCTTTTGTCTATTGTGTTAAGGTGTTTTATTTGTGAGACTACTCCTATTGAAAAGTAGAGTGGAGGTGCAAGTGAGGCGAATGACTACTCGTCCGGCATTAGGTCCATGCGTAAGTTTTAAACTTGATGAAGATACGCATCTGAAATTGGTAAATGCCAAAGAGAGAAGCGGACGTAGTAAGGCTGGGGAGGTTGTGCTTAGGGTTAAGGATCACCTTTTACGCTATCCAGATTTTTATCCAACTGTAACATATAAGAGTGTGAGTTTTGGTCCTGTTGTTATGGCCCGCTTTGATGAGGATACAAACAAAAAACTGATTGCAGCTAAAAATAAAAGTAACAGAAGCAAGTCGCATGAAGTTTATCTTCGTCTTAAAGCACATCTGTTCGAATTTCCTGATTTTTATAGTTCTGAAGTCGAAGTGATAAGGAGGTCAGTATCTGAAACATAAGTAGTCCCGAAGGTATTACCATTTAAACATTATCTATTTAAAAGGAAATAAATATGAATGCTGTATTAAGTGTTCAGGGCTCTGCTGTCCCTGAAAAAACCAAACCGTCTTTTATGTCCCGCGTTTTCAATAAAAAGAAAGCCCTGAAAGCCGCTAAAGTTGCGCTGCCGGTTGCTGCTGTGGCGGCGTTCTTCCCGGATGCTGCGATGGCCACCACCACGGCAACCGACCTGATGAAGTCCGGGGATGCGACCGTTAAAGGCACGTTTGGTAAGCAATCCAGCGTCGTCAAATGGGTGGTTTTGGCAGAAGTTGTCGCCGGCGGCATCATGTACATGATGACCAAAAACGTGAAGTTCTTGTTTGGCTTCGCGATTATTTCCACCTTTATCACCATCGGTATGTCGGTCGCCGGTTACTGACAGGAAGCACGTGATGACGGGAGACGAATTAAAGCGATACCGTTTCCCGGAAACACTGACTAACCAGTCCCGCTGGTTTGGCTTATATCTCGATGAACTTATCCCGGCCGTGATTTGTCTCGGCTGGGGTTTCTGGACCAGCAAGTTCATTTTTGGTATGGCTGCAGCGGCACTGGTTTTCTGGGGTATCAAGAAACTGAAAAAAGGGCGGGGCAGTTTCTGGCTACGCGACCTGATTTACTGGTATCTGCCAACCTCCCTTCTTAAAGGTTTCTTTCATGATGTTCCGGACTCCTGTTTCCGGCAGTGGATTAAATAAATCAACGGGGAAATAACATATGGAACATGGTGCCAGACAAAATACCACCCGCGTTATCGCTGTGGGATTTATCAGTCTGGGGACACTCCTGACCCTCAGTCTTGCGACCAATATTATCCAGGGCATAAATAATTACCGTCTGCAGACGGAACAGAAAGTGGCGGTGACACCGATGTTATTCCGTGCCCCCTTTGCGGTGTCTCAGAACCAGGCTGACGCTTCTTATATTGAGCAGCTGGGCCTGTCCTTTGTTGCCCTGCGTCTGAATGTCACGCCGGAAACGGTTGATGCCCAGCATCAGCAGCTTCTCCGGTATGTATTACCCGCTGCGCAGAACAGCCTAAAGGTCCAGCTGGCTGAAGATGCGAAACGCATTAAAGACAATAACGTTAATGCCACCTTTTATATGACCTCGATCCGTGCGTGGCCGGCAGAGAACCGCGTGGATATCCGGGGTGAGCTGAAAACGTGGATAGGGGATTCCAAACCCTACAGTGAAATTAAAAGTTATGTCATTCAGTTCAGTCGTGTCGATGGTGTCAGCTGGCTGGCGCGTTTCGGAGAAATAAATAATGAAAAAAAATAACCCGTTATTTATTTCAGGTTGTCTGCTGTTGGTCGCCCCTGCGATGTCAGCGACCCTTAGCGGTACGCTGGCGCCGACAGTGGTTCCCCTGACCAATGGCGGTCAGGCAAATATTGCCGTGAGTAACACCGATCCGAATCTGTTCACAGTACCTGGAGATCGCATCACGGCGATAAACAGCCTGGACGGCGGCCTGACAAACCAGGAGCAGACCGACAGCGGCGGCGCCATTCTGGCGACCGTCAGTAAAAAACCATTCACCTTCATTGTGGAAACCGAACGCGGGCTGAACTTCTCCATTCGTGCCGTGCCCCGTGCGGGCTCAGGCCGGACAATTCAGCTGGTCAGCGAGCTGGCGGGTACCCCCGGTCCGGCAAAAGCCTGGGAAGAGTCGAATCCCTATGAATCGTTACTGGTTTCGCTGAATCGCGCCGTGCGTCAGGGCAGCGTACCCGATGAGTATCAGTCTGTCCCCGTCACTTCTGAAGTGCTGCAGGTGCCGGCTGGTCTGCGCGCCACTGCCGATCGGGTCTGGGTCGGTCATCACCTGAAAGTTGTCCGTTACAGTCTGGACAATGTCTCCCTGTCGGCCCGTATGGTGCGTGAAAGCGATTTCTGGCAGCCCGGAACACGTGCGGTCATGTTCAGTACCCCGGCGGGCCTGCTGACTGCCGGTGGTCGCATGCAGATCTGGGTCACGACGTCAGATGAAGGAGTGAAGCGCTGATGGCCAACTTCAACACGCTGATCAAACGTAAACAATATATCTGGCTGGGACTCATTCTGGCGGGCGGCGCAGCAGCCGTCGGAGGCGGGCTGTATCTGTCAGATCTGAACATGAGCTCTGATGAGGAAGCCCCGGCTCAGGGCGAACCCGCGCCGGATATGACCGGGGTGGTCGACAGCAGCTTCAACAGTAAGGTGGAGCAGCACGCGACCACCGAAATGCAGGCGACTGCCGCTGATCTCAACAAGCGTTTTGACTCCCTGCAGGGGGAAGTGGAACTACTGAGTAAGGCGCGAACCGCTGACCAGATACGTATTGACAAACTCAGCAGTGACAATGAAGCCATGCAGAATCAGCTGAAGGCGCTGGGCGTGAAACCGGCTGTCTCTGGTGGCGAGCCCGCGCCGACTCCTCCGTCACCGCCACCCGGTCCGGAAGGGGAGCCGCAGCCAGCCAGTTATCCGCCGCAAACCGGCGCCGCGGTACCGCCTCCGACGGCATTCTATCCGGGGAATGGTATGACACCGCCGCCGCAGGTCAGCTACCAGTCTGTACCGGTACCAAACCAGATACAGCGTAAAACGTTCAGTTACGACAAAGGAAAAAAAACGAAGTCATTGCCGTACATTCCGTCGGGGAGCTTTGCAAAAAGCATGCTTATCGAGGGGGCAGATGCCAACGCGTCTGTTACCGGGAATGAATCAACTGTACCGATGCAGTTGCGTATCACCGGTCGCGTGGAAATGCCAAACAGCAAAACCTACGACCTGACAGGGTGTTTTGTGGGCCTTGAAGCCTGGGGCGATGTCTCCAGCGAACGCGCCATTGTCCGTACCCGCAATATCAGCTGTATCAAAGGTGATAAAACCATCGATCAGCCCATTAACGGCCACGTTTCCTTTATGGGGAAAAACGGGGTTAAGGGAGAGGTGGTGATGCGTAACGGAAAAATCCTCGGCTGGGCATGGGGGGCCGGTTTTGTTGACGGGATTGGTCAGGGCATGGAACGGGCTTCACAGCCGGCTGTTGGCCTGGGGGCAACCGCATCTGTTGGCGCCGGTGACGTTCTGAAAATGGGGGTCGGCGGTGGTGCATCTAAAGCTGCGCAGACGCTGAGCGAGTACTACATCAAAAGGGCCGAGCAGTATCACCCGGTCATTCCGATTGGTGCCGGCAACGAAGTGACCGTCGTGTTCCAGGATGGATTCCAGCTGAAAACGATTGAAGAACTGGAAGCGGAAAAGAACGGGCAACAGCAGGCTCAGAATCAGGAGGCGGAGCCGGCACAGCAGGCTGATGCACATCATCAGTCAGGCGGCGGTATGAACGGATTCAATACTGACGAGATGCTGAAGAAGCTGGGCAAACTTGATCCGCGTGAGTTCTCTCCGGGCGCAGCGCCGCAGGGGGAAAATAATGGCTAAGTCTCTCATTACTGCTGTTCTGTCTGCACTGCGCTGGGCTCACTGGCTGGTTAAGTGTGCGGTGGTGTATCCGCTGGCCATGATGATGTTACTGGTTGTTCTGGTGTTCCGGACGGGACCGTACACGTTCGGCCAGACGCTGGTGAAAACCGTAGAGTCTGTGCAGCAGGAGGGATATGTCATTCAGGACTGCACGTGGCCGAAAGAACTCAATGGTGATGCGGTGAACACACCACTGCCTCCGGTTTTACAGGAAGACTGCACCACCGTCAGTACGGATGCGGCAGGGTATGCAGCATATATCGACCAGAGCTATACGCATAATATTCTCTGGCTCTGGCTGCTGATGGCGGTGGTGTTTACCGGGATGGCTGTGGTTTTCCGTAGGACTCCTTTCCGCAGGGGATTTCTCGGGTGAAGGATGTCAGGGGGGGCCTGCGTAATGAACAGGAAGCAGGAGAAAAAGGAGCCTAAGCCTGTACCTCAATCTGCAAATTATTTAGACCCCAAACTTTATGAGGAGCTTGTAAGGGCTGCTAATAATCTTGCAGAAGCAGTATTCAGGAAGACTGACTGGAAATCGATTTTTAAAAAATAAACAGATTACGGGTGAATATATGAAGGAATTAATGCTGTTAATTCCTCTGGGCAGCGCTTTGCTCTTAACCGGGTGTGCGGGCACAGAGACCGAATTTCAATGTAATGCCACGACGTCGGATACCTGTATGACGATGGAGCAGGCAAATGAAAAAGCGAAGCTGAAAGAGGAACGCAGTGATGCAAAGCCGGCTGCGGCCGGGTTGCCACAACTGGCTGAGGGTAATTTCAGAACCACATCAGTTAATTCGTACCCGTTGCCGCCACAGCCAAATTTAATGCGTCCCGGAGCAACGACAACTGCACCGACTAATACAGTAACGTCAGGATTGCTGACGAATAACAGGAAAGTCAGTACGCCGGTGTATCGGCCCGTGGCTGTAGCGCCAGCTGTTCGACCAGTGAGTGTATCAACTTTTACATCGCCGGTGACGGTTCCTGGTAATTATCCCCGGCCATTAAGAAAAGGGGAGGAGACAACGTCATTGTGGATAGCGCCGTACGTGGATGCAGATGATGTATATCACCAGCCAGCAACGGTTCTTTTTGTCGTGACACCATCGGCGTGGGGACAACCTCGCCTTAATTGATTCACAGCGCCATTACTGGCGCTGCAGTAAGTTTTCATTTCTGAATTATAACGAGTGCCCTCTGCGTTGAAAGGGATGGGCGGTAGCGTGCTCAGACGCAGATATTACGCTCATGTATCTTTGTGTAAGGCGTTATTTAAATAGGTGGGTTGATTATGATTAATCTCTTAACATTCTCTTATAAGCTTGTTCGGGCTGACTCATTTTATATATTTTATTTTTTTCTCGCTATTGGTATGGGAGTGATAGTTGGATTTTTTGCATCAAGGGCGTTTGAGAGAAGGGTGTGGCGCGTATGCATGTTCTCTGGGGTTTTAATTCTTCATGTTATAACTGCCCTTGTTATTTTGTCACCAGAGGATGCTTATAAGGAAATGATTTTAAGAAAAAAGAATACAATGAATACATTAACAAACTGCAAGATATCAGCTTTTGATGCTCAACAAGGATTTAATGGGCGCAAAGATGCCTGGTCCTGTCCTGACGGAACAACCCGCTACCTTCCCGTTAAGTACAGGCCAGAAGGAAGTTTATCTGAAAATAAAGTGCAATGATGTTATTTACTGAAAGGAAAAGCTTGTTATGAGAGAGTTATTCGGATGGGCGATGTGGCTGGTGTTTTTATTGGCAGGTTATGTCCTGCTATTTTCTACTGACAGTAATACAGTACCCGAAGCGCTTTCTCATCACTGGAAAAATGACTGCCGGTTGCTTGAGACTAATATTGATAAAGGGTTTTTCTCTCCTGCGCAAAATCGACTTCAGTGTGGTGATGTTATTGAAAATGTCAGCAAGGCTGATTATGACAGAGCGATAAGTGGCGATAAGCAAACAACTCTCGCAGAGGCAATGAAAGAAATATTCATTCGTTAATATATAAACAGAGGCAATAAAGTATGCATGCCTTTATTTTTCTGGTGCTGATGACGCCGAGTAGTGGTGGTGGAATTTGGGATATTACTCCCATGCCTAATACAGATGTCTGCATAAAAATGCTACGGGTACTCGAAGCACGTGGAGGCAGAGGTTACGGAAGTAATACAGGAGAGTGCATTGAAATTAAAACACGCGAGCCTCTGAACAGCGTGATGGAAACATTGAGTGAGGGTGGGTAAATGGCTGAATCTCTGTTAAGTTTTGATAGTGATGGTTATGTACGACTGTTTTTTGCAATGGCAATCATTATCTGTGGTTACGGCTATGTAATTATGGGTGTTTTTATAAGAGATGCGCTTTCCTATATTTTAATGTTGTTTGGGCTTACAGGTCTCAGTGCTTTATTTTCTTTCATGGTATTCATGGATAAAAACATGTGGGCCGGTTCTCCTGATTTGACTCTGTCAGTAATGACGGGATTTTTTACAGCCACAGTGATCTTTTATATGTTTTATGTCTTGATTTATTCCTTTGATCGGATGGGGGCAGGTGAATAGTAAGACCGATGGTCAGTATTAACAATCTCACGTTATTTGAAAGTATGCAGCATAAGGAATAAGAAAGTGAAAGCGTACTATATACTTGGACATAACGTTGCATGGCTTAACGGTATATGCCTGATTCTTTTTGTTATTGGTGTGGTCGGTGCGCTGGCAATGGTTGCCATCCCTGAAAAATTCAATCTTCGAGTTAACAGAGGCGATACATTCATATACTGTGCGCTTATGGCGGTGGTTGGGTTTTGCGGGATGTTCGTTATCTCCATTCACTCATTTTCGATGGATGAACTTGAAGCAGGTAGACACTGGAAAAACGACTGCAATACACTTGAAGTAAACATACCGACAGGCGCTTTTACCAGCCCTGTAAATAAACTGGACTGTGATGGCATCATCATTAATGTGCCTGGTAGGCAGTATTATTCGTATATCCATCAGTGGGAATTATATAAAGCTAACAAAAAATGAAATGCTGGTTAAAATAAATAGGGGATGGATATGATGCTGTTTTTTAGAAAGTATGGTTTTTTGTTTATCCCTCCAGTCTACTGGCTCATCTATCTGGGAGTCAGGCTGACGTACAATGGACTGGCAGGAGAGTTTTCTCCTGATTTCTTTCAGGGTATTCGACATGAAGGCCTCTATATTATCTGTAGTTTGTGTGTGTTTTATTTTTTCTGCCTGGAGGTGGAAATTAGTGATGGGGAGTTCTCAGCGAACCTTCTGTTCCTGATTGTTTTCTTTCATGTGGTTTTATTATTTATCACTCTGCTTATTTGTTTGTGGCAAGGGGCGATGTTGTTGGATGCGATCTTTATGGGCCAGATTATTGCCTCCATGTGTTTATTGTTTTTCATTCCTGTGCTTTCCATTATAAGAAGGAGTTTCTAGTGCGGCTATGAATATTCTTCTTGCCATTTATTACCCTTGTTGTTTTGAAATACTTTTAAAGGAACGACCGCATGAGTAATAACATCATTGATACCGTCACCCAGGCTGTGAATTCACTCGTATCAGCACTGAAGCTGCCCGACGAATCCGCTAAAGCCAATGACACGCTGGGCAGCATGAATTTCCCCCAGTTCAGCCGTATTCTGCCCTATAAGGATTATGATTCCGCGACCGGTCTGTTTATTAATAACAAAACCGTCGGTTTTATGTTTGAGGCGCGTCCTTTACCCGGTGCGGATAAAAGTATCGTCGCAACACTGGAGCATTTACTGCGCAGCAAACTGCCCCGGGGCGTCCCGGTCAGTTTTCATCTGGTCTCCAGCAAACTGGTCGGCAATGATATCGACTATGGTCTGCGTGAATTCCGCTGGAGTGGTAAACAGGCTAAGAAGTTTAACGCCATTACCCAGGCCTACTACCTCCGGGCAGCGGAGACGAAGTTCCCCCTGCCTCCTGATCTGGATTTGCCCCTGACGCTGCGTAACTACCGCGTGTACATCTCCTGCTGTGTACCCAGGAAGAAGAACTCCACCACGCAAATTGTCGAGATGGAGAACCAGATAAAAATCCTGCGGGCGTCACTGGGCGGTGCCTATATTCCGACGCGTATCCTTGATGCTGCCGGGCTGGTCGAACTGATGCGTGAGCTGATAAACCCGGACCCGCACGAAATGTACCGCGTACCGTATAAGCTGGACCCCTATCAGGATCTGAACTATCAATGTGTCGATGACAGCTTTGATATGCAGGTCACCGCCGGTCATCTGAAAATTGGCCGCCTGGGGCGCGACGGGAAAGAGTGCGTGACCCGGGTGACGAGCTACCATCTGGAGAGTGATCCGGAAATGGCCTTCCTCTGGACCGCTGCGGACAACTACGCCAACCTGCTTAACCCGGAGCTCTCCATTTCCTGCCCCTTTGTCATCACGCTGACGCTGATGGTGGAGGACCAGGTGAAGACCCAGAACGAAGCCAACCTGAAGTTCATGGACGTGGAGAAGAAAAGCAAAACCTCCTACGCGAAGTACTTTCCGAACGTGATAAAGGAAATGCAGGAGTGGGGCGATATCCGCCAGCGACTGTCGACCAACCAGACCTCCCTGGTGTCCTACTTCTTTAATATCACCACGTACACCGCAGACAGCACAGAGGCCTCTCTCGCCGCTGAACAGCAGGTGCTCAACAGCTACCGTAAAGGCGGTTTCCAGCTTATCCCGGCCCGCTACCATCACCTGCGTAACTTTCTGGCCATGATGCCGTTCAAGTGTGGTGAGGGTCTGTTTAAAGAGCTGCAGGCGGCAGGCGTGGTTAAGCGGGCGGAGACGTTCCAGGTGGCTAACCTCCTGCCGATCGTCGCTGACAGCCCGCTGGCGCCGGCGGGACTCCTGGCGCCCACCTACCGAAACCAGCTGGCGTTCATCGACCTGTTCTACGAGGGAATGAACAATACCAATTTCAACATGGCGGTCTGCGGGACGTCCGGGGCGGGTAAAACCGGTCTGATTCAGCCCCTCATTCGCAGTGTGCTCGACTCCGGCGGGTTTGCCTGGGTGTTCGATATGGGCGATGGCTATAAGTCCCTGTGTGAAAACATGGGGGGCGTATATCTCGATGGCGATACCCTCAAGTTTAACCCGTTCGCCAACGTGCTGGATGATGCTCACTTCGACATGTCAGCAGAACGTATACGCGATCAGATGTCGGTGATGGCCAGTCCGAACGGCAACCTCGATGAAGTCCATGAAGGCTTGCTTCTGCAGGCAGTTCAGGCGGCCTGGTTAAGCAAACGTAATCAGGCACGCGTTGATGACGTAGTGCAGTTTTTACAGGACGCGAAGGACAGCGATGAATATGCTGATTCCCCGACAATCCGGGGCCGTCTGGACGAGATGATAATCCTGCTCGATCAGTACACGGTGAATGGGATCTACGGGGACTATTTCAACTCAGATAAACCAACACTCCACGATGATGCCCGGATGGTGGTACTGGAACTCGGTGGCCTGGAGTCGAGGCCCTCTCTGCTTATCGCTGTGATGTTTTCATTGATTATTTACATCGAGAACAGGATGTATCAGTCACCGCGTGGCCTGAAAAAACTGAACGTCATCGATGAGGGCTGGAAGCTTCTTGATTTCAAGAATGAAAAAGTGGGTCAGTTCATCGAGAAAGGCTACCGTACCGCGCGTCGACATACCGGCGCATACATCACCATCACGCAGAACATCGTCGACTTCGACTCCCCGACCGCCTCCAGCGCCGCACGTGCAGCGTGGGGGAACTCATCGTACAAGGCCATTCTGAAGCAGTCAGCCAAAGAGTTTGCCAAGTATAACCAGCTGTACCCGGATCAGTTCAGCAAGCTGGAGAAAGACATGATTAACGGCTTCGGCTCGGCAAAAGAGCAGTGGTTCTCCTCCTTTATGCTGCAGGTGGAAGCGAACTGCTCCTGGCACCGCCTGTTCGTCGACCCGCTCAGCCGGGCGATGTACTCCTCCAAAGGCCCGGATTTTGAGTACATGCAAGCGCGCCGGCAGGAGGGGGTCGATATCCACGATGCGGTGTACGGACTGGCGTGCCGCAACTTTAAAGACGAAATGGCTGAGCTTGAATCCCGAATACCGGTGAATGACATGGAGGATAAACAGTGATGAAAAACAACACCGAACAACCGGTCAGTACGACCTCTCATCCCTTTCGCCGGATACCCGTCATCGTTGCTCTCGTGTTTTTCGCCCTGGCAACCAGCGCGTTTCTCTCGCGCGTGGTTCTGGAGTACTCCACGCCGCGGGTGGTGGCTTTTGATATGAAGAAGACGCTCGACAGTTTTATGGACAGTGTGAGTCAGAAGCAGCTGACAGAGGCACAGTCAAAAGCGCTCTCTGATCGGTTTAACGACGCGCTGGAGAAGAGTCTGGCGGAGTATCAGCAGCAGCATCATGTGGTCATTCTGGTTTCACCTGCCGTGGTTCAGGGCGCGCCCGATGTGACCCGCAACATCCAGCACGACATTGCCCGCCGCATGAAAGGAGAACAGTAATGTTACGACTGAAAGGCTGTCTGCTCGCCGCCTGTCTGCTATCGCCGCTGACTCAGGCGGCTGATCTCGGTACCTGGGGGGATTTATGGCCCATCCGGGAGCAGGACATGCTGCAGCTCATCACGCAGCGTCTGCAGTCGCTGCAATCTTCTGGCCAGTGGGACCAGACGATGGATGCGTTTAAGCAGCGGGTTATCGAGAACAGTCAGCGTCCGGCACCGGTGGAGGGCATTAAGCGTGCGGAGAAATACGAGCAGCGCTGGTTTGATCCCAGCATCCGCCTGACCGAAGACCTGAAGGACAATGAGGGGCGGGTGTTTGCCCGCAAGGGCGATGTGGTGAACCCGCTTAAAACCGTACCGTTTGTCCAGACTCTGTACTTCATCAATGGTGACGATGCCGACCAGCTGGCCTGGATGAAGCGTCAGGTGCCGGAAACCCTGATGAGCAAAATTATCCTGGTGCGTGGCAGTATCCCGGACACCTCCGCAGCGCTGGACAGCCGGATCTATTTCGACCAGAACGGCGTACTGAGCAAGCGATTTGGCCTGACGGCAGTCCCGGCGCGGATCACGCCGGCGCCATCCGGTGAACGCCTGAATATTGAGACCTTCCCTGTAAAATAAGGATGTTTCTGTGAAAACCCTGACGCTTTTCCTGAGTGCCCTGATGTTGTGGGGGTACAGCCTCAGTGCGGCTGCTGATCCCTCCTGTGAGGGCCGGTTTGTTAACCCGATCACCGATGTGTGCTGGCGCTGCATCTTCCCCCTGTCGCTCGGCAGCGTGCAGGTTGGTAAAGGCGATCTGCCTGATACCAGCAATCCGGGTAGTCCCCTGCAGCTGTGTCCGGCGCCGCCACCGATTTTTGTTCGCCCCGGCCTGGCCATCGGGTACTGGGAGCCGATGGCCATGACGGACGTCAGCCGTTCGCCTGGCTGTATGGTCAATCTGGGGGGCTTCAGTATCAATCTCGGCAAGACCGGTATGGGGACCGCGAGAAAGGACGACAAGCAGGTGAACGGCGCTTTTTATCACGTTCACTGGTACAAGTACCCGCTGACCTACTGGCTGAACATCATCACCTCCGCAGGCTGTCTGGAAGGCGGAGACATGGATATAGCCTATCTGTCCGAGATTGACCCGACCTGGGTGGACAGCAGCCTCACCACCATTCTGAATCCGGAAGCCATCCTGTTTGCCAACCCCATCGCACAGGGGGCGTGCGCGGCTGACGCTATGGCCAGCGCGTTTCATATGCCACTCGATATTCTGTTCTGGTGTGCCGGCTCTCAGGGTTCGATGTACCCGTTTAGCGGCTGGGTAAGCAACGAGTCCAGTCCGCTGCAGTCCTCGTTACTTGTCAGCGAGCGCATGGCGTACAAGCTTCACCGGCAGGGACAAATTATGGAGAGCATCGGGAAGGACAAGGCGGTCTGCTATGAGTATCCGTCCCCGATCATCCCCAAAGAGCGCTGGCGCTATCAGATGGTGAACATGTACCCGGACAGCGGCCAATGCCATCCCGTGGGGCGCAGCGTGATGCGCTGGGAGGCCGGTAAAAATCCACCCAACACCCGTAAGAACTATGGCTATCTGATGTGGCGTAAACGCAATTGTGTCTTTCTCTGACAGGAGTCTCTCATGAAATTAATGAATCTGTTTATGGTCATGCTTTTGCTGACCGGACGAGCAGTGTTGGCTGAAACCTCCTCTGTTACAGACAGAGAATGGCTGAAGCAGCAGGAGAACCTCAGCGAACAGCTGCGCCAGCATCCGGATAAACAGCTGCAGCAGGAGCTTGAGGCGCAAATCAACCGTAATCCTCTGCCCAAATCAGACCGCCAGTTTATCGATAATCTGGTCAGCCAGCAGAAAGCGGCGAATCAGGAAAAGCCAGCAGAAGGGGCGCTGTACTTTGTCTCCTTCTCGATACCTGAAGAGGGGCTGAAGCGGATGCTGCACGAAACCCGGCAGTACGGCATTCCGGCGACACTGCGTGGGCTCGTCAATAACGACATGAAGACCACCACTGACGCGGTGCTGCAGCTGGTGAAGGATGGCGTGACCGACGGAGTGCAGATCGACCCGACACTATATACGCAGTACAGCATCCGGAGTGTGCCGTCTCTGGTGGTACGGTGTCAGGCCGGGTATGACGTGGTACGCGGTAACATTCACGTCAAACAGGCGCTGGAGAAAGTGGCACAAACCGGTGACTGCGCACAGGTGGCCCGGCAGATGCTTGATGCGCCCTCGAATGCCGCCGGGAGCCAGCCATGAAAGATAAACCGTACTTCATGGCGTTACCGGAAATGGTGAGGGATGAGGGAGGGTGTAAATGAAGACGGTTATTTCCGTGCTGACCGCGCATTTTTTTGTCCTGAGCGCCTTCATCTGGCTGGCATCCCCCGCCTGCGCTGACAGTGGAAGTGACTATAAAGCCGGTTCGGATTTTGCGAAACAGGTGCAGGGCAATGGTCTGAACTCACTAAAAAATTTCAGTGGTGAGCAAAACCTGCCGGGGTATACCGACAACCCGGATCAGACCAAATACTACGGCGGCGTCACTGCCAGCGGAGACAGCTCTCTGAAAAGCGATTCAGCCCTGGAGTTCAGCCAGGGAGATACCGGCAAAACGATTACGGAGTCGTTCACGAACCGGCCACCGGATCAGATATCTCAGGATGCGCCGTTTATTCAGGCCGCAAAGGATACAGAATCCCGTGCCGACAGCATTGTCGGTGATACCGGACAGTCCTGTACCGCCCAGGTTGTGAACCGCAGCGAGTTCACAAACCATACCTGCGAACGTGATCTGCAGGTGGAAAATTTTTGCACACGGGAAGCGACCCTGAAGGATAACGCCACCACGCAGAAAGTTAACCGAACCTATCAGCAGGTGGTGACGCTGAATTATGCCCGGAGTACCCGGCAATGGAGTGGCAACCTGACGATCCCGACCAACGGTCGTCTGCTGAATGCCTCGGTGGATGGTGAGCCTCTGGTGATCCCCTGGATTGAAGAATGCGATTCCGAAGGGAAGGTGCGGGATAGCTGCAAGAGTGCAGTCAGTGAAAGCCTGACCCTCTTTGAACGAACGTTCCCCATAGATGTGATCAGCTGGCCACGTTCAGAATCGATGTGTTCAGGCGGTCAGAACACGCATTGTACGAAATATACCTATGACGGGAAGGGGAAGATTCATCAGTCGTTTGGTGTGGACAAAGCGGTTACTGCAGGGCAGAACTTTTCAGTAAGCAAAACATCACGGACCGTATCATCGGGTAGCCAGAAACCCGTACAGGTCACGGTCACCCTGGTGATGGAAGAAACCGAAACCGTCTACGCACCTGAAGTCGTCTGGGTTGAAAGCTGTCCGTTCAGTAAGGATGAAGGAAAAAAAACGGGGGAGGAATGTATCAGTCCGGGAGGAACGCGAACCATCACCCTCGGAGGCAGGGATTACTCGTTCACGGAAGCCTGCTGGAAATATAAGGATACCTGGCTCACGCAGCCGGCGGACAGCGGCTCCTGTGAAAGCCTGATGAAAAATACGGCCTGTACTCTGTCATCCCGCCAGTGCGCCTTCTCCAGCGAGGAAGGCACGTGCCTGCATGAATATGCAACGTATTCCTGCGAAACCAGGACGAGTGGCAAGCAAATGATCTGCGGCGGTGATGTCTTCTGCCTTGATGGTGAATGTGACAAAGCCACGTCCGGGAAGAGCAATGACTTTGGGCAGGCGGTATCTGAGCTGGCGGCACTGGCAGCCGCGGGGAAGGACGTCGCGGCACTGAACGGGGTGGATGTCCGGGCCTTCACCGGAAAAGCGAAGTTCTGTAAGAAATTTGCTGCCGGCTTCAGTAACTGCTGCAAAGACAGCGGCTGGGGCCAGGATGTGGGGCTGGCACGCTGCAGCAGCGAGGAAAAGGCGCTGGCCAAAGCGAAAAAAGACAAGCTGACGGTCAGTATCGGGGAATTCTGCTCTAAAAAAGTTCTGGGTATTTGCCTGGAGAAAAAAAGGAGCTATTGCCAGTTCGACTCAAAACTGGCGCAGATCGTTCAGCAGCAGGGAAGAAACGGTCAGCTGCATATCGGTTTTGGCGGCGCCAGCAGTCCTGACTGTCGGGGCATTACCACCGCGGAACTCCAGGGGATTGATTTTAACAAGCTTGATTTCACCAACTTTATGGACGACCTGATGAAAAATCAAAAAATACCGGAAAACGATGTTCTCACCAATAAGACCAAGGAACGAATTAAGGAAATCATGAGTCAGCAATCCGCGCAATAAACCATGCTGACTAATAAAGAGACCGATAATCATGAAAATTAATTTTCACAAACAGCCTGCCATTGATTTTGCCCTGAGATTAACGCTGACAGTAATCATTATTTCACCGGTGATTTATTTCTCCTGGGATGCCGTCAAAGGGACGTCGGGTAGTGATTATGTCGAGAGTGTGGTTTTTATTGTTGCGGTTGGTTTTTTCTGGTTCGTGAGCTATCTCTTTTTTAGTTCGCTTGCCGCGTTGTTACGGAAAAAGACGGAGGAAGAATGAAGACGGTGCGCAGGTTTAATAAGTTTAAAGATTGGTTCAGGTTAGCAGGGGTAATCCTTATTCCTGTTCTGTTGATAATTAACATGGCAAAGTTATTAACGAGCGATGATGGGTTCGTAATTGTTAGATCTTTATTGTTTATTTTTGTTCTCAATATTATAGCCAGACGATTAATGCCATAAAGACGGACGTCACCGCTTTAATCAGCAAAACAGACAGGAGTGTTCATGGAAGAGAAAAAAGCATACGGGCTGGTCATGGTGTTTGTCGGGGTGTTTGTCCTTATCCTGGTCAGCATAATGTCGTACAGCCTGTGGCGGGACAGGCAGGTTAACGCATTTATGACCACCAACCGGGCCTGGGGGATCCAGTGCGACACTGTTTCTCAGGCCGCGTGGGTGGTCAGGGACGGGGAGCGGGTGGACCTTCAGATAAATCATCTGCCTCTGTACTGCAGCGGTTACCGCTTTGAAGCCCGTGATGATGCAGGAAAGATACAGCGCCAGCTCGATAAATACAGTGTCTATCAGCATCTGTCACGCCAGTCGCAATAATTCATAAAAGGGTATTTGCCATGCGAACAATACATGCCGCCATGCTGGCGGGATGCCTTTGCTGCGCCCTGATGCCGGCTTTCGCCAAAGACGCGGGCTGGCAGTGGTACAACGAGAAACTTAAGCCCCATGATGAGGAAAGGAAAGCCGCACCAGCGGCACCACCGCCGCAAATGGATATTCTGGAGAAACTCGCCACACTCCAGGCGGCCACCAAACGGTCGTTGTACGAAGCCATTCTGTATCCATCGTCTGAAAACTTCGTTAAGTATTTCCGGCTGCAGAACTACTGGACGCAGCAGGCAGGTTTGTTCTCGATGAGTGCGAAGAAAGCGATGCTGGAAAACCCCGAACTCGATTACAACCTGCAGCACAGCTACTACAACGGCACGGTAAAAAACCAGCTCGCTGCCGACTATGCCGAACAGCGACAGGCTATCTCCACCCTCGCACAGCACTACGGCGTGATGTTCTTCTACCGGGGCCGGGAAGCGATCGATGGCCAGCTGGTCCAGGTGATTAAAAATTTTCGCGAAACCTATGGCCTGAGCGTGATACCGGTGTCGGTTGACGGAGTGATTAACCCCATGCTGCCCGATAGCCGGACGGACCAGGGCCAGGCAGAGCAGCTTGGCGTGAAGTTCTTCCCCGCGATGATGCTGGTTAACCCGAAAAGTGGCCAGGTGAAGCCTCTCAGTTACGGCTTTATCAGTCAGGACGACCTGGCGAAACAGTTCCTCTATGTCTCCAGCGACTTTAAACCGAATTTCTAAGGAGTGTGTCATGCGAAATATTCGTTTTCCGGATTTAGATATCACCGGGATGTGGGTGCTGGCCGTGGGCGTGTTTTTCCACCTGATAGCCAGGCTTGTCAGAAAACAGCCTGAGCTGGCCGTCCAGGCCGGGGAAATCTTCGGGCTGGGTATGGTGGTGTTCGGGGGATACCGCATTCTAAACGCCCTGATTGCTGAAGCCGAAAAAGAGGAGAAAGCCTGTGAAAAACAGCCTGATGAACCTCGCTAAGACGCCGCTGGCGGCACTGGCTCTTTCCCTTGCACTGGCCGGGATGGCACATGCGGGAACGCTCGATGAGGTGAAGTCGCTCTGGGATCCGCGGGGTATCTCCGGTACTGAAACGGCCTCCCCGCAGAGCGACACTCCCCAGGCGGTGAGCGGGGCATCTCAGCCACGCTGGTTACGACTCAGCAACGGAAAGCAGGTGGACCTGCGCGACTGGAAAGTGGTGCTGTTCATGCAGGGACACTGTCCCTACTGTCATAAATTTGACCCGGTGCTGAAGCAGCTGGCCGGACAGTATGGCTTCTCCGTGTTCTCTTACACCATTGACGGACAGGGTGATGACGCGTTTCCGGAAGCGCTGCCGGCGCCTCCTGACGTGATGCAGACCTTTTTCCCCAATATCCCGGTGGCGACCCCGACTACGTTTCTGGTGAACGTAAACACGCTGGCAGCGTACCCGATCCTGCAGGGCGCCACGGATGCACAGGGCTTTATGGCCAGAGTGGATACGGTATTTCAGATGATGCATTAGCCTCTGTTATATCCGGTCTTAGCAAGTGATTAAGGAAAATAGCCATGAACAAATATATACGTTCGACGGGACTGTACGCGTTTTTATTTCCAGCAAGTTTAAAGGACTCCGGGCAGACAGCAGCCGAAAAAATAGAACAACTGAAGCCGGAATTTATCCACCGGGAAAGGCGTCTGGAAATCTATCTGGAATTATTCATTGTGTTTCTCACTGCAGGTGCTCTGCTGTTATGGATAATGAGATTTTTATTTAATATCTGCGTGGATGACTGGATAGCCAGCGGCGACCTGCGAGTAAAAGACCTGTGGAATATTATGATGTACGCCATCCCTTATGCGCTGATTGCTGTTGGGGTGGGGTTCTTTGTTGCCGGAGTGACATTAGCGATCCGCAATTTTTTCAGTTATCACCTGAAGACCCTTTTTATTCTGAGAAATGACAGAGTTAAAAAGAATGCTGTGCGTAATGGAGGACTGGATGCGAATTAAACTTCTGTCACTCTTCTGCGGTGCCGTGCTTGGCCTGTCATTTAGCGCCGCCGCCGACGTGAATGGCGATATGAACAACTTCTTCAATAAGCTGGGCTTTGCGTCCAATACCAGCCAGCCGCAGGTCTGGCAGGGACAGGCTGCGGGTTATGCCTCCGGCGGTTCGCTGTATGCCAGAACGCAGGTGAAAACGATCCAGCTGGTCAGCATGACGCTCCCTGATATTAATGCCGGCTGCGGAGGGATTGATGCCTATCTGGGGTCATTCAGCTATATCAACAGCGAGCAGCTGCAGAGGTTCGCAAAACAAATCATGAGCAACGCCGCGGGGTACTTTTTTGATCTCGCTTTGCAAACCACGGTACCGGAGATTAAAACCGCAAAGGACTTCCTTCAAAAGATGGCCACTGACATGAACAGCATGAACCTCAGTTCCTGCCAGGCTGCTCAGGGAATTGTGGGTGGCCTGTTTCCTCGTACCCAGGTCGCTCAACAAAAGGTCTGCCAGGACATTGCCGGTGAAAGCAATATCTTTTCGGACTGGGCCGCCTCGCGCCAGGGTTGTACGGTGGGCGGCAAGATGGACAGCGTCCAGGATAAGGCCAGCGATAAAGACAAAGAACGTGTGATGAAAAACATCAACATCATGTGGAATGCCTTATCGAAGAACCGGCTCTTCGACGGCAATAAGGAGCTGAAGGAATTCATCATGACGCTCACCGGTACGCTGATTTTCGGGGAGAACAGTGAAATCACGCCGCTGCCGGCACGCACCACTGACCAGGATCTGATTAGAGCCATGATGGAGGGCGGCACGGCTAAAATCTACCACTGCAATGATTCGGATAAGTGTCTTAAGGTCGTTGCTGATGCGACCGTGACCATCACTTCCAATAAAGCGCTAAAAAGCCAGATTTCCGCTTTGTTAAGCAGTATCCAGAATAAAGCAGTGGCTGATGAAAAACTGACGGATCAGGAGAAAGGGTTTATCTCCAGCACCACCATTCCGGTATTCAAATACCTGGTCGATCCGCAGATGCTCGGGGTGTCTAACTCACTTATTTACCAGCTGACGGACTATATCGGCTACGACATCCTGCTGCAGTACATTCAGGAACTTATCCAGCAGGCCCGGGCGATGATTTCAACCGGTAATTATCCCCAGTCGACAATGGATATGATCATGGAAAACCTCAATCAGGCGAGTGTCCAGATTGCCGCTTTTCAGTCCCGTGTTCAGGTTCAGCAGGACGCCTTGCTTGTGGTTGACAGACAAATGAGTTACATGCGCCAGCAGGTCTCTGCCCGCATGATGACCCGCTACCAGAATAACTATCATTTTGGGGGGAATCTGTAATGCTTGAGATATATGCCATTGCTGGCGGCGACTGGTTACGGGGCAACCTGAACGCGATTGCGGCGTTTATGGGGACCAGCACATGGTCGACTATAGAAAAGATGTGTATCGCCATCTCGGTACTCATTGTGGCGGGGAACTGGGTAAAAAAACACAACGTAATGGACCTTATTGGCTGGGTCTTTTCCCTCACCCTGGTCTCTATGCTGGTTGTCATTCGTACCCCTGTGCAGATCATCGATTACAGTAACGTTGCGCAGGTCTATGAAGTCGATAATGTGCCTATTGGTCTGGCGATTCCGGCGTCGCTGACAACACGGGTAGGAAACGCGCTTATCCAGAGTTATGAGATGGTCTTCGCTCTGCCGGACAGTGTCACGTACAGTAAAACGGGGATGTTATTTGGCAGTAATCTGGTCGCGAAAAGTACGGATTTTTTGTCACAAAATCCTCAGATTACGACGCTGTTTTCCGATTACGTACAAAACTGTGTGATGGGCGATATTTTCCTCAATCATAAGTACTCTTTTGAGGAATTACTGAATTCACCTGATCCGTATACCCTGATTTTTGCAAACCCGAGTCCACTGCGTGGCGTGTTTGACAAAAACAACCAGTTCCAGACATGCGAGGAGGCCTCACGGGATCTGAAATCGGCTCTCGCGCTGGATACTCAGACAGGCGGTAAAACCTGGAACTACTATGTTCGTCAGCTGTTTGGCGGCAAACCTAATCCCGATCTGCTTTTCAGCCAGATGATTGGCGACAGCTACAATTACTTCTACAGCTCGGGACAGAGCGCCGGGCAGATTATCCGCCAGAACGTCACGATGAACGCCCTGCGCAGTGGGATCCAGAGTTATGCGGCCCGCAGCGGGGACACCGCCAGTCTGGTCAATATGGCTAACACATCATCCCTTGAAAAGCAGCGGCTGGCACAGGCCACAATGGGGCACCAGGCGCTTCGCACACTTCCGCTGATGCAGACCGTTATCATGGGGATAATGATTGGGATGTTCCCGATCATGGTGATGGCCGCCATGTTTAATATGATGACTCTGCAGGTGCTAAAGGGGTATGTGTTTGCGCTTATCTGGCTGCAGACGTGGCCATTACTGTTCGCCATCCTGAACAGCGCAATGGCCTACTATGCGAAGCAAAATGGCGTCCCAGTCGTTCTCTCTGAGTTGTCGCAGGTTCAGCTCAAAAACTCGGATATTGCGACCACCGCGGGCTATATTGCCGTGATGATACCGCCTTTGTCGTGGGGGATCGTGAAGAGCATGGGAGCAGCCTTCTCCAGTGCCTACAGCCATTTTTCTTCATCGGGGCTCAGTGCAACATCGCAGGCTGCCTCCGGCGTGGTGGACGGCAATTACTCTTTCGCCAACATGCAGATGGAGAACGTCAGCGGCTACAGCTGGGGTACCAACAGTACAACCAGTTTCGGACAGATGTCACGGCAGCTGGCGAATGGGGGCATTAGCACGCAGACGAGGGATGGATCGATGGTCTGGGACAGTAGTGGTGCAATGTCAAAACTGCCGGTGGATATCAACGTCGGTCGTCAGATAGCCAGTGCGCAGCAACAGATGGCCCGTGAGGCTGATGTCCAGGCCGAAAGCGCGCTGCATGGCTATAACAGCAGCGTGACAAGTGCATGGAATAGTCTGCAGCAATTTGGTACCAATAAAGGGAACAGCGCCTCAACAACGACCGGAGCTGATACTACCGAGTCTTCGCAGGACTCGATGGCCAGAAGCAAGATGTGGAATGCGGTTGTTGCTAATGCGAAAGCCAACAACATCAGTAATGAGGAGTCTTTCCAGCAGTTGATGGATGATTCAGCTAAAAGTACGCAGGGCGTTGATTTATACGGATCTGGTAAGTGGAGTTCAGGGGATCAGCTGTTTGGTAAGCTAGGTAAATGGGGAACTGGGTTATCTGCTGAGGCCGGAGTTAAAGGCAGTGCGGGTTGGACCCACAGCTCGGGTAACACAGATAATGTTGGCACTTCCGGTCGTGAATCGAATGACAGCCGACATGATACCAGTAGTCAGGCGGCCAAAGACTTTAAGGAAGCATCCGATTACTTTACCAGCCGCAAAACCACCACATCGGGCAACATTACCGATAATAATGCCAGCTCGCGTGTTGACCAGTTTGCCGCGTCACTCTCCAGTGCCAAAAACAGCTATGACCAGTATACAAGCAGCCGGACACGCAGCCATGAGTACAGTGAGATGGCGTCACGCACAGAGAGCATGACTGGCCAGATGAACGAAAACCTGACTCAGCAGTTTGCGAACTTTGTTCAGCATCGTGCTCCACAGGATGCCGAGGCCATTCTGACCAATACCAGTTCTCCTGAAATTGCGGCGCAGCGTGAAGCCCTGGCGCGTGAATTCGTCAAAGAGCAGGTAGAACCCAGGGTTGATGCTGCGTATCAACAGGGTCGTGAAAGCATTGGACAGAATATGGCTGGGGTGTCAGGTGGTGGTGACAATGGATCGGTAATGGCCGACTACCGACAAAATTCTGGTCGTATCGATGCTATGACGCAAGATGCGGGTATTAAGGATAATGTGGATCAGAAAGTTGGTGGGATGATTACAGAGAATAAACAACAGCAGCAGGAAACCCGCGAAAACATACAACGGCAAGGCGCAGAGGTGAAAAATGAGAATACTGAAATGGAAAAGGACCATAAAACAAAAGCAAATGAGTTTAAAGGTGATTATAATGAAAGAAAGAGTAAGGTGAAATCTTTACCAGGAGCTGACTCGCCTACTGAGTTAGAGGCAAAAGCGGCGAAAATTCAAAAGGATTATCTTGATGGTAAAAGGTAAAAATGATGATTACGAACAAACTACTTATTGAGGAAGTGGAGGAGCTGAAAAATCTACTTTCACAAGGGAAGGCTGAAATTCCATCTTTTTGGGAGTGCCTTTGGCCAGGCGTAGTGTTAGTTGTGTGGAATATGCTTTGCGCTGTAATTAGTGTGGATGCTGTTTATTTGTCCGGAAAGTATATATTTCATGTTTTGGTTTTTCCTGTCGGGGTCAGTATCATTATGCTCCTGGGTATTGCCAGTTCACGCTCTCTCTTTTTGTCAGTTCCTAAAAACTTTAGAGAAAAATCGAATATATATCGCTTTTTTTCTAAGAAGGTTTTGATTTATGCTGTTGTGTACATGGCAGTGATTATGTTATTAGCTATTTGTAATAGAGTGGTTTATGACACGCCGTTTTCTTTTGCATTTATGGTTATTTTAACGTCTGTTTTTTTTGGTTTTGTCATGAATCTAGATTTTGGACGCTATCAGCTATCATTGCTCACCTCTGCAATAAACTCTTTCCGAGCGGAAAAGTTGGGGGGGTAATCATCCAGAAGCGGCCTATCAATTATGGTGGTTTATTAACAGACTATAAATTTCTTTTGGTTATTATTATCTGTCTAGGTTGTTATTGGTTTTTACATCTCGCTTAAAATTCGTATATAGTGAATGCGCATTCCGAAATCATAAGAGAATGTGTATTTACTCGTATTGATTATGTCACAAGGATTCAGGATGAAGCTTAATAAAGTCATGGCTGTGATGGTCGTCAGCTCTGCGCTGGTGTTATCTGGATGTAGTGCAATGGGAACCGCCATTAAAAAGAGAAATCTGTAAGTAAAAACCCAGATGAGCGAAACAATCTGGCTGGAACCTTCAAATAATAAGACGGTTTATCTGCAAATCAAAAATACCTCCGATAAGGATATGAGTGGCCTGCAGGCAAAAATTGCCAGCGCCGTCACTTCAAAGGGATATCAGGTCGTCAGTAACCCGGATACGGCGGGCTACTGGATCCAGGCGAACGTGCTCAAGGCCGATAAAATGGACCTTCGTGAGTCTCAGGGCTGGTTAAGCCGGGGTTATGAGGGCGCTGTGACTGGCGCCGCTCTTGGGGCGGGGATTACCGCTTACAATTCCAGTTCCGCGGGAGCAACCCTGGGAGTAGGGCTTGCAGCCGGTCTGGTCGGAATGGCGGCTGACGCGATGGTGGAAGATGTGAACTACACCATGATCACCGATGTTCAGATCGCGGAAAGAACCAAAACTCAGGTTCAGACTGATAACGTGGCCGTATTGCGTCAGGGAACATCCGGCGCAAAAGTGCAGACAAGTACGGAAACGGGTAATCAGCACAAATACCAGACTCGCGTCGTCTCTAACGCTAATAAAGTTAACCTCAAGTTCCCTGAAGCCCAGCCTGTTCTTGAAGACCAGCTGGCAAAATCGATCGCAAATATTCTGTAAGTTTTCTACTCCACGGCCCGGGCACTCCGGGCCAGACTGGCATCACCTTTCTGGTGTGTCAGAGTTAATCCGTCAAATAATCAGTTAATTCCACATCTAAACGGTGAACAGTTGCGCAATTTATTTGTGCATCTGTGAGGCGTTGCCGCCTTCGGCGGAGTCTTTTCGTCTTTATTTGATCAGAGGTTATTTATGGCAATATCTGAACCTGTCAGGTCTCTTGAAACATATAAACTGATGCCTGGCGATATTTATTCACATCCTGCTGTGGGGGAGGCTTATTCCCTGCAACCCCGTTAGGTCTGTTTTCGCTGATTGATTTGTCCTTTCGACCCTAATACTTTACTGACGGATTAGTGCCATGAGTTTTAATGCCAAAGATATGACGCAGGGCGGTCAGATCGCCAATATGCGCTTTCGCATGTTTGGTCAGATTGCCAATATTATTTTCTACGTGCTGTTTATTTTATTCTGGGTGCTGTGCGGGCTGATGCTGATGTACCGGCTCAGCTGGCAGACCTTTGCGAACGGCTGCGTATACTGGTGGTGTACGACGCTGGGTCCGATGCGCGATATTATTCGTTCCCAGCCGGTATACACCATTCAGTATTACGGCCAGTCGCTGGAATATACCTCAGAACAAATCCTGGCCGATAAATATACTGTCTGGTGCGGTGAGCAGCTGTGGACCAGTATCGTCTTTGCTGCCGTGGTTTCTCTTGTTATCTGTATCGTGACGTTCTTCATCGCCAGCTGGGTGCTGGGCCGCCAGGGGAAACAGCAGAGTGAGGATGAGAATACCGGCGGGCGCCAGCTTTCCGATAAGCCCAAAGAAGTGGCCCGTCAGATGAAGCGTGATGGTATGGCCTCCGATATTAAAATTGGCGACCTGCCTATTCTTAAAAACTCCGAAATCCAGAACTTTTGCCTCCACGGTACCGTAGGTTCCGGTAAATCAGAAGTGATCCGCCGGCTACTGAATTATGTCCGTGCCCGGGGCGATATGGCCATCATTTACGATCGCTCCTGTGAGTTCGTCAAAAGCTATTACGACCCGTCACTGGATAAAATCCTCAACCCGCTGGATTCGCGCTGCGCGGCCTGGGATTTGTGGAAAGAGTGCCTGACGCTGCCGGACTTCGACAACATCTCCAACACCCTTATCCCGATGGGTACCAAAGAAGACCCGTTCTGGCAGGGCTCCGGTCGCACTATCTTTGCCGAAGGCGCGTATCTGATGCGCGAAGACGACGATCGCAGCTACGAGAAGCTGGTCGATACCATGCTGTCCATTAAAATCGACAAGCTGCGCGCCTATCTGCAGAACACGCCGGCAGCGAATCTGGTTGAAGAGAAAATTGAGAAAACCGCCATCTCCATTCGTGCCGTGCTGACCAACTACGTCAAGGCTATTCGCTACCTGCAGGGCATCGAGAAGAACGGGGAACCGTTCACTATTCGGGACTGGATGCGCGGTGTCCGTGAGGACAGACCCAATGGCTGGCTGTTTATCTCCTCCAACGCTGACACCCATGCTTCCCTGAAGCCGGTTATCTCGATGTGGCTGTCAATTGCCATCCGCGGCCTGCTGGCGATGGGGGAGAACCGTAACCGGCGCGTGTGGATATTCGCCGACGAGCTCCCCACGCTGCACAAGCTGCCTGACCTGGTCGAAATCCTCCCTGAGGCGCGTAAATTTGGTGGTTGTTATGTGTTCGGTATTCAGTCCTATGCCCAGCTGGAAGATATCTATGGCGTTAAGCCTGCCGCCACGCTCTTTGACGTAATGAATACCCGGGCCTTCTTCCGCTCCCCGAGTAAGGAGATCGCGGAGTTTGCTGCCGGTGAAATTGGCGAGAAGGAAATCCTCAAAGCCAGCGAGCAGTACTCTTACGGTGCTGACCCGGTGCGTGATGGTGTATCGACCGGGAAAGAAAAAGAGCGGGAAACGCTGGTCAGTTACTCCGATATTCAGACGCTGCCGGACCTGTCCTGTTACGTCACGCTGCCCGGACCGTATCCGGCCGTGAAGCTGGCCCTCAAATACAAGCCGCGTCCGAAAATTGCCGAGGGATTTATTCAGCGCCGACTCGATACGCGTGTTGACGCCCGCCTCAGTGCGCTGCTTGAAGCGCGTGAAGCTGAAGGCAGTCTTGCCAGGACGCTTTTTATGCCGGATGCGCCGGCATCCGGGCCCGCGGATACAAACAGTCACGCCGGTGAACAACCTGAGCCGATCAGTCAGCCTGCGCCAGCAGACATGACAGTATCTCCGGCACCGGTAAAAGCGCCGCCGACAACAAAGAGTCCGGCAGCGGAACCTTCCGTCAGAGCAACGGAGCCTCCCGTCCTGCGGGTCACGACCGTACCGTTGATCAAACCAAAAGCAGCCGCAGCGGCCACTGCTGCCTCAACAGCATCCTCTGCCGGTGCCCCTGCAGCAGCTGCAGGCGGGACAGAACAGGAACTGGCGCAGCAGTCCGCAGAGCAGGGGCAGGACATGCTTCCGGCCGGCATGAACGAGGACGGTGTGATTGAAGATATGCAGGCGTATGACGCCTGGGCAGATGAGCAGACACAGCGGGATATGCAGCGGCGTGAAGAGGTCGATATCAACCACAGCCACCGCCACGATGAACAGGATGATGTCGAGATTGGGGGGAACTTCTGATGATGTCGATTGGCTCCGTTAAATCGGCGGGCAGTGCCGGTAATTACTATACGGATAAGGATAATTACTACGTCATAGGGAGCATGGACGAACGCTGGCAGGGTAAGGGGGCTGAGGCGCTGGGGATCGACGGGAAAGCCGTGGATAAGGCGCTGTTTACGGAACTGCTGAAAGGGAAGCTGCCGGATGGCAGCGACCTGACCCGGATACAGGACGGCGCCAACAAGCACCGGCCCGGTTATGACCTGACCTTCTCGGCCCCCAAAAGCGTGTCGGTCATGGCGATGCTGGGCGGCGATAAACGCCTTATCGATGCCCACAACCAGGCGGTAACCGAAGCGGTGCGGCAACTGGAGACGCTGGCCGCGACCCGGGCCATGACGGACGGTAAAAGCGAAACGGTGCTGACCGGAAATCTGATTGTGGCGAAATTCAACCACGACACGAACCGTAACCAGGAACCTCAGATACACACCCATGCCGTCGTCATTAACGCCACGCAGAACGGGGACAAATGGCAGTCTCTCGGCACAGATAAGATCGGTAAAACAGGTTTTATCGAAAACGTGTACGCGAACCAGATAGCGTTCGGGAAGCTGTACCGGGAGGCGTTCAAACCCCTGGTTGAGAAGCTTGGCTATGAGACGGAAGTTGTGGGCAAACACGGGATGTGGGAGATGAAAGGGGTCCCTGTGGAACCGTTCTCCACCCGGTCTCAGGAGGTCAGGGAGGCCGCAGGGCCCGATGCATCCCTGAAGTCCCGGGATGTGGCCGCGCTCGATACCCGCAAGTCGAAAGAAGCCATCGATCCGGCAGAGAAGATGGTGGAGTGGATGAACACGCTGAAGGAGACCGGATTTGACATCCGGGGGTACCGTGAGGCCGCCGATGCGCGAGCCGCAGAGCTGGCCTGTGCACCTGCCGCGCCGGTGAACACTGACGGTCCGGATATCACGGATGTGGTGACGAAAGCGATTGCCGGTCTCAGCGACCGCAAGGTGCAGTTCACGTATGCCGACCTGCTGGCACGCACGGTCGGCCAGCTGGAGGCGAAGGACGGTGTGTTTGAGCTGGCGAGAAAGGGCATCGATGCCGCCATTGAACGGGAGCAGCTTATCCCTCTCGATCGCGAGAAAGGCCTGTTCACCTCAAACATCCACGTTCTCGATGAACTCGCCGTCAAAGCCCTGAGTCAGGAGGTGCAGCGCCATAATCATGTCTCAGTCACGCCTGATGCGTCTGTGGTGCGCCAGGTCCCTTTCAGCGATGCCGTCAGCGTGCTGGCGCAGGATCGCCCGGTAATGGGTATCGTTTCCGGTCAGGGCGGTGCAACCGGCCAGCGGGAGCGGGTGGCCGAGTTAACCCTGATGGCCCGGGAGCAGGGGCGTGACGTCCATATCCTGGCGGCCGATAACCGCTCACGTGATTTTCTCGCCGGTGATGTGCGTCTGGCCGGGGAAACGGTGACCGGTAAATCCGCCCTGCAGGACGGGACGGCGTTTATTCCAGGCGGAACACTCATCGTGGATCAGGCGGAGAAGCTGAGCCTGAAGGAAACGATTTCCCTGCTCGATGGCGCGATGCGCCATAACGTGCAGGTCCTGCTCTCCGACAGCGGGAAGCGCAGCGGGACCGGCAGCGCGCTGACGGTGCTGAAGGACAGCGGCGTGAATACGTATCGCTGGCAGGGTGGCCATCAGACCACAGCCGACATCATCAGTGAACCGGATAAAGGAGCACGCTACAGCCGGCTGGCACAGGAGTTTGCCGTCAGCGTGCGTGAAGGGCAGGAAAGCGTGGCCCAAATCAGCGGGACGCGTGAACAGAGCGTACTCAACGGCCTCATCCGTGACTCCCTCAGACAGGAGGGGGTGCTGGGTGAGAAAGACACGACCATTACAGCCCTGACGCCGGTGTGGCTGGACAGCAAAAGCCGGGGCGTGCGGGATTATTACCGGGAGGGGATGGTGATGGAACGCTGGGATCCGGAGACCCGGACGCACGATCGCTTTGTCATTGACCGGGTGACCGCGAGCAGCAATATGCTGACCCTGAAAGACCGGGAAGGGGGCCGTCTGGATCTGAAGGTTTCCGCGGTCGACAGCCAGTGGACGCTGTTCCGGGCAGAAACACTGCCGGTGGCAGAGGGGGAACGTCTGGCGGTGCTCGGGAAGATACCGGACACACGCCTGAAAGGCGGGGAAAGCATCACGGTGATGAAAGTGGAGGAAGGGCAGCTGACGGTACAGCGGCCGGGGCAGAAAACCACGCAGACCCTGGCCGTGGGCGCGGGTGTGTTTGACGGTATTAAAATCGGCCACGGCTGGGTGGAAAGTCCCGGCAGGTCGGTTAGCGAGACGGCAACGGTCTTTGCGTCGGTGACGCAGCGTGAGCTGGATAACGCCACCCTCAACCAGCTGGCGCAGAGCGGAAGTCATCTCCGGCTGTACTCGGCGCAGGATGCGGCGCGCACGACGGAGAAGCTGTCGCGGCATACCGCCTTCAGCGTGGTCTCAGAGCAGCTGAAGACCCGATCCGGCGAGACGGACCTGGATGCGGCCATTGCGCAGCAGAAGGCCGGACTGCGTACCCCGGCAGAACAGGCCATTCACCTGGCCATCCCGCTGCTTGAAAGTGAGAAACTGACCTTCTCCCGGCCCCAGCTGCTGGCGACGGCGCTGGAAACCGGGGGCGGGAAGGTTCCGATGGCGGACATCGACACGACCATTCAGACACAAATCAGGTCGGGGCAGTTGCTGAATGTACCGGTGGCGCACGGCTACGGCAATGACCTGCTGATTTCCCGTCAGACCTGGGACGCCGAAAAAAGCATCCTGACCCACGTGCTGGAAGGTAAAGGCGCGGTGGCCCCCCTGATGGACCGCGTGCCGGCCAGTCTGATGACGGACCTGACCGCCGGACAGCGGGCGGCGACCCGGATGATTCTGGAAAGCACGGATCGGTTCACGGTGGTTCAGGGGTATGCCGGGGTGGGGAAAACCACCCAGTTCCGGGCAGTCATGAGTGCCATCAGTCTGCTGCCGGAAGAGACCCGTCCGCGCGTCATCGGTCTGGCGCCGACGCATCGCGCGGTCGGGGAAATGCAGAGTGCCGGCGTGGAGGCGCGCACGACGGCGTCGTTCCTCCACGACACGCAGCTGCTGCAGCGCAATGGCCAGACACCCGATTTCAGCAACACCCTGTTTCTGCTCGACGAGAGCTCGATGGTGGGGCTGGCCGATATGGCAAAAGCCCACTCCCTCATCGTAGCCGGCGGTGGACGGGCGGTGTCCAGTGGGGATAACGACCAGCTGCAGCCCATCGCGTCGGGCCAGCCGTTCAGGCTGATGCAGCAGCGCAGCGCCGCCGACGTTGCCATCATGAAAGAGATTGTGCGCCAGGTGCCTGAGCTGCGACCGGCGGTCTACAGCCTGATTGAGCGGGATGTGCACCGCGCCCTGATCACCATTGAGCAGGTCACGCCGGAACAGGTGCCGAGAAAAGAAGGCGTCTGGGCGCCGGGCAGTTCTGTGGTGGAATTCACGCCAAAGCAGGAAAAGGCGATAGAAAAGGCGCTGAGCGAGGGGAAAACCCTGCCGGCAGGTCAGCCCGCGACGCTCTACGAGGCGCTGGTGAAGGACTATACCGGACGGACCCCGGAGGCACAGTCACAGACGCTGGTGATCACCCATCTGAATAAGGACCGGCGGACGCTGAACGGTATGATCCATGACGCACGGCGGGAGAACGGGGAAACCGGCAAAGAGGAAATCACCCTGCCGGTGCTGGTCACGAGCAACATCCGTGACGGTGAACTGCGCAAACTGTCGACCTGGACGGCTCATAAGGAGGCGGTGGCGCTGGTTGATAACGTATACCACCGTATCAGCAAAGTGGATAAGGCTAATCAGCTGATCACCCTGACAGACAGTGACGGAAAGGAGCGATATATTTCACCCCGGGAGGCATCGGCAGAAGGCGTCACGCTCTATCGTCAGGAAAAGATCACCGTGTCTCAGGGGGACCGAATGCGCTTCAGCAAAAGTGACCCGGAGCGCGGCTATGTGGCCAACAGTATCTGGGAGGTGCAGTCTGTTTCGGGTGACAGTGTCACGCTGTCTGATGGCAAACTCACCCGCACGCTGACCCCGAAGGCGGATCAGGCGCAGCAGCATATCGACCTCGCCTACGCCATCACGGCTCACGGCGCCCAGGGGGCCAGCGAACGGTATGCCATCGCGCTGGAAGGGGTGGCCGGTGGTCGGGAACAGATGGCCAGCTTTGAGTCTGCCTATGTGGCGTTATCCCGCATGAAACAGCATGTTCAGGTCTACACCGACAGCCGTGAGGGCTGGATAAAGGCCATCCAGCATTCACCTGAGAAAGCGACGGCGCACGATATTCTGGAACCCCGTAACGACCGGGCGGTGAAAACCGCCGATCTGCTGTTCGGGCGGGCAAGGCCACTGGATGAAACCGCCGCTGGCCGGGCAGCCCTGCAGCAGTCCGGTCTGGCACAGGGAAATTCACCGGGAAAATTCATTTCTCCGGGGAAAAAGTACCCTCAACCACATGTGGCGCTGCCGGCATTTGATAAAAACGGGAAAGCCGCCGGTATCTGGCTCAGCCCGCTGACCGATCGGGACGGACGGCTGGAGGCCATCGGCGGAGAGGGACGGATTATGGGCAATGACGCCGCCCGGTTCGTGGCGCTGCAGAACAGCCGCAACGGTGAAAGCCTGCTGGCCGGGAATATGGGGGAGGGCGTCAGAATGGCCCGCGACAATCCCGATACCGGGGTGGTGGTGCGGCTGGCCGGTGATGACCGCCCCTGGAACCCCGGGGCCATGACCGGCGGGCGGATATGGGCTGATCCGGCGCCGGTGGCCCCGGTACCGCAGGCCGGGGCTGACATTATCCTCCCGCCAGAGGTTCTGGCGCAGCGGGCGGCAGAAGAACAGCAGCGCCGGGAAATGGAAAAACAGGCGGAACAGACTGCCCGAGAAGTGGCCGGGGAGGCGCGTAAAGCCGGCGAGCCGGCGGACCGGGTGAAAGAGGTTATCGGGGACGTCATTCGCGGACTGGAGCGTGACCGGCCGGGTACGGAGAAAACGACGCTACCGGATGATCCTCAGTTCCGGCGCCAGGAGGCGGCGATTCAGCAGGTGGCCTCAGAAAGTCTGCAGCGTGAACGTCTGCAGGCTGTGGAGCGGGACATGGTGCGCGACCTGAACCGCGAGAAAACCCTCGGGGGCGACTGACGCGCCTGCGGCTTGTCTGCTCCGGCAGCCTCCCCGATTAAAATCGGGCAGTCTGCCGGAGCGCTAAAAGGAAAAAAACATGAGAGCACAACACACATTTCCAGGTGCGACAGACCGCTGGCTTCATCGCCTGCTGACCTGGGCACCGGGACAAACGGATATGATTAAAACGGTCGCACTGGTACTGATGGTGACTGACCACACCGGCTTACTGCTGGCCGGAAACAATGAAGTGATGCGCCTGCTGGGACGGGGCTGTTTTCCGCTGTTCGGTCTGGCATGGGGAATGAATCTGGCCCGGCACGCGGAAATACGCCAGTCGCAGCTCAACAGCCTGTGGGTCTGGGCGCTGGTCGCCCAGGTGTCGTTTATGCTCATCGGGTACCCGTGGTATTCCGGGAATATTCTGTTTGCCTTTGCCGTCACGGGCCAGGTCCTGCGGTGGGTCAGCCAGCCGTCCTGGTATTACACCCTCCCGGCGGCTGGACTGCTGGTCGCCTGGATACCCCTGTCAACCGCCAGCTACGGCATGGCCGGAGTGGGCATGCTCACCGCCAGCTGGCTGCTTTGTCGCGCACAGCATGCACAGGAACGGCTGGGATACGGGGTGCTGTGGGCCCTCATGGTGTTGCTGATGAATATGCATGACGTGAGTGAATCAGTGGCCGGGCTGGCGATTGCGCTGCTGACGCTGATGGTGTGCTCATCTGCCGGAGAACGTGTGAAACGCTTCTGGCCGCGGCAGTTCTTCGTGATGTTCTATGCGGTGCACCTGGCGGTACTCGGTATTGTCGTCTCGATGTAAAAAAAAACCGGACACAGGTCCGGGGGGCGGGCACATTGCCCGTAAACGTGACAAAGGGGACATCATCGTTGTGTCCACTGCATTGCGAGGTGAAACGATGATACCGTTAGCGTATCGTATAGCACAGACCTGTAGCTTTTATTGATATGGCCCCTTATGAGTGAAGAAAAACGCCCTGTACTGAGCCTGAAACGAAAACCGGCGGAGAACAGTACGGCCCCCGCAGAGGCAACCCCTGCTCCTGGTGTGGTGCGCCGAAAGAAGGTCGTGGTGGTCTCGTCCCCGCCGGCCTGGAAGGCAAAAAAAGAGAAACTTGAGAAGGTTAAACAAGCGGCCGAAGCCGCCGCGCGCAACGCTGCGCCGGTGCCGGTTAACGCGGTAAAGACGCCACCTCCGGTGCGTTATCTTCGCCTGCTGCCGCCGGAACAGGCCATTATGACGCTGAAGGCATTCTGGCCACAGCTGTTCGACGGAAACTCACCCCGTCTGCTGGCAACGGGCATGCGCGAACAGCTGTTTGCCGACATTGTGAACCGTGACCTGCCGCTGTCGCATAAACAGGTGATTAAGTGCCTGAAGAGTCTGACCCGGTCTGCGGGCTATCTGTCCCGGATGAAGGAGGGAGCCGCCCGCTATGATCTGCAGGGGAACGCCGTCGCGACCGTCACTGCAGGGGAAGCGCAGTACGCCAGCGAGCGCATGATGAAAGAACTCCTGCGAACTGAGCGTATGCGGAGCCAGTCAGCTGGCTGAATACAATCGAGGAGAGGAAATGGATTTTGAAGCGCGGAAACAAAAGGCGCTGGCGATAATGGCCAGCCGTAAGATGTGGAAAAGCAATTATGCACCGCTTCTGATACGACTGTTGTGGCGGCTGGGGATAAACATTCCCCCGCTGCCGTTTGCTCCGTTCTGGCAGGTTTTTGGCGTGATGGCAGGCTCTTTCTCCGTCGGATACGGACTGTGGATGTACTGGATGGTGTGGCGGGCCCAGGGGATGCCACCCCTGTTCGCTTGCAAAATCAGTCTTATTGCGGGCGTGTTATTTGGCCTGACGATGGCACTGTTTCATCTGTGGCGCCGAAAGATGAATAAATTACCTGACTGGAAAGATTTATAACGGAATCAGAAGAACGCCGGAAACAGGACTTACCCTGGCTGAATGGCATGAATTTCCGCGCTATGCACTTGCGTGCATACTCATGCATGCCGTAAAAACAGCCCCTGCGCGTTTCTGGCGGGTTTTCGGTGTTTTGCCAGTTTCCCGTCAGAAACGCCCTGAGGCCGTTCTGGCGGTGCTTACAATTAAGGGATTATGGTAAATGGTGACTTGGTTAATCATAAACATCCTGGGGGATGGCATACACCAGCTGGATATCCGGTGCATCGTTGAGCCATCGACCTGATTTTTTCATCAGGTAGCCACCAATTTCTTCGGTAGTCAGCCGAGCATGAAACAATGCTTCATCATTGAACCAGCAGTCAGGGTGATAGATGAGATCCAGTGGGTTTGCCCTGAAATTAATCTCCAGTAACTGGAGTGCATAGCTGTGGTCAGATGCACTACCTTCTGCTTTGCGTATGAAGTTGATAACGTCGTTCAGTTCTGTCCATGTAAAGTCATCAAGGTATTTTTCCTGATTAAGCGCCATCCTGGTGAAATCTAGTGCACTTGTCCAGGATGAAAAATCACGAAAATCAGAGAACCCGCAGGGCATGACGACCTGTGCATTCCAGTCTGCCATCATCTGTTTTAGTTCTTCATTGTTTTCGTCCATCCCGTTATCGATGTGATCGAGAATGTCATTCAGCTGACTGACCAGTTCTTTCATCTGTTTACGGGTGACCCGTGCGGGTTTCATTCGCTCAGGTAATGGCATCAGAAATACTCTCTTTTTTATCGTGCACTCGGGGGAACTAAGTAATCTATCGGGCTATGAATCAGAGCTCAAATCGTTTTTTTCTTTCTGATGATCCGCATTCTGCCTCGGGTCCACCTCTGCTGTTATTTTTAAGTGAATGAAAATAAATAAAAATATTGTTAACCACGACATATTGACAGAGCTGGTATATCAAGAGCAGCATCAAAATATTGTATATAAATACATGCTTTTATATGCAGTAACTGGCGTGGCAGAGAACTAATAACAGCCTCCGGATAGCTGTCCTGAAGCAATAAACCGCACGCCGTATTTCAGAAAATTGGAAAACAAAAAAAACAAAAGAAGGAAATGTGTGATTGGTGGATTTAACTATAACGGTGAGGGTGCTACGAGCTCAGGCCTTAGCTCTCCTTCTGCCAGTGATGTGGCTAATCAGTTTAATAGTTTTGGTGGGACGCAAATCCGGGCATCAGATGTCTCGAATATTCGCAGTGATGGTAATGGTGGGTATATGGCGGATATTCGGGGGCAGATTCACACTGTGTCCTCTGAGGAAGGCTCAACAACTGTCAGTGGCTTCGATGGTGTCCGCAGTTCTTCTACCGGTAATGGCGGAAGTCAGGGTGGGCAGGGGCCACAGGGACAGTCTCTTGTTATGCATAACGGGCAGATGGGATACTGGGAAAACCGATCATCCGGGGCTGGTAATAACGAACATACTACCCGCGCTTTTGTGGCTGTAGGCCCATCAGAAGCAGAAAAAGCTGCACGAGCGGAGAAGGTAGCTAAGGAAAAACAGCAAGCAGAAGAGGCTGCAAAAGCATTCGCAGCGAAAACAGCAGCGGCATCCGCCGCTGCTGAAAAAGAACGTCAGAATGCGATTTATGCTGCGGCTGCTGCAGGTCAACATCAAACTGTTCCTGATGCGCGTAATAATCTGAATCAGGCGACTGCTGAAGCATCACGCCTGAAAACAGTGGCAGATAATGCCCTTAATACAGCGAAGAATAAGCGAAAGGAAGCTATCGATGCCGTACCAGTAGCAACTCAGGCTGAGAAAAAATATCAGGATCTGCAGCAAAGCATTAAAGGCCTCACTCTAAATAATAACGGCCAATACGGTACCCAAAAATGGGAGGTTATCAGTTCGAATAAAGAACATGACCACTGGGGATACCGGTTCTATCCATCTGGGATCACAAAAGCTCAGGTTGATGCAGCGCAGAATGATGCGGTGAACAAACGAAATGCTGCTACCAGTCTTGCCAGTCAGGCAACGGCCGCTGAGCAGGCCAGTCTGCAGGCATCAGCTGCCTATAATGCTGCAGAAACGCGCCGTCAGGCTGCCCAGACTGCATTAGCGTCCGCAGAACAAGCCGCCGCTGCTGAACGTAAACGCCAGGAGGCGGAAGCAGCAGCCGCCGCTGCGGCAGAAAAAAAACGACAGGCTGATGCAGCAGCGAAAGCCGCTGAGGAGGCCAGAGCCATTGCTGAAAAAGCAAAAGCGCTGCAGGCCCGTTGTACAGCCGCAGATAAACTGAAATCTTCAGAGATTCAGGCTGTCAGGGGTATCCCGGCTACAGCGGCACCTTTTGCTATTCCTCTGACCTGGTCAACTGCGTCACGTGGAGGTTTTACTCTGTCGGCTGATGCTGCGGCCAGCCTGGGAGCTTTCATCAGCGAGGCTCTGGCGACGTTAAGTATCGCTGTGGTGGCTAACCCAGTAGCATTAACCATTGTCGGTCTTGTGTTATCGAAATCAGTTGGCGTCGGTAGTGATATGGTGCCCGGTCGGGATATCAGTTCGATGATGCCTGGCGATGCGTTTGGTCTGCCTGATACCGCGGCATTGAATAAAGCAGCAGATCAGAAAACATCTGTCAGTATGCCGGTTCGTGGCCGTCTGGTTATGAATGATAGCGGCATTCTGGATGTTCAGCTGGTCAAAACCAATACTGCCGGTGCCGTGAAGGTCGCTCGTGCTGTACTGGATAAGGAAACCGGCTACTGGGGCTATACTCTTCCCGCTGTCGCAGATGTACCGGCGCAAACTATTTTTGTCAGCCCGGCTGACGCACTTGGTGCAAATGGACCACTGACGCTAAGCGGGCCGGTACCACTACCGGAGCGTATTCTGCATACCGGTGATCAGATTTCGGCGCCACAGGCTACAGATAAAACCGTGACGCCGGTAGCGGATGACCTCGATTTTGACGATATTATTCTGGTGTTTCCACCGGAGTCCGGCCTAAAACCGCTGTATGTGATGTACCGTAGCCCTCGTAACATGCCCGGTACAGTAAGCGGCAAAGGGCAGAACGTTGGCAATAACTGGATGGGGGGGGCCAGTACCGGGGATGGTGCTCCTGTTCCTTCCCAGATTGCGGATAAATTACGCGGGAAGACTTTCGGTAGTTTTGATTCTACCCGTCGGGCGTTCTGGAAAGCGGTTGCTGACGATTCTGCACTAAGCAAGCAATTTAGTGAAGCTGATATTAATCAGATGAAAGCTGGAAGGGCACCTACTGCGGACTTTTTAGAATCAGTAGGGAAACGTGTTAAAATTGAATTACACCACGAAAAAGAAATATCTCAAGGAGGGGCTGTTATGGATGTCGATAACATTAAGGCGCTAACACCTAAAAATCATATTGAGACACATAAAGGAAAATAAAATGGCTGGTAATAAAATTTCAGATTTTACGGAAGAAGAATTTACTGCTTTTGTTAGTAAAATAATCGCTGCTGATTTTCCAACTGACAAAGAGAACGATGATGCTATTTATTCGTTCGCCCAACTAACAGAGCATCCTGCTGGTTGGAACCTCATCTTCAAGCCTAAGGTAGGCGAAGATTCTTCGGCGAAAGGAATTGTTAAAACCGTAAAGGAATGGCGAGCTGCTAACGGTAAGCCAGGTTTTAAAAAATCGTGATTGGATGTGCGGGTTCAGGTGATGAATCCGCACATTTTTAACTCTGGATTTGAAGAATAATTACTAGATATCCATTATTTTTTCCTGTCGCCAAACTGACCCCATGATGGATGGTTTCTGGGCTCTGTCCACGATACCGGCGACGGACCCGTCTGCTACTGGTTTCGGCATACCACAAAATCCTGACGCCTCCGCATGGCGTCGTTGTCCAACCCCGGGAACGGGGAAAAGCCAGTTTCCCCCGCTCCCGGCGTTTCTTAAACACCCGTTAAGGAAATACTGTGAAAAAAATGAACCGTACACTCCACAAATGTTGTCTGTCGGGGCTTATCAGCCTGGCTTTGTGTGCACCTGTTCCGGCCGTGTATGCCGCCAGCATCGAGACGGGATATTCTCCGGAAGGAACGGCTCTGCAGTTGGTCCTGAAGACTATTGATTCTGCGCAGCAGGAAATCCGACTGATGGGGTATTCCTTTACCTCGCCTGAAGTCGCCGGTGCGCTTGTCAGGGCAAAGCGGCGTGGTGTCGATGTGAAAGTGGTTCTGGACTGGAAAGCCAATACCGGCAAGCAAAACCAGGCGAGCCTGGCGGCCATGAATCTTCTGGTCAATGCCGGCATCCCGGTTCGCACAGTGTCGCAGTACAAAATCATGCACGACAAAGTCATCATTGCCGACGGCCGCAATATTGAAGTCGGGTCTTTTAACTACACCCGCCCGCTGATCGGGTCAATTCAGAGAACGTGCTTGTCGTATGGGATGATCCAGTCGTTGCTCAACGCTATCTGCAGCACTGGTTGACTCGCTGGTCGCAGGGTACGGACTGGAAACGGGCTTATTAATGCTCCTCAGACATAAAACGAGCATCAATACGGTTTACTTACGTCCATGCTAAAGCGCCTGGTCCGCCCGTCGCTCGTATCTTATCTCTTAAGCCTTGCCCCTGAAGGTACTCACTTTTAGTTCAGGATGGGGCTACTCTCCCACTCTCTAAAAGAGGACATAGGCATCTCATTCAGTTGAAATTTGTACGCCAATACAAATTACAATTTTAGAAAGGATCTCTTGCAAATTGAAAGTAAGTTATTGATTTGCAGGATCTGAGAGTTCTGTAGTATCCTCCGTTCCGAAGACATTTCTGAGGTGTCAGGAGAGCGATAAATGTCACGTTCAGCAGATAAAACCACTTCCTCTACGAATGCAAAACGTGCATACCGGAAAGGTAAGCCAATGTCTGCCAGTGAGAGGCAGCTTGCCGCAATTGCGCGGAAACGCGAAACTCATAAAGAAGTTAAGGTTTTTGTTAAAAACCCACTAAAGGACGTGATGATAGCGGTTTGTGAGGAAGAAGGTCTGACACAAGCCCAGTTTATCGAGAAACTCCTCGAGCGAGAGCTTACAGAACGTGGTCTTATAGATGTAAAGACTTCACATTCTTGATCATGTTTTTATTGAGTGCTAGATTGTTGATGGTCTGAATAATTTTGGGTGTGCCACGCCCTAAGGTGGCAGGGAACTGGTTCTGATGAGGTATCTACCCGGGACCAGAAAAGCAAAAACCCCGATAATCTTCTTCAATCTTGGCGGAAGGAAAAGATTAACGGGGCCTTCATAAACTGCATAGAACGTGTTGCTCTATGGGAGGAGTATATGTACATGCTCAGAAAACTTCAAGATCAGTTTCTGTGTCATTCGCTCCTTCCGTGCAACATAAGCGCAGGAAGCGGTGACTGATATCCTTCAAAACCACTATTCACAGGTTAAAAACCCGAATCCGGTATTCACGCCGCGTGAAGGGAAAAAGACCCTGCCGTTCTGCCGTAAGCTGATGGCGAAAGCCGAAGGCTTCACGTCCCGTTTTGATTTTTCCATTCATGTGGCGTTTTTGCGTTCGCTGGGTAAGCGGCACAGGATGCCACCACTGTTGCGCCGGCGTGCAATTGACGCGCTACTGCAGGCAATGTGTTTTCACTATGATCCGCTGGCCAATCGCGTGCAGCGCTCGATTACCAATATGGCCATCGAGTGTGGACTGGCCACCGAGTCCAGGAGCGGTAACCTGTCAGTCAGCCGTGCCACCCGGGCGCTGAAGTTTCTGGCGGAGCTGGGGCTCATCACCTATCAGACGGAATATGACCCGCAGATCGGCTGTAACATCCCGACCGATATCACCTTCACCCCGGCTCTGTTTTCCGCGCTTGACGTTTCTGAGGTGGCTGTGGTGGCCGCGCGCCGCAGCCGTGTGGAGTGGGAAAACCTGCAGCGCAAAAAGCAGAAAATGAAACCCCTGGAGATGGACGAGCTGATCGCAAAAGCGTGGCGGTTCGTGCGTGAGCGTTTTCGCAGCTACCAGTCTGAACGCAAAAGTCACGGCCGGAAGCGGGCAACCGCCAGGCGGGATGCTTCACGGCAGCGTAAGGATATCGAGACGCGCGTGCGTCAGCAACTGACCCGGGAGTACGCCACCGGCCGCTTCAGGGGCGATCATGAAGCGCTCAAGCGTGAGGTTGAGCGTCGTGTGCAGGAGCGCATGCTGCTGTCGCGCGGGAACAACTACACGCGACTGGCCACTGTCCCCATATAACATTACCTTCCTTAAAAAATCCGGCCGGCGCCGGAGGCTTTCGCACGCCTGTTGGCCGGCTACTACGTATTATCTTATCTTCAGGTCTGCTTTCCTCACCATAATTCCGGTCTTCCTGGCGTCAACGTGGCCTTAAATGTTATCGCCGGCGTCACTTCTGACGGCCGATTTCTGTTATCCACATATAACTGCAAGGGAGTATTTCATATAGCGCTAACCGATGTTTTCTCAAAGCGCTGCTCGTCGTCCTTTCAGGGCGCGTGGTTCCTTTTAAACATCAGCTCTGTATCTCTTTTAAAGATCCTTTAATAAATCCTGTAAACACATAACCTGTTCATCGCCTGCCCTGTGGACAGGCTGCGGAGAATGCCCGCCCTTGCAGCGACCTGACGGTCGCGCCGGTTCGGCAACATCAGAAAGAGCTCCCATCGCTTCGCGACGGGCCCCGACCGGAGAACCACATTAGTTACAGCATTCATAAGGAAGTTAATCATAAAACCGGCGCCGGTTTGCCGGCCAGGTGCCCCTCTCCACCACTGAAAAGCGCCGCCGCCCCCGGCCGAAGGCCGGGAGTAGTGTCGCTTTTAATGATGGGTGTTGTAACTACTCTTCTTCATCGCTGTGGGTGGAGCTGCGGTGAGCTGTCTGGTACACGCTCGTAAGCGGCCCTGCGGCCCGCTAACGCGGAGATACGCCCCGACTGCGTGGAGATGCTCCTGAGACGTTTTTAGCGGGTATAGCTTTGCAGCTACCGTGTTAAGTTCCCTGATGCCGCTGAAATAACTGAAGAACATCCCCCTAAGTGTCAGCAGCAAGCTGCCGCCGCCAAGGCCCCGGAAATCACGCCCTTTACGTCGTAAACGCCGTAAAGCCCGCTCACCGGGGTTAAAAGGGATTACCTTAACTTCTTCATTGCTGTTAGCGGGTTAAGGCTAATCAGGGCAGGGGGTAGGGTGGCAGAATTTATAGCCCGGCAACCGGCTACGCCGGGTTTTCGGCGCCATTTGACTCCACAGACACATGTAACCTCATCTGGCGCCTCCATGCCGCTGACGCGGCATCCAGAAGCTTCCCGATGCTGTAAGTCTCAACGTCAGCTTTGTGCCATGCTAGAAATAATGTTGCGTAGCGGAAAAACGCAATTATACATAATTGGGTTGGAAACTAACTGGTTTAAGTCCCTAAAGTATGCACGGTGCAAAATCGAGGCCTGGCGCATACTCTATACCCAGAGACGCCCTCATCCTGAGCAGGACTGAATGACCTCATCCGAATTTGCTGAAAAGCCTGCCGCCAGGATATGCAGCCAACATGTGGCCGGTTGTTCCTGATTATGACTAAATAGCTGCGCGGAATAGTAGATCACTTTGAGGGAACTCAGCCCGAATTGTGCGATCTGATCAATCGCTGAATATCCCAAATCACCAACCGGACTGAGCGATGCCGATCATAGCACCAATTCCCCGTGACGAACGACGCCTGATGCAGAAAGCTATCCATAAAACGCGTGATAAAAATTATGCCCGCAGACTGACCGCCATGCTGATGTTGCACCGGGGCGAGCGCGTCAGTCATGTGGCCAGAACACTCTGCTGTGCCCGCTCATCGATTGGTCGCTGGATTAACTGGTTCACTCTGTCTGGTGCTGAAGGCCTGAAGTCATTACCGTCAGGACGTGGCAGGCGCTGGCCGTTCGAACATATTTGCGCATTGCTGCGTGAGCTTGTGAAGCATTCTCCCGGCGATTTCGGTTATCAGCGTTCCCGCTGGAGTACCGAACTGCTGGCGATAAAAATCCGTGATGTCACCGGTTGTCCACTACATGCCTCAACCATCCGGAGATGGTTACCTGCTGCCGGGCTGGTATGGCGCAGAGCAGCGCCGACACTGCGTATCCGTGACCCACACAAAGAAGAAAAAATGGTCGCTATCCATGAAGCACTGGCGAAATGCAGTGCGGAATATCCCGTGTTTTACGAAGATGAAGTGGATATTCATCTCAACCCGAAAATCGGTGCTGACTGGCAGTTACGCGGGCAGCAAAAACGTGTTGTCACACCGGGCCAGAATGAAAAGTACTATCTTGCCGGTGCGCTGCACAGCGGTACGGGAAAAGTCAGCTACGTAGGTGGAAACAGTAAAGGTTCATCTTTATTTATCAGACTGTTAAAACATCTTAAGGCGACATACCGGCGGGCAAAAACGATTACGCTCATTGTCGATAACTACATTATCCACAAAAGCCGTGAAACGTTGCGCTGGCTGAAAGCAAACCAGAAGTTCAGGGTCATTTATCAGCCGGTTTACTCGCCATGGGTCAATCATGTCGAACGGTTGTGGCAGGCGCTTCATGAGACAATAACCCGGAATCACCAGTGCCGTTCAATGTGGCAACTGTTGAAAAAGGTTCATCACTTTATGGATACCGTCAGCCCATTCCCCGGTGGAAAACACGGGCTGGCTAAAGTGTAGCGGTATTAGGATCAGTTATTTAGACCTTAATCTTTTCAAAGTGCTGGAAGCGTTGTACGAAGAGGAAAGCGCAGGGCGTGCCGCGCTGCGGTTGGGGATCACCCAGTCAGCGGTGAGCGCGGCGCTCAATCGTCTCCGAAAGATTTATGGCGATCATCTGTTTGAAAGAACGGGCAGGGGACTTAAACCGACCACCAAAGCCAGCGAGTTAAAAAGTTCTGTCGGTGATATTTTGGAAAAATGTCGTCAGACGCTGCCGCCGGCAGTGGGCGGCCCCGATGATTTTACCGGGCGGACCGTTATTCTGGCCGCGTCTAATGACTTTGAGATAGTGTGGGGTAAAAAAATCATCCAGTTATTGCAGGTGCTGGCATCGGGACTACGATTGCAGTTCCGGCAAAGTAACGCTCACCTGGTTCAGGATATGTTGATGCATCGCAATGCGGATATCGCAGTCACTGCCGGTGGCATCCGCTCCACCCTCCTGTCGAAGGAGCTGCTTGGGACGGGAACCTATTCGTGTATTTTTGATGGTGAACGACGTGAAATGGATATCGAAGACTATCTGAACAGAAATCACGTACTGGTTTCCTCCGGCGGTTTTGTCGGCATTGTGGATGAGAAACTGGCGGAGATCGGCAGAGGCCGAAAGGTGATTGCATCCACCACCCATTTCTCCGCATTGCCCTGGCTGATAAAAGGCACGGATGCGATAGCGACCGTTCCGCACCACGCTGCACGGGCCATCGCGGAGGTCGCAGGACTTCATGTGGTGGCCTGTCCGCTGATATTGCCTGCCTACTCTGTTGAACTGGCGATACGCTCGGATAGCCGACGCGACGCTGCGATTATGGAGGTGAAAAAAGCGCTACTTGAGATTATCCGTTTGTAGGTTAATGGTTTTTCGCCAGGAAAATGAAGGTCTGGAGTCGCGTCGGTTATGGCGCGCACTGCGTTTATTGCACTGAACGCGTGCGTGAGCGGTGCTAACGTGGTGCGGAAATAAGATTTTTTATACTTTTTTCTCAAATAATACTGAGGAAAAAAGCTGTTGACTGGCGCGCTTCTGAATAAAATTCGGTTCTCTTAAGTCAGTCCGCCAAATTCGTTATCCTGGCGCTCTATTTGCATGGTTATGAATAGTCGGGTTTGTAACACAGGAAAACCGAATGAACCTTTACTATTCAACAGATTCCGTCGAATGTAACCAAAGACTCGGATACTGGACAGATGTCATCTGTAAACATTGCATTCCGGCAAGCTCCAGGTTTGAGACAGTAAAAAACTTCAGCGCCTCGCTGAACGTCAGACGCTTTGACGATCTTGAGGTTACAACCATTAGTTCATCGCCGCATGATTGGGAAAGAACCGCAAACTATTTGAGAAAAACGTCGGAAGATGATTACTGGTTGGGATTTATCGAGAAAGGCTACACCTTCTTCGAGCAGGACGGGAGAGAGGTTCACTTGCGAGAAGGCGACATCACGCTTTACGATGCGTCGAAGCCGTTTAGAAATCATATTGATGCATCGGCCATGCATGTAGTACGTATTCCTCGTGCGGGGATAGAAAAGAAAATCCCTGGCATCGATAATTTTATCGCAATGATGCTGGATAAAAATGCCCCGTTCATGAGACCAATGCGTGAAATGCTACTTGAGATGACCAGACGTGGGGCCAGTGAAGAGCTTTTTTTGTCGGGGAATGCTTATGCCGGGGAATGCTCCAGGCTGCTTTTGGAGTTGATAAGTAGTTGCATCAATTTGCAGTCGGCAGGGTATGGAAATAAAGACTATAAATCTTACGCCCGTATTATTAATTACATTCAAAGAAATATTGGAGATAGTGAATTAACGCTGAAGAAAATTGCAGGCGATAATCATATTTCAACCCGAACATTGACGAGAATTTTTGCCAGATATGGACAGTCGCCCATGAGTATTGTCTGGCAGAAACGGCTGGATTTATGCAAAAAAATACTCAGTGATGGACATGCAAAAAATATTACTCAGGTAGCATTAGAATATGGATTCAAAGATATGTCGCATTTTAGTCAGGCGTTCAAGAAACAGTTTGGTATGACGCCTAAAGAAGTCTATTCCAGAAATAAATTCTATTTTGTTTAAATGAAACCGATGGCACAGTCTGTGCCATCGGGCTGTCATCGTTATTTCTTCTGTCTTATCCACTGAGTGGTCATATCAGTAGGGAATTTTTTAAAATAAAACTTCCCTTTGGTAATGATACTGATAATAACATGAATAATGGGGCCAAGTATCATGGCGATGAATGAAGCATATAACATGGGATATATGCCTAAAACACCTGCGGCGCCGACGGCAACGGAAATAAATAGCGACACCACTCCCGCGGGATTATATTTATATAGATACTCCTTTCTGTATTCCACAAAATCGCCTGGTGCAAGATTAAGCATTTTTCGGCAGATATAGTAGTCAGCAAGAATAATGAAAACCCACGTATTGGTAAGGATTCCGCTAATCGTTAGAAACGTTGCCGTGTGTTCTAATACGTTGAAAGAGTAAAACACGATCCCGAGAATCAAGACGAGGAGCATCCACCATTGCCGTCCTGGGCGGAAGTTGAAGGCCATGTCCATCGTATTGGATAAGGCAATAGAACCGGAATAAAGATTCAGTACGTTAATTCTTATCTGTGTAACAATGGCAAAGATAACACCGATAGCGGAAATAATTAACGGAAATACAAACCCCGGGTCCATAGCAAGTGACCAGGGATCGCCATTGGTTATATGAGGAATAAGCGTATAGGCGATGAACGCTCCGAACAGCATGACCGCCACCACCGGTAACAGCATACCCAGCATAATAGCCATGGTTCCTTTATAGCTCACATTCGCTCTGGCAAACCGTCCATAGTCGGTGCCCATCAGCCCCTGAAAGACAATTTGGCCGTTGGCCATGCTGAATACCAGCCATAGCGCATTACTGTCGACTTCGTTTCTCGCTTTCCAGTCATCAAATCCTGCAACGGGATAATGGTGAACCAATTGCCAGATACAAAACCCGAACAGGACAATAAAGATTGGGCCGCCCCAGGTTTGCAAGAATTGCAATGACGTCATGCCTTTCCAGACAAAGAAAATGGCAAACAGGCCAATGACAGAAAAGATGGCAATGCCGGCGAAAGAATTGATAGCAATGCCGTAATAATTAGCTATTGCATGCGAGACAATGGTGCCTTCAAAGAGAAAATAGAATATGAAGTTAATAGCATAAATAAAGGAAGTTAAAGCTGAACCCATATAACCAAATCCCAATCCACGCGTGAGCAGGTTCAGGGATAACCCTTCCTTGCTGGCCAGTTTCATGGTGCAGGATCCAATCAGTGTGGCAAATATCACCATATAGGTGACAGGCAGTAACATGTATGGCCAGCCAACCTGGTAACTAATGCCGGCGCCAAAACTGAACCAGAACATGGCGGTAGAATTTCCAAGAAGCACAACAATGATCGCAGGAATAGGCCATCGATAGTGGGAGGGAACACGTCCTACGGCATAGTCTTCGACAGCTTCTGCTTTGGAAATATTTTGAGGGCCTTGAAACCACGACTTCATTCTACTCATTTTTATTTATTCCTCTGGTAAAAAGCCCCATTCAAATGAGTATGGATGGGGAATTAGTTAATCAATAACGCTGTTTTTTGGCATTACCAGGCGATTTCAGCCTGAACACCAACAGAAACCTGATGATCTTTGTCGTCACTAAAGCTGAAACCGTCGTTCTCGTTATTCAGCGCTTTTAAAAAAGAGGTATAGAAGCGAATTTCCGGCCGGGAAGTCAGCATGCTGGTGTCTACTTTCAGAGCGTGATAAAGCGTCACTTTATAGCCAGATTCATGATAGCTTTGACCGTTAGACTTATTGGTCTGATTGAAATAAGCGAGCTCTGTCCCCGTCTGGTTATATTGATCCCAGATCCATGCTGGCCGAAGCACCAGGCGCAGGCTATTAAAATCTGTATGGGCACCGGTATTGTAACTATACAAATCGTTGCCAGTACTCAAGACTGCAGTATTGGCGAGCAGGATCCGATCGCTAAGGTAGTTTTCGCCCTGGGTAATCAATCGGTATGCTACTCCGCCGGAATGGTCCCCATAATAATAATCATTTGCTCCGTATTCCGGATTCGATGAATCAAGACCTATGAAACTGCTACCGATGGCATTGTTGGCGATCTGGAATACAAAGTCATTGAAATCCTTGTTGTCATATTTTTGATGCAGGAGTGCGGTGCCCAGCCAGGCATCTTTTAGCTTAAAGTATTGGTGGTCGTTTTCGCCCCGTTTCTGCTCGTCCGTCTTGTTGGCGAAATTATATCTGGCTGACAGAGACAGACTGGCTTTATCCCATAGCGGAATGTCATGCCAATTAAGGTTAACAAGATTGGTATTCACGCTGGTGGTATCGGAATAGTCTCTGGCGTAATTTTTCAGATCCTGACGGCCGACGGAAATATCAAGTTTACTGTTGCCAAGTGGAATGTTCTCAATCCCGAAGCCGCTGGCGGCGTCATGGCGGATTGCTTTCCAGTCGAGCATCTGGATCTCATGTTCACCGGATGCTTTAAATAATACGGCATGGAGGTTATGGTTGTTGATAATCGCCGGTTTGTAACTTGATACTACTCCCAGTTTGGCGACGGAGGTTTCTTTAATCATTTCATGATTAATCCATGTGTTGTCATAGTCAATAATGAGCAGGTCTACTTTATTATCAGATTCGCAGATCCTGTTTTCCAGTTGGTCCCACTGTAATACAGAACCAAAAATAGATTTTATTTTATTATTAAAACCCGCATCTTCTGTAATTGCACCAATACAAAGGGTGCACGGAGTGTATGATTCCATCGTATCAGCCTTGATTACTCTTTACTGTGTTTGTGCCACGCTGGGCTGTCACGAATTCGGTAGAGTCTCTCAGTCCTGAATGTTACTCATTTTGGTTTAGTACGCTTTATTATTAAAGACAGTTTCTGTTGCTGGAGAGACAAACCGCCTGGTTAGTCAGGTTGCTCTTGATTGGTGCGCTCCGTTTATTTTGGTGCGTTTACTGCACTGTTTTAATCCGAAAGGACTAGACTCCCTGACCTGCCCCCAGTATTAGATACAACGATCAGTTAGTAATGTCGGTTTGTTTACCTTCTAATTTTCCATTTCTCCAGCTTGCTGCAAATTCAGCCGGCGTCTGGTAATTCAGCGATGAATGAGGTCTGGACTCGTTGTAGTCCTGCCGCCAGTTATTAATGATTTTCCGAGCATGAAGAATATCGCTGAACCAGTGTTCATTCAGGCATTCATCCCGAAAGCGACCGTTGAAACTCTCAATAAACCCGTTCTGCGTTGGCTTACCTGGCTGGATAAGTCGCAACTCCACACCATGCTCAAAGGCCCATTGTTCGAGCGCGCGGCAGGTAAATTCCGGGCCCTGATCGGTTCTTATTGTCGCCGGATAGCCACGAAAGAGCGCGATGCTGTCCAGAATACGCGTGACCTGAACACCTGAAATACCGAAAGCAGCGGTGATCGTCAGACACTCCTTCGTGAAATCATCCACACAAGTCAGGCACTTAATCCGGCGGCCGCTGGCAAGTGCATCCATGACAAAATCCATCGACCATGTCAGGTTAGGCGCATCCGGGCGAAGAAGCGGAAGCCGCTCAGTCGCCAGACCTTTACGACGTCGTCTGCACTTCACACTCAGGCCGTTAAGGTGGTAAATGCGGTATACCCGCTTGTGGTTGACGTGAAGGCCCTCCCGACGTAATAACTGCCAGATGCGCCGGTAACCAAAACGCCTTCGTTCGAGTGCCAGCTCAGTGATGCGCCCTGATAAATGCGTATCAGCCGCCGGACGCTGAGCCTCATAACGGCAGGTCGACAGGGACAAACCTGTAAGCCTGCAGGCACGACGTTGCGACAGACCGGTCGCATCACACATAAACTCAACGGTTTCCCGCTTCTGGTCTGTCGTCAGTACTTTCGCCCCAGAGCCACCTGGAGTGCCTCCTTATCCAGCATGGCTTCGGCAAGCAGCTTCTTGAGTCTGGCGTTCTCTTCCTCAAGCGACTTCAGGCGCTTAACCTCGGGCACTTCCATACCGCCATACTTCTTGCGCCACGTGTTAAAGGTGGCGTCGGAAATGGCGTGCTTGCGGCAGAGCTCACGGGCAGAAACCCCGGCTTCAGCCTCGCGGAGAATACTGATGATCTGTTCGTCGGAAAAACGCTTCTTCATGGGGGTGTCCTCATGTGGCTTATGAAGACATTACTAACATCACGGTGTATTAATCAACGGGGAGCAGGTCACATTCCCTTCCGGTTTGCGGAAGCGCGGTTGGAAAGCGAGTTTGTCTCGGGCGCCGCTGCTCTCGGATTTCTTGGGCTGCTGGGGCATCGACCAAAGGCGGGAGATGGGATACAAGAAGACGCCAATGGTGGTGACTGGTCTGTCGGCTAGGACATCAAGTGCGGCAGGCTTAATCTCTTGTCTCAGGCGGCGCTGAATATCGGTTTTCCCGACTTCTACTACTTAAGCCACGCTTTCCGCAAAGCCTTTGTCGTCTCTTCTGAAAAGCTGATGTTTCAGAAGTGGTAATTTTGTCTTACTGGCGAATAGCTGGTCAAATTCTCAAGAAAGACAACTTCTCAGGTGATTATTTTAAATTGATTGATTTCTAAGTACTTTGCTATTTCTATCCTGCACCGTACATACATTTCCCTGACGATCGCCGAGCTGGCTCAAACAATACAAAAATTGTCTTTCCGAACCAAGCAGCACCGGGTGTGATCGGCCTAGAGTGTTCCTTGCACCGTTGCTGCATTAGACCATCCTCTATGGGATGAGCTTAGCCACGCGACGTCTCCGTACTCACTATTTTTCCCGCATATCCATACGCATCATTTCGATTGGGGGGAATAAGGAAAGAAAATTTATGGCTATCACGCGACCCACTCCAGAACAGCTCCAGGCGCTCGCCCAACGTTTGCATATGCAGTTGACGCCGAAACAGGCAGGTGAATATCTCAGCCTGATGCAGGGAAGTTTCGATGCATATGATCTTATCGACCAACAGCCCGATGACATTCCAGAAATTCGTTATCCGCGCACGGCGGGTTACCGTCCCACCGACGCGGAAAACCCGCACAACGCCTGGTGTTACAAAAGCGAGGTAAAAGGGGCAGGGGAGGGCAAGCTGGCCGGACATACCGTGGCCCTTAAGGACAACGTGGCGCTGGCTGGTGTGCCGATGATGAGCGGCGCCGCCGCGCTGGAAGGTTTCGTTCCGTCTTATGACGCTACGGTGGTGACACGTCTGCTGGACGCTGGTGCCACCATTCTCGGCAAGGCCAACTGTGAACATTACTGTCTGTCAGGTGGCAGCCACACCTCGGATGCGGGGCCGGTGCACAACCCGCTGCGTCACGGCTATTCCGCTGGCGGCTCATCCTCGGGTAGTGCGGCGCTGGTGGCCTCCGGTGACGTGGACATGGCCATCGGCGGCGATCAGGGGGGCTCCATCCGCATCCCCGCTGCATTTTGCGGCATCTACGGTATGAAGCCGACACACGGTCTGGTGCCCTACACCGGTATCATGCCCATCGAAGCCACCGTGGATCACGCCGGGCCAATGACGGCCAACGTGCGCGACAATGCGCTGATGCTGGAGGTCATCGCCGGTGAGGACGGACTGGATCCGCGTCAGTACGCGCCCAAAGTTGAGGCTTACAGCGAAGCGCTGGGCCGGGGCGTGGACGGATTGAAGATCGGTATCCTGACTGAAGGTTTCCAGTTGCCGAATATGGATATGCGGGTGGAGGCGAAGGTGCATGAAGCCATTGCCCGTTTGGAAAGGATGGGGGCCATGGTCGGGACGGCGTCAGTGGCGGAGCACGGTCTGGCGGGGGCGCTGTGGCAATCTATCGGCTGCGAAGGGCTGATGATGCAGATGATGCACAACGGCATGGGCTTTAACTGGAACGGTCAATACGACATCGCACTGCTGGACAAGCAGATCGGTTGGCGCGACCAGGCTGACTTACTCTCCGCGCCGCTCAAGCTGTGCATGTTCGTCGGCCAGTACGGGCTGGAGCGCTATCACGGCCGCTATTACGCCAAGGCCCAGAATATCCGGCGCAGGGTCATCGCCAGCTATGAGCGGGCGCTGGATCGGTATGACCTGCTAGTGATGCCGACGTTGCCGATTGTCTCCCAGCCATTGCCGGAGGCGGGCTGTCCGATGCCGGAGTTCGTGCACCGGGCGCTGGAAATGCTCGGCAACACGGTGCCGCAGAACATCACCGGCCATCCGGCCATGACTGTGCCCTGCGGTTTGGTGGACGATTTGCCAGTAGGGCTGATGCTGGTGGGGCGGCGTTACTCGGAAAGCACGCTCTACCAGGCTGCCGCCGTGCTTGAAGCGCTTGGCGACTGGCGACGTTTTTAACCGTCATTGGTTCCACACTGATACAGGAGAATGATATGAGCTATCAACATGAACACGATCATACCGAACCGCCAGAGGAGATCGTCCTGCGGGTCAAGGCGCTGGAGTCGCTGCTGCTAGAGAAAGGTATGATCGATCTGGCGGCGCTCGATCAACTGGTTGACACCTATGAGCATAAGGTCGGGCCTCGGAATGGCGCACAAGTAGTGGCGAAAGCCTGGGCGGATCCGGCGTATAAGGCGCGGCTGCTGGCGGACGGCACCAAAGCCATCGCTGAACTGGGCTTTTCTGGCGTCCAGGGCGAGGACATGGTGGTAGTGGAAAACACCGCTGCGGTACATAACGTATTCGTCTGTACCTTGTGCTCCTGCTACCCCTGGCCGGTGCTGGGTCTGCCGCCGGTATGGTTCAAGTCCGCGCCGTACCGTTCGCGCATTGTCATTGAGCCACGTGCGGTGCTGGCCGAATTCGGTTTGAACATTCCCGAAAACAAAGAGGTGCGCGTTTGGGACAGCAGCGCCGAACTGCGCTATCTGGTGCTGCCTGAGCGCCCTGCGGGCACAGAAGGCTGGAGTGAAGCGCAGTTGGCGGAGCTGGTCACGCGCGATTCGATGATTGGCACCGGCCTGCCCTGGCTGCCCGGCGAGTGAGGGGGAGCAAGCAATGAACGGGATACACGATCTAGGCGGCATGCACGGCATGGGGCCGGTGATTGGCGAAGCCAATGAGCCGGTGTTTCATCATGACTGGGAACGCCGGGTTTTCTCGCTGTTTCCCGGGTTGTTCGTCGGCGGTTATTTTAACGTGGACGAATTCCGCCATGCCATTGAGCGTATGGATCCGGCCCAGTACCTGGAGGAAAGCTATTACGAGCACTGGCTGCATTCGTTCGAAACCCTGTTGCTGGAAAAGGGGGTGATCACCGCCGCCGAATTACAAGGTGCGGTGAAACCGGTACCATGCCCGCCCGGTACGCCAGTATTAACGCCGGAGATGGCCGATATGGTGATGAAAACCGGCGCATCGGCGCGCATTGACCACGATGCAGTCTCCCGTTTCCAGGTGGGAGACCGGGTGAGGACCAAAAATATTAACCCGTCTACCCACACGCGTATGCCGCGCTACGTGCGAGGCAAGATTGGCACCATCGAGATCGCCCACGGGGTGTTCGGCACGCCGGATACGCTGGCGCATAGTCTGGGGGCGCATCCCCAGCACGTTTATAGCGTGAGCTTCACCGCTCGGGAATTGTGGGGCAACACGCTGCCAGACCGCGTGTACATTGATCTTTGGGACGACTATCTGGAGGCACCATGAGCAACGACTACGCAGCGATTAGCCTCCCGCGTGACGAAGGCGTGCCGGTTTTCGACCATCCCTGGCAGGCGCAGGCATTTTCTCTGATCGTTCACCTGCATCAGGCCGGACATTTCGCCTGGAAGGAATGGGTCAAGGTATTTAGTGACGAGATCAAAGCCGCACCCGCACGGCCCGGTGAGAGTGTGAATGATGCCTACTACCGCCAGTGGGCCGCGGCGATGGAGAACATGGTGGCCTCGCTGGGCGTGGCGGGAGAACAGGAAATCGCATCGAGGGTGCAGGAGTGGCGGCACGCCTATCTCAACACACCTCATGGTCAGCCTGTCGTGCTGGCGAACGCGGCGTGCCCGCCAGCGCACGATCATCACCACGCGCCTCAGCGCGTCCCGGTGACGGTGAGTCCGGCGGTTGATCCACAACCTTAAACGAAGGAGAAGTATGATGAGTGACATGACAATGACAACCGACGTTCAGGCCGAGCCAATACCGTTGGTGGAGCTAAATAACTGTTCGGAATAGTAGATCACTTTGAGGGAACTCAGCCCGAATTGTGCGATCTGATCAATCGCTGAATATCCCAAATCACCAACCGGACTGAGCGATGCCGATCATAGCACCAATTCCCCGTGACGAACGACGCCTGATGCAGAAAGCTATCCATAAAACGCGTGATAAAAATTATGCCCGCAGACTGACCGCCATGCTGATGTTGCACCGGGGCGAGCGCGTCAGTCATGTGGCCAGAACACTCTGCTGTGCCCGCTCATCGATTGGTCGCTGGATTAACTGGTTCACTCTGTCTGGTGCTGAAGGCCTGAAGTCATTACCGTCAGGACGTGGCAGGCGCTGGCCGTTCGAACATATTTGCGCATTGCTGCGTGAGCTTGTGAAGCATTCTCCCGGCGATTTCGGTTATCAGCGTTCCCGCTGGAGTACCGAACTGCTGGCGATAAAAATCCGTGATGTCACCGGTTGTCCGCTACATGCCTCAACCATCCGGAGATGGTTACCTGCTGCCGGGCTGGTATGGCGCAGAGCAGCGCCGACACTGCGCATCCGTGACGGCGTTGTTGAATAAATCAGATTCGGGGCGAGTGTCCCTGTAGCTGGTTGTGTTTTCAGGCAATGCGCACGCTTTCTGGTATGCCTGCCTTCGTCATTTTGTTCAGTGCCCGCACCATGGCCATAGCCTCCGCCACCTGACCATCATAATCACGCAGCGTCAGTGAACCACCCAACAGCTGTTTTATCCGATACATCGCCGTTTCCGCTATCGAGCGACGGTTATAATCTGTTGTCCACTTCCACCGTGCATTGCTCCCGCTCAGTCGCTGATTCGCAACAGCACGGTTGCGGTCTGAAGTGGTTTACTGAATTTGGCCACCTGAACAGAGGTGATATGCTCACCTCAGAACAACACAGGTGCCATAATGAAAAAAAGAAATTTCAGCGCAGAGTTTAAACGCGAA
>NZ_JBNRLG010000013.1:0-50477 GCF_050378715.1 Klebsiella sp. 2-CIP_Kleb.
TCGGCGCTGACGGAGGCCATGGGCATGCTCAACCACCATTTCGCAGCAGCCGCCTGATCGGCGCAGAGCGACAGCCTACCTCTGACTGCCGCCAATCTTTGCAACAGAGCCCTCAATAACGTGATCGAGGCCGATCACGGAAAGCTCAAGATACTGATCAAGCCGGTGCGCGGTTTCAAATCGATCCCCACGGCCTATGCCACGATCAAGGGATTCGAAGTCATGCGAGCCCTGCGCAAAGGACAGGCTCGCCCCTGGTGCCTGCAGCCCGGCATCAGGGGCGAGGTGCGCCTTGTGGAGAGAGCTTTTGGCATTGGGCCCTCGGCGCTGACGGAGGCCATGGGCATGCTCAACCACCATTTCGCAGCAGCCGCCTGATCGGCGCAGAGCGACAGCCTACCTCTGACTGCCGCCAATCTTTGCAACAGAGCCTCCGTCGCCATGCTCACCTCGCTTTGGTGCACACGAGTATTGAGCATAGTCGGGGAGCCCGCAGAATTCGGAAAAAATCGTACGCTAAGGTTTTCCGGGCATCCGTAAGGGCCGAAACTTCCCGTCTTCCAGTCTGCGGCTCTGCCGCCAGACGTAATCGCCGGTTAGGTTGATGTGCTCCCAGCCCAGCGGCGACAGGAATTGCAGCAGCTCGCCGTCCACCGGCTTGCCGGCCTCGACCAACCCCTGGGTGGCGCGTTCCAGGTACACCGTGTTCCACAGCACGATAGCCGCCGTCACCAGGTTGAGGCCGCTGGCCCGGTAGCGCTGCTGCTCGAAGCTCCGATCCCTGATTTCCCCAAGGCGGTTGAAGAACACCGCCCTGGCCAGCGAGTTGCGCGCCTCACCTTTGTTCAGGCCGGCATGCACGCGGCGGCGCAGTTCAACACTTTGCAGCCAGTCCAGGATGAACAGCGTGCGCTCGATCCGGCCCAGCTCGCGCAGGGCCACGGCCAGTCCGTTCTGGCGCGGGTAGCTGCCGAGCTTGCGCAGCATCAGCGAGGCGGTGACGGTGCCCTGCTTGATCGAGCTGGCCAGGCGCAGGATGTCGTCCCAGTGGGCACGCACGTGCTTGATGTTCAGGGTGCCGCCGATCAGCGGGCGCAACGTCGGGTAGGCTTGCACGCCCTGCGGCACGTACAGCTTGGTTTCGCCGAGGTCGCGGATGCGCGGCGCGAAGCGGAAGCCTAGCAGGTGCATCAGGGCAAAGACGTGATCGGTGAAGCCGGCCGTGTCGGTGTAGTGCTCCTCGATCCGCAGGTCGGACTCGTGGTACAGCAGGCCGTCGAGCACATAGGTGGAATCGCGGACGCCGACATTCACCACGCGGGTGCTGAACGGCGCGTACTGGTCGGAGATATGGGTATAGAACAGCCGTCCCGGCTCGCTACCGTACTTCGGGTTGACGTGCCCGGTGCTCTCGCCCCGGCCACCCGCGCGGAAGCGCTGGCCATCGGAGGATGAGGTCGTGCCGTCGCCCCAGTGGGCGGCAAAGGCGTGGCGATACTGGTGGTTGACCAGCTCGGCCAAGGCCGCCGAATAGGTTTCGTCGCGGATGTGCCAGGCTTGCAGCCAGGACAGCTTGGCGTAGGTCAGGCCGGGGCTCGACTCGGCCATCTTGGTCAGCCCGAGGTTGATCGCATCACCGAGGATTGCGGACAGCAGCAACGTCCTGTCTTTGGCCTCGGCCCCGTCCTTCAAGTGGGTGAAGTGGCGGCTGAAGCCCGTCCAGTCGTCCACGTCCATCAGCAGTTCGGTGATCTTGATGCGCGGCAGTAACTGGCTGGTTTGGTCGATCAGCGCCTGCGCCCGATCCGGCACCGCCGCATCCAGCGGGGTGATTTTCAGCCCTGACTCGGTGAGGATGGCATCGGGCAGCTCGTTGTCCTTGGCCAGGCGGGTGACGGTGGCCAACTGCTCGTCCAGCAGCTGCAAACGCTCTTCCAGGTACTGGTCGCTGTTCGGGTTGATCGCCAGGGGCAGGGCCTGCTCGCGCTTGAGTGCGGCGAACTTCTCGGCCGGCAGCAGGTAGTCGTCGAAGTCGCGGAACTGCCGCGAGCCCTTGACCCAGATGTCGCCGGAGCGCAGGGCGTTCTTCAGCTCGGACAGGGCGCAGATTTCGTAGAATTTCCGGTCGAGGCCTTCCGGGGTGATCACCAGCGGCTTCCAGCGCGGCTTGATGAAGGCCGTGGGTGCATCGGCCGGCACCTTGCGCAGGTTGTCGGCGTTCATCTCACGCAGGGTCTGCACGGCTGCCAGCACGCCTTGCGCGGCCGGCGCGGCGCGCAGTTCCAGCACCTCCAGCAAGGCCGGCGTGTAACGGCGCAGGGTGGCGAAGTTCTCGCCGACCAGGTGCAGGTGGTCGAAGCCTTCCGGCCGGGCCAGCAGCTCGGCCTCGCTGACGCTCTCGGTGAACTCGTCCCAGGGAATCACCGCCTCGATGGCGGCATAGGGGTCGCTGCCGCTTTCCTTCGCTTCCAGCAGCGCCTGGCCGATCCTGGAGTACAGGCGCACCTTGTCGTTGATCGCCTTGCCCTGCTTCTGGAACTGCTGCTGATGCTTGTGCTTCGCGCCGCTGAACAGCTTGACCAGGATGCGGTCATGCAGATCGACCAGCTCATCGATCACGGTCGCGGTGCTCTCCAGCACCACGGCGGCCAGGGTCGCGTAGCGGCGCTGCGGCTCGAACTTACCGAGGTCTTTGGGCGTCATCTGCCCACCCTCGCGGGCCAGCTTGAGCAGGCGGTTCTGGTGGATGTGCCGGCCCAGGCCTTCGGGCAAGTCCACCAACTGAAATGTCTTCAGCCGCTCGATGTGTTCCAGCATGTGCCGAGAGTTGGGTTTCAGCGGTGCCTGGCGCAGCCAGGTCAACCAGGTGATGCTGCTGCCGGCCTTGAGCTTCAACAGCTCGTCCAGCTTGGCCCGATGCGAGTCCGTGAGTGGTTCGACCAGGGCGCGGTAGACCCGCCGATTGGCTCGCGCAATGGCTTCCGAGCAGGCCCGGTCAATCACGCTCAGCGCCGGCAGGATGCGTCGTTTCTGCCGTAGGCTCTCCAGGGCCTGACCGGCCAGCAGCAAGCCTTTGTCGGTCTGCTGGGCCAGCTCGGTTAGCTCGCGCACCAGGGCGCGGAAGTCGGACAGGCCGAACGGGGCCAGTTGCAGGTAGGTGCGCAGTTCCTGGGCATGCTCGCGACGGGTCACGTCGCGCTCGCCGTACTTTGCCCAGCTCGCCGGCTCGGCCTGGACTTGCTTCGCCACCCACAGGATGACCGGCTCGGGCAGCTCGCTGTCGGTTCCCAGCGCGTAACCGGGGTAGCGCAGCAGGCAGAGCTGCACGGCGAAGCCGAGGCGGTTGGCGTCGCCGCGTCGCTGGCGGATCAGCGACAGGTCGGAGTCGTTGAAGGTGTAGTAGCGGATCAGGTCATCCTGGCTTTCCGGCAGCGCAAGCAGGGTGTCCCGCTCCGTGGCCGAGAGGATCAAGCGACGCGGCATGTGTCAGTCGTCCGTGCGGAGGTACTGGTAGAGGGTTTCCCGGCTGATGTTGAACTCGCGGGCAAGCTGCGCCTTGGGCTCGCCGGCCGTCGCTCGCTGCCGCAGGGTAGCAGCCTGCTCATCGGACAGGGCTTTCTTGCGGCCCCGGTACGCGCCACGCTGCTTGGCCAAGGCGATGCCCTCACGCTGCCGCTCGCGGATCAGGGCGCGCTCGAACTCAGCGAAGGCCCCCATCACCGACAGCATCAGGTTGGCCATCGGCGAGTCCTCGCCAGTGAACACCAGGCCCTCCTTCAGGAACTCGATGCGCACGCCGCGCTGAGTCAGCTTCTGTACCAAGCGACGCAGGTCATCGAGGTTGCGGGCCAGCCGATCCATGCTGTGCACCACCACTGTATCGCCTTCGCGGACGAAGCTCAGCAGCGCTTCGAGCTGGGGGCGCTGGGTGTCCTTGCCCGATGCCTTGTCGGTGAACACCTTGCTCACCTGGGTTTGTTCCAGCTGGCGTTCCGGGTTCTGGTCAAAGCTGCTGACCCGGACGTAGCCGATGCGGTGCCCCTGCACGATGTCTCCTTGGTTGAAGGCGGCTTAAGTGCACTTTCTGTTCCGTTGTGCCTCAAAGCCCATTTCTGTCAGGCTGAAATCTATAACCTTCGCGGGCATGTGTCAAAAAATGGGAAAGCAGACTCTATTCTGACGAAGCGGCGCGGCCCTGCCTGACATCAAGTTAGGGTATGCCTCAATCTGACGGCTGCGAACCGCCAGGGACAGGCGCAATGTCAGATTCTGTCGCGGCCTTGGCGCGTGCCTGGAAGCGTTCATAGCAATCCAGCCCGCAGAAATGTTCGACGTATTCCGCGCCTTCCGGGGTGAAGGCGGCATCGAGCGGAATTTCTTTGCAGCATACGCAGCAGGTGGTGCAACTGGCAGTGTTCGGGGCGTTTGCGTTCATGGTGGTACTCCTCCAGATTGGTAGCGAAGCTCAAAGCTGCCCACTCTCGGCTGGCTGGGAAGCGGTCATGATCTTCCCTTGAAGGCCCGCAGCAGCCGCGTCACAGACAGGACAAACAAGCCGGTCAGCGTGAGGGCTGCAATACCCCAGTGCTCCCCGATGAACGCGCCGGCCGTCGTGCCGGCTAGCACAATGGCGAGAATCGGCAAATGGCAGGGACAGGTGAGCACGGCCAGCGCGCCCCACAAGTAGCCGGTGATCGGTTTGTGCGTCTCAGACGGCAAGTGCTCTGGGCTGTTCATGGCAGACTCTCCGCGTGCTGTGCCGGTTCGGTTGGCATGGCGGCCAGTTGCATTTCGAGGCTGGCCAGGGCCTCGCGCCGACGCTCGACGAGTTGCCGCAACACGGCAAGCTGCGCAGACGCACCGTCACCGTCCGCAGCATCCAGCGCCCGGCACAGCCGCGCCAGTGCGTCCAGGCCGATACCCGCTTCGAAGGCAGCCCGTACAAAGCGCAGCCGTTGCAACGCGGTGTCATCGAACAAGCCGTAGCCGCCCGTGGTGTACGCGACCGGCCGTAGCAATCCGCGCAGCAGGTAGTCGCGCACGATATGCACGCTCACCCCGGCATCAAGGGCCAGCCGGGACACTGTGTAGGCGCTCATTGAACACCTCCTTTTCCTCATCCGGCGCAGCACGAAAGCTGCTTCACGTCCTTGCTGAAGGTCTGCGCCGCGAGCTTCAGCCCTTCGACCATGGTCAGGTAGGGGAACAATTGGTCGGCCAGTTCCTGCACGGTCATACGGTTGCGAATGGCGAGCACCGCCGTCTGGATCAGTTCACCCGCTTCCGGGGCCACCGCTTGCACGCCGATGAGCCGTCCGCTACCTTCCTCGATGACCAGCTTGATGAAGCCGCGTGTGTCGAAGTTGGCAAGCGCACGCGGCACGTTATCCAGTGTTAGCAGGCGACTGTCGGTCTCGATCCCGTCGTGATGTGCTTCCGCCTCGCTGTAGCCCACGGTGGCGACCTGCGGGTCGGTGAACACCACGGCCGGCATTGCGGTCAGGTCCAGGGCCGCATCGCCGCCAGTCATGTTGATCGCCGCACGAGTGCCGGCCGCTGCCGCCACATAGACGAACTGCGGCTGGTCGGTGCAGTCGCCGGCCGCGTAGATGTTCGGGCTACTGGTGCGCATGCCCTTGTCGATGACGATGGCCCCCTGCGCATTGACGGCTACCCCCGCCGCTTCCAATGCCAGGCTGCGCGTGTTCGGTGTCCGGCCGGTGGCGACCAGCAGCTTGTCGGCGCGCAATTCACCGTGCGTGGTGGTCAGCACGAATTCACCGTCCATATGGGCGACCTGGCTGGCTTGCGTGTGCTCCAGCACCTCGATGCCCTCGGCACGGAAAGCGGCTGTCACCGCCTCGCCGATGGCCGGGTCTTCACGGAAGAACAAGGTATTGCGCGCCAGGGCCGTGACCTTGCTGCCCAGCCGGGCAAAGGCTTGCGCCAGCTCCAGCGCCACCACCGACGAGCCGATTACGGCAAGGCGTTCGGGAATGGTGTCGCTCGCCAGGGCCTCGGTGGAAGTCCAGTAGGGTGACTCTTTCAAGCCCGGAATCGGCGGGACCGCCGGGCTGGCACCCGTGGCGACCAGGCAGCGGTCGAACATCACGACGCGCTCGCCACCCTCGTTCAAACTAACGATAAGGCTCTGGTCGTCCTTGAAACGCGCTTCACCGTGCAGAACGGTGATGGCTGAATTGCCGTCCAGGATGCCTTCGTACTTGGCATGACGGAGTTCTTCGACACGGGCCTGCTGCTGGGCCAGCAGCCGCTCGCGCAAGATCGTCGGCGGTGTGGGTGGCATGCCGCCGTCGAATGGGCTTTCCCGGCGCAGATGGGCGATGTGGGCGGCGCGGATCATGATCTTGGACGGCACACAACCGACGTTGACGCAGGTGCCGCCGATGGTGCCGCGCTCAATCAGCGTGACCTGCGCGCCTTGCTCGACGGCCTTCAGTGCTGCCGCCATCGCGGCTCCACCGCTACCAATGACGACGACCTGCAACGGGCGTTCGTTGCCACTGGGCTTATCAGCGGCCCCTATCCAGCCGCGCATCTTGTCGAGCAGGCCGGCGCGGTTGTCCGTCGGTGGCGCATCGGCAAGCGTTGCCTCGTAGCCCAGTCCGGCCACGGCGGTAGTCAGCGCATCCGATGACGTGCCCGCCTCAATGGCGAGTTGCGCTGTGCCCTTCGGATAGGACACCAGCGCCGATTGCACGCCGGGCACTTTCTCCAAGGCTTCCTTGACGTGAGCCGCGCACGAGTCGCAGGTCATCCCGGTGATTTTCAGGGTGGTCATGTATTTTTCCTTTTCTGTGGTGGCTACGGCTGTTGCCGTCAGCCACGTTGTTCTGGCAATTCACAGCTGTCCGGCCCGCAGCGGCGATGTGCTGGCGAGATGAAATCCCAGACCGACACCCCAACCATCAAGGCCAGGCCGACATAGAGCAGTCCACCGCTCTGCCAGCCGTAAGCCCGCATTAAAAACACCGCTGCCAGCACCAAGATCGGGCCTATCGTGCCGAGCGCCGTGCGTCGCCACTGTCGATGATTGAGCCAAGCGATAGCATTGGCGAGTAACGCGATGCCGGCGAACATCGGCAGCAGGATGCCAATGAATAGCCCCTCGTACTGGCTCAAGAAGCCCAGTCCGATGGCCGCGCCAAAGCTGGCGATGGCAGGAAAACAGGCGGCGCAGCCCATCGCGGAAACGACGCTGCCGAGCGCGCCGGTTTTGCCAGCGATGCGCGTGATGAGTCCCATGTGTCGCTCCCGAGTTCGGTTAACGGATCAGCGTTTGAGGCTGGACGGATAGCCCGCGTCCTCGGTCGCCTTGGTCAACTTCTGGACGTTGGTCTTGGCATCGTCGAAGGTGACGACGGCCTGGCGCTTGTCGAAACTTACGTCGGTCTTGCTCACGCCCTCAACCTTGGAAAGCGCGTGCTTGACAGTGATCGGGCAAGAGGCGCAGGTCATGCCAGGCACGGACAGCGTGACGGTCTGGGTGGCGGCCCACACGGGGGCAACAACGGCAGCGAGGGCGAGGGCGGCAAACAGTTTTTTCATGATGAACTCCTGTGATTAATAGAAAAATGGCATGACGTAGGGAAATCCGAGCGAGACCAGGACCAGCGCGGCCACGATCCAGAAAATGAGCTTGTAAGTAGCTCGCACTTGGGGAATCGCGCAGACCTCACCCGGTTTGCAGGCTTGCGCCGGGCGGTAGATGCGCCGCCAGGCGAAAAACAGCGCGACCAGCGCTGCGCCGATGAAGATCGGGCGATAGGGTTCCAGCACCGTCAGGTTGCCGATCCATGCCCCGCTGAACCCCAAGGCGATCAAAACCAGCGGCCCCAGGCAGCAGGCCGACGCAAGAATGGCGGCCAGCCCACCGGCGAAGAGCGCGCCGCGCCCGTTTTGTGGTTCAGACTTTTGTGGTTCAGACATACGCTTGTCCTTTCAAATTTGGTTTGGATAGCTTAAGCTTACTTCCGTAGTTATGTACGGAGTCAAGCGATATGCAAATTAATTTTGAGAATCTGACCATTGGCGTTTTTGCCAAGGCGGCCGGGGTCAATGTGGAGACCATCCGGTTCTACCAGCGCAAGGGCCTGCTGCCGGAGCCAGACAAGCCCTATGGCAGCATTCGCCGCTATGGCGAGGCGGATGTAACACGAGTGCGGTTCGTGAAATCGGCCCAGCGGCTGGGCTTTAGCCTGGACGAAATCGCCGAGCTACTGCGGCTGGAGGATGGCACCCATTGCGAGGAAGCCAGCGGCCTGGCCGAGCACAAGCTCAAGGATGTGCGCGAGAAGATGGCCGACTTGGCACGCATGGAGGCCGTGCTGTCTGAACTGGTGTGCGCCTGCCATGCGCGGAAAGGGAACGTTTCCTGCCCGCTGATTGCGTCACTGCAAGACGGAACGAAGCTCGCTGCATCGGCGCGGGGGAGTCACGGGGTGACTACGCCTTAGCGTGCTTTATTTTCCGAATTCTGAGACGACCCCTGGAGGGAGCTGCGGGCAATTCTTTGGTACACGCTCGTAAGCGGCCCTCCGGCCCGCTAACGCGGAGATACGCCCCGACTGCGGCTGTCGCCTTGTCGGGACCACTCCGACCGCGTACAGAGGCATCTGAGATGTTTTAAGCGGGTATAGCTTTGCAGGGAAGGGGGTCGGTGAGGCAGAACCTGTCAAAACAGTAGCCGGCTGCGCCGGGCGACGGCGCCATTTACCCGCAGTACTCCATTCAACTTCAGCTGGCGCCTCCATGCCGCTGACGCGGCATTATCTATACTTTAAGTCTGGCCACTGGAGGTAACCATGGATAGATGCACTTCGCTACGTGGAATAATGGGTCCGATATTTACTGCGGACCCGTCTAAGAATCAACTACCTGCATAGGATATTTGCTAGGGGAGCTTACAGATATTGACTCAGCAGTGCCTCAAGACTGTTCTGGTCCACGGCAAACAGGCGAATACCTTCGGCGAGCTTTTCCACTGCCATCGCATCCTGATTATGAGCCCAGTAGAACTCAGCTTCGGTCATCGCTATGGGCTTCGCCTGGATTTCACCTTCATACGTCAGCGGCATTGGTACCGCCCCCTGAGTTTGCTGCAACTGCGCCAGCAACGCCGGGGAAACGGTAAGACGATCGCATCCGTTAAGCGCCAGCACCTGTTCCGGCGTACGGAAACTGGCACCCATCACCACGGTGCGGTAGCCGTGCATTTTATAGAAGCGATAGATCTTCTGCACTGATTCGACACCCGGATCGTTCTCGACGGTGAAGGTGGTATCAGGGTTGTTTTTCTTGTACCAGTCGTAGATACGGCCCACAAACGGGGAAATCAGGAAAACATTGGCATCGGCACAGGCTCTGGCCTGGGCAAAGGAGAACAGTAGCGTGAGGTTACACTGGATACCTTCTTTTTCCAGCGTTTCTGCGGCACGGATCCCTTGCCAGGTGGCAGCAAGCTTAATCAAAACCCGACCTTTGCCAATACCTTTCTCTTCATACAGTGCAATAATTTCCCGCGCTTTAGCAATACTGGCCTGGGTATCAAACGAGAGGCGAGCATCCACTTCAGTTGAAATACGACCCGGAACGTTTTTCAGGATCAGCACCCCGATGCTCACCGCCAGATAATCGGCAATATCCGCAGGTTGTACCGGCTTTCCATTCTGGCGGGACTTCACCGCCGCGACGGCATCTTTTACCAGTTTCTGGTACTGCGGAAGCTGCGCCGCTTTATAAATAAGCGAAGGGTTAGTGGTCGCATCTTCAGGCTGGTAAGCCATAATGCTGTCAATATCCCCGCTGTCGGCAACAATCGTGGTTCGCTGCTTTAGTTGTTCAAGCTGATTCATGGCATAAACCTGTATTTCATAATTGGGCAGCAAATAGCAAGGAGGGGCCAGAGCCCGCTCCTTATTGCTAAGCTGGATAGGTGGTTATTTTGCCTGCGCGACGCGGGTGGTCAGGCCTGGCATATTGAAGCACTCTGCTTCGTTCTGGATCATATCTTTAATTTTATTAACCACATAACGCTCGGGTTCGACACCAAACGACTTCAGATTAGCAAACATGGTTTGCATCTCTTTGACTACCGCTGGTTTTTCGTAGTTGTAGTGGCCGCTGAGTTCAAGAATCTCTTTCAACAATTCTGGCTCGTTAAAGATTTGCTCTTCAGACTTGTTTTTGTGCTCATCAGTCATCCATTTTTCCCATTTGTGGCTCAGCACACACTCGCGGGTCAGGACGGTTTTTAAATCAGACGCTGACTTGATAAAGCCTTTTGCTGCCAGATCTTTCTCGACTTCCGCCAGCTTCAGATAAGCGCGGGTTTCAATGGTGCCGTAGGCTGGGGCGACGTTCATTGCCGTGATGCCCAGACCCGGATGTTTCAACAGGATCTCATCCGGAAGATAGTCACCATTATGCTCTTTCAGACCAACGCCGTGACGGGTGCTGATAGCCGAAAGCTCTGCGGACTGCTTATCGTTAAAATGGCCAACGTTTTTGGTCAGGCGGGTCAGGGTACCGGTCTGACCAACGATAAACAGCGGCTGCGGCAGCGATTCGGCAGCAAGACGCTTATTCAGCTCGATAATAAACCCTTCATAGGCGCTGACGTCGGTCAGGCCGCCATTGGTTTCTTCAGTTCCGACTTCATAGAAGAACTCCTTCAGGTTATTTGCCTTCCGGTACTCTTCGCAGAAGCGGATCAGCTCAACGGTACGACTCAGCACCAGTTCGATATCAATGACTTTACCGACGACATACGGGTCTTTTGTAGGGTCGATGTGCAGCAGGTCGAAACCGGCGTCCATATCGACCTGATAAGAGCGGCGCGCCAGCGCCATCGCTTCGGCTTCAGGAATATGGTCTTTGCGTTCTTTATCACGCTGCCACGGGCCACCGTGGTCGCGGCAGAGGAAGTAATCACCGTCGAAGCCGACTTTTTCCGCCATCGCTTTCAGGTCGGCGGCAAAGCGAAATTGATCCCAGTTGTTAACGTAACCCGCGCCAAACTCATCTGCATCAACCTGGTTGCGGCTGGCAATAAACATCAGCGGCAGGTCTTTTTCTTTACCCAGCTCAAAACAGGCCTGAATTAATGCCGGAGACATGGGGCCAATTCCCAGCATTGTTGATTTTCCACCGTTAACAATATAATCGACGTACTGTTTCATTGTGTTTTTCATGATAACTCCTCAGACTTTATTCATATCAGAAGTGATTGTTTTTTTAGCCGACTCTTTTTTTACCGGCTCGCTAATGTTGGGGCGCAGAATATATAGGCAGATTGCGGTGACAATAACGCCGATAGCCATATCGATGGCGTACCATACAGGTGCTTTATTGACGCCTGCGATGGCAATTAATCCGCCGTGTGGAACCATTGATTCAACGCCGTGAACCATTGCCAGACCGGCACCGACGGCGCTGCCGATAATTATTGATGGCAGAACGGTCTTCAGGTTTTTAACGGCGAAAGGAATGGCCCCCTCGGTAATACCAATTAATCCCATAAAGGCAGCAGAGGTTCCCATTCGTCTTTCATCTTCAGCCCATTTACGTGGTGAAATAAAAGTAGAAAGTGCAATGCCCAGTGGCGGAATAGCACAGGCAACACGGTAAGCGCCGTTCGGACCATAAATACCTTCAGCCATTAATGCGAGAGTAAATGCCGTCGCGGTTTTATTGACCGGGCCACCCATATCAAAGGCCGCCATGGCACCGACAATCAGACCAAGTACCAGTCCGCTGCTTCCCTGCATTTGTGAGAGCATGGAAACCAGCCATTTCATGGCAAAACCGATGGGCCCAATCAGTACATACAGATAGAGCATGCCGACGATGACGCTTGAGGCGATGGGAATAATCATGATCGGCATAACAGGCATCAGCACCTTACCGACTTTCCAGCCTTTTACCCATTTGGTCACGTATCCGCTGAGAATACCGAGCAGCATCGCCCCCAGAAAACCGGTTACCACATGGTCTGCACCCAGCGGCGTGCTGGCCATAAAGCCGGTGATTAAACCCGGCGTCAGCCCCGGCTTACCGGCGATAGAGTAGGAGATATACGCCGCCAGCACCGGGATCATCATCCCGAGGCCCGCGCTGCCGATAGCGCCGAGGTTTAATAAGAATGGGTTGGTCACCACCATGCCTTTACCCGCGACCGGCTCACCGCCAATCAGGGAGAGTGCCAGACAGATACCGCCGACCACCACCACCGGCATCATATATGACACCCCGGTACTAAATGCTTTGACTAAATCATCCTTGATGACTTTCATTTTTTCCGACATTTTCATCCTCCAGGAATCTTTATTTTTAAGATGATTGTGATATTCAGGCGAAATCATCCCCGGACGCATTTACGTCGTAATTTAAATAAAGAGTTCGCAGAAATTTAATTAACGTTATTATTCACCGGTACCGAATGCCGAAAGTAAATCAGGACCGGTGGGTTGGTTATTTCACCAGTTTTTCAGCCCGGTCAATAATCGCTGCTGGATCGCGAACCACCTCTGCCGGGTTCAGCGAAATAATCAGTCCAGCGTCTTCTTTTTCTTCAAAGCGCTCAACGCCTTCAATACCAATAGCAATTGCCAGAATCACCACATCGGCTTCGGCAATCTCATCTTCGCTTAATTCATTTTCAATTCCCATGCCGCCTTGGGTCTCGACTTTGACGTCATAACCCCTTTTTTTGCACTCCTGCTCGATAGCTTCCTGCGCCATATAGGTGTGGGCGACTCCGGTAATGCATGCTGCGACTCCGACAATTTTCATGAGTGACTCCTGATTTTTTATTTGGCTGTGGTTTTAAACATTGCTTAATAAATCCTGATTTCATACGGCCAGAGTATTGGCCATCAGGTTGTAGAGTACGTTGACGTTTTCGGCCTGTTTTATTTCATTGCGGAAATCCTCTTTCATTAACTTTCTGGCAAGCGTGGAGAAATATTTCATATGCTCATTAGGGTCGGCGGATTTACTGACGGTGAGCATGAATACGGTTTCGACTTCCTGATCGCCCCACATAATGGGCGACGCAAGGGTTGCCATACTGATGGTGGAGTAGTGAATATGGTCCGACTTGGTGTGCGGAATGGCGAAGCCATAGCCCACGGCGGTGGAGAATGAGTCTTCGCGGGTCCAGATATCATCGGTTAATTGATCCCGATTATCGGTGCGATGGTGCAGCCACAGATTGTCGGTCATCTTTTTGATAACTTCGTTTTTATCTCTGGCCTGTAGTCCGCAAAGAATAAACTCCGGGGCGAGGATCGGCATTTTGCTGACCGCTTTTACGTCCGGTGAACGCAGCGCGGCTTTGACATCAGCGGAACGTTTTAACGCCACAATGTTCTGCGACAGCCCCTGGCATTTGGCATAACTCAGCTCGCGCAGCGCATGTTTTACACCCGGAATCGAGGTGCCGCTCATGCTGAGTTCGTCAAAGCCCATGCCAACGAATAGCGGCAGAAAATCTTTGCTTGCACCCAATTCTCCGCAGATACCTATCCACTTGCCCGCGCGGTGGACTTCGTCGGCGGCATACTGCATGGCGCGCAGGAATGCCGGGGAATAGTTGTCGTATACCGCCTCAACCTGCGTATTTCCACGGTCGGCGGCAAAAAAGTACTGCGTCAGGTCGTTGCTGCCCACGCTGAAGAAATCCGCGTATTCCGCTATTTCGCTAATCGCGAAGATAACGGAGGGGATCTCCAGCATCACGCCGAGCGAGATGCTGTCGTTGAATGCCAACCTTTCATCACGCATCGTACTTTTGACCTCTTCGAGGACTTCACGGCACCAGATAACTTCATCAACGTTGGCGATCATCGGGATCATGATTTTGGCATCGCCAAAAGCCGAGGCGCTGAGGATAGCCTTGAGCTGCATGGCGAAAAGGTCGCGATAACGCGGATAAGTTCGCACCGCCCGGAAGCCGAGAAACGGGTTTTCTTCTTCGCCGATGCTCATATAGTCGACAGGTTTATCGCCGCCAATGTCGAAGGTGCGGAAGATAACCGGTTTCCCTTGTGCAACTTGTATCACCTGGCTGTAGAGCTCAGCCAGTTCGTGGTAGTCCGGTGCGGATTCACGGTCCATGAATGACATTTCGGTACGAAATAGTCCGATGCCTTCAGCGCCGTTGCTGAAGGCTGCCTCGGCTTCCGCCAGGCTGGCGATATTGGCGGCTATCTCAATGCTGTGATGATCGCTGGTGGTCGCTGCCTGATAGACATTAGCCAGCATCTGTTGCTGCATACTCTGCTGAACGGCAATTTCATTCTGGTAATAGCGCAGGACTTTCTCATCCGGAGCGATAATTAAAATACCCGGATTGCCATCGATGATGATGTCCATTTCTGTATTCAGCTGCAGGGTCGAAAAATCAATATCTGTCAGAGTCGGGATACCGAGCGAACGTGCAAGGATAGCGGTGTGCGACGTTTTACCCGTGGCGGATAATACCATCCCGGCAAGAAACTCTTTATTGATCCCGAGAAATTGACTTGGTGTCAGACTGTTGGCCAGAATAATCGATGGTTGCGTTAATTCAAGACTGTTCTGCGGTAATATACCTGGGCCATAGATCGCAGTAAGTAATTGTCCGGTAATATCGAGAACATCCAGGGTCCGCTCTTTAATGTATTTGCTTGATGAGCGATTAAGAATTTCACAGAATTCCATTGCAGCTTTAATCACCGCATCCCAGGTATTGTCACCACCGGAAATCGCCGAGGAGATATGGCTTTGAAAGGTCGCATCGGTGATAATGGATAAATGCGCCTGTAAAATATCGTGCTCAACGCCTTTTTTAATTTCCAGCGCAGCCTGCTTCTCTTGCTTAAGCGCCTCTAAACCCGCCAGAAAAATACGCTGCTGATGCTCCGTGGAATACTCACCGCCCGGGTTACGCGCCAGCATTTCGTCCAGAGACAGGCTCTGAATACGAACGGGTTTGGCAATGGCAACACCGCCGCTGATGCGTGAACCCTGAATAAAACTGAGCTGAGTCTCCCGCAGCGAACGCGGGAGATAGCCCGCAGGCGCTGCGGCTTCATCTGCATGACTAACCTCGAAGGAGGGCAGTTTTTTAAGCAGCGCACTCAGCTGCTGAGCAGCGTTTGCAGCATCTTTTCCGCTGATTGTAATTTCACAGGCGTCGTTGAGTAAGGTATCGGTGGCGACAATCGAGAGGGCGCTTTTACCATTACCCTGAATGCCGCTGCGAATATTATTCCAGCACACCGTAGATTGAAATGTATTGCACAGCCGTTCGATATACCCCGCCGGTCTGGCGTGAATACCATCCTTTAGATCACATTGATACGTTATTATCTCTGACATCATTGCTCCCGATAATCATTTAGCCAGGGCTAATTAATTTTCTTTGCAGATGTGGGTGTCTGCATTTCATGTTTTATATCCTTCATCGTTCTCAGTTATCTTTGAATAGAAAAAAAGTGACCTTTGCTTGAATAAAAAAGCCTGATTATTATTTTGTGATCGAGGTCATGAAATTATATGGAATTACTGTGGTGTGTGTGTTGCGAGATGATTTAAGTAATTGTGATGGCAGCCGCACTATTATTAACGGGTGAGCAGTGGTCACGTAATTGCTATTAAAGTGACTTTCTTTCTATTCAATGGTCATGGGTAATGGAGTACAAAATAATACACACTCTATTTATTTCGTTGTGGTAATTACGATGCATTTTCGTGGAATATTACTGGATTTAGACGGGACGCTGGTGAACTCGCTGGATTTCGTAGAGGCCTCCTGGAGTTTATGGGCCACTAAAAAAGGGCTGGAACCGGGGACGGTATGCCATTATCTCCACGGTAAACCCGCTTTGAGTACGCTGCGCCACTTTATGCCCGATGCCAGCGAACAGATCATCATCGACGAATTTCTCGCGCTGGAAGAGTTTGAAGCGAGCAATACTGACGGCATCACTGCGGTTAACGGGGCTGTTGATTTTCTCCGCCAGCTTGAGCAGTTGCAGGTCCCCTGGGCCATTGTGACTTCCGGGTCGCTGAAGGTTGCCTCAGCACGGATCCGACAAGCCGGTTTCCCCGTTCCGCCGGTGCTGGTGACCAGCGAAGATATTCATCATGGCAAGCCGCATCCGGAGCCGTTCCTGACGGGTGCAGCCCGACTCGGTCTTTCTCCCGCTAATTGCCTCGCTTTTGAAGACTCCACTGCCGGTCTGCTTTCTGCCACCCAGGCAGGGTGCGTGGTGGTTGAAGTCCTGACTCGCCAGTCTGTAGTTCACGATATCGATACCTGGAAAACCATTGATAACTACCTCGACCTGCGCGTAACGCGCAAGGGCGAGGCAGATTTTTTACTTAAGATTCAGAGGGAGTTTTAAATGTCATCACGAAAAACCCTGGCCAATGCCATCCGTATGCTGAGTGTCGATGCCGTTCAGCGAGCTAATTCCGGTCATCCGGGCGCACCGATGGGAATGGCGGATATTGCCGAAGTCCTGTGGCGGGATTTTCTCAACCATAACCCGAATAACCCCGCGTGGGCTAACCGCGACCGTTTTGTGCTCTCCAACGGTCACGGCTCAATGCTGATCTACAGCCTGCTGCACCTTACCGGCTATGATTTGCCGATTGATGAGCTGAAAAACTTCCGTCAGCTGCATTCGAAAACGCCGGGGCACCCAGAGGTGGGTTACACCGCGGGCGTCGAAACCACCACCGGGCCGCTGGGGCAGGGGATCGCCAATGCGGTCGGCATGGCTATCGCCGAGAAAACCCTCGCGGCGCAATTTAACCGCCCGGGCCACGACATTGTCGATCACTTCACATATACCTTTATGGGCGACGGTTGCATGATGGAGGGCATTTCTCATGAAGTTTGCTCCCTGGCCGGGACGCTGAAGCTCGGTAAGCTGGTGGCGTTCTACGACGATAACGGCATCTCTATCGATGGTCACGTCGAGGGATGGTTCACCGACGACACCGCCAAACGCTTTGAGGCTTACGGCTGGCATGTGGTACGCGGAGTCGATGGGCATGATCCTGAATCCATTCGTGCCGCGATTGATGTTGCAAAGTCGATTACCACCATGCCGACGTTAATTATCTGCAAAACGGTGATTGGTTTTGGCTCTCCGCATAAAGCGGGTACTCATGATGTCCACGGCGCGCCGCTGGGCGAGGCTGAAGTGGCGGCAACGCGTGAAGCGCTGGACTGGCCGTATCCACCGTTTGTTATCCCCACTGAGATAGCTTCGCAGTGGGACGCCCGCAAATCAGGGCAGGCTAAGGAGGCTGCGTGGAACCAGCAGTTTGCCGCATACGCGAAAGCGTTCCCCGAGCTGGCAGATGAATTTACCCGTCGGGTGAATGGGCAACTGCCTGCAGAGTTTGCCAGCAAGGCGCAGGCGTTTATTGAAAAATTGCAGGCCAAACCGGCGAAAATCGCCAGCCGTAAAGCCTCGCAGAATGCGATTGAAGCCTTCGGTCCACTGTTGCCGGAATTCCTCGGCGGCTCTGCGGATCTGGCTCCATCGAACCTGACCTTGTGGTCCGGGTCTAAAGCGATTAACGAAGACAGCGCCGGGAACTACATTCACTATGGCGTGCGAGAGTTCGGTATGACCGCTATCGCCAACGGTATTGCGCTGCACGGTGGCTTCCTGCCGTACACCTCGACGTTCCTGATGTTTGTCGAATACGCACGCAACGCAGTGCGCATGGCGGCGCTGATGAAGCAGCGTCAGGTGATGGTTTACACCCACGACTCTATTGGCCTGGGCGAAGATGGCCCGACCCATCAGCCTGTCGAGCAAATTGCCTCACTGCGCATGACGCCGAACCTCAGCACCTGGCGTCCCTGCGATCAGGTGGAGTCGGCGGTGGCGTGGAAATATGGTGTTGAGCGCCAGGATGGTCCTACGGCGCTGATTTTTTCCCGGCAAAACCTGACCCAGCAGGAACGGACCTGGCAGCAGGTGCAGGATATCGCGCGCGGCGGCTATGTACTGAAGAATTGCGAGGGGCAACCGCAGCTGATCCTTATCGCGACCGGCTCGGAGGTGGAGCTGGCGGTAGCCGCATGGCAGCAACTGACGGCTGAAGGTGTGAAGGCGCGGGTGGTCTCCATGCCGTCCACCGATGTCTTCGACAAGCAGGATGCGGCGTATCGTGAAGCGGTGTTGCCGCAGGCGGTTTCTGCGCGTATTGCCGTGGAAGCGGGGATCGCGGATTACTGGTTTAAATATGTCGGGCTGAACGGCGCGATTATCGGTATGCAGACCTACGGCGAGTCCGCCCCGGCGGAACAGCTTTATCAGGAGTTTGGCATTACCGTTGAGGTGGTGTTGCAGCAGGCAAAAGCGCTTCTGGCTTAACCTTTAACGGCCTCTTACATGCTAAGGGGCCGTTTTTCATTAAGGGGAGAGATAACATGTATCCCGTCGACCTTCATATGCATACCCTGGCCAGCACCCACGCCTATAGTACGGTTCATGACTATATCGCCGCCGCGGCGCGTAAACATATTCGCCTGATCGCCATTACCGACCATGGCCCGGAAATGGTTGATGCGCCACATCCGTTTCACTTTAATAATTTGCGTGTGCTGCCGCGCGTTGTCGATGGTGTGGGGATCCTGCGCGGTATTGAGGCCAATATCAAACCTGGTGGTGAGACCGACTGCAGCGACAAAATGCGTGCGTCGCTGGATTTAGTGATTGCCGGATTCCATAAGCAGGTGTTTGCGCCTGCGGGCATCACCACCAATACCGATGCGCTGATTGCAGTAATAGCGAGCGGCAAGGTCCATATTATCAGCCACCCCGGTAACCCGGAGTATCCGATTGATATCCCGGCGGTGGTGGCCGCGGCTAAGGAGTGTCATGTGGCGTTGGAGGTCAATAACGCCTCTTTCGTCCATTCACGTAAGGGCAGTGAGGGGAACTGTCGCAAAATTGTAGCAGCCGTGCGCGACAGCGGCGGACTTCTCTCATTGGGTAGCGATTCACACAGCGCGTTTTCTCTGGGGGACTTTAGCGCCTGTCAGCATCTGCTGGTGGAGGCTGATTTTCCAGCATCAAGAGTGCTGAATACCTCTGTGCGACGAGTGCTGACGTTTCTGGAACAGCACGGCGGGGGGCGGATAGCCGAGCTTTATGGGCTTCCTGGCTAAAAATCTTGTGGGTTAAACCCTCTCCCAATAATGGGAGAGGAAGTTCGGCGTGTCTGTGCGGTTTTGAGACTGGACTGTTAGAGCCAGGGAAAACCACCTACAGGTCAATAACGTTGCCTCGCGGCAGATTTAAAGACTTGCGAATGGCGGCGATAACCTCAGTTGGTTTGAGTAACAGCGAATTAATACAAACATTCAGAATACGGCAACCTTCAAAGCGTGAAGGATTATCGATAGTAATATCGGATGCGATGATGGTGAGCTCAGACTCGAAAATATCTTTATCGGTAATTGGATTCTTAAGCCCCAGTACGCCCTGAGTCTCGATTTTGATCGCAAAGTAATACTGCTTCGCCAGTTTTTCCAGCTGTTCTGCGGCCATGTACGTATGCGCCACGCCGGTCGCGCACGCGGTCACCGCCACAATATGCAGATTACGTTCGCTGGAGAAAGGCTGAATCTCATCTCTTGTTGCACGAGTGGTCATGATCTTGCTCCTTTATTTTTGCGGCGGTATTCAAGCGGCGTACAGTCGTTGATATCGCGAAACACCTTGCAGAAATAGTTAGTATCTGTGAAACCGCACTTTTCTGAAACTTCGTTTATTTTCAGATTGGTATTGGTCAGCAGCGTTTTTGAACGTGAAATGCGGGCTAACTTGAGATATTCGTTAAATTTCACGTCTGACTCCTTCGAAAACAGACGCGACAGATAGCCTGGGGAAATATTAAACGTTTCGGCGACGCTTTCCCGGCTAATGTCCGTGTGGTAGTGACTATCGATATGGCTCTTAATTTCGTCCAGCAATGAGAAGGGAGCTCGCTGGTTATTCAGGCCATCGGTAATTTGATACAGCAGGTCGTTAAGCAGCGCATAGACCACGTGGGCAAAGGTCTCGCTGGTGGTATCTTGCGACCACGCCAGCGATTCAGCCAGGTCGAGAAGCCGATCGCGAACCGTACTGCTGGAGTTTTGCAGATTGTACTTCTCTACCTCTTTAAACTGCGTGCCATCCCAGTTGCTGATGCTGAAACCGACGTCCTGCTTCCAGAAGACTATCGACATGCAAATAACCGGGCTTTCCCACAGCGGCGAGTTCCAGCTATTGGCGGGGATATAGGTGATGGTGCCGACCGGACGTTCATATTTCACGATGCAGTCCACGCCTTTCGGCAGCAGCATGCGAAGTGTGCCCTTTACCGTCAACTCAATGCGCGGAACGTGCAGATGGTAGGCCATCGCCGGAGCCTGCGTATTGCCGTTAGCTACCATGACGCCTTTGTCTATCGAGCCCTGAGCGCTGAATTCACTGAGAATAGATTGAATAAATGTAGCCATATTATGCCCGAGGTTTGATAACTGTCTTCAGGACTTTCACCGCAAAGGCGGTGGTGATGCTCCCGGCGACCACCGAAACGATGTAGCCAAAATGGTTGCTGACTACCGGTAATACGATAAGTCCGCCCCACGGGGCGGCGTTGGTTGCGCCAAACCATAGTGAGAGGATTGCCGCAACCGCACTGCCAAGCATAATTGCCGGGATCACCCGTACCGGATCCGCCGCCGCAAACGGAATTGCCCCTTCTGTTATCCCCATAAAGCCCATAATTATCGCTGGCTTACCGGCTTCTCGCTCCACATCATTAAAGATGTCTTTAAACAGAAAGGTTGCCAGCGCCAGCCCCAGAGGCGGAGTACAGTCGGCGGCAGCGACTGCTGCCATCAGCTGCGGGTTCGTTGAGATCAGTGCAACAGCAAAGAAAAAAGCGGTTTTATTCATTGGGCCGCCCATGTCAACGGCGATCATGCAGCCCAGGATGGTACCGAGGATAATAAACGACGCGCCCTGCATATTGCCAAGCCAGACGCTAAGCCACTTCATTAGCACGGCAATCGGGTCGCCAATGATGTAATACACCGCCATGCCGGTGAGAAAGGTCCCGATCAGCGGAATAATAAATATCGGTAATACCATGCGCAGGAAGTGGGGGGTTTTAAGCCGGGCGATCAGGTTCAACAGAACATAGACCACCAGCCCGGCAATAATCCCGGAGAGCATGCCGCCTAAAAATCCGGCGCCCATCTGATAAGCCATCAGGCCGCCGATGGCACCCGGCGCGATGCCCGGTTTATCGACCATCGAATACGCGATAAATCCTGACAGGATGGGGATAAACAGGGTTAAGCCAGCCATACCAATTTGCGACATGGCCTTCAGGAAACCATGGTCCGGTACGGCGGCTTCCCCGTTAAACATCACCGCGAGCGCCAACAGAACACCACCAGCGACGACAAACGGGATCATGTAGGAGACGCCGGTCATAAAATGTCGTTTAGTATTTTTTAATAGTTTTAACATGTCAGCCTCGTAACGTTTGCTGCTCAGAAGACCAGAGTTCTGGATATCAGCGTGTAAAGCGCTTCCGGGCTTTTTGCCGCTTTAATCTTGCTGACAAATTCATCATTCATGAGCATGCGCGCCAGGGTGGAGAAGTACTTCATATGCTCGTTATCCTGCGCGGATTTGCTAATCGTCAGCATGAACAGGGTATCCACCATGACGCCGCCCCAGGCGATAGGTTGCCTGAGCGTGGCAATACTGACGGAGGAATCCCTGACAGCGTCCGTTTGGGCATGGGGGATAGCAAAGCCCGAGCCAACGACGGTAGGAAAAGGCACTTCGCGAGCCCAGATATCACTGCAGAGCCTGTCACGTGTATTGGTGCGCTGCTGAAGCCACAGGTTATCAACCATCATTTTGATAGCCTCGTTTTTATCAGCGGCGTCAATTCCCCATAAAACCATCTCCGGCGATAGCAGCGGCTTTTGCGCCGCACTAAGGCTCGAGTTATGTAATGCGGCTTTGAACTGTTGTGCGTTGTGATTTTGCAAAAGATTCTGCGCCAGCGACCGGCAATCTCCGGCACTGAGTTGGCCCAGAGCGTGCTTAATCCCCGGAATCGCGGTGCAGTTCATACTCAATTCATCAAAGCCAATGCCGATAAGCAGTGGGAGAATGGTTTCGTCAGCAGTGAGTTCACCGCACAACCCGACAGGTTTACCGGCGCGATGAGCCTCTTTCACTGCGAACTGCAGGGCGCGTAAAAACGGTGGAGTGTAACTGTCATAAAGCGTTTTTACCTGGGCATTACCCCGGTCTGCGGCGAAAAAGTATTGCGTCAGGTCATTACTGCCCACGCTGAAGAAATCCGCATGTTCTGCCATCTCCGCCATAGAGAAAAGTACCGAAGGTACTTCCAGCATGATTCCGAGCGCTGTCTGTTCATCAAATGCCAGACCCTCGTGGCGCATCTCCTGTTTAACCGATTCCAGTACCTCACGACACCAGATAAGTTCTTCCACCCGAGAAATCATCGGCAGCATAATTTTGGCTTTACCTGATGCTGAGGCGCTCAGAATAGCCTTCAGTTGGGTGGAAAAAAGGTCGCGATATTGCGGATAAGTACGCACTGCCCGGAAACCAAGAAACGGGTTTTCTTCATTGTCGACGCTTAGATATCCAACCGGTTTATCACCGCCGATATCGAAGGTGCGAAAGATAACGGGCTTCCCCCCTGCCAGAGTAACAACCTGTTTATACAGGTCTGTCAGTTCAGCGCAGGAGGGCGGGCAATCGCGGCCCATATAGGTTATCTCGGTGCGAAACAGGCCGATGCTTTCCGCGCCGTTTTCAAAGGCCGCCTGCGCTTCGGCAAGGCTTGCAATATTAGCGGCTACCTCTACGCGATGCCCATCGCGGGTTCTTGCGGGCGCTAAAGCATTTTCCCGCAGCCGCTGCTGCATATCCTGCTGGACGGCAATTTCATGACGGTAGTAGCGCAGAACTTTCTCATCCGGATGAGTAATCAGGATCCCTGGCTCACCATCAATGATTATCAGCTGCTCGACATCGATATCCAGCGATGAAAAATCGATATCCGCTAGGGTTGGGATACCTGACGAACGAGCCAGTATGGCTGTATGGGAGGTTTTCCCCGTAGAGGACAGCACCAGACCTGCAAGGTGTTTGCGGTTTAGCGCCAGAAACTGGTTGGGGGTCAGGTGACTGGCGAAAACAATTGTCGGTTCATTTAGCAAAGGCGGGTGGTAAGCCAGAGCCTGTTCGCCATAGATCGCACTGATGAGCTGCGTCGCGATATCAAGAATATCCAGGGCGCGCTCCTGAAGATACTGGCTAGGCGAGCGCTCAAGCTGATGGCAAAAGTCTAGGGACGCCTGCGCTATAGCCGACCAGGCATTCATGTTGTTATTCAGATAACCGATCGCACTATCCTGAAATGCGCTGTCGGTTATCAGAGATAGATGTGCCGCAATAAGGTCGTGCTCAATACCTTGGTTTTTTCCGAGTGCGGCTTCTTGCTCTAGGCGTAATGAATCTAACCCGGCAAGAAAGTGGGCTTTTTCGCTTTCAATATTGTCGATATGCCCTGGATTGCGGGCGATAATATCGGTGAAAGCCAGGCTCTGTATTACCTGTGGTCTGGCGATGGCTGCGCCTTTATTTATGCGAGTTCCCTGAATCACGTGCGGGTTCAGTTCCCGCAGGCAGCGGGGAAGATAGCCCCACGTGGTTGCGGGTTCCGGTTCAAGGCTGAAGGTCGGGAGATCGGAAAGCAACGTGCGCAGCTGGACTGCGGCCTGTTGCTCATCTTCTCCGCAAAGGGTGATGCGACATGTATCGTTTACCAGCGTGTCACTGGCAATCAGCGAGAGGGCGCTTTTTGCATTTGCCAGTAGTCCCGTACGGGTGTTTTCCCAGTCGATATCTGCCTGGAAAAGATTACATAGCCGCGCGATGTATCCGGCAGGCCGGGCATGAACACCTTCATGAAGCTCACATACATAGGTTATAACCACCGCCATCTCAACTCCTGTATGCTATTGTGCGCGTCAACGTGTTGCCGATCTCGCTATCTTTCCCTGTTCGCAACGGTGATGATATAGTAAAAAAGTGACCTTTTATTAAAAATAGTTACCTGATTGTGATTTTGTGACTTTTGTCATATTTTTGAATGATTAATTCTCAATTATTTGTTTGATTTAGTTTGTTTTTTTGTTTCTGGTTTTTGAACCGTTTTTGCAATATGGATCACAAATTTAAAGCTAATACAAACAGGTTCATGAAATGGTGCGGGGGTAGGCAGGATGATCTGTTTCCGGCGTGTCTATTAACGACTTCTCCGGCGGCATCTATCACTATGGCGTTAGCAGATATGTACCTGATTTAAAACAATCTGAGTTATCTGCCTGATTAATGAAGCGAAACAAGGGTCCGCAATAAAGTACGGACCCGTCCGGGTATTAACGACCTACGCGAGCCTGATGCTCAGGAGAGTAACGCTCGCCGACGATTTTAATCGTTTCAAGCGCCTGGGTTATCTGACGTGAGTCATCCTGTGAAAGAATGATGTCGGCAGCCCCAGGTTTTCTTCCAGCCGTTGCAGTTTTGTATTAAGCACTGCATCCAGTGCGCAAGTCGAGGATGTCGCCGCGATGATGCCATTCATAGAGAAGAACATGAACACAGTGCCGACAATTACGGAAATACCACCAACGCCCAGGCCGGTGGTGATCGCCAGCACTATTGCGGCAATAGCGGCGATGAATACGGCATTATATGAAAAAGGCAGCCAGGTCATCATATTCAAGTGGCAGATGCACATCAAAGTCATGTCGAGGAATTTGACAAAGCGCCGATTATAATCGTACACAGGAAAACATCCGCAGCCCCCAAATAGACATTAGCATTGAGCCTCTACAGCATTGGTGCGCTTAATGCGTTTTATGTTAAATATCAAGCGCTTAACGTCAAATTATAGCTGTTCTTCTGCAATGGCCTGCTCACTATCACTGCCAGCACGGCTTCAGTCGGGATAGATGGATTCTTTTCTGGCATTAATGCCATAAAGACAAACACGGTTTTTTTCAGGCAAATGGATACCCATCAGGCGAAGAATAAAGCCGCGCCACCCCCGATTAACCTGACGGTTATAGTCATACAGGTCTGCATTTTCTTTTGTAAGTTTTGACCATTCATGCATGAGTGTTAGTGCATCGAGCTCGGTGATGTGCTTCACTTCATCGCCGATACGTACTGTGTTAATGCCTCTTCCCGTCATGATGATCCCCTCCGGCAATATCAGTTTCAGATTAACGTTGTTGTGATTATGATTTAACTACACACTAAAGGCAATCTGACGTTTAATCATACCTCTTATCGCTACCGGGTAAGCCGTCAGGCATTTCCCGGTTTAAAAAGATATGCTGACAGTTCTGCTGCAGTTATATCAAACTCGAGTTTCTGGATTAATTCTGCAAGTTTTTTCTCTGCAGTATCACGATCAAACTGATTTTGTACTATCTGGATAGCAACCTGTTTTAGCTCAGGAGGGAGGTGTTCCAGATTGATATGATTATCACCCGAAATGTCATTATCCGGACTTTCGAAGAGCCAGCCGTAACTCATAAGGTCACCTGTTCTATTTCACAAATTTCCAGACACCTGGCGGTACCCGATCATACAACTTTCCCATCGTCATCTCCGCCAGCCGGTGATCAACCGCGGCATTGAAATGCTCAAGCTCATCATCTGACAGAGAATATTTATTTTTTTCTATAACCCTTTCCAGGGTTTCCTTCGATGTACAGCGCCGTAGTCGTAAAATCCATTCCTGTTTCGTCATTAGTTTTTTATATCCTGAGGCTTCCCTGGTATTTAATTTTACAAATAACGCAAATTTCTTTCAGGCGTTATGGCCCGTGCCGTTCTGTGTAAGATAATCACTGATGCTCAGACCGGACAAGCGAATGTTATCCGAAATCTCCCTGAACTGCTCCTCCCAGCCGTCCTGCAGCTCCCTGATTGCCGCGATCTGGAAAGCAACACTGAAAGGCGTTCTGCCCAGTTTCTCGGAAAGCCAGAACAGATGCCTGCCAATCTCTTCGTCCGGTACCGAATCGAGCGCATCACTCAGTAAGGTTTTTTCGTCTTCCTGCCAGGGATGACCGGCTCGCGGAAAACGCGGATCAGGCTGGCGGTCTTTTTTCTCCCTTTTTTCCCGTCTGGCAACGGTCGGCGCATCGCCTTTTTTCAAGCCGACGCGCGCTTTCATGGCGCCGATAGCGGCGACGGCCAGTACCAGCGTTTCACGCTCCTGGGGCGTGAGCAGGCTGTCCTCGCAAATCAGGGTGTTCAGGTTATCGATCAGCTTATTCAGCCCGGGTTCAGTGACTTTCATTTTATGCTCATATTCCTTGTGTGGTGGCGATCAGTCCCGGCTCTCATTCACCTGGACGGTGACCGGCAGGCCTGCATCAAAACAGGTCTGATACCAGCTGGCCACCTGCAGGGGATCGCCCTCTTTTATCCGGCGTATGCCGCCGGCATCCGTCAGTTGCAGGCAGGTGGTACCGTCCAGACGGATCACGTAGGCCGCTTCCCTGATGGTGTAATAGCCTTCATCCAGCTGCAGCTCCACCGCATCACCGGCAGACGTCTGGCGTAACGGCAGACGCCGGACGTCTGTCAGCCGTTGTCGTGCCGTTTCAGCCTCGCGTTCTGCCTGGAAGAGCGGTTCTGCAATGGCGCGACCGGCCTCCGTCAGCTCGACGGCCAGCTGCAAATTCGGGGCGCGCAGGGTGCGCAGCCAGCCCGCGGCTTCCATGCGCCGGCAGGAGGCGCGGAGATTCGGCCCGTACACCGGGGCGTCCCCACCCTGCTCCAGCACCCGCTCAATATCCCGCGTCGCCACCGGCCCCGGACGTTTCGCACCGAGGGCGGCCAGCACAATCAGCACCCGCCGCTGCAGCGGCGACGGACGTCGGGATTTTTCCCGCGTCATTGTCCCTCGTTCCTCTGAGAAATGAGCGTTTTTAACCGTTTATAGTCTGCTTCGACCCGAGTGGTGGCCAGGCCCGTGTGTCCGCGCAGCGCCAGGAGATACCAGAAGCGGAGGATGTCATGAGCCTTGTTCACTTCCCAGACATAATGGGTGCCATCCCTGCGAAAATCGCATTGCTTTATTTCCTCCTCTGCCATCTGCGTCATCTGCTCATAGCTGAGCGAAAACATCATTTCGTCATCCATCCTGCCCGCTCCGTCTGATAATGTCCGGTTAAGTAGAAAATCATATCATGTATGATTTCTTACTCATAATTCAAATATCATATCAGATATTATTATGTGTTTAATGCTAAATATCACATTCAGTATGATTTTATGTGTGTGGTTTTATTATCATATCCTTTGCGCGTTTCCCTCCGCGCAGATCCGAAAAGATGCTTTCACGGAAAAAAAATGGCTCCGGTTACGGAGCCACTTTTCCAGACGGATCAGCCTTCTTAACTGACATACTGCAACGCGGGGCTAATCGGCTGGGCCCCAGGGCTAGCTCAAACCAATAGCAGTCCTTACTTCATCTACCTGTTCCGGATAAAGTCCTGATGCCTCAATGCGATTCAGCCGTTGTGTAATGGCCTGTTCATTGCCAAAAAATGCAGCAATGTCCCCCAGTCGAAGTGCCTTGTAAAAACCCTTCGCTGTGCTGACACCTTCATATCTGAGTTGTAACATGACCCGTAAAAAGTCTTCATCACTACGGGTAACCGATTGCAGCCACGTACTGACTGCCTCCGGCCCTGAAATATCGTGCCAGGCAAAAACTAGATCCGACAGGTCGTTGAGTTTGAGAAGCACAGGTGTGCTTTCCTGGCGTTCCAGCCATGCTGACGCCGCCTGATTAAGTTCTTTCAGGCTGGCATCATCAATAACCCTGTCTTCAACAGCGGCAGGCCGGTTGCCCGCCAGACCATTCTGCCAGAGGAGATGGCGCAGGTAAGTAAGTGACCAGTGAAAGCGCTTTTCATCCGTCAAAGACTCGCGCATATAACTCAGCATCTCCCCGGCATTAAGACTGTTCAGATGACGAAATAGTCTGTCTGTGACCTCATTAAGCCCCATGTCGCCTATCGATAGCCATGCTCCTCGCGTCTTAAAGCGCTTAATGATTTCATCACCATTTTCAAGGATAAAACCGAGCAACCCGCGGCACTGCTCCTGTGTCAGCCGGGACACCATGAGTGGTGTCAGACGCTCAAGGAAGTACTCAAAGCGGGTGCGTGAGGCGAATCCGTTATCGGCTATCAGCGCCAGCAAATGAGCGGCCAGTGCCGACGCATCTGCCGGGTTTCCGGCAAGCTGAAATATGTTTTCAAAAAAGGCAGGCTGAATGATATTTCTGGAGGGCGTGAAGGCAAAATAGCAGCGCCAGTAGAAGCTACTGCTGAGTCGCCTGTCCTGGTTATGCGTCTGTTCGTCGGACTCACTGACCGGGCTGAACAGGCGTGGAGAGGCTGCATTCACGCCGCTAATCCCGGGTAGCCAGCGCCGTAATTTCATCACTGACAAAGGCGATACGACAGGCAACTCCTCCAGCAACGTCCGGAGAGTGTCCTCCATCCGCTTTTCCTCTTTGTCGGACACAGTGCCATCCCCTGACGCGACAACGGCATACTCAGTCAGATAATGCTCTGTCCAGTCATACCAGTCAGGAAGTGTGACGCGCAGCAGCTGCAAAAGACAGAGATCAGGGAACCAGACATATTCCTTTAGCCTGGCATACCGGAAGGCCAGGCTGCCCAGTACATGACTGACATCGCGTGGCATTCGGAGGGTGGCGCCAAAGGTAACCGCCACTTCCTTAAGATCGTAGTACAGGGTCTGGTCCGGTTTCGCATTGTGCACTTTCACGTAAAGCTCCAGCGCTCCCCTCAGAAATTCCTGCCTTAAATCGAACGCCTCCGGGCGGGGCAAATTAAACGACAACGGAATAATTTTCTGCAGATAGTGTCGGCCGTCTGCCACATGGAGACCCTGCTCTACCGCATGACCCAGAACGTCGGGGTCATAGCAGAGCACGTAGTGAAAACCGGAAAAATCGGCGACAGAACGTATGAGGCGAAGCACCTCTATGGCCTGGGTGGGTTCAAGACGATCGAGATCATCGAGTACGACAATAAAGCTGAGATTGAGACTGGCCATCTTTTTCTCAATTTCATTCCGCAGTTCGGCAGTGGTCTGTCGTCGGGCAGACAGATCTGCCGTGGAGACGGTTTTCAGAACGCTGGCCGCGATCCCTCCCCCGGGCATGACATTACCGGCAAGTTCTGCCAGAGGAGCCAGGCGACCTGAAGCCTGTTGTGCGTAACTGACTACCTTCCCCGCCAGCGACGACGCCTTCCCTTTTCGCCATTTGTGCCAGCACCTGCGCCACCAGGGGTAGCTTTTTGCCGCTTCGTCATCAAGGATCGCGGCTACCGGGAGTAACAGGGCTTCAACGGCACTGTCGCCTGAGGGGGAAAGCCAGGGGGCTATCTGCAGGACGTGTGTGCCATCAGGTACGTCATTCTTCATCTGCTTAAGCAGCAGATTCAGGAGGCTGGTTTTGCCCGACCCCCATCGGCCTTCGATACCGATGACAGTGCTGATCCTGCGATCCAGCTGAATGATGCTTCCGGCGAGTTTGACCGCCATTTCATTAAACCCGTAACGGTCTTCTTCCGCGCAGATCACCGGTTTGTCGTTCCCCGCAGCACTGCTGTCCGCTGAGTGACTCATATTATAAATCCCCGTAAATGGCGCGCAGGCCGTTCAGTACATCGGCGAACGGGGCCTGCGCCGCACAGTTCACCAGCTGGCTGACCAGGCTTTCAAATTCTCCGGCTGTCAGGAACACCCGCAGCGCATCAAAGCCCAAAAAACCGTTATCGGCAGCACTGCCAGGAGGCGAGAACATCACGGCATGGCCATGGTATCCGCGCGGCATCTGCTCCGGCCCGGCATGCCAGACCTGCAATGCCCGCAGCAGCTCACTGAAGTGTGCCCAGTTAAACGGCACGATGAAGTTTGGTCCGCTGAGCATCAGATACAACCGGGGAGTTTCATACCAGGCCGCAGAACGCAGATCGTCTGCCTGCCCTTCCACCCGGATCTCCAGCTGCACCGGTCCTGCCTGCAGGGCGACCGTGGTGGCGCTCACCTGCGGCTTCAGCTCTTCTATAAATTTCTCCTGCACGAACATATCCCAGTTGCGGGCATGGATCAGTAACGGAAAAATCGCTTTCAGACGGGCAACAGTGAAGATCCCGGCCAGTGTCTCATCCGGGAAAGTCGCCAGGTCAAAACAGTAGCCGGCGAGCGGCCGCAGCCACATCTCCGCGCGTGTGCAGGTCACTGCCGCAGGCAGGCTGTCCATAAAGCGGGCGGTTTCGGTATCCCAGTCTTCCCCCGCCAGGCCGAAGGTACTTTTCAGGTAATGGCTGTCGACAGCCACCCCGTTTGCGGCCTGCCAGCTCAGCAGCTCAAAGGTGATCCCCAGCAGGTCCCGCAGCACCGGCAGGCGAACCAGCTGACTCAGCCCCGGACCCCGGTTATAGGCCTGATGTGCCAGCTCAATGATGAATTTCAGTTCGGCCCGGGTCAGTCCCTGACGGCCGAAGTTTTCACCGAGCACGACCTGTCGGTACAACTGGCGCACGGCGGCATCCGGGTCGGTGGCCAGGCGCAGATAATCGTCGGTGACACTGCTGCCCTTGAGGCTGGTTTCCACCAGACGCTCGGCCAGCGCATTGACTGAGGTATTTTCGGTTGCGGCGCGATTTTTCAGGCTTTCGATCAATTTTTTGGGAAAACGCAGGGTCAGCTGGCTCAGCATAGTGGAGCTCCTGTCAAGGTGTATGACTTCTGTAAGAGTCAAAAATTTACGTCATGCCATTAAACTAGCATGAATTGATGTTTTTAAGAGTGAATCATATGAATTGAGATCAGTCAATTTTATGACATGATGTCACTTTTCCGGTTGTATTCATCTTTGTGCTTTCTTTTCCCGGTCAGATCCGATTTCTGGTGGTCCCGGATCTGCTTTCCGGCCTCCGGCACGCTGCGGCCCGGCAACACAAGATGTAGCGGTGTTCTCAGCTGGCTGTGACGCTATATGTTGTGTCCTTCCCCTGCCCCGTGACCGGCCGCTCACCACCATAAAAGGGCGATATGGTTATTTCGTGTGCGTGGTACACTTCCGGAAATCCGTTAAATTATAGAAAGTCGGATCAGGTGAAAACGGGGACCCGGTAATTTAACTACGTGGTTATATGGCTGCTTGTTATCAGGTGAAAAATAATCACGGCTTGGAAAATAATCCTTCATGATGATGAGAAGAGTTAATGTCGTGAAACTGGTTGTGGCGAGTGACTATTTGTCAGCTAAACACAAAGGAGTTCAGAATGGGACGTTCAATACCGGTGAAGATTGGTCAGAAGGAATTTGCATCAAAACAGAAAGCCCGCGGCTATTACATGGATCAACGACCTGACGTGAAAGCTGTCGGGATCATTTCAGAAGGTGACTATTTTGAAGAGCTGAAGGAACTGTTCACCCTCTATTGTGACAGTTGTCCGGGCTGGGAACTGAACGGTCGTCTGATTAAACATTTTACGGTTCAGAATGAACCTCGTTTTACGAATGGCCGCTGGGTGTCACATCCCTGCTATAAGGTCCAACTGAGCAACGGTGAGCTGAGACCGTTTTCGGTTGAAAAGGCAATAGACGCCATCGTAAAAGCAGCTGCAGCTGATCAACAGAAATAGAAGGCGAGATTTCTCATATGAAAGACATGATGATTGATATTGAAGCGGAACGATTTAATGAATGGCTTGAGGAAAATTACCCGGATATTGTCTCTGAGTCTGAAGCATGGGAGGAGGCCGCGAACCTGTATTACTGGGAGCAGGAGGCGCTTGCTGATCAGGCTCAGTGGGATCATGAACATGGACTGTTCGTGGTTTCCCTGAACGATGTTCATCAGCGTCACCGGCACGCAAGACAGGAGCTGCAGAAGCTACATGCCCTGCTCGACAGAGAGCAGCCAGAACTGGTGTACAGGATGTCTTTCGTCCATGCAGTGACTGTCATGGAAGCATACCTGATGTACTGCGCCAGGGCTCTGCTGGAACATGACTGGCCTCTTAAACGCTTCAGGGATGAATATTACCTGAATTCAGAACGCGTCAAAAAAAACAAAAAGCAGTCTGTGCGTGAGATGGAACTTGATATGTTCAGGCCCGCCGCACGCAATTATGTTTCCCGAATGACGTTTCATAACGTTAAAACCATTGAGCGCTATTTCAGCGCCGTGCTGCATACTCCGCCCGTCTGGCCGGTTAAGCCGCTGGACATTATTGCAGACTGGCGAAACGACCTTGTGCACCGTAACGGGGTGGATGAGCATGATGTGCCAAGAGGTATATCAGCGCAGCAGCTACAGAATGCTCTTCAGAGAGTGTCTGACCTTATAGAGGCAGCACACCGTTCCCTGTGCCAGGAGGTGGACTATTTCGGAAACTGGCGTAGTGAGGAAAACCGGGAAATCATTGCTTCAGCGCTGAACATATCAACAGACAGAGATGTATCCTGATAACTGGAATCATTATACTCGTACTGCAGACAGTCTCGGTTGCTCAGTAGCCTGTGGTCATCGATTACCCTGCCGTGCTGGCGGTGGAAGTGAGCTTACTACGGCCCGGATCTTTAGCACAAAATGCTGCTGTCGAAGCTCTGGAACACTGGTGCGCGCATTAACCAGGCGCTGAGCGATAGGCCAAGAGTGCCAATTTTGCCCGTCAGTTTTCCCGTAACTATGCTCTTTCTAACGTAACTCTTTACACCATTTGTAAGAAGTTCAATGAAGTCGCTAAAGAAAAATGGTTTGAGCCGCTTGAAGAAGAGACGCACGTTTCTGAATACGAATAGCAGAAGCCATACTGAAGCATGAACGTTCGAGATGATATTGAGCTGAAAATATTGACGACAAAGAACAAGCGAGAAGCAGTTATCCTAATAGTTGCAACTATTAATAAAAATTGAAACACTCAATACTTTTATTCTATGATCTCCATCGCAATTTCTATCAATTTAAATACAATTATCAAAAATCAATTATAATGTAATAATAAAACCAATTAATAGCGTTGAGGAAATTATGAGCATAAACCCTATAATAATAAGGCAAAATTTTAAAATCGGCGAATTGGACGCTGAATCAGACACACTTCTCTTGGAAAACTGTTTTATTGATAGTGGTTATCTTTCTAAACTATTAAACCCATCTGATACATCATCTATAGTTATAGGAAGAACAGGCGCAGGAAAAAGTGCTTTGTTGCACATGGTGGCAAACAAAGCACATAAATATAAAAAACTTGACCCTAATGATATTTCAATAGGTTTTCTAGAGCATTCAGATATAATTTCATTTTTTGAAGAGTTAAATGTTAATCTTGATATGTTTTATAAAGTATTATGGCGACATATTTTAATTATGGAATTATTAAAAATACGCCATGACATTAAGAGTGAATCTGATACGAATAGCTTTTTCTCAAACTTGCTTAGCAGGCTAAAAAAGATGAGATAAAACGAAAAGCCCTTGAGTATTTTAGGGAGTGGGGAGATAAATTTTGGATAGATACTGACACCCATCTTAGGGAAATAACATACAAACTGGAACGTGATACTAAGGCTTCGATTGGCACAGAATACAGTGCTGTAAATCTTAGTGCTGAATATGCAAAAAAACTAACCGAAGAACAAATACATGATGTTAAGAAACGAGCAAATGAGGTTGTCAGTAGGTTACAGATTCAAAAACTTAATGAAATACTTTCATTGCTTGCTGAATATTCTTTTGATGACCCACAAAAAAACTATTACATCATTATTGATCAACTGTATGATAACTGGGCGGAAAATGATACAAGATATAAATTTATAAGAGCGCTAATTGAAGAGATTAAGGTGTTTCGTAAAATTAAAAATATCAAAATAATAGCTGCTTTACGCCTGGACCTTTTACGATCAGTATTTAATATTACAAGAGGCTCTGGTTTTCAGGAGGAAAAATATGAGTCATATATACTTGATATAAAATGGACCTCTCAACAACTAACCGAATTAGTCCAAAAACGAGTGCGAGAGGTATACAAAAGACAATATACTCGAGAAGATGTTACTATTAAAGATATATTTCCAAAAGCAAAGGGGGGCATTTAGGCATCACCCCTATTGAATATATAATTGAAAGAACATTATTTCGACCAAGAGACGTTTTACAATACGTGAATGAGTGTTTTAATGTGGCACTTAACAGAGAAAGAATATCATGGGATTCAATTCATAAAGCGGAGGCAGTCTATTCCTTAAAGCGCCTGAGATCTCTAAAAGAAGAATGGGGGGGATATACCCTTCCTTTGAGGAAACAATTGAAATACTGAGAAATCTTCCTGATAAATTTAGTGGAACATCTATGTCAAAAAACACTATAGACGCGGTATTACGTGAATTATCCATTCAAAATACTACTGATCCATGTGCTATTACAGCAAACAAATTTTTAGAAGGAGAATCAAGAGAACAGGATGTCATTAATGAAATAATGCTTTGTCTTTATACAGTTGGAATTGTAGGTTTCAAGATTAGTAGCCTGACACCTTACAAATGGGCATTCAGAGACAGTACACCAACAACAAAAAATGAAATCAAACGTGCCAGTCTGATGAAAATTCATAAGATGCTCCATTCAGCTCTAGATATAAGAATAATTACTGGAAATCGCTATGAACGCGATGATGAGGAAGATATTGAGTGTTCTTAATTATATTATCTTTTGGTTTATAACATTTTTTGCCAGAAACAAGGATTATTCCCACACACACTAAGAAACTTTACTTTGAAGATGGACGGATGACAGCAGGAGCCGTCCTCTTTTCTGTTACTTACATCCTGACATTCCTCCATTTATCCCAAATATTCAGTACTGGACGCACCTTTGAGTATCATTCAAACTGATTGTAAGATTTAAACTTACAATCGTGAGGCTTGTATATCGCCAGAACAATAACAGTGGATCTCGGACACGAACTCCGTGACTTCATAGAATCTCTCATTGAATCAGGTGATTATCGTACGCAGAGTGAGGTGATCCGCGAGTCACTTCGTCTCCTTCGCGAGAAACAGGCAGAATCACGTCTCCAGACCCTGCGGAATTTACTGGCAGAAGGCCTGAGCAGCGGCGAGCCTGTGGTGTGGGAAAAGGACGCGTTCCTGAAAAAAGTTAAAGCAGGCACAAAGCCTGCCGGTGAAAAACGTTAAACTCACACCTAAAGCCAGTCAGGATCTTGAGGATATCTGGTATTACGGCTACCACCATTTTCGGTGAGGAGAGGGCCGACAGATATATTAATCAGCTCTCCGCTTTTTTTTTGTTTTGGAGTGCTCATAATATCGGTACTCCCCGTCCTGAACTGGGGGAATACATATTGGCACTACCCGTTGAATGACATATGCTTTATTTTCTGCAGACTGATACTGAAATTATTATTATCCGTATATTAAGTCAGCATCAGGATGCCGGCCGTCATCTCAACTGGGCAGTAGTCGGCAACCACATTGCGCTGCGTGAAAACTGACAGGGTTACAGGGGTGTACCAGGTCAGAATTCACGTAGCGCATCCTCCCCTTCCCTGCTCCCTTCCTTTTTTTGTTCGATCCTGTTTGTCCTGGCATTACCCCAATTCTCCCAAAAACCGTAAAACAGCCATCAACCCGCGTCATTACTGGCTTCATGGAGGATCTGAGCAGAAAAACGATCCTTTACGCATTTGGTTTTACCCGCAATAATGCGGGATAAGACAATAAAAGGATCCGCGCGCTGCGATTTATTGTCATGGCAGGATCGGCCCGTCAGGTGCAAAATACCTGTATCCATAAACAGTGCGTGCGCTACGTGAAAAATAACTCATGAACAGCATCATTCCCTTGCAGAATTCACCAGAACGCGTCTCTCTGCTGCCGATCGCCCCGGGCGTTGATTTTGCGACCGCGGTGGCACTCCGGCGGATGGCCACCTCAACAGGTGCCACGCCGGCTTACCTCCTGGCGCCGGAAGTGAGCGCCCTCCTCTGGTATATGCCTGACCAGCGTCACCACATGTTGTTCGCCACCATGTGGAATACCGGGATCCGTATCGGTGAAGCCCGGACGCTCACCCCGGAATCGTTCGACCTGGATGGTCTGCGCCCTTTTGTTCGGGTGCTGTCGGAAAAAGTGCGGGCACGTCGTGGCCGGCCGCCAAGAGATGAAGTGCGTCTGGTACCGCTGACGGATGCCAGTTTTGTGCGTCAGATGGAAAGCTGGATGGTCACCACCCGCCCCCGCCGGCGTGAGCCGTTATGGCCGGTCACGGATGAGACAATGCGCAACTGGCTGAAACAGGCGGTGAAGCGGGCTGAAGCTGACGGCGTGCATTTTTCGATCCCCGTGACGCCGCATACTTTCCGTCACAGCTATATTATGCACATGCTTTATCACCGGCAGCCCAGGAAGGTCATCCAGGCACTGGCCGGGCATAAGGATCCGCGCTCGATGGAAGTCTATACCCGGGTATTTGCGCTGGACATGGCTGCCACCCTGGCCGTTCCCTTTACCGGTGATGGGCGAGATGCCGCGGAGATCCTTCGCTCCCTGCCCCCGGCCGGCTGAGATTGACGGCCCTTGCATGACGTCCTGTATTCCGCTAATACGGAATACAGGAGCAGAGAGCATTCAGCCCCCTCCCTGCTCTAGCACACCAGGCCATCATGCTGATGACTGAACCGCCATGGTCTTACCCGGTGACCTGCAATCCTGCAGGCATCAACATACCGCAGTCAAGACAGGGCACAATGCAGGCATACTGGCCGTGCATCCCACTGTGCGTTTTTCCTGGAAGCTCAGCAAATCATCCCGTTAACCGCGAAAGTCATTCACCATCTGTGGCCAACACCTTTCTGCCATCCGGCTCCCGTTTCCTAATCGCATTTAGCAGTGTGAAGCTGGCGCCGGGTTATACAGACAGCTGCAGTCTCATCCTGCCGGGCTAAACCTGCAGTACACAGGGGAACGGATACCGTCAGGTAACATGACCGTCTCAGCACCCGATTGAGATTTTCATAAGGGGTATAGAGCTTTACTGAAAAATTGACTGTGGCATGTTATCACCCATGGAATGGTTAACAGACCAGGGATTACCCCCATTTAACCCGCATGCCGTAGTCAATATCTGCGTATCACGACCCCAAATCACATATTACAGTCAATATTGTTCGATCCGGGCAGAGATGATAGAGAATAAATATTGACTGCGGTATGCGTGATGCATATCACAGTCAATGGAATGTCCTTAGCGGCATACGGCAGTCATGATATGCATATCGCAGTCAATTTTCTGGCTTCATCGCTGAGAGGGCTTCAGCCAGTTTAAGAGGATCGATGCCAGCAGCCTTCAGCGCCTTAATGACTTCGTCATAATTTTGCTCTGGCGCCTTCTCTTCTTCCTCTTTGCGCGGAACCTTCACAGGACCACTGATGAGTTTGGGGTTGCGATAATGCACGCTGAAATAGGTGGCTCGGCCACGTTTAAACTCGGTGTAATCCAGATAACCAATATCCCGCAGCTGCTCCATCGCCTTACGCACCGTGTGGTTCTGCGTATAGACATTTGAGGTGAGATTTAGCCGGTCACGCATCCGTTTCATGGAAATAGGTGCGGGATTCTGGGGAAGACTTTCGATGTAGGTATAAAGCGCCTGGGCTGATTCCTTGCGCTGCAGGGCGTCAATGGCTTTCAGCCGCAGCAGTACCCTTCTGTCCATGTGGTAAAGCTCAAACAGCTTAGGTTCAGCCTTTATCTCAACGATATCCTCGGTGATGTCATAATAGGCTGACTGCACCAGATGGGTGGTCCATCCTTTGGTCTCGCTCTGGAACTTCAGCGTAACCGAGGCAAGTTTAAACAGGGAATTACTGATGCGATCGCGCATTTTTTTGTTTGAACGACGGGAGTTAAATCCGCACATCTTAACGAATTCGACGAACGACAGTTCCAGGGTGTCACTTTTTACCCCATACTCCGACATGGAACGAATTATCCCCAGCCAGACTTTAAAATCCGTGTCCATATCAAGACGCGAACCGGTGATCTTAACGTCAGTGTACCCTTCGCTTTTGGCAATAGACAGCTGTACAAGCTCCTCAGTCGCGTCTGTAACGTTTTTCCGGTTCGCCTTGCTCTTCCCTGTTGATTTCAGAGTTGGGACGAAGAGACCGAGTCTCATGAGCGCTACTGGCTGCACGGTACTGGTGCTGTTGACATCCAGCTTAACAACTTCGCCGGTTGTCTTATCAACTTCCTGAAGGTTCAGAAGTAAGCTGTTATTTTCGCTCGTCATCTTGATCCTCAACGGTTATCCACAAAAGGATGTAGTAATACGTATCGCAGTCAACGGATATACATACCTCAGTAAATACCGTTGCATATCACAGTATTAGATTATGCATATAACAGTCAACATTTTACATTCCGCAGTCGATCCAGACAGACGTTAAAGCCAGTTACAGCGCATGCTGGAGCGATCCGGGGATCTCTTTTGGATCTCACTATGATCTCCTTGGGATCAATTATTGGATCGAGACCTTGAATAACTCAGATACAAGGCCGGAAGCGCCACACCAGGTATCCAGAACCCTGGCCTGATTTTCCTGAATACGCTCTGGAAGATTGAGATCTACAGGTACAACAATGAAACATTGACTGCGGTATGCTGAGTCGTCTTTCCTCTTTCTCGACACAGATACAGTAAGTATCATGCCACAGTCAATATATTACATATCGCAGTCAATTTCATTATAACTGGCTGATCCCGAGCCATCTTAAGCAACCCGACGTACGTGCAATCTGTGAATTCTGTGATTTTCCGCTTCCTCGCCGCTTTCTCACTCCGTGAGATCGCTTACTGCGGCGAGCGGCAGTGATTAATATTGGCTGCGGTATGTACTCTTTTGTACTCCCCTGCGGTCTTTGCATCACCCAATGCGGTTCACTTTGCACTTTTTCGTGCACTTTGCGTTTTTATTGTTGCTTTGCAATAAATTCCAAGATTTAATAAAATAATGCAAAGTGATGATTAAAGGATGTTCAGTATGGGACTCATGGATACACTCAACCAGTGCATAAGTGCTGGTCATGAAATGACGAAAGCAATCGCCATTGCGCAGTTTAATGATGACAGTCCGGAAGCCCGGAAAATAACCCGGCGCTGGAGGATTGGTGAAGCAGCTGATTTAGTTGGCGTGTCATCTCAGGCTATCAGGGATGCCGAGAAAGCTGGCCGGCTGCCTCACCCTGATATGGAAACCCGTGGAAGAGTTGAGCAACGCGTTGGTTATACCATCGAGCAAATCAATCACATGCGGGATGTATTTGGTACACGACTGCGCCGTGCTGAAGATGCGTTTCCGCCGGTGATTGGTGTTGCTGCTCACAAAGGTGGTGTTTACAAAACCTCCGTTTCTGTTCACCTGGCTCAGGACCTGGCCCTGAAAGGATTACGCGTTCTGCTTGTCGAGGGTAATGATCCTCAGGGCACAGCCTCGATGTATCACGGATGGGTGCCCGATCTTCATATACACGCGGAAGATACTCTCCTGCCCTTTTATCTTGGTGAAAAGGATGATGCCAGTTATGCGATAAAACCAACCTGCTGGCCTGGCCTTGATATCATTCCGTCCTGCCTGGCACTGCATCGCATTGAAACTGAACTGATGGGCAAATTTGATGAAGGAAAACTGCCCACCGACCCGCATCTGATGCTCCGCCTTGCTATTGAAACGGTCGCTCATGACTATGATGTGATTGTTATCGACAGCGCACCGAACCTCGGTATTGGCACGATCAATGTCGTATGCGCTGCTGATGTGCTGATTGTTCCCACCCCGGCAGAGCTGTTCGATTACACTTCTGCACTGCAGTTTTTCGATATGCTTCGTGATCTGCTCAGGAATGTGGATCTTAAAGGCTTTGAGCCGGATGTCCGTATTCTGCTTACCAAATACAGTAATAACAATGGTTCGCAGTCACCGTGGATGGAAGAACAAATTCGCGATGCATGGGGAAGCATGGTTCTTAAAAATGTGGTACGTGAAACCGATGAAGTTGGTAAAGGCCAGATCCGCATGAGAACCGTTTTCGAACAGGCGATTGATCAACGTTCTTCGACCGGCGCATGGCGAAACGCACTTTCAATCTGGGAACCTGTTTGTAATGAGATTTTTGATCGTCTGATTAAACCACGCTGGGAGATTAGATAATGAAGCGTGCCCCTGTCATTCCAAGGCATACCACACATACTCAATCGACTGAAGATACTTCATCACCGGCGCCGGCCGCGCCGATGGTGGATTCATTAATTGCGCGCGTGGGTGCTATGGCCCGCGGTAATGCTATCTCTCTTCCGGTATGTGGACGGGAAGTAAAATTTACCCTTGAGGTGCTCCGGGGAGACTCTGTTGAGAGCGCCTCACGCGTATGGTCAGGAAATGAGCGTGATCAGGAACTACTTACCGAAGATGCTCTGGATGATCTCATACCTTCATTTTTACTGACCGGTCAGCAGACTCCAGCTTTCGGCCGCCGGGTTTCTGATGTCATAGAAATTGCAGACGGCAGCCGTCGCCGTAAAGCCGCAATCCTGACGGAAAGTGATTATCGCATTCTGGTTGGTGAACTGGACGACGAGCAGATGGCTGCATTGTCCCGGCTGGGTAACGATTATCGGCCGACGAGTGCTTATGAACGTGGCCTGCGTTATACAAGCCGGCTGCAGAATGAGTTTGCCGGAAATATTTCTGCGCTTGCCGATGCGGAAAACATCTCTCGTAAGATCATTACCCGCTGTATCAATACGGCCAAACTGCCTAAATCAGTTGTTGCCCTGTTTGCACATCCTGGAGAACTGTCTGCCCGGTCAGGTGAAGCCCTTCAGAAGGCTTTTGCAGATAAAGAAGAATTACTGAAGCAGCAGGCTGAGACTCTCCACGATCAGAAGAAAGCGGGACTAATCTTTGAAGCTGAAGAGGTCATTAGTCTTTTAACATCCGTACTGAAACAATCTCGCGCATCAAGAGTTAATCTGAGCTCACGTCATCAGTTTGCTCCAGGGGCAACAGCATTGTATAAGGGCGATAAAATGGTGCTTAACCTAGATCGGTCCCGCATTCCTGCGGAGTGTATAGAGAAAATAGAAGCCATTCTTAAGGAGCTTGAGAAACCAAGAGTCTAATACGGACACGCTTTAGTCTACGGTTATCTCCCTTTACTTCATTTCCTTTCTCACAGGCCAGAAAACATAACTGGCCTGAATATTCTCTCTGGGACCACGGTCCCACCTGCATCGTCTGTCAGGTTATCTGCATGGGACCACGGTCTCACCTGCGTCATCGGTCAGGTTATCTGCCTGGGACCACGGTCCCACCTGCGTCGTCGGTCAGGTTATCTGTCTGGGACCACGGTCCCACCTGCGTCATCTGTCAGGTAATCTGTCTGGGACCACGGTCCCACCTGCGTCATCGGTCAGGTAATCTGTCTGGGACCACGGTCCCACCTGCGTCGTCGGTTAGGTTATCTGTCTGGGACCACGGTCCCACCTGCGTCATCGGTCAGGTAATCTGCCTGGGACCACGGTCCCACCTGCATCGTCGGTCAGGTAATCTGCCTGGGACCACGGTCCCACCTGCATCGTCGGCACATTATTAGTTTGGGACAACGGTTAAGCAATGCCTGTCACGAACAGGTATTGGCTTGTCGCCAGCAACCTGTTGAGCGGAGTAATCACGCAGCAGGGCGGCTATTACAGGTGATGGTGAAAGCTCTGTTGGGATCTGAACGAAGCATGTTGAGTGAAATTTGCAAAATTTCGCGGGGTGTGCGGCTTAATTTTAAATTTCGCCAGCATTTTTAAAACCAGCTGCCGCCGCTGCGCGTTGGCCGGTCCTTCGTCCGGCCGGTAACCAGTCCCGGCCGTTCTTACGACCCTGGATGAACATGGTCCCGTCATCAGCGTCTCCAGTGTGATGTCGTTTGTCACGCCGTCCGAGGGGATATCAGGGACACAACATATGGTAGAAAAAGCAGCTGTCTGAGACACAATATATTGATTATTCACAGTAACGGGGGATAACCGTGTGGGTAACATATTGAAAGTCCAACACGTTATCTGATTAACTGACTTTGTAAACGCCGCTGAACCATGAAAAAAATCCGGGGGAATCATCACAGCGCATAAACATACCGTTTTGTTTTTGGGTGACGGCAAGGAGGCCCCTGTTATCACCACATACCTTGTCAAAGGTTTCCATTCCTATCCTTATCAGGCTCTTTTCGTTATTTTCGGGAGAGATCCGGAGATGTTTTGTCAGCCAGACAGGATAGGTATCAGCGTTACGCCAGTACTGCAATTCAATCACTGAAGCCATTCCCCAGACAGTGAAGAATAAGAAAACCACACCTGCGATTTTGCTACCCATATTGTTCCTTAACATTGATTTAATACATTCCTTGCTCCTCGCACCGGAGCACATCACAGATACTGATTGAGATCCACTTCACGCAGCGGCTGGTTTTGACGTTCTGTTATCAATTGCACCAGGTCTTTTTCGTCCAGCGCATCGAGCATTTGTTCATACAGAGCCGCGGGCACACAATAAAAAACAGGGCGGTTGCGGTCAATAATCGCGACCGGGTAGCCGCCGCCGGCACTGGCGGTGGCCACCGGATCGTTTTTAAGTTCGCTGATGCTGGCAGTCACATCACACAGAATGATATTTGTCATGGTTCCCCCCTGAGACAAGTCATCTGTATGATCGGTAAAGTAAGCTCTTGCGGCAAGTCCCGTCTGTCATTTCGACGGTCAGAAACGGGCAACCGGCAGCTCCTTCCAGCGGGTGGTATATGCCGGTGACAGCATCTCCCGTTTCATCTGCCAGTCCGGCGCAATACCCCGTCCGGCAAACCAGACTTTCCCGAGTCCGGAATGATTAATGCCGTCGAGTACCTTCATCAGCGCATCGCTGTGCGGCCGTGGCTGCACGTCATCGAACAGATTCAGCTGCGCGACGCCGTTCGGACTGAAATCATTGAGCATTATCCCCGCTTTTGCGTAGCGGTGGCCATCGAGCCAGATCCTGTCCAGAGACCTGACCGCTGCCGCGATAATGTCCCGGGTGTCACGGGTAGGGGTGTTCAGTTTTTCCGTGGCCACGTTACCGTAATACGGCTCATTAACCGCAAAAGGGGATGTCTTGATGAAGGTGCTGATATGCCGGCAGTACTGTCGCTCACCGCGCAACTTTTCCGCCGCGCGCTCGGCATACTGGCAGACGGCCTGGCGCATTTCTTCGTAGGTGGTGATCCGCTGCCCGAAGCTGCGACTGCAGACAATCTGCTGTTTCGGCGGCGGCGCTTCCTCCAGCGAAATGCAGCTCTCGCCGTTCAGCTCACGTACCGTGCGCTCCAGCACTACGTTGAAGTTTTTCCGGATAAATGTAGGGTTCGTCAGCGACAGCTGCAGGGCAGTGGTGATCCCCATAACGTGCAGCTTTTTCGCTATCCGGTTCCCTACGCCCCAGATTTCTTCCACCGGCTGCAGGCTGAGTAATTTTGCCGTTCTGCGTGGATTTTCGGGCGACAGCGCCAGCACCCCACTGAATTGTGGCCATTCCTTTGACGCCCACTGCGCCGATTTGGCCAGTGTTTTTGTGGCGCCGAAGCCGACACCGATCGTCAGTCCGGTTCCACTGAGAACATGCCCACGCAGCTGCCTGCCAAAATCCTCCAGATCCATACAGTGGCCAATTCCCCGGGCATCCAGGAAACATTCGTCAATTGAGTATTGTTCGACGCGGGGCGACAGCTCTTCCAGCAGGGCGACCACACGGTTACTCAGGCTCGCGTAGAGCTCGTAGTTGCTGGAAAAAACGTACAATTTTTCAGGAAACTGCGCCTCTTTGAGCTGGAACCAGGGGGTTCCCATCTTTATACCCAGCCGTTTGGCTTCAGCACTCCGGGCAATAACGCAGCCATCGTTGTTACTGAGAACGACGACAGGTTTGCCGCGCAAATCCGGCCTGAAAACCTTCTCGCAACTGGCGTAGAAGGAGTTGACGTCTGCCAGGGCGAACATCAGTCTGCCTTCCGGGTTTTATGAATGAAGGCCGTCACCACGCCGAAAATTTGCAGCGTTTCCGGATCCGGGTACAGGGAAGGGAAGTCCGGGTTCATCGCCTGCAGGGCTGGCCGCGGCGTCAGAAGCAGGCGTTTTACGGTGAATTCACCCTCAATTTCCGCGATAACAATATCCCCGTGCCGCGGCTGTTCTGCTTTATCCACGACCATCAGATCGCCGGAATAGAGGCCAATATCAGTCATTGAGTTGCCAATCGCCCTGACAAAATAGGTGGAGTGGCGCCGGTGAATGCAGTACTCATTCAGATCCAGTTCAGACTCCGTGTAGTCCGCAGCCGGTGACGGAAAACCCGCAGGGCATCGCTCTGTGAACAAAGGAATTTTTACTATGCTGGCTTCTGATACTGCAGGAATGAACTTCATCGTTTTTCCCTCGCTTGAAACTGTATATATATACAGTATTATTTTGCGAAGGCCGTTTTTTTTCAAGTCATCTTGTTGCCGTTGTCTGTAACCATTTGCTGTTCCTGCAAAAACAGGGAAATTTCAGAAGGATCACTGCCAGTCCGGAGAATCGTTATCTAATAAAATGTAATATACTGAAGTACAGTGCATTTATTCTGAGTGGAGTGATTATGAATACGGGTTTAAGGCAGGTTCTGCGATATGCAGGCGTCCCGGTTGACGCCGCTGAACCGGTGCGCCGGCAATTCGGTAGCCGCCTGATTTTAATCGTGACGGTTGCTCTTCTTCCGCTGTTGATTGTTGACGTCCCTCAGTGGCTATTTGTGCTCTCTCAGATTATCTGGGGAAGCGGTATGTACATTGGTATCTCCGTGGCCAGTGATCAACCAGATCGCCGGTAAGCTCAGAACGAGAGGTCTCCCGGGCCGCCTGGTGACAGGCAACTGATAAACTGGCGCCATGCCATCAACACCGGATAAGGACGTCGCCGGCTTGTCGTTGCCGCCGGCTCCGCTTTGTCCGGCCCCCTCCCTCCGGTCTGCGGCCTGATTCCTGCGTCTGTCGCGTTGCGACATTTGCTTCCGCTTTTCTCCCTGCGGTCGAAATACGGGTTAGAGAAACCTTTTATTCAACCTCCTTCATCGCGACGGGTAGTGCCGTGCCTTCACTTTAGCCCGGCTGCTGCAGATGCAAGGGTTCGCTGACGCCGCCATCCTCGCCCGGTCGCAGTTTTTTTATGATGCTCGCCGTTCTTCCCGTCGTTTTCTCGCTCAGGTTTCGCTCGAAAACCGTCCAGACCAGCTTCGTGCTTTATCTGCGCTGCGGCCTCCGGTGTCGCCCCTGCATCTTCCGCTTTCCGCCGGGCTGTCGTGTCGGCACGGCACAACCCGGTGCCGCAATCTTATGAACCTGTGGAGGTTGCTATGTATCATGCCCGTCAAACCATGCTGAATGTAGAGGAGACCGACCGTCTCTCGTTCCTGCCGGATCTGTTTGGTAACGATTTTCTTGCCGGAGAGATGCAGGTCTATGCGCTCGCTGAGAAACACATCACCGATTACTGCGGAGGTTTCTGGCATTTCATCCGTATTCCGGAGGGCGGCGGCTACATGATGCCTGACGGTGACCGTTTCCATCTGACTAACCCGGATAACTGGTTTGATCGGTCCGTCAGCGCGGATGCGGCCGGAGTTATCATTACGGCGCTGGCGATCAACCGCCGTATCTGGCTGCACCATGAACGCGGTGATGCAGCCCTGACACGCCACCTGATGCTGCGGGAATCGCAGCTGTGGAATTTCATTGACTCTCATGACGAATGCGCTGCTATTTATGCGGCTCTGGACTGATACTACATCGGGGCGCCCGACGCCCCGTTTAAGGTCTGAGACGGCACGATCTGTGGGGAGCTTACCCGGCTTCGCAGATCGGTGCGGCCGCGCGAAAATCCTGGCAGGCTTCGCCTGCCGGTGAGGCGGTTCGCCACGCCTGCGGCGCTGCGTACTGGCCTCACCTCAACAGGTCGCCAGTTAAGGATTAAGAGCGTAATATCTGCGTACCTTTTCTCCTTTTGCGGAATTTGCGTATGTCGCAGTGGAATATTGCCTCTTTTTCAAAAGAGGAGCAGGACAAAGTTGCCGTCGATAAGGTGGCCGCTGCTGTCGCCTGGCAGGAAAGGATGAGCAAGCCCGTCGTGCCGGAACTTGTTGAACGGGAACAGCCTGAGCACCTGCGCGAGTATTTCCGTGAACGGCTCCGCGTACATCGGCTGAACAGTCAGCAGTTGCCGCGCGCAAATGCGCCTGAATATAATAAACCGGGCGAGGATCAGCAGAATTGATTTTCTTACTCAGTGTGTCCAGGGAGGGTAATCTGTGCGTATGTCTCTGATGTTTGCTGCCGTGACGCTTTTAACCGGTATTAACCTGTTTTTTATTCCGTTTCAGCCTGTTCCGGCTCTGTGGGGGGCTATCCTGGCCGTTGCTTTTGTTCTGATTAATGTCGTGGCGGATAAGCTGCGCCTCTGGAGTGGTATTGCGTGGATTATCGTTGCCGGCATCATCATAACGCTGATGCTGAAGGGGAAAGAGCCGGGTGACGAATTTCGTGTTCTGATCACCGTTTTCGCTTTCCTGGCTTCAATCTGGTATAGCGTTGCGCAGTTCAGGAAGGAAAATAAGCTCCGTTCCTGACGCCCCGTCTGGTATGCCGCCGGTTTATCATGGCTACTTTCCGGCGGCATGAAAAACATATTCTCTCCAGCCTGCATCCTTACGTTTCCGGTTTGATCCCTGCTGTCTGTCTGCTTTCTCTTCTTCTTCCTGCTGTGATGTCTCTTTTTAACCCTTAAAGGCTTTAAAAGCACATCCGCACTGGACACCTTCGGCTCCCGGCCAGCTGCGCTGTCCGGTCGTCGAGCCACACTCCGCCAGGGCAGCTGCTTCGCACCCGCCGGGCTCCGCCGAACCCGCAAGCGGTTTCGGGCCTGACGGCTAGTGTCTGATGTCTGAGGTCAAGGTCAACGGCAGCGCTTGCTGCGACCGTTCCGGCCGCGCCGCTTTCACCGTGCCGGCGAAGGGCTGCCGGCACTCTGCAGGGCAACGCCGTTTCGCGCCCGCGCTCTTCGTCGTTGCGGCGGGTGCCTGCTCCTTCCCCCTGGCGCCGTATCACCCGTTTGAGTCCATTCGCCGGGGCTGAGACAAGCACAACCCGTCTTGCTGTCCAGGGGATGGCAGAGCCTTTCGCAATAAATTTTTCCCGGCCATTCCGCTGCGCTTCATTAGACCGAAAAAAATTTCCCGCTCACCCCCGGACATCTGCACCGGGCCGTGCTCGTTTACGCCCTCGCGGCGAACGGCTCTCAAACGGGTGAAGGTTATATCCAGGGGGCAGGTTCAGCAGGTCCCCGCACAAAGTCAAAACCGCGGCCCCGGCAACTCAACGGGTGATGTTCTTTAAAAATCAGGAAAAAGAAAAATGCAGGATCCTTCATTGCGAACGTATCGGATCGCATTTCTGGGAAGCAATGCCAGCGGCAATCTGCCGATGTTTACCCGGGTGCAGGCCACGACCGGAAAACGGGCGATAAAAGCGTTTATTGAACGCTGTAAACCCGTCAAAGGCTGGTTTCTGGGCGCACCTGAAGACATTACCGATCAAGTTAAGAAGGAGGAAGAAGAGGCGGGAAGCAAACCGCAGGTATGAAAAAAGCAGGGTAAACCCTGCTTCTCCCACGCCGTAAAAATCGCACGAACGGTTTTTCCGGCTTAGTTAACTACCATAAGGAGTCAACTTTATGATCGTTTCTATTTTTTCACCTTCCGCAGGCGCTGTAAAGCCCCGTCGTCATTCGCGCATTCTGCGTGCAGATATCACCGCACCTGAGATTGATCCCGCTCTCAGAGCTTTCGGGCGTCATATCGCCAGAAGTCACCGCAAAGGGCGCGGTGTCCACATCCCCGCGATGAAAAATACCGCCCTCGGGCAGGTACTCCGCACGCTGGAACTGAAACGCGCATTTAACTGATGAGGTGAGCCGCCCCGCGAGGGGCGGCAACTGCAGGAAGGAGAAAACACAATGGCACCGACTACCGCACAGATCATGACGGAAAATACCGTCAGCCAGACTTACCGGGCAACCTATTCACCCGATGATAATAAATTGCGACTTTACGCATCATTACGGCTCGATGAAGAAACGTATTCCCTGATCAACAAAGCAGGCTTTCGCTGGGCGCCCAAACAGGAACTCTTTGTGGCGCCAGCCTGGACGCCGGGGCGGGAGGATGTCCTGCTTTCCCTCGCCGGTGATATCGAGGACGAGGACAGCACCCTGTTTGATCGCCAGGAGCAGCGCGCCGGGCGGTTCAGTGACTACAGTGACCGGCGGGCGGTTGAATCGGAGCAGGCGCTTGCGCATGTTGATTCGCTGGCATCGGCTGTCCCGCTGGGACAGCCGATCCTGGTAGGCCACCACAGCGAGCGCCGCGCGCGCCGGCATGCGCAGAAAATTGAGAACGGCATGAAACGTGCGGTGATGCTGTTCGAGCGCGCCGAATACTGGGAACAGCGCGCGCAGGCCTCTCTGCGGCACGCGAAATACAAGGAGCGTCCGGATGTGCGTTACCGCCGTATCAAAAAAATCGAGGCGGAATTACGCAAGTCCCAAAAGCACATTGCCCGGTCTGAAAAGTATATGACGATGTGGCGTGCGCAGACGCTCGATCTGAAAATGGCGTTACTGGTCAGTAATTATGATCATATTCATGCCTGCTTCACGCTCGACAAATACCCCCGCCCGGCAGAGAAAAGCCAGTATGAGGGCTCGATGTCTCTCCATTCTGCCCTGTCTGAGGAGATCATTACTTTTGAACAGGCGCGTGATATTGCGATCCGCTGTCATGAGCGCACGATTAACCACCAACAGCGCTGGGTTAATCATTACCAGAACCGCCTGGCCTACGAACGCGCGATGCTCAATGAAAACGGTGGAGTTGTCACCCGAACACAGGAATTTGAACCAGGCGGGCAGGTACTGAGCCGGGGAGAATGGTTAACCATTCTCCGGGTTAACCGGAGTAAGGGGGAGGTGAGTTCAGTCGAAACGCCCGGTTATCGCTTTCTGGGCTACAGCGGCACGATGAAACTCACGCCCGACCGTATCACGGACTACAAAGCCCCGACAGCGGAGGAAGCCAGCGACGCGAAGAAAGCGGCGAAGCGCCCACCGATCGTCAATTATCCGGGGGAAGGGTTCCGGGAAATGACAAAAGCCGAGTGGGCGAAATTACCCGCTGATTATAAAGGCGTGCGGGGTGCTGCAGAAACCGAAACACACGGCGCCTACCGCTTCCGCCGGTGCATGACGCACGGTTGTACGCTCGTGAATGTGTATATCACAGACATGAAAACCGTTGAAATTCCGAAAAAATAACAGGAAGGCTCCCCGGCATCTTGCCGGGGAGGTCAGGGAGTACATTCATGCATCATGACCTTAAACACCGTATTCAGGCGATGCGGGACAAACTGGAAGGGCGCGCCCCTGTCGCTGAAATTCAGGGTAGCTCGCAGCTTTTTGTTACCCCCTCCCCGGAATGTCGCCGGCTGGTTGAGCTGGCTGATGTCCGGGAAACCGATCGCATACTGGAACCCAGTGCCGGAACGGGCGCCATACTGCAGGCGATCAGGGATGCAGTCCCCCGGGCGAAGTGTGACGCCGTGGAGCTGCACGCCGGGTTAGCCCGTCACCTGCAGGCGCATTTCCCGGAGGTCCGGATCTGGTGCGGAGATTTTCTCGAATATCATCCGGAGCGCCGGTATACCCGAATTATCATGAATCCGCCGTTTCATCGCGGTGATGATATCCGGCATATCCGGCGGGCATTAACTCTGCTTGATCCTGGCGGGATTCTGACGGGCATATGTCTGGACGGGCCGCGTCAGCAAAAGGCGCTGGAGTCCCTGGCGGACGTCTGGGAGCCGTTGCCACGGGGAACATTCACGTATACCCAGGTAGCGACCGCCATTCTCAGAATTACCGTCTGATGACACGTTAAGCCGGCGGGGCACCTGTCCCCGTCTGGCCGCGCCTCGAAAGACCGCGCGCCTGCGGCGCCGGGAAAACCGGGCCGCGCTGACGCGCCGCCCGCATTTCCTTTCCGCGTCTTCCCTGTTTGCTGCCT
>NZ_JBNRLG010000014.1:0-34477 GCF_050378715.1 Klebsiella sp. 2-CIP_Kleb.
GACGTTAAGAATCCATGTCACTTTGAGTGCCCACACAGATTGTCTGATAAATTGTTAAAGAGCAGTTGCGACGCGCTTTAGCGCTCTGTCGCGAGGTGGCGTATATTACGCTTTCCTCTTTCAGAGTCAACCCGTTTTTCAGGATTTTTCTCTTCAACCGAACCGGCTGTTTGTGTGAAGTGATTCACATCCGCCGTGTCGATGGAGGCGCATTATAGGGAGTTCTCGAGCGCCCGCAATAGAAAAATGGTAGAAAAATGACTGACTGCTGCATTCCCCAGCAAAACCCCGCTTTATACCCATTTACACACAGAATTATCCACAGGAGAGCGTCAAACCAGGACCGAAAGCGCCGCGGATCGGCAGCTATATAGAAGGAGAACCATCGGCCTAAAGAGAAAGATAAAAATTCGCGAGCGTTGCGCAAACGTTTTCGTTACAATGCCGCGCTATGACACGGATGCCCGGTTGGGTGCGTTAGGTGAGTTTTTAGGCAAAAACTCACCTAACGCTCTCTGTAATGTTCAAATCCTGGGGATTTAATACCATGCAACAACGTCGTCCAGTCCGCCGCGCTCTGCTCAGTGTTTCTGACAAGGCCGGTATCGTCGAATTCGCGCAGGCGCTTTCCGCTCGTGGTGTCGAGCTGCTGTCCACTGGCGGCACTGCTCGCCTGCTGGCAGATAAAGGCCTGCCGGTAACCGAAGTCTCTGACTACACCGGTTTCCCGGAAATGATGGATGGACGCGTGAAAACCCTGCATCCGAAAGTACACGGCGGCATCCTCGGCCGTCGCGGTCAGGATGACGGCATCATGCAGCAGCACGGGATCGCGCCTATCGATATGGTGGTCGTTAACCTCTATCCGTTTGCCCAGACCGTCGCTCGCGAAGGATGCTCGCTGGAAGACGCGGTGGAAAACATCGATATCGGCGGCCCGACCATGGTCCGCTCCGCGGCGAAGAACCACAAAGACGTCGCCATCGTGGTGAAGAGCAGCGACTACACCGCCATCATTAATGAGATGGATGCCAACGAAGGCTCCCTGACGCTGGACACCCGCTTCGACCTCGCCATTAAAGCCTTCGAACACACCGCCGCGTACGACAGCATGATTGCCAACTACTTCGGCAGCATGGTTCCGGCCTATCATGGCGAAAGCAAAGAAGCCGCTGGCCGCTTCCCACGCACCCTGAATCTGAACTTCATTAAGAAGCAGGATATGCGCTACGGCGAAAACAGCCACCAGCAGGCTGCCTTCTATATAGAAGAGAATGTCAAAGAAGCTTCCGTGGCAACCGCTACCCAGCTGCAGGGCAAAGCGCTCTCCTATAACAACATTGCCGATACCGATGCGGCACTGGAGTGCGTGAAAGAGTTCAACGAACCGGCCTGCGTGATCGTTAAGCACGCTAACCCATGCGGCGTTGCCGTTAGCGACTCGATCCTCGACGCCTACGATCGCGCATACAAAACCGACCCGACCTCCGCGTTCGGCGGCATCATCGCCTTCAACCGCGAACTGGATGCCGACACCGCGCAGGCGATCATCTCTCGCCAGTTTGTCGAGGTGATCATCGCCCCGTCCGCCAGCGAAGAAGCGCTGAAAATCACTGCCGCGAAGCAGAACGTCCGTGTACTGACCTGCGGTCAGTGGGATGCGCGCGTTGCCGGTCTCGATTTCAAACGCGTTAACGGTGGTCTGCTGGTTCAGGACCGCGATCTCGGTATGGTCACCGCGGGTGAACTGCGCGTGGTCAGCAAACGTCAGCCGAGCGAGCAAGAGCTGCGCGATGCGCTGTTCTGCTGGAAAGTGGCGAAATTCGTCAAATCCAACGCCATCGTGTATGCCAAAGACAATATGACCATCGGCATAGGCGCCGGCCAGATGAGCCGCGTCTACTCGGCGAAAATTGCCGGGATTAAAGCCGGTGACGAAGGTCTGGAAGTGAAAGGCTCCGCCATGGCCTCTGACGCCTTCTTCCCATTCCGCGACGGGATTGACGCCGCGGCAGCGGTCGGCATCACCTGCGTTATTCAGCCGGGCGGCTCTATCCGCGACGACGAAGTGATTGCCGCCGCTGACGAACACGGCATCGCCATGATTTTCACCGACATGCGCCACTTCCGCCATTAATTCATGGAGCAGCAGATGAAAGTATTAGTAATCGGCAACGGCGGGCGCGAACACGCCCTGGCCTGGAAAGCGGCCCAATCGCCGCTGGTTGATACCGTCTACGTCGCGCCGGGCAACGCCGGTACCGCGCTGGAGCCGTCGCTGCAAAACGTCGCCATCGGCGTTACCGATATTCCGGCGCTGCTTCGCTTCGCCCAGGATGAAAATATCGACCTGACCATCGTTGGCCCGGAAGCGCCGTTGGTCATTGGCGTGGTTGACGCGTTTCGTGCCGCCGGGCTGGCCATCTTCGGGCCAACCGAAGGCGCTGCGCAGCTGGAAGGTTCGAAGGCCTTCACCAAAGATTTCCTTGCTCGTCATCATATCCCGACGGCGGAATATCAGAACTTCACCGACGTTGAGCCAGCGCTGGCTTATCTGCGCGAGAAAGGCGCGCCGATCGTCATCAAAGCCGACGGTCTGGCGGCGGGTAAAGGCGTTATCGTGGCGATGACCCTCGAGGAAGCCGAAGCGGCGGTCAAAGACATGCTGGCCGGTAACGCTTTCGGCGACGCCGGACACCGCATCGTCATTGAAGAGTTCCTCGATGGCGAAGAGGCCAGCTTTATTGTGATGGTCGACGGCGAGCACGTCCTGCCGATGGCCACCAGCCAGGATCACAAACGCGTCGGCAACGGCGATACCGGCCCGAATACCGGTGGGATGGGCGCTTATTCTCCGGCGCCGGTCGTGACTGATGAAGTCCATCAGCGCACCATGGAGCGGATTATCTGGCCAACCGTGAAGGGCATGGCCGCGGAAGGCAACACCTATACCGGTTTCCTGTATGCCGGTCTGATGATCGACAAGCAGGGCAACCCGAAGGTCATTGAGTTCAACTGCCGCTTTGGCGATCCGGAAACCCAGCCGATCATGCTGCGCATGAAATCCGACCTGGTAGAGCTGTGCCTCGCCGCCTGCGCGGGCAAGCTGGATGAGAAAACCTCCGAGTGGGATGACCGCGCGTCGCTGGGCGTGGTGGTTGCCGCCGGCGGCTATCCGGGCAACTACAACACGGGCGATGAGATCCATGGTCTGCCGCAGCAGGAAGCGGCAGACGGTAAAGTCTTCCACGCCGGCACGAAACTGTCTGACGACCAGCGCGTGATCACCAACGGCGGTCGCGTACTGTGCGTCACCGCCCTGGGCGATACCGTAGCGCAGGCGCAGCAGCGCGCCTATCAGCTGCTGACCGACATTCGCTGGGACGGTAGCTTTAGCCGTAGCGATATCGGCTGGCGCGCCATCGAACGTGAAAAGGCTAACGGCTAAGTTTCGCCAGCAGCGTTTTCCGCGTAATGCCTAACTGACGGGCGGCTTCGGTTTTGTTGCCGCCCGTTTTTTCCAGCGCCGCCAGAATCACCTCTTTCTCCACTTCCACTAACGGCTGAATTCCCCCCTCCTCGCTCCCGCCTGATGGCAGCGGCGTACCGGCGATCGCCAGCGGCAGTTCTCGCTCAGAGATATAGTTTCCGGTCAGTAGCACCACCGCCCGCTCCACCGCGTTTTCCAGCTCGCGAATATTGCCCGGCCAGGGGTAGTGGATCAGCAGGTCCATCGCCTGTGGCGTGAACCCCTTTACCGCCTTACGATTGCGTTCGGCATAGCGTTTGAGAAAGTGCTGCGCCAGCTGCGGAATATCTTCCCGGCGCCGGCGCAGCGGCGGCATCTCAATAGTCACGACGTTCAGGCGGTAATAGAGATCCTGGCGAAAACGCCCGGCGCTGACCTCTTCGGCGAGGTTGCGGTGGGTGGCGGCGATCAGCCGCACATCAACGGCAAGCGTCTGGTTGCTGCCGACACGCTGCACCTCCCGCTCCTGAATCGCCCGCAGTAGCCGGACCTGCATCAATGGCGAGATATCGCCAATTTCATCGAGGAACAGCGTGCCGCCATCCGCTTCGACAAAGCGCCCCTCACGTCGCCGCTCCGCGCCGGTAAACGCCCCTTTTTCATGGCCGAAGAGTTCCGACTCCAGCAGCGACTCATTCAGCGCCGCACAGTTGAGCGTCACCAGCGACTTATCACCGCGCCCGCTGCAGGCGTGGATGGCGCGCGCCACCAGTTCCTTACCGGTTCCCGACTCCCCATGGATCAGCACCGTCGCGTCCGAAGGGGCTACCAGCGTAATTTCGTTAAGAAGCGCCTGCATCGCCGGGCTGTCGCCAATCATGCCCCACCGTAGATCCGTCGCAACGCTGGGGTCGCCCTCGCTATGACGGGTGTGTGCCAGTGCCTGGACTAACGTCTGCTGTAACGTGTCAAAATCCAGCGGTTTAATCAGATAATCCAGCGCCCCGGACTTAATGGCCTCCACCGCCGTATCGACGCTGGAGAACGCCGTCATGATCAGCACCGGGATCGCCGGGTTATAGGCTTTTATCTCTTTTAACGTTGCGATACCGTCCAGCTCCGCCATGCGAATATCGCACAGTACCAGGTCGAAAACCTGATGATGGATCTGCTCCAGCGCCTGCCGGCCGTTGTGGGCTAATGCCACCTGATAGCCCCAGCCGCGCAGCAGCGCCTGCAAGATCGTGCAGTGGCTGATGTCATCATCGACAACCAGAATCTGTACCTTATCGCTGCTCATCTTCCCTCCGTTGAGCATCCAGCGGTAGCCAAAGCGTAAATATCGCTCCAGCCCCCGGCTGACTTTCGGCGCGGATCGTCCCGCCATGTTGTTCGATAATATTCTGCACCACCGCCAGCCCCAGCCCGGTGCCGTCCGCCTTGGTGGTGAAATAAGGAGTGAAGATGGCCTGTAGCTCTTCATCGCTCATCCCCTTACCGCTATCCTTAACGACTATTTTCATACGTCGCCGATCGGCTTCACTTGCCGATACGTGAATGACGCCGTCGCGGCCAATCGCCTGCATCGCGTTCAGGTACAGGTTCAACAGCACCTGGTTCAGGCGGTCGGCATCGGCGTTGATCGTGGAGAGCTCCGGGCGCGGCGTAAATTGCAGCGCGATCCCGCGACTCTGCGCATCCTGGCTAACCAACTGCAATGAGTGGTGGATAAGCGCGTTAATATCCACCGGCTGGTAATTTAAATGCGCGGGCCGGACCAGCTCCAGCAGCTCACTGACCACCCGATTGAGGCGGTCGGCCTCTTTGGCCATCACCTGCGCTAACTGATGTGACTCACCGCCCGGCGGCGTGCGCTCGGCAAAATATTTTGCCAGCCCTTTAATCGACGAGAGCGGATTGCGGATCTCGTGCGCCACGCCTGCCGCCAGATGGCCAAGTGCCAGCAGTTTCTCTTTGCGGGCCATCGCCTCCAGCAGTTGTTTCCGTGAGCGGCGATAGCGGCGGAACCAGAACTGGGCAAGGATCGTTGCCGCTGTCACCAACGCGGCGGCGCCCAGCATGATGGCCATATTCCGCTGCCCCCTGGCCTGCGCGGCATCCAGCTCGCGGCTATCAAAGGCGATAAAAATCACCTGCGGGATACTGGCTTGAGCCAGGGCGCTGTTGCCGCGATTCATCATGCCCATATGGTGGCCGCGGGCCGGATTGAGCGGGCGAAACTGGCGATAGATCTCCATGGCCGGCTGCGGCTCGCTAAGCCGCCGCCAGCGAGCCTGTTCGCCAACCGCCAGCGCACGCATCTGCGCGGGGCTGTAGAGCGTTTGACCCACCTGCTGCGGATCGCTGTGGGCGATGATGGCGCCATTGTCATCAGTCACCGCGAACCACAGGACGCCCGGCTGCCAGGCCATCTCTTCCAGCAGGGCCTGCAGCTGCGCGTGGTGCATCCGCATTCCCATGCCAACGCGCGTGCCGGACTCCAGCGCGCGGATCAGTACGCTCCCCTTCTCCTCGATAGTTTGTCGGGCGGCGGTCGTCTCACGACCGTAGTCGCGGACGATCATCGCGGAGAACAGCACCACCAGCAGCACTACCGTACCGGTCAGCAGCCAGCTCAGCGCGCCAGCGGCAGCGTCCCGGGAAAAAGGTTTGATCTTCATCGGCGAGTCCTTGTCATCTCCTTTTCGCTATCAGCAGGATCTTTCAGCAGAAATCATGCCATGTTTCCGCGCGGCCAAACCTGCTCTCAAACATATCGCCTGCGCTTTAGCGAGTAAAAATGACTCGCCGGTCCCGGGCGGAACGGGTCATTTTTACTCGCTCTTCTCTTTAACGGCCTCGGCAGGCCTGCACGGACGGGCTTTTTCAGGCTGGCATGAAAGATGCAGTACCGAGAGAAACCACACAGGAGAAAATGCCATGAAACGGAACCGTACCTTACCTCTTGCCCTCGTTACCTTTGCCGCGCTGACCTTCGGCAGCAACACGGCCTGGGCCAACCACCACTGGGGCAACAATAACGGGATCGGCAACCAGGGCTACAGCCAGCTGACCCAGGAGCAGCAGGCTACCGCGCAAAAGCTGCATAACGATTACTATGCGCAAACCAGCGCCCTGCGCCAGCAGTTGCAGTCCAAACGCTATGAGTACAATGCGTTGCTCACGGCGCAAAAGCCGGATAGCGGCAAGATTGAAGCCGTCGCTCAGGAGATGGAAGGCTTACGCCAGAAGCTGGATCAGCAGCGGGTGAAATTAGATCTCGCCCTGGCTGAGGCTGGCGTTCCCCGCGGCGCAGGAATGGGATATGGCGGCTGTCGCGGTAGCGGCGGCGGTCATATGGGCATGAATCACTGGTAAAGGTTAGAAGCTTTTTTCCGTCGGCTGCCAGGTGCAGAAGTTTTCATTGGCCACCAGCAGCAGTTGAGAGCCTTCCGGCGCCTCCAGCCAGGCAATGCTCACCGCGGCGGAAGCGTGGCTCTGCCGACGTTCAATGTGCGCCAGAGCCCGACTATCGAGGTCGGGCGTGACCGTCTGCCCTTCACAGGTCAGCACGGTATGCGCGGCGGCGTTCCAGCGTCCCTGACGCAGGACGACCCGTCCCTGGCGGAGGGCGTCGCTGGTCTGGCGGATCTGCTCGGCGCGATAACGGTACAGCGCGACCTGGTCGCTGGAGAGTTGCTGCTTCTGCCCGTCAACTTCCCGCTGCATAAAGCTAAGATCGCCCTGCGCGTCGAAGCGGGCACGAATATGTTCCGGCGGCTTGCCGTAGACATTGAGTTCAATCAGCGTCAGCTGATCGCCCTGCCAGCGATATTCGCTGGTCGAGGTGTCCCCGTGACGCCACGGGCTGAAGGCGGCGAGAAGATGGACTTCATCGCCAGAATCTTTACGCCAGATACGCATCGCCCCCTGGTTGTCCGCATAACCGCTGGCGGTAAATGGTGGTAGCGACGCGTTATGGCTGCAGGCAGTCAGCAACAGGATGCCCGCCAGCGCCAGAGGCCGGCGCCAGACAGACAAAAGGGGCTTAATAGCCCCTTCGATAAAACTGTTCACTGCCACGCGGTCTTACTTAACTGCGTCTTTCAGTGCTTTGCCAGAAACAAATGCCGGCACGTTAGCTGCAGCGATTTTGATCTCTTTACCGGTCTGCGGGTTGCGGCCAGTACGCTCAGCGCGGTGGTTCACTTTGAAGGTACCGAAACCAACCAGTTGAACAGCATCACCTTCTTTCAGAGACTCAGTAATTGCAGCCAGGGTAGATTCCAGGGCAGCTTTAGCCTGTGCTTTGGACAGGTCAGCTTTGTCCGCAATTACATCAATCAGTTGAGTCTTGTTCATAAGTTATCCTTACAATGTGTTTATCGCTTGCTAAGCATCGAGTGCGACGGAAATGCCAAAAAAGCACCCTCCTGCATACACGCACCGATAGCCACTTTTTTTCGCCCTCCAAATGTAGACCAGACGGGGGGCGGAATGGAAGCCTTCAGACGCTACAATTCAGGCGGTAAATCACGTTTTCTGGTCTCACTGCTGAAAATTTATACCAATATTGCTCTCGCCGGCCTCACGCAGGTCCGCGCGCAGGCCTTTTATCAGCTCAAGGTCACGCTCTTCGCAGTCGGCCAGCAGGCGGAAAATTTCCCACTGAATGTCCCATTCCTGCTCTACCGCCGGGTTCGCTTTCAGCTCTTCGTCGGTCATTTCGCGACCTTCCTGGGTCATTTCCAGCATCGCCACGGTGGTGATAGAGGTTTTGCTCACCTCGATCGCGTGCTCGAGCGTTTCGCCGCTCAGACGTGAATGGATCAGTTCGCTCAACGCCACGCAGGCGTCTATGGCCGGATAAACACCGTACAGGTCGAAATCATCTGCCGCCGGGATCGCCTCTTCCAGTTTCTCCAGCTGACTATCGAAATTCACCTTCGCATCTTTGACCGTCAGCGTTTCCCAGATCAGATCCAGGATACGACGGTACAGCTGGCCGTCGCCAAACTCGGTTTGCTTGCAGAACATCGCGTAGTTGGGGTACATACGCTCGCACAGGCAGGCCATAAAAGTGACATGCTGCCAGCTTTCCAGCTTCTCCAGGCGCAGGTGAATCGGGTTTTGTAACATGATGAATTCTCGAAGTCAGAAATTAGGCGCAGTGTACCTGAATCAGCTGTGATTTGCTTGCCAACGCACAAACGACGGACGGCGGGAAGCCACCGCATCGGCCCAGCGCGTCGGTTCGGGCAGACGATAGCCTCGCATGCAGCGTTCGACCCACATTAAAGCGCTGTCCATGCCTACCCGGTGGCCGGTGCTAATAAACAGCGGGTTGCAGCGCACTTTGCTGCGCCAGACCCAGGCCAGTTGCTCATTTTTATCCATCAGCGGGGCCAGCGCACCGGGCTCATCACCCAGGTCGCCGATTTTGCCGCACAGCCGTTTTTTCGCCACCCCGATGGTCGGCACGTCGATCATCAGGCCAAAATGGCTGGCGACGCCCAATCTCCGGGGATGAGAAATGCCGTGGCCGTCAACAAACAACAGGTCCGGTTTTTGCGAAAGCTGCTCCCACGCCGCCAGCAGCGCAGGGGTTTCGCGAAACGAGAGAAAGCCGGGAATATAGGGCATGGAAGTGGCGACGCGCGCCACCTGATACTCCACCAGCTCCAGTTCAGGCCAGGTCAGCAGCACCATCGCAGCCCGGGTGATCTCCCCTTCCTGCTCAAACCCGACATCCGCGCCGCCGATCAACGTCGGTGGGTCACGATCCAGTCGATCCGCGCGCTCTACCGACGCGGCTAACTGTTGCTGCTGGATACGGAGTGCGGCTAAATCCATATGGCTGATCTCCTACTGGTGATAGGGTGCGGAAAGACGATGCACCGCTTCAACAAAGACGCCCGCATGCTCAGGGTCAACGTCCTGATGGATGCCGTGGCCGAGGTTAAAGACGTGGCCTTCCCCCTGACCAAAGCCGGCGAGGATGGTCGCGACTTCTTCTTCAATACGCGCGGGGGGCGCATAGAGCATGGACGGATCCATGTTGCCCTGCAGCGCGACTTTGTCGCCCACGCGACGACGGGCATCGGCAATATCGGTGGTCCAGTCGAGACCCAGCGCGTCACAGCCGGTCTCCGCCATCGCTTCCAGCCACTGACCGCCGCCTTTGGTGAACAGTGTCACCGGCACGCGGCGGCCTTCGTTTTCCCGCAGCAGGCCATCGACGATTTTATGCATATAGTAGAGGGAAAACTGCTGATAGTCGCGACCGGTCAGCACCCCGCCCCAGGTGTCAAAAATCATTACTGACTGCGCGCCGGCTTTGATCTGCGCGTTGAGGTACAGGGTGACGCTCTTCGCCAGTTTATCCAGCAGCGCGTGCAGCGCCTGCGGTTCGGCGTACATCATCTTTTTGATGACGGTGAAAGCCTTACTGCTGCCACCTTCCACCATGTAGGTCGCCAGCGTCCATGGGCTACCGGAAAAACCGATCAGCGGCACTTCGCCTTTCAGTTCACGGCGAATGGTGCGCACGGCATTCATCACGTAGCCCAGTTCCTGCTCGGGATCCGGGACTGGCAGCTTGTCGACGTCGGCTTTGCTTTTCACCGGCGAGGTGAAGCGCGGGCCTTCGCCTGCCTCAAAGTACAGCCCCAGCCCCATGGCGTCCGGGATGGTCAGGATGTCCGAAAAGAGGATCGCCGCGTCCAGCGGATAACGACGCAGCGGCTGGAGCGTCACTTCGCAGGCCAGCTCGGCATTTTTACACAGCGACATAAAGTCGCCCGCTTGCGCACGGGTGGCTTTGTACTCCGGTAAATAGCGGCCCGCCTGGCGCATCATCCACACCGGGGTGACATCAACCGGCTGACGCAGCAGCGCGCGCAGGTAACGATCGTTCTTCAGTTCGGTCATTTTTACATTCCTTTAGCGTTGATACGCCCAGTGTAACATGTCACTCGAACTCTGCCCGACACATCGCGACGGTATCTTCGATAAGCCGGCGCGCCACCGTACCTGGCGGCGGCAGAAGCGGCAGATCGTCATAGCGGTACCAGTCCGCGCTGAGTAACTCTTTTTTATCCACCACGATATCGCCCTCTGCGTAATCCGCCATAAAGGCAGTCATCAGCGACTGGGGGAACGGCCATGGTTGAGAAGTCACGTAGCGCAGATTTTTCACCTTGATACCGCTCTCCTCCATCACCTCACGGGCGACCGCCTGCTCAAGGGTTTCGCCAACCTCGACGAACCCGGCCAGCACGGTGTGTACCCCATTACGATGTCGGGTATGTTGCGCCAGCAGGATCGCATCGTCGCGACGGATAGCGACGATAATGCACGGGGCGATTTGCGGGTAGTAACGTTCACGGCAGTGGCTGCACAGCATCGCCCATTCACTTTTACTGGCATGCATCGGGTGGCCGCAGTAGCCGCAAAATTTATGCGATCGGTAAAATTCGGCAAGCTGGATCCCTCGCCCCGCCAGCTGGAATAGACCCGGATCCTGATCCAGCACCTGGCGTAACGATCCCATGTCATGGCGGCGATCCTGGCGCACCATCCAGACGGGCTCCCCCTGCCATTCGCCAATATGCAGCGCATGCTGGCCGACAAGATCGAAATTAACCGCTTCGCCATGTGGTAATTCTCCACCAGGCAACCATAATTTTTGTTCGTGACTGACAACCCACCAGCCGCGATCTAATTTTTCAATAATACGATCCATATCTATTGCACTACCTTTGCTTCACTGGCATGTTGTTAACATTATATTTACATTTTGGTGAGCAGATTTAAATCAAAACTAGCGGAGTCAATCATGCTAAACCAGCTGGAAAATCTGACGGAGCGCGTTGGCGGTAGTAATGAACTGGTCGATCGCTGGCTACAAGTGCGTAAGCATCTGCTCGTGGCTTACTACAATCTGGTTGGCCTGAAACCGGGCAAAGAGTCGTTTATGCGGCTAAACGAAAAGGCACTGGATGACTTTTGCCAAAGTCTGGTGGATTACCTCTCGTCCGGTCATTTTAGTATTTATGAACGCATTATTGGCGAAATGGAAGGCGATACCCCACTTTTAGCCGCCACCCGGCTTTACCCGCAGCTGGAAGCCAATACCCAGCAGATGATGGACTACTACGATACCTGCCTCGAAAACGCCATTGATCATGATAACTACCTTGAATTTCAGCAGGCGCTGTCGGATATCGGCGAGTCGCTGGAAGCGCGTTTCGCCCTGGAAGATAAACTGATCGCCCTCGCCGTCGCCCATCACCTGAGCGATGAGGTGCGCGATAATATTGCCCCGACCGCTTGAGTTGTGCGCAATTAACGAGTAGTTTACCTCCATTCCCCCTCCCCGGAGGGGATGTCATCTTGTCGGAGTGCTTATTTTCCATGTGAAGGCTACATGGAAAAGGCTGAGACCGTTAATTCGGGATCCGCGGAACCTGATCAGGCTAATACCTGCGAAGGGAACAAGAGTAAACTGCTGTTCGCGTCAGTCCGTCAGGGCCGATCGCATCTGTTACTCCATCCGTCGTCTGACAAGCCATGTCCTTTATATCTGGAATGCGCTATGTCTACTACCAAACTGACCCGTCGTGAGCTACGCGAGCACGCGCAGCGATTTATCGATACGCTGGAAGGCGCTGCTTTTCCTAATTCGCGCCGTATCTACATTCAAGGTTCACAAGCGGATATCCGCGTCCCAATGCGTGAAATCCAGCTCAGCCCGACCCTCGTCGGCGGCGATAACGATAACCCCCATTACGAAGCCAACGAACCGATCCCGGTGTATGACACCTCCGGGCCTTATGGCGACCCGGATATTGGCATTGATGTCCGCCAGGGGCTGGCCAGGCTGCGCCAGCCGTGGATCGACGCACGTAATGACTGCGCCCCGCTCAGCGAACGCAGCTCGGCCTATACCAAAGCGCGGCTGGCCGATGACGGCCTCGATGAGCTGCGCTTCAATAGCCAGCTGACGCCAAAACGCGCCGTTGCCGGCAAATGTGTTACCCAACTGCACTACGCCCGCCAGGGGATCGTCACCCCGGAGATGGAGTTCATCGCCATACGCGAAAACATGGGCCGTGAACGTATTCGCAGCGAAGTTCTGCGCCAGCAGCATGCCGGAGAAGGCTTCGGCGCCCGCCTGCCGGAAAACATTACCCCCGAGTTTGTCCGCGATGAAGTGGCCGCCGGGCGCGCCATCATCCCGGCCAATATCAACCACCCGGAGTCTGAGCCGATGATTATCGGGCGCAACTTCCTGGTAAAAGTGAATGCTAATATCGGCAACTCGGCGGTGACCTCCTCCATCGAAGAAGAGGTCGAGAAACTGGTCTGGTCTACCCGCTGGGGCGCCGATACGGTGATGGATCTCTCTACCGGCCGCTATATCCACGAAACCCGCGAGTGGATCCTGCGTAACAGTCCGGTCCCCATCGGCACTGTGCCGATTTACCAGGCGCTGGAGAAGGTCAACGGCATCGCCGAGAACCTCACCTGGGAAGTCTTCCGCGATACCCTACTGGAACAGGCCGAACAGGGAGTCGACTACTTCACCATTCACGCCGGCGTACTGCTGCGCTACGTCCCGATGACCGCGAAGCGTCTGACCGGCATCGTCTCGCGCGGCGGCTCGATCATGGCCAAATGGTGTCTGTCGCACCATCAGGAAAACTTCCTCTACCAGCATTTCCGCGAAATCTGCGAAATCTGCGCCGCCTATGACGTTTCGCTGTCGCTGGGCGATGGCCTGCGCCCCGGCTCCATTCAGGATGCCAACGACGAAGCACAGTTCTCCGAGCTGCGCACCCTCGGCGAGCTGACGAAAATCGCCTGGGAGTATGACGTGCAGGTGATGATCGAAGGTCCCGGCCACGTGCCGATGCAGATGATCCGCCGCAATATGACCGAAGAGCTGGAGCACTGCCACGAAGCGCCGTTCTACACCCTCGGGCCGCTCACCACCGACATTGCGCCGGGCTACGACCATTTCACCTCCGGCATCGGCGCGGCGATGATCGGCTGGTTCGGCTGCGCCATGCTGTGCTATGTCACGCCGAAAGAGCATCTCGGCTTGCCCAACAAAGAGGATGTGAAGCAGGGGTTGATTACCTACAAAATCGCCGCCCACGCCGCTGACCTGGCGAAAGGCCATCCAGGGGCGCAGATCCGCGATAACGCCATGTCGAAGGCGCGCTTCGAATTCCGCTGGGAAGACCAGTTTAACCTCGCGCTGGATCCGTTCACCGCTCGGGCCTATCACGATGAAACCCTGCCGCAGGAATCCGGCAAAGTTGCCCACTTCTGCTCCATGTGCGGTCCGAAATTCTGTTCAATGAAGATCACTCAGGAAGTCCGCGACTACGCCGCCAGGCAGGCCATCGACGCCGGCATGGCCGATATGTCGCATCACTTCCGCGCCCGCGGCGGCGAAATCTACCTGAAACAGGAGGAAGTCTGATGTATCAGCCTGATTTTCCACCCGTCCCGTTTCGTCTCGGGCTCTACCCGGTAGTGGACAGCGTGGCGTGGATTGAACGCCTGCTCGAAGCTGGAGTACGCACCCTTCAGTTACGCATCAAGGACCGACGCGACAGCGAGGTGGAGGATGACGTCATCGCCGCCATCGCCCTTGGCCGCCGCTATCACGCCCGGCTGTTCATTAACGATTACTGGCGACTGGCGATCAAGCACCAGGCCTACGGCGTACATCTCGGACAAGAAGATCTGGAAACCACCGATCTGAGCGCCATCCGCAAAGCCGGGCTACGTCTTGGCGTCTCCACCCATGACGATATGGAGATTGATATCGCCCTGGCGGCGCGTCCCTCTTACATCGCTCTGGGTCACGTCTTCCCGACGCAAACCAAACAGATGCCCTCCGCGCCGCAGGGACTCGAGCAGCTTGCCAGACATATCCAACGCCTGGCGGATTACCCCACCGTGGCGATCGGCGGAATTAGCCTTGAAAAGGCCCCGGCGGTGCTGGCGACCGGCGTCGGCAGCATCGCTGTGGTCAGCGCCATCACCCAGGCGGCGGACTGGCGGGCAGCCACCGACCAGCTGCTGGCGCTGGCAGGAGCGGGCGATGAATGATCACGACTTTATGCGCTATAGCCGCCAGCTGCTGCTGGAGGATATTGCCATCGAGGGTCAGCAGAAGCTGTTAGCCAGCCGGGTGCTGATTATCGGCCTTGGCGGGCTGGGCTCCCCGGCAGCGCTCTATCTGGCCGGGGCTGGCGTCGGGACGCTGACCCTGGCCGATGACGACGCCGTGCATCTCAGCAATCTGCAGCGGCAGATCCTGTTCACCAGCGCGGATATCGATCGGCCAAAAGCCGCGGCGGCAAAGACGCGGCTCAGCCAGCTAAATCCGCAGATCACACTGGTTGCGCTCCAGCAGCGCTTAAGCGGCGAGGCGCTGCGCGCCGAGGTGGCGAAAGCGGACGTGGTGCTGGACTGTACCGATAACATGGTCACCCGCCAGGCGATCAATGCCGCCTGCGTGGCCCTCGACATCCCGTTAGTGACCGCCAGCGCCGTCGGCTTCGGCGGTCAGCTGATGGTGCTCACCCCGCCCTGGACACAGGGCTGCTATCGCTGCCTGTGGCCGGATAGCGACGAACCGCAGCGCAACTGCCGCACCGCGGGGATCGTCGGCCCGGTGGTCGGCATGATGGGCACGCTGCAGGCGCTGGAGGCGATTAAGCTGCTCAGCGGCATGACGACGCCGCGCAACACACTGCGGCTGTTCGACGCCCGCACCAGCAGCTGGCGTAACCTGGCGCTACAGCGCTCCCGGGGCTGCCCGGTGTGCGGAGGGCGACATGCAGATCTGGTTTAACGACGAGCCGCTGGCGTGCGCCGACAATCTCAGCGTGAGCGCCCTGCTGACCCAGCTCGAACAGCTGCAGCCGGGCGTCGCGCTGGCGCTCAATCAACACATTCTGCCGCGCGATCGGTGGGAAGATCATCTCTTGCAGGAAGGCGATCGAGTCCTGCTTTTTCAGGTTATCGCTGGAGGCTGACATGTTACGTATTGCAGACAAAACATTTGAATCCCATCTTTTCACCGGTACCGGCAAATTCGCCGCCCCGGGGGTGATGGTTGAGGCGATTCGCGCCTCGGGCAGCCAGCTGGTCACCCTGGCAATGAAGCGCGTCGATTTACGTCAGCACAATGACGCCATCCTCGCCCCGCTGCTGGCGGCGGGGGTCAGCCTGCTGCCGAATACCTCGGGCGCCAAGACGGCGGAAGAGGCGGTGTTTGCCGCCCGCCTGGCACGGGAGGCTCTGGGCACCCACTGGCTGAAACTGGAGATCCACCCGGACGCCCGCTGGTTGCTGCCCGACCCGATTGAAACCCTGAAAGCGGCGGAGCTGCTGGTCCGCGAAGGGTTCGTGGTGCTGCCCTACTGCGGCGCCGACCCGGTGCTGTGTAAACGACTGGAAGAGGCTGGCTGCGCGGCGGTGATGCCCCTGGGCGCGCCGATCGGCTCAAATCAGGGGCTGGAAACCAAAGCCATGCTGGAGATTATTATCGAACAGGCGACGGTGCCGGTGGTCGTCGACGCCGGCATCGGCGTTCCGAGCCATGCGGCGCAGGCGCTGGAAATGGGAGCGGACGCGGTGCTGGTCAATACCGCTATTGCCGTCGCCGACGATCCCGTGGCCATGGCCCACGCCTTCCGTATGGCGGTCGAGGCCGGCTTGCTGGCCCGTCAGGCCGGACCGGGGGCGCGCAGCGCGCAGGCGCAGGCCACCAGCCCGCTCACCGGATTCCTGGAGGCGCTGGCATGAAAACCTTTAGCGATCGCTGGCGGCAGCTGGAGTGGGACGACATCCGCCTGCGCATCAACAGTAAAACCGCCGCCGATGTCGAACAGGCGCTGGCGGCCAAACAGCTGACCCGCGACGATATGATGGCCCTGCTTTCGCCAGCGGCGGCCGGGTATCTTGAACCTCTGGCCCAGCGCGCGCAGCGGCTTACCCGCCAGCGCTTCGGCAATACCGTCAGCTTCTACGTGCCGCTGTATCTCTCCAACCTGTGCGCCAACGACTGCACCTACTGCGGCTTCTCGATGAGCAATCGCATTAAGCGCAAGACGCTGGATGCCGCCGAGATTGCCCGCGAGTGCGCCGCGATCCGCGACCTGGGTTTTGAGCATCTGCTGCTGGTAACCGGTGAGCATCAGGGCAAGGTGGGAATGGATTATTTCCGCCAGCACCTGCCGGCAATCCGCAGCCAGTTTGCCTCGCTGCAGATGGAGGTACAGCCGCTGGCGACCGACGAGTATGCCGAGCTGAAAACCCTGGGGCTCGACGGGGTGATGGTCTATCAGGAGACCTATCACGAAGGTATGTACGCCCAGCACCATCTGAAAGGGAAAAAACAGGATTTCTTCTGGCGGCTGGATACGCCGGATCGCCTGGGCGAGGCGGGGATCGATAAGATCGGCCTTGGCGCGCTGATCGGCCTTTCCGACAGCTGGCGAGTGGACTGCTTTATGGTCGCTGAGCACCTGTTGTGGCTGCAGCAACGCTACTGGCGCAGCCGCTATTCGGTCTCCTTCCCGCGTCTGCGTCCCTGCGCCGGCGGCATTGAACCAGCCTCGCTAATGGATGAGCGTCAGCTGGTGCAGACCATCTGCGCCTTCCGCCTGCTGGCGCCGGAGGTTGAGCTGTCGCTATCCACCCGCGAATCCCCCTGGTTCCGCGACCGGGTGATCCCGCTGGCGATCAATAACGTCAGCGCCTTCTCCAAAACCCAGCCCGGGGGTTACGCCGACGATCATCCGGAGCTTGAGCAGTTCGCGCCGCACGATGGCCGTCGACCTGAAGAAGTCGCCAGCGCGCTGGCTGCCCGCGGCCTGCAGCCGGTATGGAAAGACTGGGACAGCTGGCTGGGACGCGCCTCGCAAACCTCATGATGAACAGTGTAAGTGCCTGATATTTTTGCGCGCCTGCACGAGAGATAAAAAACGGGAACTGGCCCGCCAGGCGCCCTTTTTCTATTCTGCCCGGGTCAGCAGCGGACGCTGACCAGGGCGAACCTTTTCTTCCTCATTTTCGCCCTGCCTCTCCGCGCTGAACGAGGGCCTGTGCATTATCGCCGAATATAAATCACGATACATGAAGGCCTCAGAGTTATAATTGAGCAATAGTTAACTGATTCGATCGGCAGGCGCCGCAGTCACAACCTGCGTTCGGACCCATGGTTTATACATCCGGGACGATTAACGATTCATGGCTCTACACAACAGAAAGCTCTCTTTCACGACGCCGATCGTCGTGGGGTTTGCCGGCATCTTGCTCAGTTTTATGCTGATCGCTATTTTTGTCACCCTGGCGCAGCGGAAAGATTTTCTTGAAGATTATCACGACATTAACCGCAACTTTACCCACAACCTGGCGATCAACTATACGGAAACCCTGCTGCGGGAAAATGATTTTATCCTTGGGCGCGCGGTCGCCTTCTTTGCCCGCAATGACGAACTGAATCGCGCAGTCAATGTGGAGCCGGAGAAAGGATTAACGACGCTGATGCAGTTACAGAACATGATGCCGAGCGTCTCATCCATCTCACTGGCGGATACCGAGGGCCACTATCTGCGCGCCCCGGAGGTGCTGGAAAATGAAGACAGCCGGGCTTTCGATCCCAGAAAGCGGCCCTGGTTTATCAAACAGGCTGAAGCCAGCACCTTCAGCCACTACACCAGCCCATATATGGATTTTTTTACCCACCATCCGACGATTACCATTTTCAAACCCATCATCACCCCGGAAGGGAAACTCAAGGGCAGCCTGGCCTTTCATCTTGATCTCACCTCCATGGGGTTCGCGCTGCGTCAGATGGTGGCCCCCGTACAGGGCGAGTTTTTTGTGGTGCAGCGTGATGGCAAAGTGGTCCTGCACTCCGACCCTGGTGCGCTGTTTAAACCCTTCGTCAGTAATGAGCTGATGGATAAAATGACCAGCGGCGAGGGGCAGCTTTACGATCCCGGAAGCGACACCTGGTATTACTATTACTCCTTTACCAATCCCGACTGGTTTGTGATTTTCCGTGTTGATAACACCACCCTGGTCAATCTGACGCGCCATGAAACCAATTTAGTGATCGGCGGTTTTGCCCTCGCGGCGATCATCATCATCCTGTTCGGCCTTTATCTGCGTCATGCCTCCCGCACCGTGCTGATGAATATCATCAATGCGATTAAAACCGGCGACGTCAAACGCGCCCCCCGCCTCGAGGCGATGCTGAGTAAAGCCATTGAAACTAATAAGCAGCGCGAGCTGACCTACGTCCGCCAGGCGACCATCGACGCGCTCACCGGCTGCAAGAACCGCCGCGCCTTCGATAGTGATATTGCCGCGCTGATGAACGATCATCAGCCGTTCGCCCTCGCGCTGGTCGATATCGATAACTTCAAATCGATCAACGACACCTGGGGTCACCTCAACGGCGATATCGTTCTGCGAAACGTCGCCCGCGAAGGACTGCAGGTCCTCCAGCCGCTGGAGATATCCCTCTATCGCTATGGTGGCGAAGAGTTCGCGGTGGTCTTTCCTGCCGAACATATTGATAACGCCCGCACGCTGCTGGAAACATGGCGGGTAAACGTCGAACGGCGCACCTGGCGCGAAGATGGCCTGACGGTCACCTTCAGCGCCGGGCTGGGGGAATGGAACATGGAGCCGCTGGATAAGCTGGTGGTGAGCGTCGATGAAGCGCTGTACAAAGCCAAACAGCAGGGTAAAAACCGCATCCTGCGCGCCTAGGTCTTCAGCGCCGCAACCGCCCACTTCGGTGGGCTTTTTTATTTTTTTCGGCAAAAATGAAACCGGTTTCAATTTTTGTGTGATGACTTACACACAATCACGGTAAAGCGGTTGTCGCATCGCCAGGGCCGCGATAAAGATAGGACATCACGGAACACAAGGGCCACTGACTATGAAGAATATCGTTTTGTGCTGTGCCGCCGGTATGTCTACCAGCATGCTGGTTCAGCGTATGCAAGATGCCGCGCAGAAGAAAGGTGTTGAAGTCTCCATCAAGGCCGTACCGGTCGCCGAGTTTAAAGATAATCTGGCCGCCGCCGACATTATTCTGCTCGGCCCGCAGGTGAAATATGAGCAGGCGAAGCTGCAGGCGCTGGCCGACCCGTTCGGCAAAAAGGTCGCGGTGATCGATATGATGGACTACGGCATGATGAAAGGCGATGCCGTTCTGGATAAAGCCCTTAAGATGCTGGAGTAATCGATGGAAGATTTAGAAACGATCATCATGGAGCTGCTGGTTAACGCGGGTTCTGCGCGCAGCGCGGCGCTCACGGCGCTACAGCTGGCGCGGAAAGGCGATTTTGCCGCAGCGGAGCAGGCCATGGCCGAGTCCCATGAGTTCGTCAAACATGCGCATAAAATTCAGACCCAGCTTATCGGCCTGGATGAAGGCAGCGGTAAGTTACCGGTCAACCTGATCACCGTGCATTCTCAGGACCATCTGATGAACGCCATGGTCATTCAGGATCTGGCGACCGATATGATTGAACTATACCGTCGCCTGCCCCTCGCGCAATAATCTCTCGAATTAAACGGGCGTCGCTGCCGGCGCCCGTCCCCGCTTACAGAAAGCCGTACATCGCCGCGAATACCCAGCCAAACACGCAGGAGACGCCAACGCCGATGAGCCCGGGCAGGATAAAGCTGTGGTTAATCACAAAGCGGCCTATATGGGTGGTCCCTGAGCGGTCAAACTGGATCGCCGCCAGATCGCTTGGGTAGGTCGGCAGTATATAGTAGCCATAGCAGGCCGGCGCAGAAGCCACGATATAGGCCGGATCAACGCCGATGGCCAGGGCCACCGGCACAATCGCCGCCAGCGCTGCCGCCTGCGAGTTCACAAACTTCGAAACCAGCAGCAGAACGATGGCATAGGCCCATGGATACTCTTTGACCATCTCCCCGAGCACGCCTTTAATCTCGGTCATGTGCGCGCCAAACATGGTCTCCGCCATCCAGGCGATGCCGTACACCGCGACGATAGCGATCATTCCCGAACGAAAGACCTCATTTTTGGAAATCGATGCCGGGTTGGTTTTAGTAATGATGATGATCAGCGCCCCGGAAAGCAGCATAAACATCTGGATCACCAGCACCATCGACAGCGGTTTACCGTCAAAGGCCGGACGCAGTTCAGAGAAGGCGCCAAGCAGCGCCACCACAGCGATGGAGGCCAGAAAAATCCACATCGCTATCCATTTGCTGGTGGGCAGCTTTTTATCCAGCAGCGTCGCCGTATCGCCATAGACGTAATGGCGGTTCTCCGGTACCGCAATAAACGCCTGGAAGGCTTCGTCTTTATCCAGATCTTTGCCGCGGAACCAGCTGAAGATGCCGATCGCTAAAATGCCCAGCAGCGTGGACGGAATGGTTATCGCCAGCAGATCGAGAAACTCCAGATGTTTACCGTTAAAGGTAAAATTCCCCAGCATCGCCACCAGCGAAACCACCGCCACCGAGACCGGGCTGGCGATGATCCCCATCTGGGCGCCAATGGAGCTGGCGGCCATCGGACGCTCCGGGCGAATGTTATTCTTGATCGCCACATCGTAGATAATCGGCAGGATGGTATACACCACGTGACCGGTACCGCAGAGGATGGTCAGCGTGCAGGTGACGAAAGGCGCCACAATAGAGACATATTTTGGGTTACGCCGCAGCAGCTTCTCAGCAATCTGCAGCATGACATCCAGACCGCCGGATGCCTGCAGCGTCGCCGAGGCCGCCACCACCGCAATGATCACCAGCATCACATCAACCGGCGGTTTGCCCGGCTGGAGATGAAAAACAAAAACGAGGATCACCAAACCGATGCCGCCCAGCAGCCCCAGCGCAATACCGCCTTTTCGGGCACCATAAAACAGACAAATTAAGATAATAATGAGTTGTATCGCGAATTCCATGCAGCCCCCAGAGCCTGTCCGCTCAGACCTAAAGTAATGATCCATACCTGTCTGCCGGGGTTATTTCTGCGCCTTGTTGGGGGAAGCATGAGATGCAGCGATCCCTCTCCAGAGCCGTCGCGCCGAAGATAAAGCAGCAGCAGTAATCCCATGATTCATCAGGTATTTTGAATATATCCTCTTTGAATTGATTATTTTTTGATATGAGTAGAAGTTTTACCCATATATAAAGAAAGGTTTTTTGAGGTGATAGATTAATGGATATTTTGTATGAATTAATTGCTAAAAAATTGCAGCCTGGATATGGCGTAAATGTAATTAAAGACGGGTACCGCGGAGAACAGGCAATAAAAAAGCCGGTCAGGAAACCTGACCGGCTTTTCAGCAGTGCATCAACGATTAATCGTTGTCAGAACCGCCCAGACCTGCGTTCAGCAGCTCTGCCAGGTTGGCAGATGCTTCTTCCACGCTCACCTGCGGTGCCGCCGGCAGTTCGCCAGCAGCGCGACGGCGCATACGATCCTGGTGGTACGCATAACCGGTACCGGCCGGGATCAGACGACCCACGATGACGTTCTCTTTCAGACCGCGCAGTTCGTCGCGTTTGCCCGCAACGGCTGCTTCGGTCAGCACGCGAGTGGTCTCCTGGAACGATGCCGCGGAGATGAAGGACTCGGTGGCCAGAGACGCTTTGGTGATACCCAGCAGATCGCGGGAGAACGTTGCGCCCACTTTGCCGTTCGCTTCCAGTTCGCGGTTCGCGATCTTGACGCGGGAGTATTCCACCTGCTCGCCTTCGAGGAAGTCGGAGCTGCCTGCGCTTTCGATGGTGGCTTTACGCAGCATCTGACGAACGATAACTTCGATGTGTTTATCGTTAATCTTAACGCCCTGCAGACGGTATACGTCCTGGACTTCGTTAACAATGTAACGGGTCACAGCATGTACGCCACGCAGACGCAGAATGTCGTGCGGCGCTTCCGGACCGTCGGAAACCACGTCACCACGTTCTACACGTTCACCTTCGAACACGTTGAGCTGACGCCATTTCGGAATCATCTCTTCGTACGGTTCGCTACCGTCTACCGGGGTGATAACCAGGCGACGTTTCCCTTTGGTTTCTTTACCGAAGGAAATGATACCGCTGATTTCAGCCAGGATTGCCGGCTCTTTCGGACGACGTGCTTCGAACAGGTCCGCAACGCGCGGCAGACCACCGGTGATGTCCTTGGTACCGCCGGATTCCTGCGGAATACGCGCCAGGGTGTCACCAGAGCTGATCTGTACGCCATCTTCCAGCTGAACAATCGCTTTACCCGGCAGGAAGTACTGAGCCGGCATATCGGTGCCTGGAATCAGAACGTCGTTGCCCTGAGCATCAACGATTTTCAGCGCCGGACGCAGATCTTTACCACCTGCGGTACGTTCTGCAGAGTCCAGAACCACCAGCGAAGACAGACCGGTCAGTTCGTCGGTCTGACGAGTAATGGTCTGGCCGTCGATCATGTCAGTGAAGCGGATGAAACCGCTGACTTCGGTGATAACCGGCATGGTGTGCGGATCCCAGTTTGCGACGGTTTCACCGCCGGCAACCTGCTCACCGTCGCCTTTCGCCATAACCGCACCGTAAGGCACTTTATAGCTCTCTTTGGTACGACCGAATTCGTCGATCAGTTTCAGCTCGGTGTTACGGGAAGTGATAACCAGTTTACCGCTGGAGTTCACAACCGACTTCGCGTTGCTGAGCTTGATGCTACCTTTGTTTTTCACCTGGATGCTGGATTCAGCAGCCGCACGAGATGCCGCACCACCGATGTGGAACGTACGCATCGTCAGCTGTGTACCCGGCTCACCGATGGACTGTGCCGCGATAACGCCGATAGCCTCACCTTTGTTGATGATGTGGCCACGCGCCAGGTCACGACCATAGCAGTGCGCACATACACCAAAGTCGGTGTCACAGGATACAACGGAACGCACTTTGACGGAGTCAACGGAGTTCGCTTCCAGCAGGTCACACCAGTGCTCGTGCAGCAGCGTGTTGCGTGGAACCAGAATATCCGCGGTACCCGGCTTCAGCACGTCTTCCGCAGTCACACGACCCAGTACGCGATCGCGCAGCGGCTCTTTGACGTCGCCACCTTCGATAACCGGCGTCATGGTGATGCCTTCCAGGGTGCCGCAGTCGTCTTCAGTGACGACCAGGTCCTGGGCAACGTCGACCAGACGACGAGTCAGGTAACCGGAGTTCGCTGTTTTCAGTGCGGTATCCGCCAGACCTTTACGCGCACCGTGCGTGGAGATGAAGTACTGGAGTACGTTCAGACCTTCACGGAAGTTCGCGGTGATCGGCGTTTCGATGATGGAGCCATCCGGCTTCGCCATCAGACCACGCATACCGGCCAGCTGACGAATCTGTGCAGCAGAACCACGCGCACCGGAGTCGGCCATCATGTAGATGCTGTTGAAGGAAACCTGCTGCTCTTCCTGACCGTCACGGTTAATCACGGTTTCGGTTTGCAGGTTATCCATCATCGCTTTGGATACACGATCGTTCGCCGCAGCCCAGATATCGATAACTTTGTTGTAGCGTTCGCCCGCGGTCACCAGACCGGACTGGAACTGTTCCTGAATCTCAGCAACTTCCGCTTCCGCTTCGCTGATGATTTCGTATTTTTTCTCCGGGATGACCATGTCATCGATACCAACGGATGCACCTGAACGCGCTGCGTAAGCAAAGCCGGTGTACATCGTCTGGTCCGCGAAAATAACGGTCGGTTTCAGGCCCAGAATACGGTAACAGGTGTTCAGCATCTTGGAGATCGCTTTCTTACCGAGCGCCTGGTTCACGATAGAGAACGGCAGACCTTTCGGTACGATCATCCACAGAATGGCACGGCCAATGGTCGTGTCTTTCAGGCTGGTTTTCGCGACAAACTCACCATTGTCGTCTTTTTCGTATTCAGTGATACGCACTTTAACGCGCGCATGCAGAGAGGCCAGGCCGGCGCGATAAATACGCTCAGCTTCTTTCGGGCCAGTCAGCACCATGCCTTCGCCTTTGGCGTTAACACTGTCACGGGTCATGTAGTACAGACCCAGTACAACGTCCTGAGACGGAACGATGATTGGTTCGCCGTTCGCCGGGGACAGGATGTTGTTGGTAGACATCATCAGCGCACGCGCTTCCAGCTGGGCTTCCAGCGTCAGCGGTACGTGAACAGCCATCTGGTCACCATCGAAGTCGGCGTTATATGCCGCACAAACCAGCGGGTGCAGCTGGATGGCTTTACCTTCGATCAGAACCGGTTCGAATGCCTGAATACCCAGACGGTGCAGGGTCGGCGCACGGTTCAGCAGAACCGGGTGTTCGCGGATCACTTCGTCCAGGATATCCCAAACGACAGCTTCTTCGCGCTCAACCATCTTCTTAGCGGCTTTGATGGTGGTGGCCAGGCCACGCAGTTCCAGCTTGCCGTAGATGAACGGTTTGAACAGCTCCAGCGCCATTTTCTTCGGCAGACCGCACTGATGCAGACGCAGGTATGGACCTACGGTGATAACAGAACGACCGGAGTAGTCAACACGCTTACCGAGCAGGTTCTGACGGAAACGACCCTGTTTACCTTTGATCATATCGGCCAAAGATTTCAGAGGACGTTTGTTAGAACCGGTGATCGCACGACCGCGACGACCGTTGTCCAGCAGGGCATCTACCGCTTCCTGCAGCATACGTTTTTCGTTGCGTACGATGATATCCGGCGCAGCCAGATCCAGCAGACGTTTCAGACGGTTGTTACGGTTGATCACGCGACGATACAGATCGTTGAGGTCAGACGTCGCGAAACGACCGCCATCCAGCGGAACCAGCGGACGCAGATCTGGCGGCAGTACCGGCAGAACGGTCAGGATCATCCACTCCGGCTTGTTGCCAGACTGTACGAAGGCTTCCAGCAGCTTAATGCGCTTGGTCAGCTTTTTACGCTTGGTTTCGGAGTTGGTTTCGTTCAGCTCTTCACGCAGCTGCTCGCACTCCTGCTCCAGATCCATATTGCGCAGCAGCGCCTGGATCGCTTCCGCACCCATCTTCGCGTCGAATTCGTCACCGAACTCTTCCAGCGCGTCCAGGTACTGTTCTTCCGTCAGAATCTGGTTGCGTTCGAGGTTGGTCATGCCACCTTCGATAACCACATAGGATTCAAAGTACAGTACACGTTCGATATCGCGCAGCGGCATATCCAGCAGCAGGCCGATACGGGACGGCAGAGATTTCAGGAACCAGATGTGCGCAGTCGGACATGCCAGCTCGATGTGGCCCATGCGCTCACGACGCACTTTAGTCTGGGTCACTTCAACGCCGCACTTCTCACAGATCACACCGCGGTGTTTCAGGCGCTTGTACTTACCGCACAGGCACTCATAGTCTTTTACCGGCCCAAAGATACGGGCGCAGAAAAGGCCGTCACGCTCAGGTTTGAACGTACGGTAGTTAATGGTTTCCGGCTTTTTAACTTCACCGAAAGACCATGAACGGATCATGTCTGGCGAAGCCAGAGCAATTTTGATCGCATCAAACTCTTCGGTTTTAGTTTGCGCTTTCAGAAACTTTAATAAGTCTTTCACGGATTTGCTCCCGTCGGAGTTAGCACATTCCGCTGCCGGGCGTTAACCCGGCAGCAGTGACCTGTTTGAGCGAGAATTACTCGTCTTCCAGTTCGATGTTGATGCCCAGCGAGCGAATTTCTTTCAACAGTACGTTGAAGGATTCCGGCATGCCCGGTTCCATCTGGTGATTGCCGTCCACGATGTTTTTATACATCTTAGTACGACCGTTCACGTCATCAGACTTAACGGTGAGCATTTCCTGCAGGGTGTAAGCTGCGCCGTATGCTTCCAGCGCCCACACTTCCATCTCACCGAAGCGCTGACCACCGAACTGCGCCTTACCACCCAGCGGCTGCTGAGTAACCAGGCTGTAAGAACCGGTGGAACGCGCGTGCATTTTGTCGTCGACCAGGTGGTTCAGTTTCAGCATGTACATGTAACCCACGGTTACCGGACGCTCGAACTGCTCACCGGTGCGGCCGTCGAACAGGGTGATCTGACCGGAAGTCGGCAGGTCGCCCAGCTGCAGCAGCGCTTTAATTTCCGCTTCTTTCGCACCGTCGAACACCGGCGTTGCGATCGGCATACCTTTACGCAGGTTTTCAGCCAGACGCAGAACTTCTTCATCGCTGAAGGTATTCAGGTCAACTTTCTGACGAACGTCAGCGCCCAGATCGTAGGCACGCTGGATGAACTCGCGCAGTTTCGCGACTTCCTGCTGCTGTTTCAGCATGGCGTTGATCTTATCGCCGATGCCTTTCGCAGCCATACCCAGGTGAGTTTCCAGGATCTGACCGATGTTCATACGAGACGGTACGCCCAGCGGGTTGAGGACGATATCTACCGGCGTACCGTTAGCATCGTGCGGCATATCTTCGATCGGGTTGATCTTAGAGATAACACCCTTGTTACCGTGACGACCCGCCATCTTGTCACCAGGCTGGATACGGCGTTTAACGGCCAGGTATACCTTAACAATCTTCAGCACGCCCGGTGCCAGATCGTCGCCTTGGGTGATTTTGCGGCGTTTCGCTTCGAGTTTTTTCTCGAACTCGTGTTTCAGTTCGTCGTACTGCTCAGCCAGCTGTTCCAGCTGATTTTGTTTCTCTTCGTCGGTCAGGCCCAGTTCCAGCCAGCGATCGCGCGGCAGTTTGTCGAGCTTCTCAGCTTCAACGCCACCGGAGACCAGCACCGCGTAGATACGACTGAACAGACCGGCTTCGAGGATCTGCAGTTCTTCAGACAGGTCTTTTTTGGCCTGCTTCAGCTGCATCTCTTCGATTTCCAGCGCACGTTTGTCTTTTTCTACGCCGTCACGGGTAAAGACCTGAACGTCGATAACGGTACCAGAGACACCGTTCGGTACGCGCAGAGAGGAGTCTTTAACGTCAGACGCTTTCTCACCGAAGATCGCACGCAGCAGTTTCTCTTCCGGCGTCAGCTGGGTTTCACCTTTCGGCGTAACCTTACCAACCAGAATGTCGCCGCCGGTCACTTCCGCACCGATATAAACGATACCGGACTCATCCAGTTTGGAGAGCGCAGCTTCACCCACGTTCGGGATGTCAGCGGTGATCTCTTCCGGCCCCAGCTTGGTGTCACGGGACACGCACGCCAGTTCCTGAATGTGGATAGTGGTGAAACGGTCTTCCTGGACAACACGCTCGGAAACGAGGATGGAGTCTTCGAAGTTGTAGCCGTTCCACGGCATGAACGCTACGCGCATGTTCTGACCCAGCGCCAGCTCACCGAGGTCGGTGGACGGGCCGTCGGCCAGCACGTCGCCGCGCTCAATAGGTTCGCCCAGGGACACGCAAGGCATCTGGTTGATGCAGGTGTTCTGGTTAGAACGGGTGTACTTAGTCAGGTTATAGATGTCGATACCTGCTTCGCCCGGGTACATCTCGTCTTCGTTAACTTTGATAACGATACGGGAGGCATCCACGTACTGAACAGTACCGCCACGTTTAGCCACCGCAGTAACACCGGAGTCGACGGCCACAGCACGTTCCATACCGGTACCAACCAGCGGCTTATCAGCGCGCAGAGTCGGAACGGCCTGACGTTGCATGTTTGCACCCATCAATGCACGGTTGGCGTCATCGTGTTCCAGGAACGGGATCAGGGACGCACCGACGGATACCACCTGCTGGGTGGATACGTCCATGTAGTCAACCTGGTCACGGCTGAACAAGCTGGATTCGCCTTTGCTACGGCAGGTCACCAGGTCTTCTACGAAGTGGCCGTTTTCATCCAGGTTGGAGTTCGCCTGAGCGATAACGTAGTTGCCTTCTTCGATAGCAGACAGGTAGTGAATTTCGTCAGTAACCACACCGTCGGTCACTTTACGATACGGCGTCTCAAGGAAGCCATATTCGTTGGTCTGCGCGTACACGGACAGGGAGTTGATCAGACCGATGTTCGGACCTTCAGGCGTTTCGATTGGACATACGCGACCATAGTGAGTCGGGTGTACGTCTCGAACTTCGAAGCCTGCGCGCTCACGGGTCAGACCGCCTGGGCCGAGTGCGGAGATACGACGTTTGTGCGTGATCTCAGACAGCGGGTTGTTCTGGTCCATAAACTGAGACAGCTGGCTGGAACCAAAGAACTCTTTCACTGCTGCGGAAATCGGCTTGGCGTTGATCATATCCTGAGGCATCAGGGTATCCAGATCGCCCAGAGACAGACGCTCTTTCACCGCACGCTCTACACGTACCAGGCCAACGCGGAACTGGTTCTCCGCCATTTCGCCAACGGAACGGATACGACGGTTACCGAGGTGGTCGATATCGTCCACTTCGCCTTTACCGTTACGGATATCGATGAGCTTCTTCATCACTTCAATGATGTCGTCTTTGCTCAGGATACCGGAACCTTCGATTTCGTCGCGCAGCAGAGAACGGTTGAACTTCATACGACCAACCGCGGACAGATCGTAGCGGTCTTCGGAGAAGAACAGGTTCTCAAACAGGCTTTCAGCGGCTTCACGAGTCGGCGGCTCGCCAGGGCGCATCATGCGGTAGATTTCTACCAGCGCGCTCAGACGATCGTTAGTCGGGTCGACGCGTACCGTTTCAGAGATGTATGGACCGTGGTCCAGATCGTTAGTGAACAGCGTTTCGATGCGCTTGTGGCCAGACTGGCTCAGCTTAGCCAGCAGATCCAGGCTCAGCTCCATGTTCGCCGGGCAGATCAGTTCGCCAGTCGCTTCATCGATATAGTCTTTAGCCGCCACTTTGCCCGCGATATATTCAACCGGCACTTCGATATGCTTGATATCGTCTTTTTCCAGCTGACGGATATGACGAGCCGTGATGCGACGGCCTTTCTCAACGTACACTTTGCCGTTGGCTTCGATATCGAAGGAGGCGGTTTCGCCGCGCAGACGCTCCGGAATCAGCTCCATCTGCAGCTTGTTGTCGCGAATTTCAAAGACCACTTTTTCGAAGAACAGGTCAAGGATCTGCTCAGTGGTGTAATTCAGCGCGCGCAGGATGATGGTAGCCGGCAGCTTACGACGACGGTCGATACGAACGAACAGGTTGTCTTTCGGGTCGAATTCGAAGTCCAGCCAGGAACCACGGTAAGGGATGATGCGTGCGTTATACAGAACCTTACCGGATGAGTGAGTCTTACCTTTGTCACTGTCAAAGAAGACGCCCGGGCTACGGTGCAGCTGAGAAACGATAACACGCTCGGTACCGTTGATGACAAAGGTACCGTTGTCGGTCATGAGCGGGATTTCGCCCATGTAGACTTCTTGTTCTTTAATGTCTTTGACGGTGCCTTCCGGCGCTTCGCGCTCGTAGATCACCAGACGCAGTTTTACGCGCAGCGGTGCAGAGTAAGTCACGCCACGGATCTGACATTCTTTAACGTCAAAAACCGGTTCGCCCAGACGGTAGCTGACGTATTGCAGCTCGGAATTACCGCTGTAGCTCTGAATTGGGAATACGGAACGGAAAGCAGCTTCCAGACCATACTGCCCTTCAGGATCTTGCTCGATAAACTTCTGGAACGAGTCAAGCTGGATAGAAAGGAGATATGGCACATCCAGAACTTGTGGACGTTTACCAAAATCCTTACGAATACGTTTTTTCTCGGTATAGGAGTAAACCATAGGGTTCCTCAGCTCGCTGACAAGTCGACCCATCTGCCCGCAGAGGGCAGTTTTTTATGCAACACTATTTTGTTGACCGGAAAATGGAACACTTTCCGCAATGCCTGTTGCTATCACGCTTAAACCATTTCATTGCGATTTACACAGCCCAGGAACCCTAACCTGTCGCAGTATATTAAGTCGTCGATAGAAACAAGCATTGAGAGGCAAACCAGTAGTCAAACAGCGTGAAACGCTACTGGCGCCTTACAGCGCAAAAAGGCTGGTGACCAAAAAGTCACCAGCCTCAGCCTGATTTCTCAGGCTGCAACCGGAAGGGTTGGCTTATTTAACTTCAACTTCAGCGCCAGCTTCTTCCAGAGATTTTTTCAGAGCTTCAGCGTCGTCTTTGCTGATGCCTTCTTTCAGTGCAGCCGGAGCAGATTCTACCAGGTCTTTAGCTTCTTTCAGACCCAGGCCAGTCGCGCCACGTACTGCTTTGATAACAGCAACTTTGTTAGCGCCAGCAGCTTTCAGAATTACGTCGAATTCAGTTTTTTCTTCAGCAGCTTCAACCGGGCCAGCAGCTACAGCTACAGCAGCAGCAGCGGAAACACCGAATTTTTCTTCCATTGCAGAGATCAGCTCAACAACGTCCATTACGGACATAGCGGATACTGCTTCAATGATTTGATCTTTAGTGATAGACATTTAAATTGTTCCTGAATATCAGAATAAGTTTATACGTAAGCGAATGCTTTACAAAGATAACTGCGATTAAGCAGCTTCTTTCGCATCGCGTACAGCAGCCAGAGTACGAACCAGTTTGCCAGCCGAAGCTTCTTTCATGGTTGCCATCAGGCGTGCAATTGCTTCTTCGTAGGTCGGCAGAGTTGCCAGGCGGTCGATCTGCGACGCCGGGATCAGCTCACCTTCAAAGGCAGCGGCTTTGACCTCAAATTTTGCATTCGCTTTCGCGAACTCTTTGAACAGACGAGCAGCAGCGCCCGGGTGTTCCATAGAGTATGCAATCAGGGTCGGACCAACAAACGTGTCTTTCAGGCACTCGAACTGAGTACCTTCTACGACGCGGCGCAGCAGGGTGTTACGAACAACACGCATGTATACGCCAGCTTCACGACCTGCTTTACGCAGTTCAGTCATTTTATCTACAGTTACGCCACGGGAATCCGCAACTACTGCAGACAGCGCGCCTTTGGCTACTTCGCTGACTTCAGCAACAATCGCTTGTTTGTCTTGAAGATTTAAAGCCATTAGCTTTGCTCCTGGATGTTTGCCAGAGCCTATGCTCTGGAACTCACTTCACTCAATTCAACGAAAAGAGCGTCTAAATACGGTGAGCAGAAACAAGCCAGAATATCCAAAAATAATCTTAGCGTTCTGTCACCGTCTACGCAGGGCATTAAGTTTCTTGCGAAACACCTGCGGTCTTCGACGGAGGTCTGGATAGGCCAGACTCCAACGAACAATTCGGTTACCTGCTAACCTTAGTTAGCAAACGTGGGCGAAGATTGTAGACAAAATCACCGCCCACGTAAAGGCATTAGTTTGCAGAAGCGTTCAGGCCAGCCTGATCTACTGCAACACCTGCACCCATGGTGGTGGAGATGCTAACTTTCTTGATGTACACGCCTTTCGCCTGAGTCGGTTTTGCTTTTTTCAGCGCAACCAGCAGAGCTTCCAGGTTTTCTTTCAGTTTGTCAGCGTCAAAGTCCACTTTACCGATGGTGGTGTGGATGATGCCGTTTTTGTCGTTACGGTAACGAACCTGACCTGCTTTCGCGTTTTTAACCGCTTCAGCAACGTTCGGAGTTACGGTACCCACTTTCGGGTTCGGCATCAGGCCACGCGGACCCAGAACCTGGCCCAGCTGGCCAACAACGCGCATTGCATCTGGAGAAGCAATAACAACGTCAAAGTTCATTTCGCCTTTTTTGATCTGCTCAGCCAGATCTTCCATACCTACCAGCTCAGCGCCTGCAGCTTTAGCAGCTTCAGCGTTTGCGCCCTGGGTAAATACGGCTACGCGAACGGAACGGCCAGTACCGTGCGGCAGTACAGTTGCGCCACGGACGTTCTGGTCAGATTTACGAGCGTCGATGCCGAGGTTAACGGCAACGTCTACGCTTTCGGTAAATTTAGCGGTGGCCAGCTCTTTCAGCAGAGCGATGGCTTCGTTGATGTCGTACTGTTTAGTTGCATCAACTTTCTCACGGATCACGCGCATGCGCTTGGTCAGTTTAGCCATTTCTTAGTCCTCCACTACCAGGCCCATGGAACGTGCAGTACCTTCGATGGAGCGAGTCATCGCTTCAATGTCGGCACCAGTCATGTCGGCAGCTTTGGTCTGCGCGATTTCCTGCAGCTGAGCGCGGGAGATTTTACCCACTTTATCTTTGTTCGGCTTACCGGAACCAGACTTGATGCCTGCAGCTTTCTTCAGCAGAACAGCAGCCGGCGGAGTCTTGGTAACAAAGGTAAAGGAACGGTCAGCGTAAACGGTGATAACAACCGGGATCGGCAGACCTTTCTCCAGGGAATCAGTTTTGGCGTTGAACGCTTTGCAGAATTCCATGATGTTCACGCCCTGCTGACCCAGTGCTGGGCCGACCGGCGGGCTCGGGTTCGCCATACCAGCTGCAACCTGCAGCTTGACGTAGGCTTGGACTTTCTTAGCCATTCTTAAATCCTCAAATTGGGTATTAACGCTTCAGAGAAGCTCCCCGTGATTAAACATCGTTTTACGGGCCGGGCCCATAAAAACAAAAGGCGCGAAATTGTATGCCAATTTCGCGCCCTATGCAACGATTAAATCGCTGCTTTTTTGATCGCCGGCTTACGCCTTCTCAACCTGGCTGAAGTCCAGTTCTACCGGAGTCGCACGACCGAAGATAGAAACGGAAACTTTCAGGCGGGACTTCTCATAGTCCACTTCTTCAACCACACCGTTAAAGTCAGCGAACGGACCGTCGTTAACGCGAACCATTTCGCCCGGTTCAAACAGCGTTTTCGGACGCGGCTTATCGCCAACCTGCTGCAGACGATTCATGATGGCGTCGACTTCTTTGTCGCTGATCGGCGCCGGACGGTCAGAGGTACCGCCGATGAAGCCCATCACGCGCGGCACGCTGCGCACCAGGTGCCAGCTTGCGTCGTTCATGACCATCTGGACCAGAACGTAGCCTGGGAAGAATTTACGTTCGCTTTTGCGACGCTGGCCGCCACGGATCTCAACCACTTCTTCGGTCGGGACCATGACTTCGCCAAATAACTCTTCCATGTTGTGTAATTTGATATGTTCACGCAGCGACGTGGCTACGCGACCTTCAAAACCGGAAAACGCCTGAACGACGTACCAGCGCTTTTTAGGAGCTTCAGACATCTCAGAACCTCAGGCCAGTGATAAAGGAGACCAGGCGAACCAGAATACCATCCAGTCCCCACAGGATCAGTGACATTACTGCAGTCACAGCAGCAACAATCAGCGTAGTATGCAGCGTTTCCTGGCGAGTCGGCCAAATCACTTTACGAACTTCGGTTCTCGCTTCGCGAGCAAAAGCAACGGTCGCCTTACCTTTCGTCGTCAACAGCGCGACGCCACCGGCAGCAGCAATAAGAATAACCACGGCCAGCGCACGCACCGCCAGCATAATGTCGCGATAAAGGAAGTTGCCCACGATCGCCACGATCAGCAGCACGGCAACGATAATCCACTTCATCGCTTCCAGGCCGCGCCCGCTCCCTTGAGCTTCGGTATTCGCACTCATAAACCAACCTGTCAGAAGTATTCTACAAACAATTTCACCCCGCGGGGGCGAGGCGATCCAAACCGAAATTAAGTTTCGGATTATACACTTAACTATTCAAATTGCTTCAACGCTGACGGTTTTGTCGCCCCTGCCCTGCTAACGCAAAGGAGGATGCTGATTGCCGTCGCACTATCGCTCGAATGGTTTGGTGTATAAACGCCCTCTTCAGAGCCTGTCTCAGCAATGATTATGACAAATAAAATCACTGATGAGCCAGGTTCTGGTGTGAAAGCGTGCAAAAAGGGCATCAAATGATGCCCTTTTATTGCGCATTGCGTCAAATGTTATCAGCGATTAGCCGAGAACTTTAGCAACCACGCCCGCGCCAACGGTACGACCGCCTTCACGGATTGCGAAACGCAGACCATCGTCCATCGCGATCGGGTGGATCAGGGTAACAACCATTTTGATGTTGTCGCCCGGCATTACCATCTCTACGCCTTCCGGCAGTTCGATGGTGCCAGTCACGTCAGTTGTA
>NZ_JBNRLG010000015.1:0-26319 GCF_050378715.1 Klebsiella sp. 2-CIP_Kleb.
GCGCTCTGTCGCGAGGTGGCGTATATTACGCTTTCCTCTTTCAGAGTCAACCCGTTTTTCAGGATTTTTCTCTTCAACCGAACCGGCTGTTTGTGTGAAGTGATTCACATCTGCCGTGTCAGTGGGTGCGCATTATAGGGATCCCATTTTTTTGCACAAGCCTTTTTTCGATCTTTTTTTCTGAATGGTGATTTTTCACCCTTTTCGCCGTGTAATTGCACGATTTGCTCAATTTTCACCGTTTTCAGGGGTTGCAGAGCGAGATAAAAGCCACCAAAGTCTTCTTACGCTCCCGTATTTTTGAGGTCAACATGTCTGCTCAACTGCGCCCCTATAAAGCATTTTTCCCGCAAATCGGTCTTCGCGTCATGATTGACGCATCCAGCGTCGTTATCGGTGATGTCAGAATTGCCGATGACGTCAGCGTCTGGCCTCTGGTAGCCATTCGCGGCGACGTCAACTATGTATCGATAGGTCAACGCAGCAATATTCAGGACGGCAGCGTTCTACACGTGACCCATAAATCCTCTTACAAGCCTGAGGGAAATCCACTGATCATTGGAGAGGATGTGACGGTTGGCCACAAAGTGATGCTGCACGGCTGCACTATCGGCAACCGCGTACTGGTTGGTATGGGTTCGATCTTATTAGATGGTGTCGTCGTTGGCGATGACGTCATGATTGGCGCGGGAAGTCTGGTACCGCAGAACAAACAGCTGGAAAGCGGCTTCCTTTACTTTGGCAATCCGGTCAAACAGATCCGCCCCCTGACAGAGGCGGAGCGGGAAGGCCTTAAGTATTCAGCGAATAACTATGTGAAATGGAAAGATGAATATCTGGACCAGGAGAGCCAGACCCAACCCTGAGCATCCTCCTGATTATCGCGGATCAATGCCTCTGCCTCTTCCTCAAGATCCCAACGATGTTTCTGGAATGCGGCCAGCCACTGCGCTGGCCCCTCTGCGCCAAAACGCTGCTGCAGGATCTGCCCTGAAATTGCGCAGGTTAATTGCATCCCATTAACCAGCGCGGGAAACACCACGCCCTGCCGTTCGGCATCCCATGATTCCCGATCGGGAAACTGAATCGCCTGATTCATGCATTCAGTTCCTGTTGCAGCCTTTCTATAACCGGGGTGATAGCCGGCAGGACGCCGTGCCATAGCAGAACGGCATGGGCGGCTTGCGCCACCAGCATTCCCAGCCCGTCAGCACAGTGGGTTGCGCCATGCTGCTGGCACCAGTGAAGAAACGGTGTCGGCCCTTTCTGGTAGAACATGTCATAGCAATACACGTCAGCGTTGACAACAGATGCCGGGATAGCCGGTACATCACCGTCTATTCCACTGGACGTCGCATTGATGATCAGATCGAATGTTTCCCCGGATAAGGTATCCATCTCCCTTGCGCTGACGCTGCCGGTATGAGCGAAGAGCGTGGCTAACTCATGGGCACGAGCGTAGGTGCGATTGACGATCGTGACGGCACATCCCAGCGACAGCAGCGGCAGCAGCACCCCACGCGATGCGCCACCGGCACCGATAAGCAGGATCCGCTGGCGTGGCTTGATGAATCCCAGACGCTCCAGATCGCTCAGCAGACCAATACCGTCCGTGTTGTCGCCCAGCAAACGCCCGTCTTCGAGACGTTTCAGGGTATTCACCGCTCCCGCCAGCGCAGCGCGTTCTGTCAGTTCATCCGCGCGCGCAAAGGCTTCTTCTTTAAAAGGAACGGTAACATTGGCGCCCTTTCCTCCCTGCGCAAAAAACTGATTGAGAGAAGAGACAAAATCGTCCAGCGGCGCCAGCACACGTCCATAAGGATGGGTAATCCCTAACTGGCGGGCAAACAGCTGGTGAATAGAAGGCGACTTGCTGTGCGCGATCGGATTACCAAAAACAGCATAGGTTTCCATGGTTCACCCCTGGCGGAACAGTTCACCCGTCAGGGCATCACGTATTTCAGATGGATTTTGCCGTCCGCCCGTAGCGCCATCCACGACCGGGAAGCTGTCACCAAACTGAGCACGGACCTCTGCGGTGGTGCGGCAAGGCGGTTGCCCGGTGAGATTGGCGCTCGTCGAGACCAGCGGTTTTCCGTAGGCTTCGCACAATTCAATCACCAGCGGATGGTTGGTCACGCGTACAGCCAGCGAATCAAAACGACCAGTCAGCCAGCGTGGTGTTTCAGGACGCGCCGGGAATACAAACGTCACCGGTCCTGGCCAGCAGGAAAAGATCGCTGCCCGCTGCGAATCACTTAACCGTGAATCATCAATATATGGCTTGAGTTGCTCAAAGCTAGCGGCGATAAGGATCAATCCCTTCTCAACAGGACGCTGCTTCAGCTCCAGCAGACGCATAACGGCCGTTTCGCTGTCAGGGTCGCAGCCGACGCCAAAAACGGCTTCCGTGGGATAGGCGATGACATGTTCATTATTCAGGACCGCCACGGCATGGTCGACGGCTTCTGAGGGCAGGTTATTGTTCACTGATTTATTCCGCCGGGATCGGCTTTCCACATTGTTTACTGGCACAGAAGCATCTGAGCCCCTGCGCCGTCTTCTTTTCTATTAACAGCGGGTAATGGCATTCAGGGCATTCGCCCGCCACCGGTTTATAATTGATAACGAACTGGCAATCAGGATAGCGATCGCAGGAGTGAAAGGTTTTACCGAAACGGGAACGACGCTGGACCAGATGGCCTTGTCCGCACTGCGGGCAAGCAATAGCCGTCTCATCTGGTTTATCAATTAGCTCAGTATGTTCGCATTCCGGATAGCGGCTACAGCCAATGAACATCCCAAAACGCCCCTGACGTAGCACCATAACCGCGCCGCACGATGGGCATGCTTGCCCCTCCAGCACCTTAACGACATGCCCGTCTGCCTGACTTTTCAGGGGACGGATATAGTCACAGTCCGGATAATGCGAACAGCCGAGAAACGGGCCATGTTTCCCGGAACGGATCACCAGTTCAGCCCCGCACTGTGGGCAGGGCTCATTTTTACGCACCGAAAACAGTGCTGATTTGGTCATAACAACTCGATGTTGCTGCAAAAAGATTAATGCAGCATACCTTCATTTACTTCGAAGAGTAATTCTTCCATTTGCTGATAGGCGTTTTCACAGCCCGGAATATTGAACAGTACCATCAGGATGACCCATTTCAGGTCCTCCAGCTCAAATTCTGCCGTATCCAGCGCCAGTACGCGCTCTATCACCATTTCTCGCGTTTCGAGGTTCAACACCTGAATCTGCTCGAGGAAGAGTAAAAACCCCCGGCAACTGGCGTCCAGACGCTGGCACTCCTCTTCGGTATATACCCGAAGCGACAGCGGGTCGGAAGCGAGCTGCATGGGTTCAACGAGACCTTCCTGATAATCAGCCAGTTTCTCGAGCCACATTAACGCGTTATAGATATCTTCCCGCTCAAAACCTGCGTCGGTAAGATCCCGCGTCAGTTTGTCCTGATCCACACGCATTTCTGCTTCGCTATGGATGTAAGTTTCAAACAAATACATGAGTACGTCGAACATGGCTTGCCCTCCTTAATCGGACATAGCCGCCGGGTACAGCTGCGATCCAGCCTGCTAACTCCAGTTCAAGTAGCTGAGCTACGGTTACTGGCACAGATTGGCCGGCACGTTCAGCGACAACGTCAACAGGTGTTACCTCATCTCCTACGTTAGCCAGGAGCTCCGGAAATGGCAATGCTACAGACGGCTGATCGGCGCAATTATTTATCGAATCAGACGTATCAGTTAGCCAGGCCAGCTCGTTGTGCCAGTATTCCACAATATCCTCTGGCGAGGTCACCGGCACCGCGCCTTGCTTAATTAACCAGTGTGGGCCTTCCGATCCCGGATTGCCTATCGGCCCAGGCAGGGCAAACACATCCCTTCCCTGTTCCAGAGCACAGCGGACGGTAACCAGCGAACCGCTTCTCAATGCCGCCTCAACCACCAGCACGCCCAGGCTCAGGCCGCTGATAATCCGGTTGCGCCTGGGGAAATGCGCGGGAAGCGGCGGCGTTATAAGTGGAAATTCAGACACCAGCGCACCGCCATTATCGACGATCTGCTGGGCGAGGCTCGCATGGCGCCGCGGATAAACCTGGCCCAGTCCGTTGCCCAGTACCGCGATGGTTTTGCCCTCGGCCGCGAGCGCGCCGCGATGCGCGACGCCATCAATGCCTAACGCCAACCCACTGGTGATAGTCATCCCTTTACGCGCCAACGTTTCGCTGAACAGCTTCCCCCAGCGAGCGCCATACCAGGAATGCAAGCGACTGCCAATAACGGCAAGCTGCGCGCTGTGAAGCAGAGCGGGATCGCCGCTGACCAGCAACGCGCCGGGGTAATCAGCGATAGCCTTTAACCGCAATGGATAGCGCGGATCGTCACCCCGTAACAGATGATGATCCGGTTGTTCCAGCCAGCGCCGCGTCTCGTCAAGCTCATGCTCGTCAAGCCGGAAAAATAACGTTGCCTGCGCCGCGGTCATCCCGACGGCATGCAGCGCTTCATGATCAACGCTGGCGGCTGCGCATAAGCGCTGAGCGATCTCTACCATCCTGTCGCCATACAAGCTACTGACCTTCATCAGCCGCAGCCAAATCTCGTCAGGCGTCATCCTTACCCCCTGCCATAAGCGGTATTGACAATCTTTGCGATTGGACAGTGAGACTGTCAATTGCAGGGTGTTTTGTCTAGAATAGAGCTAATAATCTTATCAACTCCTGAATACGACTCTGGAACTTTATGGCAGTTTTGCAAGTGTTACATATTCCGGACGAGCGCCTTCGCAAAGTCGCCGAGCCGGTCAAAGAAGTGAATGCGGAAATTCAGCGTATCGTCGATGATATGTTCGACACCATGTACGCTGAGGAGGGCATTGGTCTGGCCGCGACCCAGGTCGATATCCATCAGCGCATTATCGTTATTGATGTGTCGGAAAATCGTGAAGAGCAGCTGGTGTTAATCAACCCGGAGCTGCTGGAAAAAGATGGCGAAACCGGCATTGAAGAAGGCTGCCTGTCTATTCCGGAACAGCGCGCCCTGGTGCCGCGTGCGGAAAAAGTGAAGATCCGCGCGCTGGATCGCGACGGTAAGCCATTTGAACTGGAGGCCGATGGCCTGCTGGCTATCTGTATTCAGCATGAGATGGATCATCTGGTCGGCAAACTGTTTATTGATTATCTGTCACCGCTCAAACAACAGCGCATTCGTCAGAAGGTTGAGAAACTGGATCGTTTACGTTCCCGTGCCTGATAACAAGGAATACCGTGTCACAATCACTACGTATCATTTTCGCCGGCACCCCCGATTTTGCAGCGCGTCATCTTGACGCGCTGTTGTCGTCTGAACATCAGGTTGTTGGCGTATTCACTCAGCCAGACCGCCCTGCTGGCCGCGGCAAAAAATTGATGCCGAGCCCGGTAAAGGTGCTGGCTGAAGCCCATAACTTACCTGTATTCCAGCCATCCTCCCTGCGTCCGCAGGACAACCAACAATTAGTCGCCGATCTCGGCGCCGATATTATGGTGGTGGTGGCGTACGGTTTGATTCTGCCGAAAGCGGTGCTGGAGATGCCCCGTCTGGGCTGTATCAACGTTCACGGCTCCCTGCTGCCGCGCTGGCGTGGCGCAGCGCCAATCCAGCGTTCGCTGTGGGCAGGGGATAGCGAAACAGGCGTAACCATCATGCAGATGGACGTCGGCCTTGATACGGGTGATATGCTGTATAAGCTTTCCTGCCCCATTACCGCAGAGGATACCAGCGGCAGCCTGTACGATAAGCTGGCCGAGCTCGGCCCTCAAGGTCTGCTGGCAACTTTGGCCCAGCTGGCCAACGGCACCGCACAGCCTGAAGTACAGGATGAATCGCTGGTGTGCCACGCCGAGAAGCTGAGTAAAGAAGAAGCTCGCATCGACTGGTCGCTTTCCGCCGCACAGCTGGAGCGCTGCATCCGCGCCTTTAATCCGTGGCCAATGAGCTGGCTGGAAATTGACGGGCAGCCGCTAAAAGTGTGGCGGGCATCGGTCATTGCCGAAGCCGCACATGCCGAACCAGGTACTATCGTGGCAGCAACCAAACAGGGTATCCAGGTCGCCACAGGCGATGGGATCCTCAGTCTGGAATCGCTACAGCCTGCGGGTAAAAAAGCGATGAGCGCCCAGGATTTACTCAATTCCCGCCGGGAGTGGTTTACGCCTGGCACCCGTCTCGCCTGACGGTCGTCTCTTCTGAAGCCCGGGTTCGCCGGGCATTTTTATTTTTGCGCTTATGAAAAAGAATATAAATTTACGCAGCCTGGCCGCCCAGGCTATCGAGCAAGTCGTTGAAAAAGGTCAGTCTTTAAGCAACGTCCTGCCCCCTCTACAGCAAAAAGTCAGCGATAAAGACAAAGCGCTGCTGCAGGAGCTGTGTTTTGGCGTACTGCGTACGCTCAGCCAGCTGGAGTGGCTTATCAGCAAGCTGATGGCGCGTCCGATGACCGGCAAACAGCGCACCGTGCACTTTCTGATTATGGTTGGGCTCTATCAGTTACTCTACACCCGCATCCCTCCACACGCCGCGCTGGCTGAAACGGTAGAAGGCGCGGTGGCGATTAAGCGCCCGCAGCTTAAAGGGCTGATCAATGGGGTGTTACGCCAGTTTCAGCGCCAACAGGAAGAGCTACTGGCAGAATTCGCCGGGCAGGAAAACCGCTACCTTCATCCCAAATGGCTGCTGAAGCGTCTGCAGCAGGCCTGGCCGCAACACTGGCAGGAGATTGTCGACGCTAACAACCAGCGCCCGCCGATGTGGCTGCGCGTTAACCGCAACCATCATTCCCGAGATGAATGGCTTGCTCTGCTTAAAGAGGCCGGTTTAGAAGGTTTCACCCACCCTGACTATCCCGACGCCGTGCGTCTGGCCACCCCTGCCCCGGTCCATACATTGCCGGGTTTTGCCGAAGGATGGGTAACCGTTCAGGATGCCTCGGCCCAGGGCTGCATGCGCTATCTGCAGCCGGAAAACGGCGAGCGCATTCTTGATCTCTGCGCTGCGCCGGGCGGCAAGACGACGCATATTCTGGAGGTCGCTCCCCAGGCTGAGGTCATGGCGGTGGACATTGATGAACAGCGTCTTTCCCGCGTCTATGACAACCTGAAACGGCTGGGCATGAAAGCCGAAGTCAAACAGGGCGATGGTCGCTTCCCTGAGCAGTGGTGTGGCAGCGAGCAGTTCGATCGTATTCTGCTGGATGCCCCCTGTTCCGCCACCGGTGTTATTCGCCGCCATCCGGATATCAAATGGCTGCGCCGGGATCGGGATATCGCCGATTTAGCCCAGCTACAGGCCGAGATCCTCAATGCCATCTGGGGGCATCTGAAACCAGGCGGCACGTTGGTTTACGCTACCTGTTCTATTCTGCCGGAAGAGAATAGCCAGCAAATTGCCGCCTTCCTCGCGCGGACCCCGGATGCGGAGCTTGACGCAACCGGTACGCCGGCAAGCCCGGGACAGCAAAATCTGCCGGGTGCGGAAGAAGGCGATGGCTTCTTTTACGCTAAGCTAATCAAACGTCGCAACTAATGGATCACTGCAGATGAAGATTATTATTCTGGGCGCCGGCCAGGTCGGCGGCACGCTGGCGGAGAACCTCGTCGGCGAGAACAATGATATTACGCTGGTTGATACCAATGGCGACCGTCTGCGCAGCCTGCAGGATAAGTTCGACCTGCGTGTCGTCCAGGGGCACGGTTCTCACCCCCGCGTACTGCGCGAGGCAGGAGCCGATGATGCCGATATGCTGGTGGCGGTCACCAGTTCGGATGAAACCAACATGGTGGCCTGCCAGGTCGCCTATTCGTTATTCAATACGCCAAACCGTATTGCTCGTATACGTGCGCCTGATTACGTCCGCGATGCGGAAAAGCTCTTCAATTCTGAAGCAGTGCCCATCGATCACTTAATCGCTCCGGAACAGCTGGTCATCGACAATATTCACCGCCTGATAGAATATCCCGGCGCGCTGCAGGTCGTGAACTTCGCGGAAGGGAAAGTCAGCCTCGCCGTGGTGAAAGCCTATTACGGTGGTCCGCTGGTGGGTAATGCATTGTCCACCATGCGTGAGCATATGCCGCATATCGATACGCGCGTGGCCGCTATTTTCCGCCACGATCGCCCCATTCGCCCACAGGGTTCGACGATTGTCGAGGCCGGCGATGAAGTCTTCTTTATTGCCGCCTCGCAGCATATTAGGGCGGTCATGAGCGAACTCCAGCGTCTGGAGAAGCCTTATAAACGCATCATGTTGGTCGGCGGCGGCAATATTGGCGCGGGCCTGGCCCATAAGCTGGAAAAAGACTACAGCGTTAAGCTTATCGAGCGCAATCAGCAGCGAGCCGCTGAGCTGGCAGAAAAACTGCAGCATACTATCGTCTTCTACGGTGATGCATCGGATCAGGAGCTGCTGGCCGAAGAGCATATTGACCAGGTGGACCTGTTTATTGCCGTCACTAACGATGACGAAGCAAACATCATGTCTGCGATGCTGGCCAAGCGAATGGGGGCTAAAAAAGTGATGGTGCTGATCCAGCGTAGAGCCTATGTGGATCTGGTTCAGGGTAGCGTCATCGATATTGCGATATCGCCTCAGCAGGCCACGATTTCCGCCCTCCTCAGTCATGTTCGTAAAGCCGATATTGTCGGCGTCTCCTCCCTGCGCCGCGGCGTTGCGGAAGCGATCGAAGCAGTGGCACACGGCGATGAGAGCACCTCGCGGGTGGTCGGGCGATCGATCGATGAGATCAAGCTTCCGCCAGGCACGATCATTGGCGCCGTCGTGCGCGGGAATGACGTGATGATCGCCAATAATAATCTGCGGATCGAGCAAGGCGATCATGTGATCATGTTTTTGACTGATAAAAAGTTTATTTCCGATGTAGAAAGGCTGTTCCAGCCAAGTCCTTTCTTCCTCTAATTCCCAGGGCGTCGAACAGGCGCCTTTTATTATCCCTTATTATTCAAAGGTTAATATTTTCCTGTAACGCTCTACGGGGAATGGCAAATGAAAATACATTTGTTAAACTTACAACGTCAGCTGGCTCAAGGAGAATAAAATGAGTTTTTTAAAAGAGTTTCGCGAATTCGCGATGCGCGGGAACGTTGTCGATTTGGCAGTGGGTGTGATCATCGGTGCAGCATTCGGTAAAATTGTTTCGTCGCTGGTCGCGGATATTATTATGCCGCCGCTCGGCCTGTTGATTGGCGGGATCGATTTTAAACAGTTTGCCGTCACGCTGCGCGATGCCCAGGGTGATGTACCGGCAGTGGTGATGCACTATGGGGTGTTTATTCAGAACGTTTTCGATTTCATCATTGTCGCATTTGCCATTTTCATGGCGATTAAACTGATGAATAAGTTAAATCGCAAGAAAGAAGAGGCTCCGGCGGCACCGCCAGCGCCCTCTAAAGAAGAAGTCCTGCTGAGCGAAATTCGCGATCTGTTGAAAGAACAAAACAAGCGTTCTTAATCAGCAGCGAAAGCAGAAGGCCAGTGGTAAAAAAGCGCTTCGCTTGCTTGCCACTGGCCTCCCGGTCAATCCTTGCTGCATGTTTATCTTTACGTTGATAGCTTCCCTTCCCTTTCTTGTTCTTCTCTACACGCTGCCTGAATAATGGATCGTGGAGAAGTGCCTCAATGGCATTATCTTTGATTTGCCCTTTGGTATGCTGATAGCGACTCATAGTTACTCCAGTACATGTGTGAATTCCGCGCGAGTGTAGATCCGCGCGCACAAAAAATCAACAGCTGGCATTGCCGTTACTGGCGCCTTGCTCAAGGGCCTCGAGGATCGAACAGTAAACGCTGCTGTGAGCTGTGCCGCAGCAGGCGTCGTTGAGCCGTTGCAGAGAGCGACGCATCGTTTGTAGCTCGTTGATCCTCGCCTCAACTTCGCTCAGTCGCGCCTGAACGATCCCTTTCGACTCCTGACAGGTGTGATGTTCCGGATCGACACGGATCGACAATAACTCGCGGATCGCTTCCAGAGTAAAGCCCAGCTGACGGGCATAGCGAATAAAGCGCAGACGCTGAAGATCGTTATCCGAGTAAAGACGAAATCCCCCCTCAGTGCGCACGTCATGATCCATCATTTGTTGTTTTTCATAATAACGGATGGTATCTGGCGTCACATCAGCCAGTTTTGCCAGCTCACCAATACGATACATATTCACTCCTGATTGATTTTATGCAGCAACGCATCGGCGTACTCACCGCGTAAAAAGTCGGTGTTCAGTCCTGCCTGACGCAGCTTAAGCTCGAGCAGAGCAAGGCGCTTGCTGAGTTCGCCATGCCGCGGGTCGTCCTGACGCACACCCTTAAGCAAGTCTGCCAGAGCCACCGCCTCTCTGCGCTGCTCCAGCTCCGGGGGAAGACACCCTGCATTCTTCAGAAGGCGATAGCCTGCCCGCAGCTCGGCCGGTACATGCGAATCGTCATCGAGAGTTAACGGCTCGCCGCTGCCGGGTAAATTATCGAACTCGCCTTTGGCTTGGGCATCGAGGATATGGCGTTCTGCCCACTGATCCAGTAACCACATTCTACGGCTCCGGGGGATGAACAAAAAGAGTACAGATATTGTAGTGAAGTGGGGAGGAGGTAGATATAAAAAAACCCGCCGGGGCGGGTTTTTTTACGTTACTACAGATTACTCTGCAGCAGCTTCTGCTTTCGGCTCAGCACGATCAACCAGCTCGATGTATGCCATCGGCGCGTTGTCGCCTGCACGGAAGCCACACTTCAGAATGCGAGTGTAACCACCGGCGCGGCTCGCGAAACGCGGGCCCAGCTCGTTAAACAGTTTTGCCACGATCTCGTTATCACGAGTGCGGGCGAATGCCAGACGACGATTAGCAACGCTATCAGTCTTGGCAAGAGTAATCAGCGGCTCAACTACGCGACGCAGTTCTTTCGCTTTCGGCAGGGTCGTCTTGATGATTTCATGACGAACCAGCGAACCTGCCATGTTACGGAACATAGCCTGGCGATGGCTGCTGTTGCGGTTCAGTTGACGACCACTCTTACGATGGCGCATGACCTTATCCTTCTCAGTAAAACCTTAACCTGTGATCCGGTTACTCGTCAGCAATGCTTGCTGGTGGCCAGTTTTCCAGGCGCATGCCCAGAGACAGTCCACGGGAAGCCAGCACGTCTTTAATCTCGGTAAGAGATTTTTTACCCAGGTTCGGCGTTTTCAGCAACTCAACCTCGGTACGCTGTACCAGATCACCGATATAGTGGATAGCTTCTGCCTTGAGGCAGTTAGCAGAGCGGACAGTCAATTCCAGATCGTCAACAGGGCGCAGCAGGATCGGATCGAATTCTGGTTTCTCTTCTTTCACTTCTGGCTGACGTACATCACGTAAGTCAACAAAAGCTTCCAGTTGTTCAGCCAGGATGGTTGCCGCACGACGAATCGCCTCTTCAGGATCGATTGTGCCGTTGGTTTCCATTTCGATGACCAGCTTGTCCAGGTCGGTACGCTGTTCTACACGCGCAGCTTCAACATTGTAGGCAATACGCTCTACAGGGCTGTAGCAGGCGTCGACCAGCAGACGGCCGATTGGGCGCTCATCTTCTTCCGAATGAATTCGGGCAGAAGCCGGCACATAACCGCGACCGCGCTGAACTTTGATACGCATGCTGATAGCAGCGTTCTCATCAGTCAGGTGGCAAATCACGTGCTGCGGCTTGACGATTTCGACATCACCGTCGTGGGTAATGTCGGCTGCGGTCACAGGGCCAATGCCAGATTTATTCAAAGTAAGGATGACTTCATCTTTACCCTGAACTCTCACCGCCAGCCCTTTCAGGTTGAGCAGGATTTCAAGGATGTCTTCCTGAACGCCTTCTTTGGTGCTGTACTCGTGCAGTACACCATCAATCTCAACCTCGGTCACCGCGCAACCCGGCATCGATGAGAGCAGAATACGGCGCAGTGCGTTACCCAGAGTATGGCCGAAGCCACGCTCTAAAGGCTCAAGGGTCACCTTGGCGTGCGTCGAACTCACTTGCTCGATATCGACCAGGCGCGGTTTTAGAAACTCTGTCACAGAACCCTGCATTGTGTCCTCTCTTTGGTACTAAGCTTTACTTGGAGTAAAGCTCGACGATCAGGTGTTCGTTAATGTCCGCAGACAGATCAGAACGCTCCGGCTGACGCTTGAACGTACCTTCCATCTTGCCAGCATCAACTTCCAGCCAGGTTGGCTTTTCACGCTGCTCAGCCAGCTCCAGAGCGGCTTTCACGCGAGATTGCTTTTTCGCTTTCTCACGAATGCTGACAACGTCATTCGCTTTAACCTGATAAGAAGCGATGTTAACAACACGACCGTTTACCATAATCGCTTTGTGGCTAACCAGCTGGCGTGCTTCAGCACGAGTGGCGCCGAAGCCCATACGGTATACAACGTTGTCCAGACGACCTTCCAGCAGAGCCAACAGGTTTTCACCGGTGTTGCCTTTCAGACGTGCTGCTTCTTTATAGTAGTTACGGAACTGACGCTCCAGCACACCGTACATACGGCGAACTTTTTGCTTTTCACGCAACTGCACACCATAGTCAGACAGACGCGGCTTACGCGCACCGTGCTGGCCAGGAGCTTGTTCAATTTTACACTTGGTATCGATCGCGCGAACGCCAGACTTAAGGAATAAGTCGGTGCCCTCACGACGGCTCAGCTTGAGCTTAGGACCCAAATATCTTGCCATTTTCTTTCTCCAACTAACCTGGAAAACGCAGCGTTATACGCGACGTTTTTTCGGCGGACGACAACCGTTATGAGGGATCGGAGTCACATCAGTAATATTAGTGATGCGGAAACCAGCGGCGTTCAGTGCACGAATGGTAGATTCGCGACCCGGACCCGGACCTTTGACCATAACTTCCAGATTCTTGATGCCGTATTCTTTTACGGCTTCTGCGCAACGCTCTGCTGCAACCTGAGCTGCGAACGGAGTGGATTTGCGAGAACCACGGAAACCGGAACCACCGGCTGTTGCCCAACCCAGTGCGTTACCCTGACGATCAGTAATGGTAACGATGGTGTTGTTAAAAGAAGCATGGATATGAGCCACGCCGTCAGAGACTTGTTTTCTTACACGCTTACGTGCACGAATTGGTGCCTTTGCCATTATTCAATCACCCCGATTATTTCTTGATCGGTTTACGCGGACCCTTACGGGTACGTGCGTTGGTCTTGGTACGCTGACCGCGAACCGGGAGACCACGACGATGACGCAAACCACGGTAGCAACCAAGGTCCATCAGACGCTTGATGCTCAGGGTGATTTCACGGCGCAGATCACCTTCAACGACAAATTTACCTACTGCTTCACGCAGAATATCAATTTGTTCTTCAGACAGCTCACTGATCTTAACATTTTCAGCGATGCCCGTTTCAGCGCAGATGGCTTTAGAACGGGTTTTGCCGATACCGAAAATAGCGGTTAAAGCGATTACGGTATGTTTGTGATCAGGAATGTTAATGCCTGCTATACGGGCCACTATGCACTCCTACTATTTAATATGTACGCACCATGCTGAAAAGCCCGTTTTCAGGATACTCAAATGGAAACGTACAGACATACAAAAGATTGGCTGGCTAATCTAGCCAGCTCAATCCAACTTTGCAAGAAAAATATGCGAAAAAATCAGCCTTGGCGCTGTTTATGCTTCGGCTCGGCACTGCAAATCACACGGATGACGCCATCACGCTTAACGATTTTGCAGTTACGGCATAATTTCTTGACGGAAGCACGAACTTTCATTTTTACTCTCCGTAACTTCTCGGGCGACCAGTTTTAGCGGCCGTAGCCTTTCAGGTTCGCCTTCTTCAATGCAGACTCATACTGACTGGACATCATCAGAGTTTGCACTTGAGCCATAAAGTCCATAATCACGACAACAACGATAAGCAGCGAGGTCCCACCGAAGTAGAACGGCACTTTCATCGCGTCACGCATGAACTCCGGGATCAGGCAGATAAAAGTAATGTACAACGCACCAACCAGAGTCAGGCGAGTCATCACTTTATCGATATACTTCGCCGTTTGCTCTCCCGGACGAATTCCTGGTACAAATGCACCGGACTTCTTCAGGTTATCTGCTGTTTCACGCGGGTTGAAAACCAACGCCGTGTAGAAGAAACAGAAGAAGATGATTGCAGACGCATAGAGTAACACATAAAGCGGTTGCCCAGGCTGCAAATACAGCGAAATTGTTGTCAGCCAGTTCCAACCAGTACCACCCCCGAACCATGACGTGATGGTTGCCGGGAACAGTATAATACTGGAAGCGAAGATTGCCGGGATTACCCCCGCCATATTCACTTTCAGCGGTAAATGTGTGCTCTGTGCAGCATAGACACGACGACCCTGTTGACGTTTCGCGTAGTTTACCACAATGCGGCGTTGACCACGTTCAACGAATACAACAAAGAAGGTCACTGCAAATACTAATACTGCAACCAACAGCAACAGGAGGAAGTGCAGGTCGCCTTGACGCGCTTGCTCGATAGTATGGGCGATGGCCGGCGGGAGTCCCGCAACGATACCGGCGAAGATAATGATCGAGATACCGTTACCGATACCGCGTTCAGTGATCTGTTCGCCGAGCCACATCAGGAACATAGTCCCTGTGACCAGACTGACAACAGCGGTGAAATAGAATGCAAAGCCTGGATTAATCACCAGGCCCTGCATACCAGGCATATTCGGCAGACCGGTAGCAATACCGATCGACTGGAATATCGCCAGCACCAGAGTACCGTAGCGGGTGTACTGGCTGATCTTACGACGACCAGACTCCCCTTCTTTCTTCAGTTCTGCCAGCGGTTGATAAACCACCGTCAGCAGCTGCACGATGATTGATGCCGAAATGTACGGCATAATCCCCAGTGCAAAGATAGAAGCACGGCTGAGAGCACCACCAGAGAACATGTTGAACATTTCAATGATGGTGCCTCGCTGTTGCTCAAGCAGTTTGGCAAGTACAGCGGCATCAATACCAGGGATCGGAATAAAAGAGCCAATACGGAACACTATCAGCGCACCGACCACAAACAGAAGTCTGCGTTTCAGTTCGCCAAGGCCACCTTTGGCACTTTGAAAATCTAATCCCGGTTGTTTAGCCATCTGCTACTTATTCCTCAATTTTACCGCCAGCAGCTTCGATAGCAGCACGAGCACCTTTAGTCACACGCAGGCCACGAACAGTTACCGGACGAGTTACCTCACCAGACAGGATCACTTTCGCGAACTCGATCTGGACACCGATAATGTTAGCCGCTTTCAGCGCGTTCAGGTCTACTACATCGCCTTCTACGTGAGCCAGATCGGAGAGACGGATCTCTGCGGTGATCATCGCTTTACGAGAAGTGAAGCCGAATTTCGGCAGACGACGGTACAGAGGCATCTGACCACCCTCGAAACCGCGACGTACGCCACCGCCAGAACGAGATTTCTGACCTTTGTGACCACGACCACCGGTTTTACCGAGGCCAGAACCGATACCACGACCCAGGCGTTTACCCGCCTTTTTGGAGCCTTCGGCCGGAGACAGAGTATTTAAACGCATCTCTTACTCCTCAACTTTAACCATGAAGGAAACCGCGTTGACCATACCACGAACAGCAGGAGTATCCTCGCGCTCTACGGTGTGACCAATACGACGCAGACCCAGGCCAAGCAGCGTTGCCTTGTGTTTCGGCAGACGACCGATTGCACTGCGGGTTTGAGTAATTTTAATAGTCTTTGCCATGGTTTATTTCCCCAGAATTTCTTCAACGGATTTACCACGCTTGGCAGCGACCATATCCGGGGACTTCATGTTTTCCAGACCGTCGATAGTTGCACGAACCACGTTAATCGGGTTAGTGGAACCATACGCTTTAGCCAGAACGTTACGAACCCCAGCGACTTCCAGAACGGCGCGCATTGCACCACCGGCGATGATACCGGTACCTTCGGAAGCCGGCTGCATGAATACACGAGAACCCGTGTGAGTACCCTTAACCGGGTGCTGCAGGGTGCCGTGGTTCAGCGCGACGTTAATCATATTGCGACGGGCTTTTTCCATCGCTTTCTGGATCGCTGCTGGAACTTCACGCGCTTTACCGTAACCAAAACCAACGCGACCGTTACCATCGCCTACTACAGTCAGAGCTGTGAAGGAGAAAATACGACCACCTTTAACGGTTTTAGATACGCGGTTTACCGCGATCAGCTTTTCCTGCAGTTCGCCAGCTTGTTTTTCGATGTGAGCCATCTTACACCTCTACCTTAGAACTGAAGGCCAGCTTCACGGGCAGCATCTGCCAGTGCCTGGACACGACCATGATATTGGAACCCGGAACGGTCAAAGGAAACATCTTTGATGCCTTTTTCCAGAGCGCGTTCAGCGACAGCTTTACCCACAGCTGCAGCAGCGTCTTTGTTACCGGTGTACTTCAGTTGTTCAGCGATAGCTTTTTCTACAGTAGAAGCAGCTACCAGAACTTCAGAACCATTCGGTGCAATTACCTGTGCGTAAATGTGACGCGGGGTACGATGTACCACCAGGCGAGTTGCGCCCAGCTCCTGGAGCTTGCGGCGTGCGCGGGTCGCACGACGGATACGAGCAGATTTCTTATCCATAGTGTTACCTTACTTCTTCTTAGCCTCTTTGGTACGCACGACTTCGTCGGCGTAACGAACACCCTTGCCTTTGTAAGGCTCAGGACGACGGTAGGCGCGCAGATCTGCTGCAACCTGGCCGATCACCTGCTTATCAGCGCCTTTCAGCACGATTTCAGTCTGAGTCGGACATTCTGCAGTGATACCCGCAGGCAGCTGATGATCAACCGGGTGAGAGAAACCTAAAGCCAGGTTTACTACATTCCCTTTGACCGCTGCACGATAACCTACACCAACCAGCTGCAGCTTCTTAGTGAAGCCTTCGGTAACACCGATAACCATTGAGTTCAGCAGGGCACGCGCGGTACCAGCCTGAGCCCAACCGTCTGCGTAACCATCACGCGGACCGAAGGTCAGTGCATTATCTGCATGTTTAACTTCAACAGCATCGTTGAGAGTACGAGTCAGCTCGCCGTTTTTACCTTTGATCGTAATAACCTGACCGTTGATTTTTACATCAACGCCGGCAGGAACAACGACCGGTGCTTTAGCAACACGAGACATTTTTTCCTCCGATTAGGCTACGTAGCAGATAATTTCGCCACCAAGACCAGCCTGGCGCGCTGCACGATCAGTCATAACACCTTTAGAGGTAGAAACAACTGCGATACCCAGACCGGCCATAACTTTCGGCAGCTCATCTTTTTTCTTATAGATGCGCAGACCTGGGCGGCTGACACGCTGAATGCTTTCTACAACAGCTTTACCCTGGAAATACTTAAGAGTCAGTTCCAGTTCCGGCTTGGTGTCGCCTTCAACTTTAAAATCTTCGATAAAACCTTCTTCCTTCAGCACGTTGGCGATTGCCACTTTCAGCTTGGAGGAAGGCATGGTGACCGCAGCTTTGTTCGCGGCCTGACCGTTACGGATACGGGTCAGCATATCCGCGATCGGATCTTGCATGCTCATCTGTCTTTACTCCCGTGATTCAATTGGTGACAATTACCAGCTAGCCTTTTTCAGACCCGGGATTTCACCGCGCATAGCGGCTTCACGGACCTTAATACGGCTCAACCCGAACTTCCGCAGGAAACCATGCGGACGACCTGTTTGACGGCAGCGGTTACGCTGACGAGACGGGCTGGAATCACGCGGCAGAGTCTGCAGCTTGAGAACGGCATTCCAACGATCTTCGTCGGTTGCGTTCACATCAGAGATGATAGCTTTCAGTTCAGCGCGTTTAGCGAAGAATTTATCAGCTAAAGCCACGCGCTTTACTTCGCGTGCTTTCATTGATTGCTTAGCCATTAAGTAACCCTACCTTACTTGCGGAACGGGAAGTCAAAGGCAGCCAGCAGAGCACGGCCTTCTTCGTCAGATTTCGCAGTAGTGGTAATGGTAATATCCAAACCACGAACGCGGTCGACTTTATCGTAGTCGATTTCTGGGAAGATGATCTGCTCACGGACACCCATGCTGTAGTTGCCACGACCGTCGAAAGACTTAGCGGACAGGCCGCGGAAGTCACGAATACGCGGTACAGCAATAGTGATCAGGCGCTCAAAGAACTCCCACATGCGTTCGCCACGCAGAGTTACTTTACAGCCGATCGGATAGCCCTGACGGATTTTGAAGCCTGCAACTGATTTGCGTGCTTTGGTGATCAGCGGTTTTTGACCGGAGATTGCTGCCAGGTCAGCTGCTGCGTTATCCAGCAGTTTCTTGTCAGCGATCGCTTCACCAACACCCATGTTCAGGGTGATCTTCTCGACCCGAGGGACTTGCATGACAGAATTGTAGTTAAACTCAGTCATGAGTTTCTTAACTACTTCGTCTTTGTAGTAATCATGCAGTTTCGCCATCGTACTACTCCAAATTACTTGATAGTTTCGCTGTTAGACTTGAAGAAACGGACTTTTTTGCCGTCTTCGAATCTAAAGCCTACACGGTCAGCCTTGCCGGTTGCCGCATTGAAGATTGCAACGTTAGAAACCTGAATTGCAGCTTCTTTTTCAACGATGCCGCCTGGTTGGTTCAGAGCCGGAACCGGCTTCTGGTGTTTCTTAACCAGGTTGATACCTTCAACAATGACCTTGCCGGAAGACAGGACATTCTTAACTTTACCGCGCTTACCTTTATCTTTACCGGTTAACACGATAACTTCGTCATCACGACGGATTTTCGCTGCCATGATTCGCTCCTTAGAGTACTTCTGGTGCCAGAGAGATAATTTTCATGAACTTCTCGGTACGAAGTTCACGAGTTACCGGCCCAAAAATACGCGTACCGATAGGCTGCTCGCTGTTATTGTTCAGAATAACGCATGCATTACCATCGAAGCGAATGACAGAACCGTCCGGGCGACGAACACCCTTCTTGGTGCGCACCACTACCGCCTTCAGCACATCACCTTTTTTGACCTTACCACGCGGAATTGCTTCTTTGATGGTGATCTTGATGATGTCGCCTACGCCTGCGTAGCGACGGTGCGAGCCACCCAGAACCTTGATACACATTACGCGACGTGCACCGGAGTTGTCGGCGACGTTCAGCATAGTCTGTTCTTGGATCATTTTAGTGCTCCGCTAATGTCAACTACTACTGAGACCCGAAAATTAGGGTCGTTAAAAAGCCCCATATCGAGGGCGCGGCATTATAACACCACAAACCAGATATGGGTAGAAAAAATAAACGGCTCATCGCTGAGCCGTTTATCCGTATCGAGAATGCGTACTCTATTACAGAACCGCTTTCTCTACAACGCGAACCAGCGTCCAGGACTTAGTCTTGGACAGCGGACGGCATTCGCGGATTTCAACCTTGTCGCCGATACCGCATTCGTTGTTCTCGTCATGTACGTGCAGTTTGGTCGTACGTTTGATGAATTTGCCGTAAACCGGGTGTTTCACCATACGTTCGATAGCAACAACAATGGATTTCTCCATTTTGTCGCTAACTACGCGACCTTGCAGAGTACGGATTTTATCGGTCATTACGCACCCGCCTTCTGAGTCAGTAAAGTCTTAACGCGTGCAACATCACGACGCACTTGCTTCAGCAGATGAGTCTGTTGCAGCTGGCCACTTGCAGCCTGCATGCGCAGGTTGAACTGCTCACGCAGCAGGTTCAGCAGCTCAGCGTTCAGCTCTTCAACGCTTTTTTCACGCAGCTCTTTTGCTTTCATTACATCACCGTCTTAGTTACAAAGGTGGTTTTGATCGGCAGTTTCGCTGCTGCCAGGCCGAATGCTTCACGGGCCAGCTCTTCCGGTACACCGTCCATTTCATACAGGACTTTACCCGGCTGAATCAAGGCAACCCAGTACTCCACGTTACCTTTACCTTTACCCATACGAACTTCCAGCGGCTTCTCGGTGATCGGTTTGTCCGGGAATACACGGATCCAGATCTTACCTTGACGCTTAACTGCACGGGTCATAGCACGACGTGCTGCTTCGATCTGACGTGCAGTCAGACGACCACGGCCAACAGCTTTCAGACCGAAAGTGCCGAAGCTAACATCCGTACCCTGCGCCAGACCACGGTTGCGGCCTTTGTGCACTTTACGGAATTTTGTACGCTTTGGTTGTAACATCAGCGACGCTCCTTATTTACGGCCTTTACGCTGCTGCTTTTTAGGTTGAGCAGCCGGTTCCGGTTGTTCAACAGCAGCCATACCACCCAGGATCTCACCTTTGAAGATCCATACCTTAACGCCGATTACACCGTAAGTGGTGTGCGCTTCAGAGGTGTTGTAGTCGATGTCAGCACGCAGAGTGTGCAGCGGTACGCGACCTTCACGGTACCATTCGGTACGTGCGATTTCCGCGCCGCCCAGACGGCCGCTAACTTCAACTTTGATACCTTTAGCGCCCAGACGCATTGCGTTCTGTACAGCACGCTTCATCGCACGACGGAACATAACGCGACGTTCCAGCTGAGAAGTGATGCTGTCAGCAACCAGTTTTGCGTCCAGTTCAGGTTTACGAACTTCGGCGATATTGATCTGTGCAGGTACGCCAGCGATATCCGCTACGACCTTGCGCAGTTTTTCTACGTCTTCGCCTTTCTTACCGATAACGATACCCGGGCGAGCGGTGTGAATGGTCACACGGATGCTCTTAGCCGGACGCTCGATAACGATGCGAGATACAGACGCTTTAGCCAGTTCTTTAGTCAGGAACTGACGTACTTTAAAATCGCTGTCCAGGTTGTCAGCGAATTCTTTGGTGTTCGCGAACCAGGTAGAGTTCCATGGTTTGACAATACCCAGGCGAATACCATTAGGATGTACTTTCTGACCCATTGCTAGTCTCCAGAGTCTCAGCGATCGGACACAACCACAGTGATGTGGCTGGTGCGCTTCAGGATGCGATCTGCACGACCTTTAGCACGCGGCATAATGCGCTTCATGCTCGGGCCTTCGTCTACGAAAATTTTCGCAACTTTCAGATCATCAATGTCAGCGCCATCGTTGTGTTCAGCGTTAGCAATGGCAGATTCCAGTACCTTCTTGACCAGTACAGCAGCTTTTTTGTTGGTGTAGGTCAGAATATCCAGGGCCTGCGACACTTTCTTACCGCGAATCAGGTCAGCTACAAGGCGAACCTTCTGAGCAGAAGAACGAGCATGGCGATGTTGAGCTAAAGTTTCCATCTCTTCCTCCTACCTTATTTCTTCTTCGCTTTTTTATCAGCAGCGTGGCCGCGATAAGTACGAGTCGGTGCGAATTCACCCAGTTTGTGACCGACCATTTCGTCGGAAACAAATACTGGAACGTGCTGACGACCATTATGGACAGCGATGGTCAAACCGATCATGTTAGGAAAGATCGTTGAACGACGGGACCAAGTGCGCAGGGGCTTCTTGTCTCCGCTTTCCACCGCTTTCTCTACCTTCTTCAGCAAGTGCAGGTCAATAAAAGGACCTTTCTTGAGAGAACGTGGCATGGCTTATCCTCTAAAATTATTTGCTACGGCGACGTACGATGAATTTATCAGTACGCTTGTTGCTGCGGGTCTTCTTACCTTTGGTCTGCAGGCCCCACGGGGATACCGGGTGCTTACCAAAGTTACGACCTTCACCACCACCATGTGGGTGGTCTACTGGGTTCATCGCAGTACCGCGAACGGTAGGACGAACACCACGCCAGCGTGCAGCACCTGCTTTACCCAGAACGCGCAGCATATGCTCAGCATTGCCAACTTCGCCCAGAGTAGCGCGGCAGTCTGCTTCGACTTTACGCATTTCACCAGAACGCAGACGCAGGGTGACATAAGCACCGTCGCGAGCAACGATCTGAACGTAAGTACCAGCGGAACGAGCCAGCTGACCGCCTTTACCTGGTTTCATTTCTACGTTATGAACGGTAGAACCAACCGGGATATTGCGCATCGGCAGGGTGTTGCCTGCTTTGATTGCAGCATCAACGCCAGACTGAATCTGGTCGCCAGCTTTCAGGCCTTTCGGGGCCAGGATGTAACGGCGCTCGCCGTCTTTGTACAGAACCAGCGCGATGTTCGCGGAGCGGTTCGGATCGTACTCAAGACGTTCAACAACTGCCGGGATACCATCTTTGTTGCGTTTGAAGTCAACAATACGGTAAGCCTGCTTGTGGCCACCACCGATATGACGGGTGGTGATACGGCCATTGTTGTTACGACCACCGGATTTGCTGTTTTTTTCCAGCAACGGAGCAAAAGGTTTGCCCTTGTGCAGCTCTGGGTTAACCACTTTAACGACGTGGCGACGACCCGGAGATGTCGGTTTACATTTAACAACTGCCATTGTATTACTCCTCCGACTTACTCAGCGCCGCCAACGAAGTCCAGATTCTGGCCTTCTTTCAGGGTGACGTAAGCTTTTTTCCAGTCGCTACGACGACCGATACGCTGTCCGTGACGTTTAACTTTCCCTTTAACAACCAGGGTGTTAACGACTTCGACTTCGACTTCAAACAGTTTCTGCACAGCAGCTTTGATTTCTGCTTTGGTCGCGTCTTTAGCAACTTTGAGAACGATGGTGTTTGTTTTTTCCATCGCAGTAGACGCTTTTTCAGAAACGTGCGGTGCGCGCAGCACCTTCAGCAGACGTTCTTCACGAATCATGCCAGCATCTCCTCAACTTGCTTAACAGCATCAGCAGTCATTACGACTTTGTCGAAGGCGATCAGGCTAACCGGGTCGATACCGTTCGCATCACGTACGTCAACCTTGTGCAGGTTACGTGCGGCCAGGAACAGGTTCTCGTCCAGCTCACCGGTGATGATCAGCACATCTTCCAGAGCCATGTCTTTCAGTTTCTGTGCCAGCAGCTTAGTTTTCGGCGCTTCAACAGAGAACTTCTCGACAACGATCAGACGATCCTGACGTACCAGTTCGGACAGGATGCTTTTCAGCGCGCCGCGGTACATCTTCTTGTTAACTTTTTGACTGTGGTCCTGCGGACGAGCAGCAAAGGTCACGCCACCGGAACGCCAGATCGGGCTCTTGATAGAACCAGAACGCGCACGGCCGGTACCTTTCTGGCGCCACGGTTTTTTACCGGAGCCAGTGATTTCAGCACGAGTCTTCTGAGCACGAGTGCCCTGACGCGCACCAGCTGCATAAGCAACAACAACCTGGTGAACCAGCGCTTCGTTGAAATCACGACCGAAGGTAGTTTCGGAAACAGTCAGCGCGCTCTGCGCGTCTTTCAATACTAATTCCATTGCTATCTCCTCACGCCTTCACAGCTGGTTTAACGATCAGGTCGCTACCGGTCGCACCCGGGACAGCACCTTTAACCAGCAGCAGGTTGCGCTCAGCGTCAACACGTACTACGTCCAGGCTCTGAACGGTTACACGCTCATTACCCAGCTGACCTGCCATTTTCTTGCCTTTGAACACTTTGCCCGGAGTCTGGTTCTGACCGATAGAACCCGGAACGCGGTGAGACAAGGAGTTACCGTGAGTAGCGTCCTGGGTACGGAAGTTCCAGCGCTTAACGGTACCAGCAAAACCTTTACCTTTAGAGGTACCGGTTACGTCAACTTTTTTAACGTCAGCAAACAGTTCAACGCTAATGTTCTGACCTACGGTGAATTCTTCGCCGTCAGCCAGACGGAATTCCCACAGACCACGGCCAGCTTCAACGCCAGCTTTAGCGAAGTGACCCGCTTCCGGCTTGGTTACACGGTTAGCTTTTTTAGCACCGGTGGTAACCTGGATTGCGCGGTAGCCATCGTTAGCCAGGTCTTTAACCTGAGTAACACGGTTTGCTTCAACTTCGATTACGGTTACTGGGATAGAAACGCCATCTTCAGTGAAGATGCGGGTCATGCCCACTTTTTTACCGACTAAACCAATCATTGTTTCAACCTCTCAATCGCTCGATGACCTGATTAACCCAGGCTGATCTGCACGTCTACACCGGCAGCCAGATCCAGACGCATCAGAGCATCAACGGTTTTTTCAGTTGGCTCAACGATGTCAACCAGACGCTTGTGAGTGCGAATTTCGTACTGGTCACGCGCGTCTTTGTTGACGTGCGGGGAGATCAGAACGGTAAAGCGCTCTTTGCGGGTCGGCAGCGGGATCGGACCACGGACTTGCGCACCAGTGCGCTTAGCAGTCTCGACGATTTCCGCGGTTGATTGATCGATCAGACGATGATCAAACGCTTTCAGGCGGATACGGATTCTTTGGTTCTGCATGAGACCAGAGCTCCAATTATTTTATAGACGAAATGATTACTCCTCATACCCATTACGATTGATGGGAGAGTGTAACCGTTCTTACATAGTCCCCCGATTGGGGACATTGTTTGATAACCCAACTGCGATTACCAGGGTTCATATTGAACCGGCCGTCAACTTTGACAGGTCCGCGCATTATACGCAAATTCTGGCGCTACGCAAGTGCTGTTTAGAAAATCATCACCAGGATTTGCGTGCCTTCGCGCCAGCGAACTGTACGGACCGACAACGCGGCAAATTAACGCGGATGGCGCCATCCATTCCAGGAAAGTCCTTTTTGCACCGGACGAGTGACAATAAGCATAGTGAGGCGATGTTCTTTGACGATTACGGGGTTAACCATGCTCGCCGCCCTCCCCTTCTTGCTGTGCTATAGCGGATTGACCTTAGCCTTATGCCTCCAGGACCTGCGTCACGGCCTGCTGCCTGACCGTTACACCTGTCCCCTGCTGTGGAGCGGTTTACTTTTTTATCTTTGTCTGGCGCCGCACCAGCTTCATGATGCCGTCTGGGGGGCGATAGGCGGCTATCTATGTTTGGCTGCGCTTTACTGGCTATATCGCGGGATCCGCGGCTATGAGGGGTTGGGGTATGGGGATATCAAATATCTCGCCGCCCTAGGCGCCTGGCATGGCTGGCAATTGTTGCCGCAGCTGCTACTGGTGGCATCGCTGCTCGCCGGCACGGTGTGGGCAGTATCAGGTTTGCACGCCAGGTACGGCGGGAGCAGTAAATGGAGGGGGAACAACCCGCTGCCGTTTGGGCCATTTCTGGCGGCCGCGGGTTTCTGGTGCGGGTGTCAGACGCTGGCTAGTCTGACACTTTGATCTGCGACTGCAGGTAATTTTGCAGGCCGATTTTGCCGATCAGATCGAGTTCGGTTTCCAGCCAGTCAATATGGCCTTCTTCATCCGCCAGGATCTCAATCATCATATCGCGGCTGACGTAGTCATGGACGCTGTCGGCGTAGGCGATCGCCTCGCGCAGATTTTGCGCCCCTTCCAGCTCCAGTCTTAAATCGGACTGCAGCATCTCTTCCACATCTTCACCGATGCCAAGTTTGCCGAGATCCTGCAGATTAGGGATACCTTCGAGAAAAAGAATACGCTCGATGTATTTATCGGCATGCTTCATTTCGTCGATGGATTCGTGGTACTCGATATCGTTGAGGCGCATCAGGCCCCAGTTTTTGAACATTCTCGCATGGAGAAAGTACTGATTAATTGCGACCAGCTCATTTCCCAATAATTTATTGAGATAACTTATGATTTTGACATCACCTTTCATTATATAGTCCCTCCGCTTCCACTCATTGAAGCGTAGTCCGGCCTATAGGGATGTCAAAAGAGAAGCGTGGACTTCAGGCGATTTCTTTGAATTCCGGCATGGTGGTTAATTCATCTTCCATAACTTCCCGCGCCGCGCGAACACACTTACCGCATTGATTTCCAACGGGAACAAACTTACGTAATTGCTGAAAAGATTGCGGTTGAAACTGGCGGACAACCTGGCGAATTTTTTTATCGCTGATGCCATTGCACAAACAAACGTACATATAAACTCCCGTTCAATTTATGCACAAATATTAAATGAGAATAGTTATGATTACAATAGACCATTTACTCATTATCCGCCGCAGCGCACGTTATGAATCGCCAGCATAACCGCCTTTTTCGCTGAACGACGGACAGCAAAAAGGGCGCAGAAGCGCCCTTTTTTATTCAAAGCTAACGAATTAGCCCAGAACTTTAGCTACAACGCCCGCGCCAACGGTACGGCCGCCTTCACGGATTGCGAAACGCAGACCGTCGTCCATCGCGATCGGGTGGATCAGGGTAACAACCATTTTGATGTTGTCGCCCGGCATTACCATCTCTACGCCTTCCGGCAGTTCGATGGTGCCAGTCACGTCAGTTGTA
>NZ_JBNRLG010000016.1:0-22850 GCF_050378715.1 Klebsiella sp. 2-CIP_Kleb.
CGTTTAAACTCTGCGCTGAAATTTCTTTTTTTCATTATGGCACCTGTGTTGTTCTGAGGTGAGCATATCACCTCTGTTCAGGTGGCCAAATTCAGTAAACCACTTCAGACCATGATAATCACGTTGACAGAGTACGCAGAAGTAATCTTTTTCTGAAGGTGCTATGACGGATACATCATCACGTTCAATAAGTGCCTTCACTGCCTGCTCAAAGGCTGATATTGGTTTGTACTGCGAAATAACACGGTATTCACAGTGCATCAACCTGTGTACTTCTGCTTCTTCTAGGTGATGTTCAAAATAACCGCCGCAGTCATGCGTCCAGTGTAAGCGCAGGGGATTGTTGCAGGAACGACAGTACCAGGCTCCCCGCGATCGCGGGCTTAAGTTTCTGGTGTGAGCGACTTGGCCCTTGTGGTCAAGGGCGGTACGAATTGTGCGAAATTGCATGGTGTAAATCCTGTGATGATATCGAGATGGCAAGTGGCAGATAGCGCAGCCTCATTCTGCGCAACGTTCAGTGCTGTGGTCACCGGTCCGGCAGTTCTGGCAGTAACGTTCACCGTGGTAATCACTGCCACAACCGCAACAATTCCATTCGGCCCTGCATACCAGCGGTAAGACTTCCGGCACATAGCGACGCAGCATGCGTATCCGTCTGGTTTCTTTCGGCTCAGGGCGTACGTATGGGCAGTGGTGGCGCCCGTTCTCGGTCAGGTCTTCCCGGGTATGCTCGAACCACGGGCGGTTAGTGGCCCATTCCGGGTGGAATACCAGAGCGCTGCCGCAAAGGTGGCAGGTGTATCGGTCGTAAGGATGAAGCTGTGCAGTGACCGCGCCCGTGAGGCGCTGATTGCCGTCAAGCGCGATAAAAGATTTGGCGTATATCGTCATAGTATTGGTCCTTTGCCATACGACAGGGGGCAGTGAGCCGTCCCGGGTAGGGCAGCAGTGCAGGTCATACAACTGGTGGCGTTAATTCAGATGGGGAATGTGATTCCGTTCGATAGATTACTGACGGGACTGCGCGATGCGTTGCTGTAGCCAGGCTTCCACTTCGCTTTCAAGCCAGCGAGAGCTTCTGCCCAGCTTAATTGGCTTTGGGAATTCCCCCGATGAAATCAGTTTGTAGAACCATTTGTCCGTTAAGCCGGTGAGTTGTGTGATAAACGCCATATCGACAAATTTGTTGGTAAGAAGGCAGTCAGGTGTAGTCATCGTTTTTCTCCTTAAGTGAATGGGAGAAGGAGCCAGGTATGGTGAGCGCAGACTCCTTCAAACGATGTGGCACCGGCGTAATTTTTTATTCGCTGATGGCACACCTGCGACGTCTACCACCCACCGCAGGAGCGGGAATGTCACTCAACTGGCAAACCACTTTCTCGCCCTTCTGGTCCTGCTTGCTCAGGTAGCTCAGAATGTACAGCATGCCCTTACGGCCTTTCATATCACTATGCGACGTCACCCGCTCGCCCTGCACTTTGTAATACGTCTGAGGCGTACAGCGGTAAGCACAGCCTTCCTCTCTTGTTATCTCACTCCAGAGGGTTTGCAGGGTTTTAAAGGTCGGCCATATCTTCCGATGCTTCTGACCGTTGAGATAAAACGCAGCGTGGATGTGATAGCCATGCTGTTCGGTATATTCAAGTACCCATGCGTAACCCACCAGCCCGTTGATATCCCCACTGCGTTGAATCAGTAACGTGATATCCGCTACTGTCGAATGAATATCTCCCTGACCATGTGAATCGCTGTCCTGAAGGTAAGAGAAGTCCACCCGTAGCATCAACAGCTTGGAATAACGCTCAAATAACTGGTCCTGATGGCGTCGTAGCTTTCGGTTTAGGGCTGCGTGATGAACGTAGCTAAGATTGATATCGGTCGTGTCGTGGTAGCTCATGTCTGATTCTCCATGTGAGTGTAATCGTCATGGGAATGGACACTGGCGTCAGTTTTGAAATGGGTGCAGTAGAGCAGTAAGTATCGCGGTACCCTGATGATTGCCGTGCCAGGGCATCGCTCATGGGAGTGGAGGGTTACGAAAATGCTTCTCTATAAAATATCATTTTATTCCTTAATTAATTGATTTCGGCCCCATGTTCATGCACTTCAAGGAAGGAGCATTTGCTCATCTCATTGCGTTGACCTTGTCGGCACCTTCGCCAATTTTGACCAGATGATTTTTAAATTATCTTACCAACTACAGACTCTTCCCAGGACCTGACTCAGCAGCATAAGAGAGACGAGTCTAGGCCGCTCTTCGTTATACTGCTGTGATAAATAGGCCAGAAAGAGGCGGAGAAGGCAGTTTGCAGAGCATTTTGGGCATAAAACCCAGTATTAACGGCTAATGAAAGTGAGAAAAATAATTAAAAAACGACGATATACATCATAAAAGACGACGATTTATTGTATTAAAATCGAGCCATTTCATACTAAAAAACAAACATGATAAACGTCAAAATTCGTATAGTTTAAGTGTGAGAATTGTGTGATCGGACGAGTGACAATTTCGATGTTGCAGCGAGTTGGGAGGAGCGAGGGATGGCAGGCCTGAAGGATGACTTTAGAGTGTTTGACTTACGCCGGGAAGATCTGGCCTATGAGAGTCCTAACCAAAGGTGGGGGGAAATCAGCCATCAATATTTCTTTGTTGGGTTCGAGCGTCTGGAGGAGGATGAAAGGCCAGATAAGGAAGAAAAATCCAAAGCTAGCTTCAGGATGTTCGATATGCTGGACAAACTTTATCTGAACCAGGCGACCAGCGATGGGCAAGAGTTTAGAAGACCGAAGATGAAGTTTCGTGATTCTCAGCCAATCCACAGCGAACAGTTAGAGAAAAAGTGGAGAGATGCGCTTTTAAAAGCGATATCTGATAAAGAAAAGGCATTATCTTATCTCTGCGAGAACTATCGGAACGTTGTAAGAAAGCATCGTCAGGTTGAAATGTTGACTCTGAGTTTCTATTTACCTCTTGATAAAGGGGAGAAGATGCGGAACATACGGATTAAAAAAGATGACTCTCGTTTCAGACTACAACTCGCTGAACTTGAACGACGCTTTACCTTGATGAGGAAAAGGATAAATGCGGATCCGCTTTATAAAGCCGCCTGTGGTTATTCGCGAGTGATACTGATAAATGCTAGATTTGAGCCTTTCTATCTGGTGAATTTCTTTTTCAAAAAGCATCCAGACAGTCGGATAGACAGCTTTGTCTCATTAGACATTTACAGGAAATGGGTGCAATCGGGTAAGAAAGAAAACAAATCTGGTGAGCAGGTTGGATATTATTGCTTTAAGGATGCTTCCCGGCCACCTGTTCCAGAAAACAGTGGGCTATTTATTCGCAGGCCAGACCGAGTAACCGATGTTGGTCAATTTTCAGACCCAATCTCGTTGGTCTTATCAGAAGAAAGGAAATTCGAAAACAACCGCAAAGATTATCTGGCTTTCTTTCGCCTTCAGTCCCAAATCTATAATGTTATTCCAGGTGCACGAACCCTGACATGTTCTGACAATTTTACCTACATCAACGCAGCCGAGAAGAAACGCAGAAAAGCCAAAAAAGAAGACCTGAAGAAGAAATCCAAAACAGCATTCCCTATCACTGAAACTTCAGCTGTACCCGGAAATGATCTCTATGATAAAGAGGGCTCTCCCGAGTTGCTTTACCTGTTCGACGAATTTAATGATGACCTGCCTTCAAACCTTGAGGAGCATGTCTACGGGATTTTAAAAGAGGAGAAGCCGTAACAATACTTTGTGTGGCAGTTGAACGACGTCAGAAAATGAACCAGTGGCTATGGTTTCTCAGGCAAATGCGGTACATAGTTGCAAACTTAAACAGCCACCAGGTATCATTCAAGTCATGTTACTGGATAGTTCAACGTCTGCTATGAGCGAAGAGCGGACATTATGCTGCATTCATTAGATGAATCCCAAAGGGTAATAGTTGGTAGCTGAACATGAGGAACTTGCTAATAATAATTGGCTGGTTAAATCCCAGACATTATTAAAAGATTATGTGAAAAAATCAAATACACTCTTTTAGAAATCCTACTTTATCTGCCTGTTTTTTACGATAGACTATGAGGATAGTCAGGAATGTAGTCATTCAATAAAAACGCTTTATTATATAATGCATATGGAGAGAAAATGACTCTAATATTAGCAATGTTTTTGTTCTCCCTTACCATGTCAATTTCTCCAGGGCCAGTCAATATGGTCATTATATCATCTGGAGCGAGCTATGGATTCAGAAGAACTTTCCCATTCGTCTCAGGTGCTACAATAGGATTTACTCTATTACTTATAGTCATTGGTTTTGGGTTCTACGCTTCCATTGAGAAATATCCACTTTTCTTCAAATATCTCAACGTGGCTGGCTCAGCTTTTATAATATACATAGGTTATAAGATAGCATCATCAAGATCTGAGTTATCATTAACAAAATCAGAGGCGCCTAGTTTCACTCAGGGTTTTTTACTTCAATGGCTCAACCCAAAAGCCTGGATTGCCTGCGCATCCGGAGTGGTATTATTTTCTGAACCATCAAATAACACTTCGTTAATAATCTTCATAATAATATATTTTATCGTTTGCTACCTCTCTTTAGCTGCATGGGCTGTCCTTGGAAAGAACATCTCAACATTGCTTAATAGCATTGGACGCATCCGTGCATTTAATTTCTGCATGGGTGGGATACTGATTACCACTGCCTTCTACATGTTTCTGGCTCAATAAGCCACTTTCCCTTACTGGCTGGAATTGATCTTTTACATTATTGAAGCCTTAAATTAATCATAATATTTTGAATTCAAAGGAGTTGTAAATATGATTAATTAACGTGTAAGCGACACTGTTGGTAGATATATTAGAAGGCCAGGTTGCATAGACTTTTAGTGGTTCCAATGACCAGTCAGGGAGAACCAACTGTATTTCATCTCGCTTAATATCCTCTTTGCTGAGATAGCAAGGAGGGGCTGCGATTCCAACCTGATGTTTTGCTAGAGTGTAGGCAGCCTCGACATTATCAACGTACACCGTTGGCGTATACTTAATTAAAGCTATCTCTCCATTTTTGTGCCTGAACTTTCGACTGCCCTTCAGCATGCTCAGACCAATCCAGGGCATTTTTTCTAAGTCATTAGGATGGTTGATAGGCTGATAATTGCTAAGAAGTTTCTTTGAAGCAACAACGTGTCGGGGTAATACAAAAAGATGCCGTGCTTTGAGTGTGCTGTCGGGCAGTTCGCCAATTCGAAATGCAACATCTATACTATCGGCAATAATATCTTTACGAGTGTCGCTATAAGAAATACTCAGGGAAACGTCCGGATGTTCCTTTATAAATCCTGCAAGATGACGAGTAAAAACACTATTTATAAAAACTGCAGGAATTGACAGATTCAGCTTATTACTTGTTGAAATAGAACGCTGTTTAAACTCGATAAACCCCTTTTCATACAGTTCTAACATAGAGTTTGCAGTTTCGAGCAAACTTGCCCCATCATGGGTCAGCGATAATTTTCGCGTGTTTCTGTATAGCAAAGCACTTCCCAGATTTCTCTCCAGCTTAGAAAGATGTGTGCTTGCTGTCGCGGTAGTGAGCCCTAAAGCGTCTGCGCCACCTGAAATCGATCCAGCTTGTACAATTTTTGCAAAAACAATCAGGTAACGGATATCATCAATCATTACTATTCCTGAGTTCACTCATTAACTTTAAGCGTGAGAGTTGTTCTATCAGCCATAAAACTATCATGTTTTTATTTACCGCCAAAGTTCCTTTTTTTATCGAAGATTCCCAAAGTTGGAAACCTGAACATTGAAAAATATAATTAGTAATGAGAGGTAATGACCTGCTCCCCGCAAACTAACATAGCACGATGTTAGCAATGTCCGCTCCTGGCACAAAGCGGACATTTATTACCTTTAAGTATAGCCTGTCTATTTAACCACTCTTCCAGCTTCAGGCCCGGTACCCTCCCAAACTCTCGCGTATTATTCGTCACCAGTACCGCGCCGACCGCAATGGTATGTCCGGCAATCGCCGTGTCGCTCGGACCGATCGGCGTCCCGGCGAGGAGCTGAGCCATATTTATCTCCGTGGTTGCATCCACCGCTGCGCGATCCTAGGGCAGGACGACATCGAGACTGGCGCAGATAGCGTCAGCCAGCTGCTGCACGTGAAGCGACTGCCAGGGTACGCCAGCCATCATGATGCGCTGTAGATCGGCCTCGCTGCGAATATTCATCAGTCGGCAGTATTCCTGGTTCTCGGCCAAGGAGCCCCCGAGGTCATACCAGTTTCCACGGTTCGCCTCTCTGCTGAATTTTTCCGGAACCAATTTCTGTCAAAGTAGGATCAGCTTCTCTGTAATATTAAGTGATTCGGTTAGCTGAGCGTATTGAGGATAAAGTGGCCCGGCATTCTGCTGCGCCTGTTCTGGAGGTACTGGTCCGGAGAGGATGGCCGTTAATGAACTGCTCAGATGAAAGGTTGTGGTTTCACCGTCTGAAAAGCAATAAACTGCAATGCATAACGTCTGATAAAAGTCTGTAATCTATAATCTGTCAGGCAGATAAATATCATCGGACATCTTTCATAAACTGATTGTTTTCAGAGGTAACATGCAGCCTCCCGACCTTCCAGGAAATGAAGAAGAAAGGCTTAAATCGCTTTATGTTACGGGGCTTCTCGATACCCGCGACGATGAGCGTTTTGAACGACTAACCCGCCTGGCCAGACGCATTTTTCAGGTGCCAGTGGCACTGATTAGCCTTCTGGATCGCGATCGTCAGTGGTTGCTGGCATGTGAAGGGCTTGGTATTCGCGAAACCCCCCGTAACATTTCGTTTTGCGGGCATGCCATTCTGCATGAGGGGCCTTTCATCATTCTTGATGCAGCAGCCGATAAGCGGTTCCACGACAATCCCCTGGTCACCGGTGAGCCCTATATCCGGTTCTATGCAGGACAGCCGGTTAGCCTGCCTGACGGCACGGTGGCCGGCACGCTGTGCCTGATCCACACTTCTCCCCGTACCTTTTCAGAGGATGACATTGCGTCACTCCGGGATCTGGCCTGCATTGTCGAGGATGAATTCCAGGCCATAAGCATGGCAATGACGGACAGCCTGACGGGCATTCCCAACCGGCGTGGGTTTTACAGTGCAGGAGAAAAAGTATTCCGCTCGATGAACCAGCATAATGCGACGTTCAGTCTTATCTATTTTGATCTGGATAAGTTCAAGCCGATTAACGATCTCTGGGGACACGCTGAGGGTGACGAGGTTCTTAAGATATTTGCAGCCTCTTTATATCAGCATCTTGAACCGGGAGAAATTGCAGGCCGTATCGGCGGCGATGAATTTGTCGCACTTATTCGGCGAAACGGAAACACCCAGTCTTTTCTGAACGCGCTGAGTGCGAGTCTGGAGTACCATAATGAAACGTCAGGCAAACCCTACTATATCAATTATTCTTTTGGTGAGCTGATTAATAACGCAGACCAGTATGCGACGCTGGCGGAGATGATTGGTAAATGTGACGAAGTGATGTACCTAAAGAAAAAACGAAAAAATCTGTCACAGAAAACAGAACCGTGATACTTCCCTTCCCGGCTGAACTCTGGGCCCGGGGTTCAGGGGTACAGCAAAAAAGCATGATTTTTGATTTAAGAGCGCAGTATGGCTAACCCCAGAATTGGTCTTTTCGAATGTTTTTCTTGCAGGTGGACAGGCAGCTATGAGCGAGTAGCGGAAGCTCACAATTGTTATTACCGCGTAGGATGCATTACTAACGTTGCTATGTGTTAACGAACGAGGAGCGGGTCAAGCTAATCGAAAATGCAGGTCGAACCGATTTCAAATACAGGTCACAACATTTATGCTGCTGCAATTGTTGGCAGAAATAAGTTGGCAAGCTCGATCTCGAAGGGGTGGACTGGAAAAAAAGCTGGTTGAGGTGGATTAAAATGGCTATGGAAGTTCACGGATTTATTATTTCGTCTCCGTTCGTGTTCGTCTGCGATGATAAGGTTTATAGCAGCCAATCGGGAAAAAACTGGACGGGCATATTTAGCCGTTACGGTACGCAAGCCTGGGGGAATGATACCTATGCTTCCCAGCGCGTTGAGCGGGATTGCCCGCCAAATCGTAACGAAGAAGTTCGTTTGGCTTTCCGTGGCGCAGTTATGCGCCACTTCAAGCTGAACTACACTCAAATCGAGGCATTCTTCCAGCGTCAGATCGACGAGGACAAGCAAATCCTGGTCGAAGGAAATTCGGTTAAACGCCATGTGGTTGGCCGTAGCAGCTACAACACAGGCAGTAGCTGCACGACTATATCTGCACCCGCGCCCGCTCCAGCCAAAAAGGAATCCCCCCATCCAGCGCTTAAACATGGTTGCCCAGCAAGTCGCCTGGAAGAATTCCTGACCTGGGAAAAAGCGCACCTTGGGGTTTTTGAATCGTGTCAAAATGCCCCAGCGCGTTGCCATGTTCCTGGGAACCTGGGAAGAACCGAAAGCGGTCGAACCTGAACCCCAGGCTGAAGAACCTCGGGCCGAACGGTCGCTGGTTGAAGAACGCGAACACAAAGAAGATGTACCCTTCTATGGCCGTCGCCGTCGTGATCAGGGGAAATTCCGTGAAGATGTGATGCTTAACTGCGGTGGCCGTTTTGTCTACACAAATGCCATTGCGGTACGCTGCGAAGCCGCACACCTTAAAGCCCACGCTCGCAAAGGTGGCGCGAGCTTTAAAAACGGTCTGCTGCTGCGCGCTGATATCCACAAGCTCTTTGACGCGGGACTATGCGCCATCGATCCGCGCACGCTTAAACTCTGGTTCGCGCCAGACTTGGTAAAAAAAGACGCAGATCTCGCGGCCATTGATGGGATAACGATGCGCAAAACGCAGCTCCCTATCAACAAAGACAACATCGAAGACCGCTGGGATGCCTTCGTTAAGATCTTGCTGGCATGATTAACTGGTCACAAATGTCCACTCCTGGCACGAAGCAGACCCACATAACTAATTCACTAGCCTTCATTCAGTGTTCGCTTAAACCGATCGTCAGAGCTGAGATCTAAAATTTAGTCAGTTATATATCATCTTAATGAATTCCTTTACCTTTCTCTTCAACAGGCCATCTCCACCGGATGGCCTTTTTTATCCAGAGGCCAGCATGAAACATCTCTCGGGCTACGCCCTTATCCGCCGTCACCTGCGGCGCTATCCACGCTCACTACGACAACATTTGCTGAAAGAACTCAATCAGCTCGTCACGTACGAACCCGTGATTGGCATTATGGGTAAAACCGGCGTCGGTAAGTCCTCGCTGTGTAACGCGCTGTTCCGCAGTGAAGTCTGCGCAGTCAATGCGGTGGAAGCCTGCACCCGTCAGCCTCAACGGGTTCGTCTTCGCTTTGGCTCTCACTATTTGACGCTGATTGACCTGCCTGGTGTAGGAGAAAGCCTACAACGTGATGATGAGTACCGCGAACTTTATCAGGAACTGATGCCACAGCTTGATATGGTGCTGTGGGTGTTAAAGGCGGATGACCGCGCCTTCTCGGTAGAGGAGCAGTTTTATCAGGCCGTTTTTGCCGGGTACAACGGGCCACTGCCTCCATTGATATGGGTACTGAATCAGGCGGACAAGACCGAACCGGCAGAGCAATGGAACTGGTCTTCCGCGCAACCCTCAGCGCTGCAGGCTGAACATATTGCTCAGAAACAACAGGCGGTCGCCCGCCAGCTGGGAATTGCAGAGCGTGATGTACTGGTCATCTCCGTCAGGGGGCGTTACCGGCTGTCGCGCCTGGTGGAGGCCATGATTACCCGTCTCCCAAAGCAGACCCGCAGCCCGCTGGTACCGCACCTTCAAACCGGCTATCGCACACAAGTCGTTATCAGCAGCTCCCGCACCGGCTTTGGCGAGGCGGTCGTGGAGGTGATTGACCGCATCATTGATTTGGCCCCGCTGCCGCAAGTTGCCCGCTCGGCTCTTCAGGCCGTGACGCATACCGTGGCCCGCGCCGCCCGCACGATCTGGTCCTACTTCTTCGGTTGACTTTCTCCGTACGTCCCACATTTCGATAAGTTTTTTCGTTCATACACGATCGAAATTCTCGATCGACCCGATCGGATATCTTCATTATCCAGGCGAAAAAACCGCTTATAAAATCCCCTGGCAGACATTCACTGAGTAAGCGCGACAGCGCACCTGTCGCATCACAAGGAGCAAATATGAACATGTTCTCTGCTGCCGCCGCCGTAATCACATTACTGGCAGGCCTCGTCTCATCTGCGGTAAGCGCAGAAAATGACGCCATCAAAGTCGATATCCAGAAAAGTGGCTGGGAGTGCAATGACTGTGTCTACGTCACTGTGACTGCCCGCACGGAGCGGATTCAGATAAAAAATATCGATGTAAACCGGGGCAAATGCCCGCAGCTGAAGCAGGGCGTGACCACCATTCAGGGTCAGAAGATGGAGGGGTGGTGGCCCAATAAAGACCCGTTCACGCCCCGTACGATGCAGTTTGCTGACAGTCTGACCTGGCGATTTGGCAACACGCTCTGGCAGAAGGGTATTACCTGCAATGTTATTGAAGCCCGGATATTCACTGACCTGGGTGTATTCACTTACAGCTGAAACCATGATGAAAATAAAACAAACGACCCAAAAGATTGTCTCGTTGCTGATACTGGCCTGCCTCGCAATGAGCGCCGATGTGTCTGCGGCACCCGCCGGGAATGAGTCCCGACTAATTACAGATGAGGCCGGATATCTGGTCTGCCATCGGTGTGGCCCGGAACACAAGGACAGCTATCTAATGGCGGAGTATCCTGCGGGCTCGCGGGAAAAATCCGTGAATTATCACCTGGTCCGGGATATGAGTCGCTACACCTTTCTGATGTCTTCGGATGCCCCGGCGACTGCGGCGAATCAGACGCCGGATTTCTGGTACATCGATAAGCAATCATCCACCCCGGCGCTGAACAGCATTGTCTTTGACGACGATAATTCGGCACTGTCATCCGCAGAGCACATCACCGTGACAGAGGCTGACGGCCAGACCCGGCTCAACGTTATCTGGGCGAACGGGAAGCGGAACATCTTCATTCTCGATAATCCTTAAACCCCATCAGATCAGCATCACACCCGACGCCCTGCTCATTCGAGTGGGGCGTTTTCTTTTGTGCCTTCAGATAAGGAAACAACCATGAAATTAGCCAGCCGTTTTGGTGCGGTGAACCTCGTTCGCCGTGACCGCCCGCTCACCCACGAGGAGCTGGCGCACTATGTGCCGAGCGTGTTCAGTGAAGACAAGCATGAATCCCGCTCAGAACGTTATTCATATATTCCGACCATCACCCTGCTTGAAAACCTGCAGCGTGAAGGGTTCCAGCCCTTCTTTGCCTGTCAGACCCGCGTGCGGGACCCCAGCAAACGTGAACACACCAAACACATGCTGCGCCTGCGCCGTGAAGGGCAAATCACCGGTAAGCAGGTGCCGGAAATTATCCTGCTGAATAGTCATGATGGGTCCAGTTCCTATCAGATGCTGCCGGGACTGTTTCGTGCTGTTTGTCAGAATGGGCTGATATGCGGGGAGAGTTTTGGAGAAGTACGTGTGCCGCATAAAGGCAACGTGGTGGAGAAAGTCATTGAAGGGGCTTATGAAGTGCTGGAGATATTTGACCGGGTGGAGGAGAAGCGCGATGCCATGCATTCACTTCTGCTACCGCCACCTGCTCAGCAGGCGATGGCGAAAGCGGCACTGACTTACCGTTTTGGGGAAGAGCATCAGCCGGTCACGGAGTCACAAATTCTTGCGCCACGCCGCTTGCAGGATGAGAGCAATGACCTGTGGACCACGTATCAGCGCATTCAGGAAAACCTGATTAAAGGCGGTCTGTCCGGTAGAACGACCAAAGGCAAACGGGCCCATACCCGCGCAGTGAAAGGCATCGATGGGGATGTGAAGCTCAATCGTGCCCTTTGGGTCATGGCTGAAAACATGCTGGAGCTCGCATCATGACCGCGCAGAAACAAAAGGGCCAGAGCCTGCTTCCGGCCGGACCTTTTACCCGCCAGCAGGCGGAGTACGTCAACGCGGCATACCAAAACATCTTCATCGAGGATGACCAGGGAAGCCATTTTCGGCTGGTCCTGCGCGATGCGGATGGCCGGATGGTTTGGCGAGCCTGGAACTTTGAACCGAAGGCCGGGACCGGGCTTAATGCGTACATCCGGGACTACGGCATCCTGCAGGGCCCTCTCAGCCGCCTGCCTTATTAACCACATTGCCACGCTTTCATTTTTCCCCTGACCCGCCAGCCTGAACCGCTGGCTTTTTTATTACCGGAGAAACCCATGAATGACACCACAACTGAACTCACCATTTCCGTCGCTGTTGTTGCCGATGAGTTACGCATCGGCTTCTGGCCGCAGCACTTTGGCTCCATCCCGCAGTGGATAACCCTTGAACCTCGCATTTTCGCCTGGATGGACCGGCTGTGTGTCGATTATCACGGCGGTATCTGGCGCTTTTCGACGCTCAGTAATGGAGGTGCTTTTATGGCTCCAGAGTCAGAGAGCGATGAGAAGTGGTCATTGTTCAACAACATGAACGGCAATGGCGCAGAGCTTACCAGTGAAGCTGCAGGGATAGTCGCGTGCCTGATGGCATACAGCCACCATGCCTGTCGTACCGAATGTGACGCGATGACTGAGCATTATTATCGCTTACGTGACTACGCGCTGAACCATCCGGAATGCAGCGCCATTATGCATCTCATTGACTGAGGCATACCGAACATGAATACCGCAATATCCCCACCGTTATCGCAGCCTGAACTCTTTCCGGTGTCGGTCATGGCTCAGCATGGTTGCCTGCTCCCCGCGACATCCGGATTGACACCCTATGCCCAACGGACCATTCGCCGGGCTATCAACCTGCTGGATAAATATCTGCGCCAGCCCGGCATATCTTTTACCTCAAGTACTGCTGCCCGTGACTGGCTTCGGTTACAGCTGGCAGGACAAGAACGGGAAGTGTTTATGGTGCTCTATCTTGATAATCAGCATCGTTTACTGGAGAGCGAAACGCTGTTTGCCGGTTCAGTTAACCATGTCCAGGTCCATCCCCGCGAAGTAGTGAAGTCAGCGCTTCGCTTAAATGCTGCAGCTGCCGTGCTGGCGCATAACCATCCATCCGGTGATCCCGAGCCCAGCCAATGCGATCGCAATATTACGGGCAGGCTTAAAGATGCCCTGGCACTGGTTGATGTGAACACGCTCGATCATCTGGTCATCGGCTCAGAGGGCATTGTGTCGTTCGCGGAGCGAGGCTGGATATGAAAATCATCAGTAAACGCCAGGCAATGACCCTGTACCGGCAACATCCTGGCTCCCGGCTGTTTCGCTTCAGTACAGGAAAATATAAATGGTCAGGCAGTATCTGCCATTATGCTGGCCGCGAGGTGGAGGACATACGCGGCGTTCTGGCCGTGTTTGCTGAACGTCGTCAGGACCGCAATGGTCCCTATGTCATTCTTCGAAGCGTTACTCTCAATTAATCCTTTACTTTAATCAGGAACAATAATGAACAATCACTCAGAATCTGGTGACGAGCCGGAGAATCCAGCCTGCCAGCAGTGGGGGCTAAAGAGTGCGATCACACCCTGTTTTGGAGCTCGTCTGGTGCAGGAAGGCAACAGGGTGCATTTTCTCGCTGACCGGGCCGGATTTTACGGTGCTTTCAGCGACGATGACGCGCTACACTTGGATCAGGCCTTTCCGTTGATAATCAAGCAACTTGAGTTGATGCTCACCAGCGGAGAACTCTCTCCCCGGCATGAGAACTGCGTCACGCTATATCACAACGGGCTTACGTGCGAAGCCGATACGCTTGGTAGCTGTGGTTATGTATACATCGCTGTTTATCCCACTCAACGTAAATTACTTTCACGAGAACCATAATGAAATTTCAACCTGCAACAACTCTACGTGCAGCGGAGTCATCCCGTCACTATCTGGCAAATGTTACTTACTCATCTACTATCGGCATCTTCTTTAACAGGATGACTATAAACGGTGACTTAGTGTCCGCTTCGTGCCAGGAACGGATGTTCGTTGCGCTCCTGGATAAATATACAGCATTATTTGCTTTAATCATTAAAAGCTAGCTTTGAGCAAATGATCAGGTATATTTATTTGTTGCTGATTAAGAAAAATAACTATAATTTAGGTGCTTAGCTTGTAACAAACTAGAAATTTTAGGTCAGATATAGACATTACTTTTTCAACACATTTTGGTTGCAGTTAGCAGTAGTTAATTTTAAATAACTACATTTCACCAGCAAGTTACCATACGACGTGTCATCTGGTTAAACCAGAGAAAGCGGGCCAGTACAATATACAACTGTTAGGCTGACAATTAACTTTCCCGAAAATTATAGAGGTAGCAGTGAGCGGAACAAATCGCGCAAAGATAACATTTTTAGAACTAGTTATCCCTCCCATTTCTAATCAAGAAGCAGTTTGGTTTAAAGACGAACCTTTTGCCGAATATATGAAGCAAAGCGATTTCTACATAATTGGTGGAAAAGCCAAGTCAAAATTTTCTAATATTCGTGCCAATGAAGACAATAGCCAAATTTTCTTTGATGTTTTTGTAGGTGGTGATCATAAAAGCAGCGGGGTCATTCATATATATAAGTTGAAGCCAGTTATTGATTTTGAGGGTAATGATTTTGGTGTTGGTTGCGGGGGGGAAGCAATAGAGTTTTTCTACAAAAAAGATGGCGAAAAATTCTTATTGGCTCGATTTACACCAGAAAATATTCTATGGTATCGATCTAGAGAAGAAGAAGGCATATCAGGTTTAGATAATTATGCAGATATTATGGTCTATGATCTACTTTATGTCGGAATAGCAAAAAAAGGAGATAGTTATAGTCGTCTAATAGCTAAAGGACATCATGCGCGTCAAGAAATACTTTCTAATGAGCCACAGCGCTATCCTGGAGCTAGAGTTACTGATGAGATTTTTCTTTTCCTATTCCGCCCGGAGCCTTTATTTATCACTACGTTCGGTCCTGATAGTGATATAGATCTGGACTTTGGTTACGATCACAAAAAAATTATTGCAGATGCAGAGAAAGCCTTCGTAAGTTTGTTGCAGCCAAACTATAACACAGTCAGATTTAAACAATATCCAAAAGGATCAGACGGATTATATGACTCTAAGCTAGATAGGTATGGTTACTCTATAGGTGAAGCTATCACTTTTAATACCCCTCACGGTCAAATTAAAGGAGGTAGAAATGGAGATTTAAGGGGGTTAAGTAACAAAGCTGATTTTATATCAGTCGATAAGGTATCTGCCAAACTTTTCATTTCAGGCGTTGATTTTCCTAATGATGAACCTAATGTCTAACAATCGCACGTTGTCGGACTGGTTTTTTGCTGCGATCTAATCCAGCCGCAAATATGGGCCTTATGTCTGCAATTCGCTTATAGAAGTCTACAAGCGATTAATTTATACCCAGCTTGTACCAGAAGCTATCAATGCCAGTATTGCGATGTATCGAACAACGAGTGAAGGTTAGGAGAAATGATTGTAACTAGGGAAAGCATGAAAAATGGCTCATCGAGTGTCTTCAAGAACGGGGTGGTAGTGCTTGGCCACGTGAAGTCTCAAAGTATGTATGGGACAGCTACGAGGCTGAGCTTAGGGATTTCGGCGATATATTGTATACGTGGCAATATGACATTCGTTAGGCCGCTCAACAATTGAGAAATGAGGGTACTTTAAAACCAGTAAATAGACGCAGAGATTTGCCATGGGAACTAGCATAGTAACAGTGAGTGTTCGTTTTGCACCGACAGCTGACTTTGCCCTGAGGGAGTTAGTGCCTCTGAAGAAAACTTTCCTACTTGTCTGAATCTTGCTTTGATAGCCATATCGGTGTTCAACTGGTATTGTTTTATACCCACTCGTAATGTCTATTTTTTGTACGGATTTAAACTTGTGGGTACAAGTGTGGGTATAACTATCTGCTATTGATTATAAAATACATTGATATCAGTCTATTGGGTGTTAAATTCGAGTCCGGCCTTCGCACCAACTCCCAAACATCAATATCAAAACAACCAATAAATAAGTCCTTTAATCTAACAACGACCAATCATTGATCAACCACGAAATCCTCTCCGAAACACATTCACAATCCATAAACCCTACGCTCAACATTAAACCCCACACACCATACCCCCTCACCCCATACCCCCTCACCCCCTGAACACTTCCCGCCGGTGCCATGCCACAAACCCTTCCTGCGGATAGCATTCTTTCCCCTGCGGTAAGGTAATCGGCTTACCATCAAAATCCCAGAACAACCTGCCAACGATGCCTCCGCCGTTCACCGCTGGCGAAACCTGGATGCGCATATCCTCATCCAGACCAATGGATCCTTTATCAAAAGCCTTATGGTGAATCGCGCAGAGCGCCAGGCCGTTAGGGATTTCGCAGGGGCCGCCGTGCTGCTTCCACTTGATATGAGCCGCTTCCAGGGCGACGGAGGTATTATCATGGCGCATATTGAAGCCGCAGATCGCGCACTCATAGTTATAGGCGCGCAGCACCTGCTGGCGAAAATGCGGGTCGCGTTCTTTGTGGATCTGCTGCAGATCAAACCCCATCTCTTCAGCCAGTTCTTCCTGAATACTCTCCGGGAAGTGCGCCTCAAGGATCTGATGGGCGAGGGTATTGATCAGCTTCTTATTTCTGTTGAGTAGCGCAAAATGTGGCTCATCGAAGCCGCCGGCGACGTGGCAGAGTTCCAGCTCTTTGCCGGGCGGCTGTCGGCTGCCCTGGGTTGAACACTGTTCGCTGTTGTGCAGCTCCCAGAAGCCGTCGCCTTTCAGGCGCCAGAAGGGCATGTCCGGCCGGTACTGGCGGCGCTGCGGGCCAAAGCGTTCCAGCAGGTTATGCAGCTCATCGCGTATCTCCGAGGCGTAGTCGAACATCCGCGCATGGCCGCGCTGGTACTGTGAGAGGACGTACAGCAGCAGTAGTGGCTTATGCGGCGCACGCTGTTCGCCTTTGCGCCAGATGGTGATGTTCTCGATCGCGTGTTGCAGGGTCGTGCTGGAGGGCATAGCGTTACATTGGCAGCTAAATAAATGCGATGATGCTCGCAAAATCCTTGCCGATCAACCCACCAGATGCGGCGATTCCAGTTGGATCGCTTTTTAAATATCACAACGGATCTTGCTGTGGGAGTGGAGACCGCGTTCGCCTCCTGCGGCACAAGCCTGAAAAAAATCGGGAGCGCATAACCGTTGCGTTCCCGCTCTCCACAAACCCCACGCTACCTCACCGGTAGCGTGGGCCCGTTCTCTCTTACTTATCCCGCGTCTCGCCAGCCTCCCAGCTGTAGCTGCCATCGGCCGCTAACCTATCGCCCAGCTCCTGATACTCGAACTGATAAAACTCAGCCTGGGTGCCGTACCCGGCGTAGTCTACCGCCGCCAGGCCGACGAACGCCCCGGTAAAGAACCCTCCGTAGCTCTGCAACACATAGTCATCGGACAGCACTGCGGCATCCAGCTGGACCGGGATCTCGGTGAACGTCACGCCATCGAAGCTGTATTCATAGCTGTAGGTCTGCTTGCGGACTTTGGTCCGGAACCAGACGTATTCAACGCCGTCCGGCACCTTGATGGCGTTATCTTTCAGGTACGATGTGTATTTCCCGCGGTTATTTTCGCCGACTTCGATGACCTTGCCGTTAATTTCATTCCAGGTCAGGAAGACAAAGCTCCAGTGGCGGTCGTTATAGTAATTCGTTAACCCGGCCATCTGCTGATAGCTGAAGGGCTCGAATTTCACCTTCACCGCGGCGTCAAAATAGAAGGCCTGCCAGCGGCGGGCAATCAGCGACAGGTCATGCGTATTGGCTAACGAACCCTGACCGATTAAGGTTAATTTGCCGTTGCCGGTGGTGCCCATTTTGGCCGTAAACGGCACCCGCAGGGTATTCCAGTTCGGGTCGAGCGCTGGCGACGTAAAGTCATCCTGCTGGCTGTTATCGCTGGCGCTTTCGGTGAAGATGGCGTCTTTCGGCCCTTCGACGAAGGTCTTCCCGCCGTGACCGCCTTCAATACGCGGCCAGCCCTCATCGTCCCAGTACACTTTCTGGATCGAGGTTTCCCGGCCGAGGGTTGACCAGCCGCGCGGGTCGTAGATGGATTCCCCCGGGCGATTCCACGGCCGGGCGCAGAGCGAGGCGTAATACCATTCGCCTTCCGGAGTGGAGACCAGCGCGCCATGGCCCTGTTTCTGGATGTAGCTGTCCGGGGTATCGACGTTGGTTAAGAACACGTCGCCCGGTTCGGTTTCGAAGCTGTCGGCCTCGAGGGTTTTCGACCGCGCCACCACCTCCTGGTGGGTAAACACGGTGCCGCCCTGGGCGGCAAACAGATAGTAGTAGCCGTTCAGTTTATAGAGGTGCGGCCCCTCGACCAGCGCCACGGCGGTGCCGCGGTAAATGGTGCGCGCGGTTTCCGGCATTAACTTCAGCGTGTTGGTATCCAGCTCCGTTAAGGTAATGCCATCGAAGGGGTGATGGTACTCCCGGTGATCCCAGGTTTGCTGAACGATATATTTCCGGCCATCGTCGTCATGGAACAGCGAGGCGTCAAACCCGACGCCGTTCAGCTTGATCGGGTCGCTCCACGGGCCCCGAATATCCTTCGCGGTGGTCAGATAGTTGGTCATGTCTTTGAAGGCGCCTTCGGTGACCTTCACATCGGTATACACCAACCAGAATTGCCCATCGGCCCAGGAAAGCGCCGGCGCCCAAATGCCGCCGGAGGAGGGGTTGCCCTTCATGTCCAGCAGGGTGGTGGTGGAGAGCGGCGAAGGCAGCAGGTTCCAGTTTTTCAGGTCTTTCGACTCATGTAAACGCACGCCCGGGAACCACTCAAACGTCGAGTTGGCAATATAGTACGTATCCTCGACGCGAATAATACTGGGGTCGGCATTAAAGCCGCGTAATATCGGGTTTTGAATAAGTGACATTTCATTACACCTTTTAAAATGGAAAGTGACGAATCGGTCTGATTTATAATTTTTTTAACTACACGCGGATCTCATCCAGCTGACGGTTGATGTCGGTAACATGTTTATCGGAGATGGGATAAACCTGCATGATCACCATCGAAATAGCGGCCAGCGCAATCGGGATCCACACCGCGGTCATAATGATCCCGTCGATGGCGCTGGCGCTCTGCACGGCGCCGCTTTCATTAAATCCATACACCGCCAGCAGCCACAGCGGGATCGCGCCGCCGATGGTGAAGCCGATCTTGAAGAAGAGTCCCATAATGGCATTGATAATGGCGGCATTGCGTTTGCCAGATTTTAATTCGCCATACGCGATGACTTCCGGTACCAGCGCCCACATAAAGCCGGTGGCGGAGGTTAAGCCCCACTGTTTAATAAAGGTGGCGATATAGGCCAGCCACAGGGCGTCGTGCATCCCTTCGCGGGACCAGACGTAGGTCAGCAGTTCGCCGACGATGAACATGGCGAGGAACAGATGGAAGAAGCCTTTTTTACCAAAGATTTTTTTCAGTTTCGGCCAGAAAATCGGGAAGGCGATGCCGGGAATAGACGCGACGAGACCCACCGCACCCATCCATTCGGAGTGGCCGACGACGTACTGGTTGAAGAAGCCGTTAACGGTGTTCATAAAGAACATGAAGGTAAAGGCCAGCATAAAGAACATGCCGAGAATAACCAGCGGGCGGTTATGTCTGAGCTCGTGGAAAAGGTCGGTGGTTTTGACGTTGGCGGTCTGCTCGGCGGTCGCGACAACGCGTTCTTTGGTGAATTTATAACAGATAAACAGGGCCACCGCGCCGATGATCATATAGATGGCGTACACGCCGAACCAGGCGTAGTTCGCCGACGGATCGGTATAGTTGCCCAGATTCAGCTCAAGGCCGAAAAAGCCGGTGTCTTTCAGGCTACGATCTTTCGGCGCCGCCATCTGCACAAACATCGGGAACAGGGTATAGACCAGCAGGTTGGCGCTGTTGGCCAGCATCATGCGGGTACTGGTCAGCTTATCGATCGATTCCGGGTCGCGGGTCAGCGAGGCATTCAGCGAGCCATAGGGAATATTGACTAAGGAATAAACCAGGTCCAGCGCCAGATAAATAATAAAGGCGAAAGCCACCGAACCTTTCACTCCGGGGATGGGCGCGAACAGTAATGCCGACAGGATCACCAGCGGCACGCCGGCTCGTAACAGCCAGGGACGATATTTTCCTGCTTTCGAGGTTCGTTTATCCACGTAGGTTCCGACCATCGGATCCCAAAACACATTAATGATACGGACAAAAAGAAAAATAAAGCCTGCCGTTGCCGTGCTGATGGTATTTACCGTCAGCATATGCAAAGCCAGAAAACCCCCAATGGTGCCGAAAACCAGGTTTTGCGCAAAGTCGCCCATGCCATAACCAATTCGTTCTCCGCGGGTTAATTTATGATATTCATCATGCCGACTGTGCATTATGTTTTTACTCATTCTAAGCAGACTCCGGTTTGTTTTGTGTAGGTGAAACACTTTCTGACACAGTTGACCTGGAAGAATCTATTACGTTTTTAAATTAAGTAATTATGTTTTTTTACTTCTGTGATCCTCGAAGCAAAGGCCTGTATCACCTGCGTTGAATCGTTATCCGCCGCTAATTTTCTGACAGATATGCAATGTGACAAAACCGGCATTTTAATTCGCTATGTTCACCTGAATTCCCCAGGAAGTGTACGCTATACGCGCGCGAAGCGAGATATTTAAAATAGTTTTATTTGCGAGATGGCTCACATTTGAGCATTTTCTCAATCGCTGAGTGAAATAACGTAATTGAGCAACCGACGATGAGAATACACGATGTGTCACAGTTGTTAATTTTCGGCTTCCTCATTTTCGGAGTTCATCATGCAAACTTATTTTGACCAGCTCGAACGCGTTCTTTTTGCCGGACCTAAAACCGATAATCCGCTGGCGTTTCGCCACTATAATCCGGATGAAATCGTGCTGGGAAAACGGATGGCAGATCATCTGCGTTTTGCCGCCTGTTATTGGCATAACTTCTGCTGGAATGGCGCGGATATGTTTGGCGCCGGCTCGTTTGAGCGTCCCTGGCAGGCCGCGGGCGATGCGCTGGAAATGGCCAAACGCAAAGCGGACGTGGCGTTTGAATTTTTCTACAAGCTCAACGTGCCGTATTACTGCTTCCATGATGTCGACGTCTCGCCAGAAGGCGCGTCGCTGAAAGAGTATTTGCATAATTTCGCCGTGATGACCGAAGTGCTGGCGGAGAAACAGCAGCAAACCGGCGTGAAACTGCTGTGGGGCACCGCCAACTGCTTTACCCACCCGCGCTACGGCGCCGGGGCGGCGACCAACCCCGATCCGGAGGTGTTTGCCTGGGCGGCCACGCAGGTGGTGACCGCCATGAACGCCACCCACCAGCTCGGCGGCGAAAACTATGTGCTGTGGGGCGGCCGCGAAGGTTACGAGTCGCTGTTGAATACCGATCTGCGCCAGGAGCGCGAGCAGATTGGCCGCTTCCTGCAGATGGTGGTGGAGCACAAGCATAAGATTGGCTTTGGCGGCACGCTGCTTATCGAGCCGAAACCGCAGGAGCCCACCAAGCATCAATACGATTACGATGTCGCGACGGTGTATGGCTTCCTGAAGCAGTTTGGTCTGGAAAATGAGATCAAGGTGAACATTGAAGCCAACCACGCCACCCTGGCGGGGCACTCTTTCCATCATGAAATCGCCAGCGCCATCGCGCTGGGCATTTTCGGCTCCGTTGACGCCAACCGCGGCGATGCGCAGCTCGGCTGGGATACCGATCAGTTCCCGAACAGCGTGGAAGAAAATACTCTGGTGATGTACGAGATCCTCAAAGCCGGGGGATTCACCACCGGCGGCCTGAACTTTGACGCCAAAGTTCGCCGGCAAAGCACCGACAAATACGACATGTTCTATGGCCATATTGGCGCCATGGACGTGATGGCGCTGTCCCTCAAGCTGGCCGCGCGCATGATTGAGGATGGCAAGCTCGATCGGGCTCTGGCAAAACGCTATGCCGGCTGGCAGGGCGAGCTGGGGCAACAAATTATGGCCGGCCGCATGTCGCTGGATAATATTGCCCGGTACGCTGAGCAGCATAATCTGAATCCGCAGCATCACAGCGGGCGTCAGGAATTACTCGAAAATCTCGTCAATACCTATATCTTTGGTTAAATTTGGCTGATATGCCCCTGCGGGGGCATATATTCCGCCATCTGCCCGCTGCCAGGAAATAGCGTTTATTGGTTCGTGTTGTATTTATGCTGTCTGCGCCGCAAGGCTATCTGTTTGACTGTCTATAGATGAACAATCCGCTGTGCGGATGGTTCTGCTATTGTGCCACCTGTTTAATATTAGTGAAGGAGGAAGAGTCGCGATAATTGTGTAATGCCTCTGTGACCGTACAAAATAAAAAATAACTTGTTCTGATGATAGCGACATATTCTGTCAGCTCAGAATAGGCTGGTTATTGTCTGAATAAAATTAACCTATATTGAGAAACTCATGACAATGATAAAAAAACTTCCATTAACCATGGCGGTTATCGCCGCGTTTTTTCCGCTTACCTCTGTAATGGCGCAAGAATTTACTCAGGAACAGATCGACGCCATCGTCGCCAAAGCCGTTGATAAAGCGCTGGCCGAACGCCAGGCGAAAATCGACGCCGCGGCCGACAAAAAG
>NZ_JBNRLG010000017.1:0-19326 GCF_050378715.1 Klebsiella sp. 2-CIP_Kleb.
GCCAGGTGGACAATGAGCATACCGCGAAGGTGAACGGCACCCAGGACCAGCAGCTGGATTCGCTGAACGTCGGCGGGATGTTTGAGGCGTGGTTCTGATGCGATAGCGTTGCCGAAGGAGCGTTCCCGGCTGGCGCTACGCTTAGCCGGGCTACGACTGGTGCGCTCCATTTATGCCGGATGGCGGCATACATGCCTTATCCGGCCTGCGTTCCTTCCTGCGGGCTCCCCCCCAGGCCCGCGCAAGCGCAGCACCGCCGGGCAGCTGGCCCATCCCCCCTCAGTTCACCGTCAGGCGCAGGGCCAGATCCTGCGGATAGGGGTCAAAATAGTTCTGCGCCTGCAGGTAGCGATCCGGATACTCGGCCAGATAGTGCTTAAGCAGCGTCAGCGGGGCGAGGATCGGCAGCAGCCCGGCGCGATAGTTGAGGATCACCTCCCGCAGCTCGCCGCGCTGGCGGCTGTTCAGCTGGTCGCGGAAATAACCCTGAATATGCATCAGCACGTTGGTGTGGTTTTTCCGCGAGGCGGGCCGCTTGAGGATCGCCATCAGCTTCTCACGGTAGACCTCGAAGAAAGCCTCCAGATCCTCCCATTCATGCAGCGAGGCGACGAAGGGGCCGATCTCGCGGTAGCCCGCCTGGTGGTGAGCCAGCAGCTGCAGCTTGTAGCGGCTGTGAAAGGCCAGCAGGCCGTGGCGGGTCAGGCCGCGGGCGCGCAGGGCGTTGAGTTCATGCAGGGCGAAAACGCGCTCGACAAAGTTCTCCCGCAGCAGCGGATCGTGCAGCCGGCCATCCTCTTCCACCGGCAGCCACGGGTAGCGCGCCATCAGGGCGCCGGTAAACAGCCCCACGCCTTCCTTACGCCCGCGATTGCCTTTTTCGTCATACAGCCGCACGCGCTCCATCCCGCAGCTCGGCGATTTGGCGCAGACGATAAAGCCCGACAGCTCGCCCAGAGTTGCCAGATGGGCGTTGGCAAAATCGGCCATCTTCTCCGTCACATCCTCGTGCGGGGCGTGGCTGAAGCGCATGCGGATCTCCCCGACCGGAGTCTGCACCAGGCGGAGCGCCGGGCGGGGTACGGGCAGGCCGATCGCCATCTCCGGGCAGACGGGCTTAAACGCCACCCACTGCGCGAGCTCATCCATCACAAAGCCCATACGCTTATGCCCGCCGTCGAATCGCACGGCTGAGCCGGTTAAACATCCGCTGATCCCAATGACAGGTTGCGTGTTCATGGCGCTGTCCTCTCTTCTGCTGTGGTTCGGGTAAAGAAAAGGGTCACGGTGGCGACCGTAATGCCGAATTTCTTCATCTCGGTTTTGTTAAACAAATGGCTGCCGTCCTGCAGGTACATCCAGTCGTCAAAGTGCAGTAGCCACCGGCTGCCGCTGGCCTCGACGTTCATGCTGTAGCGCCAGTGAAAGGCATTGCCTGCCGCCTGGCCGCTGGCCACGCCTTCGATATCCCCGGCGGTGCCCTGATAACGGTTATCGCCGGTGCGGCGAATGCGCCATACCCGCTGCTGCTTCTCGCCATCGTCATAGACAAAGCGCTCATGGAGCGTCAGGGTATCGCCGACGACGTCGCCATCGATCTCAACATGGAAGCGGCGCAGCTGCTTGCCGTTGCGATCCTGCACCATCCCCCACGCTTCGGTTCGACCCTGAAAATAGTGAAAGATGTCGAGGGCGGGCTGCTGCTGCCGGTATTCGGTGACCTCGGTACTGCAGCCGGCGAGCATCAGCATCAGCATCAGCAGCGCCAGGCCAAGGGTCAGAATGCGTTTCATGGTGTACCTCCGATCAACTGCTGACGCAGTTCGGGATAAGTGGTGCGTGGATCGAGCCAGATGGCGAGAAAGCGGGTGCTGAACGCCGCCGACTGGCGCGGGCCGAGCGGGGTAAAGGCGGTCTGTGCGGCGCTGGCGCGGTACCAGAACTGCCCCTCGCCGCCGCGGACCACGAACGCCAGCTGGCTGCCCGGCGCGACGTCCGGCCAGATCCCCTGCAGCATGCGCAGCCAGGCTTCGCTGCGCGGTTCCTGTTGCAGAATGCCCTGCGCCTGCCACTGGTCGCGGGTGGCGTCCACCAGCGCCTCGCGATCGATGTCGCGCTGGTAGGTGATGATCAGCGCCCGATCCTGCTGCGGGCCGTCATACCGACCATTGGGTGTGCGCAGCTGTGAGTGATAGACGGTGAACGGCCCCCAGGTGAGGGTCGCCTCGCCGACGCGGCGCCACGCCAGCCAGTCGGCGGCGTGGGCCGCCGGGGCGAGGACGGTCAGCCATAGCAGTAACAGGGCGAATCTCATTTTTGCCTCCCCATCCCCAGATGGAACAGCAGCATGATCACCAGCCAGCCGCAGGCCATGGCGGCCACAGCAAGCGCGGTCGGCACCAGCAGGGTCATGGCTCCGAGGCGAGCGCCGATCAGGTAGGCCACCGGGCCGCCGAGGGTCGCCGCCGTAGCCAGCACCCAGCCGGGAAGCGTCGCGGTGCGGGTCAGTCGGGTCCAGACGACGGCGAACATCAGCCACAGGGCCACCATCCACAGGGGCAGCAGGCTGTCGCCGGGAAAATCAATCAGCCCCGCCAGCGCCCAGCAGGCGTCCAGCCCGCAGCCCGCCGCGGCCAGCAGCAGGGCGGGCGGACGACTGGCCGCCGGCAACCGCAGCCAGGCGAAGATGGCCAGCGTCAGCCAGATCAGCAGGCCGCGCTCGCGCAACATCACCACCAGCGTCCAGTAAACATCGAACGCGAGGGCCATCAGCAAGTGCTGCGCCGGGCGTGTCATACCCGCTCCGCGGTGAGCTGCACCACGCTGATGGTGCGGGCGTTAAATCCGGCTTCGCAATAGCCAAAGTAGTAGAGCCACATCCGGCGGAAGCGCTCATCAAAGCCGAGCTTTTCAATATCCTGCCAGGCGTGGGTAAAACGCTGCCGCCAGTGCGCCAGGGTGCGGGCATAGTCCGGGCCCATGTCGAACAGGTTGCGCACCACAAAATCGGTATGGCGGGTCATCAGCTCGCTCATTGCCGTGATGCTGGGCAAAAAGCCGCCCGGGAAGATGTAGCGCTGGATAAAATCGACGCTTTTGCTGTAGTCGCGATAGCGCTGATCCTGAATGGTGATCGCCTGCAGGGCCATTTTACCGCCCGGGCGCAGGCGCGCCTGGCAGTTGCGGAAGAAGGCCGGGAGGTAGCGCTGGCCCACCGCCTCAATCATCTCCACCGACACCAGTTTGTCGTACTCGCCGCGCAGATCGCGGTAGTCGCAGAGCAGCACCTCGACGCGATCCTGCAGCCCGGCGCGGGCCATGCGCTCGGTAGCCCAGCGGTGCTGCTCCCGGGAAAGGGTGGTAGTCGTGACCCGGCAACCGTAATGGCGGGCGGCGTATTCGGCCAGCGCCCCCCAGCCGGTGCCAATCTCCAGCAGATGATCGCCGGGGTTGAGCGCCAGCTGGTCGCACAGACGCGCCATCTTGGCCCGCTGGGCCAGGGTCAGATCCTGCTCGTCGTCGGTAAACAGCGCGCTGGAGTAGAGCAGGTCGTCATCCAGAAAGTGGGCATAAAATTCGTTGCCGAGGTCGTAATGGGCGGCAATGTTCTCCCGCGCCTGGGCGCGGGTGTTGCGGCGAGTCCAGTGGCGCAGGCGGGCGACAGGCTTACCCAGCAGCCGAAAGCCGCGCTCCAGACGCCCCAGCACCTCGCCGTTGCGCGCGAGGATCTGCAACAGCGCCGTCAGCTGGTGGCTCTCCCAGTCGCCGTCCATCCAGGCCTCGGCCGCCGCGAGACTGCCGCCGGTCAGCAGACGCCAGTACACCTCCGGCGTGCAGACCCGCGCCTCAGCGCGCAGCGCGGCGGCGGGGTCGCCAAAATGAAAAGTCTGCGCCCCTTCGCGCACGGTGAGCGAGCCTTCGCGGAGGCCGCTCAACAGACGAAAGAGCAGCCAGCGCGCGAGCCGCACGTTGCGCGGCACATCGGGTTCAAGCGCAAAGACGGGATCGGTCATGAGCGTTCACTCCTGCTGACAGGATGGTTGTACAGCGGCACGCGCTTCAGCCACAGCCGCAGCGCCTGCCAGTAGATGGCGAGGACGGTTTTCAGGGTCATCATCGGCAGACGCAGCAGCAGCCCGCGCAGGTTGGCGCGGGTTAACGGCACGCGGCTCAGGGCCAGCGTGGCGTCGAACACCTTGCTGGCCTGATGGTTTTCAATGTGCATGTGCAGCGTTTTGCCCGGCGCGTTGAAGCGCCAGTGATAGACCATGTCCATCGGGTTAAACGGCGAAACGTGAAAGGCTTTCTCCAGCGGGCGCGCCTGCTGGCCGTCCACCGCGTAGTAATGACGCTCATTCCACGGCGTGTTGCGCACTTCGGCCAACACCCAGCGCAGGGTGTCGGCCTCGTCATAGCAGTAGTAAAAGTTGACCGGATTAAAATGGAAGCCGAAGTAGCGCAGCTGGGTCAGGAGCATCACGCGGCCCGCCGGGCGGCAGCCGGTCAGGCTCTCCAGCCGGTTCAGCACCTGAGCCTTCAGCGGCGCGCCCAGCGGATAATCGGCGTCGTACCAGGCGGCGGCGGCCAGGCGGTTGCGGCGGATGCCCGCCTCAGGCAGCCTGTCCAGTTCGTCGAGGTCAAGCCAGGCCATAAACAGGCGGTAGACGAAGTGGTGCGCCTTCGGCTGCAGGCGACGGTGGCGCAGGACGCCCTGATAGAGGCAGCTGTTCATTTCAGTTGTCCTCCGCCGCGGCGATGCCCTGCACCACGTCGAGCGCACTGCGCACCCCGTCCTCATGAAAGCCGTTGTACCAGTAGGCCCCGCAGTACCAGCTCCGCTGCTGGCCGTTAATCTCTTCGCGCCGCAGCTGGGCCGACCAGCTTTGCGGGTTAAACAGCGGATGCTCATAGACGAAGCGCTGCCAGACATAGCGATCGTCCACTGGCGCGTCCGGGTTCAGAGTGACGCAGAACAGGGGGGCGCCCGCAGGCAGCCCCTGGAGAATATTCATGTTGTAGGTGACGCAGGCCCGGGCCAAATCCCCGTCGCTCAGGCGATAGTTCCAGCTGGCCCAGGCGCGCTGGCGCTCCGGCAGCCAGCGCGGATCGCTGTGCAGCACCACCTCGTTGCGCTGCCAGCCGATATCCCCCAGCACCTCACGCTCGGCGTCGGTTGGCGCCGCCAGCATCGCCAGCGCCTGCGCGGAGTGGCAGGCGAAGATCACCTGGTCAAAATGCGCCTCCCCGGACGCCAGCCGCAGGATAACTCCCGCCGGGTGGCGGTCCACCTGCTGCACCGGCGCGTTGAGCCGCAGGTCCAGGCGATCGCCGAGCCTGGCGAGCAGGGCGCGGACGTATTCCCGGGAACCGCCGGGCACCACGTACCATTGCGGACGATCGCGAATATCCAGCAGACCGTGGTTTTCAAAGAAGCGCAAAAATAGCGGTAGCGGGAAGCGGCGCATCTCCTGCAGCGACGACGACCAGATGGCCGCCCCCATCGGCAGGATATAGTGGCGGGCGAAGAAGGGGCTAAAACGGTGGCGGGAGAGGAAGTTCTCCAGCGTCGCGCCCGGATCCAGCGCCTCGGTCAGCGCCAGTTTTGCCAGCCGGTTGAAGCGGACGATCTCGCTCAGCAGCCCCCAGAAGGCCGGCTTCAGCAGATTGCGTCGCTGGGCGAAGAGCGAGGTCAGGCTGTGGCCGTTGTACTCCAGGCCGCTGGCCGGGTTGTGGACCGAGAAGCTCATCTGCGTTTTTTGCCCGTCGATCCCCAGCTCGCTGAGCAGGCCCATAAAGCGCGGATAGGTGCGATCGTTGTAGACGATAAATCCGGTATCGATGGCCCAGGTGCCCTGCGGCGTGGTGACATCCACGGTGGCGGTGTGGCCGCCCGGCGTGGCGCCCGCTTCGAACAGCGTCACCTGATGGTGTCCGGCCAGCCGCCAGGCGCAGGTCAGCCCGGCGATGCCGCTGCCGATGATGGCGATGTTCATGAGCGCACCATCCTGCGCAACAGCAGGCGCTGCATACCTGACGGCAGGCTGGCCAGCAGCCGCAGGGCCAGGCTGAAACCGGTGGGGAAGGCGATGTGGTTTTTTCCCTTCGCCAGGCCGTGGCGGATCGCCGCCACCGCCCGATCCACGCTCACCCGGCCGGGCATGGCAAAGTCGTTTTTGCGCGTCAGCGGGGTGTCGACGAAGCCTGGAGAGACCACCGTGACGGCGACCCCTTTCGGCTCCCAGTCAAGACGCAGGCTGTTGGCAAACCAGGTCAGCGCCGCCTTGGAGGCGCCATAGGCTTCCGCGCGCGGGAAGGGCAGCCAGTGCGCCATGGAGCTGACCAGCACCACCCGATCGCCAGCCTCCAGCTGCGTCTGCAGCGCCGCCAGGCAGTTCACCGGCCCAAGGAAGTTGGTGGCCATCACCCGCTCCACGAGGGCGGCATCCACCTGTCCGTGGTCGAGGTATTCGCAGGTGCCGGCGCAGAGAATGATCAGGTCGGCAAAACAGCCCGTCAGCGCCTGGCGACAGGCGTCCCTGTCTGTCATATCGAACAGGCGCGCGCTGATGTTGGGGCTGAACTGCTGCAGCGCCGTCAGGCGCGACGCATCGCGCCCGCAGGCGATGACCAGGTGGCCATCCGTCGCGAAGGATTTCGCCAGGCCGGCGCCAATCCCGGAGCTGGCGCCGGTGATAAGCACCGTCATCATGAGCGCACCCTCCGTTTCACGCCGCGTACCGCCCAGCCCAGCAGGGGAAGATGCTCGTAGATCATCTCCCCGGCGTCGTAGAAGTCGCGTTGATGGAGAATCTGCTCCCCGGCGATGTCCACCACCGAGCAGCCCGGCAGGGCTAGCGTTTCTCCGCCGGCAATGCGCGGATGCGACCAGTGCATGGTCCAGGTCACGGCGAACCGCTGACCGTCGCAGAGCGGCGTGTCGATGGTGAACCGGCACTGCTCCACGTTGGCCAGCAGATGGGTAAAGTAGCGCTGGATGGCGAACAGCCCCTGGTGCTGACCAAAAGGATCGCTCAGCGTCGCGTCCGGATGGTACAGCGCGGCCAGCGCCGAGGGCGGCTGCGCATCCAGCCCGGCGTAGTACTCAACGAAACGACGAATCACGGACGGCGAGGTGCTCATGGATCACATCCTGGCTAAACACGGTGGCGTAATGGCATACTTAAAACTTACACAAATAAAATTATTTGTCCAAGTTTGTGGAAAAATATATTTTATTTGTGTTAAAAATCATATGTTTATTATTGGTGTTTTAAAGGGTGGAAATCACGCGTGGCGCAAAGGGCAAGCGTGCGCCCGCCGCGCCACCGGGCGCTGGCGGAACAGAGCGTGGAGGTAAGTGAAAACAGGGGGTTAGAGCGGGATCACCTCGAGGGAGACGACCTGCTGCTGCCAGAGTTCGATCTGCCTCTGACGAGCGGCGGAGAGTTTACCGCTGGTGACCAGCAGCCAGTTGCGCTGGGGAAAAATCTCCGGCGCCAGGGCGGCGGGAGGCACCGGCAGGACGTCGATGCGATGACCCTGGCCGGTACGCTTGAGCGCCTCAAGCCAGATTTCGCAGGCGTCGGTCAGGTGCCAGCCGGTGATCAGAAAGTTATCCCCGGGCGCCTTCTTATCGCCTTCGAGGCAAAACGAGGTGTAGGCGATGATGATGCCGTCGAGGATTTCGCGCAGGGTCATGATGGCCGGCACGTTGGCAGAGACCTGGCTGCGCAGCGGACGCAGCACCTCAGTCACCAGCTCCTGACGCGGATATTCGCGCCCGGCATCATAGATAAGCTGGCGCAGGGACTCGATTTTTCCCTCTTTCAGCCGCTGCAGCATGGTCTCCTGCAGCGTCAGCCAGTTGTTAGTGCGCCGCGCGCCGGGGCGCGACAGCAGGGGCTTCACCTGGCTAACCGGCACCCCTTTTTTCACCCAGTCGAGGATCTTCAGCGCCTGCTGGACGTCGTCATCGCTGTACAGACGGTGTCCACCATCGGTGCGCAGCGGCTTAAGCAGGCCGTAGCGGCGCTGCCAGGCGCGAAGCGTGGTCGCATTTATCCCGCAAAGTCGGGCAAATTCGCCGATGGAGTAAGGCATGGAGGCCACCTGTTAACAAAGAATATTCTCAATATACTACGAATCACGTCGGCTGGCGTGAAGTGTAGCGGCTTTGCACTACACTTTCCCCAACCGCGTAAATGAAAGGAGTTCTCATGAAGCTATGGCCTGTTGTCACTGGCGTCGCTATCGCGTTGACCCTCGTGGCCTGCAAATCGCCCACCCCGCCGAAGGGCGTACAGCCGATTAGCGGGTTTGACGCCAGTCGTTATCTTGGAAAATGGTATGAGGTCGCTCGCCTGGAGAATCGCTTCGAGCGAGGCCTGGAGCAGGTGACCGCCACCTACGGCACCCGCGGCGACGGGGGGATCAGCGTCGTCAATCGCGGTTATGACCCGGTTAAAAAACGCTGGAATGAGAGCGACGGGAAAGCCTATTTCACCGGCGCCCCCACCACCGCGGCGCTGAAGGTGTCGTTCTTCGGGCCATTCTACGGCGGCTATAACGTGATCCGTCTGGACGACGACTACCAGTACGCGCTGGTCAGCGGCCCCAACCGCGACTATCTCTGGATCCTGTCGCGCACCCCCACCATCCCGGCGGCGGTGAAGCAGGATTACCTGAATACCGCGCGCGAGCTGGGCTTTGACGTCGATCGCCTGGTGTGGATCCGCCAGACGCCGCGCTAGCCTCGCCCCTTATCGGCTTAGCAGGTGGGTATAAACCACGTACAGCCCGGCCAGCGCCGCCACGTTCAGCGCCACGCTGATGAAAAACCACGTCCGGAAGGGCTGCTTTTGCGTTTTATGACGAAAGCACTGCTGGCCGAGGATGGCCCCCGGCCAGCCTCCCACCAGGCCCAGCACCAGCAGCGTGGTTTCCGGCACCCGGCGCCAGGCTTTGCGTGCCGCCAGCTTGTCGGCGCCATAGATAAGCCATGTCAGAAGGCTGCTCAGTAAAAACCACATCGCCAGCGGGTAGGGCAGCAGGGCGCTGCCCACGGCGGTGAGCAGCAGCAGGGAATAACATACCAGGTTCAGATTCATAGAGACGTTCACGCCGGCCAGAAGAATGGCGCCACTATAGCCAATTTCCCGGACCGGCGTAAACGCGGCGGGCTATCGGCCTCGCTTGCCCCGATGCCGGAACAGCCACATCAGCTTATACGCCGCCGGAATAATAAACAGCGACAGCAGCGGGGCGGTGATCATTCCGCCAATCATCGGCGCGGCGATGCGGCTCATCACCTCCGACCCGGCGCCGTTGCCCCACAAAATCGGCAGCAGGCCGGCGATAATCACCGCCACGGTCATCGCCTTCGGCCGCACGCGCAGCACCGCCCCCTGGTACAGCGCCTCGTCGAGCTTATCGACGCTGAAGGTACGCGGGTTCTCCAGCGATGGCTCGGCCTCGATGGCGTGGCGCAGGTACATCAGCATCACCACGCCAAACTCCGCGGCCACGCCGGCCAGGGCGATAAAGCCGGTGCCGGTGGCTACCGACAGATGGAACCCCATCCAGTAGAGAAACCAGATCCCGCCCACAAGGGCGAACGGCACGCTGGCGATGATCAGCAGCGCCTCGCCGACGCGGCGGAACGCCAGGTACAGCAGCACAAAGATAATCATCAGCGTCATCGGCACCATCAGCTTCAGCTTCTGATTGGCGCGCTCCAGCAGCTCGAACTGCCCGGAATACGACACGCTGATGCCCGGCTTCAGCTTCACCGCTTTGCCGATGGCCTGCTGCAGATCGTGCACCACTGACACCATGTCACGGTCGCGGGCGTCGATGTAGATCCAGCTGGTGGGGCGGGCGTTCTCGGTCTTCAGCATCGATGGCCCGCTGACCACCTTCACCTCGGCGACGTCGCCGAGGACGATCTGCTGCTTCAGCGGGGTGAGGATCGGCAGCTGGCGCAGGGTCTGCAGGCTGTCGCGATAGCTCTGCGGGTAGCGGATGTTGATTGGATAGCGCTCGACGCCCTCCACCGTTTCGCCGACCATCGCCCCGCCGATAGCGGACGAGACGAACAGCTGCACGTCGCCGACGGTCATCCCGTAGCGGGCCGCCTTCTCACGCTGAATATCAATGTCGAGGTAGCGCCCGCCCACCAGCCGCTCGGCTAATGCTGACGTGACCCCCGGCACGCTGCGCGCCACCACCTCAATTTGCCCGGCGATGGCGTCGATATCGGCCAGGTTAGTGCCGGAAACCTTAATGCCAATCGGGCTCTTGATGCCGGTGGAGAGCATGTCGATGCGGTTGCGGATCGGCGGCACCCACAGGTTCGCCAGCCCCGGCAGGCGCACGGTCTTGTCCAGTTCGTCGACGATCTTCTCCATGGTCATCCCCGGCCGCCACTGATCCTGCGGCTTGAGCTGAATGGTGGTCTCCACCATCTCCAGCGGCGCGGAGTCGGTAGCGGTGTCTGCCTTACCCGTTTTGCCGAACACCCGCGCCACCTCCGGCACCGTCATGATCAGCTTGTCGGTCTTCTGCAGCATATCCGCCGCCTGCGAGGCGGAGATCCCCGGCAGCGTTGACGGCATATACAGCAGATCGCCCTCGTTGATCTGCGGCAGAAACTCGCCGCCGACCCGGTTAAGCGGCCAGACAACCGTCAGGATCGACAGGAGCGCGATCAGCAGGGTGGTCTTCGGCCAGTGCAGCACCTTCAGCAGCAGCGGGTGATAAATGCGGATCAAAAAGCGGTTCAGCGGGTTGCTGCTCTCCGCCGGGATCCTGCCGCGGATCCAGAAGCCCATCAGGATCGGGATCACCATGATCGCCAGCAGCGCCGCCCCGGCCATCGACCAGGTTTTGGTGAAGGCCAGCGGGCCGAACAGTTTGCCCTCCTGGCCTTCGAGGGTGAAAATGGGGATAAACGACAGGGTGATGATCAGCAGGCTGATAAACAGCGCCGGGCCAACCTCCACCGAGGCGTCGGTAATGATTTTCCAGCGCCTGTCGTTGCCGAGCTTCTCTCCCGGATGCTGATGCGCCCACTCCTCCAGCCGCTTGTGGGCGTTCTCAATCATCACGATGGCGGCATCGACCATCGCTCCCACCGCAATGGCGATCCCGCCCAGCGACATGATGTTGGCGTTGAGTCCCTGGAAATGCATCATGATAAAGGCGAAGCACAGGCCGAGCGGCAGGGAGATAATCGCCACCAGCGCCGAGCGCACGTGCCACAGGAACAGGGCGCAGACCAAGGCGACGACGATAAACTCTTCCAGCAGTTTGTGGCTGAGGTTGTCGATGGCGCGGTCGATAAGCTGGCTGCGGTCGTAGGTGGTGACGACTTCAACCCCTTCCGGCAGGCTGCTTTGCAGCGACGCCAGTTTTTCTTTGACCGCCGAGATCGCTTCCCGGGCGTTCTTGCCGGAGCGCAGGATCACCACCCCGCCGGCCACTTCGCCTTCGCCGTTCAGTTCGGCGATACCGCGGCGCATCTCCGGGCCGACCTGTACCCGCGCGACGTCGCCGAGATACACCGGCACGCCGTTGTCACCGGTTTTCAGCACAATGTTTTTGAAGTCGTCTAGGGTCTGCAGATAGCCGCTGGCGCGCACCATATATTCGGCTTCCGCCAGTTCGACCGAAGAGCCGCCCGCCTCCTGATTAGAGGCGTCCAGCGCCGATTTCACCTCGCCGAGGCTGATGCCGTACTGGGTCAGCTTCATCGGGTCGACGACAATCTGGTACTCCTTGACCACGCCGCCCACCGACGCCACTTCCGAGACGTTAGGAATGGTTTTCAGCTCATATTTTAAGAACCAGTCCTGCAGGGAGCGCAGTTCGGCGAGATCGTGCTTGCCGCTGCGGTCGACCAGCGCGTACTCGAAGACCCAGCCGACGCCGGTGGCGTCCGGGCCCATTTCGGCGCTCACCCCGGCGGGCAGTTTGCCCTGTACCTGGTTGAGATACTCCAGCACCCGCGAGCGCGCCCAGTAAGGATCGGTGCCGTCTTCAAAAATCACATACACATAAGAGTCGCCAAACTGCGAGAAGCCGCGCACCGTTCTGGCGCCGGGCACCGACAGCATGGTGGTGGTTAGCGGCCAGGTGACCTGGTTTTCGACGATCTGCGGCGCCTGTCCCGGGTAGCTGGTTTTGACGATCACCTGTACGTCGGAGAGATCCGGCAGGGCGTCTACCGGGGTGTGGATGATGGTCCAGGTTCCCCAGATGCTGAGGAACAGCGCCGCCATCATCACCAGGAAGCGGTTGGCCACCGAGCGGCGGATAATCCATTCAATCATGGTTCCTTTCCTCAGTGCGCGTGGGCGGCAGGGGCAGCGGCATCCGGGGCCTGCGCGCGCATGCGCTCCAGCGCGCCGGCGATATTGGCCTCCGAGTCGATCAGGAACAGGCCGCTGGCGACCACTTTCTCGCCCTCCTGCAGCCCGCTGCGAATGGCCGTGACGCCATTGGATTCATGGAAAACCTGGACCCGCTTCGGCACGAAGCGGCCCTCGTTATCCACGGTGATTACCCGCTGCTCGCTGCCGCTGTCGATCAGCGCTTTGGAGGGGATCAGCAGCATCGGTTCGCTTTCACTGGTCAGCTGCAGATAGGCGTTCATCCCCGGCTTCAGCGCTTCATCCGGGTTGTTGACCTGCAGGCGCAGCTGCAGGGTGCGGGTGGCGCTATCGACGCTGGGGAGGATCGTCCATTTGCTGATGCGGAAGGTTTTGTCCGGCCAGGCGGGAACCTGAATACTGAACTGCGAGGCGTCTTTGATCAGCCAGGCGATGGACTCGGGGACCGCCACGCTGACCCACACCGGATCCATGCCCTGAATTTTCGCCACCACGTTATCTTTGGCGATGTTCATTCCGGCGCGCAGATCGAAGGCGGTGATCACCCCGTCGATGGGCGCCTTGAGGGTGAAACGGGTCTGGATCTTGCGCGTGGTTTTCAGGCGGCGGATATCGTCGTCCGGCATTCCGGCGAGGCGTAGACGCTCGAGGATCCCCTCGACCTGCGTAGCGGTGCCCCCGGTCTCCTGCAATAAAAGATATTCGCTCTGCGCTTCCACCCAGTCCGGGATGGTCAGTTCCAGCAGCGGCGTACCTTGTTGCACTTTGTCGCCGACGGTCAGGGGATAGACTTTATTAATAAAGCCCGCCGCCCGCGCCTGCATAATCACGTACTGGTACTCGTTGTAGCTGATGTTGGCCGGGAAGGTCTGGGCGTAGCGCAGCGGCCCGCGGGTGACGGCGGCGGTTTTCACGCCAAGATTCTGGCTCTGCGTCGGGTCGATACGCACCCCCGGCGCCCCGACGGCGGCACTCTCCTCATCGGCGTATTTCGGCACCAGGTCCATATCCATAAACGGCGATTTACCCGGTTTATCAAAGCGGGTGCTCGGGTACATCGGATCGTACCAGAACAGCACTTTACGTTGCTGCTCGGCCGTCGGGGCGGCTGCGGCAGCGTCGTGGGGCGCCGCAGTCCGGGTATACAGCGCTGCGGTGAGCGCGCCGCCGATCGCCATGCTGCCGAGGATCAGCACCGTGTTTTTCAGTGTCAGGGATGCCATGTGTTGTCCATTCCGTCGTTGAGAGGCTTGCCGTCGCCGGGCCATTAGTGGGCGCGAATATCCTGCAGCAGCGACAGGTTGCCCTGCTGAACGAAGGTGAAGTCCACGCTGTCGCCGTTCTTCACATTGTTGAGCTGGGTCTGCGGGGTGATGGTGAAGCGCATGGTCATCGGCGGCCAGTTCACGGCCGGGATGGCTTCGTGGGCGATGGTGATTTTTTTGCTATCCATATCAATGGCTTTAATGACCCCTTTGCCGCTGATGCTTTGCGTCTGCGCGGCGGCGGGCTGTTCGTGCATCGCCATGCCGGCGTGCGGGTCGGCAGCCTGGACGGCGAACACCGCGCCAGAAATCAGAGTGAACAGGGCGACTTTAGACAGTGAATTCATGATCGGGACTCCTTGGGTTATTCCATCCAGCCGCCGCCGAGGGCGGTGAACAGGGTGATTTCATTTGCCTGACGGGAATAGTTGAGTTCCAGCAGGGTTTGTCGGGTGGTGAAAATATCGCGCTGGGCGTTCAGCACTTCGATGTAGCTGACCGCGCCGTGGCGATAGAGCGCGGTGGCGCGCTGCAGGGTGATATTCAGTGACGCGAGATAGCGCTCCTGTGCGGCAATTTGAGCGGCCAGGCTCTGGCGCAGGGCCAGCGCGTCGGCTACCTCTTTAAAGGCGGACTGGATTTTTTGCTCGTAGTTGACCACCTGCTGCTGCTGACGGATCTCCGCCAGATCGAGGTTGGCCTGATTGCGCCCGGCGTTGAAAATCGGTATGTCGATTTTGGGGATGAAGTTCCACATCGCGCTGCCGGCGTTAAACAGGCTGGCGAGCTCGCTGCTGCTACCGGAGAGCGAGCTGGTCAGGGTGATCGACGGAAAGAAGGCCGCCCGCGCGGCGCCGATGTTGGCGTTGGCCGCCCGCAGGCTGTGTTCGGCCTCTAAAATATCCGGCCGCTGCAGCAGGATCGCTGAGGAGAGCGACGGCGGCAGGGTAACGCCTTGCAGATCGACGGCGCTGCTGGCGCTATCGTCCGGCAGAGGTTGATAGCTGCCGAGCAATAGCTGCAGAGCGTTATTAGCCTGCGCCAACTGGCCCTGCCGTCTGGCGATATCGGCGCGGGTGCTCTCGATCATCCCCCTCGCCTGCTCCAGCGCCAGCACGGTAGTGCTCCCGGTCAGCAGCTGTTTTTCAACGAACGCGTAAGACTGCTGATAGTTTTGCAGGGTATCGTTGGCCACCTGCAGCTGCGCTGCCGCCAGCCGCTGGTTGAAGTAGCTTTGTGAAACGTTAGCAATCAACAGGATATGCACTGCGCGCCGGGCCTCTTCGCTGGCGAAGAAGTTCTCCCGGTCGGCCTCGCTAAGGTTTTTCAGCCGGCCAAAGAAGTCGAGGTCATAGCTGAGATTCAGGCCGGCAGCGTAATCGCTGCTGGTGGTGGTGTCGCCTTTAAGCTTGCCGCCGTAGGTGGTGCTGCCGTCACCGTTCAATTGCGGGTAGCGGTCAGCATCGGTCACCCGATACTGGGCGCGGGCTTCCTGCACTTTCAGCGTCGCCATCCGCAGATCGCGGTTGTTGATCAGCGCGGTGCCAATCAGGCTTTTCACCTGCGGGTCGACGAAAAAGGTGCGCCAGCCGGTCTCCTGATAGCCCGCGGTTGCGGTCACCAGCTTGTTCTGGCTGAGAGAGAACTGCTGCGGTACCGGCGCGGCGGGGCGCTGGTAGTCCGGAGCGAGCGAGACACAGCCGGTTAAGGCGAGTATCACGCTGAGGGTAAGACGCGTTATTGGGCGCATGGCGGCAGACGTTTTCGACGATTTATCCATGGCGGCTACTTTACGTAGCGGCCTCTGTTCAGGACGTGACAGGAAAATGACAAAGCTGTCATTTTCCTGATATTTCATTGCTATCCGGAGGCGCTCCTCTAAAATTGAATACCCGCACAGAACGCGCGTGAAGGAGCCTGCGGTGAAGATTTTGATTGTCGAAGATGAGAAGAAAACCGGGGAGTACCTGACCAAAGGGCTCACCGAGGCTGGCTTCGTCGTCGACCTGGCCGATAACGGCCTTAACGGCTATCACCTGGCGATGACCGGTGACTATGATCTGCTGATCCTCGACATCATGCTGCCGGACGTGAACGGCTGGGATATCGTGCGCATGCTGCGCGCCGCCGGGAAAGGCATGCCGATCCTGCTGCTTACCGCGTTGGGCACCATTGAGCATCGGGTGAAGGGGCTGGAGCTGGGCGCCGACGACTATCTGGTGAAGCCGTTCGCCTTTGCGGAACTGCTGGCGCGGGTGCGGACGCTGCTGCGCCGCGGAGCGGCGGTTATTGTCGAAAGCCAGTTTCAGGCGGCGGATCTCAGCGTCGATCTGGTCAGCCGTAAGGTGACGCGCGGCGCCACCCGCATCACCCTGACTAGCAAGGAGTTCACTCTGCTGGAGTTCTTCCTGCGCCATCAGGGCGAGGTGCTGCCGCGTTCGCTGATTGCCTCGCAGGTGTGGGATATGAATTTCGACAGCGATACCAACGCGATAGACGTGGCGGTGAAGCGGCTGCGCGCCAAAATCGATAACGACTTCGAGCCGAAGCTGATCCAGACCGTGCGCGGCGTCGGCTATATGCTTGAGGTGCCGGATGGCCGCTAAGCGCCCCTTTTCCCTGGCCACCCGGCTGAGCTTCTTTATTAGCCTCGCCACCATCATCGCCTTCTTTGCCTTCACCTGGATCATGATCCATTCGGTGAAGGCCCACTTTGAAGAGCGCGACGTTCACGATCTCAGGCAGCTCAGTACCACCCTGGAGACGGTCCTCGACCACGCTGACTACCCGCAGGCGCGGCGGCTGGAGATCGTGAAGAATATCATTGCGGGTTACGCCAACGTCTTTATCTGCCTGGACGATGGGCAGGGCAATATTCTGTTCCAGTCGCCCAACGGGCCGGATCTCAGCCATATGCTGAGTACGCCAGGCCTGGCGATGCAGCTGCGCGACGGGAATGTGATTTCATGGACCGACCCGCAGCCGCGGGCAATGGCGCACGATAATCATCAAATGGAGACCCGCGCCTGGCGGCTGATCATGCTGCCGCTGGGCAAGCAGGCGGACGGCAAACCGGCGTACCATCTGCTGATGGCCTTATCCATCGATTTTCACCTGCACTATATTAATGAGCTGAAAGCGAAGCTGATTTCCGCCGCGTCGATAATCAGCCTGCTGATCATCGCCATCGTGCTGTTTGTGGTCTATCAGGGACATAAACCGATCCGCCAGATCAGCCGGCAGATCCAGAATATTACCTCGCGGGATCTCGACGTGCGCCTTGACCCGCAGGCGGTGCCTATCGAACTGGAGCGGCTCGCGCTCTCCTTTAACCACATGCTGGAGCGGATGGAGGATGTCTTTACCCGTCAGTCGAACTTCTCCGCCGATATCGCCCATGAGATCCGCACGCCGATCACCAACCTGGTGACGCAAACCGAAATCGCCTTAAGCCAGAGCCGCAGCCAGCAGGAGCTGGAAGAGGTGCTCTACTCCAATCTCGAAGAGTTCTCGCGTATGTCGCGGATGGTCAGCGATATGCTGTTCCTCGCCCAGGCCGATAACAACCAGCTGATCCCCGAACAGCGGGAACTGGATCTGGCTGAGGAAGTGCATAAGGTGTTTGAGTTTTTCGAGGCGTGGGCGGAAGAGAAGGCGGTGGCGCTGTGCTTTGTCGGCAGCCCCTGCCGGGTGATTGGCGATCCGCTGATGCTGCGGCGGGCGATCAGCAATCTGCTGTCGAACGCGATCCGCTACACCCCGGCTGGCCAGGCGGTGACGATCGCGCTGAGCGAAAGCGCGGAGACGGTCCGCCTGGTGGTGGAGAATCCCGGTACGCCGATTGCCGCCGAACATCTGCCGCGGCTGTTTGACCGTTTCTATCGCGTCGACCCCTCGCGCCAGCGCAAAGGGGAGGGCAGCGGCATCGGCCTGGCGATAGTGAAATCCATCGTCAGCGCACACCACGGCAGCGTGGCTGCGCAGTCCGATCTGCGCTCGACGCGGTTTATTGTAGTGTTGCCGAAACAGGTGTAATAACGGCTGAAAGCCAGCGGGCAGCGCCAGGCGGCTGCTCGCAGTATCGCGACTCTCTTACTCTTCGAAGTACCAGTAGCCCTGATTAATCAGCCGCGTCAGTTCGCTCACGAACGCCGGATTCTGCAGGCCGCTGCCGAGCTCTTCCTGACCTAATGAGGTATAGCGGCACAGCGCATCCAGCGCTTCGGCATCGGTGGTGTCCAGCTGTTCGCTATGCACGAAGAAGCTGTCGCCGATATGCAGAACGCGCAGGCCGCTCAGGCGGGAGAGCTTTTCGCCGCCCAGCAGCGCATCAACCACTTCCTCTTCTTCATATGCCGGTTCCGCCGGCGCAATATCCAGCTCGTGACGCGGGGTGGTGACGAAACTGCCGAACCACTGCTTGAAGTCTTCCGGCTGGCGAATCATGTCGATCATCATGGTGCGCAGACGTTCGAGTTCATACTCTTCAACCCGGCCAGGATGCTCGCGGCAGGTGAGGTCCGGATCGCTGTAGTGCTCGCCGCCAAGATCGTTCTCCAGCACATAGTCGGCGAAGCTGCTGATCAGGTCGCGGCCGTTGGGCCCGCGGAAGCCGACGGAGTAGTTCAGCGCGGTTTCGTGGGTGATCCCATCGTGCGGGAATCCCGGTGGAATATAGAGGATATCGCCCGGCTGCAGATCTTCATCAATGATCGGCGGGAACGGGTCGACGTGCAGCAGTGCCGGATGCGGGCAGAACTGACGCATCGGCAGCTTATCCCCCACGCGCCAGCGGCGGCTGCCCATGCCCTGAATAATAAAGACGTCATATTGATCGATATGCGGCCCGACGCCGCCGCCGGGGACGGAGAAGGAGATCATCAGGTCGTCCAGACGCCAGTCCGGCAGTACGCGGAACGGTCGCACCAGCTCGGCGGCCGGCATATGCCAGTGGTTTACCGCCTGGGCCAGCAGCGACCAGCCGGTCTCGCCCAGGCTGTCGAAATGTTCAAAAGGTCCATTGCTGGCCTGCCATTTACCGTTGGTCAGACTGACCAGCCGGCTGTCGACTTCCGGCTCCATGGCTAATCCGGCCAGCTCGTCCGGGGTAATCGGGTCGACGAAGTCCGGAAACGCGTTTTTTAAAACCACCGGCTGCTTTTGCCAGTATTTCTCTAAAAACTCGGGCCAGTTAATGTTGAGTTGATAAGCCATCGATTATTACCAGTAAGAAGAAACGGGCCTGATTATAGGAAGGGGGGCCGCGCGGGCGCTTTGTCGTGGGTCAAGAGTGGTGCTTAATTCACCATCGGCGCGATAATGGCGTTGGGTAAGAGAGAAAAATCACTTTTTTGCCAAAAAGCGTTCTTCGCGTTAACTACGCTGCAGGCCGCATGAACACTGGGATGGCGGCTTTAATGGTAGGAAGAGGAATAAGCGAAAAGTTCAAATAATGAGCGGTCGATAAGATTTTTCTATTTTAACCCTTGCTACTTCCGGCGAACTCCCTATAATGCGCTCCCACTGACACGGCAGATGTGAATCACTTCACACAAACAGCGGGTTCGGTTGAAGAGAAAAATCCTGAAAAACGGGTTGACTCTGAAAGAGGAAAGCGTAATATACGCCACCTCGCGACAGAGCGCTAAAGCGCGTCGCAACTGCTCTTTAAC
>NZ_JBNRLG010000018.1:0-12986 GCF_050378715.1 Klebsiella sp. 2-CIP_Kleb.
CAGCGCACTAAGACCGCACGAATATAATGGTGGGTTACCACCAAACGAATCAGAAAACCGATACTGGAAAAACTCTAACGCGGTGGCCAGTTTTTGTTGACCACTTCAGTGAAAATAAGTTTGCTGTAGTGGGTAAGAATTTCCGTGAGAAGGGGAAAGGGTCTCAGTCCCGTCAGCATAGTTTCGTATGCCACCAGAACCGCAATGGCAGAAAGCATCTGATAGGCACGTTCGTATATAGAGAAGCTGGATGCAAGTGGTCACGTTTATGCGCTTGTAAAGGCTTGCGGTAACTATTAGGTTATGTTCTGTACTGACATCCCGGGTGCGTAAACGCAGATATCAATTTTTGATAGACATGTTAAAAGGAGGTAACAGTGAAGCTATTCCCGAATGGCTCTGAATGGCGTAAATGGGATCTGCATGTTCATACCCCTTCGTCATCACTTGAGAATCAGTATCGGAATGACTGGGAAGCTTATCTTTCTGCAATTGAAGCGTTTGGCGACGAGGTCGCTGTCATGGGGGCGACCGACTACTGCACTATCTCCGGGTATGAGAAGCTGCTCGCATACCGTGCACAGGGCCGGCTAGCCAACATTGAGGCCGTTTTTCCTAATATAGAATTTCGCATCACACCTGAAACGCAAAAAGATAAGGGTGTGAATATTCATCTTATTGTCAATCCGGCGGATGCCGGTCACGTTGACAAAATAAAACACGCGCTGGGCCGGCTTCACTTCCGTTACTGCGGGCAGAACTATTCCTGCAGCGATCAGCAGCTGACTGAACTGGGGATTGCGGTAGCAGGGTTGTCCTCTCCCGAGAAAAATCTGCGCGACGGCATTAACCAGTTCAAACCTTCTTTTGACGTCTTTGAAGACTGGCTGAGGAGTGAAACCTGGCTGCGGAACAACGTTATTGTCATTGCATCTAACAGCTCAGGAGACGGAATCTCCGGGCTCCGCGACAATGGTCTTCTTGCTGTCCGGCAGAACCTCTATCACCTGGTTGATGCGATTTTTTCTGGTAACCCGCAGGATTGTGAGTACTTTCAGGGACGCGGCAGCGACAGCAGGGCTGAAGTCATCAGTAAATACGGCAAGCTACTCCCCTGCCTTCACGGTTCGGATGCACATGGACTGACTAAAATTTTTCGTCCCGACGGGGATCGTTTTTGCTGGATTAAAGCCGATCCTACTTTTGCGGGATTAAAACAGGTACTGTACGATCACACTCGCGTCAGGATCCAGAAAACGTCCCCCCATACAAAAACGCCTTATCAATATATTAAACACGTCTGCTTTACGGATCGCAGTGGCCATGCACTTTTTTCAGACCAGCCTGTAAACTTCAGTCCTGACCTGAATGCAATCATAGGCGGGAAGTCTTCAGGCAAATCTCTGCTGCTTTACCACATGGCATGCGCCATTAACGCTGATGAGGTTAGCGAGAAAATCAGGATCTCAGGACAAGCCGCCTATGACGACTTTAGCAATCTCGATGTTGAAGTCACATGGGGAAACGGTGAAGTTAGTTCATTACATGGTGACGACTGTCGGCCTGTGACCTACATTCCGCAGCTCTATATCAATCACCTTGCCGAACGTAGCGGTCAGCTTCAGCTAAATCAGCTGGTCGAGGAAATTCTTTATCAGAATAATAATTTCAAGGCTTTCGCGGTTGAGAATACCGCACAGCGGGAAGCGACTATTCGGGTCATAAAAACCAGGATTGATTATCTTACCGAGCTGCGCAAAAAATACAGCGAATGCGGTAAGGAAATGGAGAAGTACGGCACGGAAAAGGCGGTAAGTGATGAAATCCGGCGGCAGGAGGAGAAGATAGCTCAACTGAGGAAGCAGGCATCGTTTACACCGGATGAAGAAAAGCAGTATATGGCACTCAGACTGCGCACGGACAACCTTCAATCCCGTCGGCGCGCGATAGAAGATCTTACTGATGCCAGCAGAAGCCTTAAAGAAAGCCTTTATCGGCATGCCGGTAGCACGATACAAAGCCTTACCGACCAACTCAGGCTGGATATTCCGCTGTCTGAGAATTCCTCTTTTTTGGAGAAAAGCCTTCGTCAGCTGGAGGCCAGTCTTTCAGCTGCTGTCAGTGACTTCATTGGTCGCCACGAGGCCCGTTTTGGCTGCATCCCCGCAAGGCTGAGGCGGATTGATACCGAAAGCTCAGCCAAAAAGGAAACGCTGCTTCCCCTATCAGTAAAAATTACCGATCAGGAAACGCTCAAAGCATCCATGGCTGCGCTTGAAAAGGAAAGAGAAAAACTCAGACAGCTACAACAGCTCTCTGAACGCCGTCGGTCCATTTTACAGGAAGGTAATGATACAAAAAACCAGCTCCAGACCGAGTATGCGCGCCTTACTGACCTTTACCAGGCTTACGTGGACGAGCTAAGCAAGCCTGAATACCACCCTGAAGGCGAAATTAGCGTAATTGCTCGCATATCCTTCAATGCTGAGAAGTTTGATCGCTTCACCGGCTGCTTTGACCGGCGAGGGAACATAAACCTCCTGCTCGGCGATCTGGCCAGCCCGAAAGGCGGCTACACATTTTCCGCTGATAGCCATGCGGATACGATCGCAGGCATCTATGACCGTTACAGAAGCGGCGGGGTTGCTCCCGCTCTTCGTAAGGGCATTGAGGATTCCGATATTCTGAGTTATCTCTATGATGACTGCTACCTGATTGATTTTTCTGTCCGTTACCGCAACGACGATATCGTGCAGATGTCGCCAGGCAAACGGGGTCTGGTGCTGCTTAACCTGATCCTTCACCTGAGCAATTCGCGACACCCTATCCTTATTGATCAGCCTGAAGACAATCTCGATAACCGGACGATTTATTCCCAGCTCAATGATTTCGTCAGGCTGCGCAAGGCGGACCGGCAGATCATTATGGTGACGCACAATGCCAACCTCGTCGTGGGAACGGATGCTGAATGCGTGATCGTATCTAACCAGAGTGGGCAGCGCTCGGGCATTGAGAACAGTGAATTCCGGTTTGAATATTATACCGGCTCACTGGAATGCTCGTTCACTTCACAGGACGATTCCGGCCGTTTGCATACCCGGGGTATCAGAGAACACGTTTGTGAAATTCTGGAAGGCGGGATCCAGGCCTTTAAGGAAAGGGAACGCAAGTACGGCCTTTAGACTAAAACAACGCTTCAGTTCTTGCCGTACGCTGGGCATCGGCAAGAACTGAACATATTTCTGCTCTTCTATTATCATCCTGATCCGAACCTCAATAACCCGGAAGGTATCCGGGTCAAAAAGGGCCAGTAAAGATATGGGAACCTAGAGAATGGCGATGGAATTATCATTGCCGATGGTAAGTACCGTCTGACCCTCCTTCACAATCCGGATGAACTCATTTTTTTCGAGGATCCTGATTAACCTGCTGATACCTTTACCACCCCGTGAAACCTTAATCTGCGCCTTAATTTTTTCCGGGGCGATGTAGGGGTCGTCTCAGAAAACGGAAAATAAAGCACGCTAAGCCGGTGGCAGCGGTCGCAATGGCCTAAACTTCCCCGCACCGACCTTGGCGCTGCTGCGCCATAGGTAATCGCCGGTCAGGTTGATGTGCTCCCACCCCAGCGGCGACAGATATTGCAACAATGTGTCGTCCAGCGCCGTGCCGTTGCCACGCAAAGCACTGGTGGCACGCTCCAGATATACCGTGTTCCACAACACGATGGCCGCCGTCACCAGATTGAGGCCGCTGGCCCGGTAGCGCTGCTGCTCAAAACTGCGGTCGCGGATTTCACCCAATCGGTAGAAGAAGACCGCCCTGGCCAGCGCGTTGCGCGCCTCGCCCTTATTCAGCCCCGCATGGACGCGGCGGCGCAGCTCCACGCTTTGCAGCCAATCCAAAATGAACAGCGTGCGCTCGATGCGCCCCAGCTCGCGCAACGCCACGGCCAAGCCGTTCTGGCGCGGGTAGCTGCCGAGTTTGCGCAGCATCAGCGAAGCCGTTACCGTGCCTTGCTTGATGGAGGTGGCCAGCCGCAGAATTTCATCCCAATGGGCGCGTATTTGCTTGATGTTCAGCCTGTCGCTGCTAATCATCGGCTTGAGCGCGTCATAGGCGGCATCGCCCTTGGGGATGAATAGCTTGGTTTCGCCCAAGTCACGGATACGCGGCGCGAAGCGAAATCCCAGCAAATGCATCAAGCCAAACACGTGATCGGTGAAGCCTGCCGTGTCGGTGTAGTGTTCCTCGATGCGCAAGTCCGACTCGTGGTACAGCAGGCCATCAAGCACGTAAGTTGAATCACGAATGCCCACGTTGACCACCTTGGCACTGAAGGGCGCGTACTGGTCGGAGATATGGGTGTAGAAAGTCCGTCCTGGACTGCTTCCATACTTCGGGTTGATATGACCAGTGCTTTCTGCTTTGCTGCCGGTTCTGAAGTTCTGGCCGTCCGACGATGACGTGGTGCCGTCACCCCAGTTGCCGGCGAAGGGTTGCCGAAACTGCGCATTCACCAGCTCGGCCAGCGCCGTCGAATAGGTTTCATCGCGGATGTGCCAGGCTTGCAGCCAAGACAGCTTGGCGTAGGTGGTGCCAGGGCAGGACTCGGCCATTTTGGTCAGACCCAGGTTGATCGCGTCGGCCAGGATCGTCGTCAACAGCAAGGTTTTGTCCTTGGCCGTGTCGCTGGTCTTCAGGTGTGTGAAGTGGCGGGTGAAGCCCGTCCATTCATCGACCTCCATCAGCAACTCGGTGATTTTGAGGTGCGGCAGCAGCATAGCTGTCTGGTCGATCATGGCTTGCGCGGCGTCTGGTACTGCCGCGTCCAGCGGCGTGATCTTCAGGCCTGACGCGGTGGTGATGATGGCATCCGGTAAGTCGTTGGCCGCAGCCATGCGGTTGACTGTGGCGAGTTGCGCCTCCAACAATTCCAACCGGTCATGCAGGTATTGGTCGCAGTCGGTGGCCACTGCCAGCGGCAATTCGCTGGCCAGCTTCAAAGTGGCGAACTTCTCGACCGGCACCAGGTATTCGTCGAAGTCCTTGAACTGGCGAGAACCCTGCACCCAGACATCACCGGAGCGCAGCGCGTTCTTCAGCTCCGACAGGGCGCATAACTCGTAGTAACGCCGGTCGATGCCGTCGTCGGTCAGAACCAGCTTTGCCCAGCGCGGCTTGATGAATGCGGTTGGCGCATCGGCGGGCACCTTGCGCGCGCTGTCGCTGTTCATGCCGCGCAGCATGTCGATGGCATCGAGCACACCCTTGGCGGCGGGCGCAGCCCGCAATTTGAGCACGCCCAGGAACTGCGGCGCGTAGCGGCGTAGCGTGGCATAGCTTTCACCGATGTGGTGCAGGAAATCAAAGTCGGCAGGCCGCGCCAATGTTTGCGCTTCGGTGACGCTGGCGGCGAAGGTGTCCCAGGGCATAACGGCCTCGATGGCGGCGAACGGATCGCTGCCGCTTTGCTTGGCCTCAATCAACGCTTGACCGATGCGCCCATACATCCGCACCTTGTCGTTGATCGCCTTGCCGGAAGCCTGGAACTGCTGCTGATGCTTGTTCTTGGCCGCGTTGAACAGCTTGCCGATGATGCGATCGTGAAGGTCGATGATTTCATCGGTGACGGTGGCCATGCCTTCGATGGCCAGCGCTACCAGCGTGGCATAGCGTCGTTGCACCTCGAACTTTGCCAGATCAGCAGGCGTCATCTGGCCACCTTCACGAGCGATTTTGAGCAGGCGGTTCTGGTGAACCTGCCGCTCGATGCCTGCGGGCAGATCAAGTGCTTGCCAGGATTTCAGGCGCTCAATATGTTCGAGCATGTGGCGAGAGTTCGGTTTGGCAGGCGACTGGCGCAGCCATGCCAGCCACGTCACTTTACTGCCGTCCTTGCGCTTGAGAAGTTCGTCCAGGCGCTGACGGTGGGGTGATAACAAAGAATCGGTCAGCGCCGCGTAAATGCGTCGGTTGGCACGGGTGATGGCCTCGGCGCTTGCGCGCTCGATGGCATTCATGGCGGGCAGGATAATGCTCTGCCGCCGCAGATTCTCGACAAGTGCGCTCGCCAGCACGATGCCTTTGTCGGTCTGCAAGGCCAGCTCGGTCAATGTATGCACGGCTTGCCGATAGTGGCTCATGGTGAAGGGCTTGAACCCAAAAACCGTTTGCAGCTCGACCAAGTGCTCCCGCCGTGTCTGTTCGCGCTGGCCGTACTCGCTCCAACTTTCCACTGGCATCTTGAGTTGCGCGGCCACCATGCGCAACAGGGGCGGAAACGGAGGCTCATCGACGCCCAAAAAGGTGCCAGGGAATCGCAAGTAGCAAAGCTGCACAGCGAAGCCCAATCGATTCGCGGCGCCGCGACGCTGACGGATCACCGACAGGTCGGTTTCGTTGAACGTGTAGTGCCGTATCAGTTCGTCTTTGGCATCTGGCAGTGCCAGCAGGCTTTCGCGCTCGGTGGCGGACAGGATTGAGCGGCGTGGCATGGTCAGTCTTCCCGCAGGTACTGGTACAAGGTTTCGCGGCTGATGCCGAAGTCACGGGCCACCAAGGTTTTTTGGTCGCCTGCCGCAACTCGCCGTTTCAACTCGGCAATTTGTTCGCTGTTCAGCGATTTCTTTCGTCCCCGGTAGGCACCGCGCTGCTTGGCCAGCACGATTCCCTCGCGCTGACGTTCGCGGATCAGGGCGCGCTCGAACTCAGCGAAGGCTCCCATGACCGACAGCATCAGATTGGCCATCGGTGAGTCCTCGCCGGTGAACTTCAGCCCTTCTTTGACGAACTCCATGCGCACGCCCCGTTGTGTCAGCCCTTGGACGATGCGGCGCAGGTCATCAAGGTTGCGTGCCAGCCTGTCCATGCTATGCACCACCACGGTGTCGCCCTCGCGGACGAAGGCCAGCAGCCTTTCCAGCTCGGGACGCTGGGTGTCCTTGCCAGAAGCCTTGTCGGTGAACACCCGCGCCACCTGAACACCCTCCAATTGCCGTTCCGGGTTCTGGTCGAAGCTGCTGACGCGGACATAGCCGATGCGTTGACCTTGCAAGATGCCTCCAAAGGCAAAAGTGTCAGGATGAAATCTATTACCTTTGACGGAATATGTCAATCAATAGGAAATTTAACTCTATTCTGACATCGTTTGCACATGGTGTCGTTTTCAGAAGACGGCTGCACTGAACGTCAGAAGCCGACTGCACTATAGCAGCGGAGGGGTTGGATCCATCAGGCAACGACGGGCTGCTGCCGGCCATCAGCGGACGCAGGGAGGACTTTCCGCAACCGGCCGTTCGATGCGGCACCGATGGCCTTCGCGCAGGGGTAGTGAATCCGCCAGGATTGACTTGCGCTGCCCTACCTCTCACTAGTGAGGGGCGGCAGCGCATCAAGCGGTGAGCGCACTCCGGCACCGCCAACTTTCAGCACATGCGTGTAAATCATCGTCGTAGAGACGTCGGAATGGCCGAGCAGATCCTGCACGGTTCGAATGTCGTAACCGCTGCGGAGCAAGGCCGTCGCGAACGAGTGGCGGAGGGTGTGCGGTGTGGCGGGCTTCGTGATGCCTGCTTGTTCTACGGCACGTTTGAAGGCGCGCTGAAAGGTCTGGTCATACATGTGATGGCGACGCACGACACCGCTCCGTGGATCGGTCGAATGCGTGTGCTGCGCAAAAACCCAGAACCACGGCCAGGAATGCCCGGCGCGCGGATACTTCCGCTCAAGGGCGTCGGGAAGCGCAACGCCGCTGCGGCCCTCGGCCTGGTCCTTCAGCCACCATGCCCGTGCACGCGACAGCTGCTCGCGCAGGCTGGGTGCCAAGCTCTCGGGTAACATCAAGGCCCGATCCTTGGAGCCCTTGCCCTCCCGCACGATGATCGTGCCGTGATCGAAATCCAGATCCTTGACCCGCAGTTGCAAACCCTCACTGATCCGCATGCCCGTTCCATACAGAAGCTGGGCGAACAAACGATGCTCGCCTTCCAGAAAACCGAGGATGCGAACCACTTCATCCGGGGTCAGCACCACCGGCAAGCGCCGCGACGGCCGAGGTCTTCCGATCTCCTGAAGCCAGGGCAGATCCGTGCACAGCACCTTGCCGTAGAAGAACAGCAAGGCCGCCAATGCCTGACGATGCGTGGAGACCGAAACCTTGCGCTCGTTCGCCAGCCAGGACAGAAATGCCTCGACTTCGCTGCTGCCCAAGGTTGCCGGGTGACGCACACCGTGGAAACGGATGAAGGCACGAACCCAGTGGACATAAGCCTGTTCGGTTCGTAAACTGTAATGCAAGTAGCGTATGCGCTCACGCAACTGGTCCAGAACCTTGACCGAACGCAGCGGTGGTAACGGCGCAGTGGCGGTTTTCATGGCTTGTTATGACTGTTTTTTTGTACAGTCTATGCCTCGGGCATCCAAGCAGCAAGCGCGTTACGCCGTGGGTCGATGTTTGATGTTATGGAGCAGCAACGATGTTACGCAGCAGGGCAGTCGCCCTAAAACAAAGTTAACCCCTAAGGAAGTATCGTGAAACTATCACTAATGGCAGCAATTTCGAAGAATGGAGTTATCGGAAATGGCCCAGATATTCCATGGAGTGCCAAAGGGGAACAATTACTCTTCAAAGCGATTACCTATAATCAGTGGCTTTTGGTAGGCCGAAAGACTTTCGAGTCAATGGGGGCTTTACCCAACCGAAAATATGCCGTTGTAACTCGTTCAAGCTTCACTTCCAGTGATGAGAATGTATTGGTATTTCCATCTATCGATGAAGCGCTAAATCATCTGAAGACGATAACGGATCATGTGATTGTGTCTGGTGGTGGTGAAATATACAAAAGCCTGATCGATAAAGTTGATACTTTACATATTTCAACAATCGACATTGAGCCAGAAGGTGATGTCTATTTTCCAGAAATCCCCAGTAGTTTTAGGCCAGTTTTTAGCCAAGACTTCGTGTCTAACATAAATTATAGTTACCAAATCTGGCAAAAGGGTTAACAAGTGGCAGCAACTGACCGACAAAAGTGTCACTTGTTTTGCCAAAAAGCCGGCAAAACAAGCGCCAATTTTGTCGGCAGCTGTGCCAGGCGTTAAACATCATGAGGGAAGCGGTGATCGCCGAAGTATCGACTCAACTATCAGAGGTAGTTGGCGTCATCGAGCGCCATCTCGAACCGACGTTGCTGGCCGTACATTTGTACGGCTCCGCAGTGGATGGCGGCCTGAAGCCACACAGTGATATTGATTTGCTGGTTACGGTGACCGTAAGGCTTGATGAAACAACGCGGCGAGCTTTGATCAACGACCTTTTGGAAACTTCGGCTTCCCCTGGAGAGAGCGAGATTCTCCGCGCTGTAGAAGTCACCATTGTTGTGCACGACGACATCATTCCGTGGCGTTATCCAGCTAAGCGCGAACTGCAATTTGGAGAATGGCAGCGCAATGACATTCTTGCAGGTATCTTCGAGCCAGCCACGATCGACATTGATCTGGCTATCTTGCTGACAAAAGCAAGAGAACATAGCGTTGCCTTGGTAGGTCCAGCGGCGGAGGAACTCTTTGATCCGGTTCCTGAACAGGATCTATTTGAGGCGCTAAATGAAACCTTAACGCTATGGAACTCGCCGCCCGACTGGGCTGGCGATGAGCGAAATGTAGTGCTTACGTTGTCCCGCATTTGGTACAGCGCAGTAACCGGCAAAATCGCGCCGAAGGATGTCGCTGCCGACTGGGCAATGGAGCGCCTGCCGGCCCAGTATCAGCCCGTCATACTTGAAGCTAGACAGGCTTATCTTGGACAAGAAGAAGATCGCTTGGCCTCCCGCGCAGATCAGTTGGAAGAATTTGTTCACTACGTGAAAGGCGAGATCACCAAGGTAGTCGGCAAATAATGTCTAACAATTCGTTCAAGCCGACGCCGCTTCGCGGCGCGGCTTAACTCAAGCGTTAGATGCACTAAGCACATAATTGCTCACAGCCAAACTATCAGGTCAAGTCTGCTTTTATTATTTTTAAGCGTGCATAATAAGCCCTACACAAATTGGGAGATATATCATGAAAGGCTGGCTTTTTCTTGTTATCGCAATAGTTGGCGAAGTAATCGCAACATCCGCATTAAAATCTAGCGAGGGCTTTACTAAGCTTGCCCCTTCCGCCGTTGTCATAATCGGTTATGGCATCGCATTTTATTTTCTTTCTCTGGTTCTGAAATCCATCCCTGTCGGTGTTGCTTATGCAGTCTGGTCGGGACTCGGCGTCGTCATAATTACAGCCATTGCCTGGTTGCTTCATGGGCAAAAGCTTGATGCGTGGGGCTTTGTAGGTATGGGGCTCATAATTGCTGCCTTTTTGCTCGCCCGATCCCCATCGTGGAAGTCGCTGCGGAGGCCGACGCCATGGTGACGGTGTTCGGCATTCTGAATCTCACCGAGGACTCCTTCTTCGATGAGAGCCGGCGGCTAGACCCCGCCGGCGCTGTCACCGCGGCGATCGAAATGCTGCGAGTCGGATCAGACGTCGTGGATGTCGGACCGGCCGCCAGCCATCCGGACGCGAGGCCTGTATCGCCGGCCGATGAGATCAGACGTATTGCGCCGCTCTTAGACGCCCTGTCCGATCAGATGCACCGTGTTTCAATCGACAGCTTCCAACCGGAAACCCAGCGCTATGCGCTCAAGCGCGGCGTGGGTTACCTGAACGATATCCAAGGATTTCCTGACCCTGCGCTCTATCCCGATATTGCTGAGGCGGACTGCAGGCTGGTGGTTATGCACTCAGCGCAGCGGGATGGCATCGCCACCCGCACCGGTCACCTTCGACCCGAAGACGCGCTCGACGAGATTGTGCGGTTCTTCGAGGCGCGGGTTTCCGCCTTGCGACGGAGCGGGGTCGCTGCCGACCGGCTCATCCTCGATCCGGGGATGGGATTTTTCTTGAGCCCCGCACCGGAAACATCGCTGCACGTGCTGTCGAACCTTCAAAAGCTGAAGTCGGCGTTGGGGCTTCCGCTATTGGTCTCGGTGTCGCGGAAATCCTTCTTGGGCGCCACCGTTGGCCTTCCTGTAAAGGATCTGGGTCCAGCGAGCCTTGCGGCGGAACTTCACGCGATCGGCAATGGCGCTGACTACGTCCGCACCCACGCGCCTGGAGATCTGCGAAGCGCAATCACCTTCTCGGAAACCCTCGCGAAATTTCGCAGTCGCGACGCCAGAGACCGAGGGTTAGATCATGCCTAGCATTCACCTTCCGGCCGCCCGCTAGCGGACCCTGGTCAGGTTCCGCGAAGGTGGGCGCAGACATGCTGGGCTCGTCAGGATCAAACTGCACTATGAGGCGGCGGTTCATACCGCGCCAGGGGAGCGAATGGACAGCGAGGAGCCTCCGAACGTTCGGGTCGCCTGCTCGGGTGATATCGACGAGGTTGTGCGGCTGATGCACGACGCTGCGGCGTGGATGTCCGCCAAGGGAACGCCCGCCTGGGACGTCGCGCGGATCGACCGGACATTCGCGGAGACCTTCGTCCTGAGATCCGAGCTCCTAGTCGCGAGTTGCAGCGACGGCATCGTCGGCTGTTGCACCTTGTCGGCCGAGGATCCCGAGTTCTGGCCCGACGCCCTCAAGGGGGAGGCCGCATATCTGCACAAGCTCGCGGTGCGACGGACACATGCGGGCCGGGGTGTCAGCTCCGCGCTGATCGAGGCTTGCCGCCATGCCGCGCGAACGCAGGGGTGCGCCAAGCTGCGGCTCGACTGCCACCCGAACCTGCGTGGCCTATACGAGCGGCTCGGATTCACCCACGTCGACACTTTCAATCCCGGCTGGGATCCAACCTTCATCGCAGAACGCCTAGAACTCGAAATCTAACGTCCGTTCGGGCATCGAGGTCCATGTCGGGGTGGGACGGGCCCGTGGCTTCAAGATCACTTGCAGTCCGACCGCGATGTCTTGGTTGCGCGAGAGGTTGTCGATATCCTCCACTTCCATCATCAACCCTGGATAATGCCGCCGCCGTCATCGCCGCCGACGCCCGTGCCGGGCTTTTCGGGCCTGTCAGGCTTGCTCGGCCTTCAGCCTGCCTGGGCGAGATCTCCGGCGGACGGATTAACGGCGGAGCTTCGCCGCCTTTCGTGCGTGTGAAGGCCGAAGATAGTTCTCTCAAAAACATCCGTTTATGAGAGATACCAAATGTCATTTTCAGAAGACGACTGCACCAGTTGATTGGGCGTAATGGCTGTTGTGCAGCCAGCTCCTGACAGTTCAATATCAGAAGTGATCTGCACCAATCTCGACTATGCTCAATACTCGTGTGGGCTCTGTTGCAAAAATCGTGAAGCTTGAGCATGCTTGGCGGAGATTGGACGGACGGAACGATGACGGATTTCAAGTGGCGCCATTTCCAGGGTGATGTGATCCTGTGGGCGGTGCGCTGGTATTGTCGCTATCCGATCAGCTATCGCGACCTTGAGGAAATGCTGGCGGAACGCGGCATTTCGGTCGACCATACGACGATCTATCGCTGGGTCCAGTGCTACGCCCCGGAGATGGAGAAGCGGCTGCGCTGGTTCTGGCGGCGTGGCTTTGATCCGAGCTGGCGCCTGGATGAAACCTACGTCAAGGTGCGGGGCAAGTGGACCTACCTGTACCGGGCAGTCGACAAGCGGGGCGACACGATCGATTTCTACCTGTCGCCGACCCGCAGCGCCAAGGCAGCGAAGCGGTTCCTGGGCAAGGCCCTGCGAGGCCTGAAGCACTGGGAAAAGCCTGCCACGCTCAATACCGACAAAGCGCCGAGCTATGGTGCAGCGATCACCGAATTGAAGCGCGAAGGAAAGCTGGACCGGGAGACGGCCCACCGGCAGGTGAAGTATCTCAATAACGTGATCGAGGCCGATCACGGAAAGCTCAAGATACTGATCAAGCCGGTGCGCGGTTTCAAATCGATCCCCACGGCCTATGCCACGATCAAGGGATTCGAAGTC
>NZ_JBNRLG010000019.1:0-6592 GCF_050378715.1 Klebsiella sp. 2-CIP_Kleb.
TTCGCGTTTAAACTCTGCGCTGAAATTTCTTTTTTTCATTATGGCACCTGTGTTGTTCTGAGGTGAGCATATCACCTCTGTTCAGGTGGCCAAATTCAGTAAACCACTTCACTGCCGCAAAGTCTGAACTCAGTCTGGCAACGAGTCAGAACGATACCGACGCTGATGCCGGAGACGTCACCGACCATAACAACCCGGCCTGTGCCGCCTGATAACGGAGACGCCGCCCTGCGGGGCGGCGATAAGGAGACTGAAAATGAAAACGTTACTGACTCTGGATGTCCTGAAAACCATGTCTTCTGATGAGCTGGAAGACTACCGCGCAGCCGGTGAAGATTTCCGCCGGGAGCTGAGCCACGCTGTCATGCGCGATCTGACCTCACCGTCCGGCTGGTCCGTGAATGCCGAGTACCGGTGCGAATTTGGCGGCTTCTTTCCTGTCCAGATCCGTTTTACGCCCCCTCATGGTCACTTTGATGTGGCGGTATGCAGTCCGGGGGAGCTGAATCCTCGCTGGATAGTGGTATTTGTTACCCGTGACGGTCAGCCGTTCTCTGTCGTTCGCGTGATGGATGCATTCAACCCTGAACTCATCACCCATACTCTGGATCTCATCGAGTGTCTTGACGCCGGTGGCTACTCGTTTGCCAGCATCATCAGCACGCTGTCACAGGAGGGCGCACAATGATCCCGTCATCCAGTGCTCTTGTATCCCTGAAACCAGCCCGTCAGGCAGCGCTGCAGGCCATCATGACGGTGGAAGAGGCTCGCCAGCGCGGCGCACGTCTGCCATCGATGCCACACGTCCGGACATTCCTGCGCCTGCTGACAGGCTGTAGCCGGATTAACAGTGACGTTGCCCGCCGTATTCCTGGCCTTCACCGTGATCCAAAAGACCGCCTTTCCAGCCTGAAACAGGTGGAAGAGGCGCTGGATATGCTTATCTCCAGCCACGGGGAATACTGTCCGCTGCCGCTGACAATGGATGTGCAGGCTGAACTTTTTCCGGAAGTCCTTCATACCCGAACAGTACGCAGGCTAAAACGTCAGGACTTTGCCTTCACCCGAAAAATGCGCCGTGAAGCCCGTCAGGTCGAGCAGTCCTGGTTACTGCGTCAGAACCTGCTGGGACAGGCTGTAACAGAACTGAATTTTCAGTCACCGGAAACCGTCTGCACCTGGTACACCCGGTGGAGCGACGAGTTTGACGCGGCAGAGCTTGCAGCACCGTTCTGGCGCTGGCAGTCGCGATTCGCATCGCTGAAGGAACTTGACTGGCTTCGCATCAGCGGTGAGCCGCTGTATGCAGTGATGTACGAAATCCCGTTTATTGTCCGGGAAACACCTGAGCATGTTCGTGTCGCTGAACGCTGGCAGGTGCCAAATAAGCTGGCTGATCGGAGCGGTGTATGAAGTGGCGCTATTCCCTGCGCTGGAAACTGCCGCACAGGCCCTGCCCGGGTCCACAGGAACTGATTTCCGTTGTCGTGGAGGCTGGGCAGGCGGCACCTGAAGAGGTGATGTCACGCTGGGTGGCTGGCTCAGGTTACGCTGTATGCGTGGATTTTCTCGGCCAGAAACAGATCCAGCGCTGGAGCGATGAACGGAAAGCCGCGGTGAGAAGGCGCAACATGCAGGCACGGATTAATCGTGTTGCCCCTTTGTTTGCTGATGAGTTAATCGAGCGTGAACTGGCTGCGCGTCCGGCGTATTTCAATGGCAAGTCCGACCAATGAATAAGTACAATGCTGTCTGACAACGCAGATGGCCAAAAATAAGGAAAGCAGAACGATGAGGTACTGGTTGCTCGTTATCTTAATGAACGTGTTGTTCTGGTTGACCGTGAAGTATGTTGCTCCGGAATGGGATGGTTCCCCTGGATATTATGCAGGCCAGCTCATCTGCACACTAATAGCTGCGGTCATCACATGGCGTGATCCGCCTGACTGGTTAGATGAAATCCTGCTCGGCGTTATAAAATTCGGCGTTCTGATTGCCGGGATTATATTCTTTGTCTGGGGCGTCGGGTTCAAGCTGGCATTCTGGGGGCAACATGATCCTAATACCATATACGCAAGTGCAAACGATGTTATTTTGCCTAATCTTGCGCTGGGCACGGGCGTCTTGATCGCGGGATGGGTATACATTAGATATTTAAAGCGCTAAGCAGCATAAAGCGTGGATATACCTGGTAAGAAATAGCACCGGCCCGGTATAATCGACGTGGCGCTTGAGGCTTTTTGCCTCATGACGTGAAGGTGGTTTGTTACCGTGTTGTGTGGCAGAAAGCAGAAAGCCCCGTAGTTAATTTTCATTAACCCACGAGGCCCACTGAATGTCTAGTCAACACCAGTATGGCCTCTTACCGTGCAATTTGCAAGGAGGAGTAAACCATGAAACTACCGCGAAACGCCCTGGTCTGGTGCGTATTAATCGTCTGTTTAACGCTCTTGATATTCACATGCCTGACCCGGAACCGCTTATGCGAAGTCCGGCTAAAGGACGGGAACAGGGAGGTCGCGGCAAGCCTGGCTTACGAATCCAACGGTAAGTAGCAACCTGGAGGCGGGGGATACCCCGCCTTTTCAGGGCTGCGTTGGTCTGACATGCCTGAAGCGCCTTTATGAAGGGGTTGCCGGTTCGCCGGTAGCCCCTTTTTCCTGCTTACAGGAAAAAACCGCACGACAGGCGGGCAAAATGCTTTCACCTACCTACAACACGGATTCAATGAATCGCAAGTCACATTAACACCCTTCATTCACCGTAACACCCTGTCATCAGTGTGAAAAAAAGAGCGATTGATTGTGAACATTTGGGTTCTGGTGATAAGTTCGCTCTGTAGCGTAGCCCTCTTTACGGAGGGGTGGAAACAGCAACGGCAGAGTTAAAAGTCCACGAGTCAGTGAGGCTGTCCAAAGGCTCCCCGGGGAAATCCGGCGCTACATCAGGTTGCATAGCACTTAACCCGCCCTCCGGGCGGGTTTTCCTTCCGGAAACGTGCTGTGATACCTTCTATGTGCAATGCGCGGTTTCTGCTTTCCTGATAAATCAGTCGCTCGGTCTGTCAGGTGATACCGCAGTTCATTACTTGAATGATCCAGTGTTTCTTGCCTGCTATTTTAGCAGGCTTTTTTTTGTTGATTATGTATGACATCTGTCATACAGTTGATTGTGTAATGAACAGCAATTTTTCCACTTAACTCAGTGAGGCGAAGCGCAGTCGCGGGTGAGCCAAAGGAGAGCCAGCATGAACTTCACGATAAAATCCCGTAAAACCGGCGAAATTTTCAGTTTTTACGCACCCGACAGTGGCGGTTATGTTCACCTGGAGTCGCCGGGACACTCTGGTAACACAGGTGCTCAGATTTGCTGTGGTGGAGGGTTCATGGGGAGTACGCTTTCCTGTGGCGCTTCTGAGGACGATCTGGCCAGTGTTGCCCGTAAATGGTACCGACAGTTCGTGAGGGAGAGGCGCAAATTCTTAATGATGTCGGGCCAGTATTCTGAGGATAACCCATGAAAAAAGAGATCTCCCGCAACCCCTCTTTCACGCCTTCGCCTAAGCTGCGAGCACATCTGAACTCCCACAGGGAAGGGGTGACTGAAAGGCTGAATAATATCTTTGATCGCTATGCGCATCTGGTTCGGGCCTGTGCCCTTCCTCTCGATGACGACGAAACACAGGTTCTGCTTAATGTGCTGAGTGGCTCCGTTGTGGAACCCGCCTTTATTGAATATCTGGCTCAGGAAATTCGGGACTCGGATGATTATCTGGAAGGGATACCCGCAGCTAAATCACTGTACGAAAAGTGTCAGTCAGCGACCTATCCGCAATTGCTGGCCACCATCGAACGCCTGGAACGATAAGAAAGGCATAACAACACTGGACACCTTCGGCTCCCGGCCAGCTGCGCTGTCCAGTCGTCGAGCCACACTCCGCCAGGGCAGCTGCTGCGCACCTGCCGGGCTCCGCCGAACCCGCTACGCGGTTTCGGGCCTGACGGCTAGTGTCTGATGTCTGAGGTCAAAGTCAACGGCAGCGCTTGCTGCGGCCGTTCCGGCCGCACCGCTTTCACCGTGCCGGCGAAGGACTGCCGGCACTCTGCGGGGCAACGCCGTTTCGCGCCCGCGCTCTTCGTCGTTGCGGCGGGTGCCTGCTCCTTTCCCCTGGTACCCGTATCACCCGTTTGAGTCCATTCGCCGGGGCTGAGACAAGCACAACCCGTCTTGCTGTCCAGGGGACGGCAGAGCCTTTCGCAATAAATTTTTCCCGGCCATTCCGCTGCGCTTCATTAGACCGAAAAAAATTTCCCGCTCACCCCCGGACATCTGCACCGGGCCGTGCTCGTTTACGCCCTTGCGGCGAACGGCTCTCAAACGGGTGAAGGTTATATCCAGAGGGCAGGTTCAGCAGGTCCCCGCACAAAGTCAAAACCGCGGCCCCGGCAACTCAACGGGTGATGGTTTTAAAAGGCAGAAAAACAGACAAAGGAGAAAGCTGGATGAGCACACAAAACGTCAACGAAAAACCCTCCACCAAAGAAAGCACAACCCTCCGGACTGACGGTTTTGTGCGCAACATTCATTCCCGAAACCCGTTCGATGTTATCCGCGCCGATGTAGTGCTGGAACGTATCGAGAAAAAGGCTGGTCGGAGCTGCGGGATGCATTACGAGCTGTATCAGGCCCATCTGCTGGGTGGTGCGCTGGATTATCTGGATGCGCTGCCGTTGAAAGACCGTCCGGTGTTAATGGGCGCTGCGGCAAAGCGCGGCTATCTGCTGACGCTAGCCGAAGAGGAACGCGCGCTGGAAGCACGGGATGTACTGATGAGTGAACTGGCGGCAAACGACTGCTGAGAAATAAACACGGATGGCGGCGTATCGCTGCCATCCCTTAAAGACCAGAGGTAACGCAAAATGAAAGTATACGGCAATCAACACTCATCAGAGGCTTTCTTCCGGGAAACTTCCCCATCCTGTTTTGAACCAAAAGCGGAAAAGGTGATCGCTTTTCATGGAAAGGATGCCAGTTACGCCTATAACGTGCTGGCCGATCTGAAAGCCGCAGGTGCTTCATATACGCGCCGGAATATCATCGCCGATATGTTCCGCCGTCTGGGTGTGAAATGAGGTCTGGGCAATGGAACACGTGAAAGGAAAAATCCAGCAGGGGGCAGGGAACGCCTATTTTGCAGGGATGCAGTGGCGCGGTATTACACTTGGACACGCCGATGCTGCAGCGCTTAATCAGTTTGATATCGATATCAGCAAAGCTCAGGCACCCGAAGCACGCACCTGGTTGCTTCAGAACAAAGCAGAATTCATCGCTCTGATCCTGGGCATTGAAGTCGTAAAGGTCGGGTAGTGAGAAGCCAGCTAACTTAGCTCTTGAGCTAAGTTAGCTTTTGAGCTAATGTGTGCGCATACGGACCAGAGATTACATTCATGTTCACAGTCATCTTTCATGATGAGGCTGAAAAAGAGTTTACGGCTCTGCCTGCTGCCATTCGTGCAAAAATGGCCAGGCTACTCATGAAGCTGGAAGCAAACCCTCGCCAGCTACGCGAGCCAGATACCAAGCCGCTTGGAAACGGCCTTTTCGAAATACGTACAATGGGGGCAGATATCGCCCGCGGAATCTGGGTATATCAGAGTGGTGAACGTATTTTTCTACTTCGGATCTTTATCAAAAAATCGCCAAAAACGCCCCCGGCAGAAATAGATCAGGCACTTCGCAGACTGGAGGAAATGCAGAATGAAATATAAAACCCTTAGCCAGGTTCATACCGAAGCAATGAACGATCATGAGTACAGCGCGGCATTCGAGGCAGAAGAAGCCTCGGAGCTACTTCGGGAAACCTTAGCAACATGGAGAAAAGAAGCGGGTTTGACGTCGGCACAGGTTGCAGAACGTATGGGCATCAAAGCGCCTACTATCTCACGTATGGAGAAGAACGCTTCGCGAATGAGTATTCAGACGCTGGTTCGGTACGCCAGAGCCTGCGGTGTTAACTTTAAAATTCAGCAGGTTTGAATGATTAGCGATGCCAATAAAGCGGTGAATGACCTGGCGAGTATTGTCCCTCTGCTGGGTGGCAGTTCGTCCCGCAAAGATTACGAAGAGGCACGTAAACTCGTTGAATATCTTCTGGAACATGATCCGGACAGCCCGCTGGTTGATATGCTGACTGCCCGCATCGATGCCTGGGAAGATAACGCGGTGGAATTTGAAGAATTTAATACGCGCTTCGAAGCAGGCAAAAACGGTGTATCGTTGCTGCGGGTTCTTATGCAGCAATACGGGCTTTCTCAGTCCGATTTCGAAAACGAGATAGGTAATAAATCGCTCGTCAGCCGGATCCTCAGTGGTGAACGCAGTCTGACCTTTGATCACATGCGGGCGCTGGCAAATCGATTTCAAATCCCGGTCTCGATGTTTGTTGACTGATTCGGGAACAGAGCTGGCGAATGGGGCCTCGGTCCCCGTCTGGCCGCGCCTCGAAAGACCGCGCGCCTGCGGCGCCGGGAAAACCGGGCCGCGCTGACGCGCCGCCCGCATTTCCTTTCCGCGTCTTCCCTGTTTGCTGCCT
>NZ_JBNRLG010000020.1:0-4669 GCF_050378715.1 Klebsiella sp. 2-CIP_Kleb.
AGAGGTGTTGATGGTGATACCACGAGCTTTTTCTTCCGGCGCGTTATCGATCTGGTCGAATGCGCGAGCGGAACCACCGTAGGTTTTAGCCAGAACGGTAGTGATGGCAGCGGTCAGCGTTGTTTTACCATGGTCAACGTGGCCGATAGTACCGACGTTAACGTGCGGTTTTGTACGTTCAAACTTTTCTTTAGACATCGATTGTCCCTCTAAGACACGGATAAATCGGTGATATCACCACATCAACCAGGCAACATGCCCGACTTGTTGAATGAACATAACAGAAGAGAAACAGGGAAGGAGAGAAAAGAAGTGGTGCTGATACCCAGAGTCGAACTGGGGACCTCACCCTTACCAAGGGTGCGCTCTACCAACTGAGCCATATCAGCACGTCTGGAGCGGGCAGCGGGAATCGAACCCGCATCATCAGCTTGGAAGGCTGAGGTAATAGCCATTATACGATGCCCGCATCCTGAAACTCGGCTACCCAGTTCTTTCTGTAATACTAAAAAGACTGCTCTCTTTAGTATTGAGCTGATTAGTTTACCCAACCAACTCCGGCTACGCAAAGCGTCGCCAGAAAGTGGTGGTGGGGGAAGGATTCGAACCTTCGAAGTCGATGACGGCAGATTTACAGTCTGCTCCCTTTGGCCGCTCGGGAACCCCACCCAAATTGTTATGGTGCCGACTACCGGAATCGAACTGGTGACCTACTGATTACAAGTCAGTTGCTCTACCTACTGAGCTAAGTCGGCATCAAGTAGCGCGCATTCTAGGGAGAGGAGCGAGTTCATGCAACTAAAAATTTGCATAAAACGTTCTCTTGCTCACATTTTGTGCTCTTACGCGAAAAAAAGGTGTAATTTCAAACAAAGGAGTGCAAATAATCGCCAACAAACGGGCCCATCAGGCGCGGTTTCGGTCAGCCACGTTTACCAGGAACGTATGCTGACCGTAAACTGAAAGGCAGCAGGCCGTTAGTACCATCCTGTTAGCAAAGGCCATGCTTTGCAAAGCATAAGAAACTTATTCCTCTCTTGTGACGCTGGCGCGAGAAAGCGGCATTCAATGAGTTTTTTTCTTATTATTCCCGGCAATCTGGTGTTACCCTCCTGCCCATTGTCCTGATTAACTCGTGTGAAGCATCGCCGTTTCAACGTATTCGGTGATGGTAAGAACATGCTTATGAGCCAAAAAGAGCAGACGTTAATGACACCGTACCTACAATTTAACCGCCACCAATGGGCTGCACTTCGTGATTCTGTCCCGATGACGTTAACCGAGGAAGAAATCACGCGGTTAAAAGGCATCAACGAAGATCTCTCTCTGGAAGAGGTTGCTGAGATCTATTTGCCGCTGTCGCGTTTGCTCAACTTCTATATCAGTTCTAACCTGCGTCGTCAGGCTGTTCTCGAACAATTTCTTGGCACCAACGGTCAGCGAATTCCCTATATTATCAGTATCGCTGGCAGCGTGGCGGTAGGAAAAAGCACCACCGCCCGTGTACTGCAGGCCTTGCTGAGCCGTTGGCCGGAGCATCGCCATGTCGAACTCATTACCACTGACGGATTTTTGCACCCTAACTCAGTTTTGAAAGAACGTGGGTTAATGAAGAAAAAAGGCTTTCCGCAGTCCTATGATATGCATCGGCTGGTGAAGTTTGTCTCCGATCTCAAATCAGGGGTACCACAGGCAACTGCACCGGTTTATTCCCATCTAATTTATGATGTTATTCCCGATGGCGATAAAACCGTCGCTCAACCGGATATTCTCATTCTTGAAGGACTGAATGTTCTGCAAAGTGGGATGGATTATCCACACGATCCGCATCATGTATTCGTATCGGATTTTGTCGACTTTTCTATTTATGTCGATGCCCCGGAAGAATTATTGAAAAGCTGGTATATCAACCGCTTTCTTAAATTCCGGGAAGGGGCATTTACCGACCCGGATTCTTATTTTCATAATTACGCCAAGCTGTCGAAGGAAGAAGCGGTCGAAATTGCCACCTCGCTTTGGAATGAGATTAACCTAATGAATCTCAAGGAAAACATCCTTCCAACTCGCGAGCGCGCCAGCCTGATTATGACCAAGAGCGCCAATCATTCTGTTAATCAGGTACGCTTACGTAAATAAAGCAAAGGGAGCCGGAGCTCCCTTTTTTATTCTGCGCTGCGCAATGATATTTCACCACCAACCCAGGCTTTTATCACACCATCCTGCTCCAGCAATAGCGCACCCTGGGCGTCAATGCCGCGGGAAATGCCATAAATTTCTTTATCACCGATAATCAGTTTTACCGGACGATGAATAAAGTTATCCAGTTTTTCCCAGCGCGGCAGATAAGGAGCCAACCCTTCCTGCTCGAACAGCTCCAGTCCCAGGCGCAGCTCTTTAATCAGGCGCGCGGCGAGGAGATTACGGTCGATGACCACCCCCGCTTCCTGAAGACTGATCCAACCCTGATTGACGACATCAGACTCCACACGACGCATCACAAGGTTGATACCCGCGCCGCTGACGATTTGTGCGGCATCGCCCGTTTTCCCCGTCAGCTCCACGAGGATCCCTGACAGCTTACGATCCTGCAGGTAAATATCGTTTGGCCATTTCACGCGAACCTGTTCGGCCCCGAGTTGCTGCAGCACTTCAGCGATCACAATACCAATCACCAGGCTTAGGCCAATCGCCGCTGCCGGGCCCTGCTCCAGACGCCAGTACATCGAGAGATAGAGATTCGCACCAAAGGGGGAAAACCATTTTCTGCCTCGCCGGCCTCGCCCTGCCTGCTGATATTCAGCTACGCAGGCATCGCCGGACGTCAGCTCATCCAGTCTGTCCAGCAAATACTGGTTAGTGGAGTCGATTACCGGAAGGACAGTCACTCGACCGTGCTCTATCTGTTGGGAGATCTTTTTCTCATCCAACAGATGAATGGGCTCTGGCAGGCTGTACCCCTTGCCCGGCACGGTAAACACATCGACGCCCCAGTCGCGTAACGTCTGGATATGCTTATTAATCGCCGCCCGGCTCATGCCTAACTGCTCGCCAAGCTGTTCACCTGAGTGAAACTCACCATCAGCAAGGATAGAAATTAGCGTTAAAGGGATAGTATGGTCTTTCACGCAATGCTCTCCTCTGCGTTGACTTCACCATGCGTTCCAATGAAGCGCACCTCGGGCTGAAGCCATACATTGAATTTTGCCCCCACCTGCTGGCGAACGTAATGGGCTAGCTTTATCACATCCTCGCTGGTCGCTTGATCTTCATTAATCAGTACCAGCGCCTGCTGTCGATGCACGGCCGCGCCGCCGATGCGTTTTCCTTTGAGCTGACATTGATCGATTAGCCAGCCAGCGGCCAGCTTGACGCTGCCGTTTGCCTGCGGATAGTGCGGTGCATGAGGGAACTGCGCCAGCAGCGCTTCAGCAACCTGAGCGCTGACGATCGGGTTCTTAAAAAAGCTGCCAGCATTACCGTTAATCTTTGGATCCGGCAATTTAGTCATTCGCATATGGCAGACCGCATCGAATACCTGCTGCGGGGTGACTCTCTGCGGATCGAGACGTGTTAAATCACCGTAGCTCAGCACAGGTCGCCACGCTTTCGCTAACGATAAGCCAATCGCGACGATGGCGTAGCGGTCCTGATATTCATGTTTAAAGATACTGTCGCGATAGCCGAAACGGCATTCCGCCGCGGAAAGGCGTTGTTTACGTCCCGTTTCCAGCTCGATGCAGTCAACATATTCGCAGACCCGCTGTAATTCGACGCCGTAGGCGCCAATATTCTGGATCGGCGACGATCCTGCGCAGCCTGGGATTAATGCCAGATTTTCCAGACCAGGCATCGCATGCTGTAGCGTGAACTGCACCAGTTGATGCCAGTTTTCGCCGGCGCCGACGTGCAAGCGCCAGGCATCCGGGGTTTCGCTCACCTCGATCCCCATAATCCGGTTGAGGATCACCGTACCGGCATAGTCGTTCAGAAACAGGACGTTACTGCCTTCCCCAAGGATTAGCGTGGGTTCGCCAGCCGCGGCAGCGGTTTGCCAGGCGCTTAGCAACTGTTGCTCAGTTTCGGCGCGTACTATCGTATTGGCGGATCGCTCAATGCCAAAGGTATTCCAGGGTTTGAGGGAGTGGTTCATAGTGGCTTCCTGATGCAAAATCGGCGTTAGTTTACCGTATCTGGCGGGGGAAGGCTTGCCTGATTACAGAGGCAATAATATTGCGGAGCGTTACCAGTGGTGAGAGGTGTACCGCGCCGGGCTACAGAACCCGCAAGGCCCCTGGCCCAGGTAAGCGCAGCGCCACCGGGGGGGCATGCCGGCACCCTTCCCGGATGGCACAAACGCAAAAAAGCCCAGTCTTTCGACTGGGCTTTCTGCTTTATTTGATGCCTGGCAGTTTATGGCGGGCGTCCTGCCCGCCACCCTCCGGGCCGTTGCTGCGCAACGTTCAAATCCGCTCCCCGCGGATTTGTCCTCCTCTGGAGCGCGCTCACCGACAGACAACAGACAAAACAAAAGGCCCAGTCTTTCGACTGAGCCTTTTGTTTTATTTGATGCCTGGCAGTTCCCTACTCTCACATGGGGAGACCCCACACTACCATCGGCGCTACGGCGTTTCACTTCTGAGTTCGGCATGGGGTCAGGTGGGACCACCGC
>NZ_JBNRLG010000021.1:0-4239 GCF_050378715.1 Klebsiella sp. 2-CIP_Kleb.
AAACCTGGGTTCAGGCGAAGAGGGAATGGGAGGTGATTTACTCACCGTAAAAAAAGGGCGTGCACCCGAGGCGGCATATATAAAACGCTCCGTGAGTGACATGTTACTGGATGGCGAGGCGGGACTGCGTAAGTGTTTTGGTGGCGTGGGAGATGGCGATCACGACGATACTGACGCTTTTAATGAGTGGTGGGAATGCCTGATGGAAATAGCGTATAAGCGTCGGGCATATGAGGGTGATGAGGCGGCGATAAAATTTATGTTGCAAAAAGGGCCTCTGCTCACTATCGAGAATGGTGTATTTATCTATGACGGTCCGGGGTTGAATATTGGTAACTCCAACGCTTTTATTTTTAATGTAAAAGGTGAAAGCGCACTCTCAACTAAAATACTGTTGCCTAATGACGGCATATATCTTTTCGACTTTGACAATAATCCGGTCCATAGCCTGTTAAAGGATATGACGATTCACGGCGGACTTGGTGCCGTCCGATATAAATCAAAAGACCGTAACGCAAGCAGCACCCATGACTTTGAGAGACTAAGACTGTCCCGGTATAACGAATGCGGAATAAGTAACAACTCTGTAGACATGCCCTATTTCCGCGTAAACAAATGCGTGTTTTACGGAGCCACGGACAAACAGACTATAGGTGTCTGCGTATCCGGGTACTCTGCTGGCGGGTCCATTACAGAATCAATATTCAGTGATAATCGTTACGGAATAAAGCTGTCAGTCGGTGACAATGGTGCTGAACGCAACGGCCCGGCAACGCCTTACCTGATTGATAATAACGATTTTTACCGTACCGGAAATCGGGGCGCTGTAGATGAGGATACCGGGGAGTTTGTACGGTTTGCCTCTTACGATATCTGGGCGGAGCCAGGCGCTACAGCGCAGAACTCCGGGAAGGGGATAAAATTCACCAGGAATAAGTTCGGACAGGAGAACCTCATCTCTCCGGATACGCATATTCTGGTGGCTGATGCATACACCACAGGAACAGGAGCGGGGCTTAACGGCGACAGGCATCACAATGAGGTGATTTCGACAGGATTCTTTTCCGGTGCCCGGTTTGATGGCAATGATGTGAACTCGACTAACGGCTCGTACGTTGCGCCATTTCTGCGCACGTTTACCCCCAACACGGGGAATCTGCATTTTTCAGATTCGTACGACAACGGGATGCCGTCACGCATTATAGAGTTTGCCGGAGGGATTACCCAGTCGCAAATAGGCAGCCTGGCGCGGTCTAACGTCTTTGATATTTCCCATTGCGTTGCATTGCAGAAAGGCGTCGAACCAAAACTGATTTCCAACCTGAACGACGTTTTCCGGCTGATTGACCCTTTGCTCTATTACGTGGGTCATCCGCAGTCAACAATCGTCCCTGTCGGCTCCCAGCAGGTCGGTTTTGAGCTGCTGTATTCCGGCCCAACCTCTGGCATAGGTCTGAGTAACGCCACACGAACATCGCTCAATAATTCCTATGGCGGGATATTTGAGGCGGCGGAAATCACCATGACGACATCGCAGGGAAGAGCTACAGCTACCGTCAGCGGCGGGGTGGCAGGCCGTAAACACTGGATTGATTTCGATGTGCGCCGGAGTGCATCAAATCCGGTGGGTTCCGTGGTAATGGAGGTAATGGATAGCACAGGAGTTACCGTAATTTTCCGCAGGATTATTCTTCTGGATACGGTAGCCCGCTGGCAAAAAGTCATTCTGCCGTATATTCCCAACGAGAGTGGAGATATTGTCGTCCGCTTCCGCTCAAATCTGTACGTCGCAGGTGCAGCCACGAATTTTGTCATTGGCAATCTCAATGTTTACCGAAACGAAACGCCAGTGAATACGGGGCATAACAGCGGTCTGCGTATGCAGTGGGATCTGCAACACGCAGTGAAAGGCGCACGACATGAATGGTACGACAATACAGGTAACCTGAGAGCAAAATATGGGGCGCCGACGTCTGTCACCGATGGCGTGATTATCAGTGCAAACCCGGTAGTGTGAGGCATTATTATGTTGAAAATGACATTCAATTTTAACGGTGTGACGGTAACTGATGGTGTACTCAATGTGATTATGCCCTCAATCAGCACCGACCAGACAACACTTAATTTCGGACTGGCTTACCGGGTCAGCGAAAGCGATCCATTGCTCAACTCGGAAACGTACAGTTGCCCGTATGACCTGACGGGAGCGGACCCTTTCGCACAGGCATACAATTATATTAAATCGCTCAGCCAGTTTAACGATGCTGTTGAAGCATGAGTAATCCCGCCGTAACTGGCGGGATATTTTCGTTACTGCAACGCCTTCTCAAGGGCCAACTCTGCGGCCTCCAGTGGATTACCGGAACCTGACCACTCAAATTCGAAATCCCTTTCACCCGCTACGGAACACTCTGGAGTGGACATACTGTAGGTGGCAATACCCAGTTGTCCGTAAACACTTTTTATCCCGGTCACTTCGTACGTCACATCGACAGTAATGTCCTCTGCTGGCTCCTGAATACCTAAATCAGGGTAGTAGCCGCATTTACGTATTTTTTTAGAGACGGTAAAACTCATTAATCACTCTCCCTTTATGCAATTTTTAACCATAAGCCCCATGTTGGTGTTGTTCCCCCGGTTAAGAGCTGTTTATAAATACCGCCTGAGGCTTTCAGGGAAATTACCGTAATGACCCTGTACCCTGCAGATATGTATCCGACCTCAATCTGCGCCGCACCATTCAGGCCTGCGGGTATATTGCTATGCATCGTAATATCGGATGTGTAGTATCGCTGGCTGACTGTCAGTGCATGCAGGTCAGTCGCCGTTTCCATAGCGAGTGTATCGCCCGACATATCACGCCACGATGCACCATCCGATGCATACGGTTTCCCGTTGACCACAATAAACTCACCGTAGCGTGCAGCTGCATCAGGAAGTGCACCATACGGAAAGGATGAGGCGAATGCTCCGCCGGCCTGTCGCGCATAAGTCGGGTTTGTCACACGGCTGCGGGCATAGGTTGTACTGAAGCTCACCTGCCCACCCAGCACGCTTAGTGGGTATCCCGCTTTCGCCGTAATGGAATAGTTCCTGCCGAGATTCACCCGGCTGGCATTGTTGTGTTTTGGAGCAGGGCCGCGGGCGTGGACATTAACTATTGAAGAGCCATAGACATCATCACAGTAAATATCATCTTCCCCGGTATCGTCAGAATCACAGTCCGTAAAGTTGTTTGATTCGATGGTGGAGGAATATAGTTTAGCCGTGTAAATACCGCCTTTATTCATGTGCCAGAAATCGCAGCCGACTATTTTAGCATTGACCAGGCCAATTCCTGCAGCTGACAGAATCCCCCATCCGGTGAATAAATCCACATTGGTGGAGCCGTCAAAGTACACGCCTATGATTTTTAGCGTATCGATGTCATAGCCTTTATCATTAAATAAAAATATCCCTGCCTCATGTCCAGGCACAATTTGTGTCCCACCATCAATAGTGCATCCGCCGCTAATCTCTACAGCACGATTCCTGAAGTCCCCCCATAGCTCACAGCCTGAAATATATCCATCGGTGCCATTAGCCATTAATGTACCTTTAGTGATTCGTGAATTGCGCACATGAAAAACAAAGCCATTATCTCCTTTAAGCGTGCTGTTTCTTGCAATTCCCAGAGCAACACCATAGCGGTCAGAGGTGATAATTTGATTGTTATCCGCGTCGTAACGACCGGGACAGTCGATCCAGCAATCGTCAAGCCCACTACTGTTTCCGTTGAACAGGTCAATCGTGTAATAACTATTTCGAACAGGTGCCTGATCCACTATTTTCAGGTGTCTGACCCTGACATTGGGAAACCCTTTAGCCTCTTTGTTTGTATAATCCGGACGGGCGAGGGCAGGCAGATCACCCCCCGTCCAAATCAGGGAAGTGGTCTCCCTGCCTGAGCCATAAATACCGACGCTTCCCTGATAAATGAGCGGAGAATTAACCTGCCTGGCTTTATCATCCAGCTCGACGGTTTTGGCGCCAGAATTCAACATCCTGTTAATTGCAGCAACGTTTGCTGCAGCGGCCTCCGGGTCTTCAGCACCATCGCGTGGAGCATTGAAGTAAGGAGCCTTAATGCTGGCATGCCCGGTAATAATGTATGGCGACCTGACGATATCTCCGACTGTTTTACCAATTGTCGTCATAGACATATCCGCTCCAAACCCAGGTTCGCTTGAACCCAGGTTT
>NZ_JBNRLG010000022.1:0-3126 GCF_050378715.1 Klebsiella sp. 2-CIP_Kleb.
TTACAGCGCACTAAGACCGCACGAATATAATGGTGGGTTACCACCAAACGAATCAGAAAACCGATACTGGAAAAACTCTAACGCGGTGGCCAGTTTTTGTTGACCACTTCACAGGCTGTTTCTGGTTGTCGGCACTGGTCATCCATTCCGGAACCCAACGGATTTTTGAGAGGAAGTGCTCTGCATGTTCAGCGGCATCCTTTTTCTTCATCTTCGCGGCGTCCTGTGCTGCGCCAGTCAGTCCGGCCTGAGAGAGTACCTGTACAATGTGTGGCAGCTTCATGTGCGAGAAAAGGTTATCCGCCGTCGGTTTCCACCAGTCACGAAGGTCAAACTGAATGGCGTTTTCCACCCCATCCAGCGAACTCTGGTGTTTACGACCAAATTCATCCTTGCCCTGTACACCATCTATGGAGCAGGCGGTGCAGAAAGCCATCAGTGCCATCAGTGTTGCGCCATCGAGCGTAAAGAAGGTGGTCATATCCTTTCGCCAGTTTTCCGGCAGCAGGGCTTCAAGACGTTCTTTTTCTGACTGGATGGCCTGAAACGCAACGCTGTTTTCACCGTCAGGTGCTTCACGGGTCAGCGCGTAATGCGACACACTCACGCTAATGCAGAACGGCTCTTTGACGGACGTTGTGGTATGGAAAACCGAGTTACACATTTTCCAGACCATCAGCGCGACGGCTTTCTGCGGCTGCTGCAACAGGGCCGCCTGAACCGCCAGTGTGCGTTCAGAAGAAAGGCGGGTCAGCAACGGGACACTGACGGCGTCCAGCGGATCGACTTTTTCAGGGGCCTGATCGGTGGATGCATCCTTCTCCTCCATTTTTTCATCGGCGCACAGCACCACACCGCGCTGTACTTTCACCTCCTGGCCAGTCCAGGAAACCACCACTCCGGCAGATTGCTTCATTTCATCCGTCCATGCCCGGTGTTTTGCCCGGTGCGCGATGGTCTGCTGTTCTTCCCAGACGGCTTCCAGAGCCCCGGCCACGACGTCATCATTCACGCCGGGGTTCTCGTCTTCATACTTAGCTTCCAGAGCTTCCAGCTCTGCAAGACGTTCTGATTCGGCTTCGGTATATTCCACAGGCGGGACAGCATGCAGGCGCCAGATTTTAGTGTCCTTCCCGTAGTGAGAAATCGGGTCAAGACGACCATCACACCATGACCAGCCTTCCGCTTCGCGGAGGTGCTCCGCGATGTTCTGCAGTTTTTCCAGCAGGGCGGTATCGAGCGATGCACTTTTGACATAGCCGCCGTTTTCGCTGCTGAAGAGATCAACCCGGATTTCATCCGGACTGAATGCGGCCTCTCCCACAAAGCGGAATTTGTCGCCGTTTGTGGAAACCTCTTCTGAGGTAATGAGGTTACGGATCGAGGAAACTGATACTTCATTATTCCAGGACCGTTTGCGGGCGGATTCCAGCACTTCCACCTGGCGTTTCTGATCGCTTTCGAGCGCCAGTGCCTGGCAGTGTTCGGTGGTGATTTCATCCTTCGCCAGCGCCGCCAGAATTTCGGGAGCCAGTTCGGTCAGTTTCAACATGCGCTGAACATGACGCGTACCGAACCCCAGCAAATCGCCAATCTGCGCGGGGGTTTTCCCCTGCTCTGCCAGTGTGCGGAACCCGGCGATCTGTTCAGACGGGTGCATTGCCATCTGCTGTTCGTTTTCTGCCATTGATGCCGCAACAGCCAGTTCATCAGGTACCTTTTTCACCATCACCTGATATCCGGCATCGATACGGTTTTCACTCTGCAGGAGCTGCAGCGCTTTCAGGCGACGACCACCGGCAGCCACACCACAGCGACCATCCGGGAGGTTATGCACGACCAGATTCTGCAACAGGCCAATGGCTTCAATGGAATCTGCCATTGAACAGACTTTCTCCGCCGGATAGGGAATGGTCCTGACGTTCAGGGGAGACTTCACCAGTGCCGTCACCGGGACATACTCGACCTGTGCGGCATCGAGAGCCACTTTAAGCGCCTCAGCTTCGGCAGACTTAAGCGTTTTTTTGCTGGTTTTCGGTGCAGTTTTTACCTTAGACTCTGTTGCAGACATAATTGATACCTCTTAGCTATTGATGAATGTCTGCCGGACAGCCCACCTGTCCGGCCTTCTTCTTACTGCTTACTTCGTTTTGCGTACTCCGTAGTCCCGGATGTAGCGGTTCATCATGTCCTCGCCGCCCGGTTCAAAATTCCAGACGCGCCAGATCATGCTGCCGTCATCCTGCTGACGGACGACAAGGCGAAAATGGGTCCCCTGATCATCTTCAATCGCCACATTCTGATACTGCGCTGCTACAACCTGAGCCTGCTCGCGGGTAAACGTGCCATCCGGCAGGGATTCAAGCGGGGACAAAACGTTATGGTCCATGTGTTTCTCCTTTTCTGCCCCGCCTGAACGGGGCGTCTTCATCGTGGTTTAAAAGGGCGCGTCATCATCCATTGGTGGGAAATCATCCGGGAGAGGCTGAGGCGGTTGCTGAGACGGGGCGGCATCCTGACGGCCTTTCTTACCGCCCTTCGCTTTCGGGGATTTAGCTGCGGCCTGAGCAGGTTGTGCCGGGGTGGCAGGATTCTGCGGCTGCGCGGCGCTCTCAGGCACTCCGGATTCACGGCGGCCGCCGAGCATCTGCAGGGTGCCGTTCTGCCCGACCAGCACCTCGGTGACGTAGCGCGTGACTCCGGCATCGTCCTGCCAGTTGCGAGTGCGCAGCTGGCCCTCGATGTAGACCTGTGCGCCTTTACGCAGGTATTCGCCCGCCACTTCCGCGAGCTTGCCGAACATGACAACACGGTGCCACTCGGTGTTTTCGCGCATCTCTCCCGTCTGCTTGTCACGCCATGTTTCAGACGTGGCCAGCGTCAGATTGACCACTGCGCCCCCGTTGGGCATGTAACGCACTTCCGGGTCCTGTCCCAGATGTCCAACCAGAATGACTTTGTTAACGCCACGTGCTGCCATGATGAATCTCCTTAATCCGTTGTTTTGCCTTTTAAAACCATCACCCGTTGAGTTGCCGGGGCCGCGGTTTTGACTTTGTGCGGGGACCTGCTGAACCTGCCCCCTGGATATAACCTTCACCCGTTTGAGAGCCGTTCGCCGCGAGG
>NZ_JBNRLG010000023.1:0-3036 GCF_050378715.1 Klebsiella sp. 2-CIP_Kleb.
CTGGCATGCCCGGTAATAATGTATGGCGACCTGACGATATCTCCGACTGTTTTACCAATTGTCGTCATAGACATATCCGCTCCAAACCCAGGTTCGCTTGAACCCAGGTTTACGCGAACAATATCGGCAATTTACAATCTGCCTTTTCAAAGGGTTGCATAATGCTGATTGGCTATGCGCGGGTATCTACCGGCGATCAAAACCTCGATTTGCAGAAAAATGCGCTGGTTCGCGCAGAATGTGAGCAGATTTTCGAAGACACAGCGAGCGGGAAAAATGCCAGACGCCCAGGGTTAAAGCGCGCCTTACGGCGGCTGCGCCCGGGCGATGTGCTGGTGGTCTGGAAGCTGGACAGGCTGGGTCGCAGCGTGCGCGATTTGATTACACTCGTGTCGGAGCTGCAGGCGCGCGGGGTGAATTTTCGCAGTCTTACCGACAGCATCGATACCAGTACGCCAGCAGGCCGCTTTTTCTTCCACGTCATGAGCGCCCTGGCGGAAATGGAGCGCGAGCTGATCGTCGAGCGTACCCGAGCCGGTTTAGCCGCAGCGAGGGAGCAGGGGAGAGTAGGCGGACGCCGCCGGGTAATGACCACTGAGGTTGTGGAGCGGTGCCGCAGAATGCTGGAGAACGGCGCTACCCGGCAGCAGGTGGCTGATGTGATAGGGGTGGGGGTGAAGACGATCTACAAATACTTTCCTGCTGCCGTCCGCGATCAAGGATTCCTGCCCTTCCCGTGATATGTAACATTTGAGATAATAAGTACTTTCAGTTTTGAAAACAGTTTGGTTTGTTCGTGAACGGTAAGAAAACAATAAGTTTTGAACAATTTTTAACTATTAACAGCAATCTTGTTTCCATCTCAGATACATGGGCAGACTTGTGGGCGTTAATTTTTCACACAGGTTTAAGCGCTGGAAGGCTGCTGAGTATTCGATATGATGATATTGATGATGGCTTGATACTGATACGAAAACAGGGTCACCTGAAGGAGCTACGTGTTGAATCAACCCCTCCAGTGGAGGGGATCATTGCTCGTAGAAGAGAACGCTATCCAGAAGATGTTTTTTTATTTCAGAGCCATTCTAACCGTGTGAAGTACCAACGCCGGCCGGTCACTATAATTGCTTTCAACGCCGCTTTACGTCGCGCCGCTAGATCATTACCAGACGTTAACGTAAGCAGTAGTAGCGCGAGAAACATACCGGACTAACCGCTTGTCCAGTCGCGTGTGGCCGATGTGACAGGCGTGGGGGTGAAGACTATTTACAAATATTTGCCAGTACAATACGGCGATAAAAAATCCCCTTGAGCAGGCACACTCAAGGGGAAAATACTACATAACATCATTGCTGTGTGCGTCTTTGCGCTCATCTATCTTCCAAGAAGATGCCTAAAGCTTCCAGATATTTCTGGTCTGAGCAGTTAAAACATCGGATCGGCGGCCTATGTGATAGGAGGGAGTGAAGACGATTTATAAATATTTACCAGCCGGTTAAGTTTGCTCACCTGCGAACCGTATGCAAGAGATCGCAGGTGAGCAATTTGCTATGAAGGCATTGCCATAGCTGAAAAATTTTAACCGCACCCTGTTTGTAAAACCATCAAACAGCTAAGGCCTGAAAACACTTTAAGACTTACCTTACTCGTTACATCAATGTGTTACGGCAATGACATAAATTGATAGCCAGAGCCTATATTGATATGTCGCCCTGTTAAAACTACTGTATATAAAAACAGTATTAATGTGAGCGAGACTATTATGCAGTTCTACACTCCCGTTGAGTTACGTCAGATCATGCTGCTCCCGTTGTACAGCGACCTTGTGCAATGTGGTTTTCCAAGTCCTGCACAGGATTATGTTGAGCAACGCATCGATCTGAACGAGTTGCTCGTTAACCACCCCAGTGCGACGTATTTTGTCAAAGCCGCGGGCGACAGTATGAAAGACGCCGGCATAGGGGAGGGTGATCTTCTTGTTGTGGATAGCTCAAGGACAGCAGTTCATGGCGATATCGTTATCGCTGCAGTGGATGGGGAATTCACCGTTAAGAAGCTGCAGCTGCATCCGCGGGTTCAGCTTAACCCAATGAACCCTGCATATTCGCCGATAGTCGTCGGTAGCGAGGATACTCTCGATGTGTTCGGGGTGGTTACGTACATCATTAAATCGGCTGGCTGAAATGTTTGCACTTTGCGATGTGAACTCATTTTACGCATCGTGCGAGACCGTATTTCGTCCTGACCTGAAGGGGCGGCCGGTGGTCGTCCTGTCAAACAACGACGGTTGCGTGATCGCCCGTTCGCAAGAGGCTAAGCCCTTCGTCAAAATGGGTGAGCCTTATTTCAAGCAAAAGGACATGTTTCGCCGGCACGGTATTATCGCGTTTAGCAGCAACTATGAGCTTTATGCCGATATGTCCAACCGAGTGATGACAACGCTGGAGGAACTCTCTCCACGCTGCGAAATTTACAGTATTGATGAGGCATTTTGCGATCTGACTGGTGTGCGTAACTGTCGCGATCTTACCGACTTTGGCAGGGAAATTCGTGAGACGGTTCTGCGCAGGACGCACCTCACGGTCGGCGTCGGCATAGCCCAGACTAAAACCCTGGCAAAACTGGCCAATCACGCGGCGAAACAGTGGCAGCGGCAGACCGGAGGAGTGGTGGATCTGTCTAATCTGGAAAGGCAGAGGAAGTTGATGGCTTTGCTGCCGGTGGATGAGGTCTGGGGGGTTGGGCGCCGAATCAGTAAAAAGCTGGAGTCGATGGGCATCAAAACGGTGCTTCAACTGGCGGATACAGATATTCGCTTTATCAGGAAGCATTTTAACGTCGTGCTGGAACGAACCGTGCGGGAGCTGCGCGGGGAGCCTTGTCTTGGTCTGGAGGAGTTCGCGCCGGTAAAGCAGGAAATCGTGTGTGAAGTGGTTTACTGAATTTGGCCACCTGAACAGAGGTGATATGCTCACCTCAGAACAACACAGGTGCCATAATGAAAAAAAGAAATTTCAGCGCAGAGTTTAAACGCGA
>NZ_JBNRLG010000024.1:0-2838 GCF_050378715.1 Klebsiella sp. 2-CIP_Kleb.
GAAACATCTTCGGGTTGTGAGGTTAAGCGACTAAGCGTACACGGTGGATGCCCTGGCAGTCAGAGGCGATGAAGGACGTGCTAATCTGCGAAAAGCGTCGGTAAGGTGATATGAACCGTTATAACCGGCGATGTCCGAATGGGGAAACCCAGTGTGATTCGTCACACTATCGTTAACTGAATACATAGGTTAACGAGGCGAACCGGGGGAACTGAAACATCTAAGTACCCCGAGGAAAAGAAATCAACCGAGATTCCCCCAGTAGCGGCGAGCGAACGGGGAGCAGCCCAGAGTCTGAATCAGCTTGTGTGTTAGTGGAACGGTCTGGAAAGTCCGACGGTACAGGGTGATAGTCCCGTACACCAAAATGCACAGGCTGTGAACTCGAAGAGTAGGGCGGGACACGTGGTATCCTGTCTGAATATGGGGGGACCATCCTCCAAGGCTAAATACTCCTGACTGACCGATAGTGAACCAGTACCGTGAGGGAAAGGCGAAAAGAACCCCGGCGAGGGGAGTGAAAAAGAACCTGAAACCGTGTACGTACAAGCAGTGGGAGCACCTTTATGGTGTGACTGCGTACCTTTTGTATAATGGGTCAGCGACTTATATTCTGTAGCAAGGTTAACCGTATAGGGGAGCCGCAGGGAAACCGAGTCTTAACTGGGCGTTAAGTTGCAGGGTATAGACCCGAAACCCGGTGATCTAGCCATGGGCAGGTTGAAGGTTGGGTAACACTAACTGGAGGACCGAACCGACTAATGTTGAAAAATTAGCGGATGACTTGTGGCTGGGGGTGAAAGGCCAATCAAACCGGGAGATAGCTGGTTCTCCCCGAAAGCTATTTAGGTAGCGCCTCGTGAACTCATCTTCGGGGGTAGAGCACTGTTTCGGCTAGGGGGTCATCCCGACTTACCAACCCGATGCAAACTACGAATACCGAAGAATGTTATCACGGGAGACACACGGCGGGTGCTAACGTCCGTCGTGAAGAGGGAAACAACCCAGACCGCCAGCTAAGGTCCCAAAGTCATGGTTAAGTGGGAAACGATGTGGGAAGGCACAGACAGCCAGGATGTTGGCTTAGAAGCAGCCATCATTTAAAGAAAGCGTAATAGCTCACTGGTCGAGTCGGCCTGCGCGGAAGATGTAACGGGGCTAAACCATGCACCGAAGCTGCGGCAGCGACGCTTATGCGTTGTTGGGTAGGGGAGCGTTCTGTAAGCCTGCGAAGGTGGCCTGTGAGGGTTGCTGGAGGTATCAGAAGTGCGAATGCTGACATAAGTAACGATAAAGCGGGTGAAAAGCCCGCTCGCCGGAAGACCAAGGGTTCCTGTCCAACGTTAATCGGGGCAGGGTGAGTCGACCCCTAAGGCGAGGCCGAAAGGCGTAGTCGATGGGAAACAGGTTAATATTCCTGTACTTGGTGTTACTGCGAAGGGGGGACGGAGAAGGCTATGTTAGCCGGGCGACGGTTGTCCCGGTTTAAGCATGTAGGCTGGTTATCCAGGCAAATCCGGATAATCAAGGCTGAGGTGTGATGACGAGGCACTACGGTGCTGAAGTAACAAATGCCCTGCTTCCAGGAAAAGCCTCTAAGCATCAGGTAACATCAAATCGTACCCCAAACCGACACAGGTGGTCAGGTAGAGAATACCAAGGCGCTTGAGAGAACTCGGGTGAAGGAACTAGGCAAAATGGTGCCGTAACTTCGGGAGAAGGCACGCTGGTGTGTAGGTGAAGTCCCTGCGGATGGAGCTGAGACCAGTCGAAGATACCAGCTGGCTGCAACTGTTTATTAAAAACACAGCACTGTGCAAACACGAAAGTGGACGTATACGGTGTGACGCCTGCCCGGTGCCGGAAGGTTAATTGATGGGGTTATCCGTAAGGAGAAGCTCTTGATCGAAGCCCCGGTAAACGGCGGCCGTAACTATAACGGTCCTAAGGTAGCGAAATTCCTTGTCGGGTAAGTTCCGACCTGCACGAATGGCGTAATGATGGCCAGGCTGTCTCCACCCGAGACTCAGTGAAATTGAACTCGCTGTGAAGATGCAGTGTACCCGCGGCAAGACGGAAAGACCCCGTGAACCTTTACTATAGCTTGACACTGAACATTGAGCCTTGATGTGTAGGATAGGTGGGAGGCTTTGAAGCGTGGACGCCAGTCTGCGTGGAGCCAACCTTGAAATACCACCCTTTAATGTTTGATGTTCTAACGTTGGCCCCTGACCGGGGTTGCGGACAGTGTCTGGTGGGTAGTTTGACTGGGGCGGTCTCCTCCCAAAGCGTAACGGAGGAGCACGAAGGTTAGCTAATCCTGGTCGGACATCAGGAGGTTAGTGCAATGGCATAAGCTAGCTTGACTGCGAGCGTGACGGCGCGAGCAGGTGCGAAAGCAGGTCATAGTGATCCGGTGGTTCTGAATGGAAGGGCCATCGCTCAACGGATAAAAGGTACTCCGGGGATAACAGGCTGATACCGCCCAAGAGTTCATATCGACGGCGGTGTTTGGCACCTCGATGTCGGCTCATCACATCCTGGGGCTGAAGTAGGTCCCAAGGGTATGGCTGTTCGCCATTTAAAGTGGTACGCGAGCTGGGTTTAGAACGTCGTGAGACAGTTCGGTCCCTATCTGCCGTGGGCGCTGGAGAATTGAGGGGGGCTGCTCCTAGTACGAGAGGACCGGAGTGGACGCATCACTGGTGTTCGGGTTGTCATGCCAATGGCACTGCCCGGTAGCTAAATGCGGAAGAGATAAGTGCTGAAAGCATCTAAGCACGAAACTTGCCCCGAGATGAGTTCTCCCTGAGACTTTAAGTCTCCTGAAGGAACGTT
>NZ_JBNRLG010000025.1:0-1249 GCF_050378715.1 Klebsiella sp. 2-CIP_Kleb.
TGAAGTGGTTTACTGAATTTGGCCACCTGAACAGAGGTGATATGCTCACCTCAGAACAACACAGGTGCCATAATGAAAAAAAGAAATTTCAGCGCAGAGTTTAAACGCGAATCCGCTCAACTGGTCGTTGACCAGAACTATACCGTGGCAGATGCAGCCAGCGCTATGGATGTCGGCCTTTCCACAATGACGCGATGGGTGAAACAATTACGTGATGAGCGGCAGGGAAAAACACCAAAAGCCTCACCCATTACCCCGGAACAAATTGAAATCCGAGAGCTCAGAAAAAAGCTACAACGTATTGAAATGGAAAATGAAATATTAAAAAAGGCTACCGCGCTCTTGATGTCAGACTCCCTGAACAGTTCTCGATAATCGGGAAACTCAGGGCGCGTTATCCTGTGGCCACTCTCTGCCATGTGTTCGGGGTTCATCGCAGCAGCTACAAATACTGGAAAAACCGTCCTGAAAAGCCAGACGGCAGACGGGCTGTATTACGCAGTCAGGTACTTGAACTGCATGGCATCAGCCACGGCTCTGCCGGAGCAAGAAGCATCGCCACAATGGCAACCCAGAGAGGATACCAGATGGGGCGCTGGCTTGCTGGCAGACTCATGAAAGAGCTGGGGCTGGTCAGTTGCCAGCAGCCGACTCACCGGTATAAGCGTGGTGGTCATGAGCACGTTGCTATCCCGAATCATCTTGAGCGACAGTTCGCCGTAACGGAACCAAATCAGGTGTGGTGCGGTGATGTGACCTATATCTGGACGGGTAAGCGCTGGGCGTACCTCGCCGTTGTTCTCGACCTGTTCGCAAGAAAACCAGTGGGCTGGGCCATGTCGTTCTCGCCGGACAGCAGGCTCACCATGAAAGCACTGGAAATGGCATGGGAAACCCGTGGTAAGCCAGTCGGGGTGATGTTCCACAGCGATCAAGGCAGCCATTATACGAGCAGGCAGTTCCGGCAGTTACTGTGGCGATACCGGTTCAGGCAGAGTATGAGTCGGCGTGGAAACTGCTGGGATAACAGCCCAATGGAGCGCTTCTTCAGGAGTCTGAAGAACGAATGGGTGCCGGCGACGGGCTATGTAAGCTTCAGCGATGCAGCCCACGCAATAACGGACTATATCGTTGGGTATTACAGCGCACTAAGACCGCACGAATATAATGGTGGGTTACCACCAAACGAATCAGAAAACCGATACTGGAAAAACTCTAACGCGGTGGCCAGTTTTTGTTGACCACTTCA
>NZ_JBNRLG010000026.1:0-1203 GCF_050378715.1 Klebsiella sp. 2-CIP_Kleb.
ACCGCTGGCAACAAAGGATAAGGGTTGCGCTCGTTGCGGGACTTAACCCAACATTTCACAACACGAGCTGACGACAGCCATGCAGCACCTGTCTCACAGTTCCCGAAGGCACCAAAGCATCTCTGCTAAGTTCTGTGGATGTCAAGACCAGGTAAGGTTCTTCGCGTTGCATCGAATTAAACCACATGCTCCACCGCTTGTGCGGGCCCCCGTCAATTCATTTGAGTTTTAACCTTGCGGCCGTACTCCCCAGGCGGTCGATTTAACGCGTTAGCTCCGGAAGCCACGCCTCAAGGGCACAACCTCCAAATCGACATCGTTTACGGCGTGGACTACCAGGGTATCTAATCCTGTTTGCTCCCCACGCTTTCGCACCTGAGCGTCAGTCTTTGTCCAGGGGGCCGCCTTCGCCACCGGTATTCCTCCAGATCTCTACGCATTTCACCGCTACACCTGGAATTCTACCCCCCTCTACAAGACTCTAGCCTGCCAGTTTCGAATGCAGTTCCCAGGTTGAGCCCGGGGATTTCACATCCGACTTGACAGACCGCCTGCGTGCGCTTTACGCCCAGTAATTCCGATTAACGCTTGCACCCTCCGTATTACCGCGGCTGCTGGCACGGAGTTAGCCGGTGCTTCTTCTGCGGGTAACGTCAATCGACAAGGTTATTAACCTTATCGCCTTCCTCCCCGCTGAAAGTACTTTACAACCCGAAGGCCTTCTTCATACACGCGGCATGGCTGCATCAGGCTTGCGCCCATTGTGCAATATTCCCCACTGCTGCCTCCCGTAGGAGTCTGGACCGTGTCTCAGTTCCAGTGTGGCTGGTCATCCTCTCAGACCAGCTAGGGATCGTCGCCTAGGTGAGCCGTTACCCCACCTACTAGCTAATCCCATCTGGGCACATCTGATGGCATGAGGCCCGAAGGTCCCCCACTTTGGTCTTGCGACGTTATGCGGTATTAGCTACCGTTTCCAGTAGTTATCCCCCTCCATCAGGCAGTTTCCCAGACATTACTCACCCGTCCGCCGCTCGTCACCCGAGAGCAAGCTCTCTGTGCTACCGCTCGACTTGCATGTGTTAGGCCTGCCGCCAGCGTTCAATCTGAGCCATGATCAAACTCTTCAATTTAAGTTTGATGCTCAAAGAATTAAACTTCGTAATGAATTACGTGTTCACTCTTGAGACTTGGTATTCATTT
>NZ_JBNRLG010000027.1:0-1025 GCF_050378715.1 Klebsiella sp. 2-CIP_Kleb.
TCGTCCATCGCGATCGGGTGGATCAGGGTAACAACCATTTTGATGTTGTCGCCCGGCATTACCATCTCTACGCCTTCCGGCAGTTCGATGGTGCCAGTCACGTCAGTTGTACGGAAGTAGAACTGCGGACGGTAGCCTTTGAAGAACGGAGTATGACGGCCGCCTTCGTCTTTGGACAGGATGTACACTTCAGATTCGAACTTGGTGTGCGGGTTGATGGTGCCCGGCTTAGCCAGTACCTGACCACGTTCGATTTCTTCGCGTTTGATACCACGCAGCAGAACACCTACGTTCTCACCAGCACGGCCTTCGTCCAGCAGTTTGCGGAACATTTCAACGCCAGTACAGGTGGTTTTCGCGGTTTCTTTGATACCAACGATTTCAACTTCTTCACCCACTTTGATGATACCGCGCTCTACACGACCGGTAACAACGGTACCACGACCGGAGATGGAGAATACGTCTTCGATCGGCAGCAGGAACGGCTTGTCAATCGCACGCTCTGGTTCCGGGATATAGGTATCCAGGTGGCCAGCCAGTTCGATGATTTTCGCTTCCCACTCTGCGTCGCCTTCCAGCGCTTTCAGAGCAGAACCACGAACGATCGGGGTGTCGTCGCCCGGGAAATCGTACTGAGACAGCAGTTCACGAACTTCCATCTCAACCAGTTCCAGCAGCTCTTCGTCATCAACCATGTCGCATTTGTTCAGGAACACGATGATGTACGGAACGCCTACCTGACGACCCAGCAGGATGTGCTCACGAGTCTGCGGCATCGGGCCGTCAGTCGCAGCAACAACCAGGATCGCGCCGTCCATCTGCGCAGCACCGGTGATCATGTTTTTAACATAGTCGGCGTGGCCCGGGCAGTCTACGTGCGCGTAGTGGCGAGTCGGGGTGTCATATTCAACGTGAGAGGTGTTGATGGTGATACCACGAGCTTTTTCTTCCGGCGCGTTATCGATCTGGTCGAATGCGCGAGCGGAACCACCGTAGGTTTTAGCCAGAACGGTAGTGATGGCAGC
>NZ_JBNRLG010000028.1:0-952 GCF_050378715.1 Klebsiella sp. 2-CIP_Kleb.
TGCCTTCGGGAACTGTGAGACAGGTGCTGCATGGCTGTCGTCAGCTCGTGTTGTGAAATGTTGGGTTAAGTCCCGCAACGAGCGCAACCCTTATCCTTTGTTGCCAGCGGTCCGGCCGGGAACTCAAAGGAGACTGCCAGTGATAAACTGGAGGAAGGTGGGGATGACGTCAAGTCATCATGGCCCTTACGACCAGGGCTACACACGTGCTACAATGGCATATACAAAGAGAAGCGACCTCGCGAGAGCAAGCGGACCTCATAAAGTATGTCGTAGTCCGGATTGGAGTCTGCAACTCGACTCCATGAAGTCGGAATCGCTAGTAATCGTAGATCAGAATGCTACGGTGAATACGTTCCCGGGCCTTGTACACACCGCCCGTCACACCATGGGAGTGGGTTGCAAAAGAAGTAGGTAGCTTAACCTTCGGGAGGGCGCTTACCACTTTGTGATTCATGACTGGGGTGAAGTCGTAACAAGGTAACCGTAGGGGAACCTGCGGTTGGATCACCTCCTTACCTTAAAGAACCTGCCTTTGTAGTGCTCACACAGATTGTCTGATGAAAGTAAAGAAGCAAGGCGTCTTGCGATTGAGACTTCAGTGTCCCCTTCGTCTAGAGGCCCAGGACACCGCCCTTTCACGGCGGTAACAGGGGTTCGAATCCCCTAGGGGACGCCACTTGCTGGTTCGTGAGTGAAAGACGCGTGCCGAACTATCTCAAAACTCATCTTCGGGTGACGTTTGAGATATTTGCTCTTTAAAAATCTGGATCAAGCTGAAAATTGAAACGACACACAGTTAATGTGTGTTCGAGTCTCTCAAATTTTCGCGACACGAAGTGAAACATCTTCGGGTTGTGAGGTTAAGCGACTAAGCGTACACGGTGGATGCCCTGGCAGTCAGAGGCGATGAAGGACGTGCTAATCTGCGAAAAGCGTCGGTAAGGTGATA
>NZ_JBNRLG010000029.1:0-809 GCF_050378715.1 Klebsiella sp. 2-CIP_Kleb.
CCGCCCTGCCAGGCTTCGAGGCGCGCGTCGCTGTCCACCGCCTTCGAGTCAAAGCCGTAGTTGGCGTACACCTCGACGTCGATCGGCCCGGCCTTGATGTTGTGGGTTTTGGTGGTCAGCGCGTAGTGGCCGTTGTCGCCGGTGTCGGAGCTGCCGGTACAGGTGATGCGCGACGGGTTGGTCTCGTCGGCCATCACTTCCGGACTACAGGATTTCACCTGCGACACCGCCGCCACGTCGAACTGCACGCCGCCGATATCAAAGTTCTTCACCCCGGCGCCCTGGCCGTCGTGGTTCATCCAGAAGTAGTCGTTGATCCCCTGCTGCGGACGCTGGTGGAAGTCGCGGCCGGCCCAGATATAGGCGTTGGGGTTGGAGTCGAGGACGTTGGTGACGCCGACGTAGGCCTTCTTCAGGTTAACCTCGTCGCTCCAGTGGTCGAACATCACGTTAAGATCCCAGATAGCCCCCTGCGCGCTTTTGAAGGCCTTGCTGATCTGGAATTCGCCGCCGTTGCTTTCGTTGCCCAGGCGGCCGATCGCCGAGGCGCCGTTATAGGAGCCGTCGACGCCGACATATTTCTGGTCGCCGGTCTGGAAGTGGGCGCCATAGCGGGCGTAGCCGCTGAACTTGAGGCCGAACGGAATGGCCATATCCGGCGAGGCGGCGGTGGTCTGCGGGTTGGTGATCACGTCGACCTTTTTGTCGGCCGCGGCGTCGATTTTCGCCTGGCGTTCGGCCAGCGCTTTATCAACGGCTTTGGCGACGATGGCGTCGATCTGTTCCTGAGTAAATTCTTGCGCCATTAC
>NZ_JBNRLG010000030.1:0-618 GCF_050378715.1 Klebsiella sp. 2-CIP_Kleb.
CTGAGCATGGACGCTGTACAGAAAGCCAAATCCGGCCACCCGGGTGCCCCGATGGGTATGGCTGACATTGCCGAAGTGCTGTGGCGTGATTTCCTGAACCATAACCCGAACAATCCGGCCTGGGCTGACCGTGACCGTTTTGTACTATCCAATGGCCATGGTTCGATGCTGATTTACAGCCTGCTGCACCTCACTGGCTACGATCTGCCGATTGAAGAGCTGAAAAACTTCCGCCAGCTGCACTCTAAAACGCCGGGCCACCCGGAAGTCGGCTACACCGCGGGCGTGGAAACCACTACCGGTCCGCTGGGCCAGGGTATCGCTAACGCGGTCGGGATGGCTATCGCCGAGAAAACTCTGGCGGCGCAGTTCAACCGTCCGGGGCACGACATCGTCGACCACTACACCTACGCTTTCATGGGCGATGGCTGCATGATGGAAGGCATTTCTCACGAAGTGTGCTCCCTGGCCGGTACCCTGAAGCTGGGCAAACTGGTGGCCTTCTATGATGACAACGGCATCTCCATCGACGGCCACGTTGAAGGCTGGTTCACCGACGATACCGCCAAACGCTTTGAAGCCTACGGCTGGCACGTGGTGCGCGGCGTTGACGGTCAC
>NZ_JBNRLG010000031.1:0-586 GCF_050378715.1 Klebsiella sp. 2-CIP_Kleb.
CAAAACCCACAACATCAAGGCCGGGCCGATCGACGTCGAGGTGTACGCCAACTACGGCTTTGACTCGAAGGCGGTGGACAGCGACGCGCGCCTCGAAGCCTGGCAGGGCGGCCTGGTGCTGAGCCACACCAACGACAGCGGGGTGAACAAGGTGATCCTGCGCTACTCCGACAACTCGGATAACAGCGTCTACAACAAAACCGACGACCTGACCACGGTCTACGCCAGCTTCGAGGGCAGCCATAAGTTCACTCAGCAGGCGCAGGTGGAATATCTGCTGGCCTTCCACGACTACGACAACGGCAGGGACAACACCGACAACCGCAAGAACTACGGCGCCATCGTGCGGCCGATGTATTTCTGGAACGACGTGCACTCCACCTGGCTGGAAGCGGGCTACCAGCGCGTGGACTACGACCAGGGCGGGAATAACCACGGCTGGAAGCTGACGCTGTCGCAGAACATCGCCATCGGTATGGGGCCGGAGTTCCGCCCGATGCTGCGCTTCTACGTGACCGGCGGCCAGGTGGACAATGAGCATACCGCGAAGGTGAACGGCACCCAGGACCAGCAGCTGGATTCGCTG
>NZ_JBNRLG010000032.1:0-556 GCF_050378715.1 Klebsiella sp. 2-CIP_Kleb.
GTCCCCGTCTGGCCGCGCCTCGAAAGACCGCGCGCCTGCGGCGCCGGGAAAACCGGGCCGCGCTGACGCGCCGCCCGCATTTCCTTTCCGCGTCTTCCCTGTTTGCTGCCTGCTGTTTGCCTGCTTCCTCTTCTTCTCCCTGCTGTGATGCCTCTTTTTAAACCTTAAAGGCTTTAAAAGCATACCCACACTGGACACCTTCGGCTCCCGGCCAGCTGCGCTGTCCGGTCGTCGAGCCACACTCCGCCAGGGCAGCTGCTGCGCACCTGCCGGGCTCCGCCGAACCCGCAAGCGGTTTCGGGCCTGACGGCTAGTGTCTGATGTCTGAGGTCAAAGTCAACGGCAGCGCTTGCTGCGGCCGTTCCGGCCGCGCCGCTTTCACCGTGCCGGCGAAGGACTGCCGGCACTCTGCGGGGCAACGCCGTTTCGCGCCCGCGCTCTTCGCCGTTGCGGCGGGTGCCTGCTCCTTTCCCCTGGTACCCGTATCACCCGTTTGAGTCCATTCGCCGGGGCTGAGACAAGCACAACCCGTCTTGCTGTCCAGGGGACGGCAGAG
>NZ_JBNRLG010000033.1:0-319 GCF_050378715.1 Klebsiella sp. 2-CIP_Kleb.
GATGAAATAGAGCAGTAAATAATCTCTGCAGGCTTGTAGCTCAGGTGGTTAGAGCGCACCCCTGATAAGGGTGAGGTCGGTGGTTCAAGTCCACTCAGGCCTACCAAATTTTCCCTGAATACTGCGTTGTGGCAAAGCTCGCATACTTCAGTATGCTTCGCTTCACCACGCCTTGTCTCAGGAAAAATTACCGGTACAGAGATAACACCGATGGGGCTATAGCTCAGCTGGGAGAGCGCCTGCTTTGCACGCAGGAGGTCTGCGGTTCGATCCCGCATAGCTCCACCATCTTTACTGCGAACACAAGAAAACTTCAGAG
>NZ_JBNRLG010000034.1:0-269 GCF_050378715.1 Klebsiella sp. 2-CIP_Kleb.
TTGTGATTCATGACTGGGGTGAAGTCGTAACAAGGTAACCGTAGGGGAACCTGCGGTTGGATCACCTCCTTACCTTAAAGAACCTGCCTTTGCAGTGCTCACACAGATTGTTTGATAAATAATAAATTTCAAAATGTACTGCAAAGTGCATTGTGAAATTTTGCTCTTTAAAAATCTGGATCAAGCTGAAAATTGAAACGACACACAGTTAATGTGTGTTCGAGTCTCTCAAATTTTCGCGACACGAAGTGAAACATCTTCGGGTTGTG
>NZ_JBNRLG010000035.1:0-249 GCF_050378715.1 Klebsiella sp. 2-CIP_Kleb.
GATGAAATAGAGCAGTAAATAATCTCTGCAGGCTTGTAGCTCAGGTGGTTAGAGCGCACCCCTGATAAGGGTGAGGTCGGTGGTTCAAGTCCACTCAGGCCTACCAAATTTGCGAAGCAAATTTGAAGAGGTTGCAAACGATGGGGCTATAGCTCAGCTGGGAGAGCGCCTGCTTTGCACGCAGGAGGTCTGCGGTTCGATCCCGCATAGCTCCACCATCTTTACTGCGAACACAAGAAAACTTCAGAG
>NZ_JBNRLG010000036.1:0-226 GCF_050378715.1 Klebsiella sp. 2-CIP_Kleb.
TCGTGTCGCGAAAATTTGAGAGACTCGAACACACATTAACTGTGTGTCGTTTCAATTTTCAGCTTGATCCAGATTTTTAAAGAGCAAAACTTCGCAGTGCACCTTTTCAGGTTCACTCTGAAGTTTTCTTGTGTTCGCAGTAAAGATGGTGGAGCTATGCGGGATCGAACCGCAGACCTCCTGCGTGCAAAGCAGGCGCTCTCCCAGCTGAGCTATAGCCCCATCG
>NZ_JBNRLG010000037.1:0-223 GCF_050378715.1 Klebsiella sp. 2-CIP_Kleb.
ACTCATCTTCGGGTGACGTTTGAGATATTTGCTCTTTAAAAATCTGGATCAAGCTGAAAATTGAAACGACACACAGTTAATGTGTGTTCGAGTCTCTCAAATTTTCGCGACGCGATGATGTTTTACGAAACATCTTCGGGTTGTGAGGTTAAGCGACTAAGCGTACACGGTGGATGCCCTGGCAGTCAGAGGCGATGAAGGACGTGCTAATCTGCGAAAAGCG
>NZ_JBNRLG010000038.1:0-223 GCF_050378715.1 Klebsiella sp. 2-CIP_Kleb.
GCCTTCGGGAACTGTGAGACAGGTGCTGCATGGCTGTCGTCAGCTCGTGTTGTGAAATGTTGGGTTAAGTCCCGCAACGAGCGCAACCCTTATCCTTTGTTGCCAGCGGTTAGGCCGGGAACTCAAAGGAGACTGCCAGTGATAAACTGGAGGAAGGTGGGGATGACGTCAAGTCATCATGGCCCTTACGACCAGGGCTACACACGTGCTACAATGGCATATA
>NZ_JBNRLG010000039.1:0-222 GCF_050378715.1 Klebsiella sp. 2-CIP_Kleb.
ATATGCCATTGTAGCACGTGTGTAGCCCTGGTCGTAAGGGCCATGATGACTTGACGTCATCCCCACCTTCCTCCAGTTTATCACTGGCAGTCTCCTTTGAGTTCCCGGCCGAACCGCTGGCAACAAAGGATAAGGGTTGCGCTCGTTGCGGGACTTAACCCAACATTTCACAACACGAGCTGACGACAGCCATGCAGCACCTGTCTCACAGTTCCCGAAGGC
>NZ_JBNRLG010000040.1:0-220 GCF_050378715.1 Klebsiella sp. 2-CIP_Kleb.
CGCCAAAACATCTTCGGCGTTGTAAGGTTAAGCCTCACGGTTCATTAGTACCGGTTAGCTCAACGCATCGCTGCGCTTACACACCCGGCCTATCAACGTCGTCGTCTTCAACGTTCCTTCAGGAGACTTAAAGTCTCAGGGAGAACTCATCTCGGGGCAAGTTTCGTGCTTAGATGCTTTCAGCACTTATCTCTTCCGCATTTAGCTACCGGGCAGTGCC
>NZ_JBNRLG010000041.1:0-219 GCF_050378715.1 Klebsiella sp. 2-CIP_Kleb.
CGCTTTTCGCAGATTAGCACGTCCTTCATCGCCTCTGACTGCCAGGGCATCCACCGTGTACGCTTAGTCGCTTAACCTCACAACCCGAAGATGTTTCGTAAAACATCATCGTGTCGCGAAAATTTGAGAGACTCGAACACACATTAACTGTGTGTCGTTTCAATTTTCAGCTTGATCCAGATTTTTAAAGAGCAAAACTTCGCAGTGCACCTTTTCAGG
>NZ_JBNRLG010000042.1:0-211 GCF_050378715.1 Klebsiella sp. 2-CIP_Kleb.
GACGTTGATAGGCCGGGTGTGTAAGCGCAGCGATGCGTTGAGCTAACCGGTACTAATGAACCGTGAGGCTTAACCTTACAACGCCGAAGATGTTTTGGCGGATTTGAGAAGATTTTCAGCTGATACAGATTAGTCGATGCGTCCGCAGGACGTGTTGATAAAACAGAATTTGCCTGGCGGCACTAGCGCGGTGGTCCCACCTGACCCCATG
>NZ_JBNRLG010000043.1:0-209 GCF_050378715.1 Klebsiella sp. 2-CIP_Kleb.
TCCAGTAACATGTCACTCACGGAGCGTTTTATATATGCCGCCTCGGGTGCACGCCCTTTTTTTACGGTGAGTAAATCACCTCCCATTCCCTCTTCGCCTGAACCCAGGTTTACGCGAACAATATCGGCAATTTACAATCTGCCTTTTCAAAGGGTTGCATAATGCTGATTGGCTATGCGCGGGTATCTACCGGCGATCAAAACCTCGAT
>NZ_JBNRLG010000044.1:0-209 GCF_050378715.1 Klebsiella sp. 2-CIP_Kleb.
TCCAGTAACATGTCACTCACGGAGCGTTTTATATATGCCGCCTCGGGTGCACGCCCTTTTTTTACGGTGAGTAAATCACCTCCCATTCCCTCTTCGCCTGAACCCAGGTTTGAGCGAAGAGCCGCGTCACCGATGTTCGACCATTTCCCTGTAGGGTTTGCAGCCGACCATACACCGCCATCGTTCTCAGGAGAATCCCCGGCAATGAG